>NC_020304.1:2140000-3340000 GCF_000341395.1 Desulfocapsa sulfexigens DSM 10523 | reverse complement strand
CGACAATGGTACCACCAATTGCTGCCTGGATTGCAATTTTGAACATCTGTCGTGGAATTTCCTCTTTGAGGCGTTCACATGCTCGAAGCCCACGCGCCCGTGCATTGTCACGATGAGCAAGTTGGGAGAGCGCATCGACAACCTCTCCATTCACTAAGATATCCAATTTGACCAGATTACTTTTCCGGTAGTCGATGAGTTCGTAATCAAACGAACCGTAACCCTGAGTGATAGATTTGAGCTTGTCATAGAAATCATATATTACTTCGGCCAGAGGGAGTTCGCAGGTGAATTCTATTCTTCCAGGCATTGGGTAATGGTAGTTGGTGTTTTCCCCGCGGCGTTCCATGCATAAAGTCATCAAGGATCCCATGTATTTTTCAGGGATAAGAATAGTAGCCTTTATGTATGGCTCTTCAACCCTGTCTATGGACATCGGGTCTGGGAAATAAGCGGGGTTGTCGACTTCGAGCAGTGTTCCATTTTTTAAATAAAAATTATATTTGACCGATGGTACCGTCAGTATCAGTGAAATATCAAATTCACGTTCGAGCCGTTCCTGAATAACTTCAAGGTGGAGTAGCCCAAGGAAACCACAGCGAAATCCAAAGCCCAGAGCGACGGAGGTGTCTTTTTGGAAAGTAAGGGCGGCATCATTAAGCTGTAATTTTTCCAGGGCCGTTGCAAGATCCTCATATTCATCCGTTGCTATCGGATAGATAGATGAAAATACAACCTGTTGTACTTCCTTGAATCCTTTGAGTGGTTCCGGGCAGGGATTTTTTATTAATGTGATCGTGTCACCAGGGCGTGTGTCGCTGACTCTTTTGACCCCAGCCAGTATATAACCAACCGAGCCGGCACTTAAGTTTTTTACGGCTTCTCTCTTGAACCTGAACAGTCCAACTTCTTCAACCCGATACTCGGAATTGTTGGACATGAATCGTATAATGTCACCAGCTTTAACCGTTCCATTAACAATTTTTATAGAAATAATGGTACCCCGGAAGGGGTCATAGTTGGCATCAAAAATTAAAGCTTGAAGCGGGGCCTCTGGATCTCCTGAGGGGGCTGGAATATGTTCCACAATAGCCTCGAAGATTCCTTCCACGCCAATACCTGTTTTTGCGGAACAGTATTGGATGAGTTCCTTTTCGAGGCCCAGGTCTTCTTCGATCTGGGCAGCAACTCTTTCAGGTTCTGCTGAGGGTAAATCAATTTTGTTGATAACAGGAATGATCTCAAGATCATTTTCCATGGCAAGATAGAGATTGGCAAGAGTCTGGGCCTCCACTCCCTGGGCAGCATCAACAAGAAGTAAAGCTCCTTCACAGGAACTGAGTGCACGTGACACTTCGTAACTGAAGTCGACGTGACCTGGTGTGTCAACGAGATTGAGTATATACTCTTTCCCGTCCTTTGCTATGTATGGGAGGCAGATAGTCTGACTTTTAATGGTAATGCCGCGTTCTCGTTCAATGTCCATATTATCCAGTAACTGGTCCTTAAAGTCGCGAACACTGACTTGTTGGCAGAGTTGGATCATTCGGTCAGCAAGGGTGGACTTGCCATGATCGATATGGGCAATGATAGAAAAGTTTCGTATATTATTCATAAGGTCTGCAGAATGTGGAAGAAAATGATCAAGAATGTGACAGGTATCATTAGAAATCATACCTTCTAGCACAAAACAGGAAACAATAAAATAGAATTTGTTAACTTTAAGTGATGTGAAGGTATTGTAATACAGATTAGACAGGATTTTAAAAATGCAGTAACATGTTGTAAAGTAAAAGAAATATCAACAAAATGACTCTATCTGCAGGGATATAATGATTGCCTTTTCCTGTATCAGTAGTAATAATACGAGATTACGTGACGGAAATTTATCTGTTTAGATCAAGTGATCCAGTATACCCGCCAGCAGGTGGTACGAGATAGAGGATATGACCTCAAAGAACGAAAGCGATATAAAAAAGGATTCAGAAGAAAATAGGGAAGTAAAACCGCATGAGCATCCTCTGGTAGCGATGCCCGAAGATACTAATCTTCCAACTGTCAGCAACCCGGCTCTTCATAGATATCTCCAGGAGATCAGTCAGTATGAGCTTCTTACAAGGGAAGAGACAGATGAGCTTGCGATTCAGTTTCGGGAAGATGGTAATCAGGATGCTGCTTATCGACTGGTCTCTGCTAATCTGCGTCTTGTGGTAAAAGTAGCAATGGATTTCCAAAAGTACTGGATGCAGAATTTTATGGACCTGATACAGGAAGGAAATGTTGGCCTGGTCCAGGCTACCAAAAAGTTTGATCCCTACCGAGGTGTCAAGTTTTCATACTATGCAGCATATTGGATTCGTGCCTATATCCTTAAGTTTATCATGGATAACTGGCGTCTTGTGAAAATTGGGACTACTCAGGCCCAGCGCAAATTGTTCTTTTCTCTGAACAAAGAAAAAAAGCTTCTAGAGGCTCAGGGTTTTAAACCTGAGGTCAAACTTCTCGCTGAACGATTAAAGGTTAAAGAGAGTGAAGTTATCGAGATGAGTCAGCGAATGGACAGTTGGGATGTTTCCCTCGAAAGTCCAGTACGTTCAGATTCTGAAGATGAACAGAAAAGTTTTATACCATCGGACGGACCGGCAATCGAAGATGTTGTTGCCGGTGAACAGATGAAAGAGAAACTTTCTGATCTCTTAAAGGTTCTTAAGGTAAAGTTGAATGATAAGGAAAGGATGATTCTTGAAGAAAGACTGCTAACAGATGAGCCACTGACTCTTCAGACGATAGCTGATCGCTTTGGTATTTCGAGAGAACGTGTCCGGCAAATAGAGGTTAATTTGCTCAAGAAGATGAAGAAATATCTGGAAATTGAAATGCCAGATATTGTAGATTTTTTCGATGGGAAACGAATGGTGCAAAAGGTATGAAAATTCCATTATTAGATCTTGGTAGCCAACTGCTACCGTTACGTGATGAGATTATTACTGCAGTAACAAATGTTGTCGATTCGACGACGTATATTCAGGGTCCCGAGGTGCTCGGTCTGGAACAGGAAATAGCTCAATACTGCAACGTATCTACTGCCACTGGTGTATCAAGTGGTACCGACGCTCTTCTTGTTGCTCTTATGGCACTTGGTATTGGTCCGGGTGATCGAGTTTTGACTACCTCCTACTCTTTTTTTGCCACCATGGGGGTGATTTTACGTTGTGGAGCATTACCCGTATTTGCTGACATCAATGAGGAGTCTTTTAATATTGATCCCGTTGCCATGGCCGCGATTTTAGAAGCTGATACTGAGAAAACAATTAAGGCAATTATTCCGGTGCATCTTTATGGCCAATGTGCTGATATGGAGGCCATAATGGCACTCGGAGAGCAATATGGTGTGCCAATAGTTGAGGATGCAGCACAGGCAATCGGCGCAGAATATCCGAATTCTGCCGGTGAATGGATACGCAGTGGTACCATGGGGATTGCTGGGTGTTTTTCCTTCTTTCCAAGCAAAAATCTCGGGGGAATTGGCGATGGAGGAATGGTTGTCAGTAATGATTCTTCTTTTGACAAACTCCTCAAAATGCTCCGTAACCACGGAGCAAATCCCAAATATTATCATGCCATGATTGGGGGAAATTTCAGGCTTGATCCAATTCAGGCAACGGTTCTGCGGATTAAGCTAAAACATCTTGAAAAATGGCATAAAGCCAGAAGAACAAATGCCGCCGTTTATGACAGAATGTTTTCCGAGACAACTCTGATCACTGATAAAAACCTTACAACACCTGTGGCTGTTTACAAAAACGTCGCGGACACAAACCTCTCTGGCACTGAACATAACTATCACATTTATAATCAGTATGTTATCCGTGTTGAGAACAGAGATGCTCTTTTGAAATGGCTTCGTTCTCATGATATTGGCTGTGAAATATACTATCCACTATGCCTACATGAACAGGAATGTCTGGAGGGAATCATCGAAAGGCCGAGTTTACCTCATGCTGAAAAGGCAGCCAGAACGACCATTGCACTTCCAATTTATCCTGAATTGACTGAAGAAATGCAAAAACACATTGTTGATACGATTGTCGCGTTTTACCAGGGTTAATACTGTTTTCTTGACATTATGGAAAGTAATTGCACAGTAGGCGTGCTGTGATATTGTATTCATATAAAACAGGGAAAAAATTTCCCGGGCGACACTTTGTCCTGTGTATTTGTCTCTCACTATTAGTATCGCTTCCCTTCACTGTAGTTGCTGATGAATCTGAAAGTTCATTGGCATCCCCCCCCGGTCCTTCCCTGGTGGTTCAGAGTGACACCGTAGAACCTGCATGGATGCAGCTTTGGAAACGTGCCAGAGCTGCATCATCAAACGGAGATAATGTAGAATCGGTTGCCCTGTACCGTAAACTATTTGTTGAGAAACCTTTTATTGAAGAGGCTCTTCGTGAGTATGTGATTTTATTGATGGAACTCGGAGAGTGGAAAGAGGCCGGACAGGTTATTCATAAACTTCTTGAAATTGACTCCGCCTCACCTGAGTATTTGGTTTATGGCGGAAGAATTGCGCTGGTTCAGAAACACTATGAACTGGCAGCTAAATATATGGGACAGGTTTATACAATGTCTCCAGATGGTCCATGGGCTCTTGAAGCGCTTAATGCTCAAATCCACGCTTTGCAGAAACTTGATCGAATGGATATGGCATATCCTTTAATGGAGCAACTCTATCTGCTGGTTCCACACGATGAACATTTAATTCGACAGCTTGCTCGTTTCAGTAAAGAACGTGGGGACAATGAGAAGGCTTTAAATTATTATAGTACGTTACTCACAGAATTTGATGGCACGGATCGCGACTACCTGGAAAGCATTCCCCTGTTTGAGGCAAGTAATAATGACGAAATGCTTGTATCCAGCTGGCGTGGATATCTGAAATTCCATCCTTTCTATCTCCCTTTTCATAAAAAACTCTCCACCTACTATATTGAAAATAATCTTGAGCATAAGGCCTTAACTCATCTTCTTATTCGAATAGCTCATGGTGAAGAGACACCATTACTTTTTTTACAGACGGGTAAGGTATTTCTTTATCATGAGGGACGTCCAGATAAAGCCCTTTTTTATTACGATGAATATCGAAAAAGAAATCCAGGGGACACTGAAGTTATCTCTGAAATAAAGAGGATTCAGGCAATACTTGCTAATGATCTCCTTGTTATTGTAGAAAATGAGGGTGCCTGGAACCTCTGGCGTGATCTTGCCAAAGTTATTCCCGACCGTCTTGCTGTCTATTATTCCATGGCTGAACAGTTAGAGGCTTTAGATAAAAAAAGTGAACTCCTTGAAGTCCTTGAGATTATTCATGAACATAATCCCGGAGACCAGGAGATCTTGTTTAAGCTTGCCGGTCTTTATTACAATAAAGGCGTATATTCATTGGCAATTGAGGCCCTTGATAGCTTGGAAGCTGATTTTCAAAGAGGGAAGGACTATTTCATACTGCGTGCGAGTATTGCAGAGAAGCGGAATGATGAATATTCAACTCTTAACTATTACAAAAGATACCTTGGTGAGGCCCCTGATGATTATCCCGTTTTGTTTAAGGGGCTGCAGCTTGCCGGCAAAACAGGTCATATAGATCTGTTACATTCCTTTTATGCCATGCTTCCTGAAAAGTCTCTTAACGGTTCTGTTTTTAAGAAGGGGAGTTTTTTATATGGTGAGGCTTTAATTGCAAACAACTTGTTCACCTTGGCAAGCGACTTTTATCGTAACTTTCGAGAGATGTGTGAACTCTCCAGTGGTGAAAAAGAGGTCGTAGCTGATGCACTGATTACGGTGCTTCAATCAGAGGGCCAGTACTTTGAAGCTGAACAGCAATTGCGGTTGCGTTTAATATCTGAAGATGATTCAGCGAAAATACTGCAACGGTTAATAAAGACCAACCTTCTTAATCGCGATTGGGACAATGCCTGGAAGTGGTATGAGTACTTGGTGCTGGATACAAAGGAATCACGATCAGATGACAAATCAGGAGAGGAACGTGATTTTTTAACGAAAATTCAGATTCTCCAGATGTCAGGACAGACGGAAGTTGCTATTGAGTTGTTAGAGGATTATCTGAATACTCATAAGGCCGACTGTGGTGACCAGGAGGCCTTGTGTCCAGAACTGAAAGCCTTAGTTGCAGAACTGTATTTCCAGAATGGAGAATACAGAAAGGCACAGAAAATTATAGATAAACTCCTTCATTCGACTCATGATAAACCGAATTTGTTAACACTTTCCATGCTGATCGATGAAAAACAGAATGAAGGGCAACATGGATCAATCCTGAGAACTATTGAAGACCAGCCTGCCTCTGTTTATCTTGATACTGCATACACTTTGGAAAATTATAAAGCCTTTTCTACTGCTTTGCTTGTATGCGAAAAATATCTAGTGAGCAATCCTCTCTCTCTTAGGGCTCGAGTCCTTAAAGCGAGACTGTTGAAATCCCTTGGTGATAATTTTGGTGCTCTTAGCATGTTTCAGCAGCTTTCCAGCGAGTATCCAAATGAGTATGGTTTTAAACAGAATTATCTGGAATTACAGTTTAAGAGTGCCAAATTTACGGATCTCATAGAAGAATTAGCTCCTGTGTGGAAAACAGTAAAGAGCGGCGAAAGCAGTCTAAGTGTTCGTAAGATGGTTCCTGAAATTTCTTCTCTACCTGTGGGGCAGCAGTTATTACTGGCACGTTCATTCTGGGCAGATAAAAGATTTGAAGACGCATTGCTTCTTTATGGATCCCTTGTTAACCCACCAGTCGAACAGGAATTTTCCAACAAGATTTCCAGTATGAATATAGAACTCACTCTGCCTGTTCCTGAAAAAACATTTTTTAATATCATTACTTTTACCCATCCAGCCGAACCTGATCGTCTCACAGTCGTTATGAGCCCACAGTTTTATCGTAAATATATACGAGAACCTGAAGTAAGGGTAGCTACAGAATTTTATCCGGCATATCGATGGCAGCAAATTGTCATTCGCGAACTTTCTGTTAGAAAGGCAATGGTTGATGGAAACTACTATCAGGCGATGAATGAGTATCAGGAAATAATAGAAGAGAATCAATCGGCCGAAAATCTTTTTGACCTGGCCGGTGTATACAGTCGCCTCGGTTTTCTTGGTAAGGAGGCTGCTTTATATGAAATACTGAAAAAAGAAAGCCCTGGATATCCGGATCTGGATGAAGCCAGCCAACGAAACAGTCTTAAAAGACTCCCCCAGATAGCGCCTTTCTTTTCAATGGATGCAAAGGATGAACGGGAAGAACATTATGATATCAGGCAGAGAAGTGGTGGAATTCAAGCATGGTTTATGCCTTCCTTTAACCATGAAATCCTGTTTAATGCAAAACGAAGCTATAGCGAATCTTTAGATGTGGAGGATGACCTCTGGCACGATCACCTTGAGGCAATATTGAAATGGAGTCCTATTTATGACTTGGATTTCAAAGTTGCCCTGGGCGTTGCCAGTCCAGATGACTATTACAGCAACACATTTCTCTATGATTTTCAGGTGAATGGTAGAATAGGGGATGGTGTTCGTGGATATCTGGGAGTATCACAGAATATTGTTGAAGACAGTGTTGAGGCCTTGAAAAAAGGTATTAATGAGAAAGGGTACGTTGCAGGAGTACGTCTTGATCTGCTGCCTCGTCTTTTTGGTGGTGCTGATTATCTCTTTACTGAATATTCGGATGGGAACTATCAAAATCGTTACGAGCTGTGGAGTTCATACATTATCCATTCTGAGCCGACATTGTTACAGTTTCGTTATGGTTACGAGTATTCCCATAATGGTGAAGGGAACAGGCCTAAGGATTATAACTACCCTTCAGGTTTTTCGGTTTTAGATCACCCGTACTGGAGTCCCAGGGAGTACTGGCAGCATCTATTTACTCTATCTTTTGAACATCAGTTAGCGGACGATATCCTTGGGCGTGGTGCACCAAGTTATTACACAATTGAATATTCCTTTGGCTATGAAATGGGCGGATATGATAATCATGAGGTCAAAGCACAGATTTTTCTTGAAATGAGTCGTCATTTTTTATTAAATGGCAGGGTTGAATACATATCAGGAGCAGATGTTCAGAATATTGGTTTTGTCGGCTCTGTGATTTATCGCTGGTAAAAATTGTGTTTTTAGTCTTGTACTCCTGTAGAGATGTACTTTACAGGAGTTATTTTTTTATATGGAGAAAGAAATGGTAATGCGCGTTCCGATGTCAAAAACAGGATATATTGCATTAAAAGAAGAATTAAACAATCTTGAACGCGTTGAGAGGCATGTTGTTGTTAAGGCCATTGAGATTGCACGAGAGCACGGCGATCTCAAAGAAAATGCAGAATATCATGCTGCCAAGGAACGTCAGGGGATGATTGAAGGCCGGATCATGGATCTAAAGGATAAGCTTGGTCGTGCCGAGGTGATCGATTGTACAAAAGTTTCCTGTGAGAGAGCAGTGTTTGGTACCGTTGTTGAACTCCTTGATCTTGATACTGACGAGGAGGTTACCTACCAGTTGCTTGGCTCTGAGGAAGCTGACGTAAAGAAGGGCTCAATATCAGTTTTTTCGCCACTTGGGAAGAGTCTCCTTGGTAAAGAAGTAGGTGATGATGTTACTGCTGTAACACCAGGAGGAACCAGGGAATTTGAGGTGATTTCTATCCGTCCCTCTTCCTTCAGTTGATGGGTTGCGTAGGCTATCAGAAGGTATTAATGATATGTACTGGTGGAAGAATTAGAAAATGGGGGGGAGAGGGGAATGGTCTCTGCTGTTTACCGTAGGGCTGCCTCGGGTTCCAGGATTCCACAGAGAAAAATCTCAAGTACCTGTTGAGTCGTTTCTTCAACGGTGTATTCTGTTGTGACCCCAACGGTCCATATCCGTGATATCTCATCGAGTGCACCAAAGAAGGCACGTTTAGCTATGCCTGGACGAATGGAAGAGCGATAAATATTCTGTTCCTGGCCAAGTTTGATTATTGAAGAGATTATATTTACATACTCACTGAATTTGTTGTTGCGATAGTCTTTGATGAGTTTAGCACTCTGTCTCAGCTCTATCTGGATAACTTCCGCCAGATTTTTATTTTTTTTCATAACCGTCAGGTGTTTTTGGGCAAATATTTCGAGCATTTTTCGAGGATCGTCTTCTGCAGCGAGAAGTTTTTTAACCTGTTCAATCAAAGCTCCTATCTCTTCTTCAAAAACTGAAATAAGGATGTCAAATTTATTATTGAAGTAGAGATAGATAGTACCATCGGCAACCTTGGCTTCTTTAGCAATATCAGATATCCTTGCATTAAAGAATCCTTTTTTTGCGAAAACTTTGGTGGCGGCGTGAATAATTTTAGAATGCTTATTTGCTGCTTTCATTGGCCTGAATGTGTTATATTAAAATCAAAGTTTCTTGTTTGAAAATGTTTGAAAGATGGATATACTGAATGGTTGTTCATTCATTGTATTCGTCTTGTCAGAATTGTCAATCTTTTGTCTTTTAAGTATGTAATTTTTTTTCTGTTTGTCACTCTTTGCTAATATAGTGAAACTATTTACTTATATTCTGTTTTTATTTTTATAAGCTAAAAAAACATAGGTTTTCCTCTAATTGTTAGGGATTACTACTTACACTTATCGGGAGTATGAAAATGAAGGTTCTTGTCGTTGGATCGGGAGGTCGTGAGCATGCACTGGTATGGAAAATCCACCAGAGTACACGGGTTAATAAAATTTTCTGTGCCCCAGGAAATGCCGGAATAAAAAGAATGGCCGAATGTGTCGATATCAGCGTTACTGACGTTGATGCTCTGGTAGCCTTCGCAAAAGAACAGGAAATTGATTTAACAGTTATCGGTCCTGAGATGTCATTAACCGTAGGTGTGGTCGATGCCTTTGAAAAAGAGGGACTCCGCATTTTTGGTCCAACTCGGGATGCCGCAATCTTAGAGGGCAGTAAAGTTTTCACAAAAGAATTTCTGAAAAAATATGATATCCCCACTGCTCAATTCAAGGTTTTTAAGGATTCCAAAAAAGCCAAAAAATATATCGACAAATGTGGTGCTCCCCTCGTCGTTAAGGCCGATGGACTTGCTGCCGGGAAAGGTGTAATTGTTGCATCTACTGTGAAAGAGGCCAAGGCCGCGGTAGATCTAATCATGCGCGATAAGGCCTTTGGAGAAGCTGGAAATAAACTGATTGTTGAACAATGTTTAACGGGAGAGGAGGCATCATTTATTGCCTTTACAGATGGGAAAACTGTTCTTCCTCTGCCGACTTCACAGGATCACAAGGCTGCATATGAAGGGGATAAAGGGCCAAATACCGGAGGGATGGGGGCCTATTCGCCGGCTCCCGTAGTCACAGAGAAAATAGCTGACTACGTTATGGAGAAGGTTATGCTGCCGACTATTCAGGGGATGGCAGCAGAAGGCCGTCCCTATAAAGGAATGCTCTATGCCGGATTGATGATTGACGGTGATGATGTACAGGTTCTCGAATTTAACTGTCGTTTTGGTGATCCTGAAGCGCAGCCATTGCTCATGCGATTAAAGAGTGATGTCGTTGATATTTTCGAGGCTGTTATTGATGGTCGCCTTGATCAGGTTGAAATGAAGATAGATCCAAGACCCACGGTATGTGTGGTTATGGCATCTGGCGGATACCCCGGAAGTTATGAATCAGGTAAGGTTATTCGAGGTCTGAAAAAGGCTTCCGATGTCACTGGTGTTGTTGTTTTTCATGCAGGAACCGATGTTAGAAACGGCCGGGTCATTTCTGCAGGGGGACGTGTTCTTGGGGTAACAGCGGTTGCTAAGGATCTAGAAAAAGCGATAGCAGCTGCCTATAAGGCAACGGAGATGATAGAATGGACTGGTTCTTTCTATCGCACAGACATTGGAGCGAAGGCTTTGAAGAAAAGAATGGAAATTGATGCAAAACCTCTTGTTGGCATCGTAATGGGAAGTGACTCAGATCTTCCGGTCATGCAGGCTGCAGCAGACTTTTTAACCTACATTGGGATTCCCTGGGAAATGACCGTAGCCTCGGCTCACCGTACGCCCGAACGCGCTGCAAGCTTTGCTGCAACAGCTCAGGGTCGAGGTTTGAAACTCATTATAGCCGGGGCAGGAATGGCTGCTCACCTGGCAGGAGTCCTTGCAGCACATACTGACCTACCCGTTATTGGTGTGCCCCTTGATGCCTCGCCCCTCAGAGGTATGGATGCACTTCTTGCAACAGTTCAAATGCCACCGGGAATTCCTGTTGCCACAATGGGGATCGGTAAACCCGGTGCCAAAAACGCTGCGGTGCTTGCAGCTAGGATCCTAGCTCTTGGTGACAAAGAGCTGAGTAAGAGAGTATCAAACTATAAAATTACCATGGCCAGGGAAGTAGAGGAAAAAGCGAAACGAATTGGCCTGTAATAAAGGTTTTTTTACGTGCAACCTACCGAGCATGACTATGAATACGCTTTGCAGTGTCTGAAGCAGGGTGGCATTGTAGCCTATCCGACAGAAACCTTTTATGGCCTGGCCGTTGATCCTGAAAACGAACAGGCCATAACTGATCTCTATGCCTTAAAAAAAAGGGAAGAACAAAAGGCTATTTCCCTTATCATTCCAGATGTGACACATCTCTTATCTCTTGTGTCTTTAGTCCCTAATGGATACAAGGGGCTGATGAATTCTTTCTGGCCTGGTCCTCTAACACTTATTTTCTCTGCCAGAAAACATATTCCATCGATTCTCACCGGTGGGACGAATACCCTGGCTCTTCGGGTATCCTCACATCCCGTTGCTATGAAATTGGCAGAATCCTGGGGGGGAGCACTGACGACCACCAGTGCCAACATAAGTGGAGAAGAGGCACTTGCTACGGCAGAGGATGTGCATACAGTGTTTGGGGACAGGGTGTCCTGTGTTCTGGATGGTGGACCGACGCCTGGAGGGCAGGGATCAACAATCGTCCACTGTACAGACGATACCATGGAGTGCAGAATCATACGGGAGGGTGTAATTAGTCACGAACAGTTATCTCAGCACTTACCATCTCATTATACCGTTTGCAAATGATTAGTTGAATATGATAGCATTTTCAGTGAGTCGATCCTAAAAAAACAATTTATATTTTCACCAGGTCAGGGTGTCTGCAGAGGAGTCTGAAATGAAAGATTTGAAATGGAATAAGGAATTTGCCCTGGAACAGGCGGCGGATGATGAGGAACTTTTACAGGAATTAATTGTGATATTTAAAGAATCATCCACCTCAGACCTGGCAAAGCTCAAGCAGGGAATTGCAAGTGGGGATGCTGTTACGGGAAGAGCAAGTGCCCACTCCATAAAAGGGGCTGCCGCAAGCCTTGGTTTTGAAGGTATTCGAGAAGTTTCAGCAGCAATGGAGGCTGATTGTCGTGATGGTTCACTGGTGGTTGCCACTGAACTGCTCCCAAAGCTTGAACAGCTCCTTATTCTTCTACAGAAGATGTGAACGACTTGTGGTTGCCAAGAGCAGCCTTAAAGAGGCGTTTTGTGTATTCATGTTCAGGCGCTTCAAAGATTTTACCGGCAAATCCTGATTCGACAATTCGTCCATTTTGCATAACCGCGACATGATCCGCCATAGCCCTGACAACCCGAAGATCATGGGAGATGAAAAGATAGGTCATTCCATAGCGATCTTGAAGTTTTTTAAGGAGGTCAATAATCTGTTTCTGGATTGTCATGTCAAGGGCTGAGGTTGGCTCATCAAGCACCAGAAATTCAGGCTGAAGCACAATGGAACGGGCTATTGCTATTCGCTGTCTCTGTCCGCCTGAAAATTCGTGGGGATAGCGATGGATCATTTCAGCGTTCAGTCCCACTTCTACCAATATCTCCGCAACCTTCTTTTTCTGTTCTGAATACGTTCTCCCTATACCGTGAACTTTCATTCCTTCCATAATGATCTGGCCAATATTCAGCCGCGGTGAGAGAGAAGAAAACGGATCCTGAAAAATTATCTGCAGATTTTTGCGCAATGGCCGCATTTCTCTGTTCGAAAGTCCCTGGATATTTTTTCCGTTAAACAGTATCTGACCAGAACTTCTGGTGAGCTGGAGAATGGCCATGGCAAGAGTTGATTTTCCTGATCCTGATTCACCAACAAGCCCACAGGTTGTGCCACGTTTGATGCTGAGACTGACCTGATCAACTGCATGTATAGTATTTTTCTCTTTGTTTTTGTTAAAAAACCCTTTCCAGCCACTTTTGAGGTGAAATGTGCAGTTCAGTCTGGACAACTCTATCAATACCCTGTTCGTATCTTTAGGGCTGTGATGGCCACCAGGTAGTGAATTCATCAGGTGCCTGGTGTAGGGTTGTTTCGGATTATCAAAAACAAGATCTGTTCTCCCATGTTCAACAATCCGGCCATCTTTCATAATATGAACGTTGTCGGCAATTCTTCTCACCATGGTCAGGTCATGGGTGATAAGCAGAAGAGCCATACCAAACTCTTCCTGGAGGTCTTTTATAAGGTCAAGGATTTGTACCTGAATCGTAACGTCAAGAGCAGTGGTTGGTTCGTCGGCTATAAGTAATGATGGTCTGCAAGCCAGGGCCATGGCAATCATAACCCGTTGTCGTTGTCCTCCGGAAAGTTGGTGTGGAAAAGATTTCATTCGGGCCGCTGGTTCATCAATACCTGTACGTTCCAGGAGTTTAATTGCCTCAAGATGGGCATCTCTCTGGGTGAGTTTCTGATGGAGAAGCAGGGGTTCCATTAGTTGATTCCCTATGGTGTATACGGGATTCAATGAAGTCATCGGTTCCTGGAAAATCATGGCTATCCTGTTTCCACGGACAGCCCTCAGTTCCTTTTTGTTCAAAGTGGAGATATCCTTTCCTTCAAAGTGGATGGCACCGCTGGAACTGACATGTGAGGAGTCTTCGAGGAGCCTGAGGATAGAGAGAGCCGTTACGGATTTACCGGAACCTGATTCGCCGACAAGGGCTATGGTCTCACCACAGTCAACGGAAAGGGAAATGTCAAAGAGAACCTGCTTCTTCTCGGTCTGCTGTTTGCCTGTATCCAGGTGGAAGCTGAGGTTGAGTTTGTCGATTTCAAGAAGCATAGGGTAAACCAGACACCATGGATTGAGTAAATGTGAATGTGGGCTAAATTCGAACCATTATACAGGAAATCGTTCACCGGGCAAGTAAATAGCCAGTCCTTGTTTTGAAAAGAGTTGACACAATTCGCGTGTAAGCCTAAGTTTCAGCAACCTTAATAATTTAACTTAAACAATGAATATCGTGTATCCTGACTATCCCTTTCAATCGCATTTTTTTTCCAGAGGCAAGTACCGGATTCACTTTGTCGATGAAGGCCATGGTGACGTTATTGTCATGGTACATGGAAATCCTACCTGGTCCTTTTATTACCGCCGTCTGATAACTCTTCTGGCACAGAATCATCGTGTCATCGTCATCGATCATCTTGGTTGCGGTCTCTCCGACAAACCTCAGGACTATAACTATTGCCTTCAAAATCATATCAATAATCTCGATGCACTTCTCACTCATCTTGATATACAATTATTCTCTCTTGTTGTTCACGATTGGGGTGGAGCTATAGGGATGGGTGTTGCTGCAAAAAGAACGGCTTCACTACAGAAAGCCATGGTTCTGAACACAGCAGCTTTTCGATCCAGGCGTATCCCTTTTCGTATCAGCGTTTGTCGCTGGCCTCTTATTGGTGAAGTGCTTGTTCGTGCTTTCAATGGTTTTGCCAGGCCTGCTGTATGGATGGCTGTCACAAAAAAGTTGGAGAAGAATACAGCTAGTGCGTATCTGGCACCATATGATTCATGGCAAAACAGAGTAGCAGTTTCGGCTTTTGTTAGGGATATTCCTCTTACTCCTCACCACCCGTCTTACCAGACATTGGTTGATGTTGAAAATGGATTGGAAAAATTCCAGAAAGCTGGACTTCCCTTGCTTATATGCTGGGGTGGAAAAGATTTTTGTTTTAACAGGCATTTTTATGACGAATGGTGCCAGCGCTTTCCACAGGCAGAAACTCATTATTATCCCGAGGGCGGCCATTATATTCTTGAAGACGCATTTGAACAAATTGCTCCTCTTGCTCTTCGATTTTTCGGGAGTGAGGGGTGAACCATAATATTGCTCATACCTTGACCAAAAGCGCTGCACTTCTTGGTGAACAGACTGGTTTGATCGAAGCTGTAAGCGGCAGGGAAATGTCCTTTAGAGAGCTTGCCACAAGGTCTGATTCCTATGCGCATCTGCTGGAAAAGAAAGGGATTAAACCTGGCACACGTGTCATGCTGATGGTAAAGCCATCTGCAGATTTTATCTGTTTGACCTTCGCGCTCTTTAAAATTGGCGCCCCTGTGATTCTTATTGATCCAGGAATGGGCTATAAAAATCTTTTGCGCTGTATTGAAGGTGTTAGACCGCTTGCGTTTATCGGTATTCCCAAGGCCCATTTCTTTAGAATTCTGTTCAGAAAACCATTTGCAACTGTCAAATATTCTCTATGCCTTGGAAATTCGTTGGGACTCTTTGGAAAAGACATCTCACAAGCTGCTGATCGCGACTACGGTGCGTATCACAGTTATAAGGCTGCAGAGGATGACCTCGCTGCAATTATTTTTACTACAGGTTCGACAGGCCCCCCTAAGGGCGTTCGCTATGAACATTCAATATTTGAGGCACAGCTTCGCCTTATCCGCGACTATTATGGTATAGGCCCTGGTCAGGTTGATCAACCTGCTTTTCCTCTTTTTGCCCTTTTTTCAACAGCTCTTGGTGCCACGGCTGTAATTCCTGATATGGATCCAACCCAACCGGCAAAGGTCAATCCTCAACGATTTGTCGAGTCCATCGAAAAATATGGTGTTACTTACTCCTTTGGTTCCCCTGCAATCTGGAATGTTATATCCAGGTATTGTAGCAAGGGGGATAGGAGAATAAAAACTCTCGACAAGGTATTGATGGCTGGTGCTCCTGTTTCTGGGGAACTTATTGCACGAATGCAGGATGTTCTTTCTCCTGATGCCAATATCCATACCCCGTATGGTGCAACAGAAAGTTTACCGATTGTCTCCATTGAAGGAAGAGAAATAACGGAAACTACCTGGCAACATACAAGAGCAGGAAAGGGGACCTGTGTCGGCAGACCTTTGCCAGGAATTGAAATAGCCATTCTTCCTATATCTGATACAGTCATCCCTACTTTTCAGCACCGAGATTTTTTGCTTCCTGGTGTTATTGGTGAAATAATAGTTAGCGGAGATGTAGTAACGCGTGGGTATGAAAACAATAAAAATGAAGACAGCATGGCAAAGATTCCTGATGGGAAGAGATTCTGGCACCGTATGGGAGATGTGGGTTACCTCGATGAAGAAGGACGACTCTGGTTTTGCGGTAGACGTGCTCATCGTGTGGTGCTAGAATCGAAAAATATAACTGAAACTCTTTATACTATTCCCTGTGAGGCAATTTTCAATAATCATCCTGATGTCTTTCGATCTGCACTTGTTGGAGTTATGGGGAGTGCAAAACAAATTGTTGCGGTGATGGTGGTAGAACCAGAAAAAGGATTCACCAGAACAACAGATCAATTGATTGCAGAGGTGAAAAAAATGGGTAAGGATGAACCATTAACTACCTCAATTCAATACTATCTTGTTCACCCTGACTTTCCCGTAGATATTCGTCATAATGCCAAAATATATCGTGAAAAACTCAGCATCTGGGCTGCAGAAGAACTTAAGGGACTGATATGAAAAGAGCCCTTGTCACCGGAGGAGGTGGATTTGTCGGGAGTCATATTGTTAAACAACTTCTCGCTCGAAATGTGGAACCTCTGGTTATTGGTCGCAATCCCTATCCTGCAATAGAGTTACTTGGTGTTACCTGTGTTATTGGAGATATTTGTGACAAGTCTTTTATGGAAAAACAGGTACGAGGTATTGATACCGTTTTTCATGTAGCTGCATTGGCTGGAATTTGGGGGAAATGGCAGGATTATTATAGAATCAATGTCCTTGGAACCGAAAATGTTATACAGGCCTGTAAGGCGAACAATGTTAGACGGATGGTCTACACCTCCACCCCTTCCGTTGTTTTTAACGGTGATGATATTATAAATGGTAATGAGAAGCTTCCCTATGCCACAAAACCACTCTGTAATTACGCCAAAAGTAAAATTCTTGCGGAAAAGTATGTACTTGCAAGTGGTTCTAAAGAAGAAAACTTTCACACCTGCGCCATACGACCTCATCTTGTCTGGGGCCCTGGTGACCCTCATCTGATCCCACGATTGTTGGACAGGGGCAGAAAAAAACAACTTAGAAAAGTTGGTACATGTACCAATATTGTTGATATCAGTTATGTTGAAAATGTAGCTGAGGCTCATATATTGGCTGCCGATAATTTAGAGTCAAGCCAAACGGCATCTGGGAAGGCCTATTTCATTAACCAGGGAACCCCTGTTAACCTCTGGCAATGGATAGACGAACTGTTTCTTAGAATGAATATTCCTGAGATACGATCCCAGGTTTCTTTTCGCCTGGCTTACAGTGCTGGAGTTTTTCTTGAAGGATGGCATCATCTTTTTGCAAACCATAAAGAGCCAGTAATGACACGATTTTTAGCGGAGCAACTTGCAAAATCGCATTATTTTTCGATAGAACTGGCAAAAAACGACCTAGGTTACAGACCGCGTGTCAGTACTGAGGACGGTATGAAACGTCTGCTAAACACCTATTCAGCTTAAAGGGAGTTTGTGGAATTATGAGAAAAAAATCTTTTTTGTATCGATTCTTTATCAGTTTTCTGATTGTAAGCTTTTTACAGGCAAACTGTATTAGCAGGAGTATGGCTCTAACGGTCGGAGAGGAGAGAGAACTTGGAGAGCAGTTACTGTATCAGATAAGACTTGCTTTCCCATTACTTGACGATCCTGATATCTCGCAATATATCAATGAGTTGGGTAGTGAAGTTGTGGATGTCGCTGGAATTCAATACTTTAATTACCATTTCAACATTATTGCCTCCCCACAGTTTAACGCTTTTGCAGCCCCATCTGGCTTAGTATTTTTTTATTCTGGTCTTATTGAAAAAATGAATCATGAAGATGAGCTTGTTTCGGTATTGGCTCATGAAATTGGTCATGTTGTTTCCCGCCATATTGCAAAAGGAATGGATCAGGGAATGAAAGTTGGTGTTGCTTCAACCTTACTCGCTGTTGCAAGCCTTGCATTGGGTGCCGGTGCGCTTAGTCACGCCTTATTAACTGGATCATTGGCGGCCGGGCAAGCTGCAAATCTCCATTTCAGTCGCAAACATGAAGAAGAGGCTGACAGACTGGCCTATGACTGGATGAAAAAAATGGGTCGCCATCCCGTGGGCCAGGAAGCCATGCTTCAGGAAATGCGGCGTATCAATCGGTATACAATGGGGAATGCTGTTCCCCAGTACCTCCTGACCCATCCCTATCCAGATGAACGTCTCGATTATGTTCAGTCACTGATTTTCTTCGAAGAAAAGGAACTGAAATCCTTCCCGGAAACAGATGATTTTGCCTTTCTTCGCATGAAATACCGGATTCTGTCGTTAGTAAATGACGGAAAAAATCTGAGAAATCTTCTTCTCAGTTCTCTTGCATCGTCGTCACTCAGTAAAAGTGAAAGGGTTATGGTTCGTTATGGTTTGTCACAGCTGGATAGAATGGAAAACAATTATGAATCCAGCAAAAAACTGCTTCAAGAGGTTATTGATTTTTATCCTCAACAATCTATCCTTTTAGTGGATTTAGGTCTAGTCGAGTTAGAGGCAGGTAATAAAGAGAGTGCATTGGCTCTCATCCAGAAGGCCTATGAGAGTAATAGTCATGATATGTGGGCTGCTTTTCAGATGGCCCGAGTCTGGCTGCAGTATAAAGACCTTGATAATGCAGAAAAATATCTACAAGAAGTAAAGGGGGAGATGCCCACCTATTCCAAAGTATATTTTGAACTTGGCAAGCTCAAGGCTGCCAAGGGTGAGAAAGGTAATTCCGCTTTCTTTCTTGGAAAATACAACCTGTATGAAGGTCGTTTAAAACTGGCTGCACATAATTTCACAATTGCAGATAAAGATCCAGGACTGGATAAGGAACATAGGGGGGAAATAAAGAAAATGCAGGAAACAATAAAACGCTTGGAGGATAACAAATAAGAAGCGCTGTTGAACTCAGTTGCTCACTTTCTGATACTCTAAATTATAGTACTTCTAACTTGATCCGCTGGAACTTCACTCGACACTTAGTGGAGAAAATTCCAGTTGAGGCTGGAGGGAATAAAAGTTGGGATTTCCCTTATCTATCCTCAAGTGTTATTCGCAAGAAGAAGTCCTTTTCCCCTCCCGCGGCTGCCAGGCAGCCCCCAAATATGTATGTTCCTTGTCGGGAGCATTCATGTTCCCAGTAAGGAACATCCTCAGCATACCAAACCTCTCAAGGTTTTTCTAACCGCACCCATTTCGTTTGTAACATACTAACATATTGATACTATCTCAGCTTTTTAAAAAATATTCAATAAAGAGCAGGTAATGGCCTGCTTATTGCCTTGTTCTTCTCTATATACATCACTGTATTGCTCCAAATCAGCCATGTAGTCTCGGTTTTATGGAGTATTTATCATGTGTCTAGTCAAGTATAGATACGATTTTGTGTGATCTTACGATGATTCTTTAGGAGAGTAGAGGTATGAAAAAAACAAACAGAAGAGATTTTCTGAAGCTTGGTGGCTTAGCACTTGCTGGTCCGTTGGTTGCCACAGGATTAAATGTCAAGCCCGCTCAAGCAGAGAAGCTGCCATCCTACGGCATGGAAAAGCATGTACCTGTTAATTGTCGGATGTGTGCCCAGAAGTGTCCGGGCCTTGCCAGGGTGGTGGATGGCCGTCTCGTAGGGATTGAAGCAAATCCTCAGTCTGTCTTGCCGGGGGTCTGTGGACGATCTGTGGCTGTAGCAGGTATGGTTTATAATCCGAACCGTATTCAATCGCCACTTATTCGGGTAGGTGAAAGAGGCGAAGGGAAGTTCCGCAGGGCCAGTTGGCCGGAAGCCCTGGATCTTGTAGCCTCAAAGCTGAAAATCTATCGGGACCAGGGAACCCCCGAAGCGGTGGCCGTTGCCGTTCGTTTTCACGGCGCACCTGGGGTGGATAATGAAGTCTTCAAGGTATACGGTACGCCCAACTTTCCCGGATACGCAGATACCTGCTGGGCCAATTCCCGAGCCGTTGGTCTTGGAGTGGTTTGCGGGCCTTTCAGCAAAGGGCTGCCTGGCTGCAGCCCGAGCAAGGTCAGTATTAATTTTGCCAAAGCCAAGTACGGAGTGCTTGCCGGGCGCAATCCAGCTGGCGGCCTGGTCTGCTATCCATGGGCCATGAACTTTTGTAAAGGGAAACGAGACGGACTCAGGTTGACTGTGGTTGATCCGCGCAAACCTTCTGAGGCAGGTGAGGACAATGTTCACTGGCTGCCAATAAAGCCTGGATCTGATCTCGCCTTTATGCTCGGTCTCTTTCATGAACTCATAAAAAACAAATCATACGAGCCAGAATATCTCATCAAACATACCAATGCCCCCATGCTGGTAGATGCCAAGACTCTGCAGCCTGCCGGAGTCAGGGAAATCGAGAAAGAGGAGAAGGGGAAAAAAGTCAAAATCCTTGACTATCTTGTCTTTGATAGGGCTGCTGGGGAGGTACGATTTGCCAGTGACGCTAAAAATCCTGCTTTAAACGGCACCTATGAGGTTACGTTTACAGACAAGACCTTTAAGGCCGTAACTGCCCTGGACAGGATAGCCCAGGAACTTAAAAACTATACACCGGAATGGGCCGAAAAGAAGAGTGATGTCCCGGCGGGCGAGATTCGAAAGGTTGCCCAGGAACTGGAGCAGAACAGGCCCCATGCCTTTATCGATCCGACCTATCGCAGTGAACGCTATTTTAATTCCTTTAAAGGGATTCAGGTTATCGGCATGATGAACGCCCTTATCGGGGCATTTGGCCAGGAAGGTGGAATCATCTGGAACCATTCTCCCAAGACCGGCAAACTGATTCATCCGCCAAAGGCCAAAGCAGCAGCCATCAGTAAATATTATATGAAGCATGATCCGAATTTCCGATTCGGCAACGACCACTACTATCGTCACAGGGCTGTTGAGACGTTATTGACTGACAAGCCTTACCCTATCAAGGCAATGGTCTTTAATGGTGCAAATCTGCTTGGTGGATCAGCAGGAGGAACCGAAATTGTTGAGGCTTTGAAAAAGCTGGAATTCACCCTCTGTATATCCCCCTTTTTCAATGAGACGACACTTTATGCCGACGTCATCCTGCCGGATGCCACCTTTGTTGAACGTGACGAGGCCATTAACAGCAAATATAAGTCTGAAGTACCTGGTGTGACCATCAACATGAAGGCCATTGACCCTCTTTTTGATGCTAAGGATCCTTACTGGATCAGTTTGGAACTGGCACGTAGGCTTTTAACTGCCGAAGAATACGCAACTCATTTCAAACCCTATGAAGATGGTGGTATTGAATTGCTCTGGGAAACCCAGCTTGCAGGACTCAAAGGAATCTCTGCCGATGAGAAGAAAAAAATCACCGTTGACTACTTGAAACAACATGGAATCTGGAACGGTAAAGCACCGATTCCAAAAACAAAAGCCAAAACACCGACCCATAAGTTGGAGATATTCAGTACCTTCCTTGCCAGTGAGTACGCAGAACTTGAGGCAAAAGGAGACAGTAACGCTTTGGTGGCAAGTCCGCTGCCAGTCTGGCAACCTGCTAATTGGATGACCACCAGAGACAAACTGGCTCAAGATGAGTTTATTCCCATTACAGGATTTGCGCCGCTCAACTCCTTTACCGGCCAGCAGACCAAGGACAACAGGCTGCTTGCCAATGTCGGTGAATCCATTTCCTGGGATGCTGTTTTTATTAATAAGGCCAAGGGGAAGTCTCTCAGGCTTGCCGATGGCGATCTGGTATCCATACGAAATCCAGACAACACATTGGAACAGACGGCCAGGGTTGTTTTAAGTGAACTAGTCCACCCCGACGCCATGTTTAGTTACTATGGTACAGGTCCCGGCGCTTTTAAGAATCTGAACAAGTTCTACAGCAATGCGCCCAAGACAGGCTTTAATCCGAATCACTCCGCACCCTATCACCACGCTCCCCTGGTCGGCGGACATGCGGCGCATGATTTTGTCATCAAAATGAGGAAGATATAATGAGTACCTATTCAATGTGTTATGATTCACAGGCATGTGTGCGCTGTTTCACCTGTGTGGTGAGCTGCAGTGTGGAGAATCGTTTACGGTTGCAGAGAAACGGGACAACAGCCCTGGAAAATGGCGTGAACAAGTCATTGCCGCAACTGAATTACCTGCAGCCTGTGCAGAGGGAATATGGGAAATATCCCGAAAGTTATCGGATCACCGAGCTGCACCACTGCATGCATTGCGAGAATTCTCCCTGTGCCACATACTGCCCGTCCCAAGCGATTGAACGCAGACCGGGTGGTCAAGTGGTTATCAATCAGGACCTCTGTGTGGGCTGCCGCACCTGTCAGGAAGCCTGCCCCTTTGATGTTCCCGTTTATGATAAGGCGACAAACGCTTCATACAAATGCATAATGTGTTACGACCGGGTGGAGTCGGACCTTAAACCAGCTTGTGTCAGTTCCTGCATTGCCAATGCTCTGATAAGTGGTTCCAGAGAGGAGGTGGTTGCAGAGGCGAAAAAACGAGCCAAACGCTATAGTGAACAGTTTGGCAAAGAGTATATCGTTTACGGTGCTGATAAGATAAACGACTATGTTGGGAAGACCGGTTGGATGACAATAGTTGCAGCCGAAGAAATGGAGAAATATGGATTACCCAAAAAACCTATAGTCAGCAGCATGGGTATACGCCAGACAACTAAGGCCATTGGAATTGGAGCAACAGCAGCTGTAGCTCTGGGTGCCGGTGCCCATTTTCTCTACTGGCTGGCAAATCGTAAAGAAGTACTCTCTGCACAAGAGAAGGAGGACAGCCATGAGTAAAAAGATCACAGCGTTTACCCCGTTTCAGATGTTTTATCATAAATCAATCATCATCCTGATGTTCTTTTTTATCCTGACAGGCTTACCAATACTTTCTCACTATTTTCATTGGATTGCGTATTGCTTCGGTGTGCCCGTTGATTTTATCAGTAGCCAGAATGGTGATGCCCTGACCGCTGGTATTCAGGTCTGCCGCATCATACACAGAGTGGCGGCCATGCTTTTTCTGCTTTTCAGTCTCCCTTTTGCTGTCACCCAGTTGCTGCAGATTGCTCAATGGCATATCTGGCCTGAATCGGGGGCTGCCGGAATAGGAGGACTGAAGACCAGTTATATTGATTTTAAACACGCCAGGCAGGGGAAATATAATGCAGGTCAGAAGATTGCAGCCTATGTGTTTATTGTCTGCATTGCCATGCTGGCCTTTTCGGGATTCGTTCTTTGGTTTCGTGGGTCGTTTTCAGTGGCAACGCTGACACTTGCCAGGAATCTTCACGATATCGGTTTTGCCCTTTTACTTCCGACTCTTCTGGGGCATATGTATTTTGGTATTCATCCGTTAAACAGGGCCGGTTTCAAGGCTATGTTTGGTACCGGTGAGCTTAATGAGGAAGAAGTTAAGTCTCATCATCCTCTCTGGTATGAAAAAATCAAACAGAATGAACAATAAGTGGGAGTATAAGGGATAATGAAAGTTACAGCCGAGACCGAAAGTAACGCTGGCTCTGTTGGGATTCTTGCCTTTAGTCAGGAGCAGGGCAGAGATACAGAGCAGCTGCATCTGGCAAGGCATGCCATCTACAAGATGTTAAGCCTCGCCTATCTTTATCCAGGTGACATTGACTGGACTACCTTTACACGCGAACTCCCTGGAGTTTTAGGAGAGGCGTCAGAGGTTCTGTGCCTCGATGTAAGAGAGGAGACAGAAGTTTTAGCTGACATGTCTTCTTCCCTGGATTTTAATGAGCTCTGCTGTGACCATACTGCGCTCTTTATCAATAGTCCCAATACAAACAGGATTTCCCCTTACGAATCCGTGTATCTGGAAGATACTATTATGGGACAATCTGCTCGGCGTGTAGGCGAGCAGTATGAACAATATGGCTTTACTGTGGATCCTCAGCATTCCTATTTGCTGCCCGATCATATTGCTCTTGAACTCGACTTTATGGCCTGTCTGATCGAAAAGGCCATTGAGTCGGGATCCTTTTCTCAAGATGAACAGTGCCGATTTTTTATTGACCATCCTGGAAAGTGGATGCATCAATTTCTGGCTGATGTCAAGAAGAGGAAGCCAAAAACCTATTTTTCTTTACTGGCGGAGATGGCTAATAAATTTTTTCAGTATGAGATGCGTATGTTTTCTTCATGGAACAAAAAAATGTGATATCCTGTTTTATCTGTATAGCTGTTTTAATGATTGGGTATCTGTAAAATCACAGGGCGATGGGAAAAATAATTGTCCACTATCGGAGTCTCGTTCCTCGCTTACCTGTGTAAGTTTTTTGTTTGTTCTCAAGGTGTGGCAATGGGCGTAAAGCAGGGGGATGTAACTGTTGCCACAGTGCATAAAATGGGCAGGTAAGCGCAGACTCCGAAAGGACAAGCAGGATGGATGATTATTGTTTTCCATAACTCATATAGTCCACCATCACACTTTTCAGGGAGAAAATGCCACCATGTTGCGCTATTGTGCCATTATTGTTTTGTTTTCCTGCATTATTCAGCCTGTTCTCTTTTCAGACCTTGAAGCTGCTGCCTCGGATCAGGGTCGTATGTCACCAGTTGTTCGCCTCGGGGTTATCACACTGTACCATCCACTGGTTATGTACAGACAATACCAGCCATTTGTCGATTTTTTGAGTAAATCAACCCCCTATGATTTTGAACTAAAAATCACCCAGGATTATCCAAGTATCATCAGGCTTCTTTGCGATGGGAGTATTGATATTGCTCTTCTGGGCGGGCTAACCTATATTGAGGCCGCGAGTACTTCCTGTGGCCTGCCCTTTCTCGCTGCCCTGAACTCTGAACAAAAACCGTTTTACCAAGGAACCTTTATAGCACGAGAGGGGAACGCTGAGATAAGTAAACTTCGGAACCTCAAGGGAAAGAGCTTTGCCTTTGCCTCGCACCACTCCACGTCAGGAAATCTAGCGCCCCTGTACCATCTGTATGCCAATGAAAAGATCGGTCTCCAGGATTTTAGTACCTATGAAAATCTCAGTTATCACGATTCGGTGGCTAGAGAGATTCTTAGAGGAAATTATGATGCGGGTGTCGTGCTTGATTCTGTTGCCAGAAAGTACCGGGGGAAGGGGATTAAAATTATCGGCCAAACCGACCCCCTTCCGGGTTTTTTACTTGTCATTCGACCCGACTTGGATTCAGCGTTGATACGCTCTCTTGAAGAAGTCCTTCTCGATCTTGATTATCTAAATCCAAAACAAAGAGCCATGATGGATACGTGGGATGTGAATATACGATATGGTTTTATGAGAGTTGATGATTCCAGGTATGATCCTGTCAGACAAATGATTTGGTATTTGCAAAAACAGGGCATAAGTATTGAGAGTGAAAAATGAAATTTTTTCAAGGCGTTCAGGGGAAGTTTATTGTTATCGCCTCGCTCTGTATCTTTCTTTTTGCGGGTATCTTTGGTTATCTGATTATCAGTCGTGAAAAGAAACTCTATACCGAGGATACAATTCACCAGGCAAAGATAATTGCTGAAATATCAGGAGTAATCTTTACAAATGCTCTTGTATATAAGGAACTGGGCCTTGTTGATAATGTAGGCCTTACCGATTATCTTGACTATTATGTCTCAGATATTATCCGTAAAGAAAAACGCCTTCTCTACCTGGTTGTTCTTGATCCACACGGTAAAGTGCTTTCTCATAGCGACATAAGGGAGTATGGGAAAATATATACTGATCCGGTCACGACGGAGTCTTTGCAGGCTATGGAAATAGCGATACAGCAATTTAAAAACTCTCAGGGAATCGATATGATTGATGTGGTGGCGCCCCTGAAGATAAGTACCAAGAATTGGGGGGTATGTCGGATTGGTTTTTCCTTAGAGGAAGTAAATGAAGGGGTCCGTACCCTGCGAAATGAGATTCTTTCCATGGTGTCATTGATGATTTTAGGAGCCCTCGTTGTTATTGGCATTGCTGGTAGGGCTTTTGCAACTCCCTTGATCAATCTGGCCAATACCATGGATCTGATAACAGAAAAAGGGAATCTGGATATCCAGTATTCTATTCCTGAGCAACGCAAAGATGAGATCGGCAGGTTGCAAGCCAGTTTTTCCTGGATGATCAGTAAGCTGCAGCAGGCAGACAGAGAAAAAGTGAAAACCATGGATCTTATCTGTCAGACAGATAAAATGGCTACCGTCGGCAATCTCGCGGCCGGGGTGGCTCATGAAATAAATAATCCCCTTGGCGGAGTGATCCTATGCTTTAATAATTTCGCCAAAGATTCCATGGATGAGGAGTCTCGGAAGACCCATATAGAAGTTATCAACTCCGGGCTTCATAAAATACAAAATACGGTTCAGGGACTCCTTGATTTTTCAAGAAAAACACCAATTGATATCGTACCTTCTTCCATTTGTGAAATTGTTGATAATTGCTTTAAATTAGTAGATACTTTTCTTATCAAACAGAAGATTACAGTGCATCGGGAATCCTGCGAAGACATGCCGTTGGTTCCCGTGGATCCGGCTAAGATTGAACAGGTGTTCCTTAATATTATCATTAATGCGATCCATGCCATGGCCATGGGAGGAACTCTTTCTCTGGATCTGACGAGGGATGAAGAGGATTGTTTTCTCAGCATAGCTGATACTGGCCCCGGGATAGATCCCGAGGTACTGCCAAGGATTTTTGACCCTTTTTTCACCACAAAGGACCCCGGCAAGGGAACAGGGCTTGGTCTGGCAGTTTGTAAATCTATCATTGAACAACATGGGGGACGTATTCACGCTGAATCAGAGGAAGGCCAGGGTGCAAAATTCATCATAAGTCTTCCCCTCAGCGAGCCTGAGAACACATGAAACGAAATATTCTCCTCATAGAAGACGAACTCTCCATGCGGCTTGGAGTCAGTCACTCTCTCAGCGGACACGGCTACGAGGTGACTGCCTGTGAAGATGGCATAGAGGGGCTAAAAGCTATACAGCAACATAACTTTGACCTAATTATTACAGACTTCAGGCTCCCAGGGATGAGCGGCATGGAGATACTTACTGAATCCATGAAAATTTGTCCTGATACGGGTGTTATCATCATTACTGGTTTTCCAGAGGTAGATACTGCAGTGTCTGCCATAAAAAAAGGAGCCTTCGACTACCTGAGTAAACCCTTTAGTAACGACACTCTTCTTATTGTTGTGGACCGGTATTTCAGATACAGGCAACTCCAGCTTGAAAATGATCAGCTCCGTGAAACCGTCCGAGAAAAGAGTCAGTCTGAGGAGTTTATTGGAGAAAGCTCGGCCATTAAGGCCGTATTTGATCGCTTGGCCACCGTTGCCCCAACCGATGTCCCGGTTCGTATCCAGGGAGAAAGTGGTACAGGTAAGGAACTAGTGGCCAGCGCTCTCCACAGATTGAGCCTTCGTAAAGACAAGACTTTTCTCAAGATTAATTGTGCTGCTATCCCTGAAGATCTTCTTGAATCTGAACTCTTTGGTTACGAAAAAGGTGCTTTCACCGGTGCTGTCCAGTCGAAAAAGGGTAAATTCGAAGTGGCGGATGGAGGAACTATTTTTTTTGATGAGATTGGGGAGATGCCCATCACTCTGCAGGCAAAGCTTCTCAGAGTGCTTGAAGAACATGAACTCACCAGATTAGGGAGCAATACCAGTATCAAGATAGATGTACGGACAATTTTTGCCACGGCCAAGGATCTGAAAAAAGCTATTAGCGAACGGACGTTCAGAGAGGATCTGTTTTACAGGATCAATGTTGTCCCCATCCATTTGCCGCCGTTACGTGAGCGGGGCGAAGACATAACCGCCCTTGCTGAGCATTTTCTTAAAATTTATTCCACAAAGTACAGAAAAAAAGGGCTGGATATTTCTCCAGATGCCTATAAAAGGCTTCTGGCCTATGACTATCCGGGGAATGTGAGGGAACTCAAGAATGCCATAGAGAGAGCAGTTCTTCTCTCTACCGGAAGTCATATATATGTGACACACCTGCCTTCGGAATGTAGGGGGGGGGCGAAGATCTTCCTTGTATTACCGAAGACCTGTCTTTGGATGAGGGGGTTAAATGTTACGAACGACAGAGAATCCTTAAGACTCTTGATGAGACGGACGGAAAAAAAATTGCAGCTGCCGACAAACTTGGTATCAGCAGAAAGGTTCTTTGGAAAAAACTTAAGGATCTGGGTATCGAGTGTTAGGCTGTATTGTTCGACTCGCCTGAGATGTTCTTTTTCACGATATGACAGATAGTCGATGACACACCGCAAGGGAACAGCAAATTTCTTTATCAATTCAGGCGTTACATGAATTTGTTCTTCCTCAGCCAGGGCATGGTTGTCGAGCAAATTGATTTCTTCTGTCTAGATGTCACTGAACTCAGGTTGCTGACGGGATAGCGAACGACTTTAATAATATCTTGGCACACAGAATTGTGCTTACTGATATCTCGATACAGCAGGTATCGCATGACATGGCAGAAGAGTTGCTTGCCCCCCAACCTAATTCCTTAATTCGGGTTTCGGGCCATTGAAACAGTTAAACAGATTCTTACGTTCAGCAGAAAAGCATTCCAAGAGAACAAGCCTTTTTTATTAAAAAACTTAGTTGGACGAAGCCGCTACGCGGTGGACTGTTTTTTTTCGTTTCAGGTTGTTTTAATGGACAAACCACGATTTATCGATACCTTAATAAGGAGATGCGATTTTGTCTGGAGACTGTAATGGAATCAAAATAACGGAGGAACGACGATGAAGACACTTCAATTCGATAACGGTGATCAGATGCCTATTCTGGGATTGGGAACCTGGAAATCTGCACCCGGTGACGTATATAGGGCGGTCAAGGAAGCCTTACGGTTAGGTTACTGTCACATCGATTGCGCGGCAATATATGGCAATGAACCCGAGATTGGTCAGGCCCTGCTTGAGTCTTTTCAGGAGGGTGTGGTCAGCAGAGATCAGCTATGGATTACCTCAAAACTATGGAATAATTCCCATGAACCCGAGGATGTCCAGCAGGCACTAGAAAAAACCCTCTCGGATCTGCAACTTAATTACCTTGATCTCTATCTGATTCACTGGCCGGTTGTGATAAAGAGGGGAGTTGTCTTTCCCGAGTCTGCAAAAGACTTTATCAGTCTCGATGTTTTGCCAATCTCGAAAACCTGGAAGGCAATGGAAGCAATGGTCGAGAAGGGGCTATGCAGGCATATAGGTGTTTCTAATTTCAGTACCACCAAACTGCAGGATCTTCTTGGTACCGCGAGGCTGAAACCCGAGATGAACCAGATCGAATTACACCCGTATCTACAGCAGCCTGCTATGCTAGACTATTGCAAAAAAAACCAAATTCATCTTACTGCCTATTCACCACTGGGTTCATTGGATAGACCTCCTGGAATGAAAGTGAAAAACGAGCCTGTACTTATGCAGGAACCTGTCCTCGCGACTATTGCTGAACGATGCGGGTCCACGCAGGCCCAGGTGCTCATCAGTTGGGCAATCCATCGGGGAACCGCGGTCATTCCCAAGTCGGTCAACCCTGAGCGAATGAAGCAAAATCTCTTGGCAGCAGATGTGTTACTTACGCAGAAAGATTTACAGGAAATAGCAGGACTTGACCGGAACCGTCGCTATGTCAGCGGTGATTTCTGGTCACCCAAAGGAAGTCCGTATACACTTGTGAATCTGTGGGACACGCAGTGAGTCTGCTGTCTCTATAACAAGAGATTGATCTTGCCACATAAGTTGCTATAGTTAATTGCCGATTAAAAGAAGAAACTCCCGATTCCCCTTTGGCCCCAGTATTGGACTTGGTGTCATCTGTAATGGGCGGAGTCCTGTTAAATCTAAAAAATCATATATTTTGTCAATTGCCAGCTGATGATGTTCCTCGTTGATGACTACTCCACCTTTTGGGATAAGTTTGGGAGGTAGCTCAAATTGAGGTTTGATTAAGCAGATAATTGATACCTTTTTTCTGAAAAGTGGGATAAGAGGGGGGAGCAATTTGGTGAGAGATATAAATGCTGCATCAATGACAGCAAGATCCAGGGGTTCGGGGATTTGTTTCTGACTAATTTTGCGTGCATTAAAGCGTTCTATAACAGCAACCCGTTCGTCCTGACGGAGCTTCCAGTCAAGCATTCCGTAGGCAACATCCACTGCGTATACTTTCTTCGCCCCGCGCTGCAGGAGACAGTCGGTGAAACCGCCACTGGAGGCACCTATATCGGCACAGATAAATCCGCCGGGGTCTATTGAGAAGGTATCAAGACCACCCTGCAGCTTGTAACCGCCACGGGACACAAAGGGGCATTTAGTTTTGATTACAGGAAGGTTGGTGTCGGGATAATAAGTGCCTGCTTTGTCGGCACATATACCATCAACGGAGACTTCACCGGCACCAATCAGGCGCCGAGCCAGCTGTAAATCGGCAGTTAACCCCGTGTGAACGAGAAGCTCATCAAGGCGTAATTTTCCCATAACACTTTACAATTTTGCTTTTTCCACGTAGTCCCTGTTTGGGAAACTGTCTCGAACCCGTTTCCTATAGTGTTGAAAGCTTTTGTTGCGCTGTAACTGCCTCGGGGGATGATCCATAGGATGCTGTTATTTTCTTATAAATTATACGAGCAGTTTCGGTATCCGACAACTGTTCGAATGCCTCACCCTGTCTCAGAAGTGCCTTCGCAGCCTGTGGGTTTCCAGGGAAGCTTGATATGATCTGCTGATATTGAATGATTGCCTGATCATATTCCTCTAGTTTAAAGAGAGACTCTCCCATCATGTACCTGGCTATTAAAGCGTTTGACGATCCTCGCTGGGTGGCAGTTTTTTCAAAAAGTGTAAAGGCTGCTTTGTAGTTGCCATCTCTGTACTGCTGCATTGCCTGAGCATATGAGTCGATAGCCACCACTGTAGAAGTGGCAGATTTGACGGCAGATTGTTTGATAATTGCAACAGGAGCAGCAGTAGTGGTGTCAGTGGTGTCAGGTTCCACAGTTGTATTGGCAGGTGAAAAAAGTACTTTTTGTGAGGTTGCTTTCAAGTGAGAGATATCACCTTTTTCTGATTCTGCTCGTAATTGTGCAGCTTGCTGAGCCTTACGCATTGCTTCATCTGCAGCCATTTTTGCAGCCTTTGAACGTCTCTCAGCATCCTGGATACGTGCCAGTTGCATTGCCGTAAGTGATTCTTTCTGGCTGGTTATCCTGGAGTCGAGTTCAGCCACCTTTACGGTAAGTTTCTCTTCCTGCTGAATGGCAAGATTTTGTAAAGAAAGTTGTAATTCCTTGTTTTGCTCCTGAAGCAATCTGTTCATGTGCGCTGTTTCATCAAGCTCACTTTTGAGCTTCAACATGTCTGCCTGTAATTGATCGAGGTAGCCAGATGACATGGCTTGTCGCTGTTGCATCTGTTCAACGGTGTTCATCTTCATGTCATCAAGTTTTTTATTGATAGACCGGATATTATAGCTCAGGTTTTGGACATCCTGCTGGGAGGCACAGTGAGTAAGAAGAGGCATGAGGCCAACGAGAAGTAAGGGGGTCAGGTATCTTTTTTTCATTTGAGTAGTATGGCGTTAGGGATAAAAAAGTTAATTGTTGTCGATGGTCCATTGGGGATAGGTTTGGTTCCCCGGCATTTCGAATAATTGTCTCATTACAGAACCATTTTTCAGTATAGCACACACTTTCTGACTTTTCCCTTTACGCAGTGAGAAAAGGATTTGCTTGCCATCGGGAGACCAGGTCGGAGATTCGTGCTGTCCAGGGTCGTTGGTTATCTGCTGTGGCCGCGCATTAGGGAGCGGGGCAATGGTGAATATCTGGTATGTTCCTTCAATAAGACTTGAGTATGTTATCAGGTCACCTTTGGGGGACCAGCTTGGTTCGGCATTTTCCCGGCCCTGAAAAGTTATTCTCTGCACCTTACTGTCTCTCAGGTTCATAACATATATCTGAGGGGTTCCACTTCTGTCGGAGACAAAGGCAATCTGTTTGCCATCAGGAGCCCAGGTCGGTGAAACGTTAATACCGGAACGCTGGGTTAGCTGTTTTATAATCGTTCCCTTCCTGTCAAGGAGGAAAAGATCAGGATTACCATCCATACTGAGTGTAAGAATCATTTTGGTCCCATCTGGTGACCACGCAGGGGCCAGGTTCATTCCTCTACGCCTGGAAAGAGGGCGAGTTGTTGTGTTCTGATCGAGGTCGGTTATGTAGAGGTTTTGATTGCCGGAATGGTAGGAAGTGTAAGTCAGATACCTACCGCCTGGCAAAAATCTCGGTGAGACAACAAGATTTTTATGGCGAGTTATTTGCCTGGTGTTTGTTCCTAGAATATCAGTTACATAGACCTCTTTAAAACCAGTTGCGTCCGACACAAAAGCAATTTTACTGGAAGCAATACCATCCTGACCTGTCATTTCTTTGATAACAGCATCGCAAAAGCGGAACAGCATGTTTTGTTCAAGATTTCTGCTTCCATCATAGCGTTTCCCCATGAGCATATCACCCCCTGCAACGTCAAGTAGACGAATTTCCATGTTAATTCCGGTAGCAGAAAGTGAATAATTGCCGAGAACGACAAAATCAGCGCCAAGAGATTTCCAGTTGGCATCCTGACGCTTTCCATATTGTTCACTGGCAATAAGAGAAAATATACCATGGAAGGAAAGTGATTTGGCTAAAGTATCTGCAAGATCACGCCCCAGAGGCTGAAGACGTTCTGGTTGCGCAGTATTTATAAACCAGGGAACTGCTATATTTATTTTCCGAGCATCTGGAGAGCTTATGTCTATATAGGCAATCTCTTTTGCAGATGAGAGAGCAGGAAGGCCTGCAAGTAAAACAATAATAAATAAAAAGAATCGTGATTTCATAAGGGATAATTTGTAGTTGGAAAAAGAAGAGTTATAGGCATCAGATTATAAGTGTTTAAGAACTACAGTCAACCTTTTTCACTAGAATACAATAATGGTTAGCGAATCTGACCGGGGGTGAAACGGAGGCCGATTGTGAAATCAGATACTTTCATTGCGCCGGGAATTGGCGGGAGAGGGTTGGCGTCCTGGATAGTTCGGCTGACAAATTGGTCATAGACGCTATCGCCTGAGCGTTTTTCAAAACGGTGATTGATAATTTTACCATCTTTTGCAATATGGATAATGACCGTTGCAGAGAGATCAGGATTCCAGGGTTTAATTTCCGGCAGGGCCCAATGCTGATTGAGACTGCTTCCGATGGTGGCGATGTATTGATTTTCAATGGCAGTATTGGAATTTCCGCCAGAGCGCGTTGTTGTTGGTTGAGTCGCCGTCTGAGTTGCAGATGTTACAGAATCGGCCTGCAGCAGCTGCTTAAGTGCTTTGACGGCATCGTTTGCGGCAGCTGCCTCAGCATCAGCGAGAGCCTTTTGACGTCTGGCTTCCTCCAGGAGTTGCCGTCTCTCACGTTCTCTATCCCTTTGCCTGTTTGTTTCACTGGCTGTGTTTTTAGGGATTTTCACCTTAACCTTTCGTTTGAGTGGCTGGATTGAGATGGCTTCTACTGGAGAAGGAATGACTTCCTTGGTAACGGTTGGTCTGATGGGAACTATTGGGGCTGTCTTTTTTCTTTCTGCAGGTGGTGGGCTTGAGGAGGGCTTGACCTCCTGCTTTATCTGGGGAGGGGCGGGAGTGGGCTGGGGGGTTGATGGTAGTGGGGCTGCAATATTGACAAGATCAACGGAAAGAAATTCTTGAATTAGAGGCTTTTTGTGAAAGTATTTGGGGAGAATAATGGCCGATGCCAAAATGAGCACATGGCTGAGAACAGCAAGGTTAAAAGGGAGTTTCCAGCTGTTTGCAGAAGAAGTCATTGTATATTCTCTAAACACTATCAGCGGGGTTCTTCTATCGGATCGGTTATCATGCCAAGTTTATCAAATCCAGCGGACTTAATGTCAGCCATCAGGGCAACAACCACTCCGTAAGCAACATTTTTGTCGGCCTTTAAAAAAATTGGCTGTTCCGTGTTTTTCCCGTGCTGTTTTTCGAGTTGCTGACGAAACATTGTCTGGCTCACTTCAATTTTTCCAAGCAGTATTTTCCCATCTTTATCAAGTGTAACAATAACTGGTTCTTCTTTCTGGCGCAGAGACTTAGCCGTGGTTTCGGGGAGGTCTACCTCCAGACCCTGGGTCATCATGGGGGCAGTAACCATAAAAATGATCAGCAAGACAAGCATTACGTCGACCAAAGGGGTTACATTGATGTCTGAAACCAGGCGGCTTCTTTTGTTACCAGTATTAAATCCCATTGTGATTCCTATACCCTGCTGAGAAGGTCTCTTTCTACCAGATTGAGGAAGTCAGTTGAAAAATTTTGCATTTCAATCTCAATATCGCCAAGCTGGTTGGAAAAATAATTATAGGCAATAACTGCAGGAATTGCGACTGCAAGACCTGCGGCGGTAGCTACGAGCGCTTCCGATATCCCTGGAGCAACAACGGCGAGCGATGCCGACCCACGTAGGCCAATATCATGAAATGATGCCATGATCCCCCAGACGGTACCAAACAAACCGATAAAAGGGGTTGCAGATCCTGTGGTTGCGAGAAATGGAAGGGATTTTCCGAGAATAGCTATTTCCTGTGACTCTGCCTTTCGGATGGCTCGCTTGAGATTGTCCATGGTGGCAAGCTGCATTTCAAGAGGCTCGTTACCGTTACTGCCTTCTTCACGATTCCGAATTTTATTAATTTTTTGGAGTTCGGAAAACCCTGCCTGAAAAACAGAAGCTTCTGGACTTAATGGGTGTTCCTCTGCTGCATTGTTGGCATCATTTAAGGTTTTTGAAGACCAGAACACCTCGAGAAAATTATCGGTTTCCCTGATGGCCTTTTTATACATTCTGGTCTTCATAAAAATAATAGACCAGGAGGTGAGAGAAAAAATCAACAGGGTGAGCATTACCATCTGGCCCATGGGGCCGGCATGCATGATCATATCTGAAATTGAGAGTTGCACTGTTTGCAGTTCCTTGAAAATGTGAGATGAGAGGTACGAGAATTGTTTATTTTACTTGATTACCATCGAAACTCAGCTTTGCAACCCGGAGTTGTTCCGTGTCGATTATATGGGACGCCATAAACCCATCCCTGGGGGCTCTGCTGCGGCCGTCCAGGCCGCAGATGCCCATATAATCAACACGAAACAACACCTCCTCAAATGGGTAGGCTGAGGATTAGTGGTAATCAGGTTGTTTTATATATTACCTATACAGAAAGGTCAATCTTCTGCAATTTTACACAAATACCGTATATGACTGTCTAGTTGCTCCTGGTAAAATGATAAAGGGACTTCCATTCCGCACGCCGTGCAGATTACGGTACCATTGTGTCAACGACCGCGCAGTTCGGCCCGTTGTTCTTCACAAAAAATACAGACAAATAAGGGTTCAAGATCCTGTGGTGTCTTCATTTCGTTGGAGCTAAAGTACAGGCAAAATTGGCCTGCACAGCGACTTTATTATTTACTCGTAGAGTACCCTTGAGAAACCATGCCCCTCCAATCTTTTCTTTGAGGGTTACTTTCATCCAGATGGTATTACCAGGGTAAACAGAACGTTTGAATTTAACACCTTCAATCCTTGTCAAAACCGGAACACCATCAAGAACTTGTCCAGAGTCTTTTTGAAGCAGAGCAATAAGAAGAGCACCGGTCTGAAAGAGTCCTTCACAGAGGAGAACTCCTGGGAGTATAGGATGGTCGGGATAATGGCCTTTAAAAACTTCAAGATTTTCAGAAATCGTTTTCTCGGTGATAAGAGTCGAATCTGCAAACTCAACAATGGTGTCAACCCAGAGGAATGGGGGACGATGTGGAATGAGATCTGTTATTTTAATGTCATGCATTGCCTGCCTAAAGGCCTCCATTAACATCAAGTACCGTCCCAGTTATATATGCTGCATCTTTCGACGCTAAAAAGAGTACAGCGCTTGCAACTTCAGCAACTGTTCCAAATCTTCGCATGGGGACACTTTTTTTGTACGCCTTGACCTGCTCGGGAGTGAGATCGTCAATGAGTTCGGTGTCAATAAAACCAGGGGAAACGCAGTTGACGGTGATTTTTTTTCGTGCTGTTTCCTTTGATAAACTTCTTGTAAGACCAATCTGGCCGGCCTTTGATGCACCGTAGTTTGTTTGTCCGGCAAAGCCGAGCGTTGCAACAGGGGAGGTGATGTTGATGATACGGCCGTATTTCTTTTTCAGCATTAGGAGTACTGCACCGCGGCACATGTTGAAGGTGCCGGTGAGGTTAATATCGATTACCTGTTGCCAGCTGCTCTGATCCATGAGGGCCAGTAATTTATCACGACGGATTCCTGCATTATTGATTAGAATATCAATATAATCAAATTGCTTCTCAACAGCATTGAAAAAACTTGCGACCTGATCAGCATCAGCGACGTTACATTGGTGAAGCTGCAGGCGGCCATCAAAACGCTCGCATTCGGATATAAATGACTGGGCAGCCGCTGTGTTTCCGGCATATACTCCTATTACCGTGGCCCCCTGTTCGAGAAATTCAAGACTTATTGCCTTGCCAATTCCGCGGCTTGCCCCACTGACTACAACTTTTTGTCCTTGAAAATTCATCATTTATTAATCCCGGCTTCGCATATACGCATCGACATCATTTGACACAATGACTCCGTAATTAATAGCACCCAGCCATCCGGACATTATAATTCCAACAGAACCGACATGAAAAAGTCCACCTACCTCTTTGAAAATATTTCTGGAGACATCGAGACCTTCAAATTTGGTTCCAAACGATGTTCCGTGAGTATGCAGGGTGTATCTGTTAAATGTTCGTGGTGTCGCAGCCTCTATCCAGTCCATTTTTTCTTTGGCATCGGGAAAATAGCGATTCAAGTCAATAAGAGTACGCTCAATGAGTGCGTCTTTCTCGAGAGCATACTCCTCATCGGTAAAGTCTTTCCAGTCGTCAAAATTAGAGTTCATTGAGGCAACTATTGTGTAGCGGTTATGCCCTGGTCTGGTCTTTGGGTAATATACGGAAAAAGTTTTAGATTTTGTTTTAAAGTCGAGTAGTTCTGATGAATCGAACTCTTCTGCGGTGGAAGTGAAGAGTAGGTCACCTATGTCGTTGATTCGCTCATCTTTTTTTATGCCCATATAGACCTGGCAGGACGAATTGTTGACCCGGATTTTATCAGCTTTTTCCATGAAATCATCGGAGAATGCATCTCTGTCGGCAAGGTTGTAAATGGTGTTCGTAATTCCAGAGTTAGAAACAACTGAAGCCGTTTCGATCATTCTGCCATTACATTCAACGCCTCTGACAACACCCTTTTCAACAACGATGCGATCAACCTTAGCATTTGTACAGATTGTAACGCCATTTTTTTCAAGCTCGGTTGTCATCATTGCTATGAGTTTGTCCGTTCCTCCTTCGAAGGTAAATACACCCTTGTTCATAAAGTTTGAAAAAACAATACCATAGGTAATGGCAGGATCATCAAGAGTGGAGCCGTTTGCGTAACTGATTGGTTCCATCAGCAGCCTGTGAACGTCACTGCGTCCAGGGAAAAACTCATTGAATAGTTCCCTGGTTGTCATGGACTGATCATCATAGAAATTCATTCCGGCAACACGGGAGAAGAAAGAATCAATAACCGTTTGGGATATTTTAAATTGTCTGTTGAGCTTTTCTGTGAAATCCACCCTGTCGAAGGTAGTTTTCAGGTGAAACTGGGGATTGTCAAAAATTATGTCTTTTAATTGAACAATGGAGTTCATTATTTCCCTGTTCCAGTACTTTTTACAGGTTTTCACCATACCGTAGGGGAATCCATGGAGGGAAACATCAAAGATATGTCCCTTACGTTTGAACCAGGTGGCAAGGCCTCCAAGCTGGTTGTGGTATTCAAGGAGAAGCACTTTGTATCCGCAGTAAGCAAGGCGGTTAGCGGAAGTAAGGCCTCCAAGACCGGAACCAATAATTACAACATCATATTTATCAGCGGCTTGAGAGAAAGAAACAGGCATAATGATACATTGTAGGGTCTGAGATTATAAAAGAAAGTGTTTACTACAGGCGTGGCAGGATATGCTGATTGACAATGGATACCCCGCTTAACATGGAGCCGATAATACCGAGAAATCCCTGGTCGGTTCCAGCCAGGTAAAGATTGTCATAACCAATATCACCATCTTTTATCTTAATAGGGTTGCCGTAAATCGCCCCCTTTATTTTGGCAGTAAAGCGTTCAATAGTGAGCGGGGTGAAAGTATCACGATATACTATATCTGAGCCAAAATTACCAAGAATTTTCTCAGCGACGGAAAGGGATGTGAGGGCTGTTACATCCTTTGCTTTTTTGTATGAAGTTGTTTCCTTTTCAAGCTCTTTCCAATCTTCATATCTGGCGAGATGAGTGGTTCGTACTTCTCTGAAAGTGGAAAAGGGAAGATTCTCGAAGTTCTGAGGCATACAGATTACCCCTGATTTGTAGTCCACAAGTTGATCGGGTTGCTGGTAGGAGAACCTCTCTTCATTATTGAAAAAGATTATAGTACGGTTATGGGCAAGCGGCAGGTTTGTGGAGGGATCTATTTCAAAAATAGTTTCAACGAAGCCAAGTCGCGGCATTGATTGAATCCCGGATGATTTTCCAAGAAGGCTAAAGGTTTCTTCTGAGCCAACGGTAGAAAGTAGATAATCACAGCTGATTTCCTCACCATCATCTAGAAGAACGCCATGGACTTTCCTGTTATTTTGGAGAATTTTAGAGACTTTGGCACGGGTTCTGATCTCACCACCATTTTTTTTATAATGACTTAACAGGAGGTCAAGGAGGTCCTTGATGGTTCCGCCGGGCCGAAACATCCCTTCCAGAAAAATTGCCCTGAACATAATAACAAATTGGCCAAGATCCATATCATTTTCTATGGAGGAGCCGTAGTACATCAGGGGGCAGAGTAGCATGTCCGTCAGGAGTGAATTGTGAAGGTGCTGCTGAAGTACCTGTTTGGCAGATATGAAAGGAAGTGGCTTAAATGGGTCATATTCATCTATCAGCTGCAACAGTCGCTGGAATCCATCATAACTGGCGGGAAATTTCTCGGCAATTTCTGTTTCAAGAAGAGAGAAATCATTCGAAAAGAGAAGGGATTCCTGCCCTGAAAAACGAATTTCACTTTGATTCTGCTGGTGCAGTTCGAGTTCATTACGTTTTATTTTTAACTGTCTGAGGAGACGGTTTAATGGCGCGTTTTTTTCTTTTGGCGCAGCATAGTTTGTGATTGCATGAAGGCCAGTTTCAAACAGTCTGTTATTTCTATAGTAATAGGAGTTGAGCCCACCAACACGGGAGTGCTGTTCGAGAAGGAGAACGTCTGGAATGAAACGGGAAAAACGGACAGCGGCGGCAAGTCCCGAAAGACCACCGCCGATAATTAACAGAGGAACATGCACCTGCTATGCGTCGGCAAGAAGGGGTTCCAGGTAGTTAACACATGAGTCAAGGGTTGCAAGTTCTGGATAATCCTCTTCAGGTATCTGCAGTTTGTGACGTTTGCGTAATTCCATAACAATATCTAGAAAATCCATTGAATCGAGATCGAGCTGGTCTCGCAGAGGTTTGTCTGGCTGAAGTGCTTCGAAATCAGCATCTTCGTCAATATCTTCAATTATTTCAAGAATAAGGTTCTTAATCGCGTCACGTGTCATTATATGTATCTCCGGCAGTGGCCTGTAGTATGTCGTATATAAAAAAAACAGTATTGCTTTGACAAACTGCGCAATATACCACACGGGGAGTATTTTTTTATATTTTTTTTAAAAAAGTTGAATTATTTTCGCAACTCACTGATTATTTATACTTTTTTACAATTATGACAGAATTAATACCAACCATGCCAAAGGAATTATTAAGAATGGTATTAACGGATTTCAGCTGTTTGGGTTTGTCGAAAACCATGTTATCGAGTTCGCATTCCGGATCAAGGTTTTGGCAGTTGATGCTGGGATGGACAAGATTATCATCAAAAGCGGGTAAATTCCCCGCAAGTTCCAAAACTCCTGCTGCACCCATGGCGTGACCGATAATGGATTTGGTGTTGTTTATATAGGTGTTCGGGGCATCACCAAAAAGGTTTCGAATAGCTTTACACTCTTCAATATCGCCCTGTTTTGTCCCGGTGGCATGAGTATTGATAATATCAATATCTTCCGGTTGCAGCCCAGCTCTTTCGAGGGCAAGCTCCATACACTCTGTTTGCCTTTCATGGAAGGGGAGTACATAGTCACGTGCATCTGAGTTCATGGCGTAACCAACTATTTCAGCATATATTCTGGCACCCCTTGCAAGGGCACTCTCAAGACGTTCAAGGACATAAATACAGGCCCCTTCAGAAACAACTATACCATCGCGTGAGGTATCAAAAGGCCTGCAGGCCTCCCGCGGATCCTGCGCTGATCCAAGAGCGCCCTGAGCCTGAAAACTTGCAAAAATACCGAAGGATCCGGTGGACTCGGAAATACCTCCGGCAAGCGCCATATCAACCTCTTTGAGGCGCATCATTTGAACTCCCTGGATAAGAGACGCGTTTCCTGCAGCACAGGCGGCTCCAATTGAATAATGGGGCCCGGTGATGCCGAGATTCATGGTGATTTCTCCGGCCGGGTTATTCAGTACCGTCCGGGGATTATGATGATGGGTCCAGTAATCAACGTTGTAATCATACTTGCTGATGTTATATACTTCATTTTCTGTCTCAACGGTGCCATGTTCAGTGAGACCCACATAGACACCAATGCGCGAACGTTTGTAATGATCTATGGCAAGCTCTGCGTCAGCAAGGGCCTCGTTGGCACAGTAAACAGCGAGGCAACCGGCACGGGTTCCCCGTTTGTTTTCCTTTTTTTTTCTATATTTTGTTTCAGGGAAAGTACAGATGCCGGCCGGGGCCTTTCCGAAATAACGAAGATCTATTTCTGTGATTTCGCTGATACCAGCGAGTAATTTTTCACGATATGTTTTAAGGTTGTCAGCATTAGGAGCTGCAAGGCCGACACCTGTTATTACAATTCTTGGTAGTTGTGTTTCCATGATGGCAGATTGACTGATGTAGAGTGGCTGATTATAGTGCTATTCCTGTTAACTCTTCCATTTAGAATGCAGATTGAATGTATTCGCGAAATAAGCAGATTTATGACAATTTGACAGAAAATTCAAGGTTAATACACTTTTTATATTTTTATCCTAATCGGAGTAAAAGAAATGAATGAAAGAAAAGATGTCGTTATAATAGGGGCAGGTCCTGCAGGAATTCAGGCTGCCATCCATGCTGTACGTAAAAAATGTGATGTGCTCCTTCTTGGTCGTATCGAAAGAAGTGCCCTGTTCTCTGCCCATGTTGAAAATTATGCCTGCGTTGCAGGTGTTAAAACAGGTGAAGAACTTCTTCTTGCTGGTTTGGACCAGGTAAAGAATTTTGGGGCACATCTTATGGAAGACGATGTCTTAAAGGTTCATCAGGATGATGAAGGCTTTGGCCTTGAACTTGAAAGTGGAGTAACGGTCTTTACCAGATCTCTTATTTTTGCAAACGGTACTGCCAGAAAAAAACTTAAGGTTCCCGGGGAAAAGGAGTTTTTTGGAAAGGGTGTTTCTTACTGTGTTGATTGTGATGCTAACTTCTTTCGTAATGCCACCGTTGCTGTTATTGGGAATGCCAGTGCAGCCATCGATGGTGCCCTGACTTTGACCGGTTACGCAGGCAAAGTATATCTTATCAATCGTGAATTGATGGCTTCTAAGGAGTTAATTGCCAAACTTGAAGAGTCTTCAGTTGAGAATATCAGCGGGACATGGGTTACTGAAATTGCAGGTCAGGACGCTGTACAGACAATTGTTCTGGAGAATGGTGAGCAGTTGGCGCTTGATGGGGTTTTCGTTGAGCTTGGAGCTAAGGGAGCAATGGAACTAGCCCTTGAACTCGGGATTCAATTAGATCTTGACACCATGAGCCATATTGATACAAACAAAAAAACAGAAACCAATGTTCCAGGTGTATACGCGGCAGGGGATATAACCGGTCACCCTTATCAAATGGCAAAGGCAGTTGGGGAAGGATGCATTGCAGGCATGGAAGCTGCCAATTTTGCCAAAAAACAGAAACGAAAGGATAAAAGTTAATACTTTTCTTCAGGAAATAGCCATTGCAGAAAGATATTGCTGTGGCTATTTCTTTTTCAATAATTCCAGAAACTCTTCAGAAACGGTTCCGTTTAAGGCTTTTATTTTTTCTTCCAACTCCTCGCTGAGAGCAACCCGACCTTCCACGACACAACCACGTCGTCCGGGAACACACTCTCCGTGCAAACGTTTACATTTGTCTTCAACGATATCGTAATTTTTACAGTGAAAAGTCATGGCGGTACAGTTGGTTGTGGGGATAGTTTACAGTAGGTTTTTTGCTTTCAGGTCACTTATAAACAGATCAATCAGCTGCTGGTAATACTTTCGGGTCATGACGGGATCAATAGACTGTGACCGTGCTGTCCATATAAGTTTCTCAGTCTCTATGTCATACAGGCTGGTCTCAAGCGTCACCTTGGTTGTACTGTTATAACTTCCCGCTGAATAAACCGATTGATAGATAAAGGGATAATACCCATACAGTCCACTTGAATAACTTTTTGTCCCGATGGTCAGGTTATCTGGTTGATGAAAATCCTTTTCATCAGCACTGACCAGATGGGTAATCAGTATGGTTTTAGCTCCACTCTTTTTGATAACCTCCCGAAGAGCCGCTTCGTCAGGTTCGATACCTTCTTTACTCAGAGTGTAACTGGCAATAGCATTGCTGTCAGTTGCAATAAAGCTGTCTGTAAAGGTGTCTTCGTATATACGGCGCTTGGTTTCATCCTCTGAAACTCCAACAACAAGAACAGGTTCGATGGCAGTTTTTTTAAAGGATGGGTCACTTGTGCTGGACAGCAATCTGCTTGAAGAACAATTCAGCAGAAGAGTGCCCAAGAGAAACAGGGAGATTATTTGTATTGTTTTCATAGGGAATATAAAAAAAAAGAGTTTCAGGTTGGTCACCTGAAACTCCCGAGAATAGATGGGGTGAGTGATGGGACTTGAACCCACGACCTCCTGGGCCACAACCAGGTGCTACCACCAACTGAGCTACACCCACCGCCTAAATTTCGGTGCAACTTATACCCTTTGTAAGAATATTTGGCAAGAGTTAAATTTTACAGATCAGCTTTGCAGTGCATACACTTGTTTGCCTGTGTCTTGATAAGTTCAGCACAATATGGACATTCCTTCTTGAAATTATCCTTTAGCAGTTTGGTTATCACCATATTACATTTCTGTTCAAATTCCGTGTTGCGGAAGGTGTGGTTTCTGATTGCATCGATACAGGAGAGATCATTGAGCTTGCTCAAGAGGAGTATGGCTCTATTACGCCCTGCAGGGCGGGCTGATTCATCAAGAACCAAAGTCATAACTGAATCAATATCTTTGTTTTCAACACAATTGTCCAGGGCTGCAATGGCCTCCTTTTCTTTTCTGTAGCGGGCGTTCTGTTCCCTCATAGCCTCTGGGTCTATAATGGAACCTGTAAAGGCCATCTGAGATCCAACCATCATCACATTTTGTTCTGTGGATCCGGGAAGCTGCATGCTTCTGTAAGTTGCCTTGTGACCGTAGTTGGCTTCAACCTTTTTCCAGCCATTAGTGAATGTTGGGCACTCATCGTTGAGACATATGAAAAGGACTTCTGAACCCCAGCCAAGGCCATCACCTACATGAACTGGAGGTGCTTCGCAGCAGGCCATTTTGGAATTGCAATCTGGACAAATATGTTCCTCTTCGAGAACACTTAAGTTTTGAATAATCATGAATAACTCCTATATAAAATTATATCTATCCTGTTATTGAAGAGCAGGAGAATGAAAACTTTCAGGTACCGCGCATTGAGTTCCTTCTGACCGAAGGAGTGATGGACCTCAACCACCTCCCCGTGATCCTATAAAAGCATAAAAAAGCAACCAGCTGAGGAGTATTATCAGCAGCATGATAGTATTACCAGGACCTCTCTTCGGTTGACGGGACACCTCGTCTTTTTCGGGATTATGCTCCATACAATTACCTGGCAGCCTTTGTTAGGACAGAATCAACGGCCCTTGAACGTTTCATATGTTCAGCTAAAAACTCAGGAGAGAGGTGGGAGCGACTGCTCTCTATGATCTCACAGAGTTCGGCTATTTTCTGATCTTCGGCCATGGCAACAATCTGAAGCAGATTTTCTGCAAAGCTCCGCACTATTTTTCGTCCATCTCCACCGGTTGCCATTATTTCAGCATAGGTTCTTGGATTCTGGTTATGAATTCTTGCCATGGCAAGAATGCCATAGAGAGAAGTAAGAGTGGAGTGGGTTCCAATATCGGAGCAGGCTATTGCGTGCTGTTTAAGGGTCATTGCAAGTGCTGTGGATATGGTGGTTGGTAGTTTCTGACCTACCCCCATGAGTAAATCATGTTGAGTCGGGCTGTCTTGAGAAATATCCGCCCCATGTTTATAGAGAAAAGCTTCAAATTCAGAACAGAACGATCCGCTACGAGGGGTTCGCACCACTGTGGCATTTTTGTCCTTCATGCTTTGTGCCTGCGGACCCCATAAATTATGAACCAGCATAAGCTCAACACCTTGGCTTGTGCACTCCTCAGCTGCCTTGAGCGTTTGTTCAGACTCACCAGCAAGTAAAAGCAGGGCTTGACCATCCTTCAGGAGCGGTCCGTACTGCTGGATGGTCGCAACGGTTACAGAGATGGGAACACAGATAATTACTACATCCACATCTGGAATCATCTCTTCAGGAGACAGAATAGTTGATCGCCCCGTTAGAAAAGTTCTGTAGCCTTCATTTTCAAGGCGATCTGCAAACCATTCACTCATGGCTCCAGTACCGATAAACCCGAAAGTATTAATCTTCTTGACCCGCATATCAACGCGGGGAAACGAGCCAAGGAGGCGAAGACTATCCTCTTCCTGAATGACTTCTTCCTCTACTGTTTTTAACGCTTTCTGAAGAGATTCGTTTCCTATGTGCCCTTCTATTTCGAGATAGATTTGGAGCTTCTGGGTTTTGATATCATTTTCTGAACGAAGGTCAAGGATGTTGATTCCACGGCTAGTGAATTCTCCAAGAATATCAACGAGCATACCAACCCGATCTTTCAAAGGGCGGGTGATAACAGCAGTGGCATCGTATCCTGTCGACCCACTGAGGTTTTCACCAAGAATGGCGAAACGGGTACGGTTATGAGCAGCAATTTCTCGATCGCGTATTTCAAAGCCGTGCTCAAGCAGTAATTCTTCAGAATCAACGATACCAAAGTCAAGGCGGTTATTGTCCTTGATATCTTTCATAGCAACAGCAATGTCCGGAACGGACATGAGGGTGGCATCTGGATAGTGCTCGCTGATGTAATCTTCACATTGTTTGAAGACAGAACCACGGCCAATAATATTTGCAGGTGAAAAGGATGCATTTTCCTGTTTCAGACAACCAAAGGAAAGATGGATGGGAAGAACAAGGTTATCAATCCAATACCCGGAAGATAAGAGCTCCTGAAGGCGGAAATATTCTTTAATCTCACCTTCACGAGTGTTATAGATTGGGACAAAGGCGAAGTCCACCTCTTCCTTTAGAAAGGCATTGATTATGTCCGGGATACGGTTATAAAGTAGAAGCTCAGCGTCAGGAGAGTATTGACGTGCCGCTCTGTAACCATCTGAACCATGTGGTCCTAATGTTGCTATTCTGATCATTGGCTATTGACTGAAAAAAGTAATATGAAAGTATTCAATTTATTCCTATCTTCGGAAAATAGGCACTCTACCTTGTTTAGGCAAGCTATCCCATAGAAAAATGCCTGATTCATCATCAATCACTTCGTTGCGGAATATTTCTGAATATCTGCAGGCATTAAAAAACTCACCCAAATATGGACCTCAGGTAGTATGTCACAAAACTTTTCCAGAGCAAAAGGGCGCATATATACCATTCCCAACTACCCTGCCTGATATACTTACGAGTTGTCTCCTGCAACAGGGTATAGAAAAACTCTACAGCCACCAGGGAAAAGCCTATAAAGAGATACGCAATGGCAAAAATGTTTTTGCCGCAACTCCGACATCATCTGGGAAAAGTCTGATTTACAACCTTCCGGTACTTGAAAGTATTTACAGAGACAGATCGACAAAAGCACTTTATCTCTTCCCACTTAAGGCTTTAGCCCAGGACCAACTCAGGGTGCTTCAGAAGTTTGATGAAATTTTTTATTCAGATAAGCAAAAAAACACTCATACGCTTGCAGCACTTTATGACGGCGATACTTCTGCCCGGCAACGAAAAAAAATCAGAACATGTCCTCCAGATATCCTTATCAGTAACCCTGACATGCTTCACCTTTCGATGCTTCCCTATCATTCAAGCTGGGCACCATTTTTTAAAGAATTAAAATATATTGTTATTGATGAGGTGCATATTTACAGAGGAGTTTTTGGTGCTCATATGTCCTGGGTTTTACGTAGACTTCAGAGAATTCTTGAATTGTACGGAGCTCGTCCGACTTTTATTCTCCTCTCTGCAACCATCGGGAACCCTGAACAATTTGCTGAAAAACTCATTGGACAGCAGGTTGTAAGTATTGTTGCCAGCAGTGCTCCAAGATCGAAACGGAATATGCTTTTCCTAAACCCTTGGAACAGTGCTGCTCATACTGTGAGCCAGTTGCTGGAAGCCTCTTTAAAAAGAGGACTGCGAACTATTGTTTACACCGGGTCTCGAAAAATGGCTGAGCTTATAACAATGTGGACCAAACCAAATCTTGGCAAGCTAGGTTCCAAATTAAGCTCCTACCGTTCGGGTTTTCTCCCTGAGGAAAGGCGGTTAATTGAAAGAGATCTCAATTCCGGAAAGCTGCTTGGAGTGATATCGACTTCAGCCCTGGAACTTGGGATTGATATTGGTGATCTTGATCTTTGTATTCTTGCAGGGTATCCGGGGTCTGTTATGGCAACCTGGCAACGGGGTGGACGTGTAGGACGTGGAAGAAAAGAATCTGCCATTATTCTGGTGGCCCAGGAAGATGCACTTGATCAGTATTACATGCAGAACCATGAAGATTTTTTTTCAAGGACAATGGAATCAGCGATTATTAATCCTTTTAATTCGCAAATAATGGAGCAGCACCTCCATTGTGCAGCAGCCGAAGTGTCTATTCACAAAAATGAACTTGCTGTTTTCCCATTGATTATAAAGAAAGCTGTGAAAGAATTGACATCGCAGGGGATTTTGCTCCAGAGCAGTGACGGCAAAGAGTTCTTTGCTACGAGAAAATATCCCCAGCGTCAGGTGAGCCTTCGGGGAAGCGGCAGACAACTGCAGATTATACGGGAAGACAATGGTGAGGTGCTGGGAGAAATCGATTCCGGTCGTGCGTTTAAGGAATGTCACCCAGGCGCTGTGTATCTCCATTCCTCGATCACTTGGCTGGTTCATACATGTGATATTGAAAACAGTGAAATTGTGGTCTCTCCATTCAGAGAAAATTATCATACAAGACCGGTGAGCCAAAAACACACAGAAATCTTAAAAGTTATTGATCAAAAGGAAGAGCCTGGATATCGGGTGAGTCTTGGGAAGCTTATTGTCCGTGAAAAAGTTACCGGGTACCAAAAACGCAATAACCGAAACAATAAATTGATGGGTTCTATCCAACTGGATCTTCCGGAACAGTCTCTGGAGACAGTTGGTCTCTGGCTTGAAATACCCGAATCCACCAAATTGGAAATAGAGGAGCAACAACTCCATTTTATGGGTGCTATACACGCTCTTGAACATGCAATGATAGGAATGTTTCCTCTTCTGGTGCTCTGTGACAGGTACGATATCGGTGGTATCTCCTGTCCAGCACATCATCAGACCAGTGAAGCTGTGGTTTTTATTTATGATGGTTATCCCGGAGGAATGGGATTGTGCAATGAGGCTTTTTTTCGGATTGAGGAACTTCTGGAACAAACCGCAAAAACAATCAGGAACTGCGCCTGTGAAAATGGTTGCCCATCCTGTGTCCATTCACCCAAATGTGGTTCCGGCAACAGACCCATCGATAAGAAGGCTTGCAATGCTCTTATAACGCTTCTCCTGAATCCAGGATGGAACCGCCATGTACAGGAAAGCTTCAAAAAAAGTATGATGACTGATCAGGAACCTCGCATGGAGATCATTCGTCCTGGTACTTTTCCTGATTTGCCCCTTTCCGTCCTTCCGACCCACTATGGTGTTTTTGACTTGGAAACAAAATACTCAGCTGCCGAGGTCGGTGGCTGGCACAAAGCGCATAAAATGGGCATTTCAGTTGCTGTGGTTTATGATTCCCTGCTTGATCATTGCGTGACCTATATGGAACATGAGACGGATAAACTGGTGGAACATTTATTTGCGCTTGATTTGGTTGTTGGATTTAATAATCGCCGTTTCGATAATGCTGTCCTGAGTGCATATAGTGATAAGGATTTGAATAAAATGGTGATGCTCGATCTCCTGGAGGTGGTAAAAAAACAACTTGGTTATCGCCTGAGCCTTGATAGACTTGCTAAATTTACACTTGGAAAGGAAAAGTCAGGAGATGGTCTGCAGGCACTGCAATGGTACAAGGATGGGGAGATGGAAAAAATAATCCAATACTGCAAAAATGATGTGGTCATCACCAGGGAGTTATTATTGTATGGTTTGGAACATGGCTTTTTCCTGTTTCAGAACAAGGCTGGAAAAATAGTCCGGCTACCACTTGATCTTGAAGGGAAAATACTCAGAAAAGACGGGTGATATGAAAGAGAGTGCGATTCTTCTTATTTGAGAACCGCACTGATGTAGATGATCTTCAGGAAAAAAAATCAGGGCCAGAGGAGAGGACTGTATATCCATCCGGTTGCACCTTGAGAGTGACTTACTTTAACCCACTTTCCCTCAGATGCTATTTTCTTGAGAACAACACCACGATCAACGGTTGCAACAATCGATGCGGAAGTGTTTGGTTGTGATCGCATATTAATAGATTTTTTTCCATTTACAATAACCGTGGAAGCTGGTTCAACAAGGGACCCATAGATCCATCCGGTGTCATTTTCAAAGTCAGTTATTTTCAACCAGTCACCATTTTTCTCAATTACTTTCAATGGATAGCCTTGAAATAATTCCATGGAAACCGGGAAGGTTGTTCCAGGGCCACTTCTCACATTGACATTATCCTTTTTGACACTGACATTTTGGGCAAAACAGAGAGTGGGAAGGAGGATCAGAGTTAAGGGGATGATAGCAAATCGACATAGACGAGCAGGGAAATTCATAACAATCCTAATGGGTAAATATGGTTATTGTAATTATCTTTACAAACATTGCTGATTTTATCTATACTAAAAAAACGTTTTTAGTTCCACTGCTTTTTGATCTCAAAGAATACAGATCCAAGCTTTTACGAAGTTACGTTAGTTGTAAAATGCTTGTTGTTAGATGATTTTTTGGTGGAGTCAGTAGCCAACAGTACACCCTGAGATTTTTTGTCAATCAAGAGTAAAGGAGTATCTTTAGCAATGCAGGGTCTTCTTAGCCTATTTCAAAAAGTTCGTCTTATATTTTTTGCCCTTCTCCTGGCACTATCCCTCAGTTTCAACGCCTCTGGGGGTGAACCCCTGATGTCAATGGCTCAGAGGTTTTATTATGGCTATGGTACTCCTCAAAATTTCCAAAAAGCCTTCAGTTTGTACCTTAAAGCTGCAGAGCAGGGAGATGTTGATGCCATGTTTATTGTTGGTGGCATGTATATGAAGGGGCAGGGGACTGTTGTGAATACTGCTGAGGCTTTCAGGTGGCTCTATAATGCTGCTATTAATGGACGCAGTTCCAAAGAATCCGAAAGAATATTAGCCGAGTTTTTTGTGACCGGTAAAAATGTTCCTCAAAACTACGAAGAAGCCTTACACTGGTATGAGCTTGCTGCCAATGGTGGTGACTTTGAGGCCCAAAGTGAACTTGGCTATTTATACTTCACTGGGAAGGTTGGCGAAAAGGATTACAAAAAGGCGGCTCACTGGTTCGAGCTTGCAGCCAGAAATGATTATCCACTCGCCCAGTACAATATGGGAATCCTCTGGTATACCGGAAATGGTGTTGATACCGTTGATATGATAAAGGCTTATGCCTGGTTTAGTCTTGCTGCTGCTAATGGCTATGGCAGCGGGGTGGTTGCGGAAAATTTTCTTAAGACTGTGCTTTCAGATAAAGAACTCAAGGATGCCCAGGAAGCCTCAATGGAAATCTATCGAGAAATAAAAAGCCTGAATCAAGGAGCTGTGACGAATTAAAGTCACAATCGAGTTTAACCTATAGATGGTGATATCGGCAGGAGGAAACTGAAGAGTACCAGGTCATTATCCCCGTTTTTCGCCCATATAACACCGCCATGGTCCTCTACGATCTGCCTGGATATGGCGAGTCCAAGCCCGGTGCCGCCTGCACCTGTACTGGTGGTACTTGATTGAATAAACTTATCAAAGATTGTGTCCAGTTCATCGTTAGGAATAGGAGCTCCATGGTTGGATATGGTTATTTGTTGATTCAATGTACTTGCTTGACTGGTGATTTCTATACACTGCACAGAGATCACACTGTTTGTATGGCTGAATTTAATGGCGTTTGAGAGGAGATTACGGACAACTTGAGAGATTTTATCTTTATCGCAAAAAGCCGCAACCTGCCCACGACTGCATTCTATATTGATTTCCAACCCTTTTTCTGTCGCACTGGCTTTAATTTCTCTTACGATTTGATGAATTCTTGGCAAGAGGTCGCAGGTCTGCGGATTATAGCGCATCTTTCCAACCTCTAGCTTTGAAAAATCGAGGATATTGTTGAGCAGCCCCATGAGCCTGGATCCTGATTCGTGGATAATGGTAAAGTACTCCTTTATTTTGTCACGAGGCAGGGTGTCATGGCGCTTGATGCCAAGTCTTGCATACCCGAGGATACCATTCATCGGGGTACGAAGTTCATGGGACATATTCGCAAGAAATTCTGATTTTGCTCGATTGGCAGCGGAGGTTGCTGCCAAAGCTTCAACTTGTGGGGTGATATCACGAATGGTAGCGATAACTACAGAGTCCTCGCCCCATAGAGTTTTCCTCAGGTTCACCTGGACGGTTGAAAGTTTTGGGTTGTCACCCTTTTCGGTGAGCCATTGGAACTCCTGATCCTCTCCTGATAGAACCTTTCTCCAAATTTCCTGAAGGTTGAGCTTTCCGTTGGTTCTTGATTCAAAACTTTTCTTAATATCAAATCGTAGGGCATCCTGGCGGCTAATATGAAACATCTTCAATAGAGTTTCATTGCTGTCTACAACTTTACCATCCAGGTTAAAAATAAAAATACCATCGTGTGCTGAATTATAAATGTCCTGTAACTTTTTTCGACTAATCGCGATCTTTTTAGCAGTTTGTTTGCGTACTTTGATTTCTTCCGTCAACTGGATGTTGAGTTTTTTAAGCTCCAGGGTGTTTTTTTCTATGACAAAAGTATTTATCAACGAAAGCCAGAAATGTTTGTTCCAGATTTTTGCCTGAATAAGATTGAAAATTAAAAAAAAACTGATGGCAATACCAATGGGAATTGTCACTTTATTCTGGATATAGAATTCAACAATGATGGTAGGAACAAGAAGAGCGCAAAGATAGAAGTAGGAGAGAAACTTCCAGATACAGTAACTTACCATTGCCCCCCCACCAATACCTGCAAGGAGAATTATTATAAGGGAGACGGAAAGGGTATTGTGATAAAAGAAAACGCTGGTTGCGGAAAAACTTCCCCAGACAATACCGGTAAAGATATTTGACAAGAAAAAAACTGATATCCAAGCAGGATTGAAACCTACTGAAACCTTAGTGAAATAGATAATCGCAAAAACCCGAAACAATGTTGCAATAGCTAGAATGCCTCCTAAGAGAAAAAAGAGGGAAGGGTGGTCCGAAGAATAATCGGTTGCAAAACCGCCAACGAGCAAGGACAGGGGGACAATAAAGGCACCTGCAATATTTCTGTTTTTAAGATCAACTATTGCCTGGTTGAGAATTGCTAAAATCTCTCTGTTGCTGAACTTCTCATCCAGTGTCTCAAGGTGTCGTTCTAGTTCCTGTTCAAAAAACATTCATTCAGGCTCCGGACTGCATTTGTGAGACAGAGAAAAGGTGTTCATTCTCCTGCCGTGGATAAAGGAAAGGAAAATCTGAATTCGGCCCCTTCACCAGGGACGCTATTAACATCAAGACTGCCCTGATGGAGGCACATGATTTCTTTTGCAATTGCAAGGCTCAGAGCAGTTCCCTGACCGTGATGTTCTATCTGGGGTGAATAAAATTCATCAAAAATTTTTTCCTGACATTCAAGAGCTATCCCTGGCCCAGAATCTATAACATTAATAGTTGCAAGTTGATCGTCAGTGCTTGCTGTCAGTAAGACAGTGGCATTATTTGGAGAGTATTTGACAGCATTCTCAACCACCGCGTTGAGTGCGGCCTGGAATAATTTCCAGTCAATTTCAAGGTCGAAATCAGCTTTGCAGTCAATTCTTGTCATACATTTGGTATCGGGAAGTGCATTAACCTGTTGAGAGAAATCACGTAGATATTGTCGTACAGATCGACTCTCTGGGTAAAGTACCCCATTGTTTCTGAGGCTGGAAAGAAGAAGGATCTTACGAACCAGATCATGGATACGTTCGCCGGAAATTTTAATCAGCTTTGCGTATTCGGCTACTTTCTCAGATATGGATGGGGTGTCAAGAATAAGCTGGCTACCGAGAAGAATGCCATTGAGCGGTGTTTTTGTTTCATGGGAAAACAGTTGCAGGATTGTAGTTTTGAGCGCATCTATCTCTTCAGTTTTTTTTAATTTGGAAAAAACTTTTAATTTTGCGAGCAATTCATCATCAACAAAGGGTTTTGTGATATAGTCATCGGCCCCCGCTTCATAGCCCTTGAGCCGTTCTTCAATCATGGCTTTGCCACTGACCATAAGAACTTTAGCCAAGCTATGCCTTGTATCTTTTTTTATTTCTCTGCATACTTCATAGCCATTCATCACAGGCATCATGATATCAAGAATAATTATGTCGGGGGAATATTCATCAAGCAAAGCCAGGGCATCCTTTCCATTACCAACAGATCTGTATTGAAACTCTTTTTCATACTCAAGGATTTCTTCAATCAGCCTGACATTAATGAGTTCATCATCAACAATGAGAACTTTGGTAGCCATATAAAACCTCATGAATGTAAGAAGACGAGTATTAAACGTCAGTATTTGTAGGGCAGGTGTCGTAGTGAATGTCTGTGTCATCTTATAGGTAATCTGCCGGAATGTAAAATGTTTCTTGCATTCTATGCTCCATTTCCTCTTTTACGTGCAGCTTGCAATACTCCTTTCCATATGCTAGTTTCCCTTTCTTTTGCATCGGTCGTTTATAACAGAATCCAAACTATTCGATAATCTGTGAAAATAGCAATCTTAGGACTCACCACAGGGGGGAAACTCCTTGCAGAAAAAATCAGTTCATTTTTTGAAGATTCGTTTGTCGACAAGAGAGATCTTCCTGTTTTTAAGAAACTCTCTGGCCTGTGGCAGCAGAATGTCGATGCAATTGTCTGCATCATGGCTACCGGAATTGTTGTTCGTGGGCTAGCTTCTCTTTGTAGCAACAAAAAAACTGATCCCTGTGTGCTGGTGCTTGATGAAAATGGACAATTTGTTATCAGCCTCCTTTCAGGACATCTTGGAGGTGGAAATCTGCTGGCAAGAGAGCTGGCAGATTTTCTTGGTGGACAGGCAGTTATCACCACAGCTTCCGATGTGACCGGACATACATCGCTTGATTTATGGGCTGAAAAGAACGGTCTTGGCGTGGATGATTCCTGTAAGCTCACCGAGAAATCGGCAAAACTTATTAACAGAGGGATGCTTACTCTGTTCACTGAGTTAGAGCTTGAGGCCCTTCCTCATGATTTGACAAGGGTGGAGAATCCGGAATTAGCAGATATAATTATTTCCGACACAGTATATCCAGGGCATTCTGCATTGATTCTCAGTCCGTGTGCTTTAAGTGTCGGCCTTGGTTGTAACAGAGGGACGCCAGCTAAGGCCTTTGAAGTAGCTGTCACTGAACTTTTTTATGACAGCAGTTTGAACCTGCAGTCGATTAGGAATTTTGCCTCAATTGATTTGAAGAGTGATGAGGAGGGTTTGCTTCAATATGCCAGTAAAATGGGGAGACCAATACGATTTTACACCAAAGAAGAGTTGAACCGCGTGGATACGGTTTCCTCCTCCGCAATTGTTTTGGCAGCGACCGGTGCCAAAGGTGTCGCCGAACCTGCTGCTGTTCTGGCTGCAGGCTGCACACCTTATCTCGGTAAATTAATAATTAGGAAAAGAAAATGGAAGGATGTAACAGTGGCAGTCGCCATGAAACAAACCCTGATTGTGGCCTGATTTCCGTAGTTGGAACCGGTATCGGTAGTGCCGATAATATGACACCTCAGGCAGTTAGAGCTCTGACTGAAGCTGATGTGATTATTGGATATAAAACCTATCTTGATCTGATTCCAGAACTACTGGAAGGAAAGGAAGTTATTTCATCGGCGATGATGCAGGAAGTGGATCGCTGCAGCAACTCTTTTGATCTGGCCGAAAGCGGTAAGCGGGTGGTTCTTGTTTCTGGTGGAGACCCGGGTATTTATGCCATGGCCGGGCTGGTACTTGAGATAGCTGCTAAACGGGACAGCAGGGTTGCAATTGACATCATACCAGGGATTGCCGCTGTGAACGGGTGTGCTGCCCGCCTTGGAGCTCCTTTGATGCACGACTTTGCTGCCATCAGCCTTTCTGACCTGCTGACCCCTTGGGAAGTTATTGTAAAAAGGCTTGATGCCGCAGCCAGTGCCGATTTTGTTATCGCACTCTATAATCCAAAATCTAAGAAACGAACCGAACATATCATACAGGCCCGTGATATAGTGTTGTCCTATCGTGCCAAAGAAACTCCAGTTGGCATTGTGACCGCTGCAAGCAGAGAAAATGAAGTGATACGCCTGACTACCCTTGATGGTATGCTTGAAGAAGAAATCAATATGCAGTCTACTGTTATCATTGGGAACTCGACCACCTTTTCCTGGAATGGGTATATGATTACCCCCAGAGGATACCGAGACAAATACACCCTGGCTAAGTAAGAATGAAAAAACAACTCATCCTTATTCGTCACGGTATGACCGGTATTTCGGGAAAATATGTCGGATCCAGTGATGTGCCACTTTCAGCAGACGGCTGTAGACAGATCATGGAGCTGAGAACAAAAATTCCTGATATTGCCGTATCTGCAATTATCGCAAGTCCAATGTTGAGATGCCGACAGAGTTGTGACCTGCTTTTCCCAGAACATCCGGTGATATATAAAAAAGATTTACGTGAGGTGGATTTCGGCAGATGGGAGAAACGGAGCTTTTCTGAGATAGCAGCAATGGATCCTGGGTATGTTGAGCAATGGGCCGAGGCATCTGACTCTTTCTGTTTTCCAGGTGGGGAATGTCTCAAACATTTTGTTCAACGGGTTCAAGATGTTGGGGACTACATTGCTTCGTTATCTGAAGATACGGTCATAGTTGTAGCTCATGGTGGTGTTATTCGTACCCTGTTGTGTTATTTTCTGAAAATTGATCCATCACATTATATTCTCTTTAAAATTGCCAAGGGAACATACACAACCCTTGAGCTTTTTCCCGAGGGAGCTGTGCTTACCGGTTTGAACCGTGGAGTTGATAAAGACAGATGGCTAAATTAATCCTTGTTACCGGTGGTGCCAGGAGTGGTAAGAGCGACTATGCTTTAAGCCGTGCCGAAACTCTTGGTGGTAAACATTATTTTCTTGCCACCTGTCCTGTTGTTGACTCAGAGATGGATGAGCGGATTGCTCGTCACAGGGCTGATCGTCAGGGGAGGGGCTGGCTGACCATAGAGGAAGAAATCCATATCGAACCCACTATTATGTCCCTGGAACCTGATTCTGTCTGCCTGGTCGACTGTTTGACTCTTTGGGTTAACAATTTAATGTATGTTGCTGAAAAATCGAATCAGAAGTTTGGCGAAGATGCGATGGGTGACAGGGTTACAGATTTTATTCGGGCAGCTGAAATTTTCAAAGGAACCCTGATTTGTGTCAGTAATGAAGTCGGAATGGGGGTGGTTCCGGACAATGTTCTTGGACGACGATATCGAGATTTGGTGGGACGAACCAACAGGTTGATTGCCGCCGCAGCGGATGAAGTAATACTGGTGAGTTGCGGTCTGCCAATATGTATCAAGAATGAATCCACTAATCACCCTATAATTATTCAATAATCAAAAACTAGCGAGATATACTTTATGGGTCTGCTGAAGAGAACACTGCAAAATATTTATCCTCAGGATAGCGATTCCCGAGATCGTGCAAAAGAACGTCTGGACCAGCTTGCCCTGCCACATTGGGCCCTTGGGGATCTTATGGATTTGAGTATGGATCTTGCCGGGATCACCCGTTCTATAGATCCTCCAGTGGCACGAAAAGCAATAGTTACTATGGCAGGAGACCATGGTGTGGTCGCTGAAGGTGTGAGCAAGTTTCCACAGGAGGTGACTCCTCAGATGGTCTATAACTTTGTTAACGGTGGAGCAGGAATTAATGCTCTGGCACGACAGGCAGGAGCCGAAGTTATTGTCGTTGATATGGGAGTGGCCGCCGATTTAAAACAACTGGCTGCGGAGGGTAAAATTATCAACAAGAAGGTAGGGCTTGGCACCGATAATATTGCCAAAGGCCCTGCAATGAGTCTCGCCATGGCAACACGTTCGGTGGAGGCTGGGATTGATATTGCAAATGATCTTGCCGACCGCATTGATCTCTTTGGAACCGGTGATATGGGTATTGGTAATACAACACCGTCAACTGCTATAGCAGCAGTGATAACCGGAAAACCCCTGGCAGAACTTACCGGCCGTGGCACAGGTCTTGATGATGAGCAGCTCGCTCATAAAATCAAAGTTCTCGAAACTATTTTAGAGTGCAATAAACCCGACCCAAAGGATGGCCTTGATATACTCGCCAAGGTGGGCGGCTTTGAAATCGGGGGACTTGCCGGTCTTATTATCGGAGCTGCCGCCCACAAAAAACCCGTTGTTGTAGATGGTTTTATCTCTTCAGCTGCTGCACTTATTGCCATTACCATTGAACCATTTGTCAGGGATTATATTATTTGTGCCCATCGTTCCATGGAACCGGGACATCGTGCAATGCAGGAGAAGCTGGGCTGCAGACCTCTTCTTGATCTTAATCTCCGTTTAGGTGAAGGGACAGGCGCTGCTCTTGCTATGAATCTGGTTGAAGCAGCAGTTGCAATTCTTACAGAAGTTGCAACATTTGAAGAGGCCGCCGTTGCCGAAGCCGATAAGTAAAATGGCAGCCGGGTCAACAGGAGAGTCTGATCAATTAGAAAATTCCATCATGCTCGCCTTGTCTCATCCTCTTGCGACCTTTCTCGCCGGGATTCGATTCCTCAGCATCATTCCAATCTCTTGGAATCAGGACAGAGATGGCCGTTTTTTCAGGGCGAGTTTGATCTGGTTTCCAGTTATTGGGCTACTGATAGGTGGGGTGACGGCAACGCTGGTCTCATTTTTTATCGGGATCCTTCCTGGATCTGTCAGTGCGTTTTTTGCCATTGTTCTACTGGCAGGCATTTCAGGATGTCTCCACCTCGATGGAGTGGCTGATAGTTTTGATGGACTTTTAAGTAGCCGTCCCCGAACTCGTGCACTCGAGATTATGCGGGACAGTCATATAGGTGCGATGGGTGTTATTGCCATCGTTTTTCTCTTACTGGGTAAATTTGCCGCTCTCTCAAGCCTTTCAACGGAGAATATACTGCAGGTGATAATTCTTATGCCCATGGCTGGGAGAACGGCAATTGTACTGACCATGTCCATATTGCCCTACGCACGACAGGAAGACGGGCTCGGCATGTTGTTTTATTCTTCTGAAACTCGTAAAGTGGCTGTGGTTGTGACAGCCTGTGTTCTGATGGTGAGTGCATTGATTTCCATTTACTCTCTTATACTTATGATCGTAACGATTATGCTCCCTGTGACCTTTTTTGCTTTCTGGTGTCACAAAAAACTTGGTGGGGCAACAGGAGACACTTTAGGTGCTGTGTGTGAACTCACCGAACTTTCGGTGGCCGTCGGGTTCTGTCTCTTACCAGGGCTGGGGTAGGCTGTCATGACAATAGATACGGAATATGGCCATGGTGGGAATATTCATGCGGCAGCAGAGGCCAGAGCCATAGCGATTGATGAGATGATCGATTTCAGTGCAAATATTAACCCATTTGGTGCCCCTGACTGGTTACGCGCCTGCATCAGCAGTAAACTCGATTCCATTCTTCACTATCCGGATCCGACCGCCTCTGTATTAAAAAAAGGTATATCACAACAGTACAAGGTACCCTGCGACACTATTCTGGTAGCCAATGGCAGTACCGAATTGCTCTACCAGTTACCACGGGTTCTGAGCTGCAAGAGAGTTGTCATTCCAGTACCCTGCTATATTGATTATGTAAAAGTAATGCAGCTTGCTGATATTGAAATCAAGCTGTTGCAGCTCAAGGAAGAAAACAATTTCAGCCTTGAGCTGAATCTCCTTGAAGAACTTTTGCTTCCTGAAGATCTGGTCATTATCGGCTCTCCAAATAACCCGACCGGGGTAACGGTTCAGAGTGACAAGCTTCTCCAGCTTGCCAGAAGCGCACCTCGGGTACTGTTCGTCATCGATGAGGCCTTTCTTGAATTTGTTGAGGGTGCAGAGAGCCTTGCTGGAAAAGCTGAAAATATTATTACCCTCCACTCCCTGACCAAGTTTTACGCCATACCTGGCCTGCGTCTCGGATTTGGCGTTTTTCCCGAACATATCATCAAAGCCCTGCAGAGAATTTTTCCACCCTGGTCCGTTAACTGCCTTGCCCAGGCCGTAGGGGAAAGGGCCATCATGGATCATGCATACCAGGAAAAGAGCAGGAAACTCTGTTTGCAGTTGAGAAAAGATCTACATGGTGATCTTGAATCTTTTCCAGACCTCTGTGTTTTTCCTGGTAGTGCAAACTACTTACTTATAAAGCTTCATTCGTCATACACTGTCCCAAAGCTTCAGGAGCATCTTTCTAAATACAATATACTCATTCGTGATTGTGCTAATTATCAGGGGCTTGGGCCACAGTTTTTTCGGATAGCTGTTCGTGATAAGGCTGACAATAAAGCCCTTTGCTCTGCTCTTTCGGCTTTTTTTCCATCGATGAAACGGGCAAGGAACAGAATAAAGCCTAAAACACCGGCAATAATGTTTCAGGGCACCTCTTCCAACGCTGGCAAATCGGTTCTCACAGCCGCACTTTGTCGTATCCTGCTTCAGGATGGTGTTCGGGTAGCGCCCTTCAAGGCACAAAACATGTCGCTGAATTCTTTTGTCACAGCAGATGGTCTTGAAATGGGAAGGGCCCAGGTCGTTCAGGCTCAGGCTGCACGTCTTGATCCTCATGTGCTGATGAACCCTGTCCTGCTAAAACCAAATTCAGATACCGGAAGCCAGATCATTGTAAGAGGTAAACCCTTGGGTAACATGTCCGTTATGGATTATGTGACCTATAAGAAGGAAGCCATGGATATCGTTTCCGCATGTTACGATGAACTTTCTGAAGAGTATGAGGCCATAATTCTTGAGGGAGCAGGATCTCCTGGGGAAGTAAATCTCAAAAAACATGATATCGTCAATATGAGAATGGCCCGTTACGCCGAGTCACCTGTTATTCTGGTTGGTGATATTGACAGGGGTGGGGTGTACGCTTCTTTTGTCGGCCATATGGAGGTGATGAGTCAATGGGAAAGACAATTGGTGGCAGGTTTTCTGGTGAACCGCTTTCGGGGTAACAGCGATCTTCTCCATGATGCCCATGAGTATGTCAAAAATCACACCGGCAAGGATGTTCTAGGAGTGATCCCCTATCTTCACAATCACGGAATCCCTGAGGAAGATTCAGTCTCCTTTAAGGAAGGGCTTTTTGATGCGATACGGCCTGAACATAATCATATCGAAATAGTGATTATAAGCCTGCCTCATATATCCAATTTTACCGATCTCGAGCCTTTTATTGCAGAGCCGGATGTTTATTTACGTGTCGTATCCCATCCAGACAAACTGGGAAATCCCGATGTTATCATTCTACCAGGATCAAAAAATGTGATTGGGGATCTTCAACACCTGCAGGCAAGCGGGATGGCATCCCAACTTCTTAAAAAGGCTGATGAGAGGTGCGAGATCATAGGAATCTGCGGAGGCTATCAGATGCTTGGCAAAAGCATTGAGGATCCCCACCGAATAGAGTCCCGACAGGAAAGAGTTGATGCTTTATCGCTTATTGATATGCATACCGTTCTGGCTGCTGAAAAAACCCTTACCAGAAAGCAGGGGACCCATCTGGCGTCGGGGCAACCAGTCATCGGCTATGAAATTCACCACGGTCTCACAGCAACGACAGCTCGGTCTCTGTTCTCGTATGATGATGGGTCAAGTTGCGGTACCCAGGGAGATACAGCTACTATCTGGGGGAGTTATCTCCATGGGATTTTTGACTCAGACCTTTTCCGACGCAGTTTCATTGATACTGTCAGGAAACGAAAGGGGATAGGAGCCTATCAGGGCCCACTGAGTAGCTACAACCTTGAGCCAGCATTTGACAGATTGGCTGATACGGTAAGAAGTGGCCTGGATATGGACCGGGTCTATCAGCTGTTAGGGCTTTGACTGAGTTGATGCCTGTTTTTGAATTTCAGCTTCTGGCAGCGGTTCTGCTTGATTTTCTTTTTGGAGATCCCAGATTTCTGCCTCACCCGGTGAGGCTGATCGGTTTTTTTTGTGTTACTTATGAAAGGATCTTTCGAAAAATGTTTTCTACTGAATTGCTTGCTGGATTTGCAGCTTTTGTCACTGTTCTTTTCCTGTCCCTCGCTTTGACTGCTGTTTTGCTTTTCTCCACCAACTATTATTCAGGCGTTCTGGCTCAGATCGTTGCAGTAATTCTTCTCTACAGTTCCATTGCAGCTCGTGACCTGGTGAGTCATAGTCGAACTGTGTATCATGCTCTTAAAGCCGATGAATCGCTTGATAGTGCAAGATCTGCAGTGGCTCAAATCGTAGGACGTGATACGTCAGCTCTTGATCGAAAAGGAATCATACGAGCCTGCGTGGAAACAGTTGCTGAAAATATGGTGGACGGGGTTACCGCACCCCTTTTTTATGCCGTTGTTTTTTCCCTTTTTTCTCCTCTTCTCCCTATAGAACCGCTATTTCTTGCAGTATTTGGAGCCATGGGATACAAGGCAGTGAATACCATGGACTCAATGTTTGGTTATAAGAATGAACGGTATCTATACTTTGGCAGGGTAGCGGCAAAATTTGATGATGCTGTAAACTGGGTGCCTGCCAGGCTAAGTGGTTTGATACTCGTCCCCGCTGCTTTTTTCCTGGGACTTGATTGGAAGGGTAGCTATAGAATTTTCACAAGAGACAGACTTGCTCATGCAAGCCCCAATGCAGGCCATACCGAAGCCACAGTAGCTGGGGCACTTGGTGTTGAACTTGGTGGTACTTCTATCTACTTTGGAAAAAAAATGATCAAACCAGCTATTGGTGAGAATAAGAGACCTGCCGAAGACAGGGACATTCTGAGAAGCAACAATCTTATACTCATTGGCTCATTACTCTTTCTCTCAACACTCCTTCTTATACGATTCTTTATCGTTCAGATTGTCCTATGAAAACATCCTCTGCATTTTTGACAGGTGGTACCGCAAGCGGTTCTGGCAAAACAACCCTGACCATAGGAATAATGGCAGCCTTGAAGGCAAGGGGATTGTCGGTTCAGCCATTCAAATGTGGTCCAGATTTCATAGATCCAAGTCTGCACAGAATGGTGACTGGAAAGATTTCCTCCAATCTTGATCTTAGAATGTGTGGCAGGGAGTTCTGCAGAGACACTTTCAACTTCCGCTTCAATGGAAATGACGTGGCTGTGGTGGAAGGTGTAATGGGGCTTTTCGATGGTGGAATTGCCTCCTCCGCTGCCCTTGCCAAGGAATTGGAACTTCCGGTGATTCTTATCGTTGATGCCAGTTCCGCTGCAGAGAGCGTGGCGGCCATTGTGAAAGGCTTTGAAAGCTTTTCACCTGATGTGGAAATTGCAGGAGTTATCTTTAATCGTGTTGGCTCCCCCAGGCATCGTGAACTTATCGAAAAGAGCATGGCAGGAATCTGTAAGGCTCAAATACTTGGGTTTTTTCCCCGGGATATTCGATTTGAAATACCCGATCGGCATCTCGGTCTCCATATGGGAGAGGAAAAGCCTTTGAATGAAGTGCAATTAAAGCAACTTGTTCTTGCCGTGGAAAAACATATTGATCTTGATCAGCTTCTACAAATTTCCAGGCGAACTCAAGCGGCAGAGCAAGAGATGTTCGTGGCCAACGCTTCAATTGCAAAGAATGTGCGTCTCGCCGTTGCACGAGATGAAGCGTTCTGTTTTTACTACGAGGATAACCTGAAGATGCTTGAAGCAGAAGGCGCTGAACTGGTCTTCTTCAGTCCTTTGTCAGATACTGCCCTGCCCGCCGACTGCAAGGGCATATACTTTGGCGGGGGATACCCTGAACTTCATGCTGAGAGGTTGAGTGAAAATCAGGCTATGCGCCAGGCTGTGAATGACTTTGCTCGATCAGGCGGGATCATTTATGGGGAATGTGGTGGTTTTATGTATCTTTGTGACCGGATAGAAACAACCGGACAACAGAGCCATACGATGTGCGGCATCTTTCCGTTTGCAGTACAGATGAAAACGAGACTTTCCCGTCTTGGATATCGTAAACCATGCCTGGTAGCTGACTGTTTTCTTGGTCGTAGGGGGCAGCATCTTCATGGGCATGAATTTCACTACTCGGAAATAGTAGGGAGCACCGTAGGGACGCCCACCTTATATCAAATAGATGCTGACATTGTTGAGGGGTATACCTTTAAGAATGTGATAGGTGGGTATCTCCATTTACATTTTGCCAGAAACAGGGAGCTTAGTAAGTCCTTTATAAGTGAACTGACGGGATCCCAGATCATTACAAAAACCACATAAACCTGAAAAACAGTTATGCATAGAATAACAGAAATAGCTCCACAGGCGATTGAAGGTGAAAGTTTTCGAATTATAGCAAAGGAATTTGATCAACAGACAGGACTCTGTCAAAAAGATATTATTCCTGAGCAGTTTGCAGTTATTCAGAGGGTTATCCATGCTACCGGGGATTTTTCTTTTGCAAAGCTGTTGCATTTTCACCCAGGGGCCATCGAAGCTGGATGCGAAGCGATACGATCTGGCAAAAATATTCTTACAGATGTTAATATGGCAGTCGCCGGAATCAGCAAAGCTATTTTGGCTCCTTATGGCGGAAAGGTTATCTGTAAGGTTGCTGATCCTGAAATTGCTCAACTGGCCCTTGAACGCGGGCTTACCAGATCCCAGGCAGCTATTGAGGAGGGTATGATCGAGAATGTCGGTATTGTTGCTATCGGCAATGCGCCCACCGCCCTTATAACAATAATGAAACTTATTCAAGAAGACAAAATACGCCCAGAGTTAATTGTCGGCGTTCCTGTAGGCTTTGTTAATGCGCCCGAGTCAAAAGAAATTTTACAGGAACAGGACTTTCCGTTCATCACCTGTGAGGGCAGAAAAGGGGGGACAACCGTTTCTGTTGCTATTGTGAATGCCCTTTTGCGTCTTTTGTAGAGAATGTCTCTTGACTTTTTTGTATCACAATGATTAGTTTGATGTGATAAGGATTCTCATCTTAATAGGATTTCTGAGAAACACTTAAAAAGAACACAAAAAAACCATACGGTACAATATTGATGCTTCGAAAATATTTCCATATATCTTTTATTGTAATTGTTCTGATACTCTGTTCAGTTATTGTAAATGCTAAAGAAAACTCTGTGACCTGTCTTCCCTGTGAGGATGTTCAGCATGCAGCTGACCTTGCAGCCATTGAAAAAAAGTTACTTATTTTTAGCAATAACTCTCTTGAATCACTTGATGAAAAGGAACGTGACTGGTATGAAACCTTCCAGAAAGGTGGGTTGCTCTTCGATGGCTGGCAGGAAATAAGTGATGATGTTGTAGCCAGAGTACCTGAAAGGGAGAAGGTGAAAACCAAGGTGAGCATGCTTGCACTTGGTCTTAAAATTGGATGTGAATGGAGTAAGGAAAACGATGTGCGCAAAATCTCCACCGACATGCTGAAGGACTGGGGAAAGGTGATCCAGAAAACCGTTAACAAATCACCACACGAGATTTCTGTTGTTATAAGTTCAATAGAACACGAAGTGGACAGGTTACTGTTTTAAAAGATAAAATATGGGATATGTTTTTTGAACCATGAGTAAAAGGGGGGCAGAGCAAGATTAAATCCCTACTTTTACTGTAGACGAATGGCTCCGTTGCAGGATACGAATGTGTTTCTGGAAACAATGGAGGTATACACACACGAACCAAAGTGTCCAATCTTTTCAAGCTGGGAACCTTCAAAAGACAGGCAATTATGACAGCATTAGCTAAAAGAACTTGGGTTGATATCTGTCAAAGACCAGTGGGTGAAGATTCACTACCCGGCTCAGGCCCGATGACCTTAATGAATCGCCCTATGCGTAGCTGCTTGTGGGGCGGTGTGGTAAGGGCAAGGGAAAACCTTGCCCTTACCCGATTATATCCTGCCCGCCGCTAGTAATAAGAACGCCCCGCCAGCTAACAGGCAGAAAGGCGAAAACAGCCAGCTGTCATACATTGCGAACTTCGAGCCCTTCACACGCTTGAAGAAACCAACATACTTGAGTTCGCCAACCGCCCGCAGGACGAGTACGCCTCCGACAGCGAAGCCGAGAAGGACCGCATAAGGAGTGAGCGCCGCAGCGTAACCGGCCCCGAACCCGAGGACGAGCGCGATTAGTGCGAAGCCAGTGAGCACGAATGCAACCGCAATCGTTGCCGCTGCTCCGGGCGTGAAGACTGGTGTCCCATCTACCTCAGGGAGGGCTGCTGACATTCCGAACTTTCCGCCGAGCGCCCAATACAAATGCAGTGCCGCCAATCCAACGAACGATATGATGAGAATGATCGCTATTGTTTCCACAGTTCCCTCCATGGGATATAACAAGTTATTGTCTTAACTAGCATTAGGGACCAAGCTATCAACCTGATTATTCTGTATTAAAGTCCCAGAATTACCTGTTTTTAAACCTTAGAGCATCCTTTTCGCCCTCAAAAAGCGTACTGTAAAAAACCTGAGGCCCTTTCAGTGCGCTTCCCTTCTCTTCCCGAATAACTGTGCGGCTGCCGGCCTGGGATCTCAGCTACCTCTGAACCTTCTCCACAAAACCGTCACTGCCTACAGCTGCATATTCCAGACGATTCCGGCCACCGATTCCAGAGTAAACCGGCCACTCATTCCACGTGATTCCGGCCACCGATTCCATTTCATTCCGGCCAGTGATTCCAGAGGAATCCGGTCACCCCAAATAGGGAGTAGCGACGCATAGAACCAACTGGTAGAGAGTGCCTTTTTGAATAAAATTCAAGGAGGGCTCATGCCGAAGAAGAGGTTATCTATGCGAAAAATTAGAGAGGTACTACGACTCAAGTATGAACTTGGGCACAGTAACCGTGAAATTTCCCGTAGCTGCGGTATTGGCAGCAGCACGGTAAGTGACTATTTACAACGAACCAAAAGAGCAGATCTGGGTTGGCCCCTTCCTGACGACCTAAGCGACAGCAGCCTTGAACAAACCCTTTTCCCTCCACCGCCTCCACCGGGGACAAGCCGGCTAATTCCAGATTTCTCTGAGATCCACAAAGAGCTCCAATCCAAACGAGGGGTTACCCTGAACCTGCTGTGGCAGGAATACAAAGAGCAGCATCCTGACGGCTACCAGTACAGCTGGTTCTGCCATAGTTACCGGGATTGGGCCGGCAAGCTTGATCTGGTCATGCGCCATGAACACCGAGCCGGTGAGAAACTGTTTGTCGACTACGCAGGCCAAACCGTCGATGTCGTTGACCAACACACCGGAGAAATCACAAAGGCTCAGGTCTTTGTTGCGGTCCTTGGTGCCAGCAACTACACCTATGCTGAGGCCACTCCCAGCCAGAAGATTGAGGATTGGATCGGTTCACATGTCCGTACATTTGCTTTCCTGGGTGGGGTTCCGGAAGTTGTCGTTCCAGATAACCTGAAAAGTGGCGTCACAAAAGCCTGCCGTTACGAACCTGACCTTAATCCCACTTATCATGATCTGGCCCGACATTATCAAACCGTGGTGCTGCCTGCAAGGGTTAGAAAACCAAGGGACAAGGCCAAGGCTGAGGCCGGTGTATTGCTGGTGGAACGCTGGATTCTGGCAAAACTCCGTAAACATACTTTCTTCAACATTGACGATCTCAATCGCGAAATAGGCAAACTCCTTGAGCAACTGAACAACAAGCCTTTCAAGAAGTTATCCGGCAGCCGTAAAAGTCGCTTTGAAGAACTGGACAAACCTGCCCTGAAACAACTTCCAGCCAGCCCTTATGAATTATCCTACTGGAAAAAGGCCACTGTACATATCGACTATCATGTGGAGGTCGAGGGACATTACTATTCCGTTCCATATAACCTGGTCAAAAAACAGATTGAGGTGCGCTATACCAAAAGCACGGTTGAGTGTTACTTTCGTGGTAAACGGGTGGCCAGTCACATCCGGGAGAATCAACGAGGGCACCACACTACCGTCAAAGAGCATATGCCTGTCAACCACCGAAAGTACATGGAGTGGAATCCGGACAGGTTCAAGCGCTGGGCTGCCAAGGTCGGGCCGGAGACACTCTGCCTCACAGAGACGCTTCTTGTAAAAAGAGCTCACCCACAACAGGCCTATCGCACTTTGCTGGGCATTCTCCGTCTTGGCAAAGCCTATGGAGATTCACGCCTTGAGGCAGCATGCCATCGGGCCCTGCATATCAACGCCCTTTCTTACCGCTCAGTGGAATCCATACTCAAAAGCGGCCTTGATCAGAAGCCACTACCGAAGCCGGCTACAGAGGACAAGCCGGTTAATCACGCAAATATCCGTGGCTCTCAGTATTATTCTCCCTCAACCCACTAAAACAAAAAGGAAACGATAAAATGCTTCTGCATCCAACACTTGAAAAACTCACAACTCTTCGATTCACCGGCATGGCCGCAGCACTCCAGGAACAGATGGACATGGACACTGCAGATAACCTGGGTTTCGAAGAACGCCTCGGTCTGTTACTTGACCGCGAGCAGGCGGTCAGGGAAACCAGAAAACTTCAGACCAGACTCAGAAAGGCAAAGCTGCGGCAGGATGGCTCAATCGAGGATGTAGACTTCCGTCATCCGCGTGGTCTGGATAGGTCACTGGTAACCAGGCTGGCTGACTGCAACTGGATAAAGGAACATACCAATCTGCTTATTACCGGCCCCACTGGAGTCGGCAAATCCTATCTTGCCTGTGCCTTGGCCCAAAAGGCATGCAGAGAAGGCTATAGTGCTCTCTATCTCCGTCTGAGTAAACTCTTTGAAGATCTGGCTCTTGCCAAGGGGGATGGCCGTTATCTGAAGTTACTGACTGTCTATTCAAAAACAGATCTATTGGTACTTGATGACTATGGACTGGCCACACTCAACCAGGAGCAACGCCATGATTTACTAGAAATACTGGAAGACAGACACGGCCTCAAATCTACCTTGGTAACCAGTCAATTACCGGTAGAGCACTGGCATGAGCGGATCGGAGATCCGACTTTAGCCGACGCCATTCTTGACCGTCTGGTACATGCCGCTCACAAAATCAAACTGAAAGGAGAATCTATGAGAAAAAAGAAAGCACGCTTGACGTGAGAGCAACACACAGAGTAAGAAGGAAATATTCGCGTCGCTACGCTCCGACACCCTGGCCGGAATCCTCTGGACTGGGTGGCCGCTTTGCCGTGGAATTACTGGCCGGAATCAAGTGGACTGGGTGGCCGGATTCACTGGAATACGCATACAGCGATTGATTCACTCCAAAAAGCCTTCCGTTGTTGTTTATCTGCCCCCAGTTCTGTCTCAACCCACTGTTTATGTTTCTAACGAAAATGTTCTTGACTGCCAACGGAAAAAAGATCGATCAAAGGCGATCGATCACGGTATACCGCTGTTTCGGCCTCTGGATTTCATTGAAGCCGCTCAACGTATATTCCAACGGGTGTTTCACCCCTCCTGCCCGCACCATGTTGAGGTCGATCTAGACCAGACACTTTGCCAGATGTTCATCCGTCTCCACCGCACTGGCATGGTATCGATCCTCCCAGAAGGTGCCTTTTCGACTCTTTCGCTGGTTATACTCCTGTACAGTCCGGCCTGCAATGAGCAGCATGCTGTTGGGAATTACATCTTCCCTGGTGTCCACCACCAGCAGGTGGATATGGTTGGAAGTGGCAATATAGTCAGGTACACAGGGTCCATAGACATCTGTGGGTGATGTGCCAGACGCAGCCGGGTATATAATGTTAGTTTGCTCTTGGCATGGATACCAGCCCTCTGTATTTCCTTAGAGGGTCCTTTTTTTTGGGGGGAAGGAGGCCATAAGGGATTAAAACGGGTGTTTTTGAGGTATTTCTATTGCTATATCAGTTGGGTAACTTGGTCCGACCCAATAGTATTAAGTATTACGCAACTTGTGAAACCCGATTGAAATATCGAGGTGTTCTTCGGTAAGCTCTTCTTTGTAGTTGCTCCATTTCTGATCAATTTCAATTGAATAGTCAAGTCTGTTTACTGTGGTTAAAGTCACCATTTAGTTAAGCACATTTTAAATGCAACAGCTCAAAATATTGAGTTGCATTGCGGTTGCCCCATGTAATTAATAGTGGTATGATTAAATCATACTCACAAGGAGGTCAACACAATGCAACAAGAAAAAGCGGAACGAATTACAATTACTCTACCCCGGGATATGCTTTCCTCAATCAAGCAAAAAGTGAGCTCTGGCTCCTATGGCTCTACCAGCGAGTTGATAAGAGAAGCGATGAGGCTTTGGCAAAAAAAAGAAGAAGAGCATGAAATACGTCTGGCCCTCATACGTAACCGTTTGGAGAAATCCAAGAATAATGGTGAACCAGTACCCATTGAAGAAGCATTTAGCAGAATTGAGGAGTTACACAAACGAAAACTGAAAGGGGAAATTGATGGATAAATATCGTGTCTATTTTATGCCGGATGCGATCAAGGACCTAGAAGATATTTATCTTTATATAGTTGAGCAAAGTGGTTTCCCCGAAAGGGCTTGGAACTATATGGAAAGGCTCAAGTCCAAGTGTCAGGAGCTAGAAACTTTTCCAATAAGAGGTCAATTGCGAAGTGATCTGATGGACGGGTTAAGAATTTATCCTCTTGATAACAAAGCTGTTGCAGCATTCCTTGTAGATGAGGCAGATTCGACGGTACAGATTCTAAATGTTTTTTATGGAGGGCGGCATTATGAAGCCCTCATTGATTCGTGATATTCTTTGGTAAGCTCTTCTTTGTGGTTGCTCCATTTCTAAACAATTCCGGAAAACTAGGGGGTTCTACCCTGTCAGGACTAAGGTAAAATAGAGGTATTGGTAGGATATTAAGAACTTCGACATGGCAATATTAGCGCAAAGCTAAGACGCGCGCCTGGCAGAGGTTGAGTAGGTTCGTGTTGTATTAAGTTGGCCGAAGCTGATAAAACTAGCGTGCTCGCGCGTCGTGCTTGAGCGAATTATATGGCAGTTTTTTTAGAACCAGTCTTCAAGGCTCAAGCCTTCAACTCTATTGAATTCTTTTGTGTTGTGTGTGACTAGTGTAGCGTTTGAACTCAAGGCAATTCCTGCGATGAAAGTGTCATAGGGGCCTATTGGTGTGCCTATATTTTCAAGTTCTGCTCTGATCACTGCGGCAACTTCGGCCTCTTTTGAAGCAAAGGGTAATACGGTGATGCGTGAGATTAGCGATTCTAGTTGTTTCTTTCTTTTTTTCGGGCTGTTTGATTTTGCTATCCCCACCTCAAGTTCATAAAGAGCAATTGAAGGTATGGAAATATCTTTTGGGGATTTAGACAGTAGGTTCTCTGCCACATTACCCAGACCTTTGAAGAAATAAATAAGTGTGTTTGTGTCAAGGAGATACAATTTTAGAGTTCCTCCCTTGGGGAGTCATGGCCGGTGGTCGATCTTATCTCATGGATGGTTGGAAAATCGTCTTTCCAGCTGCCTGCCAACTTGACGACATCCTGAGGCCATTCAGTTGTTACTTTTTCTTCTATAACCCCCGCAACCCATTTGCTAACGGAAAGGTGACTAGATTTGGCAGCTTTTTTCAATTTGTTTTCTGTCTCATTGTCGAGATAGATAGTTACTTGACCCATAATCGCACCTCACTGAGATTTGTTCATAATATAATTGTAATTATAATTGTGATGAGCTTTTCTGTCAAGTTGCAGATTAGAGATGAAGTGTAGTTCGTGATTGTTTTGCCATATAACGCAAAGCTAAGACGCGCGCCTAGCCGGGGTTAAGTTAAGTTAGAGTTGTAATTGAGATGGCCGAAGCCGATTTAGCGAAGCGCAAGTTTGCGCGTCGTGCTTGAGCGTATTGTTAGGGCAATTTTTCCATTTTTAGTAGTTCGATACCCTGGTTAGTAGTTTCTTTTTTTATAACTTTATAACCTGATTTTTCGTATAGATGAATATTTCTGGAGCTTTTGTTGCCCGTGAACAATTGATAAGACTTTGGATTTGTAGCTATTTTTTCAATTTGTTTAAGCAATAATGTTCCAATGCCTTTATTTTGATACTCTGGTTTAACTACGATTCGATCGATAGTTACGATGCCTTCTTTTTGCTTAAATCTGACTGCCCCAATGATTTGCCCATTGATTACAACTTTCAAAAAGGTTTTTTCACCGAATTCATTTTCAATTGACTCCAGGCTTTGTGTAAGCGGTGGCAGTTCATAGTTGTTATAAATGGCTGCTTGGCCTAGAAAGGCTGATTTTTGGATTTCCAAAATTTCATTAGCATCATTTTTAGATGCTATTTCAATTTGAATATCAGGCTCATTCATTTTTGGCCCTAACGCAAAGCTAAGACGCGCGCCTAGCAGAGGTTGAGTAAGTTCGGGTTGAAGTGAGTTGGCCGAAGCCGATAAAACTGGCGTGCTCGCGCGTCGTGCTTGAGCGAATTGTTATACCATTGTTGTTTATTTAAGGATTTGTGACTCAATTCCTAAAGTCTCTCCTGGTTTTTCTTGAGTAAATGATCTTTTCTTCCACTCTTGCTCATATACTTGTAACGCTACCCCAAAGTCTTTCCACAGTTCAAGTTCATAATGGGAATATTTTTTTGATTCGACATTGCCCTTGTTTTTAGTTTGACTTAATACATTGTAATATTCTTCTATGGTTAATTTGGATGGAGAAAGAAGTTTATACATTCTGTTTATATCATTTATCACTCCCAAGTATTTTTGTTCTTCATATGTTATACTGTAAGGTATATATGGTTCATAAATTTTTGATTTCAAATATGGTTCTTTTTTAAATTTTTTTAACCTAATAATATTCTCTTTAGATTCTTCAATGTTGTTACCATGTGAAGTATATGCTGATGATATGTATTCAGGTTTTGATATTATAAAATGTTCATCACCCCATATTGCTAGTGGCCTAAACGCGAAAAGTAACTTGCTTATTTTAAAACAGCCATTTTGGTCTGAAAAAGTTTGTGTGTAACCAGCATAGTGTGACACCGTTCCTGCTACACTAGGAGATTCTGTGGATATGTAAGAATAAATCAAAGCTCCCTCAATAGGCTTACCAGTTTCTGCATCTACAATTTTTCCTTCATACGGCCCAATATGTGTCACAACTGCGCAACCATTCAGGGAAAAAAGGAAGGTTATAAGGAGTAGGGTACAAGGTGCTTTCATGGTTTGATTGGTATAACGCAAAGCTAAGACGCGCGCCTAGCTTGGGTTAAAGTAAGTTCGGGTTGTGTTGAGATGGCCGAAGCCGATTTAGCAAAGCGCAAGTTTGCGCGTCGTGCTTGAGCGTATTGTTGGGCAATTTTTTTAACTCTACGTATTGAGGTAGTTTTTGTTTATTTAGGCACCGAGCCTTGCTCTTTGTGGGTTGCTTCGTTTTGTTTTTGTTTATCTATTTTGTTTTTCCTTGCTATGTCGGCAGGAAGCATAATTGTGTCTGTGACTAATGAGATAGGCAAATCGATAATTGAAAGAGGGACGACAATCAATGTTCCCGGACCAGGACTGCAATAGAGTCCGCCTCCACTTTTAATTGTGAAAATGTCAAATTGTGTAGCCGGATAATAATTGAGTTGTCCTCGATTCTCTTCTGAGTAGGTAACCCGCTCTAGTATCGTGCTGCAGCCACTTGTTAATGTTATTGTGGCAAGTATAAGGGTTAAGGCAAGTAGTCTGTTCATTTTTTTGTTGCCCAACAAGTTATTGTCTAGTTTTCTAGATAACTCCGGGTCGCCATCTCCATTGACAATCTGAAGTGGTCCATGATAGGCTATTTTCTTCTGGTTAACCAGTCACAGTGAATGTTATCTAGATTCCAGTTAACACCCTAAGTCGATTTATGATCAAGCTACCCAAAGAATTCTCAGCCCAATACTCAAAATTTCTCAAAGATCAGGGTGTGGAACAACGCTTCCAATCTTTCTACCTGAAATGGTTACGATATTATCTCGATTTTTGCACGAAATATTCTTTAAAATGGAGCGAAAAAGACTCTTTGCCTGCTTTTTTGATTAAGCTGAAAAGTAAAAATCAAAAACCGTTCATGTTGAAGCAAGCAGAAGACGCCATCCATTTGCTATGGAAGATGAAAAATTCAGAAGAAGTAATAGGGCAACAAAAGAAACCACCAGAAAAGAGTCATAATTTTTATGATATCGAGGCTCAGGTTGCCAAAGATAACCGCGTAAAACAGACTGCTATCGCTACCAGAAAAATGAAAGAGGTACTCCCTGAAACGGAAAAAAGTGCTGAAAAACACAAGGGAGTAGACTGGCGGCAGGTATACTCGGAGCTCGAAAGCTCGATCAGGATGAGACATTACTCACTAAGGACATTGAAATCTTATGTTGGGTATACAAGGCAATTCCAGACTTTTGTAAAAAGCAAAGATCCCAAATTCGTTGAGGTGGAAGATGTTAAAGCGTTCTTATCGTTTATGGCGACAGAAAAGAAAGTTTCTGCATCGAGTCAAAATTTAGCATTCAATGCTTTGCTTTATTTGTTTCGAAATGTCTTCAAGTCCGACTTTGGGAAAATTGACGGTGTGGTTCGGGCTAAACACAAGCCGTATATCCCTGTTGTTTTATCCCGGGAAGAAATCGATATAGTACTTTCTTATATGAGTAATCCTTACAAATTAATGATCGAGCTCATGTATGGATGCGGACTGCGAATCTCTGAATGTATTTCTTTTCGGGTCCACAATTTTAATTTTGATATGGGAATATTGACTATACATGACGGGAAAGGTAAAAAGGATCGCACTGTGCCTATTCCGGATAAACTGAAAGGGAGGCTCAAAGAACAGTTGACTTTTGTTGGCAGTGTTCATGATGCAGATCTTAAAGTAGGCTATGATGGCGTCTTTCTGCCCGACAGACTTGAGAAAAAATATAAGAATGCTCCGAGGGAATTTATCTGGCAGTGGTTTTTTCCGGCCAAAGAATTAACACACATCCTCAAAAATGGTGAAAACCGGCGCTATCATATCCATGAGACATCATTGCAAAAGGCCCTGAGAAGAGCTGTGAAAAAGGCAAAAATACCCAAAAGAATTACTTCACACACGTTTCGTCATTCCTTTGCCAGCCATCTTCTGCAGGCCAATTATGATATCCGAACAATACAGGAACTGATGGGACATTCGGATGTAAGGACAACCATGATTTACACTCATACGGTGAAGAGTACGACGAAAAAGGAAGCAAAGAGCCCACTTGATTTTTAATATGTTCACCGGCAATATCACTGTGAAAGTGGCTACGCTGTAAAAAGGTGCCTACTGAGTGTCAGGTTTAATCACGTCTCATCTCTTAAACTGTCAGATCGAGTCGGAACAACTACGATTTATTCATCAGTTACATGGGTCACTCCGCACTCTACTTTTCCTCTGTGAAACCGAATTTCCAGTCTGTCGTCAATTTTAAGCTGTCCACTATTTCTGATAAGTGTTTTTTTTCCAGATTTTGTATCAATTTTATTTGTGATGGAATATCCTCTCGACATCGTTGCCAGTGGACTGACCGCATCAAGCAATGATGCCTGCCGGCCTAACGCTGCCTCTTTGTCCGCAACTAAAGTCCGGAACAGATAGGAGAGTTTTGCTGCAGCAAAATGAAGATGTTGTTCCTGAAGTTGTACCTTTGCCACCGGTGAATTGTGATGAAGTTTTGCGTAAAATTCGTCACAGATAACACTCCTGTTACTGATTACTTTTTTTATCAGGGTAACAAGCTTAAGAGATGCGTGATCAAGACGAAGAGAATAATTGGTGAAGAGAAAATCCATGTCTCCAAGCAATCTACGGTTTTGATTGATCCGGTACTGATAGTCTTCCAATATTCCAAAAACAGTTCTGGTGAGTATCCGTTGCATACGTCCAACTGTTTCCTGTAGTGCAATACCGTCAGGGATTATCATTTCCGCAGCAGCCGTAGGTGTTGGCGCTCTCAGATCGGCACAGAAGTCACTTATTGTGAAATCCACCTCATGTCCTATAGCTGATACAACCGGGATGGTGGATTGTGCAATTGCCCTTGCCAGAATTTCCTCATTAAAGGGCCAGAGATCCTCGAGGGATCCTCCACCACGACAAAGCACCACGATATCTGTGTGTGGACGGACAACATTGAGTATGTCCAGGGCTTTGACAATCGCTGCTGCTGCCTCTTTTCCCTGAACAGGCACGGGGTAAATACTCACAGTGGTAGGAAAATGCCGCTTGCGCCATATTTTTAGAAAATCATGGACGGCAGCACCACTAGGGGAAGTGAGCAACACAATCTCCCTTGGGAATCTGGGAAGACTTCGTTTCCTCTCCTGAGCAAAAAGTCCTTCACCCTGCAGCTGTTTTTTGAGTTTTTCAAATTGGAGCTGCAGCATTCCACTCCCTTGAAAATCAACACTGTCTACCACGAGCTGGTAGTCACCTCGTGGTTCGTAAACTGAGATGCGGCCATGGCATATGACCTGTTGTCCATCTTCAAGAGGTTTTTCAAGATAGCGGGATTGTCCCTTAAAAAGTACACCTTTGAGCTGGGCACCATCATCCTTTAAGGTGAAGTACAAATGCCCTGAAAATGGTCGTTTAAGGTTCGAAATTTCCCCTTCCACCTTAACAAAACGAAACTTCATTTCAACCAGATTTTTAAGTTTTCTGGTGAGTGAAGTGACGGAATACATCTGGTCTGCTTCTTGATTGATCATCTAAAAGAGCCTGTATGTGAATAGAACTTTAAAAATCCGTAATATATGCGGTTTGAGAATAGACATGGCAATCAGGATAGGGTAAATTACACTATTTATTTTTGAAAACAAAATGGAGACAGCTGCCACTATCTCAGATAGAGGTATAGGTTTTTCTCATAAAGGTAAAGTAAAAAACCAGGAGTGCAGGATGAGTGAAAGAAGTGCATTTGATCAGAATCATGTGGCAGAAAATGCCTATGTTGAACCGAGCGGTGTGCTGGATCAACTCAATCTTCCACCAGGTTTTGTGAAATTTGTTAGGAATAATAAACGAATACTGCAAATTAGCGGCACTTTGATAGTAATTGTCGTGGTTGTTGGATCTCTTTATCAGAGTTACCGAACTGGACGTCTTGAAGATAGTGCAAGCAATCTTTCCCTATCCATGAATGCGGAAGGCGCAGATAGGATTAAGGCTCTTGAACATGTTGTTGATAATTATTCAGGAACACCCTCGGCTCTGTGGGCAAGTGTAGAACTTGGTCATATGGCCATGAAGGATAAAGCCTATTCCAAAGCCAAACAGTATTACTCCGAGGTTCGTGATGACATTTCAACCTCAAATCCAATGTATGGGCTGCTAAGTTTTGCAATAGCCCAGGCCGAAGAGGCAGACAAATTGTATAGTCAGGCTTCGGCATCTTATTCGGCTCTGAAAGCAATTGATGGCTATAAGGATGAGGGGTTCATGGGGATGGCCCGGGTACTCGAGGCTGAAGGAAAAAACAAGGAAGCTCTGGCGGTTTATGAGGAATATCTCGGGACCTTTCTCGGTGAGGAGCAGAACTCTCAGCTCACCAGAATGATTCAGCAAAAGATTACCCGTCTCAGCGCTCAGGAATGAAGGTAGTAACCAGTCCTGAAGAGATCCAGATACTTGCCCAGCAATATCGATCTCAGGGGTTACTGATCGGGCTTGTACCAACCATGGGTTGGTTTCATGAAGGGCATCTTTCGCTTATGCGAAGAGCCAGGCAGTCCGTCGACCGCGTAATAGTCAGCCTTTTTATAAATCCCATGCAGTTTGGGCCAGGTGAGGATCTGGATAACTATCCCTATGACCTAAAAAGAGACTGTAGACTGGCTGAAGAAGTAGGAGTTGATATTATTTTTGCCCCGGACAAGGGCAGTATGTATCCGGAGGGTTTTGCCACTACCGTTTCTGTCAGTGGGTTAACATCTTCCCTTTGCGGAGCAAGCAGGCCTGGGCATTTTGACGGAGTAACCACCGTTGTAGCAAAACTTTTCAACCTGACACTGCCACACCTTGCCGTTTTTGGGGAAAAAGATTTTCAACAACTGGCGGTGATACGGCGGATGGTTGCAGATCTCGATTTTCCGATAGATATTATTGGTCATCCAATAGTTCGCGAAAAAAATGGCCTGGCCATGAGTTCGCGCAACACGTACCTTCAAAAAGATGAAATCCCAGCGGCACTTTCCCTTTCTTTGAGCATTACTGCTGTTAAAAATGCCATTAAAAACAACAGCGGGCAAACAATAACACCTGCTGACCTTAAGGATATAGCCTGTCAGATAGTAACAGAACATCCTGAATGCGAAATTGATTATATAGAAATAGTTGATAAAACGACACTACAGGTTTGCACTCACTTGAGTGAACAGTCCTTGCTGGTTATGGCGGTAAAGATTAATAAGCGGATACGATTAATAGATAATTCTCTATTAATGGAATCATAAAACATTAAAAACAGGTTTTCCGAAAACCATCACTTTACAGGATAGTTGCTATGGAGCGTCAAATGCTCAGGGCCAAGTTACACAAGGCCACTATTACTGAAGCAGATCTTAATTATGAAGGTAGTCTTACCATTGACCGTGAACTTCTCGATGCTGTAGGAATAGTGCCCTTCGAGCGGGTAAAGGTCTATAATATAAATAATGGGGAGCGTTTTGACACCTATGCTATTGAAGGGAAAGCCGGATCTGGTGTTATTGGTCTGAATGGTGCTGCTGCCCGTAAAGGGATGGTTGGCGATTTGATCATTATTGTAACCTTTGGATTCTACTCACCACAGGATCTTGAAACCTATCATCCTGTTATTGCATTGCTTGATAAAAACAATAGAATCAAAGAAATGCTCACCAAATAATTGACAAAGGAGTTATCCCATGCCCGGTTTTGAAGTCTTTGGAGATGAGGAAAAAAGGCAGATCAGTGACGTTCTGGACACTGGTGTCCTTTTTAGATATGAGTTTGGTGAACAGCGCAAGAATGTTTATAAGGTCCTAGAATTTGAGAAGAATTTCGCAAGCTACTGCGGTGCAGGTTTTGCTCAGGCAGTGACTTCTGGAACGGCTGCATTAAAGGTTGCGCTTGCTGCACTTGGAGTGGGCCCTGGAGATGAGGTCATTACCCAGGGATTCACCTTTGTAGCCACCTGGGAGGCAATTCTTGATATTGGTGCTATTCCGGTTTTCACTGAAATTGATGAAACCTTAAATATGGACCCCGAAGATCTGAAAACAAAGATCAATGACAAAACTCGCTGTATCATCCCGGTGCACATGCTTGGAGCAATGGCCCGTATTGAAGAAATTGTTGCAATTGCCAGCAAACATAATATTCCGGTGCTTGAGGATACTGCCCAGGCGGCAGGTGGCACAATTAAAGGTCAGCATCTCGGTACCTTTGGAAACTGCGGGACATTTTCATTTGATTCGGTGAAAACCATGACCACCGGAGAAGGTGGAATGATCATTACCAATGATGAAGAAATGTGGCGAACCATGTCTGAATACCATGATCATGGTCACGATCATGTGGTTAATCCAGGGGGACGTGGCGGGGAAGGGCGCAGGTTTGTAGGATTTAACTATCGAATGATGGAACTGCAGGGTGCTATGGGGATTGCCCAGTTGGCTAAACTTGATTCCATGATTGCTGCTCAAAAGAACCATAAGGCCAAACTCCGCCAGGCAGCATCTGCTATTCCTGGAGTACAATTCAGAAGTCTTGTCGATGAAGAAGGGGATACGGCGACATTTTTTGCATTTATCATGGAGAGCAGTGAGCAGTGTCAGAGAATAAATGCTATCCTGAAAGAAAGTGGGGTTGGCGCAATTAATTTCAGTGAAAACAGCTGGCATTTTTATCCAAGCTGGGAACACCTTATGAAAGGATCAACAATTACCGCATCCGGATGGCCCTTTGCAGAACCAGGCGGTAAACGTCGCGTAGTTTACGACCCCAATTTACTTCCTCAATCAGCGGATATTATGTCAAGAACACTGGTGTACCCGGTATCTGTGAAAATGAGCGATGAGCAGTTGAAAAAGATGTGCGATGCTCTTGGAAGGGCAGCAACTGCCTGAGAGGGTTTGTAATAACAAAAAGGTGTGATGGCAAATCCACCACACCTTTTGTTATTCTAATGTTATTTGGGATAATCTTAGATTATTTCTTGTAAAACTTATGATTGCCGTACTGTTCCACGAATGTATACTTTGAAGCCCAGTATGGTTCAATGTTATCGAGATGATAGTAGGTGGCACCGGCTGTGAAATCAGTAGAGTTCAGGGCAATGTAGACTGACTTCATGCACTGAAAAAAGGCCTTCGGGTCTTCTGGAATATAAGAACTTTTCTGATTGGTCCAGCTGAACTGATAGGGCTGTTTAACAACCTTTTTAATACTGAGGTCTCTTCTGATTGCCCGGTTAAGGGTGACATGTGCCACTGCCACCTGGCCGATTTCCGGCTCTGAACGGGCTTCATGGTACACATTTAAAGTCAGCCAGAGTAACCCTTCAAGAAATGTCATAATGTTTCTCCTGCTTCCAGTGTGTTTTCCCCATAGGTAGAATTTGGGAAACTCGAAGTTGCACCCACTCAGTCGACTTCTAGAGAGGCTTAATTTGGAAGTGAACACTTTTTGACATAATAATCATTTCTAGTCAAGAAAAAACTTAAGAACTTTGGTAGTGGACTGCTTTGTTTCTCTGGCGTAATAGTGTGGCAGATATTCTTGACACTAAGTTTGTTTTTCTGAAATTAACTGTAATATATCAATATTTTGTATGGGTGACTCATTAAATACTGAGGAGATTCAGGGGATAGTCGAGCGGATTACTTTTCATAATGAAAGCAACGGTTGGAGTGTTCTCAGGGTCAAATGTTATAATGATTTTGACATTTCCACGGTAATAGTTCATCAGATGAAAGTTTTTGCCGGTGCTACCATGAAATTTACTGGGTACTGGTCAAACCATCCCAAATTTGGGCGTCAGTTTACTGCAACCAGTGCAGAAGAACGTAAACCTGCATCTGCTGCAGCTCTTGAAAAATACCTTGGTTCCGGACTTATTAAAGGAGTAGGACCCAAAACTGCTAAACGAATCGTTTCCCATTTTGGGACAAGCACTCTAGAAGTTTTCGAAGAATCCATAGAAGATCTTCTGCTGGTTCCAGGTATAGCAAAGAAAAAACTACAGGGAATCAGCAATGCCTGGAACGAACACAGGGCCATTCGTGATGTTATGCTTTTTCTGCAGGGACACGGTATTTCCACTCTCTTTGCGGTGCGGATCTTTAAAAAATATGGGCAGAAGGCCATAGAAAGAGTAACCGCCAATCCCTACCAGCTTGCAAATGATTTCTATGGCATAGGCTTTTTTTCGGCGGATAAGGTAGCATTCTCTTTGGGAATTGAACAGAACGCTCCTGTTCGTATCATTGCCGCTATCAGACACATTCTTTCGGCATCCAGGGAACAGGGACATTGTTATCTGCATGTTGGTCAAATACAGGAGAGTATCTCAACACTCCTTGACCTTGATCTTAGTGACCAGATGGAGCACTACCTTCGGTCGATGGAGAATTCCGACCTGTTGAGAAAAAGACAACTGCCGCTATCAGACGGCTCATTAGTTGCCTGTTATTACTCAAAAACGCTCTATTTTGATGAACAAAGCTGTGCTGAAGATGTAGCTGCCCTCTGCAGACCCCTGAACGTCGATTGTGGTCATGTGGAAAAATGGCTTTTTGAGTATTATAAAAAACAGGATTTCTCCTTAAGTGAGGAGCAGGCAAAAGCTGTAAGAGGTATTGTCACCTATGGCTGTTCCATTCTTACCGGCGGGCCTGGCTGTGGAAAAACCACTACCACCCAGACACTTGTCAGACTGTTTCTTGCCATGGGGAAGGTGGTTCTTCTTGCCGCACCTACCGGAAGAGCTGCGCAACGTATGGAAGAAGTTGTCGGGGTTGAGGCCAGAACCATACACAGGCTACTTGAATATCAGAACGGATCATTTAAAAAATGTCGTGAAAACCCTCTTAGTTGTGATGTTCTTGTGGTGGACGAATGCTCCATGCTTGATATCAGTCTGTGTGCTGCTCTTTTTGCCGCCCTGCCCAAAGACGGACAGCTTGTTCTTGTTGGTGATGCCGACCAGTTACCTTCTGTTGGGCCTGGCAATGTCCTTGGTGATTTGTTAAGCTCTGAAATTGTCCCTGTTTTTCAGTTGAAAGCCGTCTTCCGCCAGGCTCGCAATTCAAAAATTATTTCCTTTGCCCATGATATAAATAGTGGAAAAATTCCACACATACAGTCTCCATTTAAAAAACCAACATTATGGCAGGAAAAGTGCGACTGCCTTTTTATTGATTCTAACGAAGCCACTCAGAAACAGCTGAGTAGCATACGGATGGCAAAAAAACAGCTTCGCTTCAACTTGCGTGAAGTAGAGTATGGTGAAGAAAATCTTTATTGCCATACGCATCCTGAAAAAGATCAGGAAGGAAAACGTGAGTGGGAACAAAAGAAAAACTCTCACTTTGAACATATCGATTTCGGACTGCTGCAGACTGCCGAAAATAATGCTGACGAGTTACGGGCAGTTCTGAAAAAAGTGCATCCCTGGTCCTCGCTCTACTATGGTTTAACGGCAGGGCAGGTGTTGCTTCGCCTCTATAGTGAATGGATACCCAAATACTTTGGATCAGACACCGAAATTCAGGTCCTTTCTCCAATGACTCGCGGCAGTCTTGGTACCATGAAGATAAATGAGACCATACAGCAGGCTATGAATCCTGAAAACACCAAAAAAAAAGGACAGATTATTCTCGGCCAGAGAGTTTTTCGTACTGGAGATAGAGTGATACATCGTAAAAACAATTATGATCTTGGGGTTTTCAACGGGGATATAGGTCAAATAACTCACATAAACTCAATAGATATGACATGCCTTGTGAAATTTTTTTCGGACGAGCGCACAGTGGAATATCAAAAGGATCAGTTGAGTGAACTTGAGTTGGCCTATGCTATTACCATACATAAATCACAGGGGAGTGAATTTGATTGTGTGATCATTCCACTTGTTTCCCAGCACTTCAACATGCTTTTTCGTAACCTCATTTACACTGGGCTTACACGTGCAAAAAAACTCGCGGTGTTTATCGGGACGCGTCAGGCTTTGGCTATGGCTATAAATAATATAGATACGGTAAAGCGCCAGACGGCTCTTTCGCTTTTACTCCGACAGCAAACAGGGGATTGACGTAAACGTTACCTGACGGGACGGTGGTATTTGAAATTGCGGAAAGTTTTCCTGACCGCCAATGTTATTGAGAGAATTAATAAATTTTATTGCAAACGGTGTGACCTATGTCAGATTTTATCAGCAGATCAGAAGTAAAGCGTATATATAAACAGGTCGAGGAACTTGCAAGAGAGGTGGCAGATCTTTCGGACAAGGAACTGAAAAGTTTTCCAGGTGGTCCTGTTATTCATGAAGAAATTCTTGCCACCCGCGGCCTGAAAGGCGGATCCAGAAAGCGTCAGATAAAATATCTTGCCAAGGTACTGAGACAGGGGCCACTAGAAGAAATGTATCTCTTTGTAACAAACAGAAAAGGTTCAAATCTACACGCCAAAAAACAGTTTCATGAGGCTGAACGACTGCGGGACACGCTAATTAATGAGGCAATGGAAGTATATCAGGAGTGTCTCATGGAGCAGATCCCCTTTGAACCCGATTGGGAAAGTGATTTTATCCGGGAAATCATCTCAGAGCACCCGAACATTAACGAAAAAGAGCTGCGCCAGGTTGTGTATCAATATGTAAAAACACATTATAAGTTTCATTACCGGGAACTTTTCCGAATGATGAAGGCAGCTGTTGAATTGAAAGAACGGATTGAAAAGAACAGCTGAAACGAATGAATTACGACGGATATGTATATTTAAATTTGTCGTTTTGGAAGAGCAGACGGGTGGTTTGAAAAAAAACAGCGGCAAGGGTATCGAGATGTCTTATCTTTAGCAGTATCTGTCAGCGAATTTCATTGGAATCAACATAGGCGTAGGCGCTGTGTTTATGGATGGATTCGAAGCTCTCTACACTTGCTGAAAACCAGGTTATTTTCGAATCGTCGAGTGCGGAAACGGCAACCTTTCGGACCACGTCTTCAACAAACATCGGGTTTTCATAGGCGCGCTCGGTGACATATTTTTCATCAGGGCGTTTCAGCAGGGCCCACAGCTCACAGGATGCGGATTTTTCTATCATTGCAATGAGATCTTCTGCCCAGATGAACTTGTTGAATTTGACATTCAGGGTCACTTCAGCACGTTGATTATGGGCACCGGCTGTACTGATTTCTTTGGAGCAGGGGCAGAGTGTGGTAATCGGAACCCTCACTGATAGGATGAAATCGTCATCAGTCCCCACTTCTCCGGTAAAACTGCATTCATATTCCATAAGGCTTCTGGTTCCTGAGACGGGAGCTTTTTTTTCTATAAAATATGGAAAGGACATCTCGACTCTGGCACTCTCAGCACATAATCCCTCCTTCACTTCAGCGAGAAGTTCGGGGAAATTTGTGACACTCAAATCGTCCATATATTTATTGAGTACAGTAGTAAAGGTCAGGACACAACTTTCTCTGTATTTCCCAGGGAGACTGGCTTGAAGCGAGATAGTGGCCACACTGTTCTGCAGGCCACCGTTTTTTTCACGAATACGGACAGGAACCTGGATGTCTTTTATGCCTACGGACCGGATTTTCATTGTAGAGCTAACGAAGCTGATTTGAGTCACGAACCCCCAGGGAATTGTAAATCTCCTGAGTGGCCTGTGAGGAGTTAAGGGTGAAGAACTGGATTCCTCGTACATCGTTATCCAGTAGGTCACGAATTTGTTCAGTGGCCCAGTGAATACCTACCTTCTCAACATATTCGTCATTTTCGGCTCGATCAACCGCCTTTAACAGTCTGGCGGGAATCCTGGCCCCACCGGCAAGTTCTGCCGTTCGTATCAGACCGCTTTTTGTGCTGACAGGCATGATCCCAGCGATATTGGGAACGTGAATTCCGGCAAGTTCACAGCGTTCACAATAGTCATAAAAATCGCGATTATCAAAAAAGAGCTGGGTTACGATATAGTCTGCCCCTGCATCCACCTTCTCTTTTAAATACTGGATTTCCTGAAGACGATTCGGTGTTGCTGGGTGTCCTTCTGGAAAACCAGCAACACCTACACACATCTGTGGGAAATGTTTTTTAATATAGCCTACAAGATCTGCGGCATAGGCAAAGCCATCGACGGGCTCGACAAAATTTTTCTGATCTTTTGGCGGATCACCATGGAGAGCGAGGATGTTTTCGATTCCGGCATCCTGATATTTTTCTAAAATTCCGTGGATCTCGGCACGGGTGCTTCCCACACAGGTGAGATGTGAAACTACCGTAATATTGGTCTGCTCCTTGATGCGAACAACCAGGTCATGGGTTCTGTCCCGTGTAGTGCCTCCGGCACCATAGGTGACACTAACGTAGGATGGGCCAAGGGGCATAAGATTGGATATTGTCTGCAGTAAGCGATCGGCTGCTGCATCTTCTTTTGGGGGAAAAAATTCAAAACTAAAGGTGGTTTTATGGCTTTGAAGAAGGTCTTTAACAAGCATGTGCGGTCCTGGTGTGGGGTAGACAGTTTAGGATTCAATTTTTCAGTGTGCTTTCTTTACTCTTTTTTCCTCTGTTCGACAAGTTGCAATTATCGCCAGACCTTTTATACAGCCCTAACAGGCCTCTGATACGTATCTTTTTGTATGCATTTATGTTGTTTCAGTGTAAAATGTCTGTTTCGTGAATTGAAATGTCTATGATCGTAAACGGGTTTTTGTGTATGAGTGAAACAGAGGAAACTGTACGGGTTGATAAGTGGCTGTGGGCTGCCAGATTTTTTAAAACTCGGAGTCTTGCAAGCAGGGCTGCAACGGGTGGAAAAGTCTTTCTCAATGGACAACGCTGCAAACCATCCAAAGCAGTAGTCGAAGGAGACGAACTCTGCGTTCACAGAGGTCCGGTTACACATACCGTTATCATTGTGGAACTTTCCAACCGCAGGGGACCTGCCAGGATAGCCCAGTCCCTGTATGAGGAAACGGAACAGTCCATACAGAACCGGAAGGAGCAGAAGGAAGAACGCACCATGTTCTTTGCCGGACAGACCGTACCGGCCAAAAGGCCCGGAAAACGTGATAGACGAAAGATCAAGGAATTCATCCGCAAGGGTGAATAAAAAAAAGGATTGGAAATGAGCAAAGTAGAAAGAGCATTAATTAGTCTGACCGATAAGTCAGGAATTGAAGGTTTTGCCAAAGAACTCGCTGATCTTGGTATAGAAATTCTCTCCACAGGTGGAACTGCCGCCAAGATCAGGGAAGCCGGTATCAGTGTGATGGATGTCTCTGAATTCACAGGGTTTCCTGAAATGCTTGATGGCCGGGTGAAGACCCTGCATCCAAAGGTGCATGGAGGCATATTAAATCAAAGAGCAAACAGTGACCACCAGAAACAGTGTGCCGAACATGGTCTTAAAAATATTGATCTGATTGCGGTCAACCTTTATGCCTTCGAAAAAACAGTGGCTGATCCCAACTGCAGTCTTGGTGATGCCATAGAAAATATTGATATCGGTGGTCCTACCATGCTGCGGGCCTCTGCTAAAAATTTTAATGATGTGACGGTTATTGTTGATCCTGCAGACTATCCTCAAGTTTTGAAAGAAATTAAAGAAACTGGCAATACTACCTTAAAAACACGGTTCCGTCTTGCTGCAAAGGTTTTCAAACTAACATCTGAGTATGATACTGCCATCTCCGCATGGCTAGAAAAAGTGGATGTTGATGGTAACGATTTCTTCAAATAAGGAATGGCTGAAATGTTAAAAATGGCGGTGCTGCTCTCGGGAAGTGGAAGAACACTCGATAATTTTCATGAACGGATAAAGGAGGGAAGTCTTCAGGCACAGATACAGGTGGTTGTTTCCAATGTTGAAAACGTTCTCGGCCTTAGAAAAGCGGAGAAGTATGGATATCCAGCCTTTCATGCAAAAGACAATGATGCTGTTAATTCCATTTTGAAAGATTACGACGTGGATATTATCGCTCTTGCCGGGTATCTCAAGTTATATACAGCACCGCCACACTTAAAAAAAGCTGTGGTTAATATCCATCCGTCTCTAATTCCTTCATTTTGTGGTGATGGTTTTTATGGCTCACGGGTCCATAAGGCGGTCCTGAAACGGGGCTGTATGGTGAGTGGTTGTACCGTTCATTTTGCCAATGAAGTGTATGATGAAGGGCCTATTATTTACCAGCAGGCCGTAGCACTCGACTATGACGAAACACCCGATACAGTTGCTGACAAGGTCTTTGCTGCGGAATGTGAGGCATTTCCAGAGGCGCTCAACAGGGTCGCTGCAAGGGGAATAGAATTTTTCTGGAATCGAGTACAGGGGTGATTATGAAGAGCAGCATACTTTTGAACAGTGATGAGATCACACTTGCTGTAAACCGAATCAGCCTTCAGGTTCTTGAGAAAAATCACAGCCCTGACAATCTTGCCATAGTAGGTATACACACCTGTGGAGTTTTTCTCGCCGAAAGAATACGAAAATTTGTAGAACAGCAAACCTCACAGTCTGTGCCCCATGGAAGCCTTGACATAAATCTATACCGTGATGACTGGAGTCTTATTACTCAAAATCCGGTGGTTAAGACGACTGACATCAGCTTTGCCGTTGAAGGGAGGGACATAATTTTAGTAGATGATGTGCTCTTTACCGGTAGAACCATTCGAGCGGCCCTTGATGCCTTGATGGATTATGGGCGTCCCCACAGTGTGCAACTTGCAATACTGATTGACAGGGGAGGGCGTGAACTCCCTATTCAGGCAGATTATATCGGCCTCAGCACCACAGTCCGTACAGATGAAAGAATTCAGGTAATGTTTACTGAAAACGGTGGACAGGATGAAGTTCTTCTCCAAAACCAGAAAGAATAATCTTTCCACTGTTCGAACGCTTTTTTTTTTTTTCGAACCCTAAAACCTTTTACTAAATAAAATACATTATGGAACTCCTGGCACCTGCAGGCAACCGAGAAAACTTTCTTGCCGCAATGGACGCAGGTGCCGATGCTGTGTATGTCGGTGCTCCTGCATTGAATGCCAGGAATCTGGCCCGTGATCTTCGTCTTGAAGAAATTTTTTCCATGGTTCAGTACTGTCACTCTAACGAAAAGAAAATCTATCTTGCCGCCAATAGCCTTGTTCGCGAACAGGATCTCCCTCAGGCCGTAGAAACCCTTGCGATGCTGGAAGCCATGGGGACAGATGGTCTTATTGTCCAGGATATCGGTCTGGTGCGCATGATTCGGGAACACTTCCCTGACATACCTCTCCATGCATCCACGCTCCTCTCAGCCAACAACTCAGAATCATTGGCCGGATTCAAAACCATGGGCTTTGAAAGAGTAGTGCTTGCAAGAGAACTCACCCTGAAGGAAATTCAACTTCTGTGTCAGAAGAGTGATATTGAGATTGAAGTTTTTGTCCATGGCGCCATGTGCTTTTCCTACTCGGGGCTCTGTTTGTTTTCATCTTTTTTAGGTGGTAAAAGTGGTCTTCGCGGCAAATGCGTTCAGCCCTGTCGTCGTCACTATAGCTGGAATGCACAGCGTGGTGGGCAAAATTCTTCGCGATCAAAAAAGAATCAGAGAGCTCAACAGGATTCCGCCAAGGGGAAGCCTGGTGGAAAAGGGCAGTACCTTTTTTCCATGAATGATCTTTCAGCCCTTGAGGCTGTGCCGGATCTTCGAGCAGCTGGCGTGGCTTCACTTAAAATTGAAGGACGTCTCCGTTCTGCCCATTATGTCTCGCATATTGTCCGCGCCTACAGGCTCGTTATGGATGCCACCGAGGAACGCCTTCCTGCCGCGATAAAAGAGGCTACTCTGTTGAGTAACCGTGCCATGGGAAGAAAAACATCGTCCGGCTATTTCTTTTCTCCGCAGCCAATTGATGCCATTACTCCACATCATTCTGGTAGCACGGGTGATTATCTTGGGAGGCTCGGGAATGTCAAACCCTATGAGAACAGATTGTACGGGAAGTTGGCTCTTAAAGAGGAACTGGCAGCTGGGGACAGGCTACGGCTTCATGCTGAACCTTCAGGGGAGAGATTGGCGTTTAGCCTCAAGGAGCTGCGCCTTGGAAACGACAGTGTTGAGATTGCAGAGGCCGGAGATAAAGTACAGCTGCTCTTACCGGAATGGCAGTATTACGAACAATCCAACAAAATTGATGTGTATAGGGTTGATGTGAGGAAGGTTTCATTTTCCCCGGATGTTCTGCCAGACATTCAACGCTGTGCAACTGAGCTCGCTCAAATATCTGACAAAAATTCCGGGAGAATTCGTGAAATCCTGAGAGAGGTTGCTTCACCGCTTCATGATGAAGAGATTCCCGAGATTATTACACCACGCAAATATGTTGGCAAAAAAGGGATAAAGCCGACAAGAAAAATGAAATTGCCACTTGACGTCTGGCTCAGGGTCGATGAGGCTAAAATACTTTTCAACCCCTTACCCTTTGTTCCAGATCGTTATCTGCTACCGGTTACGAAAAGTAATCTCAGCCAGACCGGCCAGCTTAAACGTTATCTTGGACGACGTGTCCGGGATCTTACCTGGTGCCTCCCCCCTGTTCTTTTTGAAGGAGAGCTGCAGAGGTTAAAAAAACAAATACAGCTCCTTATCCGTTCGGGGTTTAGGAGTTTTCAACTTGGTCATATTACCCAGTTTACCTTTTTTCAAAATGAAGAACGGGTCTACCTGTCTTCCGATTTTACCGTGAGCCTGTTAAATAGTCAGGCGGTTACCTTAGTTGAAGAGGGCGGGCTTGAAGCAGCTCAACTTTCCATTGAGAGTGATCAGAAAATTCTGATTGAACTCATTGCGCGATATCGGAGATATCAGAGTGAAATGAAACTGGGACTCACTGTATACGGTGCCCCGGCGTTGTTTACGGCCCGATTGGATCCGGAACATTTTCAGTACAATAAAACATTGAGCAGTCCTAAAAATGAAGAGTTTACCATAATTAAAAAAGAAAATGTTACGGCTACTGTTCCGGTACGTCCTTTCTCCTTACTCCCATACCTCTTTGAGCTGAAATCTGCCGGATTGGATTATGCGGTCATTGATTTAAGTAATATGCAAATCAATAAAAAAGAGATGGAAGAGTTGGCTGAGAGGCTGAAAGGAACTGGAAAGTATTCAAAGCTTCCAACTTTTAATTATCTCGGAACTCTGGAATAACTGTTTTTTTAAGGTATGCCTGGATTGTTTTTCCTTGAAGCAGTTCAGGCACGCTTTCTTTTTTTAGCAATTCTACGATCTTCCTTCCAGCCCCCCAGTTTCATTATTGAAACCGTTTTCAAGCGAAACCTTATAAGGATATAGCCTGCTTCAAGCAGAGGGGTATTGATTACACTTGTGTAATTATGCTACAGTTGGCCTTGTGTTTGGTGATCGTTCGCATATGTTTGTTTTCTTTACTAATAAATGTATTTACAAACTACAAAGATGGTGTTATCAGTTTACCATATATACGATCAGGAGTACTTGAATTTGCTTTTTTCGTAACATGGAAGTCATTTTCGGAATTTACTTACAAGGCTCACTTATGCTATCAAAACATTATTGCCCATCCTGCGGTAGCTACAAAATACGAAGAATTCATAGAAATTTTTTTAAAAGAAAAATTTTAAAGGCACCACTGCACTATCAATGCGGCAAATGTTTTTCGATTTTCAAGAAAGATCAGTTCAGGGTTAATAGGCTTAAGCAATGTACTGAATTTATTTGAACCATTCCGTAATCACTTTATTTGTCCATTAACAGCTGATTTTTCCTTGAGCATGAAACGTGCAAGGAGGTGGGGTTTGTGAAGTTTTCCTTCAGGATAGCAAAAGAATCTGCCGCTAACAGTTTGAGAATTTAAGGTGTGTGGATGAATACCACATCGGCAATCAGCTTATGCCATTTTGAATAGAGGGGAAAATTACGGATTTGTTCAACAGGCCCTAACACATTAATTTGTCCTGATATTTCTGCCTTCATCAAGTCTTCGCATACCCTCCATAAGAAGCTTCATGAAATATCCGATTTCCGGTACTTCAAAATCTTCTGAAGGTATGCCTGGAGTAAAGCGGAAACGACCTTCCTGCTCCTTTAAAATTTCGTAAAAAGCAGCCTCTCCTTCGTAGGTGTAATATTTCGCCTTGATGAGAGAACCTTGCCTGAAGGAGAACCTGGCAGTGCCGTTAACGAGTTCACTTATGGTGAGTATTCCAGTTTTGTTGTTCATGTTCAGGGTCTGAAACAGCGCTTCTGCAGGAATCTCTGCAAGGTTCCCTATCATTCCTGAAGAGAGATCCTCGGTACGAATAGTGTTTGATTTTGTGAGCCTTTTGGCCATTAAGCGTGTGAAATAGAGTTGGATTGAGGGGTATTGCTCAAGAATCTTCTGAAAATTCTTTCTATCGATATAGAGAATAGAAGAAGGTTCGCGAACCTGAATGGTGGCACCGACGGAATCATTACAGATAAGGCTCATTTCACCAAAGACATCGCCCTTGGAAAGTGTGGTGATAGTCATTCCCACATCATTAATCACATTAACAGATCCGGTAATAATGATATAAAAATTCCCACCAGGATCACCTTTTCGAATAACAATATCGTCTTTCTTGAGCTTGTTCAGGTGGAAAAAATTCACCACCTTTTCCAGATTCTCTTCATCTATGTTTTTAAAGAACGCAAAATCCGAGAGTAGGTGAAGCATAGATCCGAGCTCATTGGTGTAATCCTTTTCAGAACCATTTGCCGTGAGTTCCAGATCTTTGGTGTATTCAAGGCGGATGGATCCGGTGCAACCGCTGCAACTGATCATACAAACGGGAATTTTATCGGCACGCTCGTACTGGATAATTACCTTTGTGAGGTCACCATTCAGGGTCTTACATTTTTCTTTCTTGAGCGGAGAATGAATTATAGTTGTGTTAACAAAGGTGTTTTCTTCTTTCGATACCATTGAAATAGTTATACCTGCGACGGTGAAAAGATCTCCAAAAGAGTAGAGAGGGCAGTTTTTAACTGCTGAAACTTTAAAAACTGCTTTTGGAAAGGCCATAGTATAACCAGTGGTAGAAATACGAGATGAGAGATACAAAACAGTAACAATCTATAAATATAAGATATCTCGGGAAGTCATGGCAAGTCAATTAGAAATTTCCATTTGAGAGATTTTCGAAAACAGCAGGTGTTTTCTATTGACTTTGTGATGATACCATATTAAAAATACTGCTCTTTATCAAGTTTTAACAGTGTAACATTAAACTTACAAAGAATTTCCGGCATCTTAAGTCGGTTAACAATATATTTGATACCCTTACAGGAGATATTTGTGGCAAATCATAAATCCGCTGAAAAACGTAATCGTCAATCACAGGATCGTCGTATTCGAAATCGTATAAACAGAACCCGTATGAGAAATGCAATAAAAGCAGTTGATGCTGCTATAGTTGAAGGGTCGCAGGAAACTGCTCAAGAATTACTCATGAAGGCAGTTCCGGTGATTGCAAAAACTGCTTCCAAGGGAACCATTCACAAGAAGAATGCCTCCAGGAAGGTTTCCCGTTTAACCAAACGTGTTAACAAGATGCAGGTTGTAGCCTGATCGTATTTTTCACTAAATACGTGATTCCTGTCACTTTTCACGGTTAGTTACTGGGCCATAAAGTCATAAGACTTTATGGCCTTTTTTTTTTACTATGGTATGATGTTACATATTTTTTTTATTTGTACACGTTAAAATACTAGTAATATTAACTTTTCAGTCTACTCCATGCCTACAACTACCCATTTTCCACAGTACGATGATTTTGCCTCTACCATGGAAACGGCAGGGCTCGTTCCCGTATACCGTAAAATAATTTCTGATCTTGACACCCCTCTTACTCTTTTTGCTAAAATCGCCGGTCAGGAAAATCATATTTTTCTTTTCGAAAGTATGGAGGGTGGCGAGAAATGGGGGCGATATTCATTTATCGGTTTTGACCCGATCCTCACATTTTCGTCCTATGGATCAAAGATAGACATCAATTCATTTAGTGGGGAGTTAAACCAAAACACAGCCCCAGAGTCTAATCCACTTGAAACACTCCAATCTTTACTGGAAAGTTTTAAGGCAGCAGAAAATCCAGACCTGCCCCGTTTTAGCGGTGGAGCTGTAGGGTTTCTAGGATATGATATGGTTCGATTTATGGAAGAGCTCCCCTGCGATAAGGCTCCTCTTGATTTTCCTGATTCCTCTTTCATGGTTCCCAGGATTGTTTTGATTCATGACAGCTTCAAGCAAACTGTTACTGTTGTCTGCTGGGTGGCTAAAGATGCAAAGAGCATAAGTACTCAGTTATACGATGAGGCTGTTGCCAAGATTGACTCCGTAGTGGATCTCCTGAGGGCCCCGGTTCCGATTTCCTTCCATGAATCAAGCTCAGAAGGAAGCAAGACTGAGCATGTTTTTAGCTCTAACATGAAGAAGCAGGACTTTTGTTCCATGGTGGAAAAGGCTCGGGAATACATTAAAGCTGGAGATATCATACAGGTTGTTGTCTCCCAGCGTTTTCACACTACTACAGATATAAAAGCACTGGATCTCTACCGTGCTTTGCGCCATATCAACCCAAGTCCCTATCTCTTTTTTCTCAAACTTGGGGATCTTATCCAGATAGGATCGTCTCCGGAAATTCTGGTTCGTAAAGAAGATGAAGCCATAGAGCTTCGTCCCATAGCAGGAACACGAAAACGCGGCCAGACCAGAGAAGAAGATGAAGCTTTGGAAAAGGAGCTGCTTGCGGATCCTAAAGAACGTGCTGAGCATCTGATGCTTGTAGATCTTGGACGAAACGATGTGGGTAGGGTCTCACAGGCCGGGAGCGTAGAAGTTACCGATTTACTGGTGGTTGAACGCTACAGCCATGTTATGCATATCGTTTCAGGAGTTACCGGGCTTATAGCAGAAGATAAGGACCAGTTTGATCTCATTAAGGCCTGTTTTCCCGCAGGCACTGTAAGCGGTGCTCCCAAGATCAGAGCAATGGAAATTATAGATGAGCTGGAACCTGAACGTCGTGGTCCCTACGCCGGTGCCGTAGGATATTTTGGCTTTTCCGGGAATATGGATTTCTGCATTACCATCAGAACATTTGTTATGCAGGGCGACAACCTCTGGATCCAGGCTGGTGCCGGTGTTGTTTTTGATTCTGATCCTGAAAAAGAATATGAAGAGACTATCAACAAATCAATGGGCTTGCGACGGGCAGTCGAACTTGCAGAGAAGGGGTTTTAGGCCATGCTTGTTATCATAGATAATTACGATTCATTTACCTATAATATTGTCCAGACCATTGCTGGAAATGCTCTCAAAAATCAAGAGAATACTGACATCAAGGTATTCCGTAACGATAAAATAGGGGTAGAAGAGATTGCTGCCATGAAGCCTGATCGCATTCTTGTCTCACCTGGCCCCTGCACCCCATCTGAAGCTGGAGTTTCCATCGATGTTATCAGATATTTCGGTGGCAAAATCCCACTTCTCGGCGTATGCCTTGGTCATCAATCCATTGGGGAAGCCTTTGGAGGGAAAGTTATTCGTGCCTCACGAATTATGCATGGCAAGACTTCCCCCGTTTATCACGACAATAAAGGTGTTTTCTCAGGTCTTCCCAATCCTTTTGACGGCATGCGCTATCATTCTCTTCTCGTTGACAACCATACAGTTCCGGAATGTTTTGAAATAAGTGCATGGACCGCGGAGGGAGAGATAATGGGACTGCGTCACAGGGAAATGGATCTTGAGGGTGTTCAGTTTCACCCTGAATCCATTATGACACCAGCTGGTGTCACACTCCTTAAGAATTTTATGATGGAAAAAAATAAAAAATGAATATCAAAGAAGCAATTGCCAAAGTTGTCCTGAAAGTGGATCTCAACGAAAAAGAGATGGTTGCCGTGATGAACGAAATCATGGGTGGAAGCGCAACAGATGCTCAGATTGGATCGTTTATCACCGCACTCCGCATGAAGGGAGAAACCGTTGAGGAGATCACTGGGGCAGTGAGGGTTATGCGTGACAAAGCAACAGCTATTGTTTCTGGAGTTGATGTGGCCTCTGGTGATATACTGGTTGATACGTGCGGAACAGGTGGTGACGGTTCTGGGACTTTTAATGTTTCCACAACCAGTGCCTTTGTCGTTGCAGGAGCCGGGGTTCCAGTTGCGAAACATGGTAATCGTTCCATATCCAGTAACTGCGGTAGCGCTGATGTGCTTGAAGCGGCTGGTGTTGCACTGGATATCAGTTCTGAAAAAATTGGAGAGTGTATTCAAAAAGTTGGGATTGGATTTCTCTTTGCTCCTGCACTTCATGGAGCTATGAAATATGCTATAGGGCCACGTAGGGAAATGGGCATTCGCACCATCTTTAATATTCTCGGCCCTTTAACCAATCCTGCAGGTGCCAATGTCCAGGTGCTTGGTGTCTTTAGTGGTGACCTGACAGAACCGCTGGCCAGAGTTCTTGCCAAATTGGGATCTAAGAGGGCACTGGTGGTACACGGTGAGGGAAACCTTGATGAATTGACAGTTACTGGAACCACCCGGGTATCTGAACTTCGTAATGGAGAGGTGACGACCTATTCTGTCGATCCTGCTGACTTTGGTTTTGCAGATGCTACCATTGAGGATCTGCAGGGTGGTGCAGATGCTGAAGAATCAGCTCAGCAGATGCGGGCTGTGTTAACTGGTGAAAAAGGTCCTAAACGGGATATGGTTCTTTTAAATAGTGGTGCTGCACTTATGGCTGCTGGTCTGTGCGAAGATTTGCAATCCGGAATTCTTGCCGCCGCAGAAGTAATTGATTCCGGCAGAGCAGCTTCTAAACTCGATCAATTAATCGAATACAGCAATAGCAATTAACTTCAACCAATACATTACATTTACCAGCTAACTATTGAGTTATGGCCCATATTTTAGACGTAATAGTCGCGAAAAAGAAAGAAGAAGTTGCATTGCTACGAAACCATGGTGTGCATATTCCTGAAGCATTTGCTGAAAAGGAAATTCAGTCACCCCGTGGATTCAGACAGGCCCTGGTAGATTATCAGGGCGTTGCAATTATAGCTGAGGTCAAAAAGGCTTCCCCCTCAAAGGGCGTCATCTGTCCCAATTTTGATCCTGTTGCCATTGCCACGAACTATCAGAAAAATGGAGCGCAGGCCATTTCGGTACTCACCGACAGGGGTTTTTTTCAAGGATCGCTTCTGTACCTGCTCCAGGTAAGAGAATGTGTGGATCTTCCCATTCTTCGTAAAGAGTTTATTATTGATCCTCTGCAGATAGAGGAAGCTCATATCTGCGGAGCTGATGCCATTCTTTTGATGGCCTCAATTCTTGACATTCATCAATTGAACGATTTTCTTGCTCAAGCTGAAGAATACGCAATTGATTGTCTTGTGGAAGTTCATGATGAGGCTGAGCTTGAAACAGTTCTCATGACTGATGCCAACCTTATTGGTATCAATAATCGCAATCTTAAAGATTTCTCAATGGATACCGAGACCACGTTCCGCTTGAAAAAAATGATCCCGGATACTATTGCAGTGGTTGGAGAGTCTGGATTAAAAACAGCCGAAGACATTCATCGTCTGGATCAGGCTGGCGTCTGTGCAGCCCTTATTGGTGAGTCATTGATGCGTGGAAAAAATGGCGGAAATAGTCTGCAGGGACTGAGAGGGAAATAAGGAAAGACAATGCACTCCCGAACACGTATTAAGATGTGTGGCATGACACGCGAGAAGGACGTCGAGGCCGGTGTCAATGCAGGCCTTGACGCCCTAGGTTTTATTTTCTACGAAAAGAGCCCGCGAAATGTTTACCCTGATTTTGTACGGGCAGTTATCTCCAAGGTACCGCCATTTGTAGACTGTGTTGGGGTCTTTGTTGACCGTGACAGGGAGGAGGTCCAAGAGATAATAGAGTACTGTGGTCTATCTCATGCTCAACTTCATGGTAAAGAAAGCCCCAAGTATTGTGAACGTGTAGAACGATTCACATCACCCTGCCATGTAATAAAGGCTTTCAGGGTAGGTACTAACAGTAAAAAAGAAGATTTTTCCCCCTATGATGATCTGGTACACGGCTATCTCCTTGACACTTACGAAAAGGGTAGTGTTGGTGGAACGGGTACCAGTTTTGACTGGAGTATTATCGAAGCTCTTGAGTTACAACGACCAATGATCCTTGCCGGAGGCCTTTCGCCTAATAATGTCGAGAATGCTATCCGTAACGTTTCTCCATTTGGAGTTGATGTTAATTCAGGAGTTGAGGTGGAGCCGGGCATTAAAGATCATGAGCTGCTCAAGGAATTCGTACGAATCGTACGACAGGCGGACGCCAGATAGAGTGCTGTTTGGGGAAGATATATTCTCGGCACAGAGTTATAAAATTATCTGGCCAGAATAAAAGCTCCCTTATATCCCTTTTTAATCAATGCCTGCTCACTTTTCCTGGCACTGTTTAAAGTCCTGCCAACAAAGACCTGTACCCGATAAAAGAGCTGTCCATTAACTTCCGCTTTTGTCATTACTACATGATGCCCTGCGTCAAGAAATTTTTCCTGAAGTTTCAGGCCATTGTACTTCTTAGTAAATGCTCCAATCTGAACAAAATACTCCCCTGAGCGTAGGTCCGCATGTGACTTAAAAAATCTTTGCCCGGTTTCAATGTCTGTCTGTAACTCACCTAGTGCAGTGACTTTCACCCGTGCCGTCCCCGAATGAACCAGAGCAATTTGCTTTGCAGCCCCATAACTCAGATCAATTATCCTCCCCTGGACAAATGGACCTCGATCATTAACTCGAACAACGACCTCCTTGCCATTATTCAGATTTTTCACAAGAAGCATTGTATGCATGGGGAGCAGTTTATGGGCTGCGGAGATATCGTGCATGTTATAGGTTTCGCCATTTGAGGTGGGCCGGCCATGAAAGTCACGACCATACCACGAGGCTATACCAATCTCTTCATATCCATCAGCCGAGGGGAGAGGAGAGTACAGGCGATCATTAATGACGTATGGTTTCTGGGTTGCGGGTTTTCTAGTTTGTCGCGAAGCGGAACTACTGCCCGTTGTTAAACAGAAGGTGAGAAGCGTAAAGAACAGGAACATTCGCAGAGGAGTAAAGATGGAGAGACTCCCCCTTATCGGAAAAGACTTTGAAAGCATATTATTTCACAGCTCCCTCTTCAGATTGCAGGAAATTCTTTATCCTATCCCTGTAGAACATGCCTGCTTTCCCGGTGGTGTGCGGGACATACGGGAGTAATCCATTGTTTTGAGCGTTACTGCGCACTGAATCAAAAAGAACATCCTCATCTTCGTCTATCCAGGAAAGATAGATATCAAGTATGGGGCGCATTACCTGGAGTCGTCCGGAACTGTCGCGGCCAATGATAATATTTTCCCAGCGTCTGGTTTCGTAACCTTTGTACCAGAGTCCATCCTTAGCTTCACCACTCAATTTATCTGTCATTGAATGAGCCATTTCTTCATTGTCGAAATTCAGGTTATTTTTCAAAATCTGTTCGACTTCAAAGCTTCCCTGGACAGACACTCTTGAAAAAGCGTCATATTCACTTAGATCACTTCTTAAAAGGTGGGTTCCCAGGTCATTAAATGACCATTGAGCATGACATACCTGGCATCCAGCAACTTCAGCGTATTCCTGATGGGCGGCATGTTTCATGAAGGGGATGGTATGTTCCTTGCCATCACCAGTTGAAACAAGGGTAAATTCATCCTCCTTATTATTTTTCCGGTTGATATTAAAGTATGATAATTGATTTTCAATTCTCGACCTATCGTGACAATCCGCACAACGTGTTTTTGTATCACCCTGGGCCATGAGCTCTCGCCCACCATGACAATCAACGCAGACTAAGCCTTTTTTCTGGTGAATATCTGGAGATAGTTGGTGGAATTCGACTCCAAATGGACGAAAATAATCATGGCGAGTTGTGTATGGAGTCCGGTATTCATCATTCATGTCATGTTCATAGCGTCCATAATAGTCATATCCAACCCAGTTGCCATAGTGGCATTGCAAACATTGATCATCTCCGGGCGTTTTGAGGAAGGAATGAGAAACAAGTTTTCCCTTATAAAACTGGAGATGACAACTGGCACATCCCGTTCCCCGCACGACGGCCGGGTAGCGATCTCCTGAAAAATATGGATGACAACGCAGACAACGGCGCCTCAGCAGGTCGTCGGCGAGCTCGACTATTGTCTGGGGAGAATCGGTGACTGGAACATCAACAAGGCTGGTAAGCTCTTCTTTAGCTCCAAAGGCGATGCGGACACGATTTACTTCTGTTTTCAAGGTAAAGTGAAGGGAATGGGCAGTGCTCGCAACCTGATCCTGGTGACATTTGCCGCAGACCTTAACCATATTATCAGGATGGGCTGGGCGCAGTATCAGATTCTCGTGTGCCAGTTCCTTGGAAGAAGTGTCGTTTGAACCACCATGACAGACGGTACAATCCATATCGTGAGCAACATCGAGCACCATGCTGTGGCAGGCCTTGCATCCTTTGGGGGGTGTGGAAATAGAGTTGGAGGCTGGAGATGTTTCGTTGCCTTCCTCCTGCTTCTGGTCTTCTGAACAGGCATTTAAAAGCAATAACAACAGGAGTGAAAAAAAGATACGCTGCATAGAGATACGGTTACCTGCAACTAAAGGTAATGGAATATATTTGACATTGATAGGTGACCTTGCTATACAAGCCATGAAATTAGAACATTATTTTTGTCAAAAAGATCATCATTTTTCCTGATAGCCGACATAGCTCAGTTGGTAGAGCGACGCTCTCGTAAAGCGTAGGCCAGCGGTTCGATCCCGCTTGTCGGCTCCATTAATCTAACAACTCATTAGAGTTCAGAGTCTGAAATCTCCTTGTCAGGGTTCAGCCAAAACCGCAACCTGACACCTCTTACCATATCAGTGTTGTTTTTGCCATGGATTCAAAATGGAGAACATAACTCTGGATGATATTTATCATAGTGTTGATCAATTACTGTTCTGTTCTCATGTCTGATGAACATCACCTGAAAATTTTTGGATTTATTTTCAGATATCAAACATGAGGATAGTTGCCACCAGAATCAACGCTATAAATACAGTGCGCAGTCCTGCCCACAACCAGAATTGCCTGCTTATTTTCCCTAAATAGACTCCAAGGAGAAATATACAGATAAGCGCTACTGCAATTGCTACAAGAAAGGGAGACCATGGCAACAAAATGCCGTGATGAGCCAGGAATAAGGGTGCAACTATAATCAGGGAAAGGGAAAGTGGTGAGAGGCCGTTTACAGAAGCAATAAGAAGTGGGAGATAGCGGCTGGCATCGCCATAGTGACTATCTTCCAGATCAATAAGCAATGCCTGCTCAAGTTTCCGTAACTCCTCCTGTCGCTCAGCTTTTTCACTGAGATAGGCACTGGAAAACCCACTGACAAAGAGTGCTACCGCAGCACCAAGACAGGCATTTATTGCGACCCCCAGCTCTTTGGTTCCACTGACATAAAACCCTGTCATCATTCCCAGCATGGTCAGCGTCCCATCAAAACCGTTGGTAACCATGTAGCGCCTGGCGATTTTTTTTCCGCGATAGATATGGGATAGGAGCTGTTTATCCTTCTCTCTGATCATAAGTGACCATACCTCTCACAGGAGACGGGCGCCTTATATCGTTTCCGAGCCATGAACCTCAACTTCATCAATACTATGAATCGATGCCCCCATTTTTTTTATGAGCTCAGATACTGAATCAAATGCTATATTGTTCCCCTCTACTACCACGATGACACTTTCAGTCTTGGCATCCATCTCAACCACACTGAGTCGCACATGATAATCGGGTGACAACTGAGCCAGTGCTGTGGCAAAATCTACTCCGTTGGGCTTATGAGGCTTGAGGACATCCAGAACGATTTTTCGGGTTGTGGTCATAGGTTGATGTAATGTTAAATGAATAATAAACGCATTATTAAATCCATGTATCTGTTAAAAGGCATACCTGTCTCTTATGGACGTCAGGTCTTTTTTGAAATAAGCCAGTACGTCACACCAAGGGCTAGGACTGTTGCTGCTGTACCAAGCAGAAATGGAGGTGTTATTTCATCGAAATCAAAAATAATAACTTTACGCGAAATTGCCATTAGTGCGGTGGCGACTACTAACCTAACAGGAATAACATCTGTCTTGAGATACATGGTGATATTTATAAAAATTTCTATGGCAATCAATACTGCCAGGAAAGCTCCAAAAGTTGCCAGAATATCATTAATACTCAACAACAAGAATGGAGGAGTTATCAGACGTTGATATAAAACATACACAACGTCACCAATACCCCAAACGATAACCATAACCATTAAAACAGCCAATATTTTAACTGCTACACGGATTATTCGATGCAGGACTTCAATAAAAGGATCTTCATGCTTCTTAATCAGATCATGGCCCGGTTCGGCGAGATGTTTCTTGTCTTGTTCGGAATCCACTATAGTTCGCACCTCATTGTCGGAAAAAAATAATAATGTGGACAAGATAGACCCGAATCCATTAGGCATATTTCCATACTGTTATATTGTATGGAAAAAAACATATGAAGTCAAACAGATCTGAACATCATCCAAATTCTCTGTCAACAACAGATCTGCTTTGTGTTTGTAAAGTTACCACAGAAAAGACAAACCATTATTCCAGTGACAATTTCGATCACAATAATAAAAACAGCAGACAGAAACAGAGTGCCAGGTAAGATAATCCCACTACCTGCCACCTCCCCATGACTTTTTCAATTTTCCGTAAATATGGAACAAGACGGTATATGGAGCCAGCAAACATGTTTTGTGGTTGCTTTTCCTTCCTTTTCTTCTGCACCAAGTCTGTTGCCAGGCATTTAAATGTATCAAAATGGTTTTTTCTCTTAGGTGTACCTGTCTGAAATTTTGTTGTAAGTACAGATCGTTGCAATAAAAAGAACAGGAAGCAACCTGCTGCAACCGGCAGTGATCCTAGAAAAATTTGTTCTCTTTCAAGCGAATGACTTGAAAAATCATCAGCAAATGGCCATATCCAAAGTGTTGTTGCAACGGCAGTAAAACTGGCAACAAAAACCAGTTGTATCAGAATGTTACCAGACTTGGAAATGGTATTCATATTTTTCAATATTCTTACAAAATGAAGCATGAGTATAGTTGTACCCGTTGCTGTTAAGGGAAGAAAGAACGTACTTATTCCATACCAGGGTTCACCCAGATGTGTCGCCAGTTCTTTAAATGCTGTCTTGACAATTGCACCGCTGGTAAAGGGCATTCCTGCAAGAGCCAAAGCAGTAAACAGGATTGCAGCAAGCTGAAAATGCGATACGATTTTCCCTTCCCGTGTAGTTAGGTCATACGCAAAGAACAGGCTGCTTTTGGCCAGCGAATGATGCACAACACAGAGAATAAGTACAGGGATGGCATAAATTCCTGCGTCCTGGTCAAGAAGGCCCATCCCGAAAACAACAGTTATCAGCCCCATCTGACTGATGCTTGATCCACCAAGCACTGCACCAGGCTGTTTGCTGTTCAAACCGGCAATGACCCCGTATATGGAAGCAAGAGCCCCGGCGATGATAAAAAGCATTGCTCCATCAGGATAGGAGATCTGGCCAAGAGGCATAAACCGAAGCCAACCGAGGATACCTGCGTTAACCATAGATCCTGCAAGAGCTGTAGCGGCTGGAGGGGGTGCGTTCTGATAGGCTGGAATCAGCCAGCCATGAAAAGGCAGTGCTCCGATTTTAATACCGAATCCAATGAAAAGGAGGATAAAAATGACCGGATGATACGAAGCTCCTGCAAGGTCATTGAGAGCCATGCTGTCACAGGTCTGTACCAGGCAAAGTAAGGCAGTGAACAGTGCCATTTCGCCGATCATAACCAGGAAAAGATAGATACGCCCGGCACGTCTTGCATCCTTATGCCCTTCATGGGCCACAAGCCCGTAGCTGGCAAAACTCATCATGGCAAAGAAGAGATAGTACCCAAACATTCCCTGGGCAAGGATGAGGCCAAAATTACCAGCCATGGCGGTCAAAAAGAATATATGAAAACGTGTCCGATTATGACCACTCTTAAAAAGACTCAGGATGCTGAAGCTCGCCAGCAACCAGACAAAACCGGCAAGAATGAGAAAAATCCTACCTGTTCCATCAAGTCCCATACGGCCACTCATAAAAAACCAGCCCGCTTCAACAGAGACATCGTCAGGTACTGTCATGGCAATAAGGAGAGCAGGAACTGTTGCCAGTGGAAGGATTTGCATTACCTTCATCCGCAACGGAGTACAACAAAGAAACAGCATAAGCAGAGGAGTACTCGCGGCTGATGACAGTATCAAGGCATAAAAGATTGTTTCAAAGATTGAGGGATTCATAAAGTATACCCCCTGACAATAAAACGTACCCAGGCCAGGGGGCTGATCTGAGCATTGGCTACTAAGCCTGCTGCCATAACAATAAAGGCCGTGACAAGTGGAGGTACAAGCAGCATTAAACGGGTCTCAAAACGACCGACATACAGCTCTTCAGGCCAGGCCCCCTGTTGCTTGTCAAACCAGGCATAGATCAGAATAGGAAGAAAATACCAGGCGTTGAGAAGGCTGCTCACCACAAGTACTACCAGCAACCACCAGTTTCCTCCGGCCAAACCACCAAGCCCCAGATACCACTTGGAAACAAAGCCAACAGTGGGTGGAATACCGATCATTCCCAAAGCTGCAATTGAAAATGCAGCCATGGTAAGAGGCATACGTCGCGCAACGCCACGCATTTCACTGATACGGTGAATGCCCAGTGTTTCGGCAAGATTTCCTGCGCAAAAGAACAAAGTTATTTTCATCAATCCCTGATGTACGAGATGGACAAGGCCTCCGATAACTGCAAGTTGCTGATCTACCATACTCATTCCAAGCGCAATATAGGAAACCTGGCTGATAGTAGAATAGGCAAGGCGCCTTTTAAGATCATCCTGCTGCAGTGCAAGGACCGATCCGTAAATAATAGTGAAGGCGGCAACAGCTGAAAGTAAAGGAAGGACTCCCATAAGGAGCAGGTTATGTGCTCCGTAGACATCAAGAACGATACGAACAATACCAAAAGCGCCGGCCTTGACCACGGCAACTGCATGCAAAAGAGCACTCACCGGAGCAGGTGCCACCATGGCCTGAGGGAGCCAGCCATGCAACGGAACCAGTGCGGCCTTGACGCCAACTCCGATAATCAGGAGGATAAAAATAAAAGTCAAAACCGATCCGTGGCTGGTAAGATACATAGGTGAAAATCCGCTTGCCGAGAAATCCATCGGTCCGACAATAGCTTGAAGCCAGACCACGGCAACAAGAAAAACGGCGCCACCACTGAAGGCATACATAAGATAATTACGGCCTGCGCGTAATGATTTATCTGTTCCCCGGTGGATAACCAGTGGATAGGTGGCAAGGGTGAGCATTTCATAAAAAAGAAGAAATGTCACCAGATTGCCTGCGAGGGCAATACCGATAGTAACCGTTACACAGAGACTAAAATAACCGAAAAAATGACTACGGTTGGGTGAGTTTTCAAGATAGCCAACTGCATAAACAGTGGTCAGGAGCCAGAGAACACTGGACAGGGTTGTAAAGAGAGCAGACAACGGATCCCCACTTAACAGTAACTCTACACCTGGGATAAGCGGTAATCGTATTTCAAAGACATGACCGTAATAAATACCGGCATTCATAACAAGAACCAGTGATATTTTGACTATTGAGCCACAAAAATTGAGGAGTGTGCGTAACCGATGTTTTTCCTCTGGCAGACAAAAGATGATAATGCCTGGGATAAATGAACTGAGCAGGATGGAAACAAGAAGCAGTTGACCGCTATTCATGGCAGCCCCCCCTGAAAGATCTGGGCAAACAGTCCACTGTCTTTATATAATACAATTTTAAGAACCCAGGGGGAGATCAGGCCAAGAAAAAGAGATATTAGAGCAAGAATGAGTGGGGGCCATTCCAGAAGAGGAGAAAGTGATACGTTTTTCTTGGATGATTCACCCTCAGGAATGACAAAAAAATTGGACATGACCCTGAATACGTAAATCATGGCCAATAGACTGCCTCCTGCAATCACGACTGCCCACCAGTATTGCAAGGAAGCAAAGGACGTGCTGAGGAGCATCCATTTAGCAATAAAGGCACCGGATGGGGGGAGTCCCATAAGACTGACTCCGGCAATACCGTAAGCAAAAACGGTGATCGGCTGACTGGACCTCACCCCTTTTAAACTCTTGATCCTATCGTGACCAAGGTGCAGGTACACATTGCCTGCCACCATAAACATTGCTGATTTTGCGCAGGCGTGGGTCAGGGCAATAAAAACAACGATGGACCACGCCTGTCCTCCATCTACAAACATGCTCAGGGGAAAGGCGACAAATAAATAGCCGAGTTGAGAAACAGTTGAATAGGCTACCATCAGCTTAAGTCTCTGTTGACGCATGGCTTGAATTGCACCCCAGAAAATTGCCAGTGCCCCGAGTGTCCCCATAAAATTCAGAGAAGAGAGACTGATGATAGGGGCAAAGATTTCAAACCAGAAACGGAATAACAGATAAAACGAAGCTTTGACCACCAGGGCTGAGAGAATAACACTTACTGGTGCCAGGGCATTGGCATGGGCAGGAGGCAACCAGAAATGGAGTGGCACCAGAGCGGTTTTCAGCATCAACCCGACTGTCAGCAATACAAGTGCCGTAGTTATTGCTAACCTGTTCCCAGCGAGGTTTTGCAGTAGAGCAAGATCCAATACGCCGCAGGAGCGGTAAAGAAATACAACACCGAGAAGATAGGTGAGTGATCCAATGAGGCTTATAAGCAGATAACGATAGGATGCCCGCAGGGACGCAGGTTTTCCTGACAATGCTGCGAGTGGAGCAGCTGAGATCGCTATAAGCTCAAGGGTGACATACAGATTAAAGATGTCAGCCGAAAGAAACAGACCGTTCAACCCAGTGAGCAGCAACATCCAAAGTGGCCAGAAATAGTGTTGTTGACGTTTGTGTCGTTGGGCCCGTAATGGATCGGAAATACGAAACAAAAAATATCCCCTGGCGTAGAGAGTGATGGCGAGGCCTGTTGCAGCAGTCATCAGCAGCATAAGCAGGGCAGGCCCGTCGCTTCGCAGGCTTATCCCCAATGGCGGGTGCCAACCGCCTATGTAACAACGCATAGGGCCGTAAACAAGCATTTGATAAATAAGAAAGCTGACCACAAAGAAATTTCCTATGGCCGCGGCAAGAGCAATACCAAATGTCCCGCGTTTAAACAGGAAACAGAGCAGACCAGCTACAAGAGGTAGAATAACTGGAAAAACTATCCATACTGCTGTATCGGAAGAGAACATCACAATCCGCGTTCCTTCATGGATTTACGATGATTTCTTTTTCTTAGCAGGTCGAGATTAGAGTTCTCCTGGACCTTACAGGCAAAGATTAAAGCCAGTGCCGTGACACTCACCGAAACGACAATACCAGTCAGCACCATGGCATGGGGCACAGGGTCGATGTCTCCCTGGCCAACTGGGATGTAGGCGGTTGCAACCAGAATTAGAAAGACTCCAGTTGCCATCACGTTAACGGCCAGGATTTTACGCAGGGGGTGGGAGTGGATAATAAGAGTGTAAAAGCCCATGCCAAAGAGTATCAGGCCGGTAAGACTATAAAGCATGGTTGTAATCATTGTACGTCTCCTTCGGAACCCGTCTCATCAGGTCGACCACCTGCAAAAAGCAGGGCCAATGTAAGACCAATGGAAAGTGCACAGGTCGTTTCGATAAGGAGAATCAGCCACCCAGCAGATCCTTTAGGGTAGTCCAGGAGTCCGCCACGGGCCCAAAGACAGTAAAGAGCGATGCCAGTAAAAATCAATGGCCCGAAAACCAGACCGATGCGAAGAACCAAAGCAGGAACAGCATGTGGCCAGGGAATTTCGCTTACCAGCAGGAGAACTCCTGCAGCACCTAAAATAGCACCTCCCTGAAATGCCCCTCCCGCCAGATGACTTCCCTGCCACACAAGATATGCTGCAACCAGGCACATTACCGGGGTAAGCAGATGAACAACACCTAGCTGCACTGGGCTTATGTCAGCTGTATTTCCGTAGGAAGTAGCTTTGGTCAGTGACCATACCCCAATGACAGCAACCAGGAGCACCATTACTTCAAGTAAAGTGTCATACCCTCGAAAATTGAGCAGCACAGCGGTTACCGGACTGTTCACACCACTCTGGTTCTGCATAGAGACAATACCAGCTTCAATTACTGAACTCTTTTCAGGAATATTACAGAAGATGACTGCAAGTATCACTGTCAAAGAAAAGAGAAGGAACAAAAAGAGCAGCTGAAAAGGATTACGCTCTCTGATGTGGTTGTTCCATTTTTTTTTCATTATCTCCGTCCCTGTTTTCATCGATATCAAGTCTACGTTCACCTTTGTGACATCGATTCATTCGTCTGAGGGCTGCAAGAAAAAGCGGTCCCGTCAGACCAGCTCCAAGTGCCGCCTCAGCAAGAGCCACATCTGGGGCCCGCATCCTAACCCAGGCCAGGGCCATCAAAAGGCCAAAGGATATGAACAGGACAACAGCCTTAAAGATGTCTTCACTATTGAGCAGATGCCAGCTTAACGAGAGAAGGGTTAAAACGAGGATGAGGTCGAAAAATGTTAAGATGGAATAGCTCATGAGCGTGTCCAGGGCTTAATGTTTTTCTGCATTGCACTGCTGGCAATGAGATGGCAGGATGCAGAACTTGCAACCATAACCAGCAACCAGATAAGCAAAAGTTTTACTATTAGCATCCAGTTGCAGGACTGGAGGGAAAGACCGCAGATTACACAGCCAAGCCCGACGTTATCCGCTTTGGTTAGAGCATGTAGCCTGGTGTAAATGTCTGGAAAACGAATCAGTCCCACGGTACCGGACAGAAAAAAAAGAAGACCAATTATAAGGATAAAGGTGCCACTATAATAGAGGATATCCATGTCTTTTCTTCCCGGGATCTTGCCAGGTTCGGCGGACAAAGGTTAAGGTGGCAAGTGCTGCGAGAAGTGCAAAAACGAGTGCAATATCAACGAGTACCGGGCTTGCCATTCCTGCACTCAACAGCAGCAGTATCGCCACACCGCAGGTGCCAAATAGCTGCGCCGTCATCATACGATCAGCAGCAGTAGGACCTCTCAGAATACGAATCATACCTGCAGCAATTGCAAGAAGCAAAATTAGAGCAAAAAATATATGAATCCAACTCATAGTTCTTCCTGTCTTTTTCCAGTCGTACAGCCCATCAACAGTGCAACCTGATATTCAAGGTGTTGAATGTTACGCCAAACAGGCAGTCCAAGATCAAGAGTGTGAATGACCACCTTGTTTCCATGCAACTTTGCACTCAATGTACCGGGGAGCAGGCTGATACTGTTAATAAAAAATATCCTGGCAGATCCTTCGGGCAGGAGAGTGGTATAGGAGACCAGCCCAGGATTAAGAAGTTGTCGAAAAGAGAGGGCACGGCGCATGACATCAGCGGCACCGTGAAAAGATTGGTAGAGAAAAAAAGGAATAAAACGAATAATGCCAGTAAAACTTATATTTACTCGGGAAGATGCAGTCAGTTTAAAACTAAGTGATGTGGTCAACAAAACTGCGGGAACACCTATAATCCAGCTCAACATGTCCGACCCGGCAAGTGTGTACCACAGGAGGGCATAGAGTATAAGACGGACAAGAATCCTAGGGACAGTAGCCGTTGAAATATAGCTTGTGGAATGACAGTTGTTGTTAGGCATGGACTCATTCCTTCAGTAAGGGCAGAAGAGGGACTCTTTTCTTATTTTCTTCGCTTTTACAGGAGAAAGTCAAGTTGTTTTATAATGGAATGAGCTACTGCAAGGGGAGGAGTTTATTGTTTACAAAAAAATGCCTTTCCATAATTGCTATTATGAAAAGGCATTTGAATCTGATACGGAGGGAAAAACCTATTCGTCTATATCAATTTTCAATATTTTATCACCAGGCTGTAATGAATCACCAACCTTGACTGAAATAGCAGTTACGATTCCATCTATTACGCTGTTAATAGGAGTCTGCATTTTCATGGCTTCCATAACAGCAAGTTTATCACCAGCAGCAACAGCCTGTCCTTCCTTTACACCGATTTCACAAACATTGCCGGAAAATGAAGCACGCATATCACCAGCTTTCGCAAGAGCGATTATTTCTTCTTTCGAGATAACAGCAGCCTTAGCGGTGACACCTTCAGGCAGTTCAGCCTCAAAGGTATATACGCGTTGGTGGTGATCAACATTGAGATAAACATTGGTCTCACCATCTTCATCTACGATGGATGGACCAACCTCAAGCATGTGCTCTTTTCCGGTATGATCGGTAAAGGTAAGTGTCTCTCCAGGATCAAATTGTCCCTGATGGAGGAATATTGAGGGAGGAAGTACGTATACTTTGCCGAATTTTTCTTCAAATTTGAAAAATTCTACTGCGTCATTGGGGTGCTGCAGGTACAGAACCAGTTGTTGATCAGTGGGTTCGCCACCAATTCTCTCAGTAAGAGTTTCCTTCTCTTTCTCGATGTCCATATCGCCGATATCTTCGACACCACCTTCTTTTTCGATAACTTTTTTCCAGTCTTTTCCAAGCACTTTCTCGAAAATCCATTCTTCAGGCTCGTAGAAGGGAAATGGGCCATATTTCCCAAGAAGGAGATTTCTCAGGTCACCCGATGGATTTCCGTAGCGTTCCCCCCCCTGTACGTTAGAAACGGCTGTTGTCCAGAGAATTTGGGAACCGGGGGTTACAGACCAGTAATTTCCTAATTCTTTCTGAACTCTTGGAAGTTCCTTGTGCAAAATATCCGGCATCTTATCAAGGAAACCACCCTTGACAGCCTGCTCAAGACTGGATCCCATTGCACCGCCGGGGAGCTTGTGAATCTGAACGGTGGGCTGGAACCCCTTAATCTGGGACTCAAAGGCTTCGTAGTACTGTCGTTGGTCTCGTATGGCCTCGGAGGTTTCAATAACTGCATCTTCGTTTATGGTCGCAGGATTATGACCAAGATCCTTCAAGGTCTGAATTACTGTGAGAATCGGTGCTGGTCCGTAGAAACCAGTGAAGGATGCATCAGAGGCATCAACGATTGTAGCACCATTCTGAACAGCAGCCACGATTCTCCCAACATCATTACCGTCAGTATTATGACCATGATAATGAATTGGCAGGTCAGGATGCTTTTGACGAATGGAATCAACAAGTTCTCCAATACGTGTAGGAGTTCCCAACCCTCCATGGTTCTTAATACAGAGAACAATATCGTTCCCGGTTACATCGAGGATTTCCTGAACTTTTGTCAGGTAGTAAGCGTCGGTATGTTCAGGACCTGTGGAAAAGCATATACAGGGCTCGTTGATTTTTCCGGCCTTGGCAACTTCCTCAAAAACAGCCTGCATATTCGGAATATAGTTCATGAAATCAAAAGTACGCCAGACATCAACGTATTTTGCAAATTCTCTAACTGTAAAACGAATGACATTTTGAGGGTAAGGACGATAGCCAAAAAGATTCACACCACGACACAGGGTTTGAAACATTGTGGTGGGCATTTTTTCACGAAGAATTTCCAGTTTGAGAAACGGGTCAACCTGTTTGCGGAGAATATCTACATGAACAGATGCCCCGCCTGTAATCTCGAGTGAAAAATATCCGGCTCGTTCTCTCGATTCTGCCGCCATCATGTCAGTATGGAGAAGAATTCTATTTTTAAAATCAGACTGAGAGAGATCACGGGCAGTATTGGTGATATGATAACCATCTGAATTCTGTAATTGTTTGACCACATCAGCCGGTGAGGTTCCTTGTACAATTCGTTCCATATTTATTCCTTCTCTATCAATGTTTGTCGTAACCAGGTCTTTCTAGGGAACCGTTTAACGACAGGAAAATTAGTGTCTTTAACTGTTGCTCTTATATCAGGCAGCGTATGGATTGTAACCACGATGATGAATTTCTGCTATCAAGTTTGCGAGTTTGCTGGCCTCATTGGCGTTGTCTTCATATATGAACAATTCAGGGTGTTTATCCAAATATGATGTGTCGAAATTCCCTGCTATAAAATCCGGCTCTTTGGCAATGTTCAGATAGAAGGGAATGGTTGTTTTCGGTCCAGAAATAACAAAATTCTGAAGACAACGGCGCAGCCTGTCCACAGTTTCATTCCAGGAGAAACCATGAACGGTCATTTTGACGAGCAATGAATCGTACACTTCGGGAATGGTGAAGCCCTGGTAAACAAATCCATCAAGTCGAACACCATAACCACCAGGTGAGCGATATACAGAAACCGTCTTTCCACCTTCTGGCATGAAATCCGCCTTAGGGTCTTCCGCATTTATGCGCATTTCGATGGCATGGCCACGTAACTGTACATCATTCTGTGAAAAGGAAAGTTTTTTACCAAGAGCAAGTTTGATCTGGGTACGAACGATATCAATGCCGGTGACCATTTCCGTTACTGTATGTTCAACCTGTACCCTGGTGTTGATCTCCATAAAATAATAATTGAAATCTTTATCTATAAGAAACTCTACAGTGCCGGCATTAAGATAATTGGCGGCTTTGGCGGCTTTAACAGCGGTTTCACAGATGGTATCCAAAAGTTTCTTGTCACCAATCATTGAGGGAGCAATCTCTATCAGTTTTTGATTTCTTCGTTGAATAGAACAGTCACGTGTCCCGAGGTGAATGGTAGTGCCTTCATGGTCTGCCATGATCTGGACTTCAACATGTTTGGGTTCAACAACCACCTTTTCAAGGTAAACCGATGCGTCATTAAAGGCAGCAAGAGCTTCAGCTCGAGCAACTGGGATTTCCGACTTCATCTGGGCATCGGACTCAATAAGCCTGATACCACGTCCTCCACCACCAGAGGTTGCCTTCAGCATGATTGGATACTTGAATTCGTCGGCAAAGGCTATGGCAGCCTTCACACCCTCGTCACCATGCGGAAGGTTGTCAGTGCCAGGTACCATAGGGATACCGGCTTCGGCCATAATCTTTCTTGCTATAACCTTATTACCTAAATTAGTGACAACTTCTGAAGATGGACCTATAAAGATAATACCTTCATCTTCACAGGCTTTGGCGAAGTTTGCATTTTCGGCAAGAAATCCATAACCTGGATGAATAGCTATGGCTCCGGTTTTTTTGGCAGCTTTGATTATCTTGTCAATGTCAAGATAGTCACAGCGTGGTCCCTTTCCAAGCCAGACAGCTTCGTTGGCGATGCGAATATGACTTGAGTCCTTGTCTGGCGTCTCATAGACAGCTACCGCTTCATAATGTAATTCCTGGATGGCGCGAATCAGTCGAATGGCGATTTCACCACGATTGGCAACTAATATTTTCGTTTTCAAAAGCAACTCCTTTCAAGATTAATTCAAAATTACAGCAGAATGTCTCACAGGGGGGGGAGGCCGTATAGTCACAGGCCTCATTGGTAACTCAGGATTGGATAGTTAGCATACATTTATAGTAAAGGCAAGTAATACTGGTGGATTGGAACAAATGACAATTTGAGCCTAACACCTGCACGAACTGGCAATACAATGAGCTATTCTCAGGAAATAACACAATATACTTGACAGTTCATTTAACGGTTATATAACAAAAACATACGTGTTACTGCGGATTTTCATACTGATCTCGTAGTTTTTAACAATTCAAAAGGTGAAAAACTGGTTACAAAAAATGGTTAAAGATTCCAAACCAAGAGGTAAAAAAGAGGTAAAATCTCCTGCCGCCGCCAAAGTAAAGGAAAAAAAGTTATACAATGTGCTCTTTTTTCACAACTGGTGCAAATCCTGTGGACTCTGCAGCGCTCTTTGCGCAAAACAGATCATTAAGACGGATGAGCTTGGGCTCCCATACATTGATGCAATGGACAGTTGCATAGGGTGCAGATTCTGCGAAATTCACTGCCCTGATTTTGCTATCACTGTGACGGGAAGACACCCTGAAAGGAGGCGCAGCAATGGAATTAAATAATACTCAGAAAAAAGTTCTCCTTCAGGGAAATGAAGCAATTGTTGCCGGGGCTCTGGCTGCTGGTTGTCGTTTCTTTGCTGGGTACCCTATTACACCAGCATCAGAGATAAGTGAGATCCTTTCGGTCAAATTACCGGAATTTGGTGGTACTTTTGTGCAAATGGAAGATGAAATTGCCTCCATGGGTGCTGTCCTTGGTGCCTCTCTTGCCGGAGTGAAGGCTATGACGGCCACAAGTGGCCCTGGATTTTCTCTTATTCAGGAGAATCTTGGCTATGGCTGTATCACCGAAGTTCCCTGTGTTATAGTAAATGTAATGCGTGGCGGGCCCAGTACAGGTCTTCCAACCAGCCCGGCCCAGGGCGATGTCCAGATGGCGAGATGGGGCACCCACGGTGACCACCCCATTATTGTTCTTGCCGTCTCTTCAGTTGCTGATTGTTTTTCGGTAACCGTAAGGGCCTTTAATCTTTCTGAAAAATATCGCACCCCGGTGATCATTCTTTCAGATGAGGTTGTGGCCCATACTCGTGAATCAGTGATACTTCCCGAGCCTGATCAGATTCGCGTTTTCGACAGAGTTAAACCCGATGTCCCGCCCGAGTGGTATAAGCCTTACGCCGATAACAACCGTAGTGTGCCTGATATGTCATCTTTAGGTGATGGCTACAGACATCACGTGACAGGTCTTGTTCATGATGAAAAAGGATTTCCGACCCAGAATCCTCAGGAAATCAAACAGTTTTTAACCAGAATTCATAAAAAGATCAGCAAGGGGTTCCAGGATATACAAATCACCAAAAACCACCATATGGAAGATGCTGAAGTTTTTGTTATCGCATACGGTTCTGTTGCCAGGTCAGCTCTCCGTGCTGTTCGTGACGCACGAAAGCTTGGGGTTAAGGCAGGGCTTGTACAGCTGATTACGCTTTTCCCGTTTCCACGAAAAGCTGTTGATACGTATCTTCGCCAATGCCGTGTTGCAATTGTTCCTGAAATGAATATGGGGCAGATGAGCAGAGAAGTAGGAAGGGTTAATCAGGCCGGATGTCGCATTGTGAAACATAATCGCATTGACGGTCAGCTGATAACCCCTGAAGAGATTCTTAAACATTTGACAACGGTATGATCTTGCATCTAAACAAGATTAAGGAGAATAAATACAATGCTTGAACGTGCTGAAATCATACGTAAAGAATATTTGCGACACGACAAAAAATTCCCTCATGTCTGGTGTCCCGGGTGTGGTAATGGAATTGTTATGGGTGCCTTGTTACGTGCTATTCACAGTATTGGCCTGAGTAAAGATGAGGTGGTGCTGGCATCTGGAATAGGATGTTCTGGCAGATTGCCAACCTATGTGGATTTTAATACCATCCATACCACCCATGGCCGTGCCCTTACATTTGCCACTGGAATAAAACTTGCCAAGCCAGAACTCAGTGTGCTCACCGTAATGGGAGATGGTGACGCAACCGCTATCGGTGGCAATCATTTTATCCATGCCGCGCGACGAAATATCGACCTCACTGCTATTATTATCAATAACGCGACCTACGGCATGACTGGTGGGCAGTACTCCCCGGCCACCCCTTATGGTGCCAAGTCGACAACGTCTGTTTATGGGCACGTGGAGCATGCGTTTAATATAGCAGAGCTTGCTGTTGCTGCCGGAGCATCTTTTGTCGCAAGAAGTACGGTTTATCACGCTAGCCATCTTGAGCAGATGATAAAAAAAGCCATAGAAAAACGTGGTTTTTCAGTGATGGAGATTATTTCTAATTGCCATGTGCAGCATGGGCGCAGAAATAAACTTGGCGGTGCTGTGGAGATGATTAATGGCTTCAAGGAACGTGCGGTAACCATTGGAAAAGCTGAGAAAATGAATCCAGAGGAACTGGAAGGAAAGATTACCATTGGAGTTCTCACCGACGTCGAAAAGCCAATCTCAACGGATGAATATCGACGCATTGCCGCTGAAGCCAAGGAAAAGGCAGACAATATCACTAAAGCGAAAGAGAAAAATGGGATCAAACGTTATGAAGAATGATGAACGATACGAAATCAGATTTAGCGGATCCGGAGGTCAGGGGATAATAACTGCAGCCGTGGTGATGGCCGATGGAGTAGGGGCCTTTGACAACAAGCATGTCTGTCAAACTCAAAGCTATGGCCCTGAGGCCCGTGGCGGTAAAAGTAAAGCTGAAGTTGTTATCTCAGGATCACCTATTGATTATCCAAAGGCACTGCGGGTTGACCTGCTCCTGGCCATGACCCAGACGGCTTGTGATGCCTATTTCTCGGATATTAAGGCTGATGGATTACTGGTGGTCGATTCCGGCCTTGTCAAACAACTGCCCACCAGTCGTTCGGTCTCAATTCCATTTACCCAGATTGCCAGGGAACAGATTGGCAGAGAGTTGGTTGCAAATATGGTGGCACTTGGAGCCGTTGGTTATCTCAGCGGTCAGGTTTCTCTTGATGGCCTGGAAAAGGCTCTACTTTCACGTGTTCCCAAGGGTACTGAAAAAATGAATTCAGATGCTCTTCATGCCGGTATTGAGGAGGCAAAAAAAATCGACCTCAATCTTTTACCAAAATCTGTACTCTCAGAATGGGAAGACGAACTTTAACGCCAAAACAATAAAATGGAAAATATCATTAATGTCACGCACGAATTTTATGCCTGGGCGATTCCAGGAGTTTTTCTTTGCGTGGTGGCATTTTTAGTATTCAGAAGTGCTACCATGCAGGCTCAACTGAAGAGAGGATTTATCTTTCTCTTTCTGGTCGCTATTATTTCTGTGGGGTACTTTTTACTTACCGGAAAGTCACCCACGGAAATTCCAGCTTCTATCAATAGCTTTTTCAATACTCCTCGGGATCCTGAGAAGAGAAAAATTAACTACTACAGGGACCCTAAAGAACGAGTTGGTAATCAGCTAAACGAGGAATAGCCAGCATTTATCATGGACCACCTGGACAATAGTCCTCTTTTTCACCTGACACTCGCCTACAGACTGCATTGTCCTTTAACTGGAATCCTTTTTCCAATTGCGGCAGCATAAAGAATGGACTCCTCGGCAGGATTGACACCCAGTAACTCATTCACCTCATCGTCGTAAAAAGCAGCAACGGGACAACCGCCATTCTCGGTTGCTTCGGCCGCCAGGAGTAGATTTTGACAGACGTGCCCTGCATCAAGTAGCAGATAGCGTACGCCACGATTTCCATATTTACTCATACACCTTCTAAAAACAGCAGTCCAGAGAAAGGTCACCGCTGATTGTGCCATAAATTTCTGATTTAAACAGGCCGTTGCCACTGCTTCGGCACACTCCGTTTCACTCAGAATATTCAGTGCAAAATTTTCCACATCAAAATGGTATAAGCCGGGTTCAAGATCTGTTACATTTTTAATGCTCAAATAGGTTTCAATGGGATAGAGCGCACCTCCTGAAGGTGCTGTCCGAAACGTATAGCTTCCTGATTTGGCAGTGATACCCTGGCTGGCCCAAAGCATGAACGCCAGCTCCTCAAAGGTTACAGGTTCTGTTGAATACTTACGAAGGGAACGTCTGCTTTGGAGCAAGGGAGTGATACGGGCTTCCTTGAGGTTCCAGTTCCTGGGTAATTCGATTCTTTTTGAGTCAGGATATTTCTTAAAGGTGTTGACCTCAGCAATAGCTGGGCGTTTGAACTGTTTTATCGTTTCACGATTATAGAAAGTATCACGCAGATATTGATATCCAGTACATGTTTCAAGTTCAGGCATCCTGTACCTCGTTCTCTTTTTGTTTGGCAAGTTGACCACATGCAGCAGAAATATCTTCACCGCGGCTTGTGCGAATAAAAACTGAATAGCCCTTGTCCCTTACAATTTTCTGGAAGGCAAACACCCTATTTCTGGATGGGCTTTTGTAGGGAAGGCCAGGAGATTCATTATATGGAAGCAAATTGATTTTACAGGGGATGTCACGGAGAATCCTAGCTAGTTCGTAGGCATTTTCATCGGAGTCGTTAATCCCATGCAACAGAATATATTCAAACATTATCCGTTTCCGTTTAGCCATTGGATAGTCGCGACAGGCCTGTAGTAACTCCTCCAGAGAGTAGCGATTGTTGACCGGCATGAGGCTATTCCTGGTCGTATCATCGACAGCATGGAGAGATATGGCGAGATTTACATCTGTTTTCTCACCGAGTTCGAGCATCTTACTTACGATTCCACAAGTCGAAACAGTAATGCGCCTGTTGGTCATATCAAGGCCACGCTGTTCTGTAAGAATAGATATGGCCTTGATAAGATTGTCCAGATTATTTAGTGGCTCTCCCATTCCCATGAACACGAGATTTGTAACCCGATCTGGTCCTATACGTTTTGACTTCGGGGCGTTCCTCAGGAAATCACCGGCAGCACACACCTGATTAACAATTTCAGAGGGCGTAAGGTTGCGAGTAAATCCCATTGTTGCGGTAAGACAGAAAGAGCAATTCATGGCGCAACCAACCTGCGAGGAAACACAAAGAGTGTTGCGGTCGGGTTCCGGAATAAGGACTGATTCTATAAGCTTCCCATCATCAAGTGTGAATCCGAACTTCACACAACCGTCCTGAGATTGTTGAATAAGAGGATCTTGAAATTGAGATATTCTTGCGTTTTCTGCGAGCAACCGGCGGAAGTCTTTTGCAAGATCGGTCATCTGGGAAAAGTCTGTGATGCCAGGACGATACAGCCAGGACATGATTTGCCTGGCACGAAAGGCAGGCTGGCCCAAAGATTCCACGTAACAGACAAGTTCGTCCTGGGTCAGATTTCTTAAATCAGTTTTAGGATTCATTCTTTTATAAGGCCCGAAATCTTTCAGGAACAAGTGGCTGATTCCCAAGCAGGGCCATTTTAACACTATTCAGCATGGCCTCACGATCACGAGGAAGACGGCCGGAAAGAGGGAGGTAGTTAGATGCATGATTAGCCATAAACTGCACGGGATAACATGTTATATTCAGTAGTAATTCCTGTAGTTCAAGAAGTATTCCGGTTGAGTCCGGCAATTCGAACGTACCTTCCTGGTACTGTCTTCCAAGATCTGTATTGCTCAGCGGCATCAAACAGAGTGCCGCAATTTGTTTAGGTTCCATAAGACTGAGGACCCTTGCTGTTTCCCTGGCATGGTGCAGACTGTTTTGCACCCCACCTAGGCCCAGGAGGACAGTAACTGAAAGAAAAACACCAGCCTTTTTCGCACGACAGGCAGCAAGAGCCATGGACTTGTCAGTCTCATCTTTTTTTACTGCAGCAAGTACTTCATTGGCACCACTTTCAAGTCCCATATAAATTCGATGCAAACCAAGTCTCTTCAGCTCTTTGAGTTCGTCGACCGTCTTTGCCCGAATGGCCTTTGCGTTTCCATAAAGGGCGATGCGGTTCACCTGGGGAAGGTTTTCCCTGATAAGTTCAAAAAGTGCCACCAACCTCTTCTGAGACAGGATAAGCACGTCACCATCTGCGAGAAAAACACGCTTTTGCTTTCCACAATAGCGGGCAGCAAAAGCAATGTTATCAAGAACTTCCTCTTGACTGCGAATGCGAAACTTCTTCTCTTTGTAGGCACCACAGAATGTGCAGCGGTTGTGAGAACAGCCTACGGTCACCTGGAGGATGATAGAATTGGCCTCACTGGGCGGACGAATAATGTCTCCATCGTAATTCATTTGAGAGTGAGATGTCAGGCAGGGTTGTCAGCTTCAAATTTTTTCATAAATTCAACTAGCTTTACTACACCTTCCCTGGGAAATGCATTGTAAATGGAGGCACGACAACCACCGATGGAACGATGTCCCTTAAGTCCATTCAATCCAACCTCTGTGGCTTCAGCTATAAATTTGGCCTCAAGATCAGCATTTGGCAGGTTAAAGGAGATGTTCATCAAAGAACGTGAGGCTTTCTCAGCATGGCCTCTGTAATATTCTGTACCATCAATGCAATCGTAGAGGAGACCGGCTTTTTCGATATTGATTTGCTCAATGGCCTCTATGCCACCTTTCTTTTTCAACCATTTCAACACTTCACCAACAACATAAATAGGAAAGCAGGGTGGTGTGTTAAACATAGACCCTTTGTCAGCATGGGTTTTGTATGTGAGCATGGTGGGAGTGTTTTTGGGAGTCTTATCAAGGAGATCCTCCCTGATAATAACAATTGTAACACCAGCAGGTCCCATATTCTTTTGCGCACCAGCAAAAATAAGCCCAAATTTAGAGACGTCTATCTTTCGGGATAAAATATCTGAAGACATATCTGATATCAACACTTTATCCGTCTCGGGAAATGAAGAAAACTGGGTTCCGTAGATGGTATTGTTTGAAACAAAATAGAGATACTCAGATGCGCTGTCGACACTGTACTCATCTTGTGTTGGCACTCTGTTGAAGGTCTGCTCTTCACTTGAAAAGGCTACTTCAATATCACCAAACAACCTGGCCTCTTTTATAGCTTTTTTGGACCACGTTCCGGTATTCAGATAGGTCGCTTTCTTACCATCGCCAAGAAGGTTCATGGGGATCATGAAAAACTGGCTTGAAGCTCCCCCCTGAAGAAAAAGAACCTTATAGTTGTCCGGAATTTCCATAAGCTCACGGAGCATGCTTTCGGTAGTGTCAGCAACTGCCATAAACTCTTTGGAACGGTGACTCATTTCGATGAGGCCGATACCGGTTTCTTTAAAATTAAGGACATCCTTTGAGGCCTGCTGAAGTACTTCAACGGGAAGCGTTCCGGGACCAGGACTGAAATTATACACGCGATCAACCATCTTTTTTACTCCTTCTGGAAAAAATAATACCTGAATTGACTGTAATCTGTTATGAAAGAATATTCTAAAATGCTCACATTGCTGGAATTTGTTCCAGGAAATGACAAAAAACAAATAGATAACCGTAGCCAGCCACCATTTGAGTAGTTGGTGTTACCATATTCCTGACTCTTCGTCACCTGTAGATTTTATGAAAACAGCTCGAATTGATGTTCGGACTGATATTCGAACAGATGTACTCATACGTGTTCTCCTTGGTTGCGCTCTGTTCCTTGGGATCGTTCTTGCCGCAATTGACATCTACTCATTGGTCAGCTGCACTGATACTCACGCATCCTGGAAAACATTACACAGAATCGCCCTGACGGATAGTATCTTTCTTGTTATTGCACTGGGTATTGCTAATTTTCTTTTTATAAAATTTCGCAAACAGAGAACTCAGGACATCCAACATACTGATTCGTTGACAGGATTAGTCACCCGGCATGCCTTCGGTGAAATTTTTGAACATGCCTTGCTGGACGCCAAGCGCACACTTGAACCACTCTCTGTCCTTATCGTTGACATCGATCACTTCAGGGGGATCAATGAACGTTATGGGCATAAGGCCGGGGATGCTCTGCTCTCCATGTTAAGTAAATCCATTCAGAGTGTGCTTCGTGCATCCGATATTACCTGTCGGTGGGAAGGGGATCAATTTCTAGTAGTGTTGAAAGAATGCTCAACAAAAGACAGCTGCCGTATTGCTGCAAAAATTCTTGAGATGACACGTAGCCTGGCACTCAAGAAGGGTGAAGATACAATAAAAATCAGCATAAGCATTGGAATTGCACAGATGGTTTCCGATGACAATATTGAAACCCTTACCGCCAGAGCAGAAACTGGCCTTTACAGTGCTCGGGATAATGGCCGTAATGGTTGTGCTGTAGGGTATGACTGGATTTTGATCAATTACGCATGTGAGCCCATACTATTGCCGGCTTAAGGCAGCATAGAGAACAATTCCTGCAGTCATCGCCAGATTCAAACTTCTGATATTCGAATTGGCCATGGGGAGAGTAAAACAACGATCTGAATAAAGCTTAAGAAGATCTTCGGGTAATCCTTTTGTTTCCTTACCAAACACGAGGTAGTCACCGGGTTTGAAAGGTGCATCAATATAGGACCTGCTGGTTTTAGTAGTAAGAAAATATAATCTGTTTTCATCCTGAGCTTTAAGGAAATCGTCAAAGCATTCCCAGTATCTAATGTCTACAAACTTCCAGTAATCAAGGCCTGCCCGTTTGAGGTGCTTATCATCGGTGGAAAAACCTAAGGGGCGGACCAGGTGCAGAACGCTATTGGTTGCCCCACATAAGCGTGCAATAGAACCGGTATTAGGTGGGATTTCCGGTTCTACCAGTACTATATGAAATGACTCATTATCGTTCATGTGTTTTACTGTTTCCTTTAAAATTGAAGTGTTTTTTTGCTACATGTTTTTTCACTGGGGTTTACCTTACTATAGATAACATCTTTAAAAAAAGCACAATTGGACAGTTGTTTTTGATACATTTTCGACTGAAAGAAGAAAAGATTGCATTTTTACCGACAGGTACTAAATTGTATGAATTTATGCTTGAAAGTGAATAGCAATAGAACTTATCAATCAGCAACGGGTCTGACAGACCCTCCACTGATTTCTATTTTATCTTAGGATCCCTGCTACTTATAAAGGAGTTAGACGTCAGATGGCTTTAATTGTACAAAAATTTGGGGGAACTTCCGTCGGTAATCCTGACAAGATTAAACAGGTTGCCAGGAGGGTACTCAAAAAGAAAAATGAAGGGCACCAGATGGTGGTTGTTCTTTCTGCCATGTCTGGAGAGACTAACCGTCTCACCGATTTTGCCATGCAGATGCAGGACATACCGGATCAGAGGGAGATGGATGTCCTTCTTTCCTCTGGGGAACAGGTAACCGTTTCTCTTTTTGCTATGGCAGTGAAGGCCTTTGGCGATGATTGTATATCCTTTCTTGGTGACCAGGTAAAGATTAATACAGACAGTTCACACACGAAAGCACGGATTGAAAACATTGATACAGAGAGAATTACGACGGAACTCAACAACGGCAAGGTAGTAGTGGTAGCAGGGTTCCAGGGTGTTACTCAGGATGGTGACATTACCACGCTTGGCCGTGGCGGTTCCGACACCACAGCTGTGGCCCTGGCTGCTGCACTGCAGGCTGATGCCTGCGAGATTTTCACCGATGTTGAGGGGGTCTATACAACTGACCCCAACATATGTGCAAAGGCCATAAAAATAGACAGAATTTCTTATGACGAGATGCTGGAACTGGCAAGCCTTGGCGCTAAGGTTCTGGATATCAGATCTGTAACATTTGCAAAACAGTACAATGTCCCAATCCACGTCCGTTCCACATTTACAGAAACTGAAGGGACATGGGTTGTTGCGGAGGATAAAGCAATGGAAGGAAGAATAGTTTCAGGTGTAACCTATAATAAAAACGAAGCACGAATTACCGTATCCGGCGTTCCTGATCAGCCAGGCATTGCTGCTAAAATTTTCACTCCCATTTCTGACGCTGACATTATTGTCGATATGATTATCCAGAATCAGGATACCGGTAATGGTCTAACCGATATGACCTTTACTGTTGTTCGCAGTGATTATCAGCGCACCTTGCAACTCCTTCAGGAGATAGTCGAAAAAATAGGTGCCAAAGGTGGCGTTCATGGTTCCGATGCCATCACCAAAATTTCCATTGTTGGTGTCGGTATGCGGAATCATTCAGGGATTGCATCCACCATGTTCAGAGTACTCTCTAACGAAGGAATCAATATTTCCATGATATCGACTTCTGAAATTAAAGTTTCCTGTGTAATTGAGGAAAAATATACAGAACTTGCGGTTCGTGCTCTCCACGATGCGTTCGAACTTGACAAGGAAAATCTGCCCGAAGAAGAGAATATATTATAATTGGTGAGCTTTATGACAAGATCCGTACAAATATACGACACAACCTTGAGGGATGGAACTCAGGCTGAGAATTTCAACCTTTCTGTTACCGACAAGATTCGTATCAGCCATAAACTCGACAATCTTGGAATTGATTTCATTGAGGGAGGCTGGCCCGGATCAAATCCCCTGGCGGTCGAATTTTTCAAGACCATGCAGGGAGAGACTCTTAAACATGCAAAACTTGTTGCTTTTGGTTCCACACGTCTCTTTTCCAATCCCTGCCAGGAAGATAAAAACCTTCAGGCTTTACTTGATGCTAAAACACCAGTCATTACCATTTTTGGTAAATCCTGGGATATTCATGTCCACGATGCGCTACGAATAGAACTTGAAGATAATCTGCTAATCATTGAAGAGTCCCTTGCCTATTTAAAACCACACGTGGAAACGCTTTTTTATGATGCTGAACATTTCTTCGATGGTTTCAAAAAAAATCATGATTACGCTCTAGCAACTCTCGGGAAGGCAATTAGTGGCGGTGCCGAATGTCTGGTTCTTTGTGATACAAATGGTGGGATGCTACCGCATGAAGTTCAGCCTATAATAGAACGTGTACAGCGGTTCGTTACTGAGCGCAGCAAAACGGTAACTCTTGGCATTCATGCCCATAATGATTCTGAAACAGCGGTCGCAAATTCACTCCTTGCTTTAAGCCTTGGTGTAACCCAGGTACAGGGAACCATGAACGGCTACGGTGAACGCTGTGGAAACTGCAATCTTACCTCCGTCATCCCTGCCTTAGGCTTGAAGATGGGGTATGAGTGTGAATCTGTAAAAAATATTGACCGACTGTATGACACTGCCATGCTGGTTGATGAGCTTGCCAATCTGCCACACAATAAATACCAGCCATATGTAGGTCGTTCAGCCTTTGCCCATAAAGGTGGCATTCATGTCTCAGCTGTTAAACGAAACCCGTTAACCTACGAGCATATTGAGCCGGAAAAGGTTGGAAATGTCAGGAGAATCCTTATTTCTGATCAGGCAGGGAAGTCCAATGTTTTACACAAGGCCAAAAAATTCGGTATTGATCTCGATCCGAACAGTCCCATTGCAGCCTCCATCGTTGCTGAATTGAAAAATCTTGAAAACCAGGGGTTTCAGTATGAAGGCGCAGAGGCGTCCTTTGAACTGCTGATGCGTCGTGCCATAGGAGCACAGGCGAATTTTTTCACCCTGAGAGGCTTCAGGGCAATAAATTCTAAGCGTAGCATGGATAAACCTCCCGAAACCGAAGCAACCATCAGGGTTGAGGTTGGCGGTGAGGAAGTCCACACAGCCGCCATGGGAGATGGGCCGGTTAATGCACTTGATAAGGCGATGCGAAAAGGATTGACTCAATTTTATCCAGCCCTCGAAGAGATTGAACTGGTTGATTACAAGGTTCGGGTTCTTTCAGGTCAGCATGGGACAGGAGCTAAAGTCAGGGTTCTTATAGAGTCAAAGGACAAGTACGAACAGTGGGGAACTGTAGGCGTATCGGTGAACATTATAGAAGCATCATGGCAAGCTCTTGTTGACTCTTTAACCTATAAATTGATGCGGGATGAACAGCGTAACGCAACCAAAAACTAGGACGGACATTGTTTCAAGAGAAGAGGGGACAGGCAAAGAGCTTTTTGCACTTTTTTGCTGTTCCCTCTTTGCTTTAACCCAGTTGTTTTTTCTCTTCGATTTTTCACCAAATACTTCTCAACGTAAAATAGAGCTTCAGGTTGTAAACGGTCATAAGCTCGTCTTAAATGATCGGCTTTGGCAGAATTCTTTTGAATCAGAGAATCCCTGTCTTAGCGTCGAGCAACTCAATTTTTCACCATTTTTCTTTCTTCCGGTAGCCATCAATCACTGCGACAAACTGTTACTTATGTCTGTGAAAGGTATCGGTACAGAACTCGCCGAAAAAATACTCCAGACACGAAACCAATTCGGTCCTTTTGAAACGGCGGAAGACCTCCTGAGGGTATCCGGAATAGGCCCTGTGAGGATGGCTCAAATTGCGCCCTATTTAAGTTTTGTCAACTATTATGAGTAATGCGTTTGAGTTTCCTTTCCGTGAACCGATTGTTGTTCTGATCGGGCCAACCGCCGTCGGAAAGACAGCCCTTTCCATAGATATTGCACGGGAATTTGGCTTCGAAATAATCAGTGTCGACTCCATGCAGGTATATCGCTATATGGATATTGGCACAGCCAAGATAACCAGGGAAGAGATGAAGGGCGTAGAACATCATTTAATCGATGTGGTCGATCCAGACGAACCTTTCGATGCTGGCACCTATGAGACCAGGGCTATAGAGGCTATTCGAAATATACATACGAAGAAAAAGAAAATTCTTGTTACCGGGGGAACTGGTTTATACCTCAAGGCCCTTATTAATGGTTTGGCACCGAAGTTACCAACATTCCCAAGTATAAGAAAAGAGTTAGTGACTGAACTAAACAGCCTTGGACGTGATGTATTGCATGAACAATTGTCACTAATAGATCGTAATTCTGCCAAAAGAATCCACAAAAATGATAGCCATAGACTTGTCAGGGCTTTGGAAATATTCAGAGGAACAGGTAAGAAATGGTCAGCTTTAATAGAAGAACACAAGAGGCAGAATACAAAAAGGTTCCCAAACATTCTGATTATTGGACTGACTCGTGACAGAACCAGACTCTATGAGCGAATAGACCAGAGAAGCAGGATAATGCTTGAAAATGGCTTTGAAAGTGAGGTTAGGGGGTTGCTCGACAGGGGGTACGAAGAGAATTGTAAATCCATGCAATCCATTGGATATAGCCATATGACCAGGTTTATAAAAGGCGACCTAAGCAGGAATGAGATGTTTGAACAACTCACCAGAGATACACGCAGATACGCAAAACGACAGTATACCTGGTTTAACAAAATCAAAGAAGTCCAATGGCTTGAAACAAGTGATTCTGGAATAGCAAAAACGATGATAAGAGATTTTTTATGAGTGTCGAGCAAGGACAGAAACGAATTAGACTTTCAGACGGTAAATACCTGAATCCTTTCATCGAAAAACTGCTTGCAAGAAGAGGGATCTGCGGAAAAGATGAGATTCAACAATTTCTTGAACCAAAGCTCAAAGAATTGCCAAGTCCATTTTTATTGAAAGATATGGATCTGGCGGTGAACCTTATTGAGGAGACCATAACCAACGGTCACCCCATATTGGTTTGGGGTGATTACGATGTTGATGGGACCACGGCCACAGCGCTCCTTCTTTTATTTTTCAAATCGATTGGTTACACCGCCGATTATCACATCCCCAATCGATTGACAGATGGTTACGGCATACAAAAAGATGGCCTGAGAAAGGTATCGGAGAACAGAGATACCGACAAATGCCTACTGATAACTGTAGATAATGGAATATCTGCACACGAGGCTGTGGAGTATGCCAAAAAACTGGGCTATAAAGTCATTATAACAGATCACCACCTTGCTCTGCCAGAAAGGGTAATGGCAGACGCAGTGATCAATCCAAACCAGACGAACTGTGAATTCCTGGATAAAACACTGGCTGGTGTCGGAGTAGCATTTTACCTTGCAATGGCAACAAGGACACACCTGTTAAAATGCGGATATTTCGATACTATCAACAAACCACCGAACTTAAAGCAATTTCTAGACCTTGTCGCCATTGGAACAATTGCAGATATGGTTCCTTTAAAAAAAATTAACAGGATTATGGTTAAAGCAGGGATGGAAACCATTGGCGACCAGAAAAACCATGGCATAACCGCGTTGTGCCACCTTAACAACCTGGATCCTAAGTGCATTCGATCTGAAGATGTTTCGTTTCAACTGGCTCCAAAGATTAATGCTGCCGGGAGAATGGGGGAGGCGGACAAGGCCATAAAACTTTTTTTGTCATTGAATAAAAAAGAGGCTTTTGCAATCGCCAAGGACCTTGTCGAGAGCAACGATAAACGTAAACTCATAAACATCAAGGACTTTATTAGTGCAAAGGATAACCTTTTGCGCCAGGGCACAAATACCAAACATTCCATTATAGTTGCTGGAAATTACCATGTTGGAGTTGCTGGCATTGTGGCATCTAATCTTGTTGAAGAATACCAAAAACCCAGTGTGGTTCTCTGCGATCTTGGCGAAGGAGTTTTAAAAGGTTCAGCGAGGTCCGTTGTTGGTATAGATATCTTCAAGGCCCTGGATAATTGCAGAGAGGTTCTTCTTGGTTTTGGTGGTCATGAAATGGCTGGCGGAATGAGCTTGTTAAAGGGAAATTTGATGAATTTCAAAAAATTATTCGATGAATCCATACAAAAACAATCAAATAGGACGCCTGAGAACAGCGATAATCAGATAGATGATGATATTGAGATTAACGATTTATTTAATGGTGAAATTCTCAGACAGTTACATTTAATGGAGCCATTCGGAACAGACAATCCTCAGCCGATTTTTAGGGACCGCTCAACTGAATTCTTAAAAGTATTGCCTCTAGGAAGAGATAAGAGTCACTTGAGATTTAATTTCCGTGGAGAAAGACATACCATAGAGGGGGTTGGCTTCGGAATGGGAAAACTAATAGAGCATTGCCGATTATCAAAAGAACGGGACATTCTCTACACCCCAAGTATTAATTTTTTCAAAGGGAAGAGAAGTTGGCAGGTAAGAGTGACAAAAATCGTATTCAACAACGACAACATCCCGGACTCACAACATAATTAAATATTATACATAATATACATTATGCGACATAGGTTGTGCTGGGAAAACGAGGACCATTAAAAAGACAATATTTTGTTAAGCGATGGCGCCGGTATAATTCATAGCCCCCCAGGTTGCGCTTGCTTCAACACCCTTGTCATCCTAAGAGCTTTCTTTAAAAAAAACTTTCACTTTCCGTCGCACTTAACCGCTCTCTGCGCTTTTAAATTTGCCCAAAAATGATTAGTATGTGCAAGAATTGCAATTCTGTTTAGATTAAAAAAAACCGTTTTCTAATTACTTACATTGTGAGAATATATGACTTTAGCGCTTTTTGACCTCGATAACACCTTACTTAGTGGTGACAGCGATCACGAGTGGGGGAATTTTCTTATCAGTAAAAATCTAGTAGATGGGGCAAGCTATAAAGCTGCCAATGATGCATTCTATGCTCAATACAAACAGGGGTCCCTCGATATCTTCGAGTATTCAGCCTTTAGTTTTTTTCCGTTAACTCAGCACTCTATGTCTTTTCTTAATGTGTTACATGAAGAATTCATGGATACTGTCATTCTTCCTTTAATTCGGCAAAAAGCCATTGATCTGGTTGAATCTCACAGGGCCCAGGGGCACACTTTAATTGTTATCACTGCTACGAATAGTTTTATCACCAAGCCGATTGTGAAATATTTTGGTATTGATAATCTTTTGGCAACTGAAGTGAAAATGGTTGAAGGGAAATTTACAAATTCAATTGAAGGGACACCTTGTTTTAGTTCTGGAAAGGTTACCAGAATACGTCAATGGCTTGATGAAAACAATGAGTCCCTGAATGGTAGTTTATTTTACAGCGACTCCCACAACGACCTCCCCTTGATGGAGTTGGTTGACACTGCTATTGCCGTAGATCCTGATGAAAAACTAGCTATTATTGCGAAGGAAAGAGGTTGGGATACAATTTCCCTCCTTTGATGATGCTCTTGTTGAAACAAATATAATAACGATACTCCAGCTAGATGCTAAACATATACCACAACACGCTTTAACTCATGTGGGTTGATGTTTTTTGAAAATTTTACCTGCCCTCTTCAATGTATCAGGGCAACACCGAGCTCCCTTTCGCTTTTACCTAAAAGATGGTAAAATATTGGTTTTTTATTTTTCCCACCCAAATAAACAACCGAAACCATTCAAAATGGAGATAGCCATGAATAGAGATATATACCAGGAACCTCTTGTCAGCAGATACACAAGTCGCGACATGCAGGAGCTTTTTTCAGAAAAGACAAAATTTACTAATTGGCGAAAGTGCTGGGTTGCTTTGGCTGAGGCCCAATTCGAACTCGGTCTCACAGATATAATCACCCAGGAAATGCTTGATGAAATGAACGCCAATGTTCATAATATCGATTTTGACGTAGCCGCAGCTAAAGAAAAGGAAATCCGCCATGATGTAATGGCCCATGTTTTCGAATTTGGGAGTAAATGCCCAAAAGCTGAAGGGATTATCCACCTTGGTGCCACATCCCAATTCGTTGTCTGCAATACTGACCTGCTTATTCAGAAGCAGGCACTGGATTTGATCCGCAAAGGTGTCCTTAAGGTTATATCCAATCTTGCCAAATTCTGTCTGGAACACAAAAACCTCCCTACCCTCGGGTTTACCCATTACCAGCCAGCGCAACCAACAACCGTTGGTAAAAGAAACACCCTTTATATTCAGGATCTTGTTATGGATCTTGAATATATTGACACTTTTTTTGATCAGATTAAAGCCAGAGGTGCTAAGGGTACCGTAGGCACCCAGGCCACATTTATAGAGTTGTTTCATGGTGATAACGAAAAAGTCAGACAATTAGACACTCTTGTTTCAAAAAAACTTGGCTTTGATAAGGTCTTTGCGGTAACAGGTCAGACATACCCGAGAAAGCTTGACATGAAGCTTGCCGAAACCCTTGCAGGAATTGGCGCATCTGCCCATAAATTTGCAGTGGATATGCGACTGCTCTCCAACCTCAAGGTTCAGGAAGAACCATTTGCCAAAAACCAGACAGGTTCTTCAGCCATGGCTTACAAGCGAAACCCCATGCGTTCAGAAAGACTGACAGGCCTCTCCCGTAAACTGATGGGTCTTCCCGCCGACTTCGCAGCAACCTTTTCAAATCAATGGTTCGAGCGGACACTTGATGATTCAGCAATTCGCCGGATGGATATTCCCCAGGCCTTTCTCCTCACGGATGCTATCCTTAAGTTATACGTAAACATAACGAGCCAAATGGTTGTATTTCCGAAACAGATCGAACGGCACCTTCGAATGGAACTCCCATTTATGTCCACTGAAAAAATCCTTATGGAAGCTGTTGAAAAAGGTGAAAGCCGGCAGGAAATGCATGAGGTTATCAAGGAGCATTCGCTTGCTGCAGGAAGGGTCGTTAAAGAAGAAGGTCTTGACAATGACCTTCTTGAGAGGCTGGCGCAGGATGACCGTATCCCCTTCACCCTTGACGATCTTATGGGACTCGTTGGTGATTATACTCAGTTCACAGGACGCGCCTCGGCTCAGACAGATGAATACATTCGCGAGGTGGTAGTTCCGCTGCTGGCTGCAAGGGAACACCAGATGGGTGAAGTTGACTCTTCCCTTTCCGTCTGATTTTTTTTATGTCTATTAATCTTATCCCTTTGTACCTAAGGATAAATCCGGCAAGATACCATTTTCTGAAATTTATCCTCGAGGCATATGACGGCCTCTGCCTTCTTTCCACTGTTCCTGGAGAGAAAGGCTGTGTCTGTGTTCGTTATCCACTGGAAAAGGCAGGAATACTCTACCCCCTGCTCTCTGAACTTGCGAGTTCCATCAAGCCTGTGTCTTCCATTAATCATTGAGAAACTGAAACAATACCCTATCATGCACTCAAAAACGTTTTTTATAAAAACATTTGGCTGTCAGATGAATCTGCGAGATTCTGAGATAATGGCCCAACTCCTTGGAGAAAAAGGATATGTCGAGACCAGTGACTCTGAAACAGCTGATTTGATTATTCTGAACACCTGCTCCATCCGTGCAAAAGCCGAACAAAAAGTAATGAGTCTCCTTGGAGTGTTGCGAAAACAGAAAAAACGAAATCCAAATCTAAAAATTTGTGTTGCCGGCTGCGTTGCGCAGCAGGAAGGACAGCAGATCATAGAACGTATGCCCCATGTTGACCTTGTGGTTGGAACTCAGAATATCTACGAGCTTGCCGAATTGCTTAAGGAGAAAAAACAGCAGACAGTCGCTACCTCCCTTGTAGACAATTACAGTATTCCTGCCTTTATCCCTGATCTTGGCAAACAGGAGAGTGAGGTAGGCCCCGTGGTGTTTAAAAAGTTTCTCACCATTATGCAGGGATGCAACAACTACTGCACCTATTGTGTCGTACCTTACACAAGGGGACGCGAAATATCACGACAGGCCAGCCATATACTCCAAGAAGCTCGCGCGTTGGTTGATGGTGGGGTGAAGGAAATCACCCTTCTTGGGCAAAACGTGAATTCCTACGGCAAAACCAATAACGTAATAGAAGGAAATGGATCCTTCAGTTTTAGCGACCTACTTCGCCAGGTAGCTTCTATTCCTGGCCTGAGACAGCTTCGCTTCACAACGTCCAACCCAAAAGATCTTTCCGATGACCTGATGCGCTGCTTTGCCGAAGTTGATATTCTCTGTCCACATTTTCACCTTCCTGTTCAGTCCGGTTCAAACCGAATACTCTCCTTAATGAATCGCAAATACAGCCGTGAGCTATATCTGGAAAAAGTTGCTGCCCTGCGTTCGTATTGCCCTGAAATTGCCATCACCACTGATATGATAGTCGGTTTTCCCGGTGAGACGAATGAGGACTTCGAGGAGACCATGGCTCTGTTGGAAGAAGTTTATTATCACGGGTCATACTCTTTTAAATACTCAGACCGACCAGGAACGCGCTCTTCAGCGTTTGAGGATAAGGTTGAAGAATCCGTTAAGGCCGAGCGATTACTTCGTTTTCAGACAAGGCAGGATGAAATCTGCCTTGAACATAATAAAAAGTATGTCGGTCAAGAGCTTCCCATGATGATTGAAAAAAACGATGGTGATGCTATTGTCGCAAGAACCGGAACAAACCACCTGGTCCATATTACAGGCGAAGTGAACAGCTGCAAACCTGGTGATATCGCTACAGCCCGTATTCTTCATGCAGGCCATCATTCTTTACAGGGAGTATTAAAAAAGTAATAATAAGCTTATAGAATGGCATTTCATGTCTTTGCAAAAAAAAGCCCATCTTTCCCTTGAAACAAATGAGTCTTCGAGCCGTCTTCACATTCCCATCCAGAAATCTAGTGGCTGTTATTCCCTGCGTGATATGCGTAGCTCTGCTCTGTGGCCTCTTTGTCGACACCTCTCCTTTGAAAATCCTCATCCTGCCAGTCGCGATGTTGACAATTTTTCCGGCAATGATAGGTTTTCAGCCACAAGAGCTGCTTGAACTCACAGACCTGCGCTTAATGAGTGTTAATCTTGTATTGAATTTTCTGGCCCTGCCGCTGGCTGCCTTACTGATCGGAAAGTTGTTTCTGGAGTCATGGCCTGAACTGCAGGCAGGCCTCCTTATTATCAGTGTTGTACCAGGTGGGAACATGGCTGTGGCCTTTACCATGCTTTTTGAAGGAAACGTGAGAGCATCACTGAAACTGAGCACCTTGAATCTTATTCTGGGTTCACTTCTTGCCCCGCTCTATCTGTTTTTTCTTGCAGGAACACTCGTGGAAATTGATATTGTCCATATAGGAAGAACCATTGGACTGGTCGTTTTTATTCCTTTGTTTGCAGGTGTTTATACGTATAGAATGCTCTTGAAAAAAATCAGTCAGGAAGAGTTTAAAGAAAAAATAAAACCACTATTACCAGCATTCAGCGTTTGGGGATTAATCTATCTCCTGTTTACAAGCATAAGTATGAAGGCTGAAATGTTTTTTGGCTATCCGGAAACGATCTTTCAAGCCCTCTCCTGCCTGCTGTTGTGGTACTGTACCATCCTGACGATTTGTGTAATTATTGGTCGCAACTTTTTTTCCTACAAAGATGCGATAAGTCTGCTCTTAAATGTGGAATTACGAAATCTTCCCATATGCATTGGGATAGCACTTGCAGCCTTTCCCCCGAAAACAGCCATGATGATAGCTCTGGCATTTCTCTTCCAGCAGCAGCTTGCCATCTGGTTCTGGAAATTAAATAAAAAGTATCCACTCCTCAAACATTAACATCCGCATCCTGTTGCACATTTATCCGGCTAACCTGGCCACAAGGTTACTCAGGAATCTGAACAACAAAAACCGGAAGTCTGGTGGCATCGAGTAAACTCCTGATTGTTCCACGATGAACGATGTCATGAAATTTACTGTGCCTGTGACGGCCAACCACAATCAAATCATAGTTCTGTTCCACCGCCACCTTTACTATTTCCTTCACAGGGTCACCGAGCTTTACCATAACATCATAGCTTATAGCTGCCTCTGTTCCGGAATCATCTTGTAGTTCAGAGCAATAGCGATCGACACATTCGCCTACAATAACAGAATTGTCTCGTTTTCTTCCCAGGAGAATTTCTTTTGCCTCGTTTTGGTCACGATCTTTGATCTCCTCCCAGAGATCTTTAGGCATGTATCCAACAAGGCGATGGTCAAGTTCCGGCTGTTCGTCAACTACATGCAGAACTGTCAGTTTCGAACCATACAACTTACTGAGACTGGCAGCATAGGCAAATGCATGACGCCCTGTTTCTGAAAGATTAGTAGTATAGAGAATTTTCCGGATTGAGACATTAGGGACACCCATTTTTAATACTCCTTGCTGGATAAGTAAATTGCTTTAACCACACCTTTGAGAGTAGCAACAATTTCTTATGGAATGGAAGAAAAAAAAGAAACTTTCTCCCTTTTTCATTTTTTTAACCCTCATCTTATATATTGACCCGGTAAACAGCATCTTTTATTCTCACATCATAATAAGAACACCTTCCCTTCCCGGAAGAGAAAACCCATATCTGCCATATAACAAGTATTAGAATCAGGAGATAAGATGCAATTTGGAAGTGACAATCAAGCCGGGGCATCTCAGCCTGTACTTGACGCATTGTTAGAGGCAAACCATGGATTTACCCACGGCTACGGAAATGACAATTGGTGCGAAAAAGCAGAAGATGCTTTAATGGATGTATTTGGCTGTAAACTTGATGTTTTTTTTGTGGCAACCGGGACAGCAGCGAACGCTCTTGCCCTCTCTTGTATGGTACAACCTTGGGAAACCATCCTTTGCCACCACCATTCTCATATTCTACTTGATGAATCCACGGCCCCTGAATTTTTCTCAGGAGGTAGCCGTCTTATTCCTTTGACACAACATGCCGGAAAACTGGAAATCAGACATTTGAAAAAATTCTTTCGAAATGTTTCCCCTGAGATCCCACACACACCCTCTGCCAAAGCCCTAAGTATCACTCAAACAAATGAGGCAGGGCAAGTGTACACTGAGGTGGAAATCTCATCCCTTTGTTCCCTTGCCCATGAAAACGGTCTTCATGTCCATATGGATGGGGCACGCTTTGCCAATGCTGTGGCCTCTCTTGGATGTACATTTGCGGATATAAGCTGGAAAGCCGGCGTTGATGTCCTTAGCCTTGGTGCAACAAAATGCGGAGCCCTTGCTGCTGAAGCAGTTGTTTTCTTCAGGCAGGACCTTGCAGAGAATTTTATCCATCGTAGAAAACGATCGGGACACCTTCTTTCAAAAGGCCGTTTGTTTGGTGCCCAATTTGTTGGCTGGTTGAAGAACAACCATTGGCTGGAGCTGGCCACACATGCCAACGCCAAGGCACAGCAATTAGCCAGGGCACTAAAAGTTTTTCAGGAAATAGTTCCTGTCTGGCCATGCCAGGCAAACGAAATTTTTATTACCATGCCCAGACAATTGGCTGAAAGACTGCAGGCAGAAGGTGCCGAATTTTACCAATGGCCCATCCAAACTCTGCCGAACAACTATACTCTCAGGGACGAAGATGTCTTTGTACGGCTGGTGACATCCTTTGCAACCAGCGACGAACACATCAGGGATTTTTGTGATCGTATTAATGAATTTAAAGCATCAGCACCTTAAACCATCATTCCGACTGTAATGAATTGTGATTGAAGGGTTTTCGCCTTTCTTGATCTAGCGATGCAACAGTAACCAATTTTACCGATATCGGCCTGTTTTTCTACACGAAACAATCCTTTGCATTTAAAAAATTCCTTTAAAACTATACAGTATTTTGATAAGCTACTGTAAAGATATCTTATTTGTTTAATTACAGATAAAATTAGATGGTGTGCATTAAGCCCCTGTGTTCTACTACCTATTACCCCATCCACAGAACATACAAGATTCACTTGCGCTCATGGCGTCTGTGGTCAGTACGTTGGCGTGAAATATTTTATCGTTAAACAACTGATGTACTACCTGCCGGAGAGAAGAAAATGCTCCACCTATCCGTATTGTCAAATAAAAACACAAGCCCCCATGCTAAAGTTGTATGGCCAATACGCTTTCTTTCGATCTTCTTTATTTTATGGTGGATAGTTGTCGCCACTGCTTTTGCTGATTCTCTCGGAACAACGCAAGAAAACCAAGGATTTTCCGTGGCAGTAAATCTTACCGAGCATGAGCGCGCCTGGCTGGATCGACATCCGGTAATTCGAATTGGTGTGGATGCTGAATTCCCACCGTATGAGTTTATTAATCAATATAACCAACACAGTGGCATTTCAAGTGATTATCTAAAAGAACTTTCAAAAATCCTCGGTATCAGGTTTGAGATGGCATTGGGTCTGAGTTGGTCCGAGATCCTCAACCAGGCCAAAGAAAAAAAAATCGACTTACTACCCCTGGTCACCGCCTCGCCTAAACGTTCAGAATACCTCACCTTTACCGCTCCATATGTCCGCTATCAAATTGCGATAATATCTCGAGAAGGTCTTCCTCCCACGCAGACACTTTCTGACCTTACAGGTAAAAAAGTCGCCTTGGTTGAAAATTATATTTCAACAAAACAGGTCCTCGAAAATAATCCGGCTATTCAACCATATTTTGTGAAAAACGTGATGGAGGGACTAAAATCAGTAGTAGATGGAACAACGACGGCCATGATCTCCGACACCGGTACCACCGCCTACATACTGAAGGAATTTTCTCTACCATCCCTGCATATTTCCGGTTTTATCGACATTCCCGTCCAGGCCTTTTCCATCGGGGTAAGAGATGACTGGCCGGAACTGACCTCAATTCTCAATAAAGCCCTCCAGTCAATACCGGATCATCAAAAACAACAGATAGTGCGACGCTGGCTTGAGCCTGCTCCAGATGACAATATTGTCATTATGCTTACTCAGCAAGAAAAACTATTTATCCAACAGCACCCCGTCATTCGCCTCGGTATTGATCCTGAATTTGCTCCATTTGAGTTCATGGAGAATGGTATCTATAGCGGGATGACATCAGATTTTATCCAGATACTCAACAAACGGCTAGGGCTTAACATGCAGGTAGTAAAGGGGCTTAGCTGGACAGAAGCGATTGAAGGCGTAAAAAAAGATAGCATCGACATTCTTCCCTGCGTCGGCATCACCGATGAGCGTAAAGCTTTTCTCAACTTTACTAAGCCCTATATCAATTTTCACCGGGTGATCATTACTCGTAACGATATGCCTTTCATCTCAAGTCTTCATGATATTCGCTCCCTGCGAGTAGCAGTCCAGACCAACACCTCGCATGCAGGTTACCTCAAGGAGTATACCTCCATTGCGCCGGTGCAGTTTCCAACACTTCGAGAATCACTACTGGCTCTTAACAATGGCGAAGTTGAAGCATTTATAGGAAATGTTGCCTCTGCGACCTACTGGATCAGGAAGATGAATCTAAGTAATCTCAAAGTGGCAGCACCGGTTTCTCAGGAGCTACAGAGCCTTCACTTTGCAGTACGCAGCGATTGGCCCGAGTTGGTTGGTATTCTTCAAAAAGGGCTGGACTCCATAAGCGACAAGCAGCGAAGACTCATTTCAGAGAAATGGTTAATTTTAGAGTATGATCCTATCAAAGATTATGCACTAATCATAAAAATTTCATTGGGTTTTCTTGTCCTATTAATTGTAGTGGGATTATGGAATGTCCAGATCAGGCGACAAAAAAAAGAGATTCAGGTAGCCCAAAAGGAAGCACTTGCTGCCAATGCGGAACTAACTCGAATACAAGAAGAATTGGAAGAATTAGTTGCAATCCGAACTTCTGAACTTCAAAAGAGTGAAAAAAACTTTCGCCAGGCGCAAAAAATGGAAGCGCTTGGCACCCTTGTCGGTGGTATTGCTCATGATTTCAATAATATGTTGGCAGGAATCCTCGGCTCGGTTTTTCTAGCCCAACACTCATGCAAAAATCCTGAAGAATTGAATAAATCTCTCACGTTGATCAGTGATCTTGGCTGTCGTGCTGCAGATATGATCAAACAGCTTCTAGCCTTTTCCAGGCAAGAAACCGTTCTCAAGTCCTCCCTACCCCTGACGCCTTTTTTCAAGGAAGCAATCAAACTGATCAGAATCGGGGTGGAAGAAAATATCAACTTTAATTATCATGTTTGTAATGATAAAATCTCCGTTTATGCCAACTCAACACAGCTACAACAACTTTTGTTCAATCTAGTGAATAATGCCAAGGATGCTGTGGCAGATGTGAAGAATCCAAAAATTTCTGTAAGTCTGTCTTCTTTTGAATCAAATGAGGATTTTTTTGCCAAACACCAAAATCTAAGAATTTCCTCCGACCGTTTTGCAGTACTGGAAGTGCAGGATAATGGTGAAGGAATTCCACCCGAGAACCTTGAGCAACTATTCGATCCATTTTTTACCACCAAAGCGGTGGATAAGGGGACGGGTCTCGGTCTTGCCATGGTTTATGGAACCGTCAGAGACCATGGCGGCGTTGTGGAGGTAGACAGCACTGTTGGCAAGGGAAGTTGCTTCAGGGTGTATTTACCCCTCGAAGAAGCCCCTGCCGTTCAGATGGACAAGGAAAGTTACGAGCTATTCCCAGGAAAAGGTGAAACAATTCTTTTGGTCGAGGATAATTTACAGCTTCAGTCAACAAACAAGGCGATTTTAACCAAGCTTGGCTACCTGGTGAAAATTGCAAACGATGGCAAGGAAGCCCTTGATCTCTTTGTCACCAATCACGACCATATTGATCTGGTAATTATGGATGTTGTGATGCCCAACATGAGTGGCCTCGAAGCCGCGAAAAAGATGCGTCAATTCAACCGGGATGTGAAGGTTATCTACTTCACCGGTTACGACTCCAAGGGCCCGTTGACTAAACATATGAAACAGGTGCATGGAGTAGTGCTCAACAAGCCCTGCCCCATCAATCACCTAAGCAGAACCATACGCGAGCAGTTGGCCTGATTGATTTTGAGGTGGAACCGATTGTCTACACAGGTTTATGAAACCCAGTTTCCCTTCGAACAAGACAAGGAATGTTACTCTTTGAACCATGCTTCCGACTAAAAAAGTATGGTGATGGCAGACCACACAACGTTCATTTTTGAGTGCTTTTAAGATTTTCCGCTTCGGAACTGAAAGCCCTCAATCATGCGGGTAATGCGGAAGGTGTTTTCAAACAGCGCTCTAATGACAGCGACCTCATTGTAGCGCGCCCGGGAAAGATTGGTTACAGCGTCAAGCAAATCCGATTCCCGCTGTAGTCCTTCTGTGTACTTAAGCTGAGTAATTCGAAGATTTTCTTCTGCATGTCTGATATCTTCTCTGGCCACCTCCACATTTGCCATGCTCACCCGGTAATCGATAAAGAGATTGCTGAGATCTGTCTCCAGGCTGTTTTTTAGTTCTGCATGGTCATATTGAATTTCACGAATATTCAATTTTGCTTTGGAAATTGTGGCCTCACGTGAAAATCCGTCGAAGAGGTTGTAAGAGAGCAGCAATTGAGCCTGAAGTTCATCATTGTTCAGTTCTCCGTTCCCATTTATAAAATCATCATCATAGCGTGAATAACTTCCGACAATATCGATCCTGGGGTAATAGTTTCCCCGTTCCGCTTTCACCTGCAGGGAAGCTGACTGGGTCAGTCCTTCCAAGGCCAGGAGTTCAGAGCGATTGCTGAACATTTTTTCTCTACAGAGTTCCTGATTTTCAACTCTGGGAAGTAGGGAGAATTCGTGGAAACTCAGTTCACCGAGGAGCAGCGTAGGTTTGTTGATCTCCCGCCCCAACAACTGAACACTCTTATCCAGATCTGCCTGTCTTTTCTGGAGAGTGATGTTTGCGTTATCCAGATCAACTTTGAATTTTAACAGTTCATTTTTCCCGATGAGACCTACCTCTAACCGTCGCTGTCCGTCCTGGTAAATGCGTTCAAGTGTTTTTTGTGCATCCTGTGTCACAGTGAGACTTGCCCGGTTTTCATAAACATTCAGATAACGAAGAGCCACATTAAGCTGAATATCCTGTTCAATACTGTGCAATCTATGGCCTTCTACCTCTCGCAGAATCCGTGCAGACTGAATAGAATACCTGTCACGAAATCCTGAAAAAATATTCATGCTAAGCGCGCCGTAGAGAGAGCTGTTCTCACGATATGGGTAGGTAACTGGCTTATCGAGACTGGTTGCGCGATATCCTATATCCAGCGATGGATAATAAGCGCTCTGTACACGCGCTATCTCCTGATCACTTTTCTCCACGGTAACCTGGTAACGTTTAATGATTTCACGATTTTCGACAGCACTCTTCTGCATTTCGACAAGGTCCATTGCCTGAGAGGATACTGTCAGAAAGAGAAGGAACAGTGGGAAAATGCTAAATACTTTCATGGTGACGACTCCCTTCAAACTTGATAACAAAGGATAACAGGGCCGGAATAACAAAGAGGGTGAGGAGTGTTGAGAGTGCAAGTCCTCCAAGAAGAATAGCTCCAAGACCTCGATAGAGTTCAGAGCCAGCCCCTGTCGAGAGAACCAGGGGCAGCATACCGAGAACAGAAGTAGTAGCACTCATAAAGATGGGGCGAATCCTGGTGCGAACAGCTTCAGAAATAGCAACGACACCCTGCATGTTATTAAAACGGACGTTGTTCAGTGACTGATGGACAATAAGGATCGCATTGTTCACCACGGTTCCAACAAGGATAATAAAACCAAGCATGGCCAGAACATCAAATCCCTGAGGGGCAATAAGGGTGTTCACCGTCCACAGGCCGACAAACCCACCAGCCGCTGCCAGAGGAATAGAAAACATAATAATAAAAGGATAAAGAAAATTTTCAAAAAGTGCTGCCATAAGTAAATAAGTGATCAGCAGGGCCAGCAATAGATTCCACTGCAGAGCCAAGCGGGCTGCACTAAGCTTATCCGCATTACCACCAATGGTGATATCAACTCCTTTGAGTTGGCCTGCAGCTTTTAACGATGCGACAGCTTCATTCTCAATAATATTCATGGCATCCTGCAGAGCAACATCCTGTGGGGGAGTTACCTGCAGAGTGATAGTACGCTTTCTTTCCAGATGGTTGATCTGGGGTATGCCCTGACTGTAGGCCATCTCTGCAACATCACCTACCCGGATAAGACTGCCAAGACCGTTGACAATATTTGCCTTAAGGATATTTTCAGGTGACGAAAAGCGCGTCTCTCTACCGGTGAGAATAAGATCCTTTTGTTTGCTTCCCTCAGGGCGAAATTCATCAATCTTGCGTCCATCCATAAGAATATCAATGTAAGTTCCAAGGTCATATTCCGTCATACCGCTTGCTGCCAGCTTTTCTTTGTTGGGAAGTACCTGAATTTCTGGATAACTGACCTCAAGTGATGGAACTGGCCGTACCTGCGAGGAGGGTATTTTGGCACTGATAGTTCCAAACAGTACCCTGCCTGCGGCAACAATCTGATCAATGTCTTCTCCGGCAATATTTACATCCACCGTTCGCCCCTTGCCAATTCCACTCTCGAAGATACCTGCCTGGAGACTGACACCAAAAACACCAGGAATGGAACGCATTATTCGGTTGAAAAGAGGCATCATCTCAGCTCCCTTTGTCTCGTGGGTGGAAATTCCGCCAAAGAGTGTGAAACGATCAGCTCCAACAAAAAACATATTTTTGAGTTGCGGAATGCCATCCTTACCATCTTCCTTGAAATAGGGTTCCGCTTCCTCATAAATGTATGTTCCGAGCTCCTGCATCTTTTCTACAGAATATCCAGGTGGTGGAATGAGAATGTTAAGGATAAGGTTACGGTTCCCCTGGGGAAGATATTCTGCACTCGGAAGGAGTAAAAAGATAAGGCACACTGAAAAGGAGGTGAAAGCAAATATTGTAAGCAGTCGATTGAACATGTTTTTCAGACAAAAATCTGAAAAACGCATGATCAGGTTTACGAAAAATGGACCGACCACACTCTTCTGCATCCTATTCTGTGGTTTGTCTTTTTTATTTTTGTATAACTGATAGGAGATGGTAGGGATAACTGAGACAGAGACAAAAAGACTGAGTAGGATTGAGAAGGTAATGGCAATAGCAATATCACGAAAGAGCTGCCCTGCCTCTTCCTGCATAAAAATAATCGGAAGAAAGACTGCAACGGTTGTTGCGGTCGAGGCAAACACAGCTCCCCACACCTCCTGAGTACCCTCCCATGCAGCCTTGTAAGCAGATTTTCCAAGTTTGCGATGGCGATCAATATTCTCGAGAACGACAATAGAACTGTCAACCAGCATACCAACGGCAAAAGAAATACCGGCAAGAGAAACGACATTGAGGTTTCTTCCGGTAATCCAGAGAAAGCCAAAGGCGCCAATGGCTGATATGGGAATAGCAATGGCAGTGGTTAGAGTGGAGCGAATGCTGCGTAAGAAAATCAGGAGGACACAGATAGCAAGCAGGCCGCCTATTGCAACATTCCTCTTCACCAGATCAATGGCGGTATTGATATAGGGACGCTGGTCGTAGACCCAGTCTATATAAAGCCCCTGCTCTGCAAGAAATGTCTTATTGAGTCTCTCCACCTCCTGCTCCAACCTATCGGTCATGGCAAGCACGTTAGTACCGGGTTCCTTTCGTACTCCAACAACAATAACTGGTTCTCCGTTATGGAGTACAGCTAAGTTTTCCTTGGCATAGTCTTTATCAACTGTGGCAATATCTCTGATATAGACGCGCTGCATGCCATCGTCAAAAACAACAACATCCAGTACATCCGCTGGCGACTGGAACTGGCCAAGGGTACGGATGCGATAGTTTTTACGACCAATTCCTAAAACTCCTGCTGATTGATTCTGGTTGGCATTTCGAACTGCAGCGATAACGTGATTAATGGAGACATTATGGCTTGCCATCCGATCCATATCCAAGGTGATATGGAGTTCGGTGAGGGTACCTCCGAAAATAAAAAGTGACCCAACTCCCCTCACCCTTTCAAGATGCTGACGCACATTATCTTCAAAATAACTGCGGTAATGGTTTATTGACTCGGAGTTTTCAGCAACCGGTTTCAGCATCATCCAGACAACCGGTGAGGCATTAGCCCCAGCAGATTCAATGACCGGACGGTTAACATTCTCTGGATAATTACTTATCTCATTGATTTTATTAGAAACCCGTAGAAGAGCGTCATCAAGGGAAATGTCAAGTTCAAAAGAGAGGGTAATCTCTCCGTAGCCATTATAGCTTGAACTTTCCATTTTGGTCAGTCCCTGAAGTCCCTTCAACACCTCTTCCTGCTGCTCAATTATCTCTTTTTCAATTTCATAGGGAGTAGCTCCTCCCCAGTTTGTCTTAACAGTTATTTGAGGAGTCTCAACATCGGGTGTGAGTTGAACCGGAAGTTTATTGAATCCGATAAGGCCGAAGAGCAGTATAAGTATCACCCCCACGGTGATGGACACCGGTTTAGCAAGAGAATATCGTATAATATCCATTACTTTTCTCCTGTAACCCGAACAGCCTGATCTGGACGCAGCCGTTCATTCCCTTCGATCACCACAGGCATACCAGCAACGATATGAGGACTGTCCACCCCTACTTTGTCACCCATATACGAAACGATATGGACCGGCATAATGGCTGCCTTGTCATCTTTGATGCTGTAAATAAAATCTTCTCCCTGAAACTTGATAAGTGCAGCACGGGGGATTATCCTGAGATTCTTCTCAAAGCTTGCAGGGAGGTGTACTGTTGCTGACATATTCGCAGCTATTATACCCTGAGCAGGAATCCGGATCTTAACAAAAATTGTCTTGGTCTTAAGGTCAGCAACCGGGTCGATGTCTTCAACAATCCCGTCAACTTTTCGTTCTAAAGCATCAATACTGACAGATAATTTTTGTCCTTTGTTAAAAAAACGCAGCAAAGACTCTCCTATTGGTGCCTTGACAAAAAGATCAGCACTGGAACCTAGAGAGACAAGTTTTCTACCCTGCTGCACCCATGCACCTGTGTCCACATCCTTTGTGAGAATAATACCGGTAAATGGTGCACAAATGACCGATCGTTCTTTTTTAATCATTAAATTGGACAACTCATCCTGGCGTGCCTGTCTTTCAAGTTTTGCATCCTCAAAGGTGTATCGGGCATCATCATAGTCTTTTTCACTGACTCCGGATTCCTTGTAGAGAATTTCCAGCCGTTTGAAGTTTTTCTCAGTATTTTGCATCCTAAGATCATTCTGGGCTATACGAGTTTTCTTGAGGGAGATATCACTGTCGAGAAGCTTTGTGTCAAGTCGAACCAAGATATCACCCTGTTTCACCTGATCACCTTGGCGAACCAGTACCTCATCTACAAGGCCAGTCACTTCAGTGGATATATCGCTGATTCTGTCATAAAAAAGAGTACCAATGACTGTCTGGGTCTCGGCAATGGCCTCCTGGGTAACTTTTGTAACGACCACGGAAGCTGGTGGTTGTTCCTGAGCATGAAGGGGTGAAAAGAAAAGAAAAAGAACAAGCGAGGTAAAAAGGGTTTGGAGGAAAAAGCTCTTCTGAACGGGGATTGTAAAGTATGTCATTTTATAGTTGTCTCCAGGTTACCCTGCATGGTGCAGAGAATTTGAGTAAAAAGATCCTGCTCCTCTATGGTTATCCCTCTGGTCAGCTGCTTGGTGAAGGCTTCCAAGACTAGACTTACCTCTGCAACAAGATCCCTCCCTTGTGCAGTTATAAGGACAAGAATGGAGCGCCTGTCTTTAGGATTTTTTTCTCTTCGTATATAATTTTTCCTTTCCAGGCGATCAAGAATTCGTGTCACGTTGGCTGCACTCTTCTGAACAATTTTACTGAGTTCCTGATGGGAAAGAGCTGTGTTTTCATCCATGTTCTTTAATATATGAAGTTGCTCAACCGTCATATCGTAAGGCTTGAGAACTTTCTCCGCATGGAGAGTCATAGCCTGGGCGGTCATGTAGAGCAGTCTTCCAATAGGTTTTCTTTCGCATTTGGCCATTAGTTGCCTCCTTAATGTTTAACCAGACAACTACATACTCGCAAGATTGCGTTAATGTCAATATCAAAAATTATAATTCTCGGAAGTTTTGAAATCTATATCCAATGAGTACCTTGATATGACATAGTGCTTACTCATTACAACTCATGCTACACATTTGTGTTAAGTAATATTTTTTAATACTTGTTTTCCTCAAATTGATCTGATTAACTATTCTTACGTGAGTTTTTAACAAGGAGAAAATCGTACACTAATGATACAAAAAATCGACTCAACAAATACTCCCCAAAAGATTAAAGAGTTGGAGGAGACAATTGCAAGGCAGCAGGTATTAATTGCTTCTCTAGCCAATAAAGCTGAATTTTTCGATGCTCTAAATAGAAACACCTCGGATCTTATTCATTCCGTCTCCCCGGATGGTAAATTTCTCTTTGTAAATCAGGCATGGCAGGAAACCCTTGGCTACAACGACGAAGACCTGAAGACTATCAGGCTTATGGACATAGTTGACCCAAAATGTAAGGGGGAATGTCAGCTTATCTTTCAGGATCTCCTGGCTGGAGAAAGAATAGACCGAAACACTACCACATTCATTGCCAAAAACGGCCGTGAAGTCAATGTGGAAGGTCGTTGCTCCACCCGATTTGTTAATAATAATCCTGTAAACATGACAGGTGTTTTCAGGGATATCAGTGAACACCAGATAAATGCCAATGCACTTCTTGAAAGCGAAGAACGTTATCGAGAACTCTTTGAAAATACGACAGATCTCATTCAACTGGTATCTCCAGAAGGCCAGCTTCTTTACGTAAACCGTGCCTGGAGAGAAACCTTCGGCTACAGTAAAGAAGAGGTTGCAAACCTTTCCATTTTCAACCTTATTTCCCCCACCTGTCAGAACCACTGTGAAGCTGTTTTTAAGAAAGTTATCTCTGAACCAAAAATCAACTATATTGACACTGTCTTTACGTCAAAAGATGGTCGAGATATTAGTATAGAGGGGAATGCCATATGCAAATTTGTCGATGGCAAGCCTGTTCGTACGCAATGTATTTTTCGTGACGTAACTCAGAAGAAACGTATGGAAGAGGAACTGCACAAGGCTCAGAAAATCGAATCACTCGGAGTTCTGGCTGGGGGGATTGCCCACGATTTCAACAACCTTCTCACTGCCATTCTTGGCAACGTCTCCCTGGCGAAGATGTCTCTCAATAACCTCGAAAAAATCAATAACTATCTCGAAAACACAGAACGTGCCACTCTTCGTGCCAAAGGCCTGACTCAGCAACTACTCACCTTTTCCAAGGGGGGAGCGCCAATAAAACGCACTGCAACCATTGGTGCCCTTATTACTGACTCAACTGCTTTTGTCCTCAGAGGTTCCAGGGTTAAATGCCTTTTTGATTTTCCTGAAAATTTATGGCCGGTTGAGGTTGATGAAGGTCAAATGAGTCAGGTTACCCAGAATCTGGTCATTAACTCCAGCCAATCCATGGAACATGGCGGAACTATAACTATACGTGGGGAGAATGAAGTTATTGGGTTAAATTCAGGCACATCTCTTCCAGCAGGAGAGTATGTGAAGCTGCAATTTGAGGATCAGGGCTGTGGTATCCCCAAAGAACATCTCGCCAAAATTTTTGATCCTTATTTTTCAAGCAAGGAATCTGGAAGCGGCCTGGGTCTGGCAATTTCCTACTCAATTATTAAAAATCACGATGGCCTTATTCAGGTGAAGTCTCAAATAGATAGAGGTACCACATTCACCATCTACCTTCCTGCCAGGCCACACGCAGAAATCTCATCTTCAGTCGATCCAGAAAAAACAGAGTCCCCTTCACCTGTCAAAGGACGTGTGCTTATCATGGATGATGAAGCAATAGTTCGGGATATGTTGATTGAAATCCTGAACTATCTAGGCTGTGAAAGTGTTGCTGTATCAGATGGACATGAAACGATCAAATCCTATATTGAAGCACAGAAAAATAAAAACCCATTTGATATCCTGATCATGGATCTTACCATTCCAGGAAGTATGGGAGGGTTGGAAACACTGGAGAAGATTCAGGCTTTTGATCCAAAAGTCAAAGCCCTGGTATCCAGCGGATATGCCAACGATCCTGTCATGGCAAACTACAGGCAGTATGGTTTTTGTGGTGTGGTTCCGAAGCCTTTCCTGGTGGAAGAACTGAAAACAATCCTTAATAAATGCCTTTTCTCTGACAAAAGCTGATTCTGCTTTTGCAAAAGCACAGGAGAACGGAAATCTTCCCGTTATAGGACGTTAAGAAGGAAGTGTTTGTTACGGAACATCCAGTACGGCACAGTTACAGAGATCATCACTTTCAAAGACAGTCCTATCCCCCGCCTTTAACCCTGGAACGGGAAACAGCCGGACAGTTAACGGTTTATTTAATCGAAAGGCCATTGTTCCAGTATCGCGCATTAATGCAGAAATCTTTTCAATTGACGTATCACCTGGAATTGGCACGGTATCCAATCCTATTCCACAAACAGCACTGTAAGTTAACAGCGAACGGATGTCATAATTTGAATCTACAGTTCCACGAGCAAGACCAGTGTCTTCCGTCAAGGCCAGCATGAGCCCAGAGAACCCGACAAGATTCACCCCGGTAATCGATTTAAATACTTTCGTTAATAATGACGATGCTTCGACGGTGCCAGAAGCACCGAAATACTCAACACCCATCTGTTCATAAACTTCAACCATGCTGGAACAGTTTTTGGAAGGTGCCGCCGAGCTGTCAAAACCTGAGAAGGTGAATTCTTTATTTGTCTCAAATTGTTTAACAACTTCATTTATCATTGTTATATGATATTGAAGTGCCTCACTCATTACCTGGAAGTATTCCTTAAACAAATCATTATGGTCGCTGGTCTCCGCTTTTCGGTTAAAATCTTTCAGTACTGTGACAAGCAGGTCAGGAGTTTCCAAACCTATGACAAAACAATCCCCTATCTCTTTTTTATGATACCCTGCTGGAAAATACGGTATTAACGGATCACAATTAAAATTCACGGTAAAATTAAAATTTCCTTCACCTCGGGGGGTTATTTTACTGATCTCTGAAACCGCTTCGGCAGAACTTCTGATGAGGTGATTGTTGAGAATACCAGCTGCATCAATTCCAACATTGACACAGACATTACAGAGATCCCCAAACTCCTTAACCAATTCAGGTAAAAGAGTTATCTCAGTTTGAGTCCGTGCTTCTCCAATAGCAAACCTAACACGAATCCCTGACAAATCAGAGGAAGCAAGGAGGAGACTCAAATAGGATAAATCTTCTTTGGCACCTTCCAGGCTCTCGGTGTTTAAATATTCACCAAATGGGTTTGTGACAATTCTTACAGATTGAACGGCATACCCATGCTCCAGAAATCTGGCAGAGAGGTGAGAACAAAAAGAAGATGCCTTTAAAATTTGTTTCTTCCACTCTGATTTGTCATCAGTTAATGATAAAAATGTTGTTATTGTCCTGATTTTACAGAGATCCTTGTTTTTAAAATTCAAATTTGTCTCCAACAGATTGTTTTTTTTATTGTGAAGCTGTTGTTATTGGTTGATTACACAAAGCCATGTCTAGTGGGAAAAGAGAGAGATTTTAGTTACCACTGAATGGTCAACTGAAATCCGTATCGTTCTTCATGCGACTTTTGCCGGTCATCCTGAGTGATTCGATTTGTTCTACTGTAGGTGGGAATAAAGCTAACTTTAGTATCCGAGGAAAATAGAGAATCCATCCATCTTTTGAGAGGCGGTACTACATGACCAAACGGGTCAACCAGAAAAAGAGCTGTGGCCCCGAGAATACGACTATTAAAGACCCTTCCCTTGTTTTCTTTAATGTGATGTTCAATAGGAAGAAGTACCTCGGCAAGGCCCCAGCCAAGAAGAGGGGTAACTATCATATCCTGGATAGAAACCGGTTCAGCCCAGGCCTCAAGACCTATTTCATATACTGAAGAGATCGCAAAAGAAAAGAATAGTGATTCAAGTCGTGAATACCCGTAATGCCTTGCGTAAATAAAATAGGTGGATCCAAAGTAAGGATGACCTACAAAGTTAATCCAAGCCTCATCCGGATCCATTCGCCAGGAACTTACATTCTCATTCCAGTCCTCCAAGGACTCATTCCAGGTGATTTCATCACAATCCCAATTACTGACACCTTCAGGCATAAGGTAGAGTACACCCAAAACAGTAAAAGCTGGGATAAGGAAATAGAAAGAATCCTCCATCAGAACAGAATATCTCCCCAACAAACCATCCTGGTGCGGAGGCTCCAGGGAATCATAGTATACATTCAGGTCAAAAGTATCTTTTTTCGGCTGATCTCTGAACAGTTCTTTGAGATCAGGATCACTGAGATAGCGGTTGCTGGAGTAATAGCTGTTACCTTCCTCCTTCATATTCGCGGCAGCTGCCTGACCATTGCGAGGAACGAGCAGGAGAAGACAGAAAATGAGAAGGAGGTATCTCTTTGAAAACCTGTATCTGGAATTTCTTCTAATCATGGGACAATGTTTAATTTAATATCATTTGTTTACTATCCCAAACAGAAAAACCTTAGGGTAACGTGTAAATAGCATAAATTCTGTTTTTGCGGATATGGGTAATTACTAAGTGATCTTGCTTCTGCAGTATACGATGTAAGACACAAAAAAGAGACCAACCAACCAAGGACTTTTATCTACATAGCGGTCCCCATAAAAAACATACAATAAGCACCTGTCCTCGCTCCCTGCAAGCCAGTTTCAAGAAATGATCCTAATCCACCAGATCACCAAAAACTGATAGTCCAACCCTGTACTATTTTCAAATGATGGAGAGTTCTAATTCACGCAGGGCTACACCACAAACGCTAAAAATCGCAGTGAGACAAGACCCGAGAGCCCAAAAAATTTTTAAGTAAAAGGGTTTTGCCAATATCAAATTTATGGTATGAATTCTACAAAAAGTTTTAAGGGCAGGCTCTTTTTCAATTATACTTCTCTCCTGAGATCACCCGAATCTCCCGACGAACTCTTTCCTTTAATTAACCAGCTCTGTTGTCATTGAGACCCACTTTACAGGTGCTTTGTTATGAAAATATCGACAAAAACCCTTATTCTCTTACTCATTTCTTTTCCCCTTGTTTTTTGTACCGGGGCCATGGCCTTAGAACCCACTTCTTCCCACCTAGACACTACCCCTTCAATTTTTGAACACAAAGAGGAGAAATGGGGAATAGGCTTCGCGGCAAGGATGGCCTCTATTCCATTCAAAGGTGATGACTCTTCAAAAAACGACTTTATTCCCCTACTCTATTTTGAAGGTGAGTATCTTTTCCTTGACGGCCTTGAAGGCGGAATCAAGTTACTGACCCGTGATAATTGGCAATTACGTCTCCTGGCTCGCTGGCGCTTTTTTGATGTTCCTGACGACACCTACGATGCTCAGATCGACACTGATGTCCTGGATTGGGGCCTTCAGATTCACTATCAGGCCGATCAAACCCCTCTTTTTTTTAAGGTTGATCTCATGACAGATGAAAGGCAGCGCCTGTCGTCAAACTGGCTGGTTGGCTTTGAGATAAACGGTGGTAATATAATCATGAGTCCTTACATGGGCTTGCGTTTCAAAGATTCACGGTTCAACGATTATTATTATGGTCTGACCATGGATGATGTCGGTTCCGGCATGGATGTCATTGCGGGAATTGAGGCTAAATATCACCTCTTTGATAATGTATTCCTACTCGGATCAATAGAAGCAACCAGACTTGACAGCAATGCCAGAAACTCCTTCTATGTGGAGGATGAATTCCAGGAAAATATTTTTCTTGGAATCAGCTATCAAAATGCCCCCCCTCTGCCCTCTACAACCATCAAGGCCAAACCTTATATCCGTGTAGCCCATGGCTGGGCCACCCCTTCTGATCTCAGCGACATCATTTCCTTCAATCGAGAACGCGACCACGACAATAACCAGCTTACCTCGATTTTTTACGGTCATCCACTGGCCGACGATTTTCTGGGTGTGCCCCTGGAATCCTACCTGACTCCTGGAATTGCCTGGCATTGGAATTCAGGGGTCCAGCAGTCAAGTCAAGAATTCGTGTTAGCCATTAAGCATTACTACACATTCGACTGGCCTTTCACCTGGCGCTTCGGAATGGGCGAAGGTCTTTCCTATGCTGGCGAAATCAGTTACATCGAACAGGAAGAAATGGATCGCAAGAAAATCGAAGCAAACAAATGGCTCTTTTATCTCGATTTTTCCCTTGATTTTGATCTTGGCAAAACCTTGCATGTCCAGGCCCTGGAAGATGTCTGGCTCGGTTATTCCGTTCACCACCGTTCAGGCATCTTCGGCAACTCGTCGATTTTCGGTAATATCAAGGGCGGCAGTAACTACAACATTGTTTATCTTCAGTACCATTTCTAAAAAGTGAAGTGATAAGGATTTGCTTCCCGTTAGAAAAGTACCAAGTAAAACACACCCTCACCTACTCGCCTAGTCGTATATATCAAGAGTCAATAACTCAATAGAGGAGCGTTTGCCTCTATTTAAGCGGTTACAAACTCGCCTCCCCTTCTCATTAAAACTAAAATAGTAAAAGTTACCGATTTTACCAGTGTATACATACTACTTATTTTAAACGTATTGAACAACAAAGAGCTAAATGCTCTTACGAGGGTGCATACTCAAGGAATAAGGAGCTATATATTCAAGAACGTTGTAGTGTTAAATAGACAGGGAAAATTTAATGTTCCAATCATGCTTCGCTTATTCTACCTCTTCCAAGGTGATTTGTAATGGACACTCCCTCCCCACCTGGCATTTTCTCAACTTTTATCACCTCCCATCTCCCTCAGTTTCTTGATCATTTTGGTATCAATTACTGCATTGATGGGCCCCAAATAGAGTATTTTGTTTTCCAAAAAATTACAGGAGCCGATATCTCCTGCTCAGTTACTATCAACCTCGATGAAACGGCAGGACAGATTAACGTGATGACTTTTTATCCTGGTTTACTGCTCCACCCAAAAACCCGATACTTTTCTGCCGTTTGTTTTTTCATGATTTTGAACCATTTTGCAAATTTTCATCACATTGTCAACGGGTGTCGAATTTCTCTCAATACCAGGCCAGAGGTCTTCGAACATTTCTATTCATTGCTTAAGGATTTTGATTTTCATGTTTTGTTGATTGGCAAAGGTGGACAGATTGCAATTGAAAGTTGCTTTTTTCCTTTGGGCGTAGACACCTCAATGTTAATTGAAAGAGCAATAGTGTTGTAAGTATTACCCCGCTACCTCCCCGTTTTCCTCTAACAATAACAGTTTTTTACACCAAAGAATGTGAGTTATCCCTGATTTACTATTGAACAATCCATAGCAACTGTGAAGGCAATTATTCAGAGTGCACTGTTTTGTGTTTTTGTTTTCCAGTGAATTCTTTATATTTTCCTTGCCTGTTTGTGGTAAATTTATATCATGTGGGTGCTATATCGTGGGATCTCAAAAACAGACGGTGTCTGAGTGGGCCTGAACTTTGTACTTTACCTTCTATACGGCTTGGCGTTTTTTACTCTTGGAGTATCCATTCTTTCCAGGGATATTCGCCTCAGTGAACTTGGTATAGCAAAAATAATCTGGTTACTGGCAGCTTTTGGTCTTACTCATGGCTTTCACGAGTGGCTTGAACTGTTCGAGCACTTACATCCACATATTCAGACTTCGCTGTTTTCTTATTTTCGTCTGGCCGTCGTCTCTCTTTCTTTTCTGTTTCTCTTCTATTTCGGTTTGTTTTTAAACATTATAACTATTTATGGTGACAATTCCCTGGAGACGATTCCCAGTACTATTAAAATACTGGTCGGAATCCTGGCAATGGCATTAATCATGTTTGCCGCCTATCTGGACATTGGCACCGCAAAAGACATAAATACTCGCCTTCTTGTAGCTTTCCCTGGCGGTTTACTGGCTGGAGTCGGACTTATTATTTATTCAAGAACCGTTAAGGCATTTTCAAAAAAGGTTGCTGGTAATTTCATTTATGCAGGCAGTTTTATGATTTGCTATGCAGTGTTAACAGGCATTATTCCCTCAACTTTTATTGTACCTTTTTTTGAGGTGAAAATAATTGTGTTCAGGGGAATAAGTGCATTTCTTATCATGACGTTTACCATTAGAGGGTTATCAGTTTTCAGCCTCGAACAGCGCGAACTTATAAATGAGCACCTCTTAAGGTTTTCACAATCTGAAAAACTCACGTCCATGGGTATTTTAGCAGCAGGCATTGCCCATGAAATAAACAATCCCCTGACTAACGTTTCCTTGAATGTGGAAATGCTTAAGGATTTAATTGGTGATGATGAGCGGGTTAACAAAAAGATTGCCACCATTGAACGTAATGCCACTCGGGCCTCCCGCATCGCAAAGGAATTGTTACATTTTTCAAGAGACAAACAGACAGACCTCAAACCTGTAGATGTAAACCGAATCATAAAAAGTACCAAAGTTTTATTAAAAAACCATAAGCTCAGTTCGATCATAACTTTCGATCTACATGATGCTCCAAAGATAATGGGAATACCCTGGAAACTGGAAGAAGTATTTATAAATTTATTAATGAACAGTATTGATGCCTGCACTGAAACTGACTCCATTACGCTTACGACGTTTCAGGATAATGAAAATGTTGTGATAGTTATCACTGACACCGGCTATGGCATTAACAAAGAAGACGCCCCCATGATATTTGATCCATTCTTCACAACAAAAGATGTTGGCAAGGGGACCGGTCTTGGACTATCTGTGTCGTACAATATTATAAAACAGCATGGAGGAAAAATTTCGTTTGTTAGCGATCAGAACAATGGCGTAATTGTGCGTGTATCTTTCCCGGTGATAACCGATGAACACTGAAACGATCATGGTCATTGACGATGACCTGGATTTACGAGAAAGCATAATGGAGATTCTTGAAGAGAGTGGGTTCTCCGTAATGGGCTGTGAAAATGCTGAGACAGCATTACAGCAAATAAAACGAAACGCTCCCCGTTTAATAATTGTAGACAACATGATGCCCGGAATGGGAGGAATGGCATTTCTACCACTCGTAAAAAAAGATTACCCAAACATAAAGACCATTATGATCACTGCATTTTCAACGGTTGAAAATGCAGTTGCAGCAATGAAAATTGGGGCCGATGATTACCTGAGTAAGCCATTCAAACGTGCCGAGCTGCTGGTTGCCGTAAAAAGGAATCTGGAAATTTTGAAGTTTGGCAAGAAACTATCGGATCAGGACATGGATGAGACCCTTTCATGCCTCTCAAATCAGATTCGACGACAGATTCTGAGGGTTCTTTCAGTTAAAGGAGCTATGCGTTTCATGGATATTACCCGATATCTTCAAATCAGTGACCATACAAAAGTTAATTTTCACCTCAAAAGCCTGAAAAACAATGACCTCATCTGTCACGATCAAGGGAAAACCTATAAACTAACCCCCCTTGGTGCAAAGATGGTTGATTATCTTCAACTCCTTTCCACAAAAATATTATAACATATTAGACACCTTCCATCGTTCTGTGAAGTATACTTCACAAAAATCCACCATTTGTGAACAACCATTATCTGGAAACACCTCCCACAAAGTCCTACAATGTAGCAATCAGCCCTTATGCCTGGTTTTGAAAACACCACCGCCAAAAGGTGGCAACTGAATCGGTATGAATTTTAATAGAGACTTTTTGACGAAAGATGCGGGTAATGCAGATTTTTAAAAGGGTTTCCGTAAGGTGCATAATCAGAATATGGAGGTATGCAAATGAAAACATTGGAAATTATGACTGTAGCAGCTATTCTTGGCTTCAGTACCACAGCTATTGCCGCTGATCAGACCCTTGTGAGTAGCAGAGCAAGTTCACCTATTACTCTTGATGGGCGAGCCGATAAAGCCTGGGACGGTGCCGATTCAATTACCGTAACTGTTGATGAGACACCGTATGAACCCAGCAATGGTTACAAAGGTATGGACAAAACAAACGTTATTATTAAATCACTTTATGATGACACCAATATATACTTCCTTATAACATATACTGATCCAACCAAGAGCCTTGAACGCTTCCCATGGGTCAAACAGAGTGACGGTTCCTGGAAAAAGATGGCTAACAAGGATAGCACCGGTCATGACAATACCTATTATGAAGATAAATTTGCAATGTTCTGGAATATCAGCACCAAGGGCTTTGCAGAGGAAGGCTGTATGATTTCCTGCCATCTGGATGAGCCTGGGGATACTTCTGCAGGACGAAAATATACTGCATCTCCAGAGGAGACCATAGATATGTGGCATGCTAAATTTGTACGCTCTTCACCAATGGGAATGTTTGATGATCAATACATGGATAACAATACTGACCCCAAAAGTAATAAAGGATGGGGAAGAAAAGGTGACACAGGAAAAGGCGGTTACAAGGATAATGATAATGCCGACAAATCAGGACCGGCATTTATGAATCTTAATCCAACTGCGGATGAAATGTATTATGTGATTCCGAGTAAAAAAGTACCGTTTGTTGACAACTTCAAGGCCGGAGATGTTGTTCCGGGAATCAGCATTGCACCTATGATGGGCGGCCGAGCAGACATTCTCTCTCGAAATGAATATAAAGACGGTGTATGGACCCTCGAGGTGGTGCGTGCATTAAGAACTGAAGGTGAAAACGCCGATACCCAGGATGTCCAGTTCACCGACAAATCAAAAAGTTACCCCTTTGGTATCGCTGTATTCGACAACTCTCAGATCAACCACCTTTTCCATACGAAAACCCTTGAACTGAAGTTTAAATAACACAGAATAACCTCTCAAAATCTCCGACAATTAAAAAAAGGCAGATCACGGAATTTAACGGGTTCTGCCTTTTTTTATTATCGAAGATTTTTTCGGTAATTCATTACAGTCTTGCAGTGTTTTCCGAATTGTTTATCCTTTTTTCTTTTCTCCAGATATGACATTTCATTGTAAGTGGACTCTTTGGACATTTTCATATAATTATGATAACGATCCTGAGACAATAGGCCCTTATCGACTGCATCCAACACTGCACACCCTTTTTCTTTGATATGTGTACAATCGTTGTATCGACATTTTTCAGCAAGAGCCATTATTTCAGAAAATGTCTCTTCAATTCCAGTATCAACTGAAAAAAAACCAAGTTCACGCATACCTGGTGTGTCTACGACCATGGCTCCACAATCCAATTGAGTGAGCTGCCTATGCGTTGTGACGTGCCTTCCTTTACTTTCTTTTTTGCTCACAGCCTCAGTTCTATAAATTGATTTCCCGATGAGATTATTGATTAATGTTGTTTTTCCAACACCAGATGATCCCAATAAGCAGTATGTTAGTCCCGGTTGCATATTTTTTCTCACAGAGTCCAAACCAGATTCATTTTCGTTGCTAAAGGGAATTACTTGTAAGTCCGGCATAACTTTCTGAATATCGTTGATTCTGTTTGTGATATCTTCAGGAGCCAGTAAATCACTTTTACTCAGCAATACAATTGGTTGGATATTACTTTCATTGACAACGACAAGATAGCGTTCAAGACGACGCAGGTTGAAATTCTCATTTAAAGATTGAACAATGAATGCCACATCTATATTGGCAGCGATCAGCTGAAACTCAACTTTTTTCCCAGGAGTTTTTCTTTTCAGTAAAGATTTACGAGATACAATTTCGTGAATTATAGCGAATGTCTTTTCATCATAAAAATTCACCAAAACCCAATCTCCCACTGCTGGATAATCAGCAGGCGATGAAGCATTGAAAATCAATTTACCAACCAATTCAGCTAAAACATCGATCTCGCCATTGTTTATAGTATAGCTTTCTTTGTGTACCGCTACTACTCGTGCTAAATCAAATTGCTCAAGGATCCCTGAGTCAATTGATGCCAGTACTGATTTATTACACCCTATTTTCTTTAAATTGTTTGACATGTTATCTGTTTAAAATCTAGTTATTAGAACAATAGAAATCGGGATTTTCAGTACTGAACTTTTATTTGTGAATGCTGATGAGCATGACTGACTTGATTAAAACTCCAGTCGCAGGCAGACTCAAATCTTTACTAAGTCCTGTCTTAGAAAGGAGGTTCGGCCATTCGTTCGACATTGACTTGCATATTTAGCTGGTTTACGGGGTCACCGAATTGAGTATATATAGCCACATCGGCCGCATCTCGTCCAAAAGCGATCGCGACACGTCCACCTTGCAGACCGACTTGTGTTGGATCAAATGTGTACCATCGATTTCCGACATAAGCTTCAAACCAAGCATGAAGATCCATCGGTTCGAGTGACTCAAGATACCCCACGACCATTCGAGCCGGTATCGATAGCGCTCGGCAGCAAGCAATGCCTAGATGTGCCATATCCCGGCAAACTCCGTGTCCTAACTCGTTTAGCTCGGAGGCACTTATGATCTGCTGTCCTTCACCGGGTGTGTACGTTACCGTGTTGCGGATATAGTCTACAATTGCAGTGCATTGATCGTAGCCAGCAGCCTGGCCTGCCACGAGAGATGCAGCCATTTCGTTAAAACGATCCGATTCACAATATCGGCTTGGGTAAAGGAATGGTAGCGTCTCATCGGGCAACTGTTGTACTTCAACAAAATTGGCTCCAGGGCCCATGTCGGATACATCCGCTGTTTCAATCTCAACGGAGGTATGAACGGAAAAATATCCGGCCGGCGCAACCAGTCGCTGACACAGGTTACCGAATGAATCGGTAAACTCAACTACCGAAACGCTTGGTGATAAAACATACTGTTCGCGTGCGACCCATTGCTGCCTTCCGCTCCGGGGGCGCAGCATAAGCAGGAACGGAGTTGGAACAGGAATGTTGAATTCAAGGGAACAGGAAGCGTGTAACCACATGATAATCCTTAGCAGATTGGGGAGCGACTTTCACGTTATCTGCGTCAAATTCACTGCCTGGTTCGGCGAACTTAATTGTTCTTAACTAATACTTTTGTAATATCAAGCATTACAGGGGACATTATCATGGATAAGCATTAATTTTAAATAAATTGTATTTTTAGCTGTGAATACAGGTGTTGCAGAACAACGGGGTAAGAAGCGTATTTTTTTGACTGAAAGAAGGTATCACCAGGTGATGTTCAATCAGCATTTTTCACCCATTTTATAGCTTCCTCCATTGTACGAACTACAGTTTTGTCCACTGGAATGTGGTCTGTATATGCATCCCATTCTCGCGCCGCGCCAAATTGTAGGTCTGCGGGGCATACTAATGCTGTTTTAGCTCCAGATCGTTGCTTACTGTATTTTTCGGCTAATAAAGATAATGTATAAAGAAAGTCAGATGAAATCTTTTCAAAAAACATGTTTGAGAGATCATAAATAGCATTAATATTTTCAGGGTACTCATTTGATTTGACAATAGCGTCTAGTATTTTTACAAATTCTTCTTGATTAAAGACCCCTTCTACTTGAACTGTCAGATAAGCACTTTGTTTATTGTGAACAATTTTAAATGGCATATATAATGAACTTTATTTTTTTGTTAGATCCATAAAATTGGGGCTGACCCCTCATCCATCATTTTGTTGAACGAAGCCCCTAACGCAACAGGAAGAACCCAAAAAAAGAGATAACTCTAGTAAGTGTCCAATCCCAGAAACGTACAATACGAGCAAGTGTACCATGAAATCATGTGAAGTGAAACTATTTGCAGCCCTCTACTAGCAATCTTAGATGCTGTAAAAAATGACTGACAATCATCAGATTCTGTTTGTTGTTCTAAGAATAATATACATCTTTCCAGAAAGATATCCACAACGAGGAGCAGAGCCATTGAAGAGAATGAGCATGTATATAGCAATACTCTTTGCCGTGCTGACAATTGCCGGCTGTATTGGAGATGATAAGAGTTCTACCCAAACAGACACTCTCATTGTTGACAATGCAGGAATAATAAATTTTTCTCCGGATGTCATGGATCACTATCGGGAATATAACAGCTACCTGCTCAAAACCTTTGATATCGATTTCCGAGTGATGACAACCAGGAGCGAGCAGGATATCACCTCCTTTACCAACGAGGCTTACGAAGACTTCCAGTATGAGAGTCGCTCAACAAGCGGCAGAGCCCTGCTCCTTGTGATCAACTCTCAACTCGATGAGGTGCGAATGGGCGTGTCAATGGCTCTCGAGCCCATCTACACCGATGCCTTTATCTCCTACATTGAACGTAAGGGTATGGTCCCTTACTTTCGTGACTCGAACATTTCCGACGGGGTGTATATGCTGATGGAACTCATCAAAGACCGGGCCATGGAGGCAGAGCAGGGCAAAGAGTACCTTGAACCAATGGAAACTAAAAGTCTGGGTGGAGGGTCAAGAAGCGATGCGCTCATTGGCCAGATGGATAGGACGGCCAAACAGGGAGATAATATTACTGTAGAAGAAGATGACACCCCTGAAGATATCCTTGCCAAGCACCTGATGGGTCTCAGGACCCATAACAAAAATCCAAATCTCGATATCTTTTCAGAGGCGACGCGAAAATTCTTCCAGAAACGGACTGTCACAGATATTAATATGGATAATGAATACCGATTTATCTCACAATGCAATGACGGAAAAGTGGTCTACTCCGATGACGGGACACGGGCACTCATCATCCACCCCCTGGAACAGCGTTCCTGTAGTCCTTATTATTTTATAAAGGAACAGAGGAAGTGGCGGCTAGATATTTTAACCATGTCTAAGGTTCTCCGATTTAACACCAAAATGGAGTGGCACTTTAGTCAAAATGACAGGGAATTATACAATATTCCATATGAATTTGTCTTCGGTGGATATATTTATGACAAAAACGGCTACCCTTTTCACAATACAAAGAAATATCAGTGGGGCTTCAGATGCAGCCGTTATATATTGGCAGAAGAACAGGAAGGAAAGCCTCTCTGTCTGATCAGTTGGCTCGATCAAGAAGGGGCAGCAAAAAATAAGCTCGGCTTTCAACTCAACGATGTCATTGTCAGAATCGGTAATGAAAAATCGCACATCGACAACCCTAATATGTATAAGACAGCCGCATACCTGAGACTTCCTGCCGGGGAACTGGCAACTGTGATAGTTGAAAGAAAAGGTGTTGGTCGCGTGAAATTGCAGAGTTTGGCACCATAAAAGTCTTTTTTGATTGCCACTCCTCCTCAGCCTACCGGCTTAGGAGGAGTTGTTTCGTGTTGATCAGATGTGCCTCAAGGGATGGGTTTATGGCGTCCCATATAAATTAGACCTTCTTAGCTATACTGATTACAAACAACAAAATGATGGCACCAACGGTGGCTGTAATTATAGAGCCTATTAACCCTCCCGCTGTTACACCCAGAAAGCTGAACACATAACCGCCCAAAACAGCTCCAACAACGCCAACAATAATATTGCCTATGGCTCCAAATCCTCTCCCTTTAATTATTTTGCCAGCAAACCACCCGGCTAATGCGCCAATCGCTAGAAATATTATCAAGCTATTTATATCCATGATTCCTCCTGTTAAATTTATTTTTCAAAAAGATGCATGCCACCAGTCAAATCGTCAGCTTTACTAATGTGAATTTCATTACATCTCTTTTGTCCCACTCTTTTCGGTACTGATTTTTCCCTCTATATCAGCATGAGCGTTCCATTAAAATTCATAACATCATATTGAAGGCAGGGACCTTGAAACTAATTAAGCGCTTTGAGCAAAGCTTCGGCAACAGCAGTTGACGAACCAGGGTTCTAGCCTGTTACAATCAAACCATCAATAACTGCCAAAGAGTTCCAATTTTAAACTTTGTGGTACTTTCCGCCTTTTGCTATTAACTCATCTTCAAGCAAAAAAGGCACGACATAAGTTAATTCCAATGCAGCTTCTTTGGAGTTACGCCTTTGTGAGTTGAATCGTAAAGTATGCGAAAAACACGTCATATAGCGCTTGCTACAATCAGGCCAAAGCAGTCAGAAATTTGCAGAAGCAACTATTCAATCTGGTCCGGATTGGTTTATTCTTGCCTAAAGGCAACATTGAGGGACAAGTAGGATTTGCAGCACTAAGCTTTCGGTAACAAAAAGAATCTCGACCAAGACTGCGTTTGGGACAATCGCGCTGTTTTGGATCAGCTAATAGAGTAGGCAAATAAAGTATTGTGTAACCTATCACTTATATCCGAGAAACATATCGGTACGGATGTGGTCTCCTAAGACATCAATCGAGGCTAAGGCTTTTTTTATCGCCTCAACCATGACAGGTGGACCTGAGACCATATAGTGGGCGTTACTGCAGTCAGGGACCTCTTTTGAAATTATATCTGCGCTTATAAAACCGTGATAAACGTTTTCCATGCCTGTTGGGTCAGATAAAACATGAACCAGATGATAGTTGGGAATCTTTAGAGTTTCCAATTCATCCTTGAAAGCTATATCCTCTCTATTCAAATTCCCGTAGAGTAAGATAACCTTGCCGGTGTTTTCTTTTTTTTTCTCAAGACTTGTAAGAATACTCCTGATCGGTGTGATACCAATGCCTCCAGCTACCATGACAAGAGTCTCGTGTGACTCAGCGAGGCAAAAATCCCCTAAAGGTCCCTTTATGTTGATAGTCTCACCTTTTTCAAGGGATTCCAGACGACTGCAGTATGGACTGCTGGTCATTCGCTTGGTGAATTCAATGAAGTTAGATTCTTCTGGGCAGTTGCTTAGTGATAATGGATGAACCAGTTTATCACCTAAATTTACAAGCATGTATTGACCGGCTGTAAAGCTAAACCCCTTATGCCTGGTGAAGCGGTAACTTACAGCAGTAGGTGTCCTTTCTGTTCGTTTAAGAAATTTAGCAGGGTATTCCATTATCATGTCTTTTTAAAGATTTACAAGAACTGTACGAAAGGTATGTTAGTATTTCAATACCCTAGGCATCATTTAACATCTGGAACCACAAATAGTATTGCAGTGGGAAAATAGGAACTGCCTCAGTTTATCATCTCACTCAGACACTCCTTCAATTCTTTGATAGTGTAAGGTTTATTCAACATTCCCTGGAAACCATAATCAGGAAACCCGGAAACTACTGGATCATCGGAATATCCACTTGAAACAACAGCCCTCACATTTGGGTCAATCTCCTGAAGCTTTAGCATGGTCTCTTGCCCCCCCATGCCACCTTTAACAGTAAGATCGAGGATGACAAAATCAAAGGGATTCTCTGAAAGAAACGCCACCTGGTATTTTTCAATAGCCTCTTCTCCATGGCTCGCCAATTCAAGGTTATGTCCCAATAACTCTATCATACTCAGTGCCACATCCCTTATCATGGTGTCGTCATCCATTAAAAGAATACGACCGTTCTGCTTCTGCATGTCGATGGCGGATTCGATTGTCTTTTCTTTCAGAATTTCAGACTCACATGCAGGAAGGGTGATGATAAAGGAAGTACCATTATTCTGTGAAGCTTCTACCTTAATCGAACCTCCATGGTTTTTCACAATCGAATATGAGGTGGCAAGGCCAAGACCACTCCCTTTTTGCTTCGTAGTGAAGTAGGGATCGAAAACTTTCGAGCGATAGGCCTCAGGAATCCCGATTCCACTATCTTTAATGATAATCCTAACATGCCGACCTTCATGCAAAAGAGTAATATTCTCGGACAAAATATCGACGACACCTCCTTCGGGCATCGCCTCACTAGCGTTAAGGACGATATTCTGAATTACTTGAGCTATCTGTCCTTCATCTACTTCTGCCTGCCAAAGGTTTGGGTCGAGATGCAACAGGTAATCACATCGAGACCCGCTCAAAGCAAACTTTGTAGCGTTTTCGATCACAGGTTGTAGATAAATCTTCTTTTTTACAGGATTACCTCCTTTGGCAAAAGTTAGCAGCTGGGTAGTCAGATTCACAGATAGTGACAAGGCCTTTTCGGCCTGCTCCAGATTCCGTATAACCTCTTCTGGTTGACTCGACTTTATCTTAGCCATAGAGATATAGCCGAATACGCCTTGAAGTAGATTGTTGAAGTCGTGTGCGATCCCGCCGGCAAGTGTTCCAATAGCTTCAAGTTTCTGTGTCCTGAGTTGTTCGGCTTCAAGAAGATGCCTTTCGGTGATGTTATGGATCACTGCTATTGCTGAAGTCACATTGCCAGCTTTGTCTTTGTTAGGAAAAGCTTTGGTTTCCATATATTGTATTTTACCGTCCCTGTTGATATGTTTGTGAACAGTTGTATGTAATACCCCGTCCTCAAACACTCCCCGAACAGCACACTCTTCGCCTGCCTCAAAACATGGTCGCCGTGACAGGTGCGATAGTTCATAGCAATGTTTTCCAATTATCTTGTCGTCAAATTGTTGGCCAATCTGAGTACGATACGCGTTATTGGCGGTTATGATGCGGTAGTCGCGATCAACAACGATAAGCCCCACGTCAACGGTATCGAGAATATTGCGGGTGTACTCCTCGCTCTCCTGCAGCTTCTCCTCAGACCGCTTGCGTGCGGTAACATCTGTGATATAAGCACCAACACCAAAGACATTGTCCGCCAACCTAATTTGAAATTTTCGAGTCTCAAAAATAGTGTCACCAAATGATTCTTCATCTACGAAAATACCATTCGAGGAAGTGAGAGCCTTTATATCCGTTTTTCTGCACGCGTTTGCTGCATCTTCGTGCATTAAATCAAAATCTGTTTTCCCCAACACCTCCTCCACGGGTAGGCCCAGAAAATCACAGGTTGCCCTGTTAGCAATCAAATACCGAAGCTTATCGTCCTTTAGAAATGCCACGTCTTTCATTGAATCTATGAAGCTTCGATAGAGGCTTTCCGTTCTTTTCATCGTTTCTTCAGCTTTCTTGCGGTCGGTTATGTCCTGGCTTGTTCCAGACAAAATCACAAGGTTGCCGGCGCTATCGGGGATGATTTCCCCAAGGGAACGGATGTATCTGATACTCCCATCCTTGAGTATGATTCGATAATCGATATTGAAGGGTTTGTGTGATTGTAATGTTTCTGCGATGGTTTTTTTTAATAGCGGTTGGTCCTCTGAATGCAGAATGCTAAAAAAAAGCTCAAAATCTGCACTATCTTTCTCTGAATCGAGGCCACACAAGCGGAAAAATTCCTCGGAAAAGAATGTCTCATTGGTTTCGAGGTTGTGCTCCCAACTACCAATGTGTGCAATACGCTGAGATTCGGTAAGTCTTCTCGCTAAAACCTGGTTAATACCTTCCTGATTCAAATCGTCGCTATCCTTTTTGTTTTTCACAGAAGAACCTATCTAAGGTCAAAAACTGACTGCTCAATATTTTTTCAATTTTCATTTATCGTCATAAAAATGAAATTTTACTAATTCAATCACAAATAAAATGATTTGAATAGGAGTTTACTAAGGATTTAAAAGATACGAATGACACTATGAACTTCTAAGTGATTATCAACTTGTTCTGTGCTGGACTGAACGACAATTCTTGCATGGAGCCAAGGCTGTTGTCTTTCGGAATTTCCATTGACCTGGCAGGAAGGATTGGGATTTGTTGAGCAGATGAATAGAGAAGTGTGATACGGTAAATCAGTTCCTTTGAAACTGATTAAGAACATGTACTGCATATGGTTAAAGGAGCAGTTGGGGGGGCTTAAGAAAAAACTGTGATTTTGCCCTTTGGCCAGTCATATTAGGCTATCAAAGAGAAAAGATAACCTGATTACCATTATTCCTCAGCCTACCACCTGAGGAGGAATTGTTTTGTGTTGATTATATGGGCATCTGTGGCCTGGACGGCGGACGCAGAGCCCCAGGGATGAGTTTCTGACGTCCCATATAATCGACGCGAAAAAAACTCTGGATTGCAAAGCTGAATTTCAATGGCGATCAGGAAAGATAATGGTTGGATTTAAACCTTAACGTTACCGGGAATGTTGTTTTTGGGGGAGGGCGCGTGGAAGAGCAAACAACAGGAAAACTGCTGGTAGATAAAAAAAGCAGTACATGTTTCCTTTCTCATTGTTGGAGATCTATCTTTTCACGCCTCACATAAAGTAATGGTGCAGATGGTGAATAGATGTTTGCCAGCAAGGGATTTGATAGCAGTAATCTTACCATCCCCAGACAAGTCTTCTTGCAACCCAGCCGACAAGCCCTCCTGCATGACGCACTTTAACCCATCCTTTCACGGAAGCAATGGTCTGGAACACCACTCCTCTCTGTGCTCTTGCAATGACAGCATGTCTGGTTCCCGGCCTGGAGCGGATATTTACAAGTTTGTTCTTTACCACAACATGTGGAGTACGTGAAACGAGAGGTTTATAGATCCAACCAGAGTCTCCTTCAAAATCCTGAACTTTATACCATTCTTTCCTACTACCAACAACCTTGAGCGGATATCCTTTTCCAAACTGCCATAATGTCTTATAACTGATTGCTGGCCCACTGCGTACATTAACAATATCTCTGTCGATGGCAACCATTTTAACACCGCCAAAAGCCCGACTATAACCAGCGACAATAAATACTAGAACCAAAACACATAAAAGGACAGACATGCCAAAACGATCAGACGTCTCCCTCTGGTTTGGCAATCGTAGACGTCCCTTTTCTCCAACTTGAGGCACCTTAAATATTCTTCTTTTCTGTATTTGCTTTTTGTGATGATATATGGAGGCGCCAAAAAGACACGCTATTGAAAACAGGCCTTTGGCATAAACATACGTAAAGGGCAGGATTGCACTGGCAAGAGATTCTTCCCAGACAAACCATTCTGGAAGACAAAGAGGACCGATATAAAGAGTGCCTGTTAGAAATGCAACAGCAATAAGGGACATAGAAACCTGGAAGAAGTAAAAAAGCGATCAATTATTTGACAATATAATATTACACAATATTATATTGTGCCAACTTTATATCTGACTGTCAAGAAAGGAGTATCAAATGTGTTGCCACAAAGCCTTGCTGTCATTCAGCCCTTAAAATCTAAGGTCATTATGGTTGAGTTTTTTTTGATTTGTTAAAAGTGGTCGTATCTGGAATTGAAAGACCGAGGGAACACAAAATCATAAAAAGAATTATTGGCAGTATGACTTATCGTTTTCTGATTTTATCGGCAACATACTCTCTCAATACTGATAACTCTTCTGTCTCACCTACAAGAGTTGCGACTGGTATCTCCACCCTCGCAGCACTCTTATGACCGCCGGCTGAGCCCACCTCGCCAAACAGTCGCATGGCAACCTTACCAGCGTCACGCCGGAAACCAACATTTCTCAAAATTATAATTAATTTTTTGCCATATATTCCGGAAACGATACACCAGGTAGCCTCAGCCATCTTCAGAAAAAAATCGGCGAGAATCACCAAGACATCAGCATCTTTTACAACTCCCATATGAATATAGGCAGTATCACCTATAAATTGCAGCTCCTCAAATGCCTTTCGGAATGCGACCAGATTTTTCTTATTAATTTCAGATGATTCTATTTTCTTAATAATATTGATATTGGCATGAGGATAGAGATACCGAAAAGCCCTGACATCAGCGCTGGTCGAGGTTCTGGTGAAGTTGTCTGTGTCTGTCTTGATGCCGTAAAACAGTGCAGTAGCGAGTTTTGTTGAAGGGGTAACACCAGCGGTCTTAAGGTATTCCGTCATAATAGACGAAACAGCACCATATTCTTCACGTATATCTTTGAAAGGAACGTCCAATGAGGGATCGGGGGAATGATGGTCGATAACAATGCTAAAATTGGTATTATTTAAAGATTTATGATGATGCGGCTGTGAATCAACTATGGCCCATTTCGTCACATTACTAGTGTCCACCTTGGTAATATAAGGAACGTCAATCCGCAGGTCCCTGAGCATCGCAAGATTATCCGAACGTTTTATGGCATTAACTCTACAGATAAGAGTCTTCTGCACCTTTCTCCAAAACAATCTTTTTAAAGCAAGGGCACTGGCAATAGCATCCGGATCTGCAACGATTAGAATGCAGATAATATCATCGGTTGACACAATATCGAGAAGACTTTTATAACGGCCCTTATGAGTGTTTGGTTGCGCGGAAGAAAGCATTAAGTATCATTCCAGGTAGTGAGGATTTTGGTTACGGATTCGATCATGAACTCAGACTTCATTAGTCATTAGTAGCTTCCTACAATAGACATACTTATTTTTTGTATTTTACAAAAACATTCAAGAATTGTAACCACTCATAACAGATATAGCTATCAGGTAGCCCGAGTATTTGTACTCGAAATCGCCCCTGCAGCCATAATGTCTTCAAGCCACCTGTCTCAGATTCTATGGCCGGAACATCAACGAAACGAAGATTTACAAAGAAAATTAGCTTTTGTAAAAGATGATAGTCACCTGCGCTTAATAGCGTTAATACTTATATACTCCATTCAGGCAACTGACACAATTATCGGCCACTTTTAAGATTTTATTATTGGATAATAAAAAAGCGGAGTAATTGCCTGTCCACTTTTTTGTAGCAAGATTCCCCCACCTCTGTTCTAAAAAGAAGAGAAAGTAATAGAACCTGAAAAAGAGACTCCTCTTTTTCAGGCGTTTCTTGAGAAAATGCGATCTGAACGTCGTATTGCTCAGAGAACAATTTACACAAATAAATTATAAGAAATGACAACTAAAGGCAACGACCGAACCAAAGTACGACCATCGGAAAACCGCGAATCAAAACTTTTAGTCAATCATTGCTTCGGTCTTGCTCGCCAGCTACGCATTACTAAGATTCTAGTTTTTGCTGAGTCGGTTTTGGACCAACGCTACATCTTAGAAAACAAGGAGCAGGTGTCGATAATATTACTCACCAAAGATGAGGCGAAAATCCGGGAGGAGTTTCTGCCTCATTGCTCTGTCCTTTCCCTTCCCGGTCAAAACCTTTCACGATCAGACCAATTCCAACTTGGTTTACTCATTGCGGTTTTGCACAATCTGGTCGAACACGATGAAACGGTACTCTGCATTACTGGCTTGGTAGGTTCTCTTCGACTAGACAACTTGCTGATAACTAATTTATTACGAGATAACAAATGGTTTCAGAAGCATACGTACGAGAAAATTCCTAAAAAAATTCTACGTTCTAAGGAATTTATTCGTTTACTCGACATTGCATTACGCCTTGCAGGCCAAGGCCGTGAAGGTAAGAAAATAGGTACGATCTTTGTCCTTGGAGATTATAAAAAATACGATAAATACCTGACTCAACTTGTACTCAATCCTTGCAAAGGTCATCCGAAAAGAAACCGTAACATTCATGATAATGATTTTTTTGAAACGATACGTGAATTTGCAGCGCTTGATGGGGCGTTTATTATAGACAATTCGGGGGTGGTTGAAAAAGCTGGTACCTACCTCAATCCGCCAGCCAGCGAGAACACAAAAATGCTGAAAGGCTTTGGCGCAAGGCACGCAGCTGCAGCCTCACTCACGGCAGTGTCCGAAGCACTTACTATTACAGTATCAGAGTCCTCATCTTCCGTCATAGTTTTTTTTGATGGTTCAGCTATCTTGCAGTTTAATCATCATTAAGTTCAAATCTGACTTCTATTCCCTAACAATAAATCTTACAATGGAGAGATTCTTAAATCAGGGGAGTGCATTTTGCAGCTAATCCTGATCGAAAGCGTTTAGCCTATCAACACAGCCCAAGATTGTCACTCTTCTTCACCCTGCCCTGGATCTGTATTTTCCATACCAGGAAGGGCCAAATTGATCTTTTTAGGCTGGGGTGTTTTACCCGTAGTGTCAATCACACGACGGACACTCCTTGGTGAAACACGCTTGCCCTTGGCAGACGGGCCTTTTAAGAGATATTCATCAAATACAATTTCAACGACATTTGATTTAGCGCGAGGGGACGGAACCAGACTGGCACGAGCGCTCTTCTCTTCTCCGAGGGAAAGCAGTAGAATTTTAGACTGTTTATGTTCATCAAAAAGTCTGTATTCTTTATCAAGTATAAATTTCGGGGTGGTAAATCGCTTAACGTAACAAAGATTTTCCTGCCCTTCCTTATACACCATATTAAAGACGAGTCCCTTTTGAATCTTTCCTATCCAGCGGATATCGTGACCGACAAAGAGTTTATCCGTCACCTGGACAACCTTATACATTCCGGTTTCATAGATAAGCAGTAATCTATCATACTCTGAACATGGAATGGAGAATTCCGGTTCTCCACTGCTTACTTTTATCTGGTGTCCTAGAAAACCATCTTTCCTGTCATAACAGACGGTGAGATTAGACAGGGCGACTCTTCGCACACTCACCTCGGTAAATTCTGTCAATTCTGTCAAACGAGGATATGATTCACCATATTTTGTTAAAATTTTACTGATATAATTGGTAGTAAAGAGCACCATATCCTTAAGATGTTTAACGATTGTTTTGATATCTCCACGGATGGATTTGATTTCCTTTTTCTGCTTATTGATATCATAGCGCGATATTCGCTTAATACGAATTTCAAGCAGTCTTTCTATATCCTCTGTAACCACAGGACGTTTCAGCTCTGAAACAAATGGTGCCAGAGCTTCATCCACTCCTGCAATCACAGCCTTGTAACTCGTTTTCTCTTCAATGGTCTTGTAGATACGCTCTTCAATGAAAATCTGTTCGAGAAGTCGTGCATGCAGCCGATCTTCCAGACGATTTTTGTCGATTTCCAACTCACGTCTCAGATCATCGAGAAGTTTAGCGGTATTATAACGCAGCACCTCTTCCACCGTGGCCGTTCGAGGGACACCGTTCTGAACCAGGGTAAGATTGGGACTGATCGGCACTTCACAATCAGTAAAGGCATACAGTGCCTTGATAGTATCCTTGGCATATATGCCACGGGCAAGTTTTATCTCTATTTCCACATTTTCTGCGGTATAGTCACTAATGGAAACAATTTTGATTTTACCGGATTTGGCAGCTTTTTCTACGGAATCAATTAAAGATTCGGTTGTAGTCGTGAACGGTATTTCTCTAATAACGATGGTTTTTTCATTGAGCTCTTCCATCCTGGCACGACAGCGAATTTTTCCATTCCCATTATTATACTGGGAAACATCAACCAACCCGCCCTGAGGGAAGTCAGGATAGAGCCTTACGTCCTCTCCCTGAAGAATCTTTTTTTGAGCCTCGAGTAACTCACAAAAATTATGGGGCATGATCTTTGTGGCCATACCAACAGCAATACCATCCGCACCCTGGAGCAGTAATAATGGAATTTTGCATGGCAGGGTAACAGGTTCCCGCATCCTGCCATCGTAAGAATCTACATATTCTGTAAGATCCTTATTGAACATGATCTCACGGGCAAGGGGCGATAAACGGCACTCAATATAACGGGGGGCAGAGGCTGAATCTCCTGTGAAAATATTCCCGTAGTTTCCCTGGCGATCAATAAGGTAGCCCTTGTTTGCCAGATTAACGAGGGCTGCAAAGATAGATTGATCTCCATGGGGATGCAGTTTCATGGTGGCCCCAACAACGTTTGCAACCTTGTGAAAACGGCCATCATCCATATTGTGGAGGGTCTGGAGAATACGTCGCTGAACAGGTTTGAGGCCGTCGTTAATATCCGGAATAGCACGCTCTTTAATTACATAGGAGGTGTACTCAAGAAAGTTATATTCAAAAAGCTGCCGAAGTTTACCGTGCTGAGATTCCACTTGTTACCCTAGAGGAGGTTTTCCATAATATACGTTTTTCGATCAGGAGTGTTTTTTCCCATATAGAAAGAAAGTACTTCTGACACTTCACTCACAGACCCCATATCCACCTGTTTTAGAATAATATCGGGGCCAATAAACTGTTTAAATTCCTTAGGTGATATCTCTCCAAGACCTTTGAAGCGAGTAGTCTCAACAGCTTTTTTTACTTTCCCCTTGCCCTGAAGAGTTCTGGTAAACTCATCTTTTTCTTTCTCGGAATAACAGTAATGTGTTTCCTCTTTGTTCCGCACCCTGAAAATTGGTGTTTCCAGGATATACACATGTCCAAGCTTAACCAGGGGCTCGAAATAATGAAGAAAAAAAGTAAGTAGCAGATTGCGGATATGCAATCCATCGACATCAGCATCGGTTGCAAGTATAACCTTATCAAAGCGCAAATCTGTAATGGATTCCTCAATATTCAGGGCCCGCATGAGAGAATACATCTCTTCATTCTTATAGAGGAGCGCAAGTTTTTGTCCAAAAACGTTCATGGGCTTTCCCTTTAAGGAAAAGACGGCCTGGGTCAGCGGGTCACGGGATGAGACAATGGACCCGGCAGCGGATTGCCCTTCTGTAATAAAAATCATATTTTCACGATCTTTCGCGGAAGGTTCATTACGTTTCGGATGGTGCTTGCAATCCTTTAATTGTGGGATTTTAAGCGCAACTTTCTTGGCCTTGGCTTTGGCCTCTTTACGAACGCTCTGGAGTTCTTTTCGGATTTTCTGATTTCGCTGAACCTTTTCGAGAATCCTGTCGGCGAGTTCGGAGTCCTTGTACATGGCACTGGAAACGGCATCTTTAACCTTATTTACAATCCAGGCACGGATATCGGTATTGCCAAGTTTATTTTTTGTCTGGGATTCAAACACAGGTTCAATGATTTTCACAGAAAGAGTTCCAACTATTCCCTCCCGGACATCATTGGCACTGAACTTCTTGTTGGAAAATTCATTAACCCCTTTCAGGACGCCTTCTCTAAAAGCAGATAGATGGGTTCCACCCTCACTGGTATAGGTCCCATTGACAAAACTGTAATAGGTATCGCTGTAGCCTTCACTATGGGAAAAGGCAAATTCCAGAGTTTGATCCTGATAGTAAATAGGATCATATATACCCTGCCCGCCAAGCTCTTTATCGAGAAGATCAAGAAGACCATTTTTTGAAAAATAACAGGTTTTATCGAGATAAATCTTAAGTCCGGCATTGAGATATGCATAACGCCACAGCCTTTTATCGACGAATTCAGGGTCAAAACGAAAATCCTGGAACAGCTCATGGTCCGGAAGAAATTCAATAAGAGTGCCATTAGGTTCATCGGTTTTTCCACTTTCCTGGTCACTGAGTATGCCACTGGAGAATGTGGCAGAGGCATATTCGCCCTCCCTGTAGGCAGTCACTTTAAAAAAAGCTGACATGGCGTTGACTGCCTTGGTACCCACACCGTTCAACCCTACGGAGAACTGAAAAACATCCGTTGAATATTTGGCACCGGTATTAATTCTTGAAACGCACTCCACAACCTTCCCAAGTGGGATGCCTCGTCCAAAATCCCGAACAAACACCCTTCCCTCTTCAGTTATGGATACATTGACTCTTTGCCCGGCTCCCATAATAAATTCATCAACCGAGTTGTCAATCACCTCCTTGAGCAGGATGTAAATACCATCATCGGGATGACTACCTGAGCCAAGCCGTCCAATATACATCCCTGGACGTTTGCGAATATGCTCGAGCGAACTGAGAGTCTTTACTTTACTTTCGTCGTAAACTGGTGGTTTTGGTGGCATTTTCTAAGAGACACAAGGGGTTTTTCTGATTATTTACATGATGAAACCTTGCAATAGTATTGCATTTTACTATATTTCGCAAGGGACTGAATGACACTCTGTGAACATAAGAATATCCTTTACTAAAGGTGGTCTGGTTGCTTCTTCAACGCACTCTCCTCAGTATTGCCGGTTCTGACCCTTCAGGCGGTGCAGGAATACAGGCTGACCTGAAAACCATGACCACAATTGGGGTATATGGCGCAACGGCCATCACCTGTCTTACGGTGCAAAATGCCAAAGGTGTTCTTGCAATACACCCTCTGAACGTTGATTATATTAAGGCACAGGTAAAGGCAGTTTTTGACGATCATAATGTCACGCATATTAAGATCGGAATGACAGGAAATGATACCATCATTCATTGTCTTGCCCAATTGCTCGATCCATTTACAGGTGAGGTGATTTATGATCCTGTCCTGGCATCAACCACCGGAGAACAGCTTTTTACGGGCAAAACAGTGACCACTATTAGAAAAAAACTTCTACCAAATGTAAGCTATCTCACCCCAAACAGAATGGAGTTGCAGCTTTTATCAAATCGATCAACAACAACGACTAAAGAAGCCATTGCAGGTGCCAGGGATATATTAAAGCAATACCCGTATATGAAAGGAATTCTTGTCAAGGGTGGCCATATCGAAGAATCAGAGGCCACTATCAGTGATTTTCTTGTCCAGCCCGACGAACCTGTTGTTGCTTCAACACGCCAGCGTCTTCACAACCCCAATCTTCATGGCACCGGATGCACCTACTCGTCAGCCTTTGCTTCTTACCTTTCTCTTGAGAACACACCTGCTGTTGCATTCCAGATGGCTGGTGAATATATGGACAGAATTATCAGAGCAGGCAAGGAAAGATCAGTATCCATCAGTCCGAGTAACGGTCCACTCCTTCATTTCCTTAGCTAAAAAAACACTCTTCCTTTTCCTGTTTTAATTCCCTGAAAATAATTTCAAACGGTATTAAACTGCTGAAAGTAAGACCAGCCCAAAGTATACTAGGCTGTAGAATTGTTCATTCTACAGGAGAACACGAATGAAATGTATATCCAGAATAATCATTTGTTGCACATTCACCCTCACGCTCGCATCCAGCCCATCATCAGCAGAACAGCAATTTGTGACCGTTGGTACCGGAGGGATGACCAGTATTTATTATCCAACAGGTAGAGCAATCTGCGGTCTTGTAAATAAATCGAGGAAGGAGCATGGGGTTCATTGCCTGGCTGAGAGTACTGGTGGATCGGTCTACAATCTTAACACCATTGCTTCAGGAGAATTTGACATGGGTATTGCCCAGTCTGACCTGCTGAATCATGCATATAATGGAACATCAAAATTCAAAAAGGAAGGACCAAACACAAAGTTGCGCACGATTTTTTCCATATACCCCGAACCATTCACCGTTGTGGCCCGTTCTGATTCTGGAATCAAAGATTTTAAAGACTTGAAAGGCAAACGTGTAAACATTGGTAATCCCGGTTCCGGGCAGCGTGGCACCATGGAGGCCCTTATGGATGCGGTTAACTGGACCAACGCAGACTTCAAACTCGCCTTAGAACTCAGATCTTCTGAACAGTCCAAGGCCCTTTGTGAAAACAAAGTGGATGCCATGGTTTTTACCGTTGGCCACCCAAATCAATCAATAAAAGAGGCTAGCACACTTTGTGACGCAGTCATGGTTAGTGTGGAAGTGCCAGAGGTTGACAAACTCGTTGCTGAAAACGAATATTACCGTAAAGCCATTGTCCCTGGTGGAATGTACCGTGGCACTGATACTGACATCCCGACCTTTGGCGTCGATGCGACCTTAGTATCCTCCTCCGATGTCCCTGTTGATATAATCTATAACGTTGTCAAAGCAGTATTTGAAAACTTCGATCAATTCAGGAAGTCAGAGCCTGCTTTTGCAAACCTGAAAAAAGAAGATATGATAAAAAATGGTCTTTCTGCTCCTTTGCACGATGGAGCCGTCAAGTATTACAGGGAAGTTGGCCTTATGTAGTATTGTTTTTTAATCTTTTTTTTAGGCTTAATGCTATTCCTTACTTTCAACAGGTCGGTTTTCACCCTACCTGACCTGCTGAAAGTATGTTGATACGGTTTACCCTATCAACATCAACTCATGTCTGTTCGAAACATGTGTTTTCTGTATGTTAAAACCTCAGTTTAAAATTGAAGGGAGGAAAAGATACAAAGCCGTTATTTCTGTGGCCGCCATTTAATAAATGATCCTTATGTTTTTTTGGCCCGCACTGAATCATCCCTTTTTTACACAGGCTGTTACGAGATTCATACCTGATAAAATTCTTAGCAGTTGCTCTATGTCCTGGCACAAAATGAGCCTCCCGACCATAAGGTTTTACAGATCCGTTGCGGTTTTTCCAGTAGCCATAATTATCTTGTCTCCCCCTATGCTGCTCGTCAAATACAGCAAGGGCAATTATGCCGACACCATTTTGGGGTTTTCTTCTTCCTGGTTCAAAATTGTCCATATTGTTAAAAACAAATCCATTGATCTGGTGTCTCCCCACATTCCACCCTGCATAATACTTTGATTGGTCAGGTTCCAGAATACACATGTGCTCATTCGATTGTAAATTTGAGGGATGCCCGCTAAGAATGTTTCTCCCATCCACCGCAATAACAACTCCAACCCGCTTATTTCCATGGTTGGTCACTCTGAGACGATAGGGCTCATTATGTCTGGAAATTACATATTGCTGCTCAATTCCCGTCCACCTACCTGAGGCGAAAAAGTCCCCCAGGCTTCCACGTTGATTAGAAATTATTTCTATTTCCACATCATCATGATTTCCGGATTTTTGAGCAAAAGAATTTCCAGCTAAACTTACACTACAGATCAGAACTATTACTCCAATTATTGTTCTCAATAGTTTCATACTCTCTCCTCCTACTTGTTGTTTACAACCGTTAAGGTAATTCAGTCAGATTAGAATCCTCTCTGGGTATATCTTCACTGTAGGACGATTAAATGGAGAAAAAAAGCCGACATCTGTCGGAATCGGGTTGATATCGGGCAGAGAATTACCCAATTTGTACTAATATCTGATGATCTGGTTACTAAAGAATTTAAGGCGTATTTTACTCTAATGAGGAAATAAAGAGGAAGAACAACTACAAATTATTTGTTGTTGACACCTGACCTGACAATTGGAAAAGCAGAATGTGAAGGAATTCGACTCTACAGGAATAAGGTAATGGTTTAGAAATTTATGAAACTATAGAACTTCGAGATGTCTATAGTAACGGCAAATTTTTGTAGGCTTTCGTGATTGTCCATGGCATCTCTGAACTAATCAACGGGAGTTATCATCTCACCATTCAATCGGGGTAAAGAAAAAGACAAACCTGCCATTCTCGATATCGACTTTAAGCTTTGCTCCATGGTTCAGGCCGTAGTGGATATAGCCATCTTTTGGGCCATCATCAGATTTTTCAGTAGTATTGGGAGGTGACTCGAAGTCTCGGTCTCGATCATACCAGGAAATAAGCATGTACTCCTCTAAACGCTGTTCTGCTTGTTCCTTGGCAATTACCATGGCCTTCTGGTAATTCTGGAGAGTATTTTCTGGATTAAGTGAAACCGTCTCTATGGTTGAAAGATCCGGGACCCCTGGGGTTATTGGGCAACTTTTATCTGTCATTACTCATCCTCCTTGTAGTCAGCAGAACAGAGAAAATTCTAAAATATCCAAAAAAATAGGGAGATATGTGGACTTTTTATGTCGACACAACGATTTGGGCCAGTCGCGCGACGCTTTTTCGCGTCGCACTTGACCCGCTTGTGTGTACCGGGCACGGCACATGATCTTAAAAGTGAGTCAAGTGTAACGTATAATCAAATACTTGGCAAGTCTTAAACCCAGCCAGATGGAGGCGAAGGGTATAGCGGTAGGCAACGGAGCATTGGTGACAATGCTTCTGAAGGGGGACATCCGAACATCAGATACTGCAAAGGCACGGGAAGACGAACAGGAATCGGGTATAAGGCGTATGCGTCGGGACGAGTCTGCACAACAAGATAAAGTCCTCTATCCATTATAAGGCGTATCCGTAAACCCGGCATTCACGTGCTGAAAGACATGTGTTCACCCTGGGAGATCTCCTGTGTGCCACTTGAGAAGTCGCGTGCGACGGAATTTTTGCTGAAGGACAGGCATAAAATGTTGTCTGTCTCCTGTTATTCTCCTTAAAAAACCATTTTTGCCTATAAAATGATGTGTTTAAGGAAAAATACAGCCTGTTTTTCATTCCTTTATCTTGTCAAGTCAGGCAATTGGCTTGGTCCGACCCCATCCCACACATCTTATGATAACTATTGGTCTTACTACTACTATGATCTTGGCTCATACAGTAGCAGTTACTACTTCACAGATGTAAGCCAATTTCCAAGTGTTGGGTTTAAAGGCTATGTTACTGGAGACAACGGCCCATGGTCTCCTGCTAATGACAGTTTTGCAACACTAGGCTCTGAGGATGGTCATAATATCCATATTTTTACAACTTACATTATGTCGTCTGTGGATCAAAATGTAATTTTCGCAGCTGGAGGTAATGATGGTCATACAATTTTCATAGATGATACTTATACTACAGATACAGTTACTATTGGGTCAACTTCATACGGAGCTGGTGCTGGTTACAATGTAACTGCTGCCCGTTCTCTTGAAATGGCGGCAAACGTATCGTATAAAATAACACTGGCGTGTAAATGCTTCCCCTGAATGGGCGTACTGGTTTAATGTTAGAGACGATTTTGGAGGCACTTGGGTCAGCAGATTGTACAATGCTCCTAATATTTCAATGAATGCTCAGGGTGATTTCGCAGACCCAGTCTCTGAACCTGCAACGATGCTCCTCTTCGGAACAGGTTTAGTTGGACTTGTAGGCTTTAGACTTCGTAAGATGAAAAAGTAACACGTACCCTGAAAAGCTTCTTCAAGGGCAGGATCATTCATTTGATTCTGCCCCTTTCTATTTCTACTCATCTGTCGTTAATAGCCAGTGATAAGATCAACAGTTTCATGTAATCCTTAATAATTATATACCTACTGTGAGTGTCAGGTTCTCTCACGTCGTGTTGCTCAAACTGACAAATTCGATCTAAACTTTTACAAATTTATCATTTTAACTTTTTTGTGAGACAGTTTCACTGAAAAGACGACAGATTGCCTGGACAATCGGAGTCCCTGGGGTAAACTGATGGGAGGAAATTGTGTAGACCAGGTGCCAGTCAGTTTCTGCCTGATCTAATATCCCTGTAACATTTTCCAGTAACTCTTCATGATTGTATGGTTCTTCACATTCTGAATAGACAAGATAATCCAGGCCTTTTTTAAAAAGCATTACCGAGCCATCATAGTATTTTCTTGTACGACTGATTGTGGTAATAATTTCGAGAAGATTGTGCCCTAATTCATCAGCAACCTGATCAGCCACGGCATACCCTATATCCACCTGCAAGCTGTTGAAATCAGGGAAACGTATCAGGATAAGGTCATAGGCGAGATATTCTTTCGCCAGAAGTCTGGCATCATCCAGTGAAAGCAGGTAGCGATAGTTGTAAAAATCACTCAGAGGCTCCCGAAAATAGGCTCGACTTCGGAACAACTCTATGTCCTTCATGAAGCCTGCAGTAATTGGGTGCGTAGCCAGTGACTGTTTATGGCTTTTGATGACCTTACCAAAGACCTTCACCACATTACTGTCAAGCTTTCCACTCTTCGCCTCATCTTTGAGAACAGCCATGGCCTTTTTGTGAGAAAAAGGTGTCTTATAAGGGCGCAGACTCACAAGAGCATCGTAGGTATCTGCTACTCCGACAATACGTGGCAATAACCCGATTTCTGGACCTTTAAGGCCAAAAGGGTAGCCACTTCCATCGAGTCGTTCATGGTGTTTCAGAATAATATCGGTAATTCTGTCATCCTGGATATGTCTGCTGATGAGCTTAGCACCAATTAACGGATGATAATCCATGATTTTTCTATCCTGAAAATCAAAACGATCAGGTTTTAAAAGAATATCATCTGGTATAGCAGTTTTCCCAATATCATGGACCAGACATCCAAGTTCAAGGATTTCAAGCTCTTCTTTATCAAGACCGATTTCTTCACCGACGATTTTTGAAAGAGCGGCAACGTGGATGGCATGGTCAAAGGTATACTGATCCCGATTTGCGAGAACTTCCACCATCATCTCAAAGAGATCTTTTAAAAAGAGGGTATTGGACCTCTCAAGTTCTGCTTCTGTCTTTGAATGAGCAGTGATCTCCCTGTCGAGCATACTATTTTTAATTTTAAGTGTTGCACTGGCCTCCTTCAATTTTGTCTTACTTTCCCAGAAAGCTCTGGCACTTGCTCTGGTCAGGGCAATAAGAAACAGAGCAAAGGTTCCTCCAAAAAAGATGGAGGCTGCTATAAGTATATGAGGAAAGGCAAAGTCGTGCCAGAGAAGCCAGGCAAAGAAAAGATGACCACAGAAGAAAAAAGCCATCAGCCAGATCAGAAGCAGCCACTTGTATTGGAGGGAAAGCGGCAGTTTTCTTTTTAACCGCATCCCGGTAATAATGGCGACAAACAGAAGGGAGGCACCTGCGGCTATAAGGAGAAAAGATATAAACTTAGGAGTGGAAATGGTTTCAAACAACGTGATTGGACCTCTATTCCTTCGTGACTGATACTTGTATTAAACAGGCGACAATAGATGAATTATTATAGCATGGTTTGCTGTAATATCATTGCCATAAGCGTTTTTTTCTCAACCCAGCAGAAGGCTGTCGTCGGAGAGTTCTTCATTGCGAACACGACTAAACATTTCGAGCAATTGAGGGACATCGAGTTTTTTTCTCTCATCGCCTGCAACATCAAAAACCACCTCCCCCTGATGGAGCATGATGGTTCGATCTCCACTGGCAAGAGCATCTTTCATCGAATGAGTCACCATCATCACGGTAAGCGAAAACTCCTTAACCACCTTGTTGGTAAGTTCGAGTACAAAGGCTGCCATACGTGGATCAAGTGCTGCGGTATGTTCATCCAGAAGGAGAAGATGACTGTCACTGAGGGTCGCCATAACCAGACTGACCGCCTGTCTCTGTCCACCTGAAAGCAGACCGATGGAATCACTTAGACGGTCTTCCAGGCCGAGACCAAGAATGGAAATTCGATCCTGGAAAATCTTTCTACGGTTTGATGACAGGGCCAGATGCCAGCCACGTTGTTTCCCTCGTTTATAGGCAAGCGCCATGTTTTCTTCAATACTTAAGGTTGCACAGGTTCCAGCAAGGGGGTTTTGAAATACCCTGGCGGCAAATTTTGCCCGTTTATGTACTGGCCATCTGGTCACATCAACGTCACCTATGGCGACACTTCCCTGAGATATGGCTGTTTCACCACTTACTGCACCAAGGAGGGTTGATTTTCCAGCACCATTTGATCCAATAATGGTCACAAACTGCCCTTCTGGAATTGCGAGAGAAACATTACGCAACGCCCTGTTCTCAAGAATCGTACCAGCATTAAAGGTTACACGGATCTTTTGAAGAGTAATCATGTAGTGCTAGGTCCCCTCAACGATCCAAATCGGATTTTCCCTTTCATCTTTGGCGCAATTAGGGCTATTGCCACCAGGGCTGCAGTGACGAGATTAAGATCCGATGCCTGCATACCAAACATACCGCTGCTGAGAGCGAAGGCAACAGCGAGTCGATAGAGAATTGAACCGACAATGACGGCAACAACAGCTATCCAAATACGGTTTCCTGTGAGTAGGGTTTGCCCCAGGATAACGGCAGCAAGTCCAACGACAATGGTACCAACTCCCGAGGTCACATCGGCGAATGAATTACTCTGAGCAAAAAGAGCCCCAGCAAAACCGACAAAGCCATTGGAGAGTGCCAAACCAAAATAGGTAAAAAATCCTATATTTCCACCCTGTGCTGCGACCATACGGTCATTTACACCAGTTGCCCTGAGGCCGAGGCCAAAATCACTTGTGAGAAGACGAATAATAAAAAGTGCTGAAAAGAGAACCAGGAGAAATACTATGGCGAGGTGAACGTGAAGCTGGTCAAATATCCCCTGTTCAAAGGGAGTGAAAATGGTAGCCTCTCCAAGAAGCGCAATATTGGGGCGCCCCATAATTCTGATATTCACAGAAAAGGCAGCTATCATTGTCAGGATGGATGCCAGAAGATGCAATATTCCACAACGCACTGCTAGAAAGGCTGTAACCAGACCACACAGAGCACCACAAGCCATGGCGAGGATGGTCGCAAGCCAGGGATTTACCCCTGCAATAATGGCAGTTGCAGCTACGGCACCACCCATGGGGAAGCTTCCATCAACGGTCAGATCTGGAAAGTCAAGAATTCTAAACGTCAGAAAAACACCAAGGGCAACCAGACCATAAATAAGGCCGATTTCAAGGGTACCGAGAAATGCAAAAAGTGACATCTGATAAAGCCCGACTCAAATTATTTTTTCAGGTTTGTTGCCCGCTCCAGCATTGAGGCAGGAATAATTATACCCAAACTTTCTGCCGCCTTGAGATTAAGGAAAAGATCAGATCCCTTGGCAAAAGAAACGGGAATTTCAGATATTGCTTTGCCATTCAGTATGGCTTCCACATAATCAGCAGTCTGCAGTCCAACCTGATAGTAATCAAAGCCCAAAGATGCAACGGCACCGCTTTCAACAAATGAGGTAGAACCTCCAACAACAGGAATTTTAGCCTGGTTACAAACACCAACCAGGGCATCAATTGCACTGGCAATGGTATTATCTACCGGTGCGTAGATTACCTGGACTTTTGAAGCAATAATTCTGGCAGCCGCCTGAACGTCACTGCTTTTTAAAGCAGTAGCCTCAATAACCTGGAGATTTTTCTTGGAGGCTGCGCTTTTCAATAACTCAATAGCTGATACAGCATTGGCCTCACCCGGGTTATACACAACTCCTATTACCTTGAGGTCTGAAACAAGCTCCTGCATCAGATCAACATGTTGAGAAACAGGAGCCAAATCAGAAAGACCTGTCACATTCCCTTCCGGTCTCTCAATGTTTTTAACAAGTTTTGCTCCAACGGGATCGGTTACGGCGGTAAAAACAATGGGGATGGTTCTGGTGGAGGCAACAAGTGCCTGAGCTGTCGGGGTTGCAATACCTACAAGAACATCAGGTTTTTCACCAACAAACTGCTTTGCAATCTGTACCGCTATGGCAGGATTGCCTTGAGCAGTCTGATAAATAAATTCAAGATTTATTCCCTCTTCAAATCCTTTTGCTTTTAAACCGTCAAGGAGTCCCTGCCGCGTAGCATCGAGTGCCGGGTGTTCGACAATTTGTGAGACAGCCACCTTATAGGTTTGCGCATAGGTACTCACAGCACCCAAAAAGAGCAGGGCAATAACCCAGAAAAGCGTTCCAACTTTAAATCCTTTCATCTTTTCCCTCTTCAACAAATAGAAAAATCAGGTCATACGAATCCGTTCACAATCAGGGCATATCCAGGTAGGACCGTTGGAAATTCCCCATGTGTTTTCCTTAAAACAATCTTCACATATCATAAAGCCACAGGGACAGCTCAAACAGTACGGAAGTTCTTTCTTACAGCAATGACAGACATATTTTCCAAGTTTTCTTTGACGGTAGGATTTTTTTTTCTCAGGTATTTCCTGCTCTCCACTCATCTCTTCAAAGCCTCATTGAGCCAGTTCTGATAGTCACTACTGGTATGCGAAAGAGGTACAGCGACTATTTCAGGAATATCGTAGGAGTGGTGTTTCCTGATTTCCGCTTCCAATTCATCCCATAAAGAGTGGCGACTCTTCATCAGTAGTCGGAATTCTTTCGTTTGGGTAATCACCCCGTTCCACCAATAAAGCGAATCCACGGGTGAATCTATCTGTGCACAGGCAACCAGTCGTTTTTCAAGAAGAATACGCGCAAGCTGCAAAGCCTCTTCTTTTTCTTCAAATGTTGTTAAGACAAGTATAGGATCAGACATTGCTTTATATTGTTTTCTTTTTTAATATATTAAAGACATCCCCTCTTCGCAGTTAACAGGGATTCTTAATTTTCACAAGATAAAATCTCAACCTGCACCAGGAAACCTATGCTGTTCACAATCGATGTTGGCAACACCCACACCGTAACTGGACTTTTTGACGGAGACACACTAGTCGGACAATGGCGTTTAAAATCTGACCCCGATCGTCCGAATGATGAACTGGCTATTCGCTATCATGCCCTCTTCTCAATGGCTGACATAAACAAGGCAGATATTGACGGTGTTATTCTGGCAAGTGTGGTTCCGGCACTGGAATCTTCCTGGATTGCCTATATTAACACCTATTTTTCAAAACATCTTACCAATCCTCCACTGGTTGTTTCCGCAGAGAGTATTTCCAGTCAGATCAAAATCCTCACAGATTACCCGGAAGAAGTTGGAGCTGACAGACTGGTCAATGCCATAGCCGCCTGGGAACAGTACAGACAGAATCTTATTATTATTGACTTTGGTACCGCAATCACCTTTGATTGTGTCTCTGCAAAATGTGAATATCTGGGTGGTACCATTCTTCCAGGGATCGCCATTTCGCTTGATGCACTCTCAACTCGCACGGCAAAACTCCCTCGAATCGATGTCACAACTCCCCCGCCCCATGTTATTGGCACGAACACCGTTGATGCTATGAAAAGTGGTATTCTCTTCGGTTATGGAGCACTTATAGATGGTTTGACCGAAAAAATACACAAAGAACTCTGTCCCAACAGAGAGCCGATGAGGGTACTTGCAACGGGTGGAATGGCTCATCTTATTGCCCCTTTCAGTAAACGTATTGAAGCGGTTGACACCCTACTGACTTTACGGGGCCTGAACCTCCTTTTCCATAAGCAATATGACATATAACTCCCGATTACCAGCACCGCTACAGCCAGGTGATTGCATAGGGATTATTGCACCGGCAGGTCAGATTCATGACACAAAGCCTCTTGAACAGGGGATGGCGATTCTTCAGAATATGGGTTTTGAGCTGCGTCTGCCAAGAAACCTCTGGCCCGGAAAAGGCTATCTGGCTGACAGCGATGCTAATCGCGCTCTCGAATTTCACCGAATGTGGAGTGATCCTGAGATATCTGCATTACTAGCTCTTCGGGGTGGTTTTGGCTCCCTGCGGCTTCTTCCTTTTCTGAATCCTGAGGATATAAAAAAAGAAAGAAAACTTCTTATAGGATTTTCGGATATTACCATTCTCCACAGTGCCATTCATCAGACGAATGATCTGATCACGCTTCATGGGCCAATGCTCACTACTCTTTCATCAATCAGTTCGGACAGCTTGCAGCATTTTTATGCCTGCCTCAGCGGAAACTGGGACAAACCGCTGCAGAATCATCAAATAGAGGTGCTGCGTGACGGGCCACCTGTGCGGGGAAAACTTATTGGTGGCAATCTCAGCAGTTTGATAAGCATCCTGGCGACAGCCATTGATCAGGATTGGAGTAAAAAGATAGTCTTTCTTGAAGATGTTGGAGAACCACTGTACCGATTGGACAGGATGTTTACCCAGCTGTGGCATAGCGGCAAAATCAACCAGCCGGCGGGAATCATCCTGGGTGATTTTTCAATCAACCAGGAACAGGACAGTCTGGAAAAAATACGTTTCCATGAAGAGATCTGGAAGCGTGTTCTGGAACTTACCGAAGCTGCGGGGATGCCTGTTTGGGGAAATTTCCCCATCGGGCATGGAAGGAACAATCTGACCATGCCCCATGGGGCCGATGCACTGATGGACAGTAATGCGGTCAGGCTTTCTTATCCACACCGACCGTAAGCATATTCTGCCTGCTAAGAATCCAGTCTACTGCTTCCGATAAATTCTCGGCCCTAAAATCCGGCTGAATTTCCTGCTGTGGCCCGATATACTGTTCATCTCCCCTGCCATATCCCGTACGTACCAGAATGGAGGTCGCACCGCAGTTGGCCGCTGTCTTGATATCTGACCATCTGTCCCCAATGACATAGGAAGTTTCTGGATCAAGCCCCATCTCCTCGGATGCCTGATAGACAAGCCCCGCTTTAGGCTTGCGGCAGTTACAATTTGCGCGAAAACGTTCTTCCTTGGCCTCAGGATGATGTGGACAATAATAAATTCCATCAACATGGGCTCCTTCGTCTGCAAGTAGCCTGTTCATCTTCTCATGTACTGCAATAAGCAACTCTTCGGGAAAATAGCCACGGGCAAGCCCAGACTGATTGCTTATTACAACAACAGGAATATCGGCATCATTGAGTTTCTTTATTGCATCTCCGACTCCTGGAAGCAGATGAAAACGGCAGATGTGATTAATATATCCCATCTGTTCATTGATAGTTCCATCACGATCAAGGAAAACCGCTGCCCTTGAACCATCCTTTCCTTTAAATTTCATAGTGTTGCACCATTTCAGGAACTCGGAGGAAATTTTGGGGAAAGCATTGTAACAAGATCCTCGTACACATCCTTGGAACTGATTGACTCAAGGCATTGCAGGTGCCCCCTGGGACAGTGTGTCTGCATGCATGGACTGCATTCCATTTCACGTCTTACAATAATTGCATTTTCCGAATAGGGGCCGGTGGCAATATGATCAGTTGAACCAAATATTGCAATGCTGGGAGTTCCAAGCCCGGCTGCGACATGCATAAGTCCGGAATCATTGGTTACAAAGGCGTCACAACACTTAATAAGTGCCATGGCCTGTTTCAGATTCGTTTTCCCTGTCATATCCTGAACGTGAAAAGGCGTTCGTATGGAAAATTCTCTTATCTTACTGGCCGCCGCACTATCCACCTCTGTTCCAAAAACCATGATAACACATCCGCTTTCCTGGTAATTATGACTGATAATGGCTGCCAACTGTGCAAATTTTTCAACGGGCCACTGTTTTGCCGGGCCAAACGCAGCCCCTGGGTTAAAACCTATTACCGGCACAGGTGGACCATCAGCTGTTACCGATTGTAACTCAGCAAGGCTTGGTAATTCTTTACCCAGTTGTTCCTCGAGTATGAAGGCGGGGCTTTTATATTTAAGACATTCTACAAGTGTCTTCGCCCACTGCATCAAGTCATCAGGTAGTGGTAATCGAAGATGATCAGGCCCGGGAGTCAGGCCAAGGGCTTTTAGCATATCCTGATAGTAGTGTACCTGGTGCTTCTTTCTGGTCGCCTCACTGATAGGAACACCATGGGAAAGCAGTACCCCACGCCCATCACGTCTATAACCGGCCCGTATAGGAATACCTGCCATTTTCACGAGAAAAGCAGCTTCAAAGGCGTTTTGGAGAAGAATGGCGGTGTCAAAACGGTACTTCTTAAGCTCTATTGCAAGTTGTAATGGGCCTTTCAGCTTTCCTGCATACAGATTTTTTTTATCATAGAGAATAAGATGATCCACATCGGGACTTACCCCGAAGATATCAGCGACCCAGGGTACGGCAAGCATGGTGATTTCAGCATCTGGAAAATTCTTCCTGATTGTGTGAACGGCAGGGGTCGTCATCACAGCGTCACCAATCCAGTTGGTGGAACGGATCAGGATTTTTTTTGGATTCGAATCAATTAGAGAAGCTTTAGTAAACATAATAAACCTCAGAGCTATCTGGAAATACGTTCCAGTGCTCTTAATCAGTCAGTAACTCGGCAAGTTGCTGCTGAGCAAATTCAATATCGGGATCAAGAGACAGTGCGAGGCTTAGAAAATGAACAGCCTCATCTGTATGCCCAAGCCTGCGGTGATTGACCCCTAAATTCGCATAATCCATGGCAGAAGAGGGATTCAGTTCAACTGCCCGTTCAAAACATTTCACAGCGGAAGCATAGTCCTCAAGCTTAAAGAAGCATACTCCCATTGTATTGTAGATATCGGGCCGGTCCTCATCTTCTTCCAAGCCTTTTTTGAGTACCGCAAGAGCCTCATCGTAATGGCCAAGATCCCTGTAGCAAAGCCCCATATAAGAGTAGACATAGGGAAGATCTTCCTGTTCGGGAATTAATTCAAGGGCATTGCTGAAATGAACAAGTGCTGCCTCAGCCTGTCCGTTTTCATATAAATTCCGGCCTCTGTAAAAATCGAGATAATAGGCACCTGGTATGAGTCCTTCCAATCTTGCAAGTCTCTTATCGAGCACTTCGGGATCATCAATTCGTTCAACAAGAAGCTTTGATGCAAACAGGCCAACATCCTTAATCATGGAACGTTCACGAAAATGAGCTCCAGGTATAATCGTATAGATGGCCGGGATTTTCAGATCAGGATGAACAACATCAAGCATAAAAGTGTCCATTCCCTTCTCTGCAAGTGCTGCGACACAATTTTCGACCTCTGTCTTGATATTTGCATCGCCAAGGTTTGGAATACTCGCAATATCTATAGCCATACCACTCTCTGCAACATGTGCAACTTCTTCCATGGCAAGCGGTTTGGGTAACCCAGAAGCGATATAATTTGAGCCGCTGTTAAAATCACCGGCAAGCTGGGCAACCTCTGTGACTGCACGAATCAAAGCTTTTTCAGGGTCAGGAGTTGTTCCGGCGGTGTATACAATCTCACTCTGTTCAGGGAAAGATGAGCGATCGATGGCAAGGGCGGCAACGGTACAAATCCCGGTATCAAGTGTAAAATCGTTCAAATAGAGATCTATTTCATTGTCCTTGAAAATAGTAAGAAGTTTAGTGGCAATGGGATCTGTAACGCTTTCATGATTGATACGGGGAGTTTTAATTTTTTCATGGGTAACAAGCGCACAGACATGCCGTTCAACAATTTCACAAATTCCCTGGAGAGCGGCCTCTTCGTAAGAGTTCCCAGCAGAGGGTCCATTAAATTCGTTGATGGCAAAAAACCAGGAAAATGGCATAAGAACATCTTCACCACTCCTGAGATTGGTGGCCCATGTCCACTGCATAGGGATACCCCGAAGGATCTGTTCCAGAAAATCGCTGTCATGTTTCTCATCGTGGACAGATTGCAGCAGGTAACTGGTATCAAGCACAGGATAGCCAAGATCACGCATTTCCTGATAATCACCGACAATAAAGTTGTCGGGATTATTCTTAAAAGTAAAAAAGGAAAATCTTTCGGCAAGTTCCATACAGGCTGATGCCTGGGCCTGTATGGCAGACGCCCCCTTACCCATCTGTTTTTTGGTTCCTGTCATTTTTCTTGCGTCTTCACCACAGACAGAAAAATAGACGGGAATACCAAGACGTCCGTTATCTATACGTTTGACTTCCTTAAGAATATCAAGGTTCAAATGTGCAAGTTTATCCTTGAAGCGGGTTACTGTTTCTTCAGGGCTGATAGCCTTATCCTGATCTATGGTATATGTCTTCATACAGTCACGAAGACGAATTACTTTTTTATCCATGTATATAGCTCTTTTTTTTTGTTGGCTGGGGGCAATACAACCCCTTTCCCTATACTTTCTCAAATAGAATGCAGGGAAGGAGCAAGTAGGAACACCTTACAGGAGTGGCACTATACAGAAATAAATTGATTTTGCAAAGGAAGGGACTGAAGAAGAGAAATGATACTATTGGTAACTATCTGCCCAGCCGACAGCATCCAGATAAAATGCAGGAAATCTGTCACGATCGGCTCCGACCAAATCCAGAGTCTCTTCAAATTTCTCCCAATTTCCAGTTTCGTAGGATTCAACGGCTTGAAGATATGGAAGCTTATTCCCTCTACGTTTTGCCAGAGCATCTTTAACAGAATCCGTTAAGGGAAGTTGTTCCATCAAATATGTCATGCTGTTATCCAGCATTGCATCTATAAGTGAAAAAAGCCCCAACATGAAAAAATCACAGCTGTTTGATTTCCCCTGGCTCTCTGCTATCAACTCGAGCATCCGAGCGCGAATAATTGAGGTTCTGAGAAGTTCGGAGGGTTTGGATTCTGAAAGCTTGCTCGTTGCTATCAGGGATACAAACTGCCGTACTCCACGTTCACCAAGAAAGGCAATTGCCTGACGAATTGAAGATATTGGATGAACCCTGTAAAAAAAAGCAGAATTAAGATATTTCAACAACTTGAAAGAAACTGACACGTCCTGATTGATTAATTTTTCAAGTGTATTCACATCAAATTCTGTCCTGTTCACTTCGGTGATCAATTGCAACAGGGTTAATTGTGACGACGGAATATCCTTGTTTCTGAGGACCTCCGGTTTAGCAAAGAAGTATCCCTGAAAGTACACGAATCCCATCTCAAGGGCCTGCTGAAATTCATCATAGGTTTCAATTTTTTCTGCCAGCAATTTGCATTTATACGGTTTGACAGTTTCAATTATACTCTCTATTTCTGCAATCGGAGTAAGACGGAAATCGATCTTGATAACCTTAGCGATTTTAACGAGGGGGAGCCATTCTTCAGTAAACACAAAATCATCGAGAGCCAGATCGTATCCCTTGGCAACAAGTTCTCTACAGGCCTCCCTAACCTCCTCCGTCGGATTGACATTTTCAAGCACTTCTACAACTACATTTTCAGCAGGCAGCATGGCAGGGGTACCCTTTAACAGCAGATCTTCAGTGAAATTTATAAAAGACCTGTGCCCACCGGATATCTGTTCAATACCAACGGTAAAAAAGGATGAGGAGAGAAGACTTGAGGTTGCCGTTTCCCCGTCAAGATCTGGAAAGGCGTTGGCCATCCCCGTACGAAACAGCAATTCATAGGCAAAGAGCTTTTTACGAGAATCAAAGATAGGCTGTCTGGCAACAAAAACGTCCATAGCATTCCAGGAAAACGGTGGATGGATAAATTGTCAAGATCTGCAAATCACTGCGGCAGATCATATCATAGGGGGAAGATATGAACGTAAACGCTCTTCCCATGAACCATTGCCGAAATCAATCTCAACCCTTCTTGCCGACTCATTTTCGATGGTCATTTTCAGCAACAGTCGTGTGTCCGGGATAAGCGATCCGGCCCTTTCAGACCATTCTATCACGCTCAATCCAGAATGATAAAAGAATTCTTCGAAACCAAGATCTTCAACTTCAGTTTCATCAGAAAGACGATAAAAATCGAAATGATAAAGAGGAATGCGTCCGGGGTATTCCTGCATGATTGAAAAGCTTGGACTGGTAACATAACAGGATTCCGGCACTTCCAGTCCCCTTGCCAATTGCTGGGTGAGTGTGGTTTTCCCTGCACCGAGATCCCCACTCAAGCAGATCACATCTCCGGGAAGGGCAAGGCGAGCAAGAATATGCCCAAATTTTGCCGTCTCAGATACAGTATTCAGATAAACAGTGATGCTTGTCATTAGCAGTTACGATTTTTAGCAAGTGTAAAGATAATGGATGTCCCCATTCCAGGCCTGGAATTTATTTCCATTTTTCCACATAAAATTTTCATTCTTTCAGCAATTGCCTGTAAACCAATGCCCCTGGTTTTGCCAGTGGATGTGGAAACTGCTTCGACATCAAATCCACAGCCATTATCATGTACCGCCAGCACTATCTCATCTCCAACAATACTTGCCCTAACCTGTATATCAGTTGCATTGGCATGCTTAATAACATTATTCAGCGATTCCTGCAGAAGTCTGTATAGATGTCTCTGCTCCTCAACCGGAAAAAACCGACCGAGGTGTTCCATGTTAACATCGATTTCCACTTCAGCATGTCCTAGAAACCCTCCAATAAGGTTCTCAAATGCTGCATCAACCCCAAGATGATCAACCATCATAGGCCAGAGTTCCCGTGAGAGACTTCTCACGTCTTCTATCTGCATATTCACATATTGTCGTAACTCACGTAATGCCTCTATTATTTTATCCTTATGAAATTCATTATTATTGTGAAGGCTATTTTCCATGCCTCTTATCTGTAATTTAAGAGCAGCAAGAGATTGACCGAATTCGTCGTGTAATTCCATTGCCAGGCGACGCCGTTCATCATCCTGTGCTGTGATCAGCATGGCAGAAAGATCACCGAGTCTTTTTTCGGAGAGACGGAGTTTTTCTTCGGCAATTTTACGCTGGCTAATATCTCGGATCATCGAGCCAATAATACGTTCTCCCCCTGAAAGATCTATACAGAAGAGATTCATCTCCATATCAAGATATTCCAGATTCTTTTTCTGTACTCTCACCTCTCTCGGGTGAGGAGCCTGATTGGTAGTAAGGAGCATGGAAATCTCTTCTTTAACAATATGACGGTCTTTCCTGCAAAGGGCAAAAACGAGTGGTTTTTGCAGAAATTCATCATCACTGTATCCAAGGAGTCTTTCAGCTGCCGGATTTGCGTAGAGACCTCTGCCAGAAATATCGAAAAGGACAATAATATCCTGTGTTGCGTTGGCAAATTTCCTGAACCGCTCTTCGCTTTCCCGGAGTGATACCTCCAGTTTTTCCCTTCTTTGAACATCTCGCTCCAGTTCTATATTAACATTGAGAAGTTTTTTGTTTGCAAGTTTTAGTTTTCTGTTTTTTTCTGCAAGTTTATCAGTGAGAGAGATGTTTTCTTTCTTCAGTTGGTAGAGGTCTTGTGCCCTGTCAATGACCTGACTTAATGTATTTTCATCCCAGGGTTTGAGAATATACTGGTAAATCCTGCCAAGATTGATTGCATCAAGTACATATTCAACCTGACTATGCGCTGTAAGGAGAACTCGTATCGGATCTGGATCAATATCGTAAATTTTGCTGAGCATTTCAGTTCCGCTGATTCCAGGCATCCGCTGATCAGAAATAACAAGTCCGATATCCTTAGTGTTTTCAAAACAGCGCAGACCTTCTTCACCTGAAAGTGCAGTAATGATTTCATATCGTTCCTGGAAAATCATCCTGAAATTGAGAAGATTGATTTCCTCATCATCAACGAATAAAATTTTGAATGGAATCATAGTTTTCCTTTACTGCTTATCCGTTACCATATTTTCTCCATTCCTGGCCCACCAAGTCATAAGAAGTTGAAAGTGATTATAATAGAGTGGCAGAGTCTCCGGTTGACTGAATTTATTATGATAGGCTAAACGATGCACATTCAAATACCAGTTTGGGACAAGATAATATCCGTACCAGAGGATACGATCCAGTGCCCTGCAGGCGGCAGTGAGCTCTTCCTGAGTTTTGGCATAAATGATTTTATCAACCATACCATCAACAGCAGGATTTTTTATACCGGCTAGATTTCTTGATCCAGGGTGGTCGGCAGACTCTGAATGCCAGAAATTCTTCTGTTCGTTGCCAGGAGACAGGGATTGCCCATACACATGAACTATCATATCAAAATCAAATTTTTGAACACGATCGGTGTAAAGAGCAGGATCAATTGTTCGGTAATCAACTAGTATACCAATCTTTTTCAGGTTATTCACATAGGGTGCCATCACCCTTTCAAATGAGGGGGAAGCGAGAAGGATTTCAAAATGAAAAGTCCTTCCCTCACTATTTTGCAAGACGCCATCCTTAACGGTCCATCCAGCCTGCTCAAGGAGTTTTTTTGCCTTTCGCAGATTTCCTCGTATACCATTTTTGCCACTGGAGTCCGGGGCGACAGGAGCGGTTGTGAAAACTTCTTCTGGAAGGACGTCTCTAAAGGGCTCAAGGTAGGATAATTCAAGTCCGGTTGGCAGGCCACTGGCTGCCAGGTAGGAATTGCTGAAATAAGAACTGCTTCTTGTGTACTGATTGTAAAAAAGAGACTTATTGGTCCACTCAAAGTCAAAAGCAAGTCCCAGGGCCTGCCGAACTCGTTCATCCTGAAATAAAGGCCTTCGAGTGTTCATCAAAAACCCCTGCATCCCAGCATTGTTCTTATGAGGGAAGCTTTTTTTCACCAGCTGCCCATTGTCAAAGCGTTTTCCAACCATATCCCTGGCCCATTGTTTGGCTATGTTGACCAACATAAAATCAAACTCACCGGCTTTAAATGCCTCAACAGCAACTATCTGGTCTTTATAATAATTGACAACTATTTCTTCAAAATTAAACATGCCCTTTCGGGTGGGATGATTCACTGCCCAATAATGAGGATTTTTACTGTAACTGATGGAACGTCCCTGATGAAAACTTTTCACTACATATGGCCCGGAACCGATGGGCGCTGTCATCACATCTTTATGGTCCTCACCTCCAAAAGGATGCTTTGAATAGAATTCTCTGGAAAGCACAGGGATCTGTGATGCAATCATATGCAGTTCACGATTAGTACGACTGAAAACAAACTGTACCCGGTGTTCATCAAGCACCCTGGCCTCCTGAATATCCTGATAATAATAGGGATAAAAAGGATGAACTTTATCACTTTTAAATGTTTCCAGTGAAAACTTCACATCTTCAGGAGTTACTGCACTTCCGTCGGAAAATCTGGCATTTTTATCGATGGTAAAGATCATGGAAAGGTGATCGGCGGCAAGTGCAATGTCACTCGCAATCAGGCCATACTCTGCAAAGGGTTCATCCAGTGATCCCACGGCCAGTGGCTCAAAAACAAACATTTCAAGACCGAAAGGTGCCGTTCCCTTCAAGGTAAAAGGGTTCATTTTGTCAAAACTGCCATTGTCGTGAAGCAGGAGCTTACCGCCCTTTTCTGCCTTTGCGGAGACGTAGTCAAATTGTTCAAACTCAGGGCCATACTTGAGCACTCCATCAATGGATACCCCGTGAGCAGCATAGGAACAGGTGCCCCAATTCATGCAGAAACAAAGGGCGAGTAAGAAAGAAAAACGTAAAAGCATAGATTGGTCTCCTGAAACAATTCAAATAACAGTCGGGATGGCGGGTGAATATCTCACCACGCCCGAAGGATAATCTTCTGGCAACAGTATCATTTTTGGGGTATTGTATCAAATTTTCCTACAAAATTTTAAGACAAACATAACAAAAGGCAGCAAAATTTTTCTTTTTCAATAAGGAGTATGCACATGGGAAAAACAATAGCCCAGAAAATCTTTGATGCTCATTTACGAGACACACCAACGCCAGAAAACATGGTACTTGACCTGGATGTTGTTTTATGTCACGAAATTACTACTCCTATTGCCATTATGGATCTAATGGAAAAAGGAATGGACAGGGTCTTTGATCCTAATAAAATCAAAGCTGTAATCGATCACGTAACTCCTGCAAAAGATTCAAAAACAGCAGCACAGGGAAAAATCATGCGTGAATGGGCAAAACGCCAGAATATCAAAGACTTTTTTGATGTTGGTGAAAATGGTGTCTGCCATGCCCTTTTCCCTGAAAAAGGATTCATCCGTCCTGGTTACACCGTTATAATGGGCGATTCCCACACCTGTACTCATGGTGCTTTTGGGGCCTTTGCTGCTGGGGTTGGAACCACTGATCTTGAAGTCGGCATCCTTAAGGGTGTGTGTACCTTCAGGGCTCCTGTTTCCATGAAAGTCTCCATCAGCGGAATCTTACAGAATGGTGTTTCTGCCAAGGATGTTATCCTTGCCGTTATCAAAAAGCTCACCGTAAATGGTGCCACTGATAAAGTTATCGAATTCACGGGACCACTGGTTGACTCAATGAATATGTCAGCTCGTATGACACTGTGTAATATGGCCGTTGAGGCAGGAGCCACTAGTGGCCTCTGTTATCCTGATCGTGTTACTGCCGAATACCTTTGGCAGTTCATTAAAGATGATTACACAACCATAGATGCAGCGGTTGCAAAGTTTGAAAAATGGCATTCAGATGCCGACGCGGAATATGCGAGCGTAATAGAACTCGATGTCTCTGAGCTTGAACCTCAGGTAACCTATGGTTATAAACCCGATCATGTAAAAAATATTAGAGAGATGGAAGGCACTCCCGTTGATCAGATTTATATCGGCTCCTGTACCAATGGCCGCATTGAAGATTTACGCCAGGCTGCCGCTATACTCAAAGGAAAAAGACTGGCCAGCGGTGTACGTGGCATTGTAACTCCCGCAACTCCTGGCATCTATTCACAGGCTCTTGAGGAAGGTATTATTAAGATTTTCATGGACGCGGGTTTTTGCGTACTCAATCCTACATGTGGCGCCTGTCTTGGTATGAGTTCAGGCGTTCTCGCTGAAGGTGAGGTCTGTGCTTCCACCACTAACAGAAACTTTAATGGCAGAATGGGAAAAGGAGGAATGGTACATCTTATGAGTCCAGCCTCAGCTGCTGCTGCAGCCATTACCGGCACCATCAGTGATCCCAGACAATTTCTCGCTCAATAGAGGTATACGTATGAAGACATTTGGAGGTCCTGCGGTACTGCTGGACAGAAATGATATAAACACCGATGAGATAATCCCTGCAAAATATCTCACAGAGATTACCAAAATCGCTCTCAAGCCTCATTTGCTTGAAGACCTGCTGCTGGATGGTAAAGCATTTAATAATCACTCAGCGGAAATGGAGGAGGCAAAGGTTGTCATAACACGGGCAAACTTTGGTTGCGGATCGTCCCGTGAACACGCCGTATGGGCATTTGAAGTAAATGATATCAACGTGGTTATCGCCTCAAGTTTTGCACGAATTTTCAGGCAGAACATGTTCAACTGTGGCATTCTGGCCATGGAACTGAGTGAGGGCGATATTGATGCAATCTTTGCCATGTCTGGAAAACTACAGATTGCGGTTGATATGGATCAGGAGCAAATTACAGTGCATTCGGACGACGATGAGCAGGACGATTTGCACTGTTCATTTTCTCTCAACTCCTATGATAAAGATCTGGTAAGTGCTGGCGGCTGGCTCAGTTATGCCGACACGAATTACTAAAAAAAACTGCTTTTAACCAAAAGAAGGTTCCCGATGCATATGCATTGGGAACCTTTTTTCGCTGTTTCCGGCAGAGTTTATAGTCCATACTCCTGTAGTTTTGCGATCGCTTCCTGCTGCTCCTCATTCAGCTCTTTGGGTACATCAACTGCCACTTTCACATACAGATCCCCCCGACCACTGTGTGGACCTGAAGGAAGACCATATCCCTTCAATCTCAACTTGGCGTCGCCCTGTATCCCCGGAGGAACATTCACCTTGAATTTTTTACCTTCCAACGTCTCAACGTCTACCTTGGCACCTAGACATGCCTGGCTGAAGGGAATTCTCCGCTCAAAAATCAGATTATCGCCATCCCGCTGATAGGATTTATGGGGTACGACATCAATTTTCAGGAAAAGATCGCCGGGTTTGCCACCATTGGGAGCCTGTCCACCCTTCCCTTTTAAGCGGAGTTTTTTTCCACTCTCTATCCCTTTTGGAACTTTAACGTTCACATTTTTACTCATTCCGTTGTTTCTTAAGGCAATGTTCTTTTCTGCACCGTTGAGGACATCTTCAAGCGTCACAGACAACTGATAGGTTATGTCCTGCCCTTTTGGTGGTGGGTGACACCCTCCACCGCCGCATCCTCCACCTGCTGTCTGACCAAAAATCGAACTGAAACCGCCGCCTCCAGGGGTAGATCTGAAGCTGCTTCCACGAGCCCCTCCACCAAATCCAAACTGACCAAGGATATCATCCATATTAAAATTCCTGAAGATGTCTTCCTGAGAATAACGCTGACTAAAATCAGTTGAGCCATAGGTGTCATACTGTTGTTTCTTTTTGGGATCAGAAAGTACTGCGTAGGCTTCACTTACTTCCTTAAACTTGTTTTCAGCCTCCTTGTTTCCTGCATTTTTATCAGGATGGTATTTCAAAGCCATTTTACGATAGGCTTTTTTTATCTCCTGAGCAGAGGCACCCTTCGTCACCCCTAATATATCATAATATTCCATAGTTTTTCCCTTTCCCTGCAATTTACATAAATCAACTTACTAAAAGACCTGACAAAAAAAGTATACACATAAATCCCCAAGTCAATTCAGCAAAATATCCTATATTATTTGTATCCTACAATAGGAACAGCAATAGCTATCGTCAAGGGAGGTAAAAAAAAGAAAAGTGGTAAATATGGCACGTATGATTCAATTTTTTTTTAACTGACAACACCTTATTTTCTGTATTAAAAACAAAAAAAAAACAACATAGAACCTCTAGGCTATATCCATCAGAAAAATTAAAACCTGAACTTCTTGATTTGCTGAACAAGGGAATTAAAGCAATACAGGGTAAAGGTAGAGATAAGCAGATCAATCAGAAATGGTTGAAAAACAACCAGGATGTCTCTTAGCGGTCTCTTTTGAGTGTTGCATTCAAAATAAAAAGCCCAGAATCCTTGTTGAATAAGGTTTCTGGGCTTGCAAATAAGCTTTTTTAGTGCTGACTAGAAGGGCACATCATCACCCGTTCCACCACCACCAAAGCTTGAGTCAGAAGGCGCATCTGGAAGAGGTGGTTCTCCAAATCCAGCATTACTGCCTCCTCCATCACCTCTGGAATCAAGCATCTTCATTTCACGAGCAACAATTTCAGTTGTATACCTGTCGTTTCCACTCTGATCCTGCCATTTACGAGTCTGAATTTTGCCTTCAATATACACTTTGGACCCCTTATGGAGGTACTCGCCACAAATCTCAGCAAGTTTACGCCAGGCCACAATACGGTGCCATTCTGTGGAATCCTGTTTTTGCCCACTTTTATCTGTCCACCGTTCAGTGGTGGCGATATTGAAAGTGGCAACGGGGGTACCTTCCTGAGTGTAACGAATCTCCGGGTCAGCACCAAGATTTCCAATAAGCATTGCTTTGTTGATCATATTTCCTCCGATGTGAATCTCATGTTTTATAGGGTTTTTATCAAGAAAGAGGGATAGCTTCGAGTAAAATGTCTTCCAGATAGAACGAGTCTAATGAATACCATAAGCCCCTTCTATTAGGCTAGGAAAATTTCATTTTTTCAACCGTTCACTGTTCGGTCAAGCATGAGCGGAATGCCTCCTTTCTCCTCTGGAGTAAAGCCCATCACCTCCCGCCATATCTCATCGCTTTCCATGCAAAAGTAGATACAGGTTTGTGGTGCGGCATATTTTTTGAGAAGTGAATAAATATGGGTATAGAGAGCAACCCTTCTTGGACGAAAATAACGTTTTTTGTTATCCAGTCCTTCAATAAATTCCTGATAAAAAATCCTTGAATGAGGAAACCTCTCCGTTCCAATGGTTTTGAGGGCAGGCAGGTACCGTAACGCTCCCAGGGATATCCATACGATCTGCTCGGCCGGGACGAGCTGATACAAACGGGTGATCGTTTCTTCATATCCATTTTCCCAACCGGGATGATCTATGATCGGATCAAAATGAAAGGCGAGTTTATAGCCCCACTGAGCACACTGAGCGGCTGCAGCCAGTCGTTCTTCGAGGGTCGCCGTCCTGATTTCTTCCTTTTGCATAACGCTGGTACTGTTTAATGACCAGGCGAGTATGATCCTGCCATTATGTTTCAGATCTCTTAAGTTTTCAATCACTGCACTTTTGGTCTTGAGTTCAAGTACTGCCTGGCTCTTGTCTGCCATAAATTCGACAAGCTGAGGACTGAGACATGTGATTCTGTCCAGCGCCATTGAATCGGTAAATTCGCCGGTCCCAATGCGGAAAAAACGATCAGGTTCAGCCCTGAAGGCAGCGTTCATTTCACCAAGCAAATCACTACTATTTACAAAAAATGTCAACCACGGCTTATTCAGGTAGGCCTGGAGGATGCAATAGACACAGTCCATGGGGCAACCCATACCAATATTTAAAACCTGGTAATCGCAGCAACGATATTCTCTGGTGCCGGGACACGGCTTGAAGAAATGGCCACGATTTTTACTTAGTAACAGATGATGCTTGCCCTGAATGAGATTTTCAGGATATTCTCCTTCAATCCCCTCGGGGTCAGATCGGTCAGGTATCACCCTATGGGGAAGATTTGCTCTTTCAAGAATTTGATGAGTATATTCGAGTTCCATGCATGATTCTTCAACATGGATTTCGGTCAAGTATATCGAAGGATCTTTCCAGGAACGCGGTTGTTTCATATTTGCAGTGCGGATAGTTTAATTGTTGTTTCAGAAATAGTGGAAGCACCCCTAGAAAAACGGGCGATATTCTTCTCAGCCCATTGTCCAAGAGCAAGATATCGTTCCCCCTCGACAATTCGCCTGTGCTTTATACACCCCTTGCCGTAAACATGACACTTTCGGCGTAATTCTTCAAGCGACCAGAGGGTCTGTTCTCCTGTGAGAGAACTACTGGCTAGAAGATCATTAATTGCAGTAATCCGGAGCTTATCCATTCCTATCCTGAATTGATAAGATACCTGATCGTCTCGCCCCCCCTCCTTAATGGTAAGTGGAGAGGGAATCAAAAGAAAGGGGAACTTACTGGCGACACGAAGCCACATATCATAGTCTTCACAGCAGCGAAACTCTTCATTGAACAGGCCCACTGTGTTAAAAAGCTCCTTTTTAACCATTACCGTTGACATTCCGACCGCACAGAGTTGGAGGCAGTGCTTAAAAATATTACCACTGCGCGGTTGATGGATTTTTTTCTGATTCAAATGGATTCCACGCCGATACCAGCGTTCATGAGTATGGGAAATAACCATATCAGGGTTACCAGCAAGTCCATCAAATTGAAGCTTCAATTTGTTTTTCAGCCAATGATCATCAGAATCAAGAAAGGCAATGTGGCTGAATTTCGCAATACCTATTCCAGTATTTCTTGCCCTGGCAGGGCCACCGTTTTCCTGAAAAATGTAGTGAACCGGCACCTCACACTCTCTTGCAAAAGTGTCAACAATCTCATAGGTGGCATCGCTGGAACCATCATCCACTACAATAATCTCATCACATGCCATGGTTTGACGACGAACCGAATCTAAAGCACGACCCAAAAAAGATACCCTGTTATAGGTTGGGATTATTACAGAAATTCCGGTCATATCAAATCGATTGGTGGCATTTTTAGAATTAGGGGAAGATTTATCCTGCAAAATACTGTATATCTATGAGCTTTTCAATATAAGCAGACATCCTATATTAGTATAAACAGACGAATCCGGATAAAACACCACATGAGCAGTGAAATATTAATTAATTCGACAAGCTACGAAGTTCGTATAGCACTGGTTGAAAATGGCCATCTTGCCGAATTTCACCTCCAGCGTCCAACGGAAAAGGGCCTGGTCGGAAATATTTATCGTGGCCGGGTAGTAAGGGTACTTCCAGGAATGCAGGCCGCCTTTGTCGATATTGGTCTGGAAAGAACCGGCTTTTTGTATGTGGATGATGTTTATATTTCAAATGTTGATTTAGATGCCAGGCTGATGAACAGGGGAAACCCCTGCGGCAAACTTGAATTCGCTTCATCAACACCAGAAGCCGATATGAATCGTTCTCCAGGGGTAAGCATTGAAGACCTGCTGACCGAAGGGCAAGAGATCACCGTTCAGGTAGGAAAAGACCCAATTGGAACCAAAGGGGCCAGACTGACCTGTCATATAACTCTGCCATGCAGAAATCTTGTATTTATGCCTCTTACCGACCACATTGGTATTTCAAGAAAAATACAGGATGACAACATCCGTAACACCTTGAAAGAGCGTATAGAATCTTTGCGCCCTACAGGAACTGGTTTTATTGTGCGCACCGTGGCGGAAAATGCAACACTGGAAGAACTTGAAGCAGACATGGAGTTTCTTCTCCTTCTCTGGGATGAAATCCAGGACATTTCTGAACGGATCACGACTATCCCTGTTATGATTTATGAGGACCTTGATATAACATTCCGTTCCGTGAGAGACCTGTTTACAGCTGAAGTCAGCAGCCTTATCCTGGATGACCAGAAGACCTATGACAAACTGCTTAAATTTGTCAAAACCTTTGCCCCAAAACTTCAAAATCGTATATCCATTTATAAGGGGGACTCTCCTCTCTTTGAAGCCCATGGCATAGATGTTGAGATAAGCCGAGCCCTCGACAAGAAAGTCTGGCTGCGTTCAGGAGGTTATATAATAATTGAAACCACCGAAGCTCTTTCAGTTATTGATGTAAATACCGGGCGATTTGTTGGTAAAAATGATCTTGAAGAAACCATTTTCAAGACAAACATTGAGGCTGTAAAAGAGATTGCCTATCAGCTCAGGTTACGGAACATCGGTGGAATTATTATTATTGATTTCATTGATATGGAAGAAGAAGAGCATCGTGAAGAACTCTTCACATCATTCAAGGAGGCGGTAAAAAAAGATAAAAGCCGCATCAATATCTTGAAACTTACCGAATTTGGCCTGGTCCAGATGACCCGCAAACGCAGTTGTGAAAATCTTAACCAGATGATGTGTGAGCCCTGTCATTATTGTGCAGGTGAAGGTGTTCTGAAATCCAGACGTACTATCTGCTACGAAATTTATCGTAAAATATCCAGAAAAGCTCGTAATTACCATGGAGATAAGATCACGCTCAATGTTCACCCCCGCGTCGCTGATATGCTTCTTAAAGAGGAAGAGGCAGTGACCTGTGAGCTTGAACGAGATATAGGAAAACGACTCACCATCATTCCCAGTAAAGAGCTCCACATTGAAAAATATGACATTCTGTGGGATTAGTCTTCACTGTAGAATTACTCCCATGAAACACATTCTATATTGCCCCGAGACAACGCCATGACCCTACTGCAAAACAGTCACAGAAAGAAACGATCATCATTTCCATTTTTTCTAATTATCTTTATGATACTCGCTGCTGCTGGAGGGTATGCTTTTATTACATGGTTTGAGGGTGAAAAACCATTAATCGTTGCAGACACTCTTCCTTCATATATTGGTAAAGAAACACCTTTATCATTTACCGTCAGTGACCAGAAGAGTGGGCTTCGCTCTATACAGATACTGCTGATACAGAAAAACACAGAAAAAATCCTTCTTTCAAAAGAATTTTCCCGCCCCGGAAAAAATGGCAGTGGTGGAACTGCAAGTGAAGACATCAGCCTGACCATCGATACCAAAAAATTCAAGGAAGGCCAAGCTACACTCAAAATTACAGCTAGAGATTATTCATTACGAGGGCTTTTAAAGGGAAACTCAACCGAACTGCTCCATCCAGTGACTATTGATACCAAGCCTCCAAAAGTTAGTATTATCCACAGTGAAAGATACATCCAGGTAGGCGGTGCTGGTATTGTTGTATATCGTGCCGAAGATTCGGTAAAACAAGGAGTAAAGATAAATGATACCTACCATCCCGGATTTCCCGTCACCGATGGTTCGGACTTCAAATTCATATCCTATATAGCAGTTCCGCACTTCGCCGAGACAATCAACGAATCTGTAGTCATTGCAGAGGATGGTGCAGGAAATAGAACTGTAAAACCATTTACCCCGGTACTAAAAAAGAAAAATCTAAAACAGGACAGAATCAATATTGGAGATAATTTCCTGAACACTAAAATCCCTGAATTTGAAGAGCATTATCCTGAAATGGAAGGTGATCTTGTTCAAAAATACCTCTACACCAACCGAACTGTCAGGGAGTTGAACAATCAGAAAATCCATGATCTTTGTATGAACCCTGACCCAAAACGATTATGGTCCGGGAGTTTTCTTCGCATGGCTGGAAGTGGTAGAGCCGGTTTTGCGGATCACCGCACCTATTATTATCAAGACAAAGCCATAGACAATCAGGTTCACCTTGGAATGGACATTGCTTCAACACAGCATGTCAGAATAAAAGCGGCTGGATCAGGAAAGGTTATTTTTGGAGAATATCTTGGAATATACGGAAATATGGTGATGCTCGATCATGGACAGGGAGTATTCAGTCTCTATTCACACCTGAGCCAGATCAATGTTGCCGTTGGCGACAGCCTCAATAAAGGAGACATACTCGGTCATTCTGGAACCAGTGGCATGGCTGGTGGTGACCATCTCCATTTTTCAATGCTGGTAAACGGAATATTTGTGACCCCAAAAGAATGGTGGGATCAGCACTGGATAGATGTAACCATTGATGGGCCACTGGTTGATGCAAAATTCTAGGAAAAATCTTCATTGGATTATTCGCAGAGTACGCCTTCCGATGAAGATATCCTTATTGACAGGGACAGGTTAATCTTCTACTTCATAATCGGGGCCGCCACATAATTTGCACCGAAGTTCAGGGTCATCCCGATCAAAAAGATATTCCCAGTTTTTGGCCTTAATCTCCTCCTCACGCTCCCTGCCACAGGCGATACAAACCCAGATATCGCCCTCTTCTTCTGTCTCAAATAAGTGCATACTCCTCTCCTTCGTCGAACTGATATATATAGCTAAACACTTTTCATCATAACCTGTGCCTGATTACCTTATCTGTCAATTTTTCACAAGCTTTGCGCTACGGACAAAGATCTTTCTTGTTACCTTATCTATTTTTCTGTACACTCTGACGCTTCAGTTGTTGAATATCGCATATCCATACAATTCATAAAGACAAAGACAGAAGATGACCATAAAAAGCGCAAAATTTCCTAAACTTTTATATAGCTATCTGGCCACAGAGATGCTTGCGCCGTTCTTTGCAAGTTTTGTCATTATGAACAGTGTCTTCTTCCTGGTAAAGCTTATTCCCTTTTTAAATGTTGTCCTCGAACTTGAAATCTCTTTTGTTGATTTCGTTCGTCTCTTTCTCTACCTCTTTCCCAATATGTTCCTCTATTCCATCCCCATGTCCGCCATGATGGGAGTAATCATCTCATTTACAAGACTCTCGAGTGATACAGAAATTCTGGCCTTTAAAGCAAGTGGACTCAGTCTCTATCAAATGGTCCCACCAGTTCTTATGGTTTCTCTTGCAATAGCAATACTCACAGCATATTTTTCAATAGTTCTTATTCCAAAGTCAGAAATTGCCATGAAACAACTCATGTTTCAGGTGGCAAAGGAAAAAATCGACAAGGGAATCAAAGAACACCAGTTTACCGAGGCTTTAGGTGATCTGGTTGTCCACGTTGAAAGGATTGATAAGGAGACCGGTAAATGGGATAATGTATGGGTCTCCGACATGCGAGGCCAGGTCAACCCGATTATCACTATGGCTCGGTCTGGCACAATGACGGCTGAAGTAGACAGCATGCTGGTCACAATAACCCTCGAAAACGGGAGCCTTCATCGCCCTGACAATGACAATTCCCAAATTGTCAATTTTGACAAATATACAATCAATATTCCTCTGCAACCGCCAACCGTTTTAGATGGTGAAGATGTCACCACACTCTCAACCGCTTCCATGACAATGGCTCAACTGCAGGAAACAGCGGATATTTTTGGTAGAGATACCACGGGTGGACGTAAAAAACTCATCCATTACCATAAACGTCTGGTATTACCCGTTGGTTGTTTTATTCTCAGCTTACTTGGCATGCCACTGGGCCTCCAGGCAGGACCCGGGAAAAAAACTCTTGGCGTGCCGCTTGGACTCGCTTTTTTTATTCTTTATTACATTCTATTCACCCTTGGCAAAACCCTCGCAGAAGACACAGGATTACCAGTAATTGTCGCCATGTGGACTCCAAATCTAATTTTCCTTGTCCTAACCCTTTATTTTGTTAAACAGGCATCCAATGAGCAGCCAGTTATCCCCCATTTCGTAACAAACAGATCAATAGCTTTTCTGGATAACATTGTTCTACCCTTCTTTAGCAAGATCTTAAGGCCATTCAAGAAACCCATGGAAAAATCTGACAGTATTCCTGTTCCTCTTTCACAACCATCCAATCCGCCTCCTGTCACAAAAACGTCAATAATGACAGGAGTTGACTACTTAACGGAGGGTACAATTCATGGAAATGTCAATAGTCACATATTCCATGTACCTGGGTGTGAGTTTTACTACTGTAAAAATTGTACAATTGAATTTATTAACACCCAGGTTGCTATGGATTCAGGCTTTGAGCCATGTCGTTTCTGCAAAGGACTTCTTGATGAGGAAACCAGTTAACCAGCCTCTTCAATAGCCTTCTTCAGTGCCGCAATGTGAACATATCCGGCAAAATGGACAGGACTCTTACCACTTACCGGATCAAAACCACTGGGATCTGCCGAACAGAAATATTGCACCTGCCGTGGCAACCTGATGAGAACGTCATCAACACGACAACCAACGTATTCCTGCAATGCATCCCAGGTTGCTCCACAGGGAGCGCCACGTATCACCTCAATATCCCTAATAATCTCACCCTCAAGAATCACCTTATACTCAGGTAATCCGAAGGTATCCCCGTAACTTCCAAGCCTTTCATTTCTCCCGAGACCACAGCAGGTAAAAGGAGTGAACCCACCACCTTTTTGGCCGGCGGATACCACTGGAATACTTTTCTGTTCACAAAGACGGATAAGATAGTCAACCAGATCAGGATGTTTCAGGAAATTCAGGACAAGATCAGCACTAAAATCACTTTCGATCCAATCCTCTGGATCTTCGATAAATTCAGGTAAATGAGTGTCTATAGTAATAATCCTGTTTATCTTTATATCTTTGCCATAATGCAACACGCCTTCAATTTTATGTTCGCCTGAGCCATGCTGTTGAAAAACAAGAATGTTCATTTCTCATCACTCCCCTTAAACCAATACCAAAAAAATAAGAACCCTGCGCAAGCTGTTGATTCCATAATTATTTCACCTTGACAGGTAAATTTCTCCATTATAGAATCTAATAAATATTATGCAAAGTTTTCATACTGCTTTCGCATATCCATCTATTCGTCCATACTTCGGATAATTTAAACATTGCCGTGGAGATTATACAGTGGAATACGATTCAAAGCTCGCTGACATTATAGCCAGTCTTCCAGAAGTTACTGGGGGATTTCTTTATGCACCTGATAGAGGAATTTATTCCAACCAGACTGGTGGTGTTGTAAAAGATGAGTCATTGCAGCAAATCAGCCTTAAGTTGACCAAAATTATCTCCATGATGTCTGTTCATTTTCATGATACCGGAGGTATCAGGGTTTGTTTTAGAGATATGATTCTTTTTGGTACCATGATACAAGAAGGACATTGGTTGTTCCTGCTTCATCAGCCTTCACTTTCCCCTGGTATGATCAAAATGACGGTGCAAATGGCACTGAACATACAGACTGAGGAATCTCCTGAAGCTGAAATTTCTGCAGAACCACAGGAAGCCACAGAGAATCCCCAGACAAATGACAATATAATGGCTATTCTTCTTTCCGAGGAGTCTGAGTTGCGACTTCCTCTGGAGAATATTCATTCACAACTTGCCCACTATATAGGTCCTGTTGCTGAGCTTGTCTTCAATGATTCTGTGGAGATATGGGCATCAAACAATACCCCATCGCTCGAAAATCTTCCTGAACTTATTTCCATGATACAAGAAGAGATTGACGACGAGGATGATCGAAACGAGTTTTTAAACAGCCTTCAAAGTAAAAAAGAGGAATAAATATGGCCACTGCAAAAGATTTTTCAAGACTCGGTGACATTGAAGGCGTTTCCAAGTACATCCTTGTTCGTAATGACGGATACGTTGTTAGTGAAAACTACGAAGAAGCTGTTGCCCTCTCATCTGCTATTGTCACAAGCGGTAAACTTTGTGATTCTCTCAGTGATGACCTGGAAGGACGAAGATATATCTATTGCTGTGTGGAAAGAGCCTCCGGCGACAATATTCTCGTTTTCTCTCTTGGCCGGTACTACCTTGGTATCATAAAACATTCTGAGTCAGACCCTCAGCAACTCTCGGACACAATAATCGGCTTTTTAAAAGGTCTTGCCTGACCTTTTTCCTCTGCAAGGGAACAGCAATGAAGTTACCCAATGCCGCAGAAATGCGTGGCCTCGACCAAAGTGCAATAAACGACTACCACATTCCCGGTATCGTCCTGATGGAGAATGCAGGATTAGGGACTGTCCAGATGATGGAAAAAGAACTCGGTTCTCCCTCCAGCTCATTCGCTCTCATTTTTGTAGGTCCTGGAAATAATGGTGGAGATGGCCTCGTTATTGGCAGACACCTTCACCAGAGAGGCTGCAAGCCCATTTTCTTTTTTCTTGTCGATCCCGATCAACTAACCGGTGATGCTGCAGCCAATATGGCCATAGTTCGCAAATTACGGCTCCCCTTTCATGTGATTGACACTATCAGCAGAGCTCAAACGCTCCCGGTTCTTTACAAACAATTTATGAATCAGGGTACCCCCTGTTATGCAATAGTAGACGCCATCTTTGGCACCGGACTGGCACGTGTAGTCACAAAACAGTTCGCGGAAACTATACGTTTTATCAATCATTCTGATGCAGTGCGTGGTATTCCCGTTATCGCCGTAGATATCCCATCCGGAATGGATTCCGACAACGGCAAGGTTCTTGGAACCTGTGTTCGTGCAAGTTATACTGCAACCTATGGCTGCCCGAAACCAGGCCATATCCTTCACAACGGCCCCGAGTTTGCCGCAAAAATTTCTGTTATTGACATTGGCATTCCTCCAGAGGCTATGCAACGTGCCAAAATCACTACTGAGCTTCTCGATAAAAGATCTGCCGCAGCCATGGTCTCATCTCTAAAAAGGGTGGACAATGCCCATAAAGGCACTCATGGACATCTTGTGGTTCTTGCTGGATCCATAGGAAAGACGGGTGCTGCTGTACTTGCTGTTAAGGGGGCACTTCGTACAGGAAGCGGGCTGGTCAGTCTTTTCAGCCCGACGGATTTGAATTCTGTCTACGAAACACTCCTTGTTGAAGCAATGACCATTCCCCTGCCGAAATCCACAACAGTACCCTCCATGCAAGACCTTGAACATATCAAACAGCACATCGAGGAAAAAAATGCTTTGATTATAGGTCCTGGAATCGGTACCGAGTCAACCACAACTGAACTTGTACTGAATCTTTACGAAACACTCACCTTACCCATGGTAATCGATGCTGATGCCTTGAACATTCTAGCTAAGAATCGTAAAAAACTTCCTGTTCCTGCAGGGCCTAGAATTTTCTCGCCACATCCAGGAGAAATGGCAAGACTTCTTGGCGGTTCAACTGATACCGTCAGAGAAAATCGTGTAAAGGCAGCAAGGGAGGCGTGCAGAATTTACAGCATGGGCCGTAAAGATTGTATTATGATTTTAAAAGGTGCCGGAACCATTGTCACCTCTTCAGCAGGCCTCACCTATATCAACACCAGCGGAAACCCCGGAATGGCTACCGGAGGTATGGGAGATGTGCTAACTGGTATAATTGGCGCATTGCTCTGTCAAAACCTGGACGTTGAAAGAGCTGCTGCCGCTGGAGTGTTTCTCCATGGAATGGCCGGAGATCTCCTCTATAGGCAGAGTGGATTTGGCTATACAGCTTCTGAGCTTGGAGACGCAATACCAGGATGTATTAAGGAGTTACTTCACATTGCCTAACTATCTATTTTATTACATTTAAACACTTAGACAGCCATGAACATAATCAACCAGTATCTTAAAATCCTGTTCATAAATATTTAAAAACTGTACACCTGTAACATAGCTGTTTGTATCAATGTTCTTCTTGCACCACATAACCTTTCCCAACACTTTAAGAAGTCTTACGCCATCTGTCCGGGAGGTACTTTCTTTAGTTGAAAGGGGAATCTGAAGACGTAGGAGACTCTCATTCGTATATCGAATGTGACCGTAAAATGAAATCCCACCGCCACTTACATCTCTTCCGCGACATAAAATAACGGAAAGATCGAAAGATTGTCCCTCATCCTGAATGTGACACACTTCAATGTCCATATCAATGGACACACGGCAATAAGCACGTCTTTCGACTGGATCAACTTTCTCCATAGAAACAATCCTTTTAAAGAAGGGAATTAAAATTCAGGCGGTAATAACGTTTTCTTTTTTTGCGAAATGACATTCCTGGATTTTAGCCGCAAGCAGGGTCTCATTAAGCCCCCCTTGAAGATTGAATCGCACAAAGGGACCACTGGTCATAGTTTTATGAAAACAGTGATCTGGATTCAAAACAAAACAATTCCCTCCCTCGGCGAGAATCTTTTCAATCCCCCTACTTCCATCGGATTCCTCCCCGGAGAGCAAAACACCGGCTACACGATCTTTCAACAGGGTCCCTGCGGAGGCCATTAATTCATCTATTCTTGCAGAGGAATCGGTGTTAGCAGTTGGCTGGATCTTAAAGCTATAATTCCCGGAATAAGGTGACAGGAGCACCTGTTCAGCCCCTGAAAAAAGGTAGCAGCACCCACCTTCAAGGGTAGTACCATTTTTTCCAAGTAAGACGTCAAAATCACTGATTGCATCAAGATATTTAACAAATGACTGAACGCGATTGCGGTCATCCAGAACCATAACACAGATTGCCCCGCCCATCTCTGGACTCAGGGCCGGAATCATCTTGAGAAGGTTGGCGTAGCCACCCTCTCCTGCACCAATTACTGTGATAAAGTTCATCCGTCGATAACGTTTATTCATAAGAACTGGTATATCATCGCCACATTTCTGGCATTTAATAACATCGTCATTGAGCGGCCAGGCCTTCACGCTCTGCCTGGTTCCACAATCCTCACAGAAAACAACTTTTTCACGGAGCTTTCCTACTACACCGGACTCATCTTTCTGGTGCATTGGGTCAATAGACTGGACGGAGGTTTTAGCAGCAGCAAATATTTTATTTAGTACAAGTTTTGAGTGAGCAGTGCTATCCATTCCCTGAAAAAAACTATTCTTTGATACAAAATCTACTGCACCATACTTCAAAGCATCAAAACAACGGGCAGTCCCTTTTTTACTCAGAGAAGAAAGCATTATAGTCGGTGTTGGCGTGTGGATCATCAAATGCTGCAGAGTGGTCATCCCATCCATAACCGGCATTTCCATGTCCAGAAGGATCACATCCGGTTGAAGTTTCAGTATCATCTCCAAAGCCTCTATTCCGTTTGTTGCTTCACCTGCTACGGAGACATCATCTCTCTTGGCGAGGGTACCACGCAGCACTCTGCGTAGAACCCAAGAATCGTCTACAATAAGAACTTTAACAGGATTTTGGAGATGTTCACTCGTGCTCATAACATGTTTTTTTATTACAGAATTGAAAAATATACTATTTAAACTGCGGTATCCGTATGTGATTTTGTTATTATAGCATCAAGCAGAGCGAACAAGTCAACCTTTTCTGCAGCAGAAACTTTTTTTATCACCCTTTCACACCCCCACCATGTGATACACCTCAAGTTGATCAGGCTTTATAGAGTCCATGGTCTCTTATATATCTGGCAACCTCTTCAGGAACCAGAGAATCCACACCTTTTCCACTGGAAATCCGTTTTCGAACTTCAGAGGATGAAACCGTGGGGAGGGCAATGGTTGATGTATATATTGACTTTCTGGATTTTTGATTATACCACCAGTTATTGGTTTGTTTTTTGTAATTCAGAAAGAGCAACAGTTTGTTCAGTTTTTTGTTTTTACAACCATTTCTCGAAAAAACGATAAAATGGCTAGCCATGAGCACGTCTTCGTATTTGTGCCAGGAAAGGATATCAAGAAATGCATCGGCACCTGTAATAAAATAAAATTGGCTTGCCCCGGCGGAGTGAATTCTTAAATACTGCAGTGTGTCAATGGTATAGGAAGGTGAGGGTAACAGTTCCTCAATAGTAGACACATAAAAAAGCGGGTTATCCCTGACCGCCAGGGTCAGCATGGCTGCTCGATGTGAAAATTTTGTAATGTCCTTAGTTGCTTTGTGAGGCGGGACTGCCGCTGGTAAAAGAACAACCTCCGAGAGATCACATACATTCCCGGCGGCGGCAGCAAGTGCCAGGTGACCATTATGGACGGGATCAAAGGTACCGCCAAGAATTCCTGTTCGATGAATCACTGCCTGACCTGGCCCTGGCCATATACTACAAACTTTCTTGTTGTTAACTCTTCTAATCCCATAGGACCATAAGCATGTAACTTAGTGGTACTAATTCCAATTTCTGTACCTAATCCAAGTTCACCGCCATCATTGAATCGGGTAGAGGCATTTACCATTACGGCTGAAGCGTCAACCTCAGCAACAAACCTACTCGCATTTGAATAGTTTTCTGTGAGAATAATCTCTGTATGCTGTGACCCATATCGATCGATATAGGAAAATGCCTCTTCCATATTGGCAACCACTTTCACACAGAGCGTGAGATTTAAAAATTCAGTTCCCCAATCACTTTCCATTGCAGGTGTAATCTCGGGAGCAATCATCACCGACTTCTTACATCCAAGCATCTTCACATTATGCTCTTTGAGTTCTGCTGCCAAGACGGGAAGATATGTTTCTGCGATATCCCTGTGGATGAGCAACCCCTCAAGGGCATTACAGACTCCAGGTCTTTGTGCTTTTGAATTAACAATTACCGGTGTTGCCTTTTGAAGATCAGCATCTGCATCAACATAGATGTGGCAGACACCTTTATAATGTTTGAGAACTGGAATGCGTGAGTTTTCTGAAACGAAGCGTATGAGCCCCTCTCCTCCACGAGGAATTATGAGATCAATATATTCTTCCTGATTAAGCAAAACATTCACAGCCTTACGGTCGGTAACGGGAATAACCTGAATGGCATCTGCAGCTATTTCCTGGCTTTCAAGGACACCTTGTAACACTGAGGCCAATGCCCTGTTGGAATGTATGGCTTCAGATCCGCCGCGCAGAATGATGGCATTACCGGCCTTTAAACAGAGGGCTGCTGCATCAACGGTAACATTAGGACGCGATTCGTAAATCATTCCAATAACCCCTAAGGGGATACGCATACGACCGACCATCAATCCGTTGGGACGTTTGGTCATTTTTGATATTTCCCCAACAGGATCTGGAAGAGCTGCAACCTCTGCCAGGCCATTTCTCATGGATGCAATAACGCTGTCCGACAATTCAAGACGATCAAGCATAGCACTGGATAGGCCCTTTCCTTTACCAGCAACAAGATCCTTCTGATTTTCATCCTGGATAAAATCACGTTGTTCATCTATGGCTTCCGCCATTAGACGAAGAACATTATTCTTCGATTCAGTTGATAGTGAAACGAGAGATCGAGCGGCAACTCTTGCACGTCTGGCGATATCGCAGATGTCATTTTCAAGGGTAGTCATGGTAATAAGCCTCAGTTAAAGTAATACGAGATTATCACGGTGAATAACTTCATCATAATCTTTCGTCCCAAGTAAATTCGATATTTCATCGGAACGGTGTTGTTTTATTTTTGCAACATCGGAGGAGCAGTAATTGATAAGACCCGCCGCAATAACTTTACCATCAGGATCAATGCAGTGAACAGCATCGCCCACTCCGAAGTCCCCACGAATCTCCTGGATCCCGGATGGAAGGAGACTACAGCCATTGGCAGATATCGCTCTACAAGCGCCAGCATCAAGCATCAGAAAGCCCCTGGGGTGCAATACATGAGCAATCCATTGTTTTCGTGGTTTTATTTTATCCTGGGCAGGTAGAAAAAAAGTACCTACCATCTCACCGCTAAAGAGCTGTTGTAAAATTTGTGGATTACGTCCTGGCCCAATAAAAGAAGACCCTCCTCCAGAAGAAACCATTTTGGCGGCCCGTATTTTAGACCGCATCCCACCGGTTCCAAGTGCACTTTTGACATTACCTGCCATGGATTCAATTTCTTTAGTTACGGCAGCCACAGTATATAGCTGTCGAGCATCTGAATCTGTCTGGGGATTCCCTGTATACAAACCAACCACATCCGTGAGACAAATAAACATGTCCGCTTCAATGAGATTTGCAATTAAAGCCGCAAGTGTGTCGTTATCTCCAAAACGGAGTTCATCAACAGCAACGGTATCGTTTTCATTGAGGATGGGGATTGCATCAAACCGAAAAAGTGCGAGGATGGTATTGCGGACACAGAGGTAGCGCTTACGATTGGCAAGATCAGAGTGGGTAAGCAGTACTTGAGCCACAACTTGACCACACTCCTCAAAAGCTGCCTCATAGGATTGCATAAGAACGGGCTGGCCAATAGCCGCAAGTGCCTGTTTCTCTTCAATTCCTATTTCGACATTATCAGGAATGGTAATTTTACGCTTTCCGGCAGCAACAGCTCCAGAGCTCACAAGGATAACTTCCCGACCACTTTTTTTGAGAAAGCTCAATTCACGAGCAATATTTTGAATGATATTTGTATCAATACCTTTCTCATCGGTGAGCACTGCAGAGCCGACCTTTACAACAATTCGTTTTGCCTTGTCAAAATACGTTTGGCGTAGAAAAAGGCCATCTTCCAGGCTAATTTCGGTATTATTTTCATTCATGGAAAATGTTTAATTTAATGAATACCGTACTGCTTATCATCAGCAGACTGATTTGTAGCAGGGTTGTTCAATTTATCGAGTACATCGGCTAAAGTTGCTTTTAATTCTTCAATTCCCTGGCCGGTGAGACCGGATATAATCGCAACCTGTAACCCTTTTTTCTCAAGAGATTTCTTTAATGATTTAAGATGATCAGGTTCTGCAATATCGGCCTTATTCAGAACAACCAGAGTGGTTCTATCGACAAGTTCTTTATTGTATGCCTCCAACTCATTTTCCACAACGTGATATTCATCAAGTGCCTTTTCGCTAGATCCATCAAGGATATGCAGAAGTATACGTGTTCGTTCTATGTGTCGAAGAAAAGTGAAACCGAGCCCTACTCCCTCATGTGCACCTTCAATAAGCCCTGGTATGTCAGCAATAATACATGATTCCATATGCTTCAAGTGAAGGACACCCAGCTGTGGCTCAAGTGTGGTGAAAGGATAACTTGCCACCTTGGGATTAGCGGCCGAAAGTTGAGAAAGCAGTGTAGATTTGCCGGCATTTGGCAATCCCACCAATCCGATGTCAGCAATCAACTTGAGCTCAATAAAGAGCCACATCTCCTCACCTTCTTGACCCTTTTTGGCTATACGGGGCGTTCTATTGGTACCCGATGCAAAATGAGGATTACCAGCCCCCCCTTTGCCTCCATGTGCGGCCACATACTGGTCCCCTTCTTCACGAAGGTCAGCGAGTATTTCACCGGTTTCAGCACTCTTTATGACGGAGCCTAAGGGAACCTGCAGATAACAGCTCTTCCCCTTACGCCCATGCATATCCTTACCCTTCCCATGAACACCACGCTCAGCTTTAAAATGCGAACGATAGCGAAAGTCAATAAGAGACTGCAAATTGCTGGTACATTGGATAATTACATCGCCCCCCCTTCCGCCATCGCCACCATCAGGGCCGCCTTTGGGGACGTATTTTTCCCGTCGAAAACTTACACAGCCGTTCCCGCCATCACCAGCTTTCACATGAAATTTTGCCTGATCTACAAAGGCCATATTGTCCTAGCATACTGTAAAATGTTTACAAAAAAAAAGCTCGACCTTCAATAAACACTTGAGGTCGAGCTGATATTTTGTCCCAACCTGACCGCAATACGGTGAGGAAAGAAAAAATAAAAAAAAAGAGTGCAGCCCCCGTATCAGGCGGCCGGATAAACGCTTACCCTTTTTTTCTTATGTCCAAAATCTTCAAAGGTAACAATACCATCAACTTTGGCAAAAAGAGTATAATCTCTTCCACAACCAACGTTGGTTCCCGGATGAATAACAGTGCCGAGTTGACGTACAATAATAGTGCCTGCAGAGATAGTTTCTCCACCAAAACGTTTCACGCCACGTCTTTGACCTTTACTATCGCGACCATTCCTGGAACTACCACCAGCTTTTTTATGTGCCATTTTTCAACTCCTCATCACCAACAATTCAGAAAACCAACCTGGGGGGGTGGTGAATGAAAATATATATTTTATAACCGAAAACAGATCAGGCAGTAATTTCCTGAATTTTAAGAGCAGTATACATCTGTCGATGACCTTTTCTCAATCTGTAACCTTTACGACGTTTTTTCTTGAAAATGATAACTTTTTTGGCTTTACCCTGCTCAGCAATTTTGGCAACTACCTTTGCATTTTCAACTACCGGGCTTCCAACCTGAACATTCTCACCATCCACGACCATTAATACATCGGTGAGTTCAACGGTGTCGCCAACACTTCCTTCAAGCTTCTCCACACGAAGCTGATCGCCACTGGCAACTTGATACTGTTTTCCACCGGTTCTTATTATTGCATACATTCGTACGACCTCTTAATATGTGCATTACAATTGAATTGATAAATTAAACAAGAGAAACTGCGAAATAAACCTTTTTCCAACGCAAATGTCAACACATTTTGCAGCTCACACAACAAAAAAAGGCAATGACAGGCCTGTTCGGCCTGGCATTGCCTCGGTTACAGCTATTTGCAAACCAAATAACAGAGACAGCAGCACTAAAGACTGGGGACCCGTCAAACAATTCAGTCGATGTTAAAGGTCTAAATCCCTAACCGTGCCCTTTCTTTTTCCTGACGAATGGCACATGCCTTTATAAATGCCCCCTCTTTTCCATGTTTTCGTATGGAAACGGACGTTTTTCCCTGCTTACCTTCAGTTGTCACCCAACTCACCTCATAGCGATTAAAACCGTCATTCAGTCTCACCCCAACCACGCCAGTCCCGGAGTTGCTAACGGTTACAAGATGCTTATTGGTACGAATCTTACCAAGCCTCTTTTCGGTTGAGTCACGCCATGCAATGGCAGAAAGCAGACTGGAATAACGACCTCCACACTTTTTGTCTGAAAAAAACTTTGAATACGTTTTTCCCTGAAATCGTACCCGAACATACCAACCGTGAGTTCGTTTTGATTCCTGGTCAATTCTGGCAATGTCCTTTTGCCTCTTTAACATAAATTCTTTCTGTTTTTCCTGATCCATACAAATTCCCTCTCATTAAAACTTAATAAAATATAAAAAAATAAAAAATAATTTAATTTATGTGGTAAGAACTCAAGTCCAAGAAACGTCGCTACTGACAGACTTAATAGGAATGAGTGCTGATGTCAGATGAGAAAATTACTACCTTTACTGTCAGGTATTGTCAACAATTATCAACCACCACAGGCAACGCCAGCTAACACCTGTTAACCTGCTTACATGTTGCGTTAACACACCTAAGTTAATGAAACCTTAATGTTCTTAATTTTTATTCTTAAAAAAACATGAATACCTGCAAAAATACTTTTTTTTCATTTTGTCAGACAATTGCCAAATTACGATCCGATGACGGGTGTCCGTGGGACAGAAAACAAACCACAACAAGTCTTAAAAAATACATTGCTGAAGAATGCGCTGAACTTCTTGAGGCAATTGACGAAAATGACCCTATACACTTATGTGAGGAAATTGGTGATGTACTTTTCCTCCTGGTGTTACTCTCGGAAATCCAATCCGAATCAGCCCATTTTACTATTGAAGACGTTATATCCGGAATCAACGCTAAAATGATTCGTAGACACCCACACGTTTTTGCCGGAACCGAACTCAAAAACGAAATTGACCTCAACAAACAGTGGGAAAAAATAAAATCCATGGAAAAGAAAAAGAAATAAATTGACACAATCATACTCTCAAGGTATTTTTTTTGGTTTCGTTGATGAGATACGTCTTTCACGTATTCCTGTTTTACATAGTGTGAAACAGTACCTCTTCGCTCTTACAGTCAGTAAGAGCCAAACACCTGGGAATTTTCCCATATCATGAGTCCACGAGGAGGAACTTATGCGCAGGTATGAAACGATCTACATTCTTCGCCCCACGATGAGCGAGAATGAGATCACCGCAGTAATAGAAAACACAAATACAATTCTTGGCACCGAAGGAGGTCAGATGATCTCCCTTGATAAATGGGGTGTTCGTACTCTTGCCTACGAAATCAAAAAAGAAACTCTGGGATACTATGTTTACTGCGACTATGCATGCGATCCTGACAATGTCATAGAGATGGAACGCAGATTCCGAATTGATGATTCGGTCATGAAATATATGACTGTTAAGCTTGAAGAATCTATCGATGAAGAAGGAATTGTGTCTGCTCGCGGTGAATATGAAGCGGCAGCAATTGCTGCTGCCAAGCGTGCAGCAGAGGCCAGTGATCAGGAAGAAGATCTGGATGAAGACGACACACTTGACGACGATGACGTCGAAAACGACTGAACCGAACAACAAGAGTGCTTAACCACCAGCTAACTAACGATCAAGACCGGATTAAATCCAGGAGTATATACTATGCCACCTAAAAAAAGAGTTTTTCAAAGAAAAAGAAGCTGTCGTTTCTGTTCTGACAAAGAAATGTCAATCGACTACAAGGATCCAAAAACCCTTCGTAATTTTGTAACTGAACGTGGAAAAATTATTCCTCGTCGTATCTACGGAACCTGTGCCACTCATCAGAGACAACTCTGCGAAGCTATAAAACGTGCCCGTCAGATCGCATTGCTTCCATACTCTGGAAGCACACAGAGGTAGGATTTCTGAAAAGGTTGCAAACTGTGAATGAGGAAGAGTCAAACCCCGAGAAAGTAAAATTCCTGCAACATATTTTACTGGTTACAGCTGTTATTCTTCTTCCCGGGCTGTTGGGAGCTATTTTTGGCTGGATACACGGCCTTCTCCCCCTGCTGGTCTTTTATTATCTCATACGATACGGAAAGAACAGAGGACAAAAATATATCCTTTTTGGATGTATACTAGCCTGCATTGCAGGTCTGGCTTTTCAGATCATTGAACAGTTGCTCTTTTCATTAACTTTAATTCCTGTAGGATTTGTACTTGCAGATTCCGCCCACCGAGGGGAATCAATTACACCCGCTGTAATTAAAGGAACTCTTGCTCTTGCCGGATCATGGATGATAGTCACAACGATTCTCACCTTCGGACTTGAAGAGCATCCATACACCCTGCTGATCAGTTCACTCAATCAGGGAATGGACGAAGCAATAACATATTACAAAGCAAATGGTTCCGTACCTGCAGATACACTTTTTCTGCTCGAACAGACCTTTACTCAGATGAAAATCTGGATACCAAGGGTGATGCCGGGTATACTTACCTGTATTGCCCTACTGATTACCTGGTTTGCCATGGCTATCGGCAATCGGATGCTTCACAAAAACAGTGGTTCAGGGCCTTGGCCTGAATACATGTTATGGATTTTGCCTGAAAAATTAGTCTGGATATTAATTATTGCATCAGTCCTGATCGTTCTTCCGGTCGAATCCGGCAGAACCATCGGAATAAATGTCCTTATGGTCAGCACCTTGCTGTACTGCTTTCAAGGCATTGCAATCATGCTCTTTTATTTTTCAAAATGGAGTGTGCCCTTGCTCTTGCGAACGTTAATTTATGTTCTTCTCTTCTTTCAGACATTTGGAGTCATTCTCCTTGGCATTCTTGGCGTAGCTGATGTATGGATGGATACCAGGCGATTAAACCGAGGCGAAGAGAAACCCGATCAGAACGCATTATAAATAAAAAATACCTTTGTGTATATGGTATATAGCTTAGTTGCTATACGAACGTAGTTAAGGAGATTACAATGGAAGTTATATTAAAAGAGACTATAGACACCCTTGGCAGGGAAGGCGACATCGTAACGGTCAAGGCCGGATATGGACGTAACTATCTTCTGCCCCAGCAAAAAGCCGTCATCGCAAACGCCACAAACGTAGCGATTTTTGAAAAGAACCAGGCTGAAATTCAGGCCCGTATCAAGGAAGAAATCAAAGCTGCTGAGGCAATTGCCAAAAAACTAGCCGGAACGACTCTTATCATCGCCATGCTCACAGGCAATGAAGAGAGGCTCTTTGGTTCGGTTACTTCAAGTGATATTGCCGCAAAACTTGAAGAAGACACCAAGGTCGCAATTGACAAGAAAAACATTCTCCTTCCAGATCCTATCAAAGAGCTTGGAGAAAACAGTGTGACCATAAAGGTCGGATTTCAGACTACGGTAGAGATTACAGTTTCAGTTGTTCCCCTGGTGGAAACAGCAGTTGCCTAACACCTCTTTTTCTGAAAGTACTTTTCACTGACAGCCCCCTGGGGCTGCTGTCAGTGAATTTACAACACACTGTCAGGACATAACTGCCCTGCACGGTGTGTTGTTGTTTATATCACTTGCCATTTTGTTGCCACTATGAACCCACCACCACCATTTGCTCCATCGGTCAACACCTCCGGCGGCCGAATGCCGCCGCAAAATGTAGAGGCTGAACAATCTGTACTTGGTACTATCCTTCTCTCGGACCATTCACTTTCAACGGTTCTTGAACTTCTTGTAAGCGACGACTTTTACAAAGACAATCATAAACTTATCTTTGAAGCAATGATTGTACTTTTTGAACGAAACGAACCCCAGGACATAATCACTGTTTCAAACCAGTTAAAAGACCTGAACCAGCTCGAGAAGGCTGGTGGTGTTGGCTATCTCGCCACACTCACCTCTATTGTGCCAGTTACGGCAAATCTTCTTTACTACGCAAAAATTATTCGTCAAAAAGCAGTCCTCAGGAACCTGATCTCTGTAAATACCGACATTGCCAGTCGCTGTTATGAGGAACAGGGTGATATAGATACTCTTGTTGACGAGGCGGAACAGGCTATTTTCGAGATTGCCAGGAGTAAATCAGACAAAAGTTTTACTCCCCTGAAAAACATCGTTCCAGAAGCCTTTAAGACTGTAGAATTGCTTTACAGCAGGAAAGAACAGATCACTGGCGTCCCCACCGGCTTTCCTGACCTTGACAGGATGACCGCCGGCCTACAACCATCTGATCTAATTATCCTGGCTGGCCGGCCTTCCATGGGCAAAACTGCCTTCGCCATGAATATTGCTCAAAATGCAGCCATCTTCCAGAAAATAGGTACCGCAGTATTCAGCCTTGAAATGTCAAAAGAACAACTTACCATGCGCCTTCTCTGTTCAACAGGTCCTGTTGATTCCCAGCGCGTCCGTACGGGAAGGCTGCAAAATGAAGACTGGCCAAAACTGACCCGTGCGGTCGGTATGCTCACAGAAGCACCCATTTACATAGATGACACCCCAGCCATCTCCGTTCTTGAGATGCGGGCAAAAGTACGACGTCTTGCTGCCCAGTATCCACTCGGCCTGATCATAGTTGATTACCTCCAGTTAATGCGAGGCAGAAACTCAAGCGAAAACCGCACCCAGGAAATCAGTGAAATCTCAAGGTCGCTCAAAGCCATGGCCAAAGAACTGAAGGTGCCGGTTATTGCTCTCTCCCAGTTAAATCGTAGCCTGGAAAGTCGTCCTGACAAACGTCCCATGATGTCTGACCTTCGTGAATCTGGGGCCATTGAACAGGATGCTGACGTCATCTGCTTTATCTATCGGGATGAAGTATACAACAAAGGAGAGGATAATCCCAACAAGGGTATTGCTGAAATTATCATCGGTAAACAGAGAAACGGCCCTACTGGGACTGTCAAATTGACATTCATTAAAGAGCACACTATGTTTGAAAACCTCAGTCCCTTTGATGAACCCGACGCATTCCAATCAGAATAATATTTGTAAAAACCGTATTTTTTTTAGCGGTAAGAGGCCGCCCTCATATGTCTTCAACAGAACCCCAGGATATAACCTACAATTTCAAAGCCATTGAGAAAAAATGGCAGGATAACTGGCTCAACAACGCTACCTACAGAGTGAGCATGGAGAGTAACAGGGAAAAATACTATGTCCTTGAAATGTTCCCATACCCCTCCGGTCGCATCCATATGGGCCACGTACGCAACTATTCTATAGGCGATGTTGTGGCACGCTATAAACGCTTTCGTGGATTTAATGTTCTCCATCCCATGGGATGGGATTCCTTTGGACTCCCCGCTGAAAATGCTGCCATAAAAAATGCCACCCACCCTGCTCGCTGGACATACGACAATATTGATTATATGCGTAACCAATTGCGTCAGCTTGGTCTCTCTTACGACTGGGACCGAGAAATAGCAACCTGCAATCCCAAGTACTATAAATGGGAACAGCAGATTTTCCTCGAAATGTACGAAAAAGGACTGGTTTACCAGAAAAACACCACCGTTAATTGGTGCGAATCTTGTCATACCGTTCTCGCCAATGAGCAGGTCATCGAGGGAGCATGCTGGCGATGTGATGAAATGGTCGATGCCAGAGAGATGAATGGCTGGTTTTTTAAAATTACCGACTACGCCGAAGAACTTCTCGAGAGCCTTAATCAACTCGGTGGCTGGCCTGATAAAGTTGTCACCATGCAGCGTAACTGGATAGGAAAATCTACTGGACTCCAGTGCGACTTTCCAGTCGATGGATTTGCTAACAAAGAGACACTCTCCATCTTCACCACACGACCCGACACTATATTCGGCGTCACTTTTATGTCCATTGCTCCCGAACACCCTTTGCTTGATACCCTGCTGAAAGACAATCCCCGTGAGGGTGAAGTGCGCGACTTCGTACGACGTATAATTAAAGAAAAACAGCAGCAATCAAATCAGGATTTCACTGAAAAGGAAGGAATTGACACCGGATGTTTCTGTATTAATCCCTTTAACGGTGACAAGATTCCAATATTTGTAGCCAATTTTGTTCTTATGGCCTATGGAACTGGTGCTGTTATGGCTGTCCCAGCCCACGATCAACGCGATTTTGAGTTCGCAAAAAAATACAACCTTCCCATTAAACCCGTGGTCATTCCAGAGGATACACTGGTCCAAGAAAAGGAGATGGAAGAGGCAATAACGGGACGCGGTGTCCTTGCCAATTCCGGATCTTTTACTGGTAGTGACTCTGAACAGGCCAAACAGGCAATCATTGATTTTGCAAAATCAGAAAATATAGGGGATGCTAAAGTTACCTATCGTCTGCGCGACTGGGGTATTTCCAGACAACGCTATTGGGGCGCACCCATCCCCATGGTAGAGTGTGACATCTGCGGTACTCAGCCTGTTCCCGTTGCAGAACTCCCGGTTACTCTTCCTGAAGACAGAGGAGCACAGCAAAACGATTGTGCACCACTTCACCAAAGACCGGCTTTTTACGAAACAAACTGTCCAAAATGTAATGGCAAGGCCAAAAGAACAACAGATACCATGGATACTTTTGTGGAATCCTCATGGTACTTTGCTCGCTATACCAGTCCACGATTCACCGAATCGCCACTGAACAGTTCAGAGGCCTCGCATTGGTTACCTGTTGACCAATACATTGGAGGTGTTGAGCATGCCATTCTCCATCTTCTTTACTCACGTTTCTTTACAAAGGTGCTTCGGGATCTAGGATATCTCAACATTGATGAGCCCTTTACCAATTTGCTCACCCAGGGCATGGTAATTAAAGATGGTTCAAAGATGTCAAAATCCAAAGGCAATGTGGTTGATCCCAGTGATCTAATCAGTGAATATGGTGCCGACACAACCAGACTATTTTCCCTTTTCGCTGCTCCTCCCGAAAAAGATCTTGAATGGAATGCCAAGGGAGTTGAAGGCTGTTTTCGATTTCTTAACAGAATCTTTCGCTTTGTCCAGGCCCATCTTGATACGATCAAAAATGGCGAGGTCATTACAAGTAATGATCTCAACGACACAGAACGTGAACTCCATCGCAAGACCCACCAAACTATCAAACGTGTTACAGGTAATATTGAAAACAATTTTCACTTCAATACAGCCATAAGCGCAATAATGGAACTCTTTAACACATTGTCATCCCTGAGCAGTGACCAGCAGAAGGATGCTCTTGGTAGTTCTGTCATCCGTGAGGCGGTTGACAGTATGCTTATTCTTCTCTGCCCAATGGTCCCACATTTCTGTGCAGAACTCTGGAGCACTATTCACAACGACAGGTTCATTGATGATGAACAATGGCCATCCTGGGATGAAGACGCCGCTAAGGAAGAAGAACTTACTATTGTAATCCAGGTGATGGGAAAAGTTCGGTCACGCCTTCAGGTTTCACCTGATATTGACGATGCGACCTTAGAAGAAATGGCATTAAAAGATGAGAACGCCCTGAAATTTATAGATGGCAAGGCAATCAAAAAAGTTATTGTCGTAAAGAAGAAACTTGTTAATATTGTCATTTGAGGATACCATCTGCTATTAATATCCTCTTATCTCATTTATATTTATAAATATTTACATTTCATGGAGCATAAAATTGAAAATCAAAAAGCTTCTTATCCCCTTTATTCTTGTTGCAGGTATGATTCTGGCTTCCTGCGGATACCACAACCCCTACGTATATTCCGGGCCTGAACGAAATCTCTATATCACCAACTGGCACAATCGCACAAATGATCTTTTGCTTGATGCCAAAATTTATCAGTCTCTTACCCGCTGGTATCAGAAATCTGGAAGTATACAAGTCACCAAACAGAAAGAAGGGGCGCAGCTTATTCTGGCCGGTGAAATAGTCTCCATTGATCTGCCAAGTCTTACATACGGCATCGGTAATAATGCTACCGAAGTAAGGGTGCTCCTGACGGTACGCTATATACTTAAAGATATAGAGAGTGGTAAAGTTCTTATGGAAGTTGGAAATGAAGTGTGGAGTGAAGAGTATCCGGTTAGCTCCAACTCTTCCAGTAACGCAGACAATGAACGAGCAGCACTTGATACCATCATTGAAGACCTTTCTGAGAAGATTTATATCAAATCCTTGAGTATTCTCTCCAAAGAGACAAACTAAAAAGAAAATTTTTCCTGCTTACCCCCCCTCCTCAGCCTACCGCCTGAGGAGGGGGTGTTTCGTGTTGATTATATGGGCATCTGCGGCCTGGACGGCCGCAGCAGAGCCCCCAGGGATGGATTTATGGCGTCCCATAAAGTCGACACGGAACAACTCCGGGTTGCAAAGCTGAGCTTCGATGGTAATCAAGAAATCTTTTCAATCGTCGTAACAAAAAAGGCCGTTCCATCTGGAACGGCCTTTTTTTGTTATTTTAAACTTTCTACAATTGCTATTTTCAGGCAAGCATTCCTTCAACTTTAGTTGCAATTGATTTTCCGTCAAGTCCCTGACTGGCATAGAGTTCTGCAGGCTTTCCTGATCCGCCATACTGAACGACACCGGATCTCTGAAATCGTATTCCCATTCCTGCTTCCGCAAGGATAGTTCCGACAATACTGCCGAGCCCTGTCTCAACATGGTGATCCTCAACAGTTAAAACAACTCCTGTGTCAGCAGCTGTTAGAACTGCCTCTCTATCAACTGGAAGCAGAGATCCCATATTTAAAACTGCAACGGAATGTCCCTTCTGACGTAGTATTTCCCATGCTTCCATAACCGCAGGTACCACAGCACCATAGGTGATAATCGTCGCATCGCTTCCTTTACGTATCCAATCACCCTTACCTGCCTGGAATTCATAGGAAGTATCAAAAAACGGCGTTCCGTCTTCTTTTGTTATGACAGGAGTCTTGGAGCGCCCCATACCAACAAACACATTTCCAGGTTCCTTGGCAATAAATCTAATAATGCGATCTGTCTGATTAGGGTCAGCAGGCATAAAAACTGATGATCTGAAATAGTTGCGAAACAATCCTAGATAATCAACACACTGATGAGTCGGCCCATCCTCACCAACATCAAGTCCAACATGGGTAGCAACGACTTTCACACTGGCGTGATTGAAATCATTGAGTCGATTTTGGTTGTAAACCTCGGATACCGCAAACACTCCAAAAGTACTGAAAAAAGTCACAAGACCAAGGCTGGAAAGCCCTCCGGCCATGGTTGCCGCATGGTGTTCCTGAATTCCAGCCTCCATGTAGGCTTGTGGAGAATGTTTGTGGAATCCTCCCATTTTTACAGATCCTTCAAGATCACAGGAAATACCGGCAACAACCATTTTATTGTCGCTGTTATTCGCTTCAGCCAAACCAAGGAGAGCATTTCCATATGCAGAACGGTTGTCAAGCATGGTCCCAGCTTCATAGAGTATTGGCTCTCCTTTATTCACTGATACAACAGGCGCCCTGTATTGCTGAATCGTCTTTGTTCCTACAGGATTCCTACGTAATGTACTCCACTTGTCAAATTCATCTTCAAAACCAAGCTCCGCCATTGCCTTTGCAAGAGATTCTCGATCAAGCGGTGAGCCATGATATTTAGGGATATTTTCCATAAAAGAGATACCTTTACTCATGGTGGTGCGTGACACAATTACTGTTGGAACTCCATCCTGCTTCTGATATGCCCGTGAAAATGTTTGAAAGTAGGCGTTACAATCATGACCATCCTCAAGATAGTGTACGTCCCAGTTATTGGTAGAATAGAGAGAACGAATCGACTGAGGCATAACTTCTTCGGTGGTACCGCATATCTGAAGATGGTTTCTATCAACAACGACAATTAAATTATCGAGCTTATATTTAGAGGCGTAACGGATTGCTTCAACAATCTGCCCCTTCTGGTGCTCTCCATCCCCCATGAAAACGATAACCTGGTTGTTCTTTTTCTGGATTTTAAATCCATGGGCCAATCCAACGGCTGTGGAAAGTCCCTGACCAAGGTTCCCAGTATCCCATTCGACACCGGGAACAATACGCTCCACATGACCTGGAAATCCAGATCCAGTTCGACGGAATCCTGTAAGGAAATCTTCTTCGGTGAAATACCCATATTCAGCAAGAGTTGAGTATACTCCAGGGGATACATGTCCAATACTCATAATAACCCGGTCACGTTCCTCCAGCTCAGGCTGTTTAGAATCGTGTTTTATACAACCATAAGTCACCAGTAGATTGTCGAGTGTTGAGAGCGAGCCACCGGGATGTCCAGATCCTGCCAGACTGGTAGATAAAAGAATATTTTTCGCACAGCGCTGACGCATCGCCTTCAGTGTGCTTAACTCCTCACTGGACAATTCACTGGATTGCATAGTAAGTTGTAAGGTCATTTGAGTCTCCATGAAATATTAGGGTAATCTGCCAATTCGAATGACAGGAATAAATACAAACACTTATTATAATAACGATATCAAAATGTTACAAAATGAATCATAAAACCCCGCAATACTAACTCGTTTACAAAAAAAAATCAGCTGTAAAAAAAATGTTACGCATTGGAAAAACCACTTTAAATTCCCCTTTCATCCTGGCCCCACTTGCCGGCTATTCAGACCTGCCATTCAGGCTGCTCTGTCGTGAATATGGAGCTGGCTTAGTCGTCTCTGAGATGATAAGTTGTCATGGATTGATTTACGGCCAAAAAAAAACCTTCCAAATGCTTGCATCCTCTGTTGCCGAGCGACCAGTATCCTTTCAACTCTTCGGTTCCGACCCTGTTATTATGGGAAAGGCCGCTGCCTTGCTATGTGAACACTCACCATCGTTTATAGATATAAATATGGGATGCCCCGTTCGCAAAGTCACAAAAAAAGGGGCTGGTTCAGCACTTATGAAAGACATTCCCCTTGCAGAAAAAATTATTCAGGCGGTGATAGCCCATTCGACGGTACCTGTAACGGTAAAAACAAGGGCTGGTATTGACAATGGTCACATAACGGCCATCGATTTTGCAAAGATGTGTGAAAGCTCGGGTGTTGCAGCCATTACTGTTCATGGGCGGACATGGGCCCAGGCGTTTTCAGGTAGCGCCGACTGGAACATTATTCGCCAAGTAAAGGACACCGTTTCCATTCCTGTGATCGGAAATGGAGATGTTCATAGCTATAAGGAAGGTCTTTTAAGAATGGACGAAACAGGTTGTGACGGGATCATGATTGGACGTGCTGCACTTGGTAATCCATGGGTGTTTCAAATTGATGGCAGACCCAGTTTTTTGGATGCTATCATCCCAACGGTTAAAAGACACCTGGAGCTCATGGCGGAATATCTTGATACCAACAAGGCTCTTGCCTATATACGAAACCACACTGGACGCTACTTCTCTGAATTTTCAGGAAGTTCACAAATCAGAAAATCAATTCATAGTTGCAACAGCTATACAGCCTTGCAGGATTATATCGAATCACTGTCAAGTGATTGATTTTTCATACTACCTGGCAAATAGAAACTTTTTTTTTACAGCAGCACCTTGTTAAGCATTTATTCATTTATCTGGAAACGAAGGAAAACTCCAGGCAAACAGAGACACCCTATTATTTAGAACAGAACAAGCTGAACGACAATACGACAAACAACACTTATCAATGGCTATAATATTTTTTTTCTGTTAACCTCCCTTAACAACTTAACAGAATTTTAACACTCCAAAAGAGCTTACCATCGCCCTATGATACAGAAAGAAAAGATTAAAGATTACTTCTGTGATAACTGGAAAGACGTTGTAGATAAAATGAAGGAAGGACTCATGCTCGTTGATGTTCAGGGAAATATTCTGTATGTCAACAGGGCACTGGAAGATCTTCTCCACTACAGCAGAGAAGAACTTCTTGGACAACCCTGTGATATACTGGAGTGCGACAATTGCTTCGGCCATGATGTCGTGGACAAGGAAAGACGATGCAGTCTCTTCAGAAAGGGAGACGTGAGTGACCTGCACTGCTCTTTCAAGCAAAAGAATGGTACCCGTGTTGAAGTCCTGAAAAATGCAACGGTTCTGACTGACAAAAGTGGCGTTACCGTAGCCGGTGTCGAGACCCTCACTGACCTCACTGCAGTTATCGACAAAGAAAAGGAGATCTGTGATCTCCGCAGAGAACTTAATCGTGGTAACAGCTTTCATGGTCTTATTGGAAACAGTTCCACCATGCAGCAGGTGTACGAACTCATTAAAAGTGCAGCTTTGTCCAATGCTCCAATTATTATTTATGGAGAAAGTGGCACAGGAAAAGAGTTGGTTGCCAGCGCAATCCACAAGCTGAGCAGACGCGCAAAATCTCCTTTTATCAAGGTGAACTGCGCCGCATTAAACGAAAACATTCTTGAAAGTGAGCTTTTTGGCCATACTAAAGGGGCCTTTACGGGTGCAGACAGGGATAGAACTGGACGGTTTGAGGCAGCGAACAAAGGTTCAATTTTTCTTGATGAAATCGGTGATCTCCCTCTTAGCATGCAAACCAAACTCCTGCGAGTTCTTCAGGAACAGGAAGTTGAACGTGTTGGAGACCATCAACCAATTTCCATAGATGTTCGTGTGATTTCAGCAACCAACAAAAACCTGAACACTCTCATGCTTGAGCATAAATTCAGGGAAGATCTCTTTTACAGGATTGGCGTTATCCCAATAACTATCCCCCCACTGAGAAACCATCCGGAAGACATTCCTCTTCTGGTTAAAACATTCATCGACAATGCCAACCTTAAAATAGAAAAAGATATAACTACTATCCGAAAAGATGCCCTTGATCTTTTAGTAGACTATCACTGGCCAGGAAACATTCGTGAACTGATTAATGTTATAGAATATACTTTTGTAATATGCCCCGAGGATGAAATTACCCCTAAACACCTTCCTCAGCAATTTCAGAAAGACAATCAACCTGCGGGACATTTTGGAACCCCACAAATCAGCACATCCCAAAATCGACGGGAACAATTGCTGCAAGCCATTAAAGCTGCCAATGGAAACAAATCAGAGGCCGCCAGGATTCTCGGTATTTCCAGAGTTACTCTTTGGAAGCACCTTAAAAAACATAATATTACTATTGACAAATCAGCATACTAAAACCATGGCTGAAGCATACATAAAACCACATTTCCTCTTACTCAAACAAGCACAGTTGCACTACTCACCAGCATGCCATAAAAAAACGGGATACTGTTCTTGAGACCAGCTCCGTTACTTAGGGCTGGAGCTACGCACAAAACAGATATCCCGAATGTGAACAGGGTCAATAATAAATACAGGTGATCAGTTCATATAGCCCGTTACCATAGTATCAGCAGCAAACACCTCGACAACCTCAGACTTCATGGTATCATCTTCAACATTCCAGCCACAGGGGTCATAATCTGTCCACTGAAGTTCTGCGACAACCTCTGTTCCAACTCCTTCATTCTCAACATTCCAACCACATGGATCGTAATCTGTCCATTCAAGCTCAGCAACTTCTACAGAACCATCCACAGCTTCCTCAACATTCCAACCACAAGGGTCATAATCCGTCCACTGAAGTTCTGCGACATCCTCTGTTCCAACTCCTTCATTCTCAACATTCCAGCCACATGGGTCATAATCACTCCACTCATCCTCTGCTGCAAAAGCAAGACAAGTTGTAAAAGTGAAAATCACTAGCCCTGTAAGTACTAACATGTTTTTTCGAGTCATTTTATTCTCCCCAGAATTTTTTATACATTGTCGCAGTAGTATGACAAACTTGTTCTCAATTTGTAGTTTGATTTTCGTCTTCCAAAGAGCTCAAAGAGGCAACTAGGGAATCTGAATCCCCAGGACATGGATAGGTGTCACGAAAACTGAAACATGCATCACTCTCAAGCATATCCTCACATTCTATGGTACAATCTGAATAGGAAATTCCATCCCTTGAGGAATAAATTTCCTCAGCCTTAAACATCTCGCAGGCCTCAGAGTTTTTGAGTTCAATACAGTTGACAGAGGGATCAGAAAAATAAACACCATCAATTTCTGAATACGTGGGATCTACTACAACTTCTGCTATCAATGAATTCGCCGAAATCAAAATTGTTATCAGCCCCAGTGCAAAACAAATTGTTTTTCCTTTCATTTTTAATCTCCCTTTCAAAATATTTCAAAAACCACCCTGCCAGGCCCTGAGTACTACATTTATTCCCTTATGTGTAATTGCTAACATATGACAAAAATAATAGCAAACTTTTTTGCACCAGATAGCAATTTATTTTGCACCGGTCCAGAAGGCCTCATCACCTTGTAAGTATGATTTTATTTAAATATCGCACATTGACAGTCTGGCAAGATACGCCAATCATGACAATTTTACTTTACAAACCTCCTCATTGAGGTTTAGAAAGTTCTTTACTTCAGGCTTTGTAACTGGAAGGTTTTTTATGAATTTTTACAGAAAATTAAGGGTACCAGATGGCACAGGATTGCAAATCATTCTCAACTACCTGTTTTTTCAAGCCTAGTGGGCAGCAATTCGTTGACAAGATAGTTCCATGTGGCTATGCTAGGCACTACTTTGTGACAATTACAGTTGAAGAATGAAACCACTGTTTCTCTAATGCAACATAACTCTTCAAGACCAGGTTATTTTGACACTACTGCTTTTAATATAACAACTCATGTTAGATACTGAACCTTCCAATGATATCGCCCGGGTCTACCGTTTCCTTGCTCAGTGCATGCAGTACCCTGATCAAGAATGGATGAATGATGAATTCTTCAATGTCCTCTACAATTTTCTAGGAACCTTAGACGCCGTTGAAGATGGTATCGCCATCAAAAAAGCAATTGACAATACAGATGATGCAATCGAAGACCTTCAGGTCGAATATACCAGACTCTTTATCAATGGAGTCCCTCACGTCGTTGCACCCCCTTACGGATCCGTATACATGGACCAATCTTTACAGGGAACATTTGCCGGCGACACTCTCGCCTTTTACCATACCAAAGGCTTTGAAATGGATAAAAGCGCTGATCTGCCCGACCATTTAATTCATGAACTTGAATTCCTGTCACTTCTTGCCGAAGAAAACGACTTCTCCGGAGAAGAGGAGTTCTTGAAAAAACTGTTTCGCCCCTGGTACAAAAAGTTTCACCCCAGGGTAACGAAAGGAGCTCACCATCCATTTTATAGGGTGGTTGTACAATTAATTGATTTTTTTACTAAGGAGGAAGACAAAGATGGCTTTCAACCTAACGAGGCGTAAATTCCTTCAGACGGCAACCCTGGCAGCAGCCTCGGTACCTCTGTCGAAGGTTGTTTCCGCTAGCACCGGTGTCACCAAATCAGCACTCGACACACCGGGTACTGCTGGCGATCAAACCGTTGTGGGTGGGATCTGCGAAATGTGTTTCTGGCGTTGTCAGCTGGTCGGTAAAGTTCGTGACGGCCGCCTGATGAAGCTCGAAGGAAACCCAAAATCCATTGATAACGGCACTGCTATATGTGCTCGTGGTAATGCAGGTGTTAAACTGCTTTATGATGTGGACCGTTTGAAGTACCCAATGAAAAACGTCGGAAAGCGTGGTGCCCCGAAGTGGAAACGTATTTCCTGGAAAGAGGCACTTGATGAATGTGGCTCCAAGCTGAAAAATACCGTTGATCAATATGGTGCTCAAGGTATCTGTGTTTTTCCACATGGTGCTTCAGCAAAATACCCCATGCACTATTTTGAGCGTGCCGTAGGAACTCACAATGTCTCCGAGGCTTCTTTTTTTCAGTGTCGCGGTATTCGTGACACCGCATACGTTGCCACCATTGGCAAAGCCCCCGGTGAAAAAATTGATATGCCAAACACCAAAGTTCTCTTTTTTATTGGAGACCATCTTGGTGAAAACATTCATGTTTCTCACATCAAACAGTACATTCAAGGTTTGCAAAATGGAGCTAAGCTGATTGTTGCTGATCCTCGTTTTTCAGCTTCTGCTGCAAAGGCTGACATCTGGGTTCAGATCAAACCTGGCACAGACACTGCCTACATGCTTGCCATCATGAATTACCTGGTACAGAACGATAAGTATGACAAGGAGTTTGTTGAAGATCATACCGATGGCTTTGAGCAGTTTGCTGAATCAATAAAAGAATGGACCTTAGAAAAAGCTGCAAAGGAATGTGATATTCCAGCTGCTCAGATCAAAGAAGTTGCTGAGATGCTTGCAGCCAATGCGCCAAATGTCGCAATCCATCCAGGCCGTCACGTTTCATGGCATGGAAATGACTTCCAACGCGAGCGTGCACTTGCCTGTCTCACCGGAATTCTTGGCGCCTACTATGTAAAAGGTGGCTGGGTTCCAGCAAAAGGACCAAAGGTAGGCGGTGTAAGCTGGAAGAAAGAGGATCATGGTCATAAGTATGATCTCAATTATGATCATCATGAGGACGAAAAGGTTTATCCTTACAATCCCCCTGGAACCCCAACCGACCTCATTCGGGACTGTGCTATTTCAGGCAAACCCTACCCAATCAAAAGCTGTGTTGTGTGGGGTCAGAACCCAATGCAGACCATCCCAAATCAGCAGATGATGAAAGATCTCTTCAACGCCATGGATTTCGTCATGTGTGTTGATGTTATGCCAACTGACGTAACTGCGTGGGCTGACATTCTCTTGCCTGAAGCAAGTTATCTTGAGCGTTACGATTATATCAAGACTGGAACACAATGGGATCTCTCCAAGGAGCATCAGCAGTACATTTCTGCCCGTATGCCTCTCGTTCCACCTATGTTTGAACGTAAGGATCAGATCTACATCACCAATGAAATTGCCAAACGCATGGGCCACGAGGCTAAAATTCCTGTAAAAACCATGGAAGAAATGGTTGACAAGAACCTGGCCACTGTAAATCTCTCAATTGAGAAACTGAAAGCTGAAGATGGCATCCATATTCAGCCAGGCAAAGACCCATACGGAATCCCGGAAGAATTTGAAGTCCGTCTTTTCAACGAAGATATCGCTGATACCGGACATCCGGGAGCACCAACCTATATACCAGTCCCTGACAATCCAAAGGGATTTGCCAGACTGTTGTACGGACGTGCCCCTGTTCATACCTTCAACAGAAGTCAGAATAACGTATGGCTCCACAATGCCATGCCTGACAACCCTGTTTGGGTGAATGATGAGGTTGCCGCGAAAATTGGTCTCATTGATGGCGATACTGTTGGTTTTGTAAACAGTGAGGGAGTTGAATCCGCTACCACCACCACAGTGAAAGTCACTGCCGGTATCAGAAAAGACTGTGTTTATATGTACCACGGTTTTGGTAGTGCCAATCCACTTATGACAATAGGTGTTGGCGCTGGTGTAGATGACACTTCTCTTATCACCAAACTGGCTGTTGACCCTGAAACCGGATGTCACGGAATGAGAAATAACTTTGTTAAATTGATCAAAAATGGAAAGGTTCTGGATATTCCAGCTTAATCTTATCTTTTAAGCCTTTTCAGGAGGATATATTCAATGCAATATGGAATGATCATAGATCTGGAACGCTGTGTCGGCTGTCATGCCTGCACTATTGCCTGTCGGGCAGAGTGGGAAGTTCCAGTTCCTTACCAGCGTAACTGGGTAAAACGTCTTGGCCCAACCATGACCGATGATGGAATGGCCTCAACCTACTATCCCGGACTTTGTAATCACTGTGACAAACCACCCTGTGTGGAGGAATGTCCTGCAGATGTCGTTGAAAGGACTTTCACAGATGTTAAAACAGGAAAAACTACCACTCTAGAGGTAGCAGCCACCTGGAAAGATCCATTTGATGGATCAGTACAAGTCGACAAGGATCGTTGTCTTGGTTGTGGTGCCTGTGCCGACGCCTGTCCTTACGGCGCACGTTATGTTAATCCTGCCCAAGCTGACGATAACAGCGAGGGAAAGGTCGACAAATGTACTTACTGTAAACCTCGTGTTGACCAGGGCCTTGTACCTGCCTGTGTTCAAACATGTATTGCCGATGCTCGTATTTTCGGTGATCTTGATGATCCTAATTCCGCCGTTTCACAGTACGTGAAGAAAGGTGCCAAAGGCCTTGAAGTACAAGATGGCCACATTGGTCCTAACTCTCGCTACTATGGCAACAAAAAGGATATGGGGCTTCTCTTTGCAGACTACACACCAAAACTTGCTGACATGGGTAGCGTTAAAAGACGTGCCATGATGGCTTCAATGGTGAAACCTGCTATGAGAAAAGCTAAAGATATCGGCATACTTGGACTTGCCGGTGCCATGCTTGTAAAAGGACTTTCTGAAGACAAGGACAATAAATAAAATACAGTCTGTTTTCGGAATGGAAGTAAAAAAAGGCCTTCGGTATGCTTGCATACTGAAGGCCTTTTTTTGTTGTCTAAATGGCACAACGCATTTGCGCAACACACTCTGTTCTATTCCATATAAGGTTTTACCAGATTAGACTATGAATAGATAAAGACAAACCTGTCACTATCTACGGAGATCCTTAATCGCCCTTCATGATTCCGCCCATATACCTCCCATCCCGGCTCCCCTTTCAGTTCACATTTGAGACAACAGGGTGAATGCACCCCCTTGTCACGATCACACCATGAAACAAGAGTTGCAAAGTCATTTTCTTTTTCTGCTATAACTCGGCCAAGTTCCCTTGCCTGCTCAAAGTCCAGTATATATCCTTCTATTAGACACTCTATTCTTTCCACAAGAGCCTCCCCGTTTTTTAGTCTTTTTCAGACTGTTGCTTCAGCCGCCAATTAAGAGCCTGCCTTGTAATACCTAACATTTGGGCTGCAATAGCCTGGTTTCCCTGCGATCTGTGCAATGCCTCCTTAACAAGTAAGCGCCCGGATGCTTTCAGGGTAGGCAGGGTTCCAAGTATACTGAACACTGTTTCGCCAGTCACCTCTTCTTCAATATCATTGGCTGTTCCCATTCTGCTCTCTATATACTTTTTAAAAACATCCATTGACAGTGTTCGACTGCGATGCTTAGAAAGGGCATCAAAAACCATTGATTGCAATTCTCGAACATTCCCAGGGTAATTATACGTTCCCAAAAGAATAGGTAACTCGTTAGGGTAGGCAGGTTTTGCCTTATTTAATCGGCTCGCTGCCTCGTCCAGAAAATAATCTAAAAGTAACGGCAGGTCATCCAGACGTTCACGAAGAGGTGGAATATGCACATGGTGCGTTCGAAGCCTGAAAAAAAGATCTTTACGGAACTCCCCTGACTCCTGCAATGAATCAAGGTTTTGATGAGTAGCAAATATCATGCGTACATTAGTACTTAGAGCAATGTCAGAGCCAAGTGCATAATATTCCCGTTCCTGTATCAGGCGCAAAAGTTTAACCTGTGATTGGGCAGTAAGATCACCAATTTCATCGAGAAAAAGACTGCCATCGGTCGCAGTGGCAATCAGGCCCTTGCGGCTTTGATCAGCCCCTGAAAAGGCCCCCTTTTTATGGCCAAAGAGTGTGTCCGCAAGCATTGTTCCATCAAGTCCTGCTATGTTCACAGCGACAAACTCGCCGGCTCTCCCAGAAAGTGAATGAATTGCCTGGGCAAATAGTTCTTTCCCAGATCCTGTTTCTCCAGTTATTAAAACCGGCTCACCAGTTGTAGCGATGGCTTCAATATACTGGAAAATTGAACGCATAGATTTGTTATGAGTAATAATATGGGAGAACGCATCGGGATTATGGAGTTCATCTTTTAAGAAATGCTCCTTCAACGAACTGTTTTCACGACGCAACAAACCAAAAGTAATTGCCCGTTTAACTCCGGTTACTAAACGTTCTTCTTCGGTAACTTTTGTGAAAAAATCATAAGCCCCGAGTTTCATGCAGGAGACAGCCGTTTCAACCTGATCCAAACCAGTAATAATGATTACCGGCACTTCAGGAAAATCAAGAACCACCTGAGGCAACAGTTCATCGCCTGCAAGGTGTGGCATGGTAAGATCAAGAACCAGAACACTTATGGCCTGAGCACGCAACAACTCCATAACTTTTCTGGAGTCGTTGCAAGTCACTATATTATTAATGCCGGCAACCTGAAGAGTCAGTCCAAAACTGTTCAGCCAGGCATTTTCATCATCCACCAATAAAACCGGTAATGTTGGGTACAAAGTTTTAACCATGATCTCTATTTCGTATAGTTTATTTTAATTTTCCTTACTCTCTGCGGGGCACGCAGGGAAAACGATAACAACCTCTGTCCCCTTTCCAAACTCAGATTTAAAATCCATTACTCCGTGATGTTCTTTAACTATTCCAGCTGAGACAGAAAGTCCCAATCCTGTCCCGCCAATTGACCGTTTTGTCGTAAAGAATGGATCTGTTACCTGTTTTAAATTCTCAGGGGCTATTCCTGTGCCTTCATCCTTTATAGAAATTTCCACACCATCAACTTCCTTATTATAACGGGTTGAAATAGTAAGGGACATGTCTGTTGTTTCAAGAGCCTCACAGCTATTCTGAATAAGGTTAATAACAACCTGGGTTAGACGTTGCCTATTACCAAGAACCATAAGAGGTGTTGGAGAAAAATGAGTTATAAATTTATTGGTACTCTTATGAATGGTATTTGATGTTAAGCGAATACCGGATTTAACGACCTCTGTGATATCAACGGGTACCAATTGGCCACTGGTCTCCTGTCTGGCATAATCTTTCAAATCCATAACAATCTGCTTGATCCGCTGAGCACTTTCTTCGAGTTCTAAAAATATGCGAGGAAGTTGTTGACGCATCTCCCTGTAATCCAGGCCAGCGATGGAAAAGTCTCCATTTTCTTCAAAAAACTCATCCAAAATAGGCTTTGCACTCTCCCAGGCACGAAAGAGTATCGGAGTATTCAAAAGAGCAATAGAGTTGGGATTATTAATTTCATGGGCAACCCCTGACACAAGAAGTCCAAGAGAAATCATCTTATCTGCATGGAGAAGTTGCTGCTGCTGTTTTCTTGTTTCATCCTCACTCCTCTTCCGTTCACTGATATCCCTGACGATCCAGATGGCATGCCACTTTCCTTTGATGGTAGTTGATGACAGTGAAAGTTCCACATACACGTCATCTCCTTTTTCATTTCGTGCGATAAGCTCAACGGTCTGTGATAAACTCTCTGCCGACTTTCCGGTTTCCAGGGGTTCCACTGACAGATCCTCTCCTTCACGGCGAGGATTAATCAGCGAATGGATGGGATGTTGAAGGGCTTCCTCAGGACTATAGCCAAATATTGTAGCAGCTGCCTCGTTCCAATAGGTTATATATCCTTCATTATCCATGAGGATTATACCGTCAAGTGCAGATCCGGTAAGACTTCGAAATTTGTCTTCGCTTTCACTCAGAGAGGCTTCGGCAAGGTTTCTAGCCTCACAGGTTAAACTGTAGCGTTCAGAGAATGCAGTAAGATCACGTGATAAATTCTGCAATTCCAGAGGTCCGCCCCAATGGAAATCGATCCGTTTTTCTTTATTTATAATATCATCGAGCCGTGTCAGGAGATCCCTTTGAAGAATTTCAATTTTAGCAGAGATCCAGTTTGCGGCAATAAAAACAAGAATGGTCATTACAACAATGAGCACAATAACATTTACGGTAAGTGTCATCTTCCATTTTTTTATTGCACTGTCATCAATCAGCGTTCCAACCCACATCACAACGTGGTGTTCCTTATTGAAGACCAAAGGAACCCAGGCTATTTTTCGTTTATCATTTCCAGACAATATAATAGGATCTCTGGATACGCTTCTGTTAAGATCGGGAAACTCATCAAAAGCATTACAGGAATCACTGATCTCACCAGAATCTCTATCCGATGATTCACTGTCAGCCACACAACCACGGACATAATTGCCGTCACCTGTAACCCAGTAAGAATCTGTGAAATTTGTTAAAAAATGTGACATGTCAATACGCATCAACATAATACCGATAGCTCCGACGGCGCTATCCAGGATAACTGGAGTCGACATAATCAGTTCATATTCTTCTTTACCGGTACGATGAAAGGGATCTGTTTCCTGATCGACCAACCTGACCAATACCTGGTCATCGGGTACCTGCAGCGACTGATTAAAAAACAGGTGGTCCTTATGATTTTCTGAAAAATCAGATGGGGCAAAGTGACTGTTTTTTCTATGCAGGGAAAGAAGTTCGACTCCATCAGCATTGAAAAGCATCATACCTTTTACCTGTTCATCATTCTCAAACCATCTCTTCACAACATTTGACAAAGTAGGTATTCCGGATGAATCTTCAATCGCTGCATAAACGGAGGGAAGTGTCGCGGAACGAATAAGACTTTTCTTCAAACAGAGTATACGGGCATTCAGCTGAGTAAACCCCACCTGGGATCTGGCCTGAGTTTCAAGTTCTGCCGCATATTCTAATCTTTCCATGGTTTTGGGTAAATTAAGAGCAACAAGAAAGAGTACAGGAAAAAGACCTAATGCAATAACAATCAGAAAAATAATACTCCGTATCTTCATACAACCTCAGTCTGACAGATATTTGCCCCGGGTGCTTCAAGGGATTGACAAATTTATTTGCATCATTAGTAGATACTACCAGTTTTTCTTAACATATCAAGTAACAAGGGTCAAAATTGCGTATTTATGAAACTTTGGAGGATGGATACTTTTCAATCTTTTCTTTTCATCAAAATCCGATTATTATGTCTCATTTCCCTTATTAAAAGATTTTCTCTCTCCGGCAAATACAGCCTTTAACCTCTCTAAACAAACAGGATCAAAAACATGAGTGTTGATGATAAAAAAGTCATCTATTCGATGATTAAAGTCAGTAAATCCTATAACGACCAGGTTATCCTCAAGGATATATCCCTCTCCTACTTTTATGGAGCAAAAATTGGAGTTCTTGGGCTGAACGGCTCTGGAAAAAGTAGCCTGCTTCGCATTCTGGCCGGTATAGACAAGGAGTTCAATGGAGAGACGATGATGTCTCCTGGTCTCACCGTTGATTATCTCCCTCAGGAACCTGAGCTTGACCCTGCCAAAACCGTCAAGGAAATTGTTGAAGAGGGTGCGCAGGAAACCGTTGATCTTTTAAACGAATTTAACAGGATTAATGAAAAATTCGCTGAACCCATGGATGATGACGAGATGCAGGCCCTCATAGATCGTCAGGGAGAAGTACAGGAAAAACTCGACAATCTCGATGCCTGGGACCTTGATTCCAAACTTGAGATGGCAATGGATGCTCTGCGCTGCCCACCATCAGACTCCACATGCAAGCATCTCTCAGGTGGTGAGAAACGACGTGTCGCTCTCTGTCGTATTCTCCTTAAACAGCCTGACATCCTACTCCTCGATGAGCCTACCAATCACCTTGACGCCGAATCAGTTGCCTGGCTGGAACATCACCTCCAGCAATATGCCGGAACCGTTATAGCTGTTACTCATGACAGATACTTTCTCGACAATGTCGCAGGATGGATTCTGGAACTTGACCGAGGACGTGGTATACCGTGGAAGGGCAATTACTCCTCATGGCTTGACCAGAAAGAGAAGCGACTTGCCAATGAAGAGAAAAAAGAAAGCAGTCGGCAGCGAACCTTGAAAAGAGAACTTGAGTGGATCAAAATGTCCCCTAAAGGACGTCGTGGCAAATCAAAAGCTCGTATTGCATCCTATGAGAAAATGATGGATCAGGACACCGAGAAACTTTCCAATGAACTGCAGATTTTCATTCCACCCGGGCCTCGCCTCGGCAAAGTTGTTATCGAAGCTGATCACGTTCGTAAAGCCTTCGGTGACCGCCTCCTTGTTGACAATATGAATTTCAAACTCCCTGCAGGTGGCATTGTTGGAATTATTGGTCCTAATGGGGCCGGTAAATCAACTCTTTTCAAAATGATCACCGGCGAAGACACGCCAGACGAAGGTACCATTCGCCTTGGAGAAACCGTAAAGCTTGGATATGTTGATCAGAATCGAGATAGCCTTGATCCAGAATCAACGATTTGGGAAGCAATCTCCGAGGGGCAGGAGACTGTAATTCTTGGAGAACGTGAGGTTAACTCCAGAGCCTATGTTGGTAAATTCAATTTTTCAGGTTCTGATCAACAGAAAAAGGTCGGTCTTCTTTCTGGTGGCCAACGAAACAGAGTTCACCTTGCCAAGATGCTCAAGGAAGGCGGGAATGTGTTGTTACTCGACGAACCGACAAATGACCTGGACGTTAATACCCTGAGAGCGCTCGAAGAGGCCCTCGAAAACTTTGGTGGCTGCGCCGTTGTTATCAGCCATGATCGATGGTTTCTTGACAGGATAGCAACCCATATCCTCGCCTTTGAAGGAGATTCCAAGGTTGTCTGGTTTGAGGGAAATTACTCTGATTATGAAAAAGACCGTAAAGCTCGACTGGGATCGAAAGCCGACCAGCCACACAGAATAAAATATCGTCAACTGACCCGTTAGGAAAACGATAATTTTAATTTGCAATGACCTGGTAAAAATCATATGATCAGTATTGATAATTACCAGATAGATTGTTTTCCCAGTTAAGAAGTTTACTATTCATTCAAAACAGGAGCACTGTCATGGCAAAAAAGAAAGACGAGAAGAAAAAGGATTCAAAGAAAAAAGACTCCAAAAAGAAATCATGCAAGAAGTCATGTGATGATTCAGCCTGCAAGACGAAGGTAGATAAAAAGAAGAAAAAAGACAGTAAAAAATCTGACAAGAAAAAAACAAAGAAGAAGAAATAATTCCAGGATGCAAAAAAAAAAGGCCTGCAATACTAGTTGCGTGGCCTTTTTTTATGGTTTCAACTTCCACCCAGATTCCTTTAGGGGTATCTATCTCAATCTGCTATTTTATCCCCTCTCATATCTCCTGAGAAAATTTCTTTGCCTCTTGCCATGGCGCAGAAATCGCCACACATAGTACAAGTCTTCTGATTTTCTGGTGTTCTCGATTTACGTATTTCCTGTGCTTTGTCAGGAAACATCAGCAATTGAAAATGCTCATCCCACTTGGTATCACGACGGGAAAGTGCGACCTTCTTTTCAAGTTCCCTCCTTTCAGGGTACTTGGCAATATCACCAATCCGTGCTGCAAGTCGTGTTGCCCTGACTCCCTCGCGAACATCTTCTTCATTAGGTAATGCCAGATGTTCAGCCGGTGTAATATAGCAAATAAGGTCTGCACCGTGGCGCGCAGAGTTTGCAGCGCCAATGGCTGCTGTAATGTGATCATACCCAGCTCCGGAATCTGCAGGGAGTGGACCTAACACATAATACGGTGCACCTCCACTCATTCTTTTTTCCAGCATAATATTCCCTTCGATCTCATCAAGTGGTACATGTCCAGGTCCTTCGACCATCATCTGACACCCCATATCACGCCCAATTTCGGCCAGTTCACAATTAATGACCATCTCAGCCATCTGGGCACGATCATGACTATCATGAATGGCCCCTGCCCGTATACCATTGCCAAGTGAAAGTACCGAGTCATATTTTTTCATCAGGCCACAGACCCGGTCAAACTGCTCATAGAGTGGATTCTCACAATTATTATATTCCATCCACGAAACCATAAAGGTACCACCCTTGGAAACCAGGCCGCCATATCGATAGCCCTGATTTCTGAGTCGTTCTATGGAATAGCGATTAATTCCACAATGAATCGCCATAAAGGAAATACCATCAGCCAATTGTTTTTCTATAATTTCAAACAGATGTTCGCTATCGAGTTTCCCAGGGTTATGGTATTTCCTACTTGCCTCTGCAAAAGCCTGGTAAAGCGGGACATTCCCAACGGGTAAACTGCAGTTTTCAAGTACTAAACGACGAACCTCGTCAAGATTCCCTCCTGTTGAAAGCTCCATAAGCGTATCCGCTTTTTCCTCTTCGGCAACTTGAGCTTTCCGGATCTCAAGATTACTATCAGCAATATCCGACGAGGTGCCAATGGATGCGTTCACCTTGGTCCTGAGACCAAATCCTATTCCGACAATATTCTGATGCTGACGGTTCGGATTTACAGGAATGACTATTCTTCCTTCAGCGACACGTTCACGAATCCACTCAGCATCAAGTCCTTCCTGTTCTGCAACCTTAGTCATTTGCGGGGTAATAATTGCCTTGCGAGCCATTTCAATCTGTGTTTCCATTCACATTTCTCCTACGTATTATATTTCCGCTTGGGCATAAAAAAAGTCCGTACTATGCACATGGCATAATACGGACTTGGTACGGACGACGTTATCCTTTTTTTCCTGGCAGGTCTTCTGACTCTGCGGATCATCCTCCGGCCACGCCTTCCCGTCAAATATTTCGACAGTGACTTCTATGTGACCATTGTCCCCGCATACAGCGCTGGCCCAACGTTACGGATTCACACCGTATTCCCTTTTCACCGTCCTCAGACGGCACCTGAAAAAATATGTATTTGTACAATTCTTATACTCAAAATCGTATTTTTTGTAAAGCTCCAGTCCCTGTCCTTGTAATAGACGGCTATTGTAATTAATGTGTTTTTGCTTATTGATACAATCCGCGTTCACCACAGCGATGCAAAGTACTTATGTTTCCGATAAATTTTTTAAAAACCGTGCCCACAACACCAGGCGTTTATCGAATGCTCGATAAACAATCGCGTGTACTGTATGTTGGCAAGGCGAAAAATCTCAAAAACAGGCTGACTTCATACACTCGCTTCACAGGGGCAGATCATAACAAAACAACCGTAATGCTCTCCAAAGTTATCAGAGTTGATACCCTTCTTACGGCCACTGAAAAGGAGGCGTTAATCCTTGAAGCATCACTTATTAAAAAGCATAAGCCCAAGTATAACATTCTCCTTCGAGATGACAAAAATTACCCCCTCATAAAAGTTACGGTACAGGACACCTGGCCCAGAGTCCACATGACTCGCAGACGCAAAAAGGATGGTGCAAAATACTTTGGGCCCTATTCTTCAAGTTCCTCAATGTGGGCCACCCTGCGGTTACTTGCAGATATGTTCCCTTTACGAAAATGCAAGGGCAACACTGTCAAACTGAGAACACGCCCCTGTCTCAATCTGCAGATTGGGAGATGTCTCGGTCCCTGTGTCAATATCGCAGATAAGGAAGAGTATCAGGATCAGGTTAAAAAAGTACTTATGGTCCTAGAGGGCAAAAATACGAGTCTCATCGATGAACTTCGTCAGGAAATGATGAAAGCATCGGACACCCTTCACTTTGAACTTGCAGCAGAACTTCGGGACAAGATCAGTGCTCTCTCAAGAACCCTTGAAAAACAAATTATTGCATCATCGGGCTTTAAAAATCAGGATGTGTTTGGATACTGTCGTCAGGGCACTTCCATCGCCATTGCAATACTCTTTATTCGTGAAGGCCTTATAACCGGAAGTCGTAATTTCTTCTTCAATGATCCTATGGAAAGTGACGCCATCATCCTCTCTCAGGCTCTAAACCAGTTCTACGATGGAAAAGCTTTACCTGCAAAAGAGATTCTCCTTCCCTTTCCAATCGAGGACTCTGTAATCCTTGCAGAAAGATTTTCAGAACTCATTGGTGCAACCGTTGGCCTCACCATTCCTCAACGCGGTGATCGGGTACGACTTGTCACAATGGCCAATACCAATGCTGCCCATGTTTTTGATGAAAAAGAAAAGAAAGAACGATCCTGGCAGGGCCTTTCAGCTTCAATGGAAAAACTTTTACGTCTTGACCATATCCCAAACCATATAGAATGCCTCGATATCTCAAACACCAGCGGCAAACAGGCCGTGGGGTCATTGGTTTGTTACAAAAATGGTGAGGCGGCTAAGGATCATTTCAGACATTATGCTATTAAAACTGTCCATGGCCCTGATGATTATGCAATGATGGAAGAAGTTCTTCAACGCCGTTTCAAACGTGGCATTGCTGAAAACAATCTCCCCGATCTCTTTATAGTTGATGGCGGACGTGGACAACTTGGAATTGCTCTGCGTGTGGCCGATGAACTCGGGATACGGGACGAACTTGACTGGATAGGCATTGCCAAAGAAAAAAACACAGAGGGAGAAAAGTTATACAAACCCGGACGGAAGAATCCGATACTCCTCAAAAGTCATAATCCCGTTCTCCTGTACATCATGCGCATTCGTGATGAATCACATCGTTTTGGAGTAACATTTCACAGAAAATTACGCGCCAAGGTATCCATTGCATCTGTTCTTGACACTATCCCGGGCATTGGCCCTGGCAGGAAAAGGAAACTTCTCAAACAATTGGGCAGCGTAAAACGAATTCGAGAGGCATCCCTTGATGAACTTTCACAAGTTAAGGGCATAGGGAAGGAGACAGCATTTGTAATACATCAACATTTCCACCCACAAAACAAGTAAATCGTATCATGATAACAGAAGAAGAATTACTCGTACGGATGAAACCTGGTTGTATATGTAAAGGAATCAAACTTCATATAATATTAAAAGCAATCGAGGATGGCGCCACAAGCTTTGAAGAAATTGCAAAAATAACAGGTATTGGTGGAGGCTCCTGCAAGTCGAAACGATGCGGAGAGAAAGTTGCTCTGTTACTCAAAGAAAGCCTTCATCATCCTGACAAAAAAACTTCCCCCCCACAAAACAACTAGCACAATGTGGCAGCAGGTCATATAGTATAGCTATCACAACGGCTTTAAGGGAATATCTTTCACTACCTGAATACGTTGTCTTTAGAAAAGTTTAGCTACAGGAGAACACCTATGAAACTTTCCATATGCAAACACACTTCGTTATATCTTATAGTATTTGCCCTTCTTATTTCTCTTATCCCCGCCACCATTGTTGCTGCAGGAAACGACAGTAACGTCGTTGCTGAGAGTTCTGATGTGCAACTTATTGAGGGAAAAATCAAACAGTTCAACCCTGAACAACAGTCCATCCTCCTGCAACTGAATAATGGCGAAAAAAGCACCATTCTTCTTGACTGGAACACTGTTCTGGTTGGCTACACTTCACCAAAAGAAATTGAGAAAGGGGATAAGGTAAAGATCTGGCATTCCACTGGTAGCGACACACCAACGGCTGTAAAAATCGAGAAAAAACTAACTGTTGGTTGTTAAACACATGCGACGGATTGCAGCAGCAAAGGCGTAATGTTCACCAAATTCTGTTATTTTTCATATAGTCACATGGTGAACATTGCCCTCTGTTCTTATCAAGACCTTGCCTTCCCCTGACACCAGTCCATTGCCACAAAATCACAAGCTGCACTTTGCTAAAGATTCATGACAGTATCACTCTCCTTCCAGGTTAAATTCTGCTGGATTCCCCCCCTGTTTGTCCCTGATAAATGTTCCAGCCTCACCTCTATCTTGAATCAGCTATAAAAAGGACTCGTATTTCGTCTTTTTTCGATTATGTTTTCGCCTTTAGACAAATGAAAATCTATTCCTCCAATCAAGATCAGGATGAAACTTGAAAATTTCTCTCTCGAAAATAAAAAGCATTCAGAGAAAATGACAAACATGGCCGTATCCAAGTCCAAGCAAAACAACCGATAGATAAATTATGACTTTTTCAGAAGAACCCCTTTTAATATTTGATGGCGCCTGTGGAACAACACTTCAGACAATGGAGATTGACGCAAAGGCCTGGGATGGCCTTGAAGGCTGCAATGAATACCTCAATATTTCCGATCCAGATACCATAGTCGAACTCCACAGAAAATTTCTTCAGGCAGGAGCCATGGTCATTGAAACAAACACCTTTGGCTCTTCCTCGGTAGTTTTATCAGAATATGGGCTTGAAAACCGTGTCCAGGAAATCAACCGTGCTGCCGTGGCTAATGCAAAAAGGGCCATAGCGGAATTTTCCACCCCGGAACACCCCAGGTATATTGTCGGCTCCGTCGGCCCCACGACCAAACTCCCCATTCTTGGTCATATATCTCCAGAAGCTCTAACAGCGACAGTCACTGAACAGGTCGTCACCCTGCTTGATTGCGGAGTTGATGCCCTGATCGTTGAAACATGCCAGGATCTCCTTCAGATAAAAACTTCACTTATTGCCTGTTTTGATCTCCTTGAAAAGACTGGAGTCGACCTTCCAGTCCTGGCATCTGTAACCTTTGAACAACAGGGCACCATGCTGGTTGGTACTGACATTGGTGCAGTGTGCGCTACCATAGCCCCCTTCCCTGTCTTTTCCCTCGGGCTCAACTGTGCGACTGGCCCAACGGATATGGAACCTCATATCGATTATCTGTGTAAAAACTGGAAAGAGCGCATCTCCTGCATTCCAAATCAGGGCATGCCTGAAGTTGTTAACGGAAAAACCCACTATCCTTTAACACCTGAAGAATTCGGAAAACATATGTATGATTTTGTAACCAAAAAAGGTGTCTCTATTGTTGGAGGCTGTTGCGGGACTTCTCCTGCCCATATCAAAGGCTTAGTCAAAGCCTTACAGGGTGCTGTTCCTGCTGATCGCAGTGAGGTGTTGAGATGAAAAGACAGGTGAACAACACTACACTCAATCAGATCGCAAGCCTTTATCAGGCGGTTGACATTCAACAGCAACCAAGACCTCTCATAATAGGCGAACGCTCCAACCCTACTGGATCCAGAAAATTCCGGGAACTTCTCATAGCAGATGATTACGAAGGCTGCCTTCAGGTTGGAATTGATCAGGAACGTCTCGGTGCCCATGTTGTAGACCTCAGTGCTGCCTGGGCAGGACGTGACGAAGAAAAAGATCTGGTAACACTTGTTCAGATGTACGGTAAGACGCTGAAAGCACCACTCATGATCGATTCCACATCTCCTGCCGTTATAGAAAAGGGACTAGCATCCTATCCTGGCAGGGCGATTGTAAACTCCATCAACCTTGAAGATGGCGGCAAAAATCTTGATACCATCTGCAACTCAGTCAAAAAATATGGCGCCTGTGTGACAGCCCTCACCATAGATGAAAATGGGATGGCAATGGATTGTGACACTAAATTCAAAATTGCAGAACGTATCTATTCACTTGTTACTGAAAAACACGGCATCAGTGCGGATTCTCTTTTTTTTGATCCACTTACTTTTACCGTAGGATCCGGTGATGAAAAATTGAGAAATGCTGCAGTGCAGGTTCTTGAGGCAATCAAACGCATAAAGGCAGAACTTCCAGGGTGTCATACTATTCTTGGACTTTCAAATATCTCATTTGGCCTTCCAGTTCCCGCAAGGAAAGTCTTAAATGCGGTATTCCTTCATGAAGCAGTTGCAGCAGGCCTCGATGCTGTTATCATTGACCCCACAAACTGCATCAGTCTGGATTCAATCGATAAGGAGGCCGTTGTTCTTGCTCTTGATCTTCTCTATGATCGCACAGACACTAACGATCAACCACTCATGGCCTATATCAAATATTTTGAAGACCATGATATTGCTGCTAACACAGAAGAGAAGAAAGACGCCACCCCTGAGGAGATGATAAGAGAACGTATCATGCTCGGTAACCAACAGGACCTGCCTGACATCCTCCGCATGCTCCTTGATCGCTACTCCGCACTGGAAATCGTCAATCTGCATCTGGTTGCCGCCATGCGTGAAGTTGGTGTTCTGTTTGGATCAGGTGAAATGCTTCTCCCCTTTGTTCTGCAATCTGCTGAAGTGATGCGAAAATCCGTTGATATCCTTGAACCTTTTATGGATAAAAATGATAGATCCGATGCAGCATGTGTGCTGCTTGCCACCGTCCAGGGAGACGTCCATGATATTGGTAAAAATCTGGTCAATATCATTCTCTCTAATAACGGCTACCGGGTTATTGATATCGGGATCAAGGTTAGTGCTGAAACCATCATTGATACTGTCAAAAACAACCCTTCGATTGATATTATCTGCCTCAGCGGTCTCCTTGTTAAATCCGCCATGATCATGCAGGAGAGCATGACCAAGTATAGGGCAGCAGGACTCAAAAAGCCTATACTTCTTGGTGGAGCAGCCCTGACACGCAAATTCGTTGCCCTGGATTGCGCTCCTCTCTATGATGCGCCCGTCATTTATTGTCGTGATGCCTTTTCAGGTTTAAAAGCCATTCAGGATTACGAGAAAGGTGTATTAGAATCAAGCAGTTGGGAAGAGACACAACCCAATACGTCTGACACCAAGGGAAAGAAAAAGTCCCCTATTGAAACACTTGGTACTATTCCAACCCCACCTTTTACTGGTATAAACACCGTTGCCGCCGATCCGGCTGACTTCCTGCCCCTTATAAATAAACAAATTCTTTTTCGCGGTCGCTGGGGCTATAGACGCGGAAAACTCGACGAAACGGGTTATCAAAAACTACTCGACACTACAGTTTTTCCGGAATTCGAAGCAATCCACCATAAAATTATTTCTGAAAAGCTCTTCGAACCGAAGATCCGCTATGGCTGGTTTCCATGCACCCGCCTTGGAGAAAGCCTCATAGTTAGCCATAAGGATAAAGAAATTTCTTTCTCATTACCACGGCAAAGACGAGAGCCAAACCAAAGTCTCGTCGACTTTTTCAGAACAGAAGAGCAGGGAAATGATCTGGTCGGCTTTTTTGTTGTAACACTTGGCGAAAAACTCAATGCAATCTGTCAGGAACTCTATTCCCAAAACAAATATCATGAATATCTACTCCTCCACGGATACGGCGTGGAAGCCACTGAAGCTCTAGCTCAGCACACTCATAACCTCATGCGTCAGGAACTTGCAATTGAGGCAACAGGGCAACGCTACAGCTTTGGTTACTCTGCATGTCCGGATCTTGATCTACAGCAACCGCTTTTCGAACTTTTACAGGCAAACGATATCGGCGTGACACTCAGCTCTTCAATGGAAATGGTTCCGGAACTCAGTGTCTCTGCCATGGTTGTCCATCATCCGCAGGCACATTATTTTGCAGTTTAAAAGAGAAGCATAATTTCTAGACATTTTTAACCGTATTTCACATCTTCTACAGGTAAACACTGAAACGGTTTGTTAATCACAGGGAGTGTATGACCAAAAGATCTCGCAGACACATTCCGCTATGGCAGGATTTTTATAGTTTAGTAACAAGCGGTACTGGATCGCTGTTTGCGAGAGCATATTTGTCTATTTTTGCCGCACTTTTTGTTATCTTAACAGTATACTGTTTAGCACACAGAACTGATTTTTTTTATTTCTTTTTTGCAGTAATAGTGCTCGCTCTAATCTGTCTACCGTGCGCGCTCATTGTCACATTCTCCATAAACAAGACAGGTGATTCTCTGGTTGATATTCTTTTGGGATATAAAAGGCAGGAAGACCACAGTCAGAAATTACTGAATAGTGAGATCATGAATCTCATTTCACTAAGAGAGAAAGGGGAATATGAGAAAATGTTGGAAGAACTATCCATTATTGAGAAGCGATATGGTATTTCTCCACGATTAATCTATGAACGTGCCCATTGCTTCATAGGACAGGGAGAACTTCGTAAGGCACGTTCATGTATCAAATGTTTTCTATCCAATTCTTTTTCAATCGACGAAGATCCTTACTTAAATTATTGCCAACAACTGCTATACAATGACCAATCACCTTTGGCCCTGAAGAATATCACTCAGAAAAATGAGAATCAGGAGTTTTGAAACAAACGTTTTTATAATTCCCCTCTCTGTTTCCTCATCAATTTTTAACCACCGTAGCCTCACAAATAGATGTTCATCAAATTGGCTTCATCAAATGCTTCTTGTTTCGGTCTTTTTATAAAGAAATGTGTTTGAAGATTTTTCACTAGCTGATTTGTTCAATTTTATAGTGCCACTTCTCTCTTTCCTGTTAATATGTTTTATGCCAGAAGCGCATAACATTAGGAATACTAATACCACAGCTCCAGGAGTGCATTTCTATGTCAGTAACAATACGCCAACTTGAAATATTCAATGCAGTTGTTGAAACAGGTCAAGTCACGAGAGCTGCTCAGAGCCTTTTTATTACTCAATCGGCTGTGAGCCTTGCCTTGAATGAAATGGAAAATCAGCTTGGTGGGTCACTGTTTGATCGTTCTGGAAGAAGCCTGGAACTAAACGACAGAGGCCGGTACTTTCTTCCCCTCAGCCGAGAAATACTCGACAAATTAGAAGACCTCGACAGCTTGATGAATGAGAAGGATGGTCAGTTTGCAGGTTCTCTGAATCTGGTGGCCAGTTCTACTATAGGTAACTACGTCTTACCCTATCTGATAACAGCTTTTAAAAGTATGCATCCCGATGTTCATTTCAATATGCTGGTTTATAATACCAAAACAGCAGAAAAACTAATTATTGACCGTGCAGTTGACCTGGGCTTTGTAGAAGGTGAGGTGAACAACGAACAGGTTGCCGTAACCCCCTGGTTTCAAGACGAACTTGTTCTTATCACTCGCTGTACCAAAAACACAGAACCAGAAGAAGTCTGTGATGTCACAACCGACATAAAAAAATTCAAATGGGTAATGCGTGAAGCGGGATCAGGAACAGCCCAAATATTCAAAAGCAAACTTGGTAAGTATGTAACAGACCTCAACGTGGTGATGGAGTTAGGTCATACTGAGGCTATTAAAAAGGCTGTTGAAGCTGGTGCAGGGGTTGGCTGCCTTTCAAGTCTGACCGTATGCAGGGCAATCAATCGTGGCTGGCTCCAGAAAATCCATCTCGATGGAGTGGATATGCTGCGACAACTCTATGTTATTCAGCATAAGAATAAAGCAAAGACTCGATTAATTGATGAATTTCTCGATTTTTGCTTTCTCCTCAGTAGATGCAGTGAAGGACGGACCTGCCTCTCATCACCAGAAAGTTTTCAGGATCTTGTTCTGCAGTTCAGCGAGAAGGAGTAGACCTGTTAGTTGTATCAAACTAAACAGTCAGCCGAACAAAAGTAAAATTATCTCCACTTTAAGCGGACTGTTTCAACAAATTATTTTCACAAGACAACGTATAATAAAAAGCATAATAAGCATTCCGCCTATACAAATAATGGAGCAGCCATGGTAACAGAATAGGTGTTGTAAGTATCTAGTACCAATGTACTCTGCTATCTCGCCTTGCAGCCTTTTTTTTGAAGATGAAAAAAATAATTTTTTAACTTAGGAGAACCCCGGAATGCCATACAGAAATATTAATCTAATTCTTAGAGAACGTAAGGCACGTGTAATGATCACAGGTTCAGCAAGCGGCACAGTTAATATGTCCAGACTACCCGATGATGGTGAAATAGTTGGTGTTGAGACTGATTTTTCAGAATATCTAACAATAGAAGTTCATTCCAGTACGGATTTTGGGAACACCTGCCATGGTGCGGCAACCCACCATGTCTACAAAGGTCCCCCAGGTCAAATGGAATTGATTGTCGACATTGGAGAATTAGTAGAATTCTCGCATTCAAAAATATACGCAATCCACCGCGGCTAAACCACCTTTCTAGTTTTTTCTACCAGACATCAGAGATAGCCGGCATTCCTTGAAGAAATGAATAGGAAAAGGCTCAAAACAAAAAAAGGGTTTCAACCAATTCGGCTGAAACCCTTAATATATCTGGCGGAGCGGACGGGGCTCGAACCCGCGACCCCCGGCGTGACAGGCCGGTATTCTAACCAACTGAACTACCGCTCCAGATTAGACATAGTCTACAATATTGAGTGGTGGGCGGTACAGGGATCGAACCTGTGACCCTCGGCTTGTAAGGCCGATGCTCTCCCAGCTGAGCTAACCGCCCCCTCAATCATCGTGCACATCTATTTACCAATAAGGCCCAAAGGCGTCAAGCAAAAAAGATCAATGAGGACTATTATGTGAAGACAGTGTAAAGTCACTATATACAGAGGAATGCGGCACATCCTTAAACAGAGTTTCACCATCTTTTAATACAAGCGATTTTTCCAACACTTGGTCAACATTGTCCAGACAATGAACCTCTAAACTTTTGCGAATGGTTGCTGGAACATCTGCAAGATTGCGTTCATTTTCTTTTGGAATCAAGACGGTTTTCACATTCCCTCGTTTGGCGGCCAGTAACTTTTCAGTAAGGCCACCGATTGGAAGAACTCTGCCACGCAGTGTTATCTCACCAGTCATCGCCACTTCATGGTCGACGGGAATCTTTAAGATGGCAGAAACCAATGCTGTTGCCATGGTTACACCAGCCGATGGTCCATCCTTTGGCACAGCACCCTCTGGTACATGAATATGGATGTCAAGTTTCTGATAGAAATCAGGTGCAAGCCCTAATCGCATTGCTCGTGAACGCACATAGCTCAGTGCTGCCTGAGCAGATTCCTGCATAACTTCCCCCAGCTTACCGGTTACCATCATTTTCCCGGTACCAGGCATAAGGGTTGCCTCAATCTGCAGTAATTCTCCACCAACTGAAGTCCAGGCAAGCCCTGTTACCAGGCCAACCTCATTTCGTTCTTCAGCAAGACCAAAGCGAAACTTGGGCGTGCCAAGATATTTATTTATGCCATTTACCGAAACCTTGTACTTCTTAGATTTCGTTTTTGACTTAAGGCGCTCTCTGGCAATTTTCCTAAACACAGAGGCGATGGTACGTTCGAAATTCCTTACCCCTGCCTCTCGGGTATAACGCCTGATAATTTCAAGAATTCCCCCGCTCGTCAAAGTGATATCATCGGGTTTAAACCCATTTAATTTCAACTGTTTTGGGATCAGGTAGCCCTCTGCAATTTTTTGTTTTTCTTCTTCTGTGTATCCATTTAAGCGGATAATTTCCATCCTGTCCTGAAGGGGTAAAGGGATCCCTTCAAGGTTATTGGCAGTGGTAATAAAAAAGATTTCAGATAAATCATAATCAAGATCAAGATAGTGATCATTGAAAGCATTGTTCTGTTCTGGATCAAGGACTTCAAGAAGAGCAGAAGAAGGATCACCACGAAAATCAGTACTCATTTTATCAACTTCATCAAGACAAAAAACGGGATTTGCAACACCAACTTTCTGCATCATTTGAATAATTTTACCAGGCATTGCACCAACATAAGTCCTTCGGTGCCCTCTAATCTCTGCTTCATCACGGACACCTCCCAGTGAAATACGGGTAAATTTCCGTCCCATAGCGCGGGCAATGGATTTGGTGATGGAAGTCTTTCCGACACCAGGGGGACCCACAAGACAAATTATAGGCCCCTGAAGTTTTTTAACCTGGGCTTGAACGGCAAGATACTCAAGGATTCTTTCCTTTGGCTTCTCAAGTCCATAATGATCTTCATCGAGGATTTTTTCGGCCTTATTAATATCGAGTCTAGCGCGTGTTTTTTTGCTCCATGGAAGGGTCAGTATACAATCGATATAATTTCTTACGACAGTAGTTTCAGCCGACATTGGTGGCATATTACGAAGTTTTTTTAACTCTTTTACCGCCTTATCCCGAACGATTTTGGGAAGATTTTTCTTTTCCAGTGACTGTTCCAGCTCACCTATTTCATCTACACCATCCTCGTTCTGACCGATTTCGTTTTGGATAACCTTTACCTTTTCACCAAGAAAATAGTTACGCTGGGTTTTCCCCATACGTTTTTTTACCCTGGCGTTTATATCCTTTTCAAGTTCGGCAAGTTCAATTTCACGATTAATACACTCAAGAACCTTTTCTATTCTTTTCGGGACGGAATCAATCTCAAGAATAGCCTGCTTCTCATTTGACTTCAGTGGTAAATGAGCGCTGACAACATCAACCAGCTTACTGTTTGTTTCGATTTTCTGGACTGACTTCAATACCTCTCGTGGTATTTTACGGTTAATTTCAGCAAAATTCTCGAAGACCGTGCGAAGTCTGCGGCCAAAGACTTCGGCTTCCTGACCATCTGCATCAGTATCTTCACGCAAACGCACCTCGGCCTGCATGAATTCTTCATGGGGAAGAAAAGAGACGATTTCTGCCCTTCTTTTTCCTTCAATTAAAGCCTTAATGGTCCCATCGGGCAGTCGAAGAAGCTGCATAACAACTGCAAGAGTACCAACCCTGTATATTTCACCCTCTTCAGGATCGTCAACCTTTGAATCTTCCTGAGCAACAAGGAGAATTTCGGTTCTTTTTTCCATGGCGTCTTCGAGCGCATGGATAGATTTACTTCTCCCAACAACCAAAGGAGCTACCATGTGCGGGAAGATAACAATGTCACGAAGCGACATAAGGGGATATAGACTGGTTTCCATTATGGATATTTCTCACATTCTGTTAAAAATCGCCGACACGAGTCGGCTTCTGCAATCGACACATATTACAAAATAAACACTTAACCTGCACTTTCAAGGCGTTTATCCTCGGAAGGGTTTGCATACAGGATAACCGGATAGTCACCATCATTGATAACCTGTTCACTGATAACGCATTCCTGAACATTTTCTTTTGATGGCAAATCATACATAACATCAAGCATTGCCGCTTCCATCACAGAACGTAATCCACGAGCACCAGACTTACGTTTCAGTGCCTTTTGAGCGATGGCAGAGAGCGCGCCCTCTGTGAAACGAAGACGGATGTTCTCAAGCTCAAAGAGGCGTTGATACTGTTTGGTAAGAGCATTTCGAGGCTCCTTCAGGATACGAATAAGATCTTCTTCCTCAAGTTCACGCATGGTTGCAATTACGGGCAAACGACCTACCAATTCTGGAATAAGACCAAACTTTAACAGATCCTCAGGTTGCACCAACTCAAGAATCTCTCCAATCTTCTGATCCTTATCATTAGCAACTTTGGCACCAAAGCCTATGGACTTCCTACCACCTCTTCTTTTGACAACGGCATCAAGACCGACAAAAGCTCCGCCACAGATAAAAAGTATATTGGTGGTGTCAATCTTCACAAGTTCCTGCTGTGGGTGTTTGCGACCGCCCTTGGGAGGAATGGACGCGACGGTACCTTCAATGATTTTCAGCAGAGCCTGCTGAACGCCCTCTCCGGACACATCACGGGTAAGAGATGCACTATCTGATTTCCTGGCAATCTTATCAATCTCATCGATATAGATAATACCACGTTCGGCACGTTCAATATCATGATCAGCAGACTGAAGAAGATTAACAAGAATGTTTTCAACATCATCACCAACGTAACCAGCTTCAGTAAGAGTCGTTGCATCGGCAATGCAAAAAGGAACATTCAGTACTCTGGCAAGAGTCTGGGCCACAAGTGTTTTCCCGCTGCCAGTAGGGCCAATAAGAATAATGTTAGATTTCTGTAGTTCTACCGCATCATCTGAAACAGGAGCATCTATGCGCTTGTAATGGTTGTGTACCGCAACAGAGAGAACTTTCTTTGCAAAATCCTGCCCAATCACATAGTCATCAAGATGTTTCTTCATTTCCATGGGCTTCAGCTGTTTTACCAGATCATTCTGATTGTCAGATATTTCTGCAGCCTCTTCATCACGAACGATTTCATTACAGAGTTCAATACACTCGTCACAAATAAAAACATCAGGACCGGCGATAAGTTTTGCCACTTCACCCTGATCTTTTCCACAGAAGGAACAGTTACATTGATGTTCTTTATTCTCGATATCGTCCATATTACTCGTCCTCGGGTTTGTCCTTTCGTTTGCTAAGTACTTCGTCAATTATACCATATTTTTGGGCTTCCAGCGGGCTCATGAAATTATCACGATCTGTGTCCTTTTGGAGTTTTTTGACTGTATGCCCAGTATGATAAGCTAAGATTTTATTCAGGTCGTCACGCATCCGGAGAATTTCCTGAGCGTGAATATCAATTTCACTTGCCTGCCCCTGATACCCGCCCATTGGCTGGTGAATCATAATCCTTGAATTTGGGAGGGCATAACGTTTCCCAGCGGTACCTGCAGCAAGGAGCAACGCCCCCATAGAGGCGGCCTGTCCCATACAGAGGGTTGCAATATCACATTTAACGTATTGCATGGTATCATAGATAGCCAGTCCTGCAGTAACAGATCCGCCAGGTGAATTGATATAAAAGGTGATATCTTTATCGGGATCCTCGGCTTCAAGGAAGAGCAGCTGGGCAACAATGGAGCTGGTAACGTCATCTCCGACAGAAGTTCCAAGGAAAACAATCCGCTCTCTCAGTAACCTTGAATAAATATCAAAGGAACGCTCACCACGAGGACTCTGCTCAACAACCATAGGTACAAGATTCATATTACTCTCCTTCAAAAAAAAGAGACTGCAAATGCCTCAGAGGCAGATGCAGTCGCATAAATTAAAACGTGTCACAAACAGTTTTTTCTCCTGAGCTATCAGTCGGCACTTTCTGTTTTGACCTCTTCCACAGCTACTTCCTTAGCTGCAGGTGCCGCATCAACAAAATTTGCATTCTCACGCAAAAAAGTAAGAATCTTCTCATTGAGAATTTCATTCATGAAAGGGAGCAAATCGTCGCGACTCTGAAAAAACTCCTTAACCTGAGCAACCGCCATATTGTATTGATCGCCGATACGTTGAAAAGCCCTGTTCAAATCCTCATCTTTTACTTTGATGTCTTCAGTTTCTGCGATCTTCTTCAGGATAAAATCGCCGCGCACACGCTTCTCAGCCGTTTCTTTGCTTTGTGCAGCAAGCTCCTCACGATTAATCCCCGCAGACTCAAGATTCATACCCTGTTGTTCAAGAGTCTTTTCGGTATTTTTTATCATTTCTTCAACTTCAAAACGAACGAGTCGCTCAGGAACTTCAAAGACATGGCCTTCGAGTAACTTCAGCATTACCCTATCAGTAGTATCACCCTCTGCACGCTTGTCTTTTTCAGCCTGGAGTTTAGCACGGATATCACTCTGCAGTTCAGCAAGACTTGTGAACTTTTCATCTACATCCTTGGCAAAATTATCATCCAACTCAGGGAGCACACGCTCTTTGACATCTTTAACCTTGACCCGAAACTCAACCTTTTTCCCAGCCAGCACAGGATTTACATATTCAGCAGGAAATTCAACTTCGTGACTGGCTTCTTCGCCCTTTTTCATGCCGAGAAGTTTCTCTTCAAATTCGGGACTTAACTTTCCTGCTCCGACATCAACTGAATAATTTTCGTTTTTGACCTCTTTCATAGCCTTACCGTTGTTGAATCCTTCGAAATCAACAACGATAACATCACCATTCTCGATGGCACGGTCTTCAACGCTCTTAAGTGGCGCCATATCACGGCGAAGCTCTTCGAGTTCAATCTCAACTGCAGCATCACTTACCACATTGGAGACTTTTTCTACCTCTATTCCCTTATATTCGCCAAGCTCGAAGTCCGGCCTGATATCTATACTTGCAACAAATGTGAATGTTCCATCCTCATTAAAAACAGGATCGGTAATTTCGGGATGTACAACAGGATCAATTTTCTCTTTTTCAATAGCATCAAAATAACTATCCTGAACAAGCTTCTCTCCAACTTCTGCCTGTACCTGCCCCTGATAGTGTTTAACTATAACAGTACGGGGAACCTTGCCGCGACGAAACCCTTTCATTTTCGTTTCGCGCTGCAATTTACCATAGGCTTTTTCAAGTTTTTTCTGCACCCCGTCTTTTGGGAGAGTAATGGTGATTTTCTTTGTAAGCGCACTGACATCTTCTACAACTACATCCATTCTGTCCGTCCTTTATAAGATTTTAGCCTGACTATGATTTTACAGTCAGAACACTTTTTGTATTTTTAGTATGTTTTGAATCACAAGATTCGGTTCAACATGAAATGGTGCGAGAGGGGGGACTCGAACCCCCATGCCAAAGGCGCTGGTTCCTAAGACCAGTGCGTCTACCAATTCCGCCACCCTCGCATTTCAATACTGAATGGTCTGATAAAATTCATCAAAGAAGAATTTGACAATCCGTTAGTAATTAATTCACATCCAGCATACAGTCAAGACCGATACGCACTATAAAACAAAAAATCAGCTTTTCTTAGTGTTTTTTTTAGTAAATGGTTCACTAAGGCCTTACCTGAAGCTTGCCAAACAAACTATCAGAGGCTATTATCTTTGTGCGTTGGGAAAAACTTTTTGTTTTTTCCCTTGCAACCCTTTATCTGACAGCCGGCTTCAAATGTGGCACCATAGATACTGGCTACTGAAGTTGACCTTTTCAATTACCCTTAACTTGAGGAAAGAATGAATTATAAACAGTGTATTGCAGCCTGTACCATGTTGATGATTTCCCTTTCCACCTCTCCGGTGTTTGCTACTACTGAAACCGGGCGAACCTCAAAGGTTCTGCTAGAGGTCGAAAACACATGGAAACTCCCGAGTAAACCACTTGACATTGTGTACTCACTCGATGGTCGGAAAGTTTTTATACTTACCAACCAGAACCAGGTTTTAGTCTATGCCGTAGCAGGTGAACTTCTTGGAATAATCAATGTTAAAAAAGGTGTTTCTGCCATCGACATAGCACCACGTGGCGAAAAGCTTTACCTTGTTAACGAAAAAGACAACAGCTTTACCGATCTTTCAGTTGATTTTGTGGTAAAAGTTAATACCACTGGATCCCCCTACCTTGGAAAAGAAAACGCACCGGTAACAATTGCTCTTTTTACTGATTTCGAGTGCCCCTATTGCGGCCAGATAGCGCCGCTACTCGAGCAGGTGCTTGAGCATAACCCGGACACAGTAAAAATAGTACTGAAGAACATGCCTCTCAGGATGCATAAATTTGCCAAACCAGCAGCTTACGCCGCTCTGGCTGCAGGAGAACAGGGAAAGTTCTGGGAGTTTCATGATGAACTTTTTGATAACGCCCCAAAGCTTGACCCGGCGACTATCCTCCAGATAGCCAAAAAACTCGAACTGGATATAGACAAATTCAAAAAAGATATGGCATCTGAAGCAATTGAACAGAAGGTTAACGAGGATCTCGTGGACGCTCAGGAACTTGGTGTCACTGGAACACCCACGATTTTTGTCAATGGTGTAAAGTTTAAGCGTAAGGAAGAACCAGCCGTAATACAACAACTCCAGAAACTTATCGATGAGGAACTTGCCCAGAAGGCCGACTGAAAGATGGCAGAAAAAAAAACCAGCAGGGATCTCACCTTTCCGGATAACAGTCTGGCTGTCATCCTGTATGGAGAATTAAATAAAAATCTCCAGTTAGTTGAACAAAACATCGGTGTCAAAATTCATGTCCGGGGGAATGGTGTTCATATCACCGGCCTCGGACATGAGGTTGACCTTACAGCCGACCTCCTCGAACAGTTCTACGATCTTCTCAAAAAAGATTTCAAAATATATTCTTCCGACTTTGCCTTTGGCCTGCGTGTTCTCGAAGCAAGCCCAAAGGCAAAACTTGCTAAAATATTTTTAGACAAGGTATATATTACTGCTCAGAACCGTATTATTTCGCCCAAAACCCAGAACCAGAAAAATTACATAGACGCCATCCGCCACAACGACGTTGTTTTCGGGATTGGCCCTGCTGGAACAGGCAAGACCTATCTTGCTGTTGCAATGGCAGTCTCAGCACTGACCACGGGACAGGTTCGATCAATCATCCTGACACGCCCGGCAGTTGAAGCTGGAGAAAAACTCGGTTTTCTTCCTGGTGACCTTGCCCAGAAGGTAAACCCTTATCTACGTCCTCTTTATGACGCCCTAAGCGATATGCTTGGCCCTGACAAAAGTGCCGATTACATTGAGCAGGGAATTATTGAGATTGCACCACTTGCATTTATGCGTGGCAGAACCTTGAACGACGCTTTTATTATTCTCGATGAAGCGCAAAACACCACCCGGGAACAGATGAAGATGTTTCTCACTCGGATAGGTTTTGACTCAGCAGCCGTTATCACCGGCGATGTTACTCAGGTTGACCTACCACGCTCTGAGCAATCCGGATTGATCCATGCCAAGGGTATTCTTAAAAACATTGAAGGGATTCAGTTCTGCAATTTCTCAAAACAGGATGTGGTACGGCACCCTCTTGTTCAGAAAATTATTGGTGCCTATGAAACCCATTCAAAAAACAAATAAACAGTAAATCATGGGCGCCCATTTTACTTTTAATTATGACACCTCACTTTTTCGGATAAACGAAAAACTCCTGCAACGACGCGCATCATGGCTTATGCGCCAAAATCGTGTTTCCGATTATGATGTTTCTGTTCTGTTTGTCGATGATGAAGAAATCAGCTGGCTGAACAGCAATTATCGTGACAAACAGGGGCCAACCAATGTTCTTTCCTTTCCCTTCTCCTCCGGAAATGATCAAATTGATATCCCCTATGTCGCCTCCGTAAAAGAACTTGGCGACATTATTATCTCAGTCGAAACTGCCCAGAGGGAAGCAGTTGAGCTTGATGTCTCCCTTCATGACCGCCTTACATGGCTTCTCACACATGGTCTCCTCCACCTTCTCGGATACGACCATGAGCGTTCTGAAGACGAGGCCTTTGCCATGTGGGAACTTGAAAAAAAACTTATTTCCCAATTACATAATTCCAGGAGTAGTCAAATGACCAATTTAGCAATCAATGTCGATCATGTTGCAACCGTTCGTAATGCTCGTGGTATAACAGAGCCGGATCCTGTTGCAGCTGCCGCCATATGTGAACTTGCAGGTGCAGCCGGAATCGTGGTTCATTTGCGTGAAGACAGACGCCACATCAATGATCGTGATGTTCGCCTGCTTCGGGAGACCATAAAAACCCGAATGAATCTGGAAATGGGCGCAAATAAAGAAATTATTGAGATAGCCATTTCCCTCAAACCTGACATGGTAACCCTGGTTCCTGAAAAACGTCAAGAACTCACGACTGAAGGCGGTTTGGATGTTGTCGGTCAAAAAAAGAAATTGGCCAAAACAATAAAACGTATGGATAATGCTGGAATTCCGGTTTCACTTTTTATAGATCCTGATGTTAAGCAGGTAAAAGCAGCCCATTCAATCGGGGCCACTTACGTGGAAATTCACACAGGACGTTACTGCGATGCCACCACCGAAACCGATCGGGAAAAAGAATACCAGCTTATCGCAACTGCAGCTGAAGAAGCCTACCAGATGGGACTAAGAGTGAATGCGGGACACGGGCTCGATTACCAGACCACGGCTCGAATAGCTGCACTTGACACCATCGAGGAACTCTCCATAGGCCATGCTATTATTGCACGTGCTGTTTTTGTGGGGCTTGACCAAGCGGTAAGGGAAATGAAACAAATCGTTCACGATGCATCAATGATCTATTAGCAAACCTTTTGATAATTGACAAACAAATCGGCTCTATGTTACAAACAACCACGTGCCCGAATGGCGGAACTGGTAGACGCAAGGGACTTAAAATCCCTCGGCTCTTGCAGCTGTGCGAGTTCGATTCTCGCTTCGGGCACCATTGATATCAAAGGCTTTCAAGGTTACTGGACTTTGAAAGCCTTTTTCATTTCCCAGCCCCCCTTACATACCCCTTCCAAAAAAGTTCAAAAAAAGAGGGGCTCAGTTTACTGTTGCCGCGTCTTCAATTGGTTGAACAGTGCAGTATAACAATCTCTGTAAAATTTACTGCCCTAATCAACCAGTTAACAAGTGTCCTTCCTACTCTTAAAATCTTAATCCGTTAAAAAAATCCCAATTCTTTCTATTAACATTTCCCATGAGATTACCGATACTATGAAACAGTTCATAGGATTGCAATAAATTGACGTCACCCCACAATAATGATAATATATATTATTAAAACGTGTCAGCATCGAACAGAACTTAAAAGAATAGATCATGGATATTCTATCATTTCTCTCTCACACATCTTCAGAACCTTTCAATAGAAGAACCTTTCTTTCACTTTCCTGCCTGGCAACGGTCAGTTCTCTTTTCCTGGATTCCAAACATTGTTTTGGTCAATCAGAAGATGAGCAACGGGCTGCCATTTATAAAAAAATGTTGTCCGGGTTGAGAAAAATTAAAGATCCGGACACAAACTATCCTGGTGATGTCTGGGCAACTCCGGAGCAGATGGTTCTTATTTATTCTTGTTACAACAAATTAAGCAAAGTACAGAATCTAGTTGGGTACTCCAATTTCAATTTTATTGATTTGCCCACAGTCGCCTATGCAGCACGACAACAGCGAAATACAGGAAGACATTTAGGAGGAAAACCAGAAAGAACCCTGCCATTCACAAAACTTGAAGAACAGTTCATGGATCAGATATTTGCGATCGATGCTAAAGCGTATGGTTTTTATGGTGAACGAGTTATTTACGACAAGAATTACCGGATAAACCCGAAAAACCTGATCTTAACAGACGGTAATTTTCTTCGAAAAGGAGAGGCCCAGGAAAAATATTTCAGGATCAAAAAACAGGTCAGTGACAACTTGAGTAGTGGTAACAATTCAATCTCCCAATCAGACATGCAGGTAACTTCCGGGATCCGTAATATACCAAAACAGATGCGTCTCTTTTTCAGGAAGGCAGTCCGGTTGACTCAGGTCCCACGACAAAGTGAAGTAAAGATCCTTGATCTTAAAAGTGGTACACCCCAGCTTGCCCATGTCTATGATTTAAAAAAAGACTGGAATAGAATTGAAGCTGATGTTGCCATGCTCAAGAATCAATCTCTCCCAGAAATCCTAAAGAGAAATGAACGAAAAGAATTTGTCCTCGACAAGGGCTTCCATCTTATAAATCTCTCGGCCGCATCCAGGTCACTCGCCCCTCCAGGTTATTCATGGCACGCTCAACATGATTTTGATATTGGCTTAAAAAATGGCAAACTCAAACCCTACAATTTTCGCAAAGAGTTTATAACAACACCCCTTTTTGTTACCCTTTTTTCCCAAGGCTTTATCCATCTTCGAGATCTTCGCTATCGACAGGAAAACGAACTTGGAGTTCGTTTCGAACCCTGGCATATTCGTGTAGGTGATCCTGGCAATCTTACTAGCGATATTCAAACCGATCCCAGTCAAATGTGGATTCCTAACCGAGAGTCTCAAATTACCTGAACTACTATTTGCTATTATTCCTGAAATTTGACCGAGAAAATCGCTCAAGTCATTGATATCTTCTCAATGACTTGTTTTTACAACCCATTTCTCCATACGGAGTACTTTGTCAGTTACGTTAATCAGCACAGGTTTTATTTGTCCTTTAATGTCCACAAATTAGGCAAGTTAGCCGAATATTGCAGCTTCGAAATTTCAGAAATAACAGAATATCCTTGACTTACCTGCGCTATCGCTCTATTGTAGGTCCTGATTTTCCCGAATTGGGCATACAGTTTTCCGCTAATTGAATCCCTTTTTTCGTATACCTCCCATTTTCAGTCCTCATTTCTAAGATTTCTTTTCACCTGTTCTTTGTTCCAGTTTCACTTTCTACCAGTTCTTTGTGCCTTTTAACTTTTTCATTTCAGGTATTCGGCAGAAAATAATAAGAGTTTTCCATCCCCTAAACTGCATCGTGTTTTTGTCAGTTGTTGTCACTGCCATGGTCTGGTTATAAAATTGAAGGTAATATATATGAAGGACAGGACTATTAATCCCGGTCTCAAGAATGAACAAGTCCGTACTGCGCTTTTATTGGCTGCGGGAACGGGTAGTCGCCTTTCTCCTCTGACCGATACGTCACCTAAATGCCTTGTTTCTGTAAATGAAATATCCATTCTTGAGAGGCTGATTCACTCCCTCCAACTACACAATTTCAAACGTCTGGTTATAGTTGTTGGCCATCAAGCTGACTGCATCCGTGATTTTCTTGGAACCCATGCCGGAGGTATGGAAATTAATTATATTACCAGCCCCCTCTACAACTCAACCAACAACATTTACTCATTATGGCTTGCACGGAAAATGATAGATGAACCCTTCCTACTTATAGAAAGTGATCTTGTTTTCGAGCCAAAAATGCTTGAAGGGATGCTTTATCCTGACCGAATTGCGGTCGCGAGTTTGCATCCCTGGATGAGTGGTACGACAGTAGCAATCAATAACCAGCGGAAAATTGAAAAATTTTATTGCGGTTCCCATAAACACAATGAAAACCAGTATAAAACCGTCAACATTTACAGCCTTTCATTTGAGACCTGGCAACTTGTTAAGGAAAGACTGGATCACCAAATTTCACAAAATATGGTGAATGGCTACTATGAGACCGTATTTGCTGATATGGTCAACGAGGGCTGCCTTTCTTTTACGCCTGTTTTCTTTGATGCCAGCCGCTGGTATGAAATTGACACCATAGCTGATTTACGAGCAGCTGAAAAAGTATGTGACCTCTATCACCATCCAGCTACTATTATGAATGGCCACGCATTAACCAATCAAAGCGATACGGTTAATTCTTCAGCGTTTAAACTTAGGACAGCCATTCCTCGAACCAAAAGAATTCCACGTCACCATCAGGTTTTAGAGATGTCCGCAACAATGACTTCAGTTTCAACGTTACCTCAGTAATCCATCACCAATAAAGAGATTAATGACAAAAAAATACTCGACAAATAAAGAACGCTACGAATATATCACCAGCCAGCATGGCGGCTTTTGGCGGCATGATTTTATCGATCACAACTACCTATACAACCTTTACTTCCCGCCAGAATCTTTTTTCACACATATTACCAGTCACATACATCAATTGGTTTTAAACTACCCAATGGGGCAGCACGATTTGGCCTGCCTGATAGGCGACCTGATTGGCCAGCCGCCTGAGTGTATTGTGGTTGGCAACGGAGCTGCAGAGCTTATTAAAATTATAGCTGGGATGAATCGTAAATTAATTGTACCGGTGCCGTCGTTCAATGAATACGCCAATGCCATGCCAGCTGGAAACGTAGTTGAGTTTCCGCTTGAGGCGCCTTCCTTTCAGCTGGATGTTGATAAATTCGCAGCAGAGGCAATCCGGTGCAAGGCAGGATTGGCAGTGGTAGTCAGCCCCAACAACCCCACTTCATTGCTGATTCCCAAAAAAGAGATTATCCGTTTGCTTGAGAAATTAGCAGCCTACGACTGCATGCTCATCGTTGATGAATCTTTCATTGATTTTGCAGGAAATGGTGACCAGGAAACTCTTGAGCAGGACATTGAGAAATATCCAAATCTAACAATTTTCAAAAGCATGAGTAAGGCCTATGGTATCTGCGGCATCAGAATAGGGTACATGCTAACAGCGAACCAGGATTTTGCGTCAAAAATTCGTCAGGAAATTCACATTTGGAATATTAATGGTTTCGCTGAGGAATTCCTCCGTCTTGCTCCACAGTATCGACAGAAATTTACTGAAAGCTGCAACAAGGTCAAAGCAGATCGCGACCTCTTTTATAAACAACTCAAGGCAATTCCCGGAATGACAGTTTATCATCCTGATGCCAATTATATTTTTTGTCGATTACCTGACCATGCGGCATCCGGTCCAGAAATAACTAAAAAACTTTTTCTAGAACATACTATTTATATAAAGCACTGTCAGGGTAAGACAATGCCGGAATCTGAGCGATATCTCCGGATAGCGAGCCGTACCCAACCTGAGAATCTGCGTTTGGTCGAAGCATTGCAAGCTGTTATTGGTTTGGAGATAGAATGATGTCAGGTACAAATTTATCGGAACCCTCCCCTTCCATACTCTCTTTTGCTCAAGATCTTCCAAATATATGTTCTTTGGTGGGACTTTTATGCGCAGTTCTGTCTATGTATTATGCGATTCTAGGTGTCTTTTCTGCCGCTATGATTGGCCTGATCTGGGCAGTATTCTTTGACTGGACTGATGGCATTATCGCCCGTAACATGAACGGTCGGAACGAAAACCAACGGAATTTCGGGGGACAACTCGATTCATTGATTGATATTATCAGTTTTGGCATCTGCCCGGCGGTTATATTGCTCAGTTACGGGAACTTCAGCCCCTGGTTCCTGCCTGGAGCTTTTCTTATCGTAGCAGCCGGGGTACTCCGACTTAGTTATTTCAATGTATTTGGCCTGGTTGGTGAGTCAACCTACATGGGGCTGGCAATGGACAACAATGCGATTATTTTGCCCTTTGTCTTTCTATTTATCGGTATGCTTGACCAACCTTTTGCCTCTATCACTCTCTATATCATCCTTATTGTATTTGCTGCCATGAACGTGGCCCCAATCAAAACCCCTAAGTTGTCGGGTCGTTGGTATTACGTTCTCATGATTTACTCTTTGCTCATAACATTTATTTATGGCTGGAAATTATTGATTAGCCAGGCCAGCTGAAAAATACAGGATGACAGCCTCTAAATCTCTTAGAAAATGCATTTCCGATAATACCAATGAACTTGTGATCTATGGGGCTGATAGTTTCTCTCAGTTTCCTAGACGTGATGCTTCAGTACATTCAAAATGTGACAGGGCAGTTGCGGCAGCTGGTCCAGATGACTTGGTGATTTTGCGTACTTCCTTGGACCACGATTACTATGACTGGTTACGCTCATGTAGTCTGGGAAGCAACCATGTCATAGAATATAATGCTTTGTCCACGGATACAAGCCTCACTGAGCTTATTATTGAAGATCCCGGACCAGTATTGAAAGTTATCGAACACTTGGGTCAGAAACCTGTCTACACACCATGGTTCAGTGGATATTTGGAAGAAAAGGCTGCCAAAATCCTTGGTGCCGAACACTTTGGCACTTCTCAGGCGGTTGCTCAGAAATACAACGACAAAGGTAAGTTTAAAGCCATATGCCAACAGCTGGAAATCCCCGTTGTTGCTGGAGACACATTTACTCTCCATCCAGAAGACAAAGAAAACAGCCACGAAATGATCGCTATTATAAGGCGTCACCTCGTGAGCAACAAAAGCGTGATCATTCGTGGGACTCTTGCTGAATCTGCCTATTCCCTATACAAAACAACTGGTGTGGATTTAGAGGATTTGTATCATGAGATTGCCGATAGTGGTGAAAACCAGGTACTTATTGAGCCCTTTCTTGACGTCACTTCAACTCCTAATGATCAATGGGCGATTGGTCGGGATGGATCTATCGATCACTTTGGCATATTGGATCAGGTATGCGAACAGGGATTAGTCTGGGTTGGCAATATAAAAGGTCAACAACTAGACCCAAATATCTATGACTATATCCATAACACCTCACACCTTATCGTCACAGATATGGCTAAATCCGGGTATTGTGGAGTAATAGGAATTGATTATATCGTCTGTGAAGACGGTGTGTTTCCAGTGGAAAACAATGCCCGGTTTAATGGGTCATCTTATGTGAGTATGGTTGTGAACAACATAGAGCAGTTGAGCGCAACGCCTGTTCCTTTCTGGAAGTTCATCAAAACAGCAACCTCGCCCTGTTCATTTCCAGAACTTGCCGATCGTCTTGCACCCCATCTCTATGACGGCAGTACATTAAATTCTGTACTCCCCCTTAACTGCAAGGAGTTGTCTGTTACTGGCGGTTTTAATGTTGTGATCATGGCCGAAAATATGCATTTGATCAACGACATTGAGCAGTCGCTGGTAGAGGATGGAGTAAAAAGATCATAAGCATGTATGCGTTGCCTGGCAGGATAAGGTTACCTACAAAAGTCCACAGGTTTCGTGTCATACAGTTACAAACAACACCCCTCAACCAAGCGCAGATAGACAGCACTGTAATGGTTGACTTGATTATCAACCTTCAATTATTAAGGAGTAAAAAAAACATGAGTAAAGAACAAAAAAGCATTAAAGCAGGTAAGAAAAAACCGGCAATGACTCCAAAAGAAAAAAAAGCTGCAAAGAAAGCCAAGAAAGAATCCAAAGGGCTTTTGAATAATAACTAGACATGTTAACTTGGCTGTCTATTTAGATCAAATGATTGTAATTTTAAAGAATTAGCATATCAAAACAAGATAGGTATACTTGTAAATTCGTATTGAAACAAAGGCAGTGCCATTAATTTGGCCCTGCCTTTTTTTGTATTTTATAACACAACGACCAATGAAAGTTGTATTCAGTTGCAGCTTTTTATACTGCTAGAGGTAACATATTTTTGATATGAGTTTTCTGATATTGTTTTTTTTAATTGGCAGATATTTCATTTAGAATGAGGACTCCTTCTTGGATAGAATCGACGAAGCGTACCTAAGTCTGTATTTACCTGTTTCGTGTACTCAACTAATGCTTTGCAAATCTCTAGTTCCAAAAGGAATTATACATGAATATTTTACACATTTCTGATCTGCATTTCGGCCCCCGACACTGGGAGGGAGATGATCAGATTCTACTGGAAAAGTTAAATTCCTTTAATGCCGATATCGTTATCAACACTGGAGATAGCACAACAGATGGCCTGGAGGATGAATATATTGCAGCAGGGCTTTTCCTGGCTGGTATCAAATGCAAAGACGTCTTATCCACCATCGGTAATCATGACAAAAGAAATATGCGTTCCCATGAACTCTTTCAAAAATACATTTATAATACCGAAATCATCCACATCCCTGAATCAGTACAAACCCAAAAGAAACACCTTTTTTTGAACCGGGAAATAACTAAGGTTCGTGAAAACTTTACCGATATAAATTTTATTAAATCCATTTCAATTAATGGAAAGTCTGTATTGATCATCAACATTGATTCCAATGAACTCTACAGCGATGATGGCTTTGTGGAAAAAGAGGTTCTGGATGTAGTTTCAGAGAGAATCAACCGGTTGGAATATGACCTGCCACTGCTTTTGACCCATCATTCCATTTTGGGTACCGATGAGTGCCCTCTGAAAAACTCCTCCGTCCTGATTGACTTTGTTCAAAAGCATAAAATTGAATATGTCTTTTGTGGTCATACCCACGAACTTGAATTGATGCGGACAACCGATCTCTATCATGGACACACCTTTTTCCATTTTATGTGCGGTAGCCTGTCCTCTTGCAATCATTCCAACGACGATAACATGTTTCTCTATTATGAAAATTTTGGCAGCAACGATATGAGTATTCATATAGTTCGTATTTTTCTGGAAGGAGGTACCATTCGTTTCAAAGAAGAAAGAATTCTTTTTGGAAAAATGTAATTACTCAACCAATTTCTCTCTCATATCTCTTTTTTTTTGAGGAACCTTTAAAGACACTTTTGCACTGAAGATTGATAAAAACTGACAGATCCAGGACGTATCCCTGACAGTTAGCATAACACACACCACCAAACTGCCACAAAGTGGTAAAATTAAACTTTTACGATAAAATAGGCATTTATACCTATGCAAATAGGTTTATCATATGATATATTATTAGTATCCATTAAAAGAAAATGCCGAACCTATTGAAACGCAGGAACGAATACCAAAGATGTGTCATTGACAGACTGTCGTTCATCTTGGACAGTATGGAGGGTCTTAAATGAAAAACATTTTAATCGTTTTTTCAGTAATGTTTTTATTGGTATGGGGCAGTAATGCAAATGCTCTTACTGTTAATTACCTTCCCTCCCCTGCACAGACGACTGCTGGAGTTTACGCCTACGCAACAACTTTTGACATGATGGCAGGAATGTCCGTAAAAGTTACCTGGGGAGACGATAGCATATCCGACTTCACATGGTCCAGTCCTGGTGGCCTGGCTGGAGGAGTGTCTGATTTAGGTGGCTTCACACTTGGTTCTATAGGGGATTCATATTCTCAATCCTGGGTGCTAGGTATCCTGGAACCATATACTAGTAAGACAATACAAAGTATCTTCATTGATGCCGGAACAGGCAATGCAGTATTTGACGTCTTGAAAGAGACAGAAGGTACTGCTAATTCAGGGGCAGGTTACCCATTCACGGTAACGAACTCTACTGGAAATTTTGATATTACCGCTACTTATAGTGGAGCTGTACAAATAGGCGGCGCTGCGCCAGTAGGAGATTTGTATCGATATCTTAATATTGATTTTACCAGCACAGCTGCTAATTATCAGGGCTATTTTGGCGTAGGGGACTATTTGACCTTTCGAGCAGATACAGATAACTTGATGTATGAAAATGACATTGCCCCGGTTCCAGAACCTGCAACTATGCTTCTTTTGGGAACAGGTTTTGCTGGTCTTATAGGTTTTAGACTTCGTAAGAAGAAAAAGTGATACGTTCCTCACATACAATTCCATCTTTTTCTAAGGCAGAGTCATTCATTTGATTCTGCCTTTTTTTATACCAACTATTTAAAACCAGCAGATTGTTATTAATGACCGGACAAAAAAACTACTTCTGTTACATTTTTTTTGCCCCCCCTAAATACTGTATCGTTTTAACGATCTGGCGTACAACGCTATTACCAGACAGACATTAAGTAATGAGGTAATTAATGGATAAAAAAGAAGATACATTTTCTGATGCGATATTCATCATAGTCGCCGAAGAGTCATGCCCATTTTACAGTGTGGGTGATGAAATCAAAGTTGAAAGCTCTGGCTTGACGATGTCAGCCTATAAACCGGGTTGCCTGTATCTTGCCGGGAAAATTGCATCCATTGTCGCCTCAAAAAAGGAAAATTTCGGTGCATTTTCAAAAGTATCCGTCCAGAAATCCAGATATGATTGCGGTGGCTGTGTTGGAAAAATATTTTTTGAGCACAAGAGAGATAAGGATTTTGCCACATTGCAGATGAAATTACTCGAAGAGGCCGAAGAAATTCGTCGAAAAAAGCATCTTGAAAGGTACTTTGGAGTTATGCGTGCGCTTAATTTATTTAAATCTCTTGAAGATGATTCCCTGAGAGATCTCATAATGCTCCTTGAATTCAAAAGTATTCCCTTTGGCAAGGTGGTCGTGAAAAAAGGAACTCCTGGTACCAATTTTTTCATAATATTAAGGGGTCTGGTAGAAAGAAAAGCTGACGATGGTAGTCAGCTGGCTGAAATTGGAGAAGGGGAAATGTTTGGTGAAATGAGCCTGCTTTCAACAGAGCCGTTTGTGCACTCTATTTTTTCTGTTAAAACAACACAAATGGCAGTGCTCAGTATTAAGAATTTCAAAGCAATACTGAAAAAATTCCCTGTGCTTCAGATGTTCTTATTTAAATTGCTGGTGGACCAGGCACAGAAAGTTGCGCTTAAGTCAGGCGAGATTAGCTCGGGAATGACCGGAGAACTTTCCGAGGTATCACCGGTTGATCTTCTACAGCTGATTAACTCTTCCAGGAAAACAGGAACCCTGGATCTTGCCCTGGACAAAGGACGGGGAATGGTTTTTTTTAAAGAGGGAGAAATCGTCTACGCCCGTTACCTGGAGTTTCGCGGTAAGCATGTGATTTATGAACTTCTTGGGATGAGGAGTGGTCATTTCAGTTACACTAGGGGGGTTCCCGACGTACTTGACAAAGCCCAACCCATCGGTGGATTCATGGGGATGATGATGGAGGGGCTTCAGAGAATCGACGAGAAGAAAGATTCATAGATAAAGGTAACTCCCTGCTAGCCTGTAAATAATTCTGCGTAATTTCCCGTTTCATACATATGGAGCTAATTGCTCATTAAACTCAACATAAACCGATTTATGGCTGGTTTCCTGGCAAATAGGGTCGGAGTAAATCAAACTCATGGGTCAACAGGCCGATAAAGACGAGCATCTCTCCATGCTCGTGTTGGTTCTTTGGCCATATTATTCCACCTTCTGGCCATCATCGGGTTTGGCGGCATAATCGGAGGAAGGGGAGTAAATGTGTAAGCAATGGACTCTTCTACTGCGACTTCCGTCACCAGGGTACTGAGAGGATCATTGCCTGTCATCTGGTGTATGATGGATGTTCCTGCCCCTACCTCCAAGGCGCGAATCAGGGTTAGGACAGGCTTGGACAGCCTGAAGGGGTAGCGTATGTCAGGAATACAGGTTTCCGTTATAATACTCTTGAATTTTTGTTTGCCTGTTACGATGTCAGGTGAATGCGAGTGTTGTCACAGGTAAGACGTGAAAGTGGTTCCCCGGTTTATGGCCAACCCCGCAGGCTCCTTTGTTCAAGTACAGGACCCATGCCCAGTCGGTCTCAAAAAAACTGGTGGTTGAGGACCAGTAACCATCCTTCATCCCCTGAACAGGATGGCCTTTCGGTAATGCAGGAGTATGGCGACTGCAGTCAACAAGTGAAGTCAGTTCATTGATATTCGGCAGGCGCCAGGAAGACAAGCCGTCCAGCTTTTCCCTGTTCGCCTGTTGAACGGCATCAAAGGCCTCAGGCCAGCTGACAGAGCCACCAGTCATATCACTATGAGCAGCCCAACCCAGCCCGGTCAACCGATCATGGATCACTCCGGATTCTACTGTAAACCGGGGTCGTGGCCAGTCGTTTCCCAGCAGCAGTTCTCCATCCTGGCCGGTATCCAGGCAGTCTATTGTATGTCCTGATTCATCATAGCATTTCTTCTGGCCTGTCGCAGGTAAAACTGCAGATTGCCCACGCACAGGCCAAAAAAGCTGATACTGGTTTTTCCGGCCATAAAACATACGCGCTCCTTCGAGGTGGAGGGACCAGGCATAGGCCGGGTTAATCACTGCCGTGGTCGAGGACCAGTACCACCCCAGAAAAACATTGAGAAAGGGGTTCCCGTCTGGCAAGGACGGTTTTTTAGTTTGGTAGCTCACCAGGCTGCGCAGCTCATTGCGATTTGGCAGTCGCCAGTCACTGTAGCCTCCGTAATATTCTTGGTTTAATTTTCTTATCTTTTCAAACGACTCTTGCCAGGTGCAGGGAAAGGTGCCGATATTGGCATTTCTGGTCCAGGCAAGACCGGTGAGACGGTCAATTACGACCTCTTTTTGCAGTTTATAACGAACAGTCGGCCAAGACACACCGATCCGCAAATCAGCATCTTGTCCGCTGAAATGGCAATTGATTTGCTCTCCCACGTCGCTGTAACAATGGGTCTGTCCTGTGTTCAAAATGTGGCGCATAGCCTTCCATCCCAATGTTAGGTTAACCAACCCATAAACTTCGCTTTAATCATTTAACTGTGGTGTCCAGTAGCAGACTTCTCTTCTTTAATCAAGGCAGAAATATTGGAATATCCTGTAAATACTAATCGCAGATCTCACTGAACTCCTTTCTCCCCAAGGCCTTTTCCTATTTTATCAGACGCACAAAAACAAAGACAAAGAGCAGAATCATGAACATGCTTGTATCTAAAAGGAGTTTTTTGACTGATAGCGAATCATCATGGCGGCACGATTTGTTATCTCCCAGGTCTCCGTGGAACCCAACTGTACCTGTTCATCAATCCGGTTAATATCCATCTGCTTCCCATTAATGGTGAGTCGTCTTTCCATCATCCCCATACCCATTCCACCTCCCCCCCTTGGACATGGTCTCCATGGTAAATCCGCGGACAACAGAAGCCTCCGCTTCAGGTATCCTCTCAAGGGGACGCAGCTCTCCGGGTAGAGAAATTTTGTTCTCCGCAAGACGATCCACTTTGATCCGCATGGACTCAAATTGGCTCCCCTGCCTCTGATCCACCAGCAGACTAATTACCATTATACCCCATGGTGTCAGTCGGCTTATCCCGAAAAAACTTCACTTTCTCCTGCTGCATGTTCATGCTGAAGCGGGTACTGTACAGCGTATTGTCCAAATACTTCAGTAATGGAGGAATAGGCAGAGGTGTTGAAAAGCATTCTCCGATACGGGAGCGCGATGCATTGGCAGCGATTACAGGTTGAATCAAAAGGGGTAGAGAAAATCTGCCCGCAAAGACTTTCTGTAACAAAGTAGTAGATCCGGCAGCTCCCACGAGGGAAATGGCGGCCAAACCACCTTTTAATACAGTACATCGTTTCATGATCGCCCTCCTGTGTCAAAACATCATGTCTTAGCTAATTTCTCTCTTTATACGATGATATTCATCTTCGTTGATTTCACCGCGGGCATACCTTTCCTTCAGGGCATCAAGATGTGCTGAAGAGGCTCTTTTCCCCCTTGAAAACAGAGCCTGAAAAAGGAAAATGATAAGGTAGATGACAAACCCCCAAAAAAGAAAGGTGACGACCATCCCCAAAGGGCCTGGAAAGAATGTTCCCATTCCACACCACCAATCTGTAGAAACACTATTGTGTCCGAACATTGATAATCCTCCTCGTTGGAATATTTTCAAATACTTACAAAAGAGTTAGCAGGAATCGCACCAGATGGGCTACTGGGGTAAAAAATCCCAAAACATACCGATATTGCATGATATTTCTGGTTTGTTCGCCGAGGGTTAATTAATAAAATGGAGATGGTGTAAAATAATTAGGCAGTCTCGGAATGATTAAAAGGGGAAAAGTGTAAAAAAAGAAGGCAGGAAAATCACAAGGGTAGCAGCACTTGTGAGAAAAGTTCAATAACGACGGTTTCAGGTGGTTATTACTGCTCAGAGACTGCTTGTCCCCGATTATAGGCTAAGCAGTAGCAGTATAACATTTTAGAATTATGTGAAGTTGTAGAGCTTAGTTTTGGCAACAAACTACGAAAGATTGAAACAAAAAAAAGGCAGAATCAAGTGAATGACTCTGCCTTTTAAAGATACTTTATATCAAAATGTATTATTTTCTCTTTCTACGAAGTCTTGTACCAACAAGACCAATTAAACCTGTGCCGAAGAGAAGCATTGTTGCTGGTTCAGGAACGGGCGCAGACACCTTAACACCAACCAAACCCTGTGAGAAGGCACCACCTGCTTCAAGTCGCGGGCTGATCCACAAGTAGTTACCGACATTACCGGTTTCAGTGGTAAGGTCGAGTGCTGCCAACATATCCGTGTATTTATTAAACGCTGAACTGCTTGGGCTCAAGTCGTAGTCGGTTCCGTGAACCGTAGTCCATATAGCCGCCTGGAGTGCTTTTGCATCATCACCCTGGCCACCAGTAGCATAGTTGTCCAGCAACCAAGCGACGTCTGCTATTGCACTATACGTACCGCCGTAAATATCTCCGCTATCAGAGACCAAGGTAGATGGATACGTTGCAACAGACACCGAGGTGAAAAGATCGACACAGTAAAGCCACGCCAACTCATCCCCGTCAAGGTAGGAAGTATCTATAGACCCTCCACCAGCTTGTTCATAAGTATCAGTTCCGGTCTTGTCGAACCAAATTGTTGAATAAGCCAAAGGATCACCACCAACAACCAGTGAACCTGTATAGGTTGTGGCGCTTGCCATTGCCGGAAGCAGTACCAACAAACATATTCCACAAATCAATAACTTTCTCATCGTCTTTCTCCTTTATTTATATCTATGCTGACTATAAAGTCATACTAAACATATTTCAGATAGAATATAAATAAGTAAAATGCCTATTTTGCACTTTCTTTGGCAATCTTCTGAATTGTGGAAATACCATTAGAACGGTCGGGCACCTATTCTACTTATATTTTCTGTTCGACTTTCTGATAGCAAGGTATACACAGCGTCTTTTTATCAAAACGTCTAGTCCTTGACTCCATGGTTTGTTCACCACAATCCTCACACGTCATGGAATGCAATACACGCGGCGGCCGAGGTGGTCTGGTCTGCAGCTTTTCAATAGAAAACATATCTTCGAGCGACAGTGACATAAACCTCTTTTCAAGTAGGATTCTCTGCTCGGCCAGCTTCTGATCATCCTCTTTTGAAAGGATTCCAGCACTTTTTTCTGCCATCATATCAGCCAGCATCCAATAATTCTCACCACGGCAATCCGGTCTCAACAGGAATCGAATACCCTTGTTGTTTTCTCTATCATAAAAAGAAAAGGCTGTCTTGCCGTAATCTTTATGAATCAGATTGCCTTTGCCATAGGTGCAGCCGATTAGATACTGGATGGCATCCACAGCGCACATATCTGTTTCAGTAATACAAACAAGGGCTGCCGATGGGGTGTCTGGAAATTCTTTTTTGACATACTCAGCCACCCGAATACCGATTGCAAGTCCTGGGCAGTTATGCCCATGGAATGCAATTGTATCTTCAATTGTCTGTTTTGGGTAAGTACATGTCATTTTCAGCTCCTTTCAATTAAAATGATCTTCCGGGACGATGACCGGACAATTGTCAATATGATGAATTGTGACTGGAAGCCCATATACCTTCTCAATTATATCTGGTGATATGGTGGAGCGGTCACATGTCGCATGAACATAACCATCTTTCAAAAAGCAATACCGATCGGCGTACCGTAGGGCACTGTTGAGATCGTGCATGGTTATCACAGATGCAATGCGGTGGCTTTTCACAATTTTTCTGATGATCGATAATATATTTATCTGGTTTCGCAAATCGAGCGAACTGGTTGGTTCGTCAAGCAGTAGCAGTCGTGGTTCCTGAACGAGCGCACGAGCAATAGCTACTTTTTGCAATTCGCCTCCGCTCAGTTCATCTATATAGCGCAAAGAAAGCCGAGTGAGATCGAGTTGCTGCAGCGCTGAATCTACAACCTTCATGTCCCGTTCGGCGACCCGCCATCTGATATGTGGTTTTCTTCCCATCAGCACCGCATCAAAAACAGTCAACCGACTCGTCTCGCTACGCTGTGCAACATAGCCGATACCGAGGGCAATCTCGTCAGGGGTCATTTTCAGGACATTGCGATCCTCGACCAGAACAGTTCCTGCAGAAGGAATCTGTATACCATTAATACATTTGAGCAGGGTCGTTTTGCCAACACCATTTGGTCCAAGTATGGCCAACAATTCTCCAGGTTCCACATTAAGGTTGATGTCGGAAAGGGTACGATGACCATTGTAACCGAAAGCGAGTCGCTTGATGGCTAGAATCATCGGCGTCCTCCTCGTATAATTAACCAGAAAAATGCCGGTGCTCCAAGGAATGCCGTCAGAACTGACACCGGCAAAACGTTAGGAGCCAATATCAACCTTGCAACAGTGTCGGACACGAGCAGCAAAACTGCTCCGACCAGAAAACATGCCGGCAGCAAGAACCTGTGATCTGAACCAATAATTCGTCGAACCATGTGCGGCACTACCAGCCCGACAAAACCGATGATTCCCAGAAATGCAATTATAACCGCAGTCAACATCGAAGCGAACAGCATCCCCATCATCCGGACACGACCGACCCGAACCCCAAGGCTCTTGGCGGTCTCATCACCCGCATCAATAGCATTATAGTTCCAACTATTTCCAAAAAAGTAGAGCACACAGACAGCAGTTATTGAAGAAATAACCCCCAACTCTGTCCAAGTTGCTCTTGCAGTATCACCAAAGGTCCAGAATACCATGGCCGCCAGTTGCATATCATCAGCAAAGAATTGTAAAAACATGGTTCCTGCTGTGAAAAATGCTCCCAGGGCCACACCGGTGAGCACCATTACTTCCGGTGTGGCACCGCGCGTTCGTGTCACACCTATAATCAAGAAAGAAGTACCGATACTGAAAAGAAACGCCGATGCGGTGGTAATATATGGATTGGTAATTGAGATAGCGCCTACATTGCTGGAGGTCATAACACCGCCTCCCAGTACCATGACAGATAACGCTGCACCAAAGGCGGCAGCGTGGGAGATTCCAAGGGTAAATGGCGATCCTAGCGGATTGCGTAATATCGATTGCATAACTGCACCAGCAACAGCCAGACCAGCCCCGGCGACAGTAGCGGCTAATGCCTGGGGCAACCGGATATTCCAGACAATCATCTTGGTTTGTGCAGAAGTTGCCATCCCCATCAGACTTTTGGCAACCGAGGACGTTGGTATATTTGCAGATCCAAGGGAGATGGCTACAACCAGGATAGCAGCAAGGCCAAAAGCTACAATCAAAATAAACAGTTTTTTTCTACCAGTGTATTGTTGGTATTCCTCCGGCACCTGGCCATGATCAAAATGCATGGCTATTAAAGTGGGACATTTTTGAATACAAGATTCTTAAAAAGTCCGTCCATAGTGGCAAAGACCGGTTTACCTACCAGAAATCTATATATTTCATCAGCTTTCTCGTCTGGTTCGATATCGGCAAATCGCTCGGGATAGAGCAATTTACCAATGTAGTAGGCGTTAGCTAGAATAGAACCGTAATTTTTCGTATACCCGTTATAGGGAAGTAAGCCATAAACCCGGTTACTTTTCACCGAACTCAGTGACCGATACGACGGATCAGTTTTCAGCTCATGCAAACCGCCAACCTTATCTCCTAACTGCAGGGTTGACAGGTCAAGAAAAAGGTACTCGGGATTCCAGGCAACAATCTTTTCCTTGGCAATGTTGGAGTTGCTCAACTCCTTTTTGGTCATTGCGGGATCATAGGCAAGATTGTGGGCTTGAACGAATTTAAATGGGGGATAGGTAGGCTCGGTTGACTGAAATCCATGTGGCCCTTTGAAAGCCACGCCTCCAAGGTATACTTTCGGACGTTTTTCGGCCGGAATATCTTTGCTTCGTTGTTCAAGATCTGAAATGGTCTCTTCAAAAAAGGAGATAACCTGTTCTGCACGTTCTTCCCTTCCAAGAACAGAGCCCATAAGACGAAGAGATTTAAACAATTCTGGACGAAGATAATCAAGGTTCCCATAGTTAAGAACAAGCACCGGGATACCGGTTTTCTCTTGAAGTTCTGATGGATTATAGCCCATTTGAGAATAGGTTTTGAAAATCACCTGGGGTTGGGGGGTAAGAGTCAAAATATGTTCTGGATTGTCACGCCCCCTAAACTCCCCGAAAATCGGCATCTTCTTAAACTGTGGATTGGCAAGAGCATACGGCCGAGCATCAAACTGACCTTGCCTGGTTTCAATGCTGTCGACACCGACAATCCTGTCCTGAGCCTGAAGATAGGTGAGTAACCGGAGACATCCTGAGCCTGAACAGATAACATGATCTATGGAATCGGGAAGCTGCACTGTTTTCCCGGTGACATCTGTTACAGTTTTCGCTGTTACTCCACCACAGAGCAATATATTGATAAAAAAAACAAAAACAAATCGGGTAACCATTTTGAACCTCTACAGAATACACAGTATGAAGAATACACGTTTCGTGTTACGTTCACACCTGATTAACAGTTCGTAGAGAACAGGTCAAGAAAAAGTAACACATTATTTGAATTCGTGTGCCTCACCCTGTATTATGATAAAATCATTACAAACTGAAAGAGAGGGACAGCAGAGGAGGAGCTCCTGAACACATGAATGCTGGTGCAAAGGGGGGCAAATTTTGAAGCGCACTGTTCTCAAAACACTCTTGGAAATAAATGCTCACGGCAGCAGCTTTTAGTCTGGAAACGACCAGTGAAATACCGTTACTTCTGGGCAAGCATCTGTCGCAGGACTTTCTGGAGGATACCACCATGTCGGTAGTATTCAAGCTCCACTGGATTGTCAAGACGAACGGTTGTCAGGAATTCGGTCAGACCTTTATTATCACCACGGTCAACCGTTACCGTGATCTGTGCGCCAGGGGTAAGATCCGTTGCAATTCCTTTAATTGTAAGCTCTTCACTGCCATCAAGGTCTAGTGTAGTACAATCTGCACCGTCGACAAATTGAAGTGGCAGGACCCCCATGCCAACAAGATTACTGCGATGGATGCGTTCAAAAGATTTAGCAATGACCGCTTTCACACCGAGAAGTAATGTCCCTTTTGCCGCCCAATCACGCGAACTGCCGGTTCCGTAGTCCTTACCACCGATAATCACCAGCGGTGTTGTCAACTCCTTATAAGCCATAGCTGCATCATAGATACTCATTTCAATTCTATCAGGCATTAAAAGAGTATACCCGCCCTCTCTACCCACCATACGGTTCTTGATTCGTATGTTACCGAAGGTACCTCGCATCATGACCTGATGATTTCCTCGCCTTGAGCCATAGCTGTTAAATTCATGGGGAGCTATTCCTAGTTCCTGGAGATATTTTCCGGCCGGACTGTCCATAGGAATCGTACCCGCTGGAGAGATATGATCGGTGGTGATCGTATCACCGAAAATGGCTAAAATTCTGGCCTTTTCAATATTACACAGTGGCGGCGGTTCCGGAGATACATTCTTAAAAAATGGAGGTTCCTGTATATAAGAGGAATCACTGTCCCATTGATACAGGCTGCTGTCTTTCACTTTCAGATCATTCCATGTTTCGTTACCAGAGAAAACATTTTCGTAACCTGCTGTAAACAAGGCGGGTGTGACTACCTCAGCCACCAATGTCTCGATTTCTTTATTGCTTGGCCAGATATCACGAAGATACACAGGAGTTCCATCCGGTTTTCTTCCAAGAGGTTGACTGTCAAAATCGATCATAACCGTGCCCGCAATTGCATAAGCAACAACGAGCTGTGGTGAACAAAGATAATTAGCATGAACCAGGGGATGGATACGGGCTTCGAAATTCCGGTTGCCACTTAAGACCGCAGCAACCAGCAACTCTTTATCCTTTATAACATCAGACATTTTAGTATCAAGTGGACCGCTGTTACCAATACAGGTAGTGCATCCGTAACCGACAACATGAAACCCAAAATGTTCCAATGGACTCAAAAGTCCGCTTTTTTCAAGGTAATGACTGACAACCATGGAGCCAGGTGCCATGCTGGTTTTCACCCATGGCTTTGTCTGCAATCCTTGTTCTGCAGCCTTTTGAGCAAGAAGTCCTGCTCCAATCATAACTGCAGGATTTGATGTATTGGTACAACTGGTGATCGCTGCAATTACCACAGAACCATCTTTGATAGGTAGCTGGTCACCATTTTTTTCAAAGCGACCTTCAGCATCGTGGTCACAACTGCCAGCTTTCACTCCATCATCCTCTGTAACTCTATCTGTCAACAGAGCCTTAAAGGATTCACTCATGGCTGACAATGGTATCCGTTCCTGAGGTTTACGCGGGCCTGCGAGACTTGTTCCAACTCGATCGAGCTGGATCTCATACACAACACTGTACTCTGGCTCCGGAGTGGTCTGGGAGAGAAAAAGACCCTGCTCCTTATTATATCTCTCCACAAGGGTAACCAGCCTTGAGCTCCTGCCGCTTGCAGAGAGATATCGAAGTGTTTCCTGGTCAACAGGGAAAAAGCCCATCGTTGCTCCGTATTCCGGAGCCATATTCGCGATAGTTGCCCTATCCGAGAGGCTAAGCTGTTCTGCACCAGAACCAACAAATTCGACAAACCTGCCAACAACTCCCTTACTACGTAAAAACTCGGTAATAGTAAGTACAAGATCAGTTGCTGTTATTCCTTCCTTCAACCTGCCTATCAATTTCACCCCAACAACTTCCGGAATCTGCATGGAATATGGTTGTCCCAGGAGTACAGCCTCTGCCTCAATACCTCCAACTCCCCACCCAAGAACCCCAAGACCGTTAATCATTGTTGTATGTGAGTCTGTCCCGATGACAGTATCTGAATAAGCCATTGCCTCTCTGCCCTTCCCTTGAACCCGGACTACGGAAGCAAGATACTCAAGGTTGACCTGATGCACAATTCCTGTGCCCGGTGGTATGACATGGAAATTTGAGAAAGCCTTCTGCCCCCAACGAAGCATAGTATAGCGTTCACGGTTTCGTGCAAATTCCTGGTGTACATTATAGGAGAGAGCATTTTTATCACCAGAGCGATCAACTTGAATGGAGTGGTCAATTATGAGATCGGCTGGAATAAAAGGATTCATCTTTTCTGGATCTCTCCCCTGCCTGGCAAAGGCAGATCGAAGAGCTGCCAAGTCAACAACTGCTGGAACGCCGGTAAAATCCTGCAAAACAACGCGCCCTGGCATAAATGGAATGGACTGCAATTCCCGTGTCTCTGGACGCCAGGATGCCAGGTTAATAATATTTTCTTCGGTTACCATCCCCTTGCTGAGGTGACGCAACTGATTTTCAAGAAGTATGCGAATGGAGAAGGGCAAACGATCTATGTTTTCAAAGCCGACTTTTTGCAACGCAGGAAGTGAATAGAAGCTATACTCCTTACCATTCGCATGAAAACACTTACGAGTATTGATTTCCATAAAAACAGGATTTGTCATAACACATTCCTAGTTGTGAATGGGGATAAAATCTTTTATCAAGAACCTAGACAGAGCAACAGCAAATTTCATGGTGCCATTTGCATATAAGGTGAATTTTCAGAAACTCTCTACTTCACTCTATAAAAAAACAACTCTTCATGCACCACCTTTATAAAGTAAGTCCCCATTCCCCCACCACCTTCTTCAACTGTTTTTATTCGACTTTCTTCCTTTGTTAGGTATAATGACCAAACGTTTATGCTTTTCAAATTCACAAAAAGGCTGGTTCTTGAATCATCCACTGATGCACACAACAATACGCACCCGCATACTTTCTATTTTTATTGCCGTAACCCTTATACAAGCGTTGCTCATGGGTGTATTTTTTCTTCATCAAAATCATCAAACCAGAGACACCCATGTAAGACTGCAGCTGCAAGGTGTTACAAAAAAAATAAAAAGCCAGTTAGCTCTTTTCCTCAATAGAAATCTCCATGGTCTTGAACTGATAGGTCGGCAGATCGAACACATTGCCCCTAAAGAGTATCAACGACATGATCTCCTCGCCACTCTGACAGATAGTAACTCAGCATTCTCTTCCATTGTGTTTTATGATTCCGACGGCATTATCAGGAATCAGGTTTCCAATAATACAATTGAGAAGATCCCTCCCCCTCCCTGCCTGACTCAAAACCCTGCACTCTTTCAAACTCCTTACCATTCCGGGAAACCCTATGTTACTCAGCTGACTATAGAAGATGGCACTTTCCCGGTGCTAGCAATTTGTCAACCTGTAAAATTTCTTAACAATTCATCTGTTGCTGGTGTTCTTTCCGCCCTTCTACCCTATGACCAATTGCAGCAATTCCTGCAGAAAAGCATTCTTCCTCCTGACATCAATGTTCTCATTTTGAGTAAGGATGGAAAAGTTCTTTCCCAGACCCCTCAAAATAGTTCATCACCCACTTCTTTTCCTTCTGATCAGCAGTGGAACGGCACCGTAGTTATAGACAACACATCCTATGTCTCCGCAATGTCCTCTCTAGATTTTCACGGCGAACTTTTCCATATTGTCGCAAAAATTGAAGCCCTCAAATCCGGCAGTTCCGAAAAACCATCTTTCCTTCTGTTAGGATTTTTCATTCTGTTACTCCTCCTCCTCTCGACACTTGTTGGCTGGACAACCAATAAAAAGATAATAGAACCTTTGCAGCTTCTTGCCAACGAATCCACCACTCTGTTGCAGGGAAAAAACATTATTATTTCCCCACCCGCAGATACCGAATTCCAGAAGCTGGCAAATGCCATGAATACTTTGAATCTGAGACTCCAGGAGGCAAACAGTTCTCTAGAGGAAGAGGTTAAGAGACGGAGGAACGAGGAAAAATCAGCTATCCAAGCAAAGGTTAATGCAGAAAAAGCCAATCAGGCAAAATCTATATTTCTCGCCAACATGAGTCATGAAATACGATCACCTCTCCATGCTCTTCTGGCAATCTTTGACATGTTCGAAAAAGGATCTCTCAGTACTGAACAGAAACAGTTACTGTCAATGGCAAAGGTTTCAGGCCAACAACTTCAGACTGTTGTTGACTCAATCCTTGATCTTTCCCATATAGAATCGGGAAAATTCCACCTACACCACGCCCCCTTCTCCCTCTCTCAAGTTATCACTGAAGTGGTTACATTAATGCGTATTCAGACTAATGACAAAGACATCCTTATTACTTCCACCCTGGAAAGTGATATCCCTGACAAACTCATTGGGGATGGAGGTCGAATCAGACAAATTCTGATCAACCTTATAGGCAACAGTATTAAATTCAGCAAACAGGGTACTATTGAGTTAAACGTAGCCCTACAATCCACCCCTTCAGAAACAGAAGTAGAACTTCTCTTCACTGTGAGGGATAGTGGCATTGGCGTTTCCGATACAGCGAGACAAACAATCTTTGATGCATTCAATCGAGGGGATATCGAAAAAGAACGAGTCATCGATGGAATAGGCCTTGGCCTTGCCATAAGTGCAGAATTTGTTGAACACATGCGTGGCCGGCTGTGGCTTGGTGAAAGTAACGAAAAAGGATCAACATTTCATTTCACCATACTCTGCGACATTGACAGAAAAGAGGAGCCAGAGATACAAACAAAAAACATCCCGACCGCTCCCTTAAAAAAACTACTGGGAATTCGAGTTTTTCTAGCTGAAGATGAATTCATCAACCAGCGTTTAATTTCTGCCTACCTAGAAGAACAGGGGTGTGATGTTACTGTGTGCGAAAACGGACAGGAACTGATTGATCTCATGGAAAAAAACCATGCGGATATCATCCTAATGGATATCCAGATGCCGGTTCTGAACGGTCTGGATGCCACAGAGATTATCAGGAAGAAAGAAAAAGAAACCGGCAAATTTTCCGTCCCCATTATTGCACTCACAGCACAGGCGACAACAGATTTCGAGCAAAAATGTAAACTTGCTGGAATGGATGGCTACCTGACCAAACCCATTCCATTTAAGCAGCTGATAGCGATTATTGACAAACTGGTTGCAAGATAAGGTAGGATATGGAGATTTAGATTCTGATTCAGGCAGACACTCCCTGTGAGTGCCTGCCTGATACCAAAATCAGCCTTTGGTGATTTTTTCCAGTGCTTCTTCGTAACGTGCCTTGGTTTTATCTATAATATCCTGGGGAACTTTAGGAGCCGGAGGATTCTTATCCCAATCAAGTGACGACAGGTAATCACGTAAAAACTGTTTATCGAAACTTGGTTGCCCTTTCCCAGGTTTATACTGATCGAGTGGCCAGAATCGTGAAGAATCAGGAGTCAGAACCTCATCGATAAGTATAAGTTTTTTCTCTTCTCCGAGAAGTCCCAGTTCAAACTTAGTATCAGCGATGATAATTCCTTTCGATCGTGCAAAATCAGCAGCCCTGCTATACAGTTCAATACTGATATCAGAAATTTTCCGGGTCATTTCCTTACCAAGAAGCTCTTCCATGGTATTCACTGAAATATTCTCATCGTGATCACCAAGATCAGCCTTTGTTGAAGGAGTAAAAATCACCTCAGGCAATTTGTCTGATTCCTGCAGGTCGTCAGGAAAGGCAAAGCCGCAGACTGTTGTATTTTTCTGGTAGGCCTTCCAAAATGATCCGGAAATGTATCCTCGGACAATACATTCAACACTCAAAGGCTGTGTTTTGTGGACAAGCATTGACCGACCATCAAGCTCGGCAGCATATGGCTGGCAGGCCTCCGGATATTCGCTGACATCGGCTGTAATGAGATGGTTATCTACGACATCACCAAGCAGATCAAACCAGAAGAGGGACAGTTGTGTTAATACTTTTCCCTTGCCTGGAATTGCATCAATTACCACATCGAAAGCAGAAATACGATCAGTTGCTACCATCAACAGTTTGTCATCATGCCCAGGTATTGCGTACATATCCCGTACTTTTCCACGATGTACAAGCTCGAGACCTTCATAATTTGTTTCCAATACTGATTCGCTCATCAATACCTCCTTAACATAAAGAAGGGGGAGAGAAAACCTGTGGTTCTCCATCCCCCGTTACCAAAACACCAGCAATAGTTTACAGACTAAGCTTTTCTTTTACAGCAGCAATTACAGCATCACTTGAAGTGGCTGGAACGCTGAGAAGCAATCCTGCCTTTTTGTAAAAACCGATAAGAGGTGCTGTCTTCTCATTATAGGTAGCAAGACGGTGGCTGATTGCCTCTTCGGTCTCATCTTCACGCTGTATGGCCCTGGCTCCACATTTGTCACAAATCCCTTCTACTTTTGGAGGATTGGACTTCACATTGTAAATGGCCTGACAATCGGGATTTTCACAAGTACGACGGGTACAAAGTCTGTCAAGAATGATATCCTTGGGCACGTCAATTTCAACGGCCATATCAAGTTTAATACCAAGTTTTTCGAGAAGGGCGGTAAGCTCTTCAGCCTGTGGAATGGTACGTGGGAAGCCATCGAGCAAAAAGCCGTTGGCACAATCAGGTTCCTGAAGACGGCTTTCCATGATTCCCATAATAAGTGAGTCTGGAACAAGATCGCCACGGCTCATATATCCTTCAGCCTCTTTACCAAGGTCAGTACCTGCAGTAACAGCACCACGAAGAATATCTCCGGTGGAAATCTGGACAGAGCCATCAATGGCGGTGAGTAATTTTGCTACAGTACCTTTACCAGCGCCAGGAGCGCCCAAAAGAATAAGTTTCATGCTATTCTCCTCAAATATCAATTTATGTTATATTTATCTTCAAGTTCAACTTCGTGCTTTGCGTGGCAGAATATAAACACTTTGTGGATATAATCAACACAAGAAAAGGGACTATGGGAATTTCAGTCTCCCATTTCAAGTTCCGGCAGTTTTTCTACACTCGCAGGTATTTTCTTATGATATTCACTCTGATCACCACAATGGGGATTTGAATATGAAAGCAGTTCTGCAGTAAGTGATCCTAGAAGGATTCTGGATCTAATACGGACAGGTATCCGGCATTCATCGTTGGTGAGCCAGATGACGGTAGCACCAGCCTTGTCATAAAGTCCTTTAAATCCCATCAGGGGGGTCACAGGTAACACATTAACATCGCCAAGGATTGTTTTTTTTATCCTGGTTTCAGCCCCCACACGGACTATGACCTCATGTCGTTTGCCATCTGCAAAGGTTGGAACAATTACCGGATAATCCCGTTCAAGTTTCATACTACGGGTAAAAAAGAACGAAGAGAACTCATTGTGAACCTCTCCGTCAACAGTATACTCAACCGGATCCTTCGTGTTCTTCTGATAACGTACTGTCCCAGCCTGCTGATTGTATTCGGTATACCGTCTGGCCTTGTAATTTCTGCCCTCTTTCTGGGTCACCTCATAGCTCACGGGAAGCCGCTTATCACCAGCTACCCTTGTGAGAAATACATCATTTACCGGATAAAAAAAATGAAACATGCCAGAGTCCTTTACCACCGCCTTTAACTCAAAAACATTTTCATCATCAGCCTGTCTCTGAACTTCCAGCTGAAGCTCACCTATCTTAACACCGCCGGTCCACGAAATTTTGTATTTAAGCTTTTCACCACCCGTATATATGGTCGTTACCACATCATCGATAACCTCACCGTTGGGATATAGAGCAGCTACACTCTCAACACAACAGGTGATAAAGATAGAAAAGAGAAGAGAACATGCCTGAAAAATGAAGTGTCTCATCATCCTTCAATGATCAAAGAGAGCCATGTAGCGGCGAAAAGAACCATGCTGATGATACCATTCAGGGAGAAAAAAGAGCCTTTTATCTTCGAGAGATCATTTGGATTCACCAGCTTATGCTGATAGAAAATCACCCCAGCGGCTATCAATACTCCAATATAATAGACAAGATTCAAACCTGCCTGCACTCCGGCGAAGGCAAAAAGACAAAAAGCTATAATATGGAACAGGACAGCGAGACGGAAGGCATTTGTCTGGCCGAGTTGTGAAGGTAGGGAATGGAGACCTGCTTTTTTATCAAAATCGGCATCAAGACAGGCATAAATGGTATCAAAACCAGCAATCCAGAAAAGGACTCCCAGGGAAAGCGCCCATGGGTAACTGATTAAGCTTCCCTGCACCGCCACCCAGCCACCAAGTGGAGAAAAGGCAAGGGCAACACCTAAAATCAGATGACAGAAGGAAGTAAATCTTTTGGTCAACGAATAGAAAAGAGTGAGACCGAGAGCAACGGGTGCAAGCTTCAGCGTCAGGGGATTGAGTGACCATGCTGCAAAAAAGAAAAGAGCTCCTGCTGCAATCACCATAATCCACGCCTCAACACTGCTGACAGCACCGGATGGAATTGCCCGATCAGCAGTACGTGGATTGGCGCTATCAAATCTGGCATCAACAATACGATTAAATCCCATTGCACAGGTCCTGGCACCTACCATGGCAAGCACCACCCATAAAAACGTAAGCGCGTCGGGAACACCGCGTTCGGCCAGGAACGCCCCCATAAATGCAAAAGGCATTGCAAAAATGGTCAATTTAAATTTGATCATCTCAAGAAGAACAGTAATTTTCTGAAACATCAACCCTCTTCTCCCCAACGCTTTCTGTTTTTCATATGAAGACCAAGCTGATCTCCAAGCCGCCATGAGAACGTCAGGGCCGCTTCTTCCAGGGTTTCAGGTTTCAGGTAAAACCCTGGATGGGGCGGACATATCACGGCACCGGCATCATGAACTGTCAGCATATTCTGTAAATGTGTTCTGTTTAAAGGAGTTTCCCTGGTCACAAGGACAAGTTTTTTCTTTTCCTTAAGCATTACATCGGCTGCCCGATGCACGAGATTAGTGGTTATTCCCGATGCAATTGCAGCAAGTGTCCCCATGGAGCAGGGAATAATCACCATGGCATCATATCCAGCTGACCCGGAAGCCGGTGCGGCCGCAAAATCTCTGCAATCAAACCATTTACTTACCGCCGGTAGCTTACCTGGAGTTATTCCATGCTCAAGTTCAAGTACCTGTTCACCGGACTCGGAACAGATTCCGTGGACAATAGCATCTTCATCCTGAAGTATTTCGAGGAATGACTGGAGGTAGAGCATGGCTGAAGCACCGGTCACCGCCACTAGAATTTTTTTCATTTCAGGTCACTCATTATCGAAAATATTGAGAGGGACAGAAAGAGGTGAAGCTTCTTTCCTGTTAATCAGATAGGTGAAAAATTTTTCAAGGGCCACCTGTTTACTCTTCCCAAGATCATACTCTATGGCTCGAAGATAGACGTAACACTCGTCTGGATGCATGGGTATGCGAGGAGCAACGCTCTCACAAATGGACTCCAGATGTACTCTCCCCTCACCTCTGCAAACTAAGAATTCCCGATGGATTGCAGCGACAATTTCTGGAGATTTCTGACAAAACTCCTCACGAGCAGCACAAACAGCAAATACAAAGGGCAGATTCGTATATTGACACCAGACTTCTGCAAGATCAAGCTTATAGGGAAACTCCTCACTTGCGGACAAGCGCAATGCCTCATCTCCTATGGCCAGAATTCCACCAGCCTGTGTGGCCTCCCTGCCATTGACATCACCAACTTCGTAGGCCGGGTGAACATGAAAAAACTCTTCAAGAATGATCTTCACCAAACTGATGGATGTTTCAGACTGACCACTGAGCAGAACCGTGTGGTCTCCAAGTAATTTGGGCTGAACACGCGAGAACAAAAAGACCGATCCCACGGAACCGTTGGCACTGATGGAGAGGTCTGACAGGAGACGATACTGCTCAGGACGAACTCCATATTCATAGGATGAGACAAACCCGAGATCAAGCTCTCCTGCAGCAAGCATTCTGTTCAGGGTGGAGGGCGGGGCCTCGACAACCTTCCAGTCTGCAGGATGATTTCGGGTTTTCCAGATTTCATAGATTGGAGCGGTGTTAATAAAATTCACCATTCCAATACGGGCTCCACTCATAGCTCTATTCCCTTCAAGATTCTGCAGACAGATTATTCTGAAAAAGTCAGCCAATCCATTCTCTCTGGACGGCCTCCTGAGGTTAACAGCTCAATAAGCTGCTGAGGATATGCAGCCTTTTCATATTGCTCTCCGTGGACATGAAGGATATCCGATGTTCGTCCTTTTTCAATGCTGCCATACCTGTTGTCACGATGCATGGCGACAGCCCCCCCTAATGTTGCCATGGAGAGTATGGTTTCAGCTGCTACAGTGGGATGATTCTTTCTCAAAAGGGCCATCTCCTCCCACATGTCAAGCTGAGGATTGGATGTTACGGAATCGGTTCCCAGTGCCGGGAGCATTCCGAAATCCAGAAACTTCTCAAGCGGTGCAGTACCAACTGATAGAAATCTATTGCTGCAGGGACAGAGACACACATGGGCCTGTGACTCTGCCAGAATTTTCATTTCTTCACTGCTCATATGAACACAGTGGACACATAGGGTTTTCCTGTCAAGGATTCCACGTTTCTGTAAGTACCCCACCACACCGCTGGTGTCAATTCCTGGGATCGGGAAAGTATCACTGACAGCTCCTCGATCTTTTAAGAATTGAGCAAAGCACCCTGTCCCATGGATAAGCAAAAGAGATTCGTCACGATTTTCGGCAAGATGCAGGGAAAACACAGCATTCTGGGCGGTACAGCGCTTTTTAATATAACTCAGGAGATCTGGAGTTGTTGAGTAGGGAGCATGTCCCGTTACCATTCTCTCACTGGGGAGTTCAGAGATGGTGGTGATTGCATCTCGTTGGGCTGCCTGCGAAGGACCAAGCATTTCAAGAAGTGATACTATTTCAGCAGGACAGGAATCAAATGTACCAAGATACCTATTGCTGATATCAAGCATCAGACCGACGCCGGATGCATACTGATCACGAGCGGCTTTTTCAGCTGCATCCCGTATCTCATCATCAGAGCAGTTTGAACTAAGTCGCTTTGCAAGAAGAGACGATATCCAATCGCACATGGTACTTTCAGAAGATTCCTGAGGCACCGGACCAAAGACAGAAAGATCGAGATGAATGTGGGCATTTACCAGGGCTGGAAGAAGAACACCTGAGCACTCGGTAACCGGAACATCTGGAAACTGCGAGAAGATCTCCTCAAAAGAACCGACCGCTACAATTGAGCTGTGATCTACTACAACAGCACCATCAGGAATAACGGCAGAACTGACTGGCACTATCCACGGTGCCCTGTAGAGTCTAAGTGCTGAATGAGATCTGGAAGGAGACACAGTAAGTGCTCAACCAACGAGGCTGTAATCCATCAAACGTTGTCTGGGAGTAAATCCAGCATCGACGACCAATCGTCTTATTTCATCTTCAGAAAGTCGAAAACTGATACCAGCCGCAGCAACAACGTTTTCCTCAATCATGGTGGAGCCAAAATCATTAGCCCCAAAGTAGAGAGAAAGTTGAGCTATCTTCGGTCCCTGGGTAACCCATGAGGCCTGAACATTCTCGAAGTTGTCGAGATAAATGCGAGAAAGTGCCAACATTCGTAAATAGCCATAGCCAGTTGTCTTCTCAATGGGCGCCTGTTCAACGAGTGCTGTGTGGTCTGGCTGAAATGGCCAGGGAATAAATGCGGTGAACCCTTTGGTGCGATCCTGCAATTCACGGAGACGACGTAGATGTTCCAGACGTTCATGAACAGTTTCAACATGACCAAACATCATGGTGGCAGTTGTACGAAGCCCCTGCTTATGAGCCTCTTCCATAACCTCAATCCAGTCATCAGCTGTACCCTTCAGGGGGGCGGTAAAACTACGTACTCTGTCGGAGAGAATCTCTGCACCACCACCGGGAATGGAGTCGAGCCCTGCATTAATCAGACGGGAAATCACCGTGGAGATGGGAAGTTTTGAAACCTTTGCAAAATGATGTATTTCGGGAGGAGAAAAACCATGGACATGGATACCCGTCTCCTTCATAAAACGGAGCATATCCTCGTAGTATTCCAGCTGAAGATCAGGGTGGAGCCCACCTTGAAGAAGTATTTGAGTGCCACCAAGATCCTGGGTCTCTTTGATTTTGAGGGCCAGCTCTTCTTTGGTGAGCACATAACCGTCTTTGTCTTCAGGAGCTTTAAAAAAGGCGCAGAACTTACACGCAGACACACAGATGTCGGTGTAGTTGATATTTCGATCTATAACGTATGTAACATTTTTTTCTGGATGGAGTTTTTCCCTGATTGCATTGGCAAGGAACCCTAGCTGGTAGAGATCACCATGATCGTTAAGCTCAATAAATTCCTCATCACTCAGTCGACCACCAGATAAAACTCTGTCACTTATATCATTAAAAATACTTTCCTGCATGGACATCACCTGAAGTTATTATTCGTGTACCTGAATAGTCTCATACAGGGTATCCCGTTCAATGGCAATCCGCCCGGCTTCCTTGATCAACTTAACAAGTGTGGTGGAACCTATGGCCTGTTCAGTCTCTGCGCCTGCCATGTGAGTGATAACTTCCTCTTTCACAGTACCATCCATATCATCAGCTCCGAAAGAGAGGGCAATTTGGGCCACTTTGGGGCCAATCATAACCCAGTAGGCTTTGATATGGGGAAAGTTGTCGAGCATAAGCCTGGATACAGCGATATTTTTCAGATCATCCATACCGGTCGTTCTGGAGATATTAGACATTTCGGTATTTTTGGGATGGAAAGCCAGGGGAATAAACGCAAGAAAACCCTTTGTTTCATCCTGCGCCAGGCGCAATGCATCGAGATGCTCTATGCGTTCCGCCATTGTTTCAATATGACCGTACAACATGGTGGCATTGGTGTGCAGGCCGTGACGATGGGCTGTCTTTGCAACCTCTATCCAATCTTTGCCAGGAAGTTTCTTCTCGCAGGTCAGTTCACGTATCCGTGGCGCAAATACCTCAGCACCTCCACCTGGAATAGAACCAAGACCAGCTTCCTTGAGTATTTCAAGGGTTTCACCAACGGGCTTATCAGCAAGACCGGCAAGATGGGCAATCTCCACACAGGTAAAGGCCTGTATGTGAACATCGGGACGAACTTCCTTAATTCCGCGGAGTAAATCGGTATAATAGGAAAATGGCAGATCAGGATGAATTCCGCCAACCATATGAATTTCGGTGATTGGTTCATCGAGCCGGTCACGGACCTTCTGTTTGACCGTCTCAAGGTCCATCTCATATGCCTTTTCATGACCCTTTTCTTTTCCAAAAGCGCAGAACTTACAGAGGTTGGTACAAATATTGGAATAGTTAATATGCTGATTATAAATAAAATAGGTATTATCTCCATTCAGTCTATTCCGCACCATATTAGCCATATAGCCAAGGGCCAGAATATCATTGGAGTTATACAGGCGGATACCATCGTCACAGGATAATCGCTCACCAGCCTCAACTTTTTCGAGTATGTCACCAAACCCGGCACTTTCAATAAATTTTTTCATGGTCATAAAAAAAGCCGGGATATTTCCCGGCCAGTTTCCTACATAGAGTGTTTGTAATTAATCCAAAAAGAATTTTAATTTATCACGACGACTCGAATGTCTCAGGCGATTTAATGCCTTCTTTTCAATCTGTCGAATCCGCTCACGAGAGACATTGAACCGTTTGCCGATCTCTTCGAGTGTGTATTCGGCCTTTTCACCGATACCAAAACGCAGACGGATGATTTTTTCTTCACGCTCACTTAAAGTAGAGAGTATTTCCTCCACCCGTCCTGAAAGTTCACGGTTTTGAACGGCCTCATAGGGGGATTGAGATTCCTGGTTTTCAAGAAAATCCCCAAGGGTGGAATCATCGTCACCGACAGGGGTTTCGAGAGAAATTGGTTCTCTTGAGGCCTCAAGAATGGCGAGGATTTTATCCATTGGAAGGTCTGTATTCTTGGATATTTCCAGCGGTGTCGGTTCTCTACCCAGCTCTTTATAGAGAGCATAAAAGGCTTTGAAAAACTGACTTCTCAGCTCAAGGAAATGAACAGGGAGGCGGATAGTTCTGGTTTTATCAAGAATAGCCCGGGTAATGGCCTGACGAATCCACCAGGATGCGTATGTGGAGAATTTGTTTCCCTTAGTATAATCAAAACGGAAAACAGCTCGCATGAGCCCAAGATTTCCTTCTTGAATAAGATCAGCAAGAGTAAGGCCCTGATGCATATACCGTTTTGCAATTGAAACCACCAGACGAAGATTCGCACGAATCATACAATCCTTGGCAATTTCAATAGAACGGGAATAGGCTTCAAGTCTGGTTTGCAACTCAATCAATTCACGGCAATCAGAGTGTTTTTTGGCAGCACTGACAACACTGTAGCGCATGAAGTTGAGTTGCTGTTTTTTTGGCTTGAGGGTGGGATCTCTTTTTTCCCACAGAGCTATCCGGGTACGAAGAAGTTCAAGATCCTTAACACCGGACTGGTCAATTCGAATTGCTTCTATTATTGACTCAAACCCCTGCCTGATGGTTCTTGAATATTTGGCCTCTTCATCAGGAGTCAGAAGATCAAAACGCCCCATTTCCCGCAAATAGGTTGTGGTGGTTTCTTCTCCGTCATGGGCATCATCTTCCGGGGAGGATGTGGCTGGATCATCTTCGAAGTCGCTATCATCGGATCCATCTGGAATGCTCCAGACCTCACCGGATAGAGTCCTTTTTTCACCATCCTTACCATCCTGGGTCACAATTTCAATACTATGAGCACCAAGAAAATTGAATACTTTCTCAATGGCTGCAGGATCTTTGATTTCTTCAGGGAGGAGTTTGTTCAACTCAGTAAAGCTGATACACCCCTCTTCTTTTCCTGCCTTGAGGAGATTTTCTTTAAGTTCGGCCTGCAATGGGAGGTTACTCCTTTACCTAACTATAAAATATACTTGAAAGTGCTAAAAAATATAATTCTTGTTTTAACACAATAGTTTATTGTCGATACAAAAAAAGGATATGTTTATATTTGAAATAAAAAATGGCAGCCAAATTGCTGCCCCACAGATCCCTTTCTGAACAGTATACAATATAACACTTACCCATAAAAGGCAATCAAATATCCCTTTCAGCCTTTAAAAACTCCATAAAAGCGTTCCACATCTGCGACATTATTTGCCAAGAATGGTATCAGGTGCTACAGTATCACAATTTTCCCTCTAACGGATAGAACACTATTTTATACTCTTATGCCAACAACTCAATACAGACGCGCAAGTGGAATTCTCGCCCATATTTCTTCTCTTCCTTCACCCCATGGAATTGGCGACATTGGCATATCTTCTTATAATTTTATAAGCTTCCTAAAAGACGCTGGTCAGACGCTATGGCAATTTCTGCCAACAGGCCCGACAAATCCGATATTCGACAACTCCCCTTACATGAGCACCTCCGCCTTTGCCGGATCTCCGTTGCTTATTTCTCTTGATTTGCTTGTTGCAGACGGTCTTCTCCAAGACCATGAGATAAACGTTCCACAATTTTCCGAATACCAAACTGTTTATAAAGAAGTAGCACTCTTCAAAAACAACTGCCTTCAGCTCGCCTTCAATAATTTTGACCGCACAACCAACAATTCCGCTTTTACAAAATTCAAACAATCCACAGTATGGCTGAAAGACTACTGTCTGTTTATGACTCTAAAGGAGGTCTTCCACCAGAAAGGGTGGTTTGACTGGCCCAGCAAACTTGCCCATCGCGACAAAGCCGCCATGGAGGAAGTGACTGACAAGTATTCTGCACGTATGGATTATTTTGCTTTTGAACAATTTGTTTTTTTTAAACAGTGGCAAGAACTTCGAAAACTTGCAAATAGCATGAACATTCAGCTCATTGGCGATATCCCGATCTATGTTGGTTGGGATAGCGTTGATGTCTGGGCTAATCAGGCTATATTTTCCCTCGACCCAGAGACTCTGCACCCAACAGAGGTTGCAGGCGTCCCTCCTGATTATTTTTCAAAAACCGGTCAGCGCTGGGGCAACCCACTTTATCGTTGGAATAGCACCGATAAAGTGGTTAAAAATCAGCTATACTCCTGGTGGACGGAACGCTTCCGTTCTCTTTTCCAGATGGTGGACGTTGCCCGGGTTGATCATTTTCGTGGATTTGAAGCCTACTGGTCCATTCCAGCCAGCCACAAAACTGCAATGAATGGCGAATGGATAAAAGGACCAGGTATTCATTTTTTTGAAGAAATCTATAAAAACCTTGGACCTCTGAATATCATTGCTGAGGATCTCGGAGAGATCACCCCTGAGGTTCTTGCTCTGCGTGATGCTCTTGATTTTCCCGGAATGAAAATTCTTCAGTTTGCCTTTGATGGCAACAAGGAGAACAGTTTCCTCCCCTTTAACTTCGACACCCCAAACAGCGTTATTTACACAGGAACACATGATAACGACACCACCGTTGGCTGGTTCCTGAGCAATCACTTAAGCGAATCCGGACGAAGCGAACTTCGGGCATTTTGCAACAACAGGACGAATAATGACTCCGACATACATAGAGATTTGATCTATCTTGCACTTTCATCAATCAGTCGCTACGCCATTTTTCCTCTTCAGGATGTTCTCGGTTTTGGCAATGACTGCAAGATGAACAGCCCCGGGAGTAAAGAGGGCAACTGGGCCTGGCGCTGTGCTCCTCGTTTTTTAACCCAGGACATCTCCAACTGGCTCAGCAGACAGTGTGAACTCTTCGGACGACGCCCTGCTCAACCGTCAATCACCAACCACACAGAGGGGGCTGAAAAACAGTGACACACAATCTTTTCATTCTCGGAAGTCCACGAAAAAACGGCAATACGGAAACACTGGCCAGAGCTGTTGCCGAAGGGTTGCTCCAAGCAAAAAACAACAGCGTTGAATTTGTCCATTTAAGCAAACTCAAAATCAGCCCCTGTCAGGCCTGCGGAGGATGCTCAAAGACAGGAAACTGCATCATACAAGATGACATGACGGAGTTGTACGACAAAAGCGACTTGGCAGACCGTCTTTTTTTTGTCAGCCCTGTCTATTTTTATGCAATGAGTGCCCAAATAAAGTTGTATATTGATCGCTGCCAGGCAAGGTGGTCCCGCAAATATCTCCTTGGGGTCAATTATCGTTCAGAAGAGCAGCGTACCGGTCACCTCCTTTCCTGCGCTGCAACCGCTGGTGAAAAACTTTTTGAAGGATCTGTTCTTACCACCAAATGCCTGTGTGACACCCTGGATATACAATATGGTCCATCTCTCCTGCTTAAAAATATGGAAGGAAGGGACGCCTTGAAAAACAACCCGGACGAATTGACCGCATGCAAAACATTTGGAACAAATATCGCCCTAAACGTAGAATGACTCCAGCTGTTCAAATTACAACCAATTAGTTCCAACAAAGCAGGAACAAATCCTTGACAAGCTCTCAGCAGTCAGGTAGAAAAGACTCGAAATAATGGCCCCATCGTCTAGCGGTTAGGACGCTGGCCTCTCACGCCGGAAGCAGGGGTTCGATTCCCCTTGGGGTCACCAAACGACAACAGCTACTAAGGAAACTTTCCTTAGTAGCTGTTTTTGTTTATCCCCCACCCTACCCCCACCCGTGTTTTTTATTCCTGAGCTATTTTTATTTTTTTCAACCACTCGTCAAATTTCCTTTTCAGCTTTTTTCTGGTGAGGACTCAGGAAACATCTAAAGCTGCCCATATTGCACGATAGTTCCCCTACTCACCGCACATCTTCACATAAAATTATTAGATTTTTCAGTGAAATAGCACAATTACTCATTGAACAAATACAACTCTTCTGTTTTAATGGACGGCAATTTATTTTGAAGGGAAAAGAGCGGAAATTTCCTTCTATTTGGCTTTGCTGTACAGACGATCCAGCGGATTTTGCAACCCATCAATATCCTTTCGCATAACATGGGTATATATTTCTGTTGTTTTCACATCAGCATGTCCAAGAAGATCTTGAAGCACACGAATATTGGTTTCATTTTCAGCATATGTGTAGCGAAGGAATGGCGAAGAGTATGGACGGTTGCCCGCTTGTCGATCCCTGACTTTCTCACAGCCGATTTACCAGCTTTTTTGCAGGCCTGACTCAAGTAAGTGATGTCTACGTTCTTTTTTGCTCCTTGGATCTATAGATCGTGACTTACTTGGGAATACGTATTGCCACGATGTTTCCCAGGCTGCTTTTCGATATGTTCTGGCTAGCCTGTATTTCTCATCAGTTCAGGCGATGTCAGGTTTTTTACACGTTCGACATGCTCATGAAGTTCGTCGTGAACAAAACGAGGCAAGAATGTCGTTCTATCTTTTCCACCTTTTCCGGAGCGAATAAACAGCTGCCTCTGGCCAAAATCAATATCTTGTATACGTAGACGAATACACTCCATTAGACGTATACCTGTTCCGTAAATCAATTTGGCCATTAGTAGATGGGTGCCCTTCATTTGTGCTAACACCTTCTTTTCCATGATACCCATCATAATATGGCATCACATGGACAAAATGTAGAAAAAAGTAATAAGTGGACAGTTTTTTCCATTTAAAGCTATTAATACCAAAATAAGTGGAAAAAGTGGCTAGATACAAGGCAATATGATGGACATTGTCCATGTATTAACACTGTTAGAATCAAATGAATATATGGGAATTAGATAAGGCACTATTGTTTTTAGCACTAGTACTGCCTGGATTTATCTCACTAAAAACCTATAGCTGGATAATAGCTATTGAGAATAGGGATTATTCAAAGTCAATTGTAGAGGCTGTGTGCTACAGCGTTTTGAATTTCGTATTTTTTTTCTGGCTATTAATCATAATTAGTAAAGATGGGTTTGTTGATAAACACCCTTTTTATTATTGGCTGTCTGTTGTTTTTACTTTTGTGGTTGCGCCTGCCTTATGGCCTTTTCTATTTGTCTGGTTGTCGAGGTTCAAGATTTTCAAGAATAAAATTCTAAGTCCATACAAACAGCCTTGGGATTACGTCTTCAGTAAAAGAGAATCTTATTGGGTAGAAATTCATCTGAAAAGCGGTGATACAATTAGGGGAAAGTATGCTCTAAAATCTATGGCAAGTTCATTTCCAGCTGAAAGGCAAATTTATCTGGAAGAACTTTGGCTACCTATCAAAGGTAGAAAATTTGGGAAGAAATCTAATCGTACCCGTGGGGTACTTATCTCTCAAGATGAAATTTCATATTTAAAATTTTACGGAAAAAAGGAGCTAGTATGAGTGGCAAGGATATTGACAAAATTCTCAAACAGTTAGAGAAAAAGCAAGAAAATGATCAGGGTTCTCAAAATGAAGAAATTTCAAAAGAAATCTGGGATTATTCAGAACCTGAAAAAAGAAGTTATCAACCAACAACATATGAACTCGACGATGATGATCCGCCTGAGGATGATGATTAAAAAAATTCTAATCGGGTAAAGGCAAGGTTTTCCCTCGCCCTCCCCACACCACCCCACAAGCGGCTCCGCATAGGGCGGTTCATTAAGGTCATCGGGCCTGAGCCGGATAGTGAATCTTCACCCACTGGTCTTTGACAGATATCAACCCAAGTTCTTTCAGCCATTTGTTGGTCATGCCCGTTTGTGCAGCCAGGGTTCTGGCGAGATGCCATGGGCCTTTACGACTTAATGCTGTCATAATTGCCTGTCTTTTGAAGGTTCCCAGCTTGAGAAGATTGGACACTTTGGTTCGTGTATATCTCCATTGTTTCCAGAAACACATTCGTATCCTGCGACGGAGCCATTCGTCTACTATCGGGATCGGGCGATAATACTCCGAAATGCCGTAATAGTTTATCCAGCCCCGTACATACTCTGCAAGTTTGTGTAGGCGGTATTCCATGGAGACGCCCCAGCTTCTTCCGGTAAAAAGACGAATACGTCTTTTGAACTCACAAAAGGCTTTGTCGCTCCATCTTATTTTGCCTCGCACAAAGACAAACCCGAGAAAACTGCATTCCTCCACTTTACCAAAACTGCTTTTCTTCTCGTTGACGATTAGCCGTAGCTCTCTTTTCAGGAATCTGCTGACACTGGCCATCACCCGTTCTGCTGCTGAAAGACTTTTCACTAAAATGATGAAGTCATCGGCATAACGAACGAAGTGGTGACCACGTTTCTCCAGTTCCTTATCCAGATCGTCAAGAAGAATATTTGCAAGAAGTGGCGAAAGAGGACCGCCCTGCGGTACTCCAAGCGGAGTTGCAAGACGACGGCCATTAACCATTACGCCAGCCCGAAGGTATTTGCCGATAAGCTTGAGTACACGTTTATCTTCTATCCGACGTGATACCCGGTTCATCAGAACATCGTGGTTGACTGTGTCGAAGAATTTCGACAAATCCATATCAACTGCGACTTTGTAGCCCTGTCTGATGTACTGCTTTATCTGCTTCACTCCGTCATGGGCTGATCTGCCCGGTCTGAACCCACAACTCGATTCTGAAAAATGAGGATCGAAAATAGGACTCATAACCTGAGCGATGGCCTGCCGGATAACTCTATCCAGCACAGTTGGAATCCCAAGAGGACGAGTACTGCCATCCGGTTTGGGTATTTCAACTCTCTGAACAGGAGAAGGGATGTAATTCCCTTCCAGTATGGTTGAGCGTATTTCAGGCCAGCATTCACGAAAAGTGAACGGGAAATCCTCGACTGTTATTTCGTCGATTCCGGGAGCACCTTTATTACTGCGCACCTGTTTCCAGGCCTTACCGACATTCTCTGTCGAAACTATACGTTCCAGTAGTTGATCGTTTGAGAACTGCTCATCCGCGATACGCTTATACACTACTCCCCCGTTCAGGTTCACAGTACGCGTAAGGTGTCTTGGCAACATATTTCTCTCCTTAATGTTCAGCCCTTCACCGTGTCCGGGGCATTACCCCCGGCTTTGGGCTACTATGGCTTCTGCTGACTTCTGCATTCTCACCATTCCGATTGCTCAAAGTGGTGCCGTATTTCATCATTTCCTGTCTGTCTTCTTTCTTCGTATCTCACAGACGGGCAGGACATTCCCTGTCTATGCCGGGATATTTGGAAACCGGAACCCCACCGGTAATTTCACTGGAAATAATTTCATATTGCATGGAATACAGATCTCCCCGAATAAGAGCGTGAACTTCCGATATGCGAGCGCATCATTTACCGTATCTCCTGTTCCCGGGCGTAATTATGTTGTGCTGACTGCCCCAGAGACTCGGCCTTATATGATATTTCTGTTCGTCACCCCATATCTTTGCCATCCGGCTTCCTTCAGACCCTACCTCACGGTAACGCCCTTGCCATTGGCTAGTAATTTATGTTACGTTTCACAACGTTACATGGAACACTTACAGGGGACTCTAACCCCATTAGTTCACGCCCATGTCGGGCGTACACAAACCGCTGCAAGGGACTGGCGGGCAGCGCGGTTTTCCGAAGTTCAGCCTTGTTACCAAAATCCCAAGTTAATCAAAGTTCAGTGCTGCAAATCTCCGCCAGCCCCTGAGCTCCAACGTTAGCCATCCTATGAAAAAAGCTCTTACATACTTGGTTTTCCCACTATGTTTCGTGGCATATATGTCAATTTATGCCTGTTATCAAATATTTGTTTTGGGCAAATATGAAGAAATGTGGGGGAAATCAATTTCCCTTTCTGTATCGCTTGGTCTTACAGGATTGGGGGCAATTATAATAATGGTCGGGTTTGGTATCGGAGTTGCGCTATTCAAAACTAAAATTACTACTCTATACACTTTATTATCAAGTATCGTCTTTTCAACAATGATCCTAGTCGTTGGTTTTGTAGCTGAACGTTACCTCCATACAACAGATCTTCGTCAAGTGGCCCTTTTTATATTTACTTTGTTGGGTTCATTCCTGTTTGCAGGGATATTACGAATAGTAGTCGGTCAAGAAGTTGATAAAGAAAAATGTAAAACTGGCTAACCAGCGGGTCAACCGGACCGCGTGAACGGTGGCGGCGCTGACGCGGAAAGTTAGGGTGGCGCGGTCCGGTTACCCGAAACGTTATAACGCTCTGGTTGCTAATTTGGCTACAACTCTATAAGAAGGAAAATAAATGGATGATTTGATTGACGGTGAGTTGTTCTTGCAAATAGAAGAGCACTTGAAGTGCAGTGAGCAAAGTTGGCTACTGGGTGCAGGAATAAGCTTCGACGCTAAATTGCCGCTAATGTACCCTTTGACGAACAAAGTAAAAAAGAATTTAGAAGCTAGTCACAAAAAATTATATGACGATATTATCACTCCACTATTTCAAGAGTTGCCTGAACAATGCCATATAGAGCATGTTCTTAGTCATCTTGGCGACTATGCTGCATTAGCTGAAAGAAACAAAGAGAAGAAGACAATCATTAGTGGTGGTGAGGTTGAGTTAGCTACCCTAGAAGAAGTACATAATACAATTCTTGAGTCTATCTCAAATGTGATCCGGTGCGGCTATGTTGAGGACAAGGATGGAAATACAGTTGAAGAAGGCTCTTTGTCTAAACCAATCGTGGACATCAAAGCACATTTAGAATTTATTGATGCTCTGTTTAACCACGCATCCGCTGGTGTTCATGAGCGAAGAAAAGCTGTCAATATTTTCACAACCAATTATGACACTCTTTTAGAAGATGCACTAGCACTAAGCAAAGTATCTTATTGGGATGGGTTTGATGGCGGAGCTGTAGCCCATCGAACTCAGAAGTATGGGGAACCCACACCAACGAATGGACAACGTGCGAACTTAATTAAAATGCATGGCTCTATAGATTGGTTTCTTTGTGATAAAGGGTATGTATGGCGAGTTAGAGACAACGACCTCTACCCAAAGGCAGAACGGCGAGTTCTAATTTACCCACAAGCTACAAAATACGTTGCCACTCAACAAGACCCGTTCTCTACGCAATTTGATTTATTCAGAAAATCTCTAAATTCCTCCAATAGTAATATTTTAGCTGTCTGCGGCTATAGTTTTGGCGATGATCATATCAACAACGAAATTGAATTTGCTTTATCGAAAGAAGAGAACAAAACCGTATTGCTCGCTTTCTTGGAGTGTAGGAATGAAATTCCTCCATGTTTAGAAAAGTGGCGTAGTGATAGTTTTGGCTCAAGAGTAATTATTGCATCCATACATGGCCTGTATATTGGAAAAGAAGGCCCATTTAAGAGAAAAGACGAAGACGATTATTGGTGGACATTCAACGGTGTAACATCAGTATTAAAAAATGGATGCGAGGTTTAGTTATGTTTACACCATCTGAAGAGTTGAAAATAGGCCAAGTTGTCGAGGTATCAGGAACCAATATTAAAGTTGAGATTTCCGATAAAATATCAGAATTAACAAGAACTTTTAATGGTCGTGTTTACCCTATCGGCCAAATAGGTAGTATGGTTAAAATTCACTATGGCCGAAAAATAATTTTTGGTTTAGTGACAATGCTCAGAATGCGATCAGAAGAGTTAATTGAAGCAGGTATGCCTGTAACTGCTGATTCTGATCAGCGTGTAATGGAAGTCCAACTGCTGGCTGAAGGCAGCTGGAATAATACAAAATCAACTTTGGCTTTTAAACGTGGTATTAAAACCTACCCTTTACCCCAGCAAGGCGTATTCCTTCTAACCAACGAAGAAATATCTTTTGTCTATCGTTCGGCAGAGGGAACAAGAGATGAAGCTGTCGACCCATTAATCCCTTTTGCGGTTTATAGTGCATCTGAATCAACAAAATGCAGAGCGAACATCAATAAGATGTTTGGTATGCATTGTGCTGTTCTCGGTTCTACAGGGTCAGGTAAATCAGGTACCGTAGCTGCTATTATCCATAGCGTACTTTCCCATAAAAATAATGATAAAGAGTTGTCCCCTCAAATAGTGGTTGTCGATCCTCATGGTGAGTATGGTTCAGCCTTTAAAGAGAGAGCTGTACAGTTTCGTGCATATGACATTGCAGCAGGTGATGACGGTCAGGAAGAAATAAAGTTACCGTATTGGTTGATGTCTAGTGATGAGTTCACCAATCTCGTTATCGGTAAAACAGAAAGAAGTGCTACACGTCAAAACAATGTAGTTCAAAAAGCACTCGCCCATGCAAGAATGGTTGCCGCAGGAATTGTCAAACCCTGTCCAAGAGAGTTTGGTACCGAGGCACTTAACCATTTAGAAAATTTCGACGATCCAGATTTGTGTGATGGCAAAGATACTTCAGACATTCTGGAATTCGACCGTGATAAACCTAGACCATTTTGCTTAGATGAGTTTGAAAGTCATGTTAGGTACATTCAGGGCGGTAGGATAAACCGTAATAATCATGAAAGCATGACCAACTCTGATTTAGCTAAGTCACCAGTACCTTCTGTTTTAGACAAACTAAAAGTTCTGAGAAAGGATACTCGACTTTCATTTATGATGAAATGTTGGGTCGATGACGATGCAGAAATAAAGTAAGCGGGAATTAAACCCCACTTGCCATATGGGGCAAGACAAGTTTTTCAGGTGAAAGGTTTTGCGGCAGCAGGCTACAAAGCTCGTCTGGTGTCGTCGTAGGCAATTTCTCAAACAGATAGCGCAGGTAACTGTAAGGCTCAAGTCGATTAGCCTTAGCAGTTTCGATAAGGCTGTAAAGAGTGGCGCTGGCGCCTGCACCTTCAGGTGTTCCAGAGAACAGCCAGTTTTTTCTTCCCACCACAAAGGGGCGAATAGCATTTTCAGCAACATTGTTATCTATTCCAGCATGACCACTTTTGATATAGTTTTCCAGCCGATGCCATTGCCCTAAGCAGTAAGAAATAGCCTGGCCAAGAAGACTTCTTGGAACAACTGTACTGGATCTTTTGATCAGCCAGGTTTTAAATTTCTGTAGAATGGGCTTAACCTGTTGCTGCCGAAGCTCATACAGTTCACTTTTAGCGACCAAAAAGGGGTCGGGCCGCCTCAATAGTTTGAAATAACAAAGAATGTCTCAAATAAAGTCACTCGAAATGATCTTAGGGCAGCACTTTTGGTGCTAAAATAGTGGGTTTAAGGAAAAGCAGCAGATATGCCACGCGCAAAACGATATTACATGCCTGGATGTGTATGGCATATAACTCACCGATGTCATAAAAAGGAATTTCTGCTTAAGTTTTCTAGAGATAGAAATAGATGGTTGGAGCTACTATTCAAGGCAAAACAAAGGTATGGTCTTGATGTACTGAATTATATCGCCACTTCCAACCACATACATCTGTTGGTGTCAGATAACGGCAACCGAGATACTATTCCCAGGTCAATGCAATTGGTAGCGGGACAAGTTGGACAAGAATATAATCGAAGAAAAAAACGTCATGGGGCATACTGGGAAGATAGGTACCATGCAACGGCTATTGAAAATGACACCCATCTTGTGAAATGCCTCGCTTATATTGATATGAATATGGTGCGTACAGGAGTAGTGGGACATCCCTCTGAATGGAACTGGAGTGGATATAATGAAATACAAAACCAAAAGCAACGTTATGCAATTATTAATTACAGACTGCTAACAGAACTCCTTGGTCTAAATTCAGTTGTAGAACTTAAAGAGATGCATGCTAACTGGGTTGAAGATACCTTAAAAGCAGATAAGCAGCTGCGTGAGAGTAAATGGACACAAAGCGTCGCAGTTGGGAGTCAAACTTTTGTTGAGAAAATTAAAAATGAACTTGGAATGAGGGCGATCCACCGAGGGATTCATAAAGTTGATGAAAGTTTTGAACTTCGAGAGACGCAGATTCCTTGCAGTGCCAATTTTAGCACCAAAAATGAACAGCTAAGTACAGAAAATAGCTTTTTATGGGATGTTTGTTCTTAAATCACGAGTGCTTGCGGCGGCCCGACCCCTTATTGCCTTACATTGATTAGCATTACATGGACAAAATGAAGAAAAAAGTAATAAGTGGACACTTTTTTCCATATAGAGCTATCAATACCAAAATAGGTGGAAAAAGTGGCCAGATATAAGGTAATATGATGGACATTGTCCATGTATTAACACTGTTCGGCCTCAGTGAAAATTGCCTGAGTTGAAAAGTTATTCTAATTATAGAACCTTTTAATTTACACAAACATTTATCATGGTACGTTCTCAGAATGGCTGAAATAACAAAATATTTTCCTAGGTTAAACAAAATATTTATCCAGAAAAATTGGTTTAAAAAATTCGAAGAAGCTGGGTTTGAAGATATACTGACTAATTTTATAAAAATAATCGAGGGATTATCAGATGATGAAGCTGACTTATTGTTGAAATTAACAGAAGACTATCTCTATGTTGACGCAAACGCTATGCAACGATGTTTCCGGGAAATATATTGCGACATTAGTATCGAATTAATAGCAGGTTTTGAGGAGGTTTATTTCCTGCCCCTTATAGCACCTGATGATAGTCAAAATACAAAAAGTCAGTCATCAGTATTGTACCCTGCATACCACCAATTAAACTTAATGTGCCGACAAAATGGACTGACAAACAATCTTAAAATTGAATCAAAAGATTTAATGACAGCATTAGGTAACAGTCTAGCTGATCGGGGTGATTGTTTGTTAATTTTTGTCGATGATTTCATAGGAACTGGTCGTTCTGCACTTAAAGCATTATCAGCATATGAATCTAATTTTAGAAAAAGCACCGATGTCGTTGCAGTTATGTGCGCAGTATGCCAGTCCGAAGGAAAAGAAAAACTAAAAAATGCGGGTTTCGATGTCTGGGCAAACCATATTAGAAAAAAAGGCCTAACTGATTCACAGAAGATTACAGAAATTGGAAAAGCAATTGAAATAATGAAAGGTATTTCTGCTAGAATAATAAGTAACAGTAAGCATTATCTTGGTTTTGCTTCAAGTGAAGCACTAGTGACTATGCCTTTCAGAACTCCAAATAATACTTTTCCTGTATATTGGGCAGATAACGGCTCAGGCACAGCTCCATTTTATCGGTAAAGTCACATGAGTTTTAATTTGGCCTTAGTGCTACAATCTATTGACAACAAATCTCCAATCGAAAAATTATTTCGACATGGAATCCAATATTCACAATACTTTTTGCTTGTAAATGAAGCATTGGAGAAAGGGTTTCTTAATTATGATACCCATGGACAAGAAGAAGATTTAATTGTAACTGATGCGGGACGTATTTTTATCGCTTCAGCACAAAAGAAATCTAAAGGTAAAGAGCCGTGGATAATTCCTTTGGATTCAGAAAAAATCGATTCAATAGGAATCGGTGAAATTTATATTCCACGATTAACTACTATAAGGAAATTAAAAGTTTAGCTGCGGCCTCACTAGCCTTAGTGGCTTAGCCACGGAATGGCGAGTCGCCATTCTGGGGAGAACTTGCTTTCAAGCCCAGGCGAAGATTCACCAACTCTTGGAAAGAGTTGGCGAATCTTCGCCCCGCTTCCGCAAAAGCCTCCAGCCCCGAGATGCAGGACAAATCCTTGCATCTCGTCCTTGAGGGCCGAAATGCAAGGATTTGTCCTGCATCTCGGTGATTATGTCCGTATGTAGTGAGGCCGTTAGCTAATTTTTTTGTGCTATGAATTGGAAAAAATATCGTAAAGAATTCACGATACAAGCAACTGCTAAATCCTTAGATGAAAAGAGCATGCAACATGCACTGTCATATGCTAGGGGTTTGTATAAAGCAAACTTGCCAATCATCTTCAGCCAGAATCATTTGTCAAGATTAGTTGGGTATAATATTGACTATATTCGCAACGCATCTAGCACGAAATCTGATCAATTCTACAGGTGTTATAAAATAAAGAAAAAATCATCAGATACAATGCGCACAATATGTGAGCCTCTTCCTAGCTTAAAAGAGATTCAGAGGTGGATACTTGATAACATTTTAAGCCAAGTCACAATTAGCAAATTTGCCAAGGCGTATGTTGTAGGATTTTCGATAAAAGATAATGCAAGGTTTCATCTAAGACAAAAACAAGTATTGCGAATAGATGTTAAAGATTTCTTTCCCTCGATTAAGGGGCAAAATGTTTTTCATATCTTCAAAAACATAGGGTATTCAGCTGAGGTCTCTGCAATGCTCACAGGTTTAACAACATTAAAAAACTGCTTACCTCAAGGTGCACCAACTAGTCCAACACTATCAAATATTTTCATGAATCGTTGCGATGCGCGGATCGCAGGCTACTGCCTGGCAAGAAAAATTCGATACACCAGATATTCAGACGATTTGACTTTCTCTGGAGAATTTGATGTCGGAAAATTAATATCTTTTATCAACATGGTTTTTAAAGACAGTGGCTTGCTTTTGAACAAGACCAAAACCAAACAAATGTTCAAACATCAAAGGCAGTTTACAACTGGTTTAGTTGTAAACGAAAGAATTAATGTTTGTAGAGAGAAAAGGCGGAAACTTCGCCAAGAAATTTTTTACATCAAAAAATATGGACTAGACGGTCACTTAATAAGAACTGAGGAAAAGAGGACAAATTACATTATGCATTTACTTGGGTTGTCAAACTTTATTACCCATATTAACGCTAACGACAGGGACGCCTTGGAAGCAAAAGAAATACTTAGAAAATATATCACTTAAATTTTCCATTTAAGAAAATGCAAATATTTCCTAGCATGTCACAGTTGATTGCATGGACCCAGTAACTATGGGAAACAACTTAGGACAAACCACGATAAAAAAAGCGGCAAAAAGCGCCGAACAATTGTATACACGCTGACCCGCATCTCGTATTCGATTTTTTACAACAAAAGGGGTCAAGTCTCCCTTTGCCCTTTGTGGTGAGTTTATGATATAGCGAAAACACGTCAAGACTACTATGTATGGAATACAAGGCGCTTGTGATATCATGTTGACTCAGGAACGGGGTAAGACCAAGCTGGCAAATTTCAAAAGTGAAGTGAAAATCCTCTCCACACTTCAAACTATTCAGAAAATCACATAAAGCGCGAATACTTTTGATAAATATGGCTCATTATAAAAATGTAAGTGAGCTAGTTGCACGCTGATATCAAGCGTTACCACGAGTAAGACAAAAAGAGATATCCGAAGAACAAAAAATAGACGTCACCGATAATCCATTTATTTACACAATTATGAACACAATAATCAGACACACAGCCGCAAAGTCAGTCGTAGGAATACTCCTATCAGTCGTATTATTTTTCTCATCAGGGGTACAGATTCCTGTGATTGACTCACCAGCAGATTCATACTTTAAGGACTCAATTACAAAAGCTGGTGTCAGTTATGGAGTATGCCGGGTGATCAATGCCACAGTTTCTGTTATTCAGGAATCCAGCGTCCAATTAGAACCTGCTGGCATAGGATTGTCTTTAGCGGTAGGTCAAATAGTAGACCCAATAAATGACATGGTGGAGCGTTTAGCAAACGTACTGGTCTTATCAATCACTTCACTGGGGGTACAAGAACTAGCGTATGAAATCAGTGTAACAATTGTTCCCCAAATCCTAGCTGTCCTATTGGTGTTTTTATCACTCCTTGTGTGGTCCAAAAATGCAAGGATCTTAAAACTCCAGCGCATACTGATGAGTGTAATGGTCGTTGCGTCAATAGCTCGCTTCTGTCTTCCGATATCCTCCATAGCCAATGAGTTCCTCCAGGAGACATTTTTTGAAGATAAGATTATAGAGGCGAACGCTACACTCACTGCAAGCACCACTGATATTGACAAAATCAAAGGTGTTAATTTACCAAAGCTAGACGGATTCATGGGGACTATTGGGAACAGTGCCTCTTACATAAAAGAGAAATCCGTAGACTTTAAAGATACCATTCAAGTCATCATGGAAAACAAGGGAGTCATAGTTGAGAACCTATTGAGATTAACATTTCTCTATCTGGGGATCTTCGTTATTCAGGTGATAGTGTTGCCATTACTGACCTTCTGGTTCTTAATGAAAATTGTTAATTCTTTATTTATTTCTAGTGCTATATCTGCCAATGGTAAAACTGTTTTTAAGGAAGAAATTTCAACGTAAAGCCAGCTATAATACTCCACGTAGATACATAACTCTGCTACCTGGAATAGGCGGACCAATTAACGGGCAAACCGCAAAATTTAAAAACAAATTCCAATCAACTTTGATTTATTCTTTTCTGATTACGTATGAAACTCAGCCAACTTCACACAATACGAATACAATAGGCTGATAAAACAAAAGAATCACAAGAAAACCATGCTGATGTCATCCCCGCGCAGGCGGGGACCCAGTTCTATACCACCCCCCTGGATTCCCGCCTGCGCCGGAATGACGAACGAAACGGCTTAGTTTTGTACATACTCAGGTATTCTTTTTCCTCTAAAATCAGTTTGTGTATTTTTTAATCCACCCCTTCCCCCCCAACAGCTCTAACATATGATTTTCAGGCTATTCACGAATTGACTTGCAGACTGTCCTGATTCAATATATTTTAATTATTAGCTTTTCTAATTTGTAGTTGCACAATTCTCTCTGCTCTTCAATCTGTTTCAAGTACGATTCAAATGAACTACAAACTACAGTCTTTTTTTAATATAGTAGCTTTCCTGACACTCCTTACTGTTCATATACCTTCGTCAGGGTATGCTGCCGTCGAACCTGTTCGTCTTACTTTGGAGACTGCTGTCGCAAGAGCCCTCCGCTACAATCGCAACCTTATCAGTGACACTCTGGATCTGGATAACAGTCGCCTCAATATGGAAGCAGCCCAGAACACTTTTGACATTAAGGTCAACCCTCTTTCCAGTATTAATTACACCTCAAACCCCGAGGAAGAACAGTCCATCTGGAGAGTTGGAGGGTTGATCTCTAAAAAGTTTACAAGCGGTGTCATCCTGAATCTGGAACCAAGTATCGAAAAGGAGACTGATGAGTATGGTGCAGGGGTTGGTTTTTCACTTGCAATACCACTGATACGTGGTCTGGGGAAAGATATCAACTTGGACAGTGTTTATGCCAGCGAATACGCCCTCGCCTCTTCAGACCGAACATTGCATCAAAAAAAAGTAAATACAATCCTCAATACAGTCACCACTGTCTACACCCTTATCCGGGAACAACATCTGGTTTCTCTCTACACCGAGCAACTTAAACATCTTAAAGTCCATTTAAAAAGTGCAATTGTTAAAGAAAAATCCGGCATTGCGAAATCCATGGATATTTATCGTGCAGAAATTCGTATAAAAGATATCCAAGAGAGTTTGAGCCTCGCCAGAGAACGGGTCGCTGAAATCGCTGATCGTTTAAAAGATATTGTTGCCCTGCCACTTGACAGCCCCATTTATGTTGAAGCTCCACAGGAATACACACTCATCACGATGAAGAGGGAGCAGGCCGTCAAGATAGCTCTTAAACAACGGATTGAATCATTCCAGAGTAAAGCCGATATCGCTGAGGCAATGCGCCGGGAAAAGATCGCCCGGCATAACACTCTTCCAGAGCTCAAACTTGTAAGTACTTACACTCGGCGGGGCCGTTCAAGCGACTTTGGGGATGTTCTTTTTTTCGATGAGGACCGTTGGAGTATTGGTCTGACAAGCAGTACCGACCTGGCACGTTCAGAAGAAAAAACCGCCTGGGCAAAGAGTCGTCTCGCTGTCAAGCGCGAGAATCTTAAATTCGAGTCATCTCAGCAAAACATTATCCGTGAGGTCCGAACGGTGCTCAACTCCCTGGAAAAATCAGAGGAACGAATAGCACTTCGACGGGAACAGCTTATCCAGGCAACTGGTAAACAACGACTGGCCCATATTAAATTCCAGTACAACGAAGCAGACAATTTCGACCTCATTGAATCTCAAACCCAGGTCGAGCGCGCCAGAGTAAATCTCATGTCCGACGAGATCAACTATATCATAAACGGATACCGACTGCGTGCTGTCATGGGTACCCTGCTTGCCTATTCTCCTGAGACAAAACCATGAAACGTTTTTTTCTACTCACCGCTGTTCTGGTTTTTTTTGCCTTCACATTAACTCAAGTCCTTTGGAGCAGTGACGAACAGGTACAAGAAAAACCTTCCTCCTTCACCACAGCCACCCTTCGCGATTTTCAAATTACAGTGAAGACCCTTGGCACTTTAGAAGCGGTCAACGCTTATTTCGTATCATCCAGCATTAAGGGGGCCGGAGCAAAGGTTATTTATCTCGCTCCTGATGGCTATCCTGTAAAAAAAGGAGATGTACTGGTCCGATTTGATCCAACTCAATTTGAAGAAATCATTGCAGAACTCTCTGCCCAGATCGATGATCTCAGCGCCGGTGTCAATGCAGCGGAACAGTTACTCGAGTGGGAAAAAACCGAGTTGGCCCAGCGAGTTACCACATCAGACTACAATCTCAAGGTGGCCCGTCTTGAATTTGACAGACTCGTTCAGGGTGAAGGTCCCATAACCCTTACCCAATATCAGGACGAACGTGATAAAGCCCAGTCTGAACTCAAACGCTACCAGGACTATGTAAGAGACCTGAAGCTACTGGCTGACGATGGATACAGTAATCCTGCCGAAATCAGTCGTGGACAGGAAAAAATTGACACATTTACTGAACAATTTGCCAGCGCCGACCGTCGCTATAAAAGTTATCGAGACCTGGTGCTGCCTTCTCTTACGGAGAGTAGCAAGGCCAAGGTAGAAAATGCAAAACTTGCTTATCAGCAAATACGACAGGCTGGTGTCCACAAAATTGCCAGGGCCCAGGCTGCTATTCAGCAGGTAATGGCAAAGCTGAAGGCAAAACAAACTGCTCTGGAACAGGCAGAATCAGAGCTTGATAAAACCGTACTACGTGCTCCCTTTGACGGTCTCCTTATCCACCATGAAAGTTTCTACAATGGCGAAATGCGAACTGTCCGTGAAGGCGACACTGTTATAATTAACAGCCCTATTCTCTATCTACCCGACATCGAGAGTCTTATTGTGAAGAGTACAATTCGTGAAATTGATCTCCATAAAGTGGCTATTGGTCAGAGTACAACCATCACCGTAGAAGCATATCCCGACATCAGTTTTCCAGCCAGACTCTCTTTTATCGGTGCATTGGCAAAGAAACGACCAGGACGCAGAGAGGGAGAAAAATACTTCCAGGTTCACTTCTCCTTTGACAGGGTAGAGAAAAAACTCAGACCAGGCATGTCTGCCCGTATTATTATTGAGACTGCCAATCTGCAACAGGCCCTGTCACTTCCTGTGGAAGCTGTATTCCATGACAGCAGTGGCCACTACTGCTATGTCAAAAACGGCAGCAAACTGGTATTACGCCGTATACATACCGGATACAGCAATGAAAACTTCATAGAGGTAACCGATGGACTCAAGGCGGGAGAAACCGTATCCATGATACATCCCGTCATTAACTGATGAGCCGGAACGATAAACAGAATATGCTCATTTCCACAAGAGAACTTCGTCACCACTATCCCCATGGATCCGGAAAGATAGAAGTACTGCACGGCGTTGACATGGATGTTCATCATGGTGAGTTTATCGCTGTTATGGGTGCATCTGGTTCAGGAAAGTCTACCCTTCTTCACATTCTCGGTTGCCTCCTGAGACCAAGCAGTGGTAGCTATTTTCTCAACAATCGAGACATACTGCAACTTAAAGAGAAGGAACTTGCAAGGCTCAGGGCAAACACTGTTGCTCATGTTTTTCAGAATTTTCACCTGTTACCTGCAATGACAGTAATGGAAAATGTCCTGCTTCCCGCCCTTTACAATGGAATGGCGCCTGAACAGGCCGGTGAAAATGCCCGTCGGGCCATCGATCAGGTTGGTCTGGACAAGCGCATGATGCACAAGCCAGCTGAACTCTCCGGTGGAGAGATGCAAAGAGTAACGATTGCACGTGCTCTTGCCATGCAACCTGAGCTTATCCTGGCAGACGAACCCACAGGTAATCTTGATCATTCCAGCACTCTGGAAGTCCTCTCCTTATTTCAAGAAATCAATAAACAGGGCTGCACCGTTATAATGGTCACCCACGATCGCGATGTTGCCAAACTTGCCCGGTCTACACGGTACATGATTGATGGTTACCTTGAATAAACACAAACATTTCATCAAAATAATCATCAAAACCGCCTGCTCTTCCCTGCTGCAGCATAAGCTCCGTTCAACTCTCTCTACTCTAGGTATTATCTGCGGTGTCATGGCTGTGGTGGCTATCATCGCCATCGGTGATGGAGCGAAGCAGGAAACGTTACGACAGATTGAAAAAATGGGCGTGAACAACATATACATCAGGGCAGACCAACTGACCCCGGAACAACGGTCACGTGCCAGGGAGCACCATTCAGCCGGCCTGCAGGACGACGATCGTTATCGACTGCAAAGCAATAATTCTTTTATCAGTGACACCGCAGCGGCCAGAGAACGGGCTCTCAATTTAACCGGACTCCCCGAGCACCTGAGCCCCAAGCTTGTTGAATGTACAGCAAGTTATGGTCGTATACTTGGCATCAAACTTGATAATGGTCGTTTTATCAGCGAATCAGATACAGGTGAGCGAAACCAGGTATGTGTCCTTGGCTGGCAGATCGCCAGTAGACTTGGTGAAAATGGGCGGCTTGGACAATCTCTTCGCATTGGAGATCAGCTCTTCCAGGTTGTGGGTGTTCTCAACCGTCAGGATCTCTCAAACACCGCCGAAACACAGTTCACCATGCAAAACCTCAATGACACAATTTTTTTTCCACTTGATGTTATTGAATCAGATAGCAGGACAAACAACACATCATCGTACGACAAGCCGCCGTTGAGTGAAATCATAGTGAGAATACACAGCACAGACCAGATCTCCACAGCAGCTATGCTTATTCGCCGCAGCCTGGAGATTGCCCATAACGGAGTAGATGATTTTCAGCTTGTCATTCCCCTTGAATTACTTGCGCAATCGCAAAGAATTCAGCATATATTCAATATTGTTTTAGGCATAATAGCGGCACTTTCTCTTATCATCGGAGGTATAGGGATCATGAATATCATGCTTGCCAACATATCCGAACGAATAAAAGAGATTGGTCTCAGACGCGCTGTAGGTGCCAGTCCCGAACATATTCTTGCCCAGTTTCTCAGTGAAGCGGTGCTTCTCACCTTCACAGGCGGGCTTTTGGGAATTGTCGGCGGCATCTTTCTTTCTCTTGTTATTGGCTCTCTCACAAAATGGCCAATCACATTCTCAATACCCGGCCTTATTGTCCCTCTGGTTGTAGCAATACTAATCGGACTCTTTTTTGGTCTCTATCCTGCCCAAAAAGCCTCTCGTATAGATCCAATCGTCGCTCTTGGCAGTTCTACCTGACCGAGTAAAACAGCAACTAAGGAGTTTGGGAAACCTGATAATAAACTTGACAAAATCTCCTTGAACATGGTGTATTAAATAAATAACCCGAAGTGATATCAGCAGCTTTCAAGTTCGAATTCATGTAACGCTCACCACATTCAAGTGTGAAAGAGATAAACATAATATGAAAGAAACAAGTGTCCATCCCTCCCTTCTATCATATCTTCTCCCCGAACAACAAAAGTTCTACCTGCGTCTCCGACCGGCCACACCCAACACATCACCCGATAACTTCTCATCGGCTCCCTTTACAATACTTAATGACGCAGACCCGCTTGCCCGAACTTTCCGTGGTGCATTTGTCACTGATTTTGGCTCCACTATCAAAGAGGTTAATCTGTTAATTCAACGGGATACTATCCAATGGCCCCTAGAGCAGGATTCGTTTCTCAACAACTCCATAATTGATCAGTACTGGCAGCAGGCGATGACTATGCGTCGTGCCAGAACACCCGAACACTCTATTCTACTTGCCACCCAAGTTGACAGACAGCAGCAACTGCTGGCCTTTGCATCTCTCTTCTACTGCAGGAAAAAAGAAGTTTTTTTTGAACTCCCCTGCCCCGAATGTGGCAAGACTTTACAGCTTTGCAAAGATGATGTGCTGCTTCAGTTGGCCGGATTGGCTCCATACTCAACAGGTCTGCACCGCTATCTCTTCTGTCCTTCATGCACCCAGTCAAATGGCCAGTCTCTATGGTATACTCGAGAAAAACAAGCTAACGAGCCTTCAACTGTTCACGATTGCAGACAGTTGTTTATCGATTACAGCAAATTTGATTCGCAACCTTTGCAGGATAATCCTTTCCCCTGTCTGAATTGTCAGGATCATGAACTCTGCTACGGCTCCCAACAGGCCGTGCATGACACCATATTTGGACTCGCTTTTTATCCTTTCTATATGCTGATAACTGAACGTGACTCTCTCGACGGGTTTCATTTACTGCCACTGCTGCAACACAAACAGTTCCCATCTTTTCAGGAGCCATCTGCCTCTGTTCCCAGCCCAACAGACACTATCCAGGAAAAAAGAGGAGAACAGAACCATGATGAAGCAATTCTTACTATTATGCAAAAGCTTGCTCAAAAGCATAAACAAAAAGCTCCTGTCTCTTTCCATAAAGAAAATATATCCAGCAACCACATTTCATCGGTCAGAGACAGTGACACAGTTGATGATTTCAGCCAGGAAACCGTTATTATGGGAGGTCCTGAAAACCATTTCTCCACTGATGAGGATACAGTGCAAACTGTAAAAATGCCTCCTCCTGACAAAGCAACCTTTAATACAACTTACACTCCGGAGCACCCCGACGGGCAGCTTTCAGAAAAGAACCCCATACCTGAAAATGACGAGCTCGCAGAAACAATCATTCTCCGACCAGGGAAAAAGTCATGAACCTTTATCCAAATGTTGGTTCCCTTGTCGATACCATCAGAAATATCTACAAACGGGACATTGAAAATGCGCCCGCTGCCATAGAGGCATTTCTCGATCAGGAGCTCAAGGGTCATGATAATGAAAAAAAACAGCAGATACTTGAGGATATTATCTCCAGCTTCACTGCATCTCCAGCCCCCCCTCCGATGCCATCCCATAGTGATGACCAGCTTCTCCGCTTCTGTACCCTCCTTTTGGGACACCCTGTCGAAGAAATTGATTTGAAAAGCGAGGCCCTGCAACAACGACTGACCGAGACACTTACCATAATTTTTGAGACTCTCAATCAGCTTATCAGAACAATAAATCTGACTCTGCTTGAGGATGGGCAAACCGAGAAGACTATCCGCGTCCTCATAGGTGAACAACTCGACAAAAACCACGAGAGCACCTCACTCAAGGAACATCTGGACAAGATCAAGACGGCTTTTGTTACATCGCACCGCGCTTTTAAAAGGGCAATGGAAACTACTGTAGAAACGATTCTTACGGAACTTGATCCTGACAGTCTTGCAGGAAAAGATGAGGGTGGATTTAAATTTAACCCCTTACGTAAGGCCGAAAGCTTTAATCGTTACGAAAAAACATATAAGGAGTGTCGCCGATGGTTTGACTCCGGGCGCTGTATGGAAGATTTTTTACGAAACTTTGAAAAACAATGTGCTGCAATGGCCAACCCTCCCAAGAGGTAATACCTTGAAACGATATTTCACCCTTATCATCCTTCTCTCCAGCCTTGTCCTGTTATCTTCCTGTGGCTCAAAAGCCCCGGCACCTCCTCCGGTTCCGCAGTGGGTCTATGAAAAAGACAGCATCACCATGCGGATAAAGGCGGATCACCTGTTAAATCTGAACGAAGGTACTCCTCATACTCTAATGGTTGGTATATACCAGTTACGTAACAAGGCCATGTTTGAGCAACTGGCTTCTAACAGCGACGGCATTTACCAACTGCTGGACTGTGAACCGTTTGACAGCAGTGTTACTTCCGTCAAACGCCTTTTTATCCAGCCAGAACAGGATTTGACAATTGTCATGGATCGACTTGCTGGGACAAAACATATTGGACTGGTAGCCGGTTACTTTGTATTACAGAAAGAAAGGATGGTACGAACCATCAACATCCCTGTTATTATAGACAAAAGCTATAAATATGCCGAAGCCGGCAAACTCAATCTGATCGTAAACCTGGGTTCCGAACAGATAGCTGCAATCCAAACGCACTGAAGGAGTGATCATGGAACGACCTTTTTTCTGGCATCAGGGACTCTTTCTCCAACCCCAGCACTTTCAACTACAGGACCGTTATATCCAATCCATGACCATGCCCCTGCAGACTTTCCTGCAACCGCATTTCTGGGGTATCGGCAATCTTAAAATCCAGGACGCAGCACTGGGTAACCTCTCCTTGCAAGTTCTCCAGGGACAGTTTCAATTTCCCGATGGCAGCTTTATCTCTTTTCCTGAGAATGGACTGATTGCTCCCCGCTCATTCAGTGAGGATTGGCTGGAAGGCGACAAGCCACTTGGAATTCTTCTAGGACTGCGCAAATGGAATCCTGGTGGCGAGAATGTTACCATCCTCTCCAGTCTTGATAATGTCAGCGATGTGGCCACCCGCTTTGTTACCACTACAGAGCCAGAAGAGGTGCAGGATCTCTATCAGGGTGGAAAAAGTGCCCAGGTTAAACGCCTCCATTACGTCTTGAAAATTTTCTGGGACAGTGAAGAAGACCAGCTGGGAGACTATGAGTTGATTCCCCTTGCCCGTATTCTACGGCAGGGTGAGCAGATTGTACGCTCCAACCGTTTTTTCCCTCCTTGCCTCAGTATCAAGGCAAGCGAACCCCTTATGGGATTAGTTACTGAAATCCGTGACCAGCTCGCCTCCAGATCCCATCTCCTTGAGGCCTACAAGCGTGAACGTGGTGTTCATACGGCAGAATTCGGTGCCCAAGATACAATCTTCCTTCTCGCCCTGCGTTCACTCAACCGATATATTCCTCTCCTCTTTCAGATAACCGAAGCCCAGACTGTCCATCCCTGGACGGTATACGGTCTTCTGCGTCAAATCATCGGTGAACTATCAAGTTTCTCTGAGACAATAAATGTACTTGGAGAACATGAAAACGGCACTGTTCTGGTTCCGCCCTACAATCACCGTAAACTGCACACCTGCTTTCTGTCGGCGCAAAATGTCCTGCTGCGCCTACTGGATGAGATTACAGCCGGCCCCGAATACATGCTGCCGCTCATTTATGATGGTACGTATTTCAGCGGCGAACTCTCAAAATCCATGTTTGATTCTCATAATCGTTTCTATCTCGTTCTGGCAACGGAACAGGAGCCCAATCAAGCTCTGCAGAGCTTTGCCGGTCTGGCCAAGATAGGTTCGCGGGAAACTCTGCCGTTACTTATTGCCAGAGCCCTGCCAGGAGTCAAAGTAAAACATATGGAGACACCACCGCAGGAGCTTCCCCGCAGGCGTGGTTCACTCTATTTTCAAATTGATCATCATGGCGACCTCTGGCAACAGGTGCAGCACAGCAATCAGCTGGCAATTTTCTGGGACGAAGCACCTGAAGATCTTAAGGCTGAACTTATGGTTGTTGGCAGGAGATAACTATGGCACTTGTGGACTGTTTCGTAGAATTAATCGCTTATGTTACCTATTTTCTCAACGATACACCAAATCGGCCCGCCTCACTTGAAAAGGTCAAAACCGACATCAGCCACCTGATCGCCAAAAGTCAGGATAGCTTTCACAAAAGCCATTTACCCCAGGAAGATTATGATCTTTCCCGTTTTGCAGTCTTTGCCTGGATCGATGAGGCCATTCTCAGCTCAAACTGGGAGGAAAAAAGTAAATGGCAGGGGGAACAGCTGCAGCGTACCTACTATCAAACCACCGATGGCGGTGAACTCTTCTTTGACAAGCTGAACCAGCTGACCCCACAACAGGGGCAGGTGCGTGAAGTATACTACCTCTGTCTGGCTCTTGGATTCACTGGCCGCTACTGTAACCCTGGAGATGAGTTTCTTCTGGAACAGCTTAAGAACTCCAATCTGAAACTTATAGGAGGGACAACAGATCTGCGATCATTTGACCAGAAAACGCTTTTTCCCGATGCTTACCTGCAGGAGGGAGCCACCCCTGAAAAATTTAATGATAGCAGTCGGTTTCCAATTGGTGTGGTATTAGGTGCTACGGTTCCTGTGCTACTCTATGGCGTTCTTTTTTTCATTTATCGTTTTGTCCTTGATAATGTCGGTGAAAACTTTATTTCCATGGTGCAGTAATGAAAAAGATAATGCTCGCCGCCTTTAAATTCCTCTTACTGACAAGCCTTCTGCTTCTGATCGCTACTGCTACCTTTGGCCTGGTTCTCTGGGCAAAATGGCCATGGTGGATCGGACTCTTTTTTCTACTTGGCTATGTTGGTCTCTATCTCGGCTGGATATTTTTTCGGAAAATCCTCCTCCGAAAAAGGGAACAGAATTTTGTCCATCAGGTTATCGAACAGGACAATGCCTATATCAAAGGAGCGGGAAGTGGCCAGGAAGGATTACAGGAGCTTCAGGGACGATGGCAGGAAGCAATTGAAATTCTCAAATCCTCCCACCTGAGCAAACAGGGCAACCCTCTCTATGTCCTGCCATGGTATATGGTTATCGGGGAGTCACGCTCTGGAAAATCAACGGCTATCAAGAGTGCAGATCTTTCTGCGCCCTTTGCTGAAACCAGTAAAATTGGAGGTGTTGCCGGCACACGAAACTGTGACTGGTGGTTCTTTGAACAGGCAGTCATCCTCGACACCGCCGGACGCTATACCATACCACTGGAAGAAGGACGTGATAAGGATGAATGGCAGAAGTTTCTCTCCCTGTTGGTCAAATATCGCAGAAAAGAACCCCTCAATGGTCTGGTAGTAACTATAGCAGCAGACAAGTTGCTGCAGGCAGATGATGATCGCATTGCCGAGGATGGTCGAAACATCAGGCAACGCATTGATGAGCTGATGCGGGTTTTAGGGAAAGTTTTTCCTGTCTATGTTCTCATCACCAAGTGTGATCTGGTGCAGGGTATGACGCAGTTCTGTGACCGTCTGCCCGACAAGAGCCTTGAACAGGCCATGGGACTGATAAACAGGAATCACAAGGATATCAGAACATTTCTTCAGGATGTGGACTCTACCATTGGTGACCGTCTTCAGCAATTACGTCTGCAACTGCTTCACGGTAAACAGGATCCCAGCCGCAAACAATCTCAATCCGCGGCGGATCTTCTTCTTTTTCCCAACGAATTTAAAATTCTCCACAGGCGACTCTCCTCCTTTATCGAGTCCACCTTCAAGGCAAACCCCTACCAGGAATCCCCCATTCTGCGAGGGCTCTATTTCAGCAGTGGTCGCCAGGAAGGAACCCCTTTCTCCAACTTTCTCCATGCTCTTGGCTTGATCAAACAGCAGGACGTCCTGCCTGGCACCAATAAAGGACTCTTTCTCCATGATCTTTTTTCCCGTATCCTCCCCGAAGACCGTACCCTCTTTGCCCCGACCCAAAAAGCTCTTGCCTGGAATCGGTTGACACGCAACATTGGTCTTACAGCCTGGGCTGCCATAATCTTTACCCTTTGCGGCCTGTTAAGTTTCTCATTTGTTAAAAATCTGACCACACTGCAAAACGGTACTGAGGCTTTCAAACAATCCGTCGTCCTCCAGGGTGACTTCCTTACCGATACAGCACTGATGGAACGTTTCCAGAAGGCCATCAGTACCATGGAAGACTACAACAGAGCCTGGTGGATTCCCCGCTTCGGGTTAAATAAAAGTGAGGACATCGAACTCCGTCTCAAACAGAAATACTGCCATCGCTTCAACAGCGAGTTCAACGAAAGACTCAACATACAACTTGACACCGCTGTCTCCGCGTTAACACCTGGATCATCTGATGTTATTATTGGTACCGTTGTTGCCCATCTTGTGCACCGTATCAACCTGATTCAGGCCCGGCTTGACAACAAGGACCCATCAAGTTTTGATCAGCAGGCACAGCCCTCTTTTCAGGCTCTTTTCGGGGGAGAAGACAGGCGTCTCATAGCCGATCTCAGTGACAGGGTTCTCCTGCAATATCACCACTACCTGAATTGGCAGGAGAGCAGTGAAACACTTAATCTGGAAAAAGAACGTCTACAGCGTGCACTCCTTCATATCCTTAGTATGCCCGACACCAGCCTCAACTGGCTGGTCTCATGGGTCAACCATAATTCCGATTCAAGCGCGCTGAACGTCCAGGACTTCTGGAGCTCCCCCCTGACCCGAAAAAATATCGCAACGGTACCACCTGCCTTCACCATCAAGGGGAGAGATATAATCAATACCCTGCTCGAAGATATCGGTACGGCATTGCCGGATCCTCTTTTGATCACCAGCAATAAAGCACGTTTTCAAAAGTGGTACGAGATGGCCTACAGGCTGGTATGGTATGATTTTGCTGAAAAATTCCCCCAGGCTGAATACTATCTGGGTGATGGTTCTTCCTGGCAGGAAGTCGCCACTACCATGGCTACAGATCAGAACCCCTATTTTTCCCTGCTGCGAACCATGGCCAGAGAACTTGCCCCTCTGGAAGAAGATGAAAAAGAAAATACCTGGATTCTTCTTATCAATCAGATAGAACAGGCTCGTATTGATGCCACACGAGAAGCTGCCATCGAAGAAAGTAATTCTCTGCTTGCCAAGGTAACAAAAAAGGGGAAAAAGGCACTCGGCAGCCTTGAAAAGAAAACCGGTCTTGATCCAAGCGGAATCCTTTCCAGTCAGCTTGCTGCAGGGAAGTTATTCAACAGTTATCAGATGGCTCTAAAAGACATTACCCTGGCTAGCTCCTCTCGCACGGTCTCCTACAGTATGGCTGCTGAAATTTTCAAAGACGACCCTGCCACTTCAAAGTCCCCCTTCTATCTTGCCAAACATCATCTCGTGGCTTTCCGGAAAGAGCTGAGCCAACCCGGCCAGCAACAGAAAGTGGTCTGGCGGCTTCTTGCTGGCCCACTCACCTTTCTTCGAGATTATACCTGCCTGGAGGCTGCCTGTCACTTAAACAGCCTGTGGGAAAAGAATGTACTTGTGGAAGTTCAGGATATAACAGACAAGACAAAACTGAACGATGAGCTCTTTCTCGATGACGGCTATGCCATTCGTTTCATCAAAGGACCAGCTGCCCCATTTCTTGGCAGGAGCCTCAAAAAGGGGTTTTATCCAAAAACAGCCCTGGGTAAAATGCTCCCCTTCGAAAAAGAATTCCTGGATTTTCTCACTGACGGCATCCGCCTCGTCCGTTTCAAGCCTGATCTTTCCTTCAGCGAAGAAGTACCTCTTGATATGCAGCTTGAAGCAGATGCTGTTTTCGGAGCTCAACCGGAAAAGAAAAAGGAACCCGAGATTCCTCCTCTGCCAACTATTAATGCAAACTATGACATACTGGTAACTGCCAATCCGACCAGCGTTAACAAGGAGGCAAGAATCACCCCCCATGTCACAACACTGGAGTCCGTATGCGGTGCAGAAACCACGCGTTTGGTCAATTTAAATTATCCAATACGTAAAAAGATGTCATGGCAACCTGAAAATTGTGAATCAGTTTCTCTGCAGATTGAAATAGGCAGTCTTATTCTAAAGAAAAAATATGAGGGCAAACTTGCCTTTGCCCACTTTGCCAAAGATTTCCAGAATGGAAGTCATCTTTTTTCAGTAAACGATTTTCCTGACCAGAAGAAACAGTTGGTCCGACTGCGGATTACAACTATCAAGGTCAACTTTCAACTCAAAGGCGGACAACCACTTATCAGCATTATCGATCAGCAGGAAAAAAGGGAGAAGTTCCTTGCCGAACTTGAGGAAAAGCGCAAAATGCAGGCAGCAGACAGTAGCAAGGGCATCAAGGAACTTCTTGCAACATGGGAACGGAAACAGAAAATGACTGCTCTTGAGAATGAAGCTTTGAAGAAATCCTGGAAGGCAAGACAACAGGCTGAGGCCCAGAAAATAAAACAAAACTGGGAACAAAAACTTCCTGACGTTCCCACTGATATAACAAACTGTTGGGATAACTAAAATAATCTGAGAATCACGATGGATATACTTACAATAGGAACAACTCCGATAAGTGATGCTTGTCCCGCCGGTACAGATAGCCGCTACGAACCAGCCTTTGAAGAACTTCAAACTGAAATAGACAAAATTGGTTCTCCATCTGCCTCTGAGGGAGTTAACTGGGTGCGGGTAAGTCAACTTACCGAAAAGATATTAACAGAGGAGAGTAAAGATCTTTTGGTGATGAGTTATTTTGCCGTTTCCCAAATTCACACCCGCGAGCTTGCAGGACTTACGACTGGATTGCAGGCTTATTGCGATTTGCTGGAAACGTTCTGGGACACAATGTTTCCCTTAAAAAAGAGAATGCGTGGCCGGGTGGCAGCTGCAGAATGGTGGATTGAAAACAGTGCAAGTGCTCTTGAGCTTCTTCGTCTCCAATCCGTAGAAGAAGAAAGCAAAAATACTCTTTTGGCACATTGCGATAAGCTTAAACAGCTTTTCCTTGAGCTGTTCCCTGAGCCCCCCTCTTTAAATCGGTTGATAAGGACCATTGAATCTCTTCCAATTAAAAAAGAAAAAGCTATATCCCCTCCGCAGAAGCAGGTAAAAGAGCCCGAACCGAAACAACAGCCACCTGAACAGGTGGAAAAAAAACCGATTCCTACCCCGGAACCGAAAGTCCAGGAAACAGCTTCCTCAAGTGAAGACCCCATAGTCGCTATTCAGACAGCCAATGAAAGAATCAAGCGGGCAGCTCTTACTCTGATAGAACAGGATCTTATCAATCCACTGGGGCATCGATCCCTGCGGACAGCAATCTGGTCAGATATCGATGTGCTTCCCCAGGCAGTGGAAGGCAAAACAATTATACCGCCACCGGAACCTCATATCGTTCTGATGATACAAGACCTGTCCTCTCGAGGAGACTGGATCAATTTATCCTCAACTGCAGAAAGACAGTTTCCTCAATATATTTTCTGGCTGGATCTGCAGCGATACTGTGCCACCAGCCTCGAAAACCTCGGTCTTCCATACCAAAAGGCCTGGGAGGCAGTATGCCAGGAAACGGCTGCCCTCCTTCACAGACTCCCCGGGGTACACAATCTCCAATTTTCAGACGGGACCCCCTTTGCTGATGAGGAGACAAAGGAATGGTGTCAGAATCTTGGATCTGCAGGAGATGGCATGGACATGGGTTCCAGTTTTTCCACTGCTGAAGGGACGACAGAGGAGGTAAATCAGTTAAACAATGCCATCCAGCGTGCCGGAGAACTCTTAAAGGAACGAAAACTCACCGAGGCTCTTGTGCTTCTTCAGCAAGGGATTATGGAAGCCCATTCTTCCAGAGAATCGATGCAATGGCGACTGGCTCTCATACGAATATTGATTAGCGGAAAAAAAGCCGAGATGGCTCTGCCGCATTGTGAGAAGCTCGTCGAAGAGCTGGAGCACCATAAGCTGGAAATCTGGGACCCGACTCAGGCCTTGATAGTTTACAAAACCTTCTATCACTGCCTGAAAATGATTTCGTCAAAAATTGTAAAAGAGCGTGGCAGGGATCTGCTTGATAAAATAGCCACCCTCGACTCAGTAGAGGCAATCCGCATTTCATCCTAATACATTTTAATTGTTTCGAAATGTTAGATGCGGAATCTATTTTGCAAAGTCATTAAATGGTGATTTTACAACAAATTTCTTGATTTAAACCTTTTATATTGATAGAGATATTATCATATAATACGTTATGTTATTAACCGTCAACTAAACAAAAGAGGCAAATCATGGCAAAGGAAGGTTCTGTTGCTCCTAAGGAGAGAGTCAATATTGTCTATCGTCCGGCAACCGGAGATGCCAAGGAAGAGGTGGAACTTCCTCTAAAAATACTCATCATGGGAGATTTCACCCAAAAAGATGATGAGCGTGCTGTTGAGGATCGAGACCCCATCAATATCGATAAAGACAACTTCAACGATGTCATGAAAGAGCAAGACCTCAGCTTGAACATGACGGTACCAAATAAATTATCGGATGATCCTGACGAAGAACTTGCTGTTAAACTGGCATTTGAATCACTGAAAGATTTTTCCCCAGATGCCATAGCCCAAAACAGTCCTGAACTAAAAAAACTCATGGAACTTCGCCAGGCCCTGACCGCGTTAAAAGGACCTCTGTCAAATGTACCTGAATTTCGGAAGAAAATCCAAAGCCTTGTGAAGGATGACGAGTCCAAAGATCAACTGCTGAAAGAACTCGGTGTCGAGGATAAATAGGAGAGAACCATGGCCGAAGAACAAGAACAAAATGCTCAGGGCAGGGAGCAGATAGTAGAGGAAACGACATCCCTTCTTGAAGAGATTACCCAGGCAACAAAGCTTAAGCCTGCCGATGAAGCTTATGGCATGGCAAAAAAAGGTGTAGAGGCGCTTATCGCCCAGTTGATCGAACCCGGTAAAGGTGTTGATAAAGTCACTAAAGCCGTGGTTGATGAAATGATCGCCGAAATAGACAAGAAAGTCGGTCTACAGGTTGATGCCATCCTCCATCATGAAGATTTTCAAAAGCTCGAATCTGCCTGGCGTTCCATGAAGTACATGGTTGACAATACAGATTTCCGTGAAAACATCAAACTCGAGATAGTTAATATCAGCAAAGAAGACTTGCTTGATGATTTTGAGGACTCTCCTGAAATTGCAAAATCCGGCCTCTACAAAACAGCTTATACAGCGGAATATGGGCAATTTGGTGGCCAACCCTACGCCGCCATGATTGGCAATTATGACTTTGGTCCAGGCCCTCAGGATATTAAGCTCCTTCAATCCATTGCAAGCGTTGCTGCAATGGCTCATGCCCCATTTATCGCCGCAGCTGGCCCTCAATTTTTCGATATTGAAGATTTTAATGAACTCCCCAATTTGAAAGATCTCAAATCGATCTTTGAGGGACCCAAATATCTCAAATGGCAGTCCTTCCGCGAATCAGAAGATGCGAGATATATCGGACTGACCATGCCACGTTTTCTCCTGCGCTTGCCCTATGGTGCAGAAAGTGACCCTATCAAAACCTTTGAATATGAAGAAAATGTTGTTGGTAATCATGGTAAATATCTCTGGGGCAACGCGGCTTTTGCCTTTGCCACAAGACTCACCGACAGTTTTGCCAAATATCGCTGGTGTGCTAACATTATCGGCCCTCAAGGCGGTGGCACCGTCGAAGATTTAAAACTTCACCAATATAATGCCATGGGTGCAACCCAAACGAAAATTCCTACCGAAGTACTGGTTTCGGAACGAAAGGAATTTGAACTGGCAGAAGAAGGTTTTATCGGCCTTACTATGAGAAAAAATAGCGATAATGCAGCCTTTTTCTCTGCTAATTCTGTTCAAAAAGCCAAAAATTTCGGAATTTCAAAGGAAGGTAAAGAGGCAGAGCTCAACTACAAACTTGGCCTGCAGTTGCCCTATATGTTTGTGATCAACCGCCTGGCCCATTATCTCAAGGTTTTGCAGAGAGAAAATATTGGTTCCTGGAAGGAAAGAAGCGACCTTGAAATGGAGCTGAATAAGTGGATCAGTCAGTATGTTACAGAAATGGACAACCCTTCGGCAAGTGCCAGAAGTCGCAGACCACTTAGAATGGCGGAAGTAACAGTAGATTCCGTGGAAGGTGAACCTGGTTGGTACAAAGTCGGTCTGAAAGTACGCCCACATTTCAAATATATGGGGGCATCTTTTACTTTATCACTGGTTGGGAAACTTGACAAAAAATAGCACAGCCATGTTCTTGATAATTCAATTGAGACTGTTCCATCCGCTGAACACTTATCAAATTACAACTTAAGGAGACAGACAAATGGCATTAAATGCATACCTCAAGCTTACCGGAGAGACTCAGGGCGAGATTAAAGGATCTGTAACCCAGGCAGGTCGTGAAGATATGATCGCTATAATTGCTTTTGATCAGGAAATATCTTCGCCAAGAGATGCAGCCTCTGGACTTCCCACCGGAAAGAGACAACATGGCCCGCTCACCCTTGTCAAAGAGGTGGATAAGTCAAGTCCTCTTATTTATTCAGCCATGGTCAATAATGAAAACATAACCAGCCTTGAGCTTCGGTGTTGGCAACCTTCCTCAACCGGCAAGGAAGTACAGCACTACACCATCCAACTGGAAAATGCGTCCATCTCTAAAATACGTCAGGAGATGCTTAACAACAAATATCCTGAAAATATGCAGCACAAAGAAAGAGAGCACGTCTCTTTTTGTTATCAAAAAATAATATGGACCTGGGAAGATGGTGGCATTACGGCTGAAGATGATTGGGAAGCTCCAATGGTCTGATGTTCAGGAATCTCATCCTGAATGTATAGATGACACGGGATAACTGAATCATGCGGGAAGCCAGGTTATTAGAGCGTATCCGGCAGAGGGAGCATGACCCTCTCCGTCGGGAAAGTGAGGATCCGTTGAAGGTGATCGACTCCATCCAGGACCACCTGAAACAGATCCTCAATACCCGGCAGGGAAATGTCCTGATTTCTGAAGAATACGGAACCCCTGATTTCACTGAATTTCTTACTGAATACCCTCAGTCACTCCGAGGCTTTGAAAGGGCAATCAGACAGACAATTACCCAGTACGAACCACGACTGCGAGCCGTGCGGGTAGCCTTTACCCCCCAGGAAGAAGATCGTCTTGCTGTGAAGTTTCAGATTTTTGCAAAACTTGCCACCTCAGGTTCCAATACCTCAGTACTTTTTGAAAGTCTTTTAAATTCCGATGGTCAGATAAGCATAAAAAAATAACCAGAAGATACGCAATGCTCAATCACTACTACCTTCAGGAACTTGCTGCCTTGCGTGATCTTGGGGCAGAATTTGCTGAAACGCACCCTTCCATAGCATCGATGTTGAGCGGTTCCTCTGCTGATCCCGATGTCGAACGACTGCTGGAAGGAGTAGCTTTTCTGACCGGCCTCATCCGGGAAAAACTTGATGACGATTTTCCCGAAATCATCCACGATCTCATTCATCTGATATGGCCGCATTACCTTAGACCATTACCTTCCGCTGCCATTGTCGCCTTCCAGCCCAAATCTTCACTTAAACAGGCCTTAAAAATAAAAAAAGGTGTCCAACTGGCCTCGGTCCCCGTTGCCGGAACAACCTGCCTCTTTCAAACCTGTTTTGATGTTGAGGTACAACCGATAGCGATCACGGATGTCGCTTTTGTGGAAACCCCAGGAATGGCTTCCTCCATCCGGGTCACACTTCAAACAAAGGGTGGAGCTCTCAACAATCTTCAGCTAAAAAATTTACAATTTCATCTGGCGGGTGACTACTCTTCTGCCAGTGACAAATATTTTATCCTTCGTCATTATCTACGTCGTATAATTATTAAGGCGAAAGATCAGGACTCCGAATTTTCCTTAACTAAAGAACATCTGCAACCTGTGGGATTCAATATGGCAGATGGCGTCTTGCCCTATCCCGGCAACTCTTTTCCTGGATACCGAATTCTTCAGGAATATTTCACTCTCCCTGAGAATTTTCTTTTTCTTAATCTCACCGGGCTTGAAAAATGGTTCAATCGCGGAGAAGGAACACAATTTGAGATTATTTTTGAGTTAAACGACATTCCTTTTCAAATACCAAGAATCCGTACAAAAGATTTCATTCTTTTTGCCACTCCTGTACTCAATCTTTTTAAGCATGAAGCAGACCCCGTCCGTCTTGATCACCGGATGAGCGAATACCGTGTTCGGCCCGCTGCATCAAATTTAACTCATTTCCAGGTGTACTCGGTGGACAGGGTAACCGGTTACATCCAGGGAACTGCAACAGCAAGGGAATATCAACATTTTGACCACTTTAATCGAAACGGTGCATCTGGCCCTGTTTACAATACAAGTAAAAGGAAATCGCCATCACGCAGGGTGACCGACACCTATATTTCTGTAAGTTACCCTAAAAAAGATGGCCCACCACTTCCTGAGACTCTTAGCATCGAACTGACGTGCACCAATGGTGATCTTCCCGACAGTATCCAGGTTGGTGACATATCACAGCCCACAAGCTCAACTCCTGAATTCATCACCTTTTCCAATATAAGTCCACCCACATCCGGGGCTCAGCCACCTCTGGAGAAAAACCTCCTCTGGAGACTTCTCGGACATCTGTCCCTGAATTACACTTCACTTGCTGATATTAAAAATTTAAAGACATTACTCGGCCTGTACCTTTTTCCTGACACTAAAGACAGAACGACTTTACTAGCCAATCAGAAGCGAATAGATGGTCTGCAGAAGATCAGTTCCACCCCTGGAGACAGGCTAGTAAACGGTCTTATGATGCGGGGGAGGGAAATTCATATGGAGGCCCGTTATGATCACTTTGCAAGTCAAGGTGATCTCTATCTTTTTGCTTCAATCCTCAACGAATTTCTTGCAGTATATTCAACTTTTAATTCCTTTACCAGGTTCACCCTTAAAGAAAGTTTGAGAGGAGAAATCATTTCATGGCCGGCACGGATAGGGGAACGTCCCCTGATTTAAAGCTAGATGTCAAGTTGTCCTTACTGAAAGAAGGAGAGAACTTTTCTTTTTTTCAGGTCATTAGACTGCTCCGCCTTTATCTTGATTCTCCGTCCTCTGAGAGTAAAGCAGCCCCCTACCAACATAATCAAATCCGGATTGTCCCCCATTTATCCCTTGGTTTTCCTGCAAGTGATATTGAATCGATCGAAGAACATTGTGATCAGAATGACAAGAGTACGTTCAAAATAAAAACTAATTTTTTAAGTTTATACGGGTCCTCATCTCCCCTGCCAACCTTTTACAGTGAGGAGCTGTTGGATGAGGCCTCAGAAGACACATCTGCCAGCCGTGATTTCCTCGATATCATTCACCAAAGACTCTATCTCCTCTTTTTCCAAAGCTGGTTGAAGTATCGGCAGTTTCAACAAATCAGTGAGGAAGAGGAGAATTCCCATCTGGAGCGTCTTTTTTGCTTACTGGGTTTGGGAGAACCGGAATTCCGAAAAAATATTCAAAACCCCAAGGATTTACTTCGATATGCCGGATTGTTCAGTCAGGCCCCAAGATCAGCCTTAGGCCTGAAAACCCTGCTTTCCGACGCTTTAAATCTTCCCGTTGACATTCTCTCCTGCCTGGAACGAAAAGCGAAAATTCCTGAAGATCAGAGAATTCAGCTTGGTGCATCTGTTGTCGCCCTTGGCTGTGACAGCTTTCTTGGAGAAGAGATTGGAGATCGAATGGGTCGGTTTCGTATAGAAATAGGACCACTTGATGAACCAGAATATAGAGCATTTCTCCCCGGCAGCGCCTTGTATAATAAGGTTGTCATGCTGACAGACCTCTTCGTCAGTGATCCTCTTGATTACGACATTAAGGTAACCATGGCGGGTCGACAGGCCAAAACAGTCTGTCTTGGAGGCGAACAATGGTCGGGCCTTGGTCTTGACAGCTGGCTGTTTTCTGGAGAAGAGATCGGAGAAAAAAGTAACCTGTTTTATCCTCAAAGATAACTTATATTCCATTACTAACAACAATCGGAGAGAACCATGCTGACCGTAGACATTAAATCGCTATTAGGGCGCTTAAATCCTTTTTGTACCCGTTGTCTTGAGGCCGCAGCCGGCCTGTGTGTTTCACGGAGCCATTATGAGGTAACCCTTGAGCATTTTCTTTCCAAACTCCTTGAAGAAGATCAGTCTGATCTTCCCCTTATTTTACGTCATTATGATATAGATCCCGGAAAATTCAGTAAAGGTATTGATCATGCCCTTGAAGAATTCAAAACCGGAAATGCTGCCAAACCCGTTTTTTCTCCACTGTTGATGGAATGGTTTCAGGAGTCCTGGCTGATTGCCTCGGTGGATCTTGATGAAAACGGACTTCGATCGGGAGTACTGCTGCTAACCCTGGTCAACAATCCATCCCGCTTTGGTGCAGGACAATTTCTTGATCAATTGAATGGTATATCGTTTGATGGACTCAAGAGTGAATTCTGGGATATTGTTAAACCATCCATTGAACAGCCTGCTCCAGGTGAGGCAGGAGAGAGTAAGGAGGTTTCAGGCCCCAGAGACTCCACGGCACTTGGAAAATTTTGTGTAGATTTTACCGCGAAAGCTAAAGACGGTGAGATCGACCCGGTTTTTGGAAGAGATCTTGAAATACGACAAATGGTTGATATCCTTGCAAGAAGAAGAAAAAACAATCCCATTGTGGTCGGAGAAGCAGGTGTTGGTAAAACTGCAGTCGTTGAAGGCCTTGCCCTGAGGATAGTTGAAGGAGACGTACCTGATCTCCTTGAAAATGTATCTATTCTCGGCCTTGACATGGGACTTCTTCAGGCAGGCGCCGGAGTCAAAGGAGAATTTGAGAATCGCCTCAAATCAGTTATTAACGAGATCAAGGCATCACCAAAGCCGATCATCCTCTTTATCGACGAAGCTCATACCCTGATTGGTGCCGGTGGTGCTGCTGGACAAAGCGATGCTGCGAACCTCCTCAAACCGGCTTTAGCCAGAGGCGAATTACGGACAGTTGCCGCCACAACCTGGTCTGAATACAAGAAATATTTCGAGAAGGACCCGGCCCTTGCCAGAAGATTTCAACTTGTTAAACTTGAAGAACCTTCCACTGAAACAGCCATCCTTATCCTGCGTGGTTTAAAACAAAAGTACGAAGAGGCTCATGGGGTAATAGTCCGTGATGACGCTATTATTGCAGCAGCCGAACTTTCCAGTCGCTATATTTCCGGCAGGCAGTTGCCTGATAAGGCTGTAGATCTGCTCGATACCAGTGCCGCCCGGGTCAAGGTGCTTCTCACCGCTAAACCCGATGTAATTGAGGACAGAGAACGGAGTGTCCAGGCCCTGGAACGTGAGAAAAAGGCCATGGAAAGAGATCAGCTTCATGGTTTTGCGATAGACGAAGAACGTTTTTCAGAAATCGTGGCCAAAATAGCGGATCTTGGCAAACAACTGGAAGCCCTTATCCTGCAGTGGAAAACCGAGCAAGAAGTGGCTGGTAGATTAATAAATTCACGAAAAGAGCTTTTCAAACTCAAGGAAGCCGCTACCCTTGAAGAACCTGAGAACAAAGAGATAATTCCGCAACTTGAAAAAGAACTTGTAACACTGACAGAAGAATTTAAGTCTATCCAGAAAGATGAGTCCCTGGTTCGCATAGAAGTTGATCCGGATATCGTTTCCAAAGTTGTATCGGATTGGACAGGTGTCCCGCTCGGTAGTGTCATGCGTGATCAGGCTTCAAATATAGTAAACCTTGAAGAAAAGATGAAGGATCGCATCAAGGGACAGGATCACGGTCTTGCAGCGATTGCTGAAGTAATCAAAGCTGCAAAATCAGGACTTAAAGATCCGAATCAGCCTCTTGGAATATTTTTACTGGTTGGACCAAGTGGAGTCGGCAAGACTGAGACAGCCCTGGCTCTGGCCGATCTGATCCTTGGAGGGGAGCGATTTGTAACCTCCATTAACATGAGTGAATTTCAGGAACGCCATACCCTGAGTCGACTGGTAGGTTCACCTCCAGGATATGTCGGCTATGGTGAAGGAGGTGTGCTCACCGAAGCCGTTCGCCAGCGTCCCTATTCAATAGTTCTTCTGGATGAAGTTGAAAAGGCCAATCTTGAGGTGATGAATCTCTTTTATCAGGTTTTTGATAAAGGCTCACTCTCCGATGGTGAAGGAAGAGAAATCGATTTCAAAAATACTATTATTTTTCTCACCTCCAATCTGGCAACCGATGTCATCACCGAAATGACCACCGGCGACGCTGATCTGCCGCCAGAGGTCATTATGAATGCCGTTCGGCCTATTTTGAGCAATCATTTCAAGCCTGCCCTCCTTGCACGAATGACGGTGGTTCCCTATATGACTTTACCGCAGGACATCTTAAGTGATATTGTAAAATTAAAACTAAACAAGCTGGTTAAACGATTGGCCGAGACTCACAAGATGAAATTAACCTACAGCGAAGAGGTTATTAAACAGATCGCGGCCAGGTGTACTGAAGTGGAAACCGGGGCAAGAAATATTGATCACATCATGAATGGCACGGTTTTACCACAAATGTCCAAAGAAATTCTCACCTTCATGAGTGCTGAGGCGATGCCTGCAAGTGTTCACCTCGATATGGATCAAGATGGTAACTTTGCTATACAATTTGGAGGGAATGACTAATGCCAGTTGAGGAAAACATTAGATTTATTTTCACTTCCACATCTCAGCCGGACGACACCTTTACTGTTGCTGAATTTAACGGTACAGAGGCAATCTCTAAACTGTATGAATTTGACATAACTCTTTATGCCGATGACCCTGATATAAACTTAAAAGAGGTGTTGAAAAATCCGGTAAAATTAAGAATTGAGAAAAACGGGGAAGAGCTTCGAGTCTTTCATGGCATTCTATCCCGCTTTGAGCAGTTGCATGAGTATTCCGGACATATTTATTTTCGAGCCATACTGGTTCCACGACTATGGATTTCCGACCAATACCTTGAAAACCAGCTCTTTCTCGATAAAAGTATTCCCGATATCATCGAAGAGGTGCTCAAACAAACCGGTCTTACCACTCATGATTATGAATTAAAACTGACTGGTAACTATGCTCCATGGGAGTACATCTGCCAGTATAACGAAAGTGATTTTAATTTTATTTCCCGATGGATGGAACGGGAAGGAATCTATTATTATTTTCAACAGGGTGATGATGCAGAAAAACTGATTATTGCAGATGCCTCCACTGCTCACGAAGATATCCCTTCCGGAGAATCAATCCGGTATTCACCACCGGATTCTCTCTCTCCTTCCACCACTGAGCAGGTTCGCGAATTCACCTGCCATCAGCATCTGTTGCCTAAAAAAGTCATTCTGAAAGACTACAACTATCGCAAGCCTTCTCTTGATCTCAAGGGAGAGGCAGATGTGGACACAGAGGGGCGTGGTCATGTCTATATTTATGGAGAACATTTCAAAACACCGGAGGAGGGAAATGCCTTAGCCCGAATACGTGCTGAAGAGATCCTCTGCCGTGAGGCTATATTTTATGGTGAAGGGACCGTACCACCTTTTCTTGCCGGTTATATTTTTGAGATGCACGACCACTACAGGGACTCCTATAATCAGCGTTATCTGATAACAGAACTCTCTCATCAGGGAGTACAGTCCACCTACCTGACCGGAACCGGTGATACGGTCGAAGAAACTGATATGCAGGGCCCATCTTATTTTAATAATTTCACCTGTATCCCAGCAGACGCCCAATTCAGGCCAGAAAGGTTGGCGGAAAAGCCCAAATTGAAGGGGACGCTTAACGGTACCGTTGATGCGGGTGGAGATGGTGAGTATGCTGAAATTGATGACGAAGGTCGCTATAAGATAAAACTCCCCTTTGATCAAAGCGATTCTGCAGATGGAAAGGCTTCTCGGTGGGTGCGAATGGCACAGCCCTATGCCGGTGCTGACTATGGCATGCATTTTCCACTGCACAAGGGAACCGAGGTACTGCTGACCTTTATTGATGGAGATCCGGATCGACCCATCATTTCCGGAACCGTTCCCAATCCTGAGACTGGCAGCCCGGTAACAGGCTCTAACCAGACTCAGTCAATGATTCGTACCGCAGGTGGAAATCAAATCCGGATTGAAGATTCCAACGGTGGGCAACAGATCCATATGTCATCACCAACTAAAGGATCCATTGTGTCATTAGGGGCAGTTAATGCCGGTAATATTTATTTGCATACGGATGGGACAATGGTTTCGGAATGCGATGAAAACTCTGATGAAACCGTTGGTGGCAGTAAATACATTGGAATTGCAGGAAGTGAAAATAAAACCGTAGGTACTTCAACTTTTGCGTTTGGTGCAGGTTCTGACAAACAATATATTTATGTTGATGGAAATCGCAAAGTTGAGGTTACCGGAGAAGAGAATGTCGAAATTAATCAGATGCAAAATGTCACCATTGGACAAGGACAGAATATTACCATAGAAAGTGGAGGACGAACTGATATTATTGGAGGTGGAGATCTCATTAATTGCAATGGTGATAGGATTGAGATTGTCGATGGCGTTGAAGATTTCTCTGTTACAGGAAATCAGTTTTATAGTGTCGACCAAAACAGAGAATTTTCTGTAGGAGGAAATGATAAATACACAGTAACAGGCGATCGTCATATTGATGTCGGGGGGAATCATACCGGCCATAGTAACGGGTTGACACGGGCAATATCCAGTGGGAGTGTTCAGACGATACATTTTGCAGAGGACTACACCCTCACCATCGGCACAGCAATGGAAAATTTTGTTGGTGCCAAATTTGTCACCTGCTCAGCTATTATAGGAGAAATTAACTATGGCTTGAGATTTGGCAAAGGAGCAATGGATCTAAAAGACGGCAATGCTCTTATCCAAAAATATGGTGCCATAGCATTGGAAAAATGCGGTATTAAAATATTCAGTTAGGTTCTCATGAAAGTAATTAAGCCGCTCAAACTGAGCTTACTCTATAAGGTTTATGAGAATAATAAAAAACAGGTATTCGTTTCCACCGTAATATCTCTCTTTTCTTTTTACCCATCAGGTAAGATAGAAAATGAGATTGATCTCTGGAAAATGCTGCAGGAAGAGATTGGTCCTGAAACCTTATTCGATCTTGGTATGCCAAAGAAAAGAGCCGAGGTCTTGATCCATGGCGGATTTTACTCACCGACTGGAAAAAGTGTTCAGGCTGGTACTGTAAGAGTCAAGCTGGGAAATTTGGACAAAGAATTAAATATCTTCGGTGATCGTGAATGGAGAAAACGCAACACCCGCTGGGAAATCAGTGATCCACAGGAAATACTCTCTTTACCAATTAGCTATCAGAATTCTTTTGGAGGTCCAGAGTATGCCAAAAACCCACTGGGTAAAGGCTATATTCCCTCTATGGATCAATTGGATAAAACCTCCTATCCCTTACCCAATATCATTGACCCACGGCAGCCCCTTCTTCTTCCAACTGACCAGATTGAACCCGCAGGATTTCAAGGCTACGAACTTACCTGGCCCCAACGATACGCAAAAACCGGAACCTATGATCAGAAATGGCTCAAAGAACTGTTTCCAGGATTTGCAAAGGATTTTGATCCAACGTTTTTCAATGCAGCTCCATTGGACCAGCAATTCGAGGGTTTTTTAATTGGTAATGAAGAATTCAGCTGTGAAAACATGCACCCTGAACGATCATCCCTTCAATCAAGACTCCCGGGAATTCATCCGCGGTGTTTTGTCAATCAAAGTGTTGAAGACAGTTTGAGGTTTTCGGAAATCCCACTGGTCCTTGATACGGTTCTTCTCTTTCCCCATCTTGAAAAAGGGATACTCATACACCGCGGTTCCCATGATGTCTCGGATAACCAGGCCAGAGATATTTCCGAAATACTTGTGGCCTATGAGCGGGAGACCGATACACCCAGAAGCAAAAACCATTATTTAGCTGCCCTGGAAAGAAGGCTTGATCCTGAAAAGGGTCACCTGTACGCGCTCAAGGAGAACGATCTTATTCCTGACGATGATGTGTCAGGGCTTCAGGAACTTGTCAATGAAACAATAAAGGATAAGAAGCAAAGTCTTTTTGAAAAACACCTGCAGGAAAAAATCAAACTTGAGGCTGAAAGATCAAAAAAGGAATTTAATGATCTTGGTTTCACTACCGGAAACACCTTTGACCACAAGACAACACTTACTGCTCAAAACAGTGGTTTGGACGATTTAGACAATTTGGATCTTCTTGTTGAAAAATCTCTCAAGGATATGCAGGATAAACAAGAGGCGATGAAAAAAGAATGTCGGGAAATGTCTGAATCCATGGGATTGGATCATGAGAAACTGGCACAGGATGACCAGAAAAAAAATGGTGGACGAATACAGTTTTCTTCTGATGAAATAAGTGCAGATCTTCGCAAATTTGGCAGGCTCACCAAAGAAAAGGAGAACCAGCTGAAACAGACTGAGCAGCAATTCAATGATCTTTACCGCCAATATGGCCACCATAATCCTGCTACAGTATATTCAAACAGGAAAAATGAGGAAAATCGTGCCACTCTTCTGAAATATTTTTCAAAAAATGAACCAATGAACGGAATGGATTTTACCGGTGTCAATCTTTCGGGTATGAATCTTGATGGCATTGATCTTGAAAATTGCTTCCTTGAAGGTGCTGACCTCAGCAATACGCAACTGAAGGGAGCCAATCTTAAAAACTGTATGCTGGCCCGTGCCAATATGGCTCATGCTGTGTGTGATATGTCCAAAATGGATGCGGTGAATCTTGGTGACGCAAATCTCACAGGTGCAAGCTTCAGCAACTGCTCCATGGACAATGCCGTTCTTTTTAAAGCCAACATGGAAGGGGCGCAATTTCACGGGGCAAGCCTTAAAGAGGCTGATTTTATGCAATGTGAAGGATTGAATGCCAACCTGAACCGCGCAGACATTTCCAAAGGACAATTCATTGAAAGCAAACTTGAGGGTGCCGATTTTTCAGAAAGTAATATCAGTGAGGCGCTTTTTATTCAAACTAAGCTGCACAGGGTCAATTTTTCCAAAGCCAGCTTATGCAACACAACTATTGTACAATGCCAGGGGGATGGGGCAATATTCCACCAGGCTGATCTAACAGGTGTCAGTGCTTCCGTGGAGATCAGCTTTAGAGATGCTGATTTTTCCTTCTGTAAACTTATTAATGCAAATCTTCGTGGCGGTGATTTCACAGGAGCAATGTTTACCGAGGCTGATTTAAGTAATGCCGATTTGAGTGAAACCAAACTCGAAAACAGTAGGTTCTACCGAGCTATCGCCAAACAAACTCAATTTATGAATGCCGATTTAAGCAGAGCCTACATGGTTTCAATCAACCTTTTTGAAGGTTCTTTACAAATGGCTAATCTCACAGGAACTGACCTTCGCGGATCCAATCTTTTTGCAGCTGACCTTTTACACACTGATTTCAGCAATGCTAGAATTGAACAGGCCAATATTGGCCAGACAATACTATGAGCACAAGTAAATGACACCTTCAAAACTGGTAGCAAAAATCAAAAAAGGAGAAGTCATTAGTGGGAGAGACTTCTCCGGTAAAGACCTGTCTAAACTTGAACTTGGTGGTGGGATTTTTGAACAAGTGAATTTTGCCGGGGCGAATATGTCAGGTACAATTTTCACCGAATCTATCTTTAATGAATCTGATTTTTCTGGAGCAGATTGCAGTGGCGCTGTGCTATGTGAAACAATTTTCAACAGATGTAAGACCGATAAGGTGTGTTTTGACAATTGCATCCTCACAGATGCGAAATTTGCAGAAACCCAGGCCAGTGAAGTGTCCTTTCAAAACTCTGACTGCACAGATACTGTTTTCTATCAATGTTCTCTTGTTGATGCCAACTTTAAAAGCAGCACCCTCTTCAAGGCTGCCCTTATAGAATGCGAGACAGATGGAATTTGTCTCAGTAAGGCCAATTGTGAACAGACAGTTTTTTTGGGAGCCGACCTGACCCGCACTGAACTTAAAGGTGCCCGCTTTATTCAATCTTTTCTCATGAATTCTGATCTTAGCGGGAAAGATCTTCGGGAAATTGATTTCTCCAGGGCAATGCTCAAAGGGGCAGATCTTTCACTGGCAAATCTGACTGGAGCAAACATCACTCAAACCAACTTTATGGATGCCACCCTGCGTCAAACCTGTTTTGACAATGTCCAGGGACAATATGCAATATTTATGAACGCCATGATGGAACAGGCGAGCCTTCAAAATGCCCGGCTAATCCAAAGCTGCTTTGATGGTGCAAATCTACGGCTTGCCAACCTGAGCAATACACAACTTGAATGTGCTATTTTCAACAATGCTCTTTGTCGATCATCACGGTTTATTGGTGCAAACCTTACTTACTGTGATTTTTCCCACGCAGACATTAGCGACGCTGACATGAGCAGAGCTGATGTGACTCGAACAAAATTTCACCAGACTCTACAACATCAGGCCATCTGGACTGGTGTTAACAAAGGAACGATTGTAGGAACAGATCCTGAACTGGCAGCTGCTGAACAATGGAGCCCAACCTTATAGTATACTTTCAACATATAAAGGAAAAACAAATGGATAACCTTGCGAGACAGGAACAAGATCCTACTATGTTCCAGGAAATGGGTGTTGTTGTAGAAATTGAAAGAGAGTGTTTTTGGGTAGCTGTTGGTGATTCCCGATATCGGGCACAAAAAGCGGCTGGTTGCTTACTGTATCCTGAAGTTGAAGACAAAGTTCTAGTGGTAAGTTCATCTGCTGGTGAGTGTTATATATTATCTGTACTTGAGAGAACAAAAAGTACCAGAAATCGTCTTCTCTTTGACGGCGACACTGAGCTGCTATCTCCAAATGGAAATCTGCAATTGGCAGGTAAGCAGGGGGTGAATGTAACCAGTCCATCACAGATTCGCATTGTCTCTACAAATCTTCAGGTAGTGGCTGAGCAGAGTGAGTGTAGTATATCTCATTTATCCTATATTGGAAATTTCCTTGAGGGTAAAGTTGCCCTGGTTAAATTGATGGCTGGAAAGATGGAATCAATTTTTGATTGTTTGCGGCAAAAGGTTAAAAGATCTTACCGTGAGGTGGAAGATATTGATCAGCTTAAGGCTGGTAAGATCGATTACAATGCAGAAAGACTGATGTCCTTACGTGGCAAATATTCTGTTGTTACTGCAAAAGAAAATATAAAGATTGATGGGAAAATGATCCATATGGGTTAGAGGAGGATAATAATGTTTGCCAATTCACAAATGATGGGTCAGGATTTTGCTTTTCCTGACGTTTGTTTAACCCCTGCTCCACCAGCACCTGCGCCTGTACCTATTCCTTATCCGAATATTGCAATGGGACCCACAGCAAATCCTGGTACCGCATGTACGAAAATTCTTATCATGGGAATGCCAGCTCATAACATGGGAACGGTCACCCCCATGACCAATGGTGACAATGCAGGTGTCTCCATGGGAGTAGCCTCTGGCAGAGTCATGGGGCCTTCACGGCATCTAGCAGGATCGTTTACCGTGCTTTTCCAGGGAAAACCAGCGACACGGCTGACAAGTCCAACTCTGCAGAATGGTACAAATGTTCCTGGTATGAGGATAGTACCCAGCCAAACCAAAGTCCTTTTGTTAGCACCCTAATCAATTGATATGATTCAAAGGCTGGAAAATAACGGGCAGAATTCGTCACCTCCAGCTGTTTTAGTCTCAGCAACATGGCCAGCCGGACAGTTTGCAGAACGCGCATTTTCCTCCTCTTTTCGTGTCGGTCGTGATCCCGACTGTGATATAGCTATTACCGATCCGGTAGTCAGTCGCCACCATGCCGAGGTAATTTTTCTGGCAGACACCTGGTGGATTCAAGACTGTAATAGTGCCAATGGTATTTTTGTTGACGGTAACCGGGTTAATCGCATTGCCATTAAAAAACTGACCAGGATTGAACTGGGAAGAAACGGGCCACTCCTTACACTGTCGGTTGACCAGCCTTTCCAGGAAACTAAAAAGCCTGGAACTCCACGATCCATGTCCCACTATCAGGAACATTATTTCGGTGATAAGGATGACGGGGACGCAGGTGAGCACACCATAATGGTTAGACGTGCCTTTGCCCAGGTTCAGAAAAAACAGAAAAGAAAGTATGGTATCATCATTGGCCTGGTTACCTGCCTTTTTTGTATTGCTGGCTCAGTTGCCATCTACATGCATCTGCAGGTTGAGAAACAAAAAAAACTCGCTGCTGAAATCTTCTATACCATGAAAGGACTGGAAGTAGAGTTTGCAGATGTTCTTCAAACAGCACGAGACAGTGATGACACTGCTACCATTGCCAGGGTAGAATATTATAAACAGCAGGCAAGAGAGTTGGAAAACAGCTATAGCGAATTTGTCGACACTCTCGGGATCTATAAAAATATCAGTCCCCAGGAAGAGGCAATTCTAAAAACTGCGAGAATTTTTGGTGAATGTGAAATATTTGTTCCTGCTGACTTTACCAGTGAAGTCATACGCTACATCAAGAAGTGGCAGTCAAGCAGCCGTCTTGTTAACGCCCTGGAACGCGCAGAAAACAATGGCTACACTTCTCCAATTGCCAGAACCATGCGCTATTATTTTCTCCCACCACAGTTCTTTTATCTGGCTCTGCAGGAAAGTAATTTTAACGTAAATGCCCTGGGCCCTAAAACCCGCTGGGGTATTGCCAAAGGTATGTGGCAATTCATTCCTGAAACCGGCTCTCGATATGGCCTGCAAACAGGTCCCCTTTTTAAGCAACGAAAGGTAGATCCCCTTGACGAGCGGCATAATTTTGCCAAATCAACCGTGGCCGCAGCAAAGTACCTGCGAAAAATTTACGATACCGATGCTCAGGCCTCCGGGCTATTGGTAATGGCCTCGTACAACTGGGGAGAAAACCGCGTTATTCAACTTGTGAGAGATATGCCGAATAATCCAAAAGAACGTAATTTCTGGCAGTTTTTTAAACAGTATCGTGATAAAATACCCGAACAAACCTATGACTATGTGTTCTACATTTTTTCAGCGGCAGTGATTGGAGAAAACCCCGGTCTCTTTGGCTTTGATTTTGACAATCCGCTCATTATTGCGGCAAAATAGGAATACCATGCAGAAAAAAATATGGCTCAGTGCATTCAACTGTTCCCAGGAAACGGTTCAGTCGGTTATGGGCAAACTGCAGAGCTATGGCCTCGCTGCAGATGGTCACTTCTTTACAGATGACCTCGACAAAATGGCCTGGGCAGCACCCCGTAAGCAATTGGTCGATCACAATGTTTCCATGTGGCTGCTAGTAACTTCAGCTGAAAGTCTTCAGCAGCCAAGCTTCCGTTACGGACTGGCAATGCTGGCTCTTGGAGTGCAGGCAGAACGGGGCCAGGACTTTCCTATTGTTATTCTCCAAATCGGAGAAGATACTATACAGCCAGACACCCTGCCTACACCCTTCGCCAATGTAAAGATTTTACCACTTGCAAACGAATCCTACGCAGCCAAGCTGATAGCCATCGTCCATACGCCGCTGCACAAGATCCAGTCAGAGTACAGGATGGATGTCTATGGCATCCCCAACATCGGTCAATGGTTTGAAGTGGGCCCCTTAAAAGGGAACTGGAAGGGTGCAATTTTTGGGGTCAGCGATGGTGAAATCAAACTCCACGCTGTCGGTCCAGCTGGTCAACTCCCTGAAAAGACAGTCCTCAACTACCCGCAGCAGGGCTTGGAAATAACAATGGGTGATCAAAAGTTTACGGCCTGGGGAGTGCAAAATGAAATCGATTCGTCCAGTTCCTATTATCTAAAGGTTGCAGGGTCACCGAAAAAAATAATGTTCTGCCCTTACTCTTCTGAAGAGGAAACCGAGGCATTTATTGTTTCATTACAATAGCCTACAACACAAAAGAGAAAATACTATGACTGAACTCAACATTCCCCGCACCGATCTGGACAGCCAGGAATTCCTTGAACTCCGACAGGCAACCGATAAGATCAGCTCCTTTCTGGGTCAACGCCTGAGAGACCATCTCAGCACCCTGCGACCGCTCTTCATTCCACGTAAACTCCTCGGAACCTACATTAAAAGTGCCTCTCAACAGGAGACCCATGGTTCAGACAAAGCATTTGCAGAACTGCAGGAAAGTTTCAGTGCCCTCTGCGAATCACCATTTCAACTCCCCAGGAAACTCCAGCCACCGCTACCAGCCATTTCCAATGTTCTTGAATGCACCCCGCTGCAGTATGAACTGACCATTGATGGTAGCGATGCAAAAGCCATTACCATCACCTCACCTACCCGTTTCATCGTTTCTTATCAGAGCGAATGTCCCCTGGATCGTCTGCGAGGTATGCTGAGTGGCAAGGAGGCTCGTCAGACTGAAGATATGCGCCAGGCCATAATCTGCCACCTCAGTCTAGTTCTGCTACTGGAACATTTTCCAAATCTGAAGACCTTGCTTGAAGATCTTCGCTATCAGGTAGATATTTACAAATTACCAGATCTTGGCAATCTTCCGGCAGTTATGATCAGCACACCATTATCAACCTTCCTGCCACCTGATAAATTTATTACCGAGGTGACCCAGCTCTCTGGTATTCCTGCCTTCCAGGAAATTGTCAGCAGGGATGCCATCGACAATATGCCAGATCTTCTGCAACAGCAGTTGCGAAACCCGGCCGGCTGATTCTCATTTACTCTCAGTGGTAAAAAACTGGAGCCGAACAACGGGTTACCAGCCAAACTCCAGCACTATCTCCTGTCCGCTGGGGAGAATGTGCCTGGAAGGGATCCATCGAAACAAGACCTGAATAGCCCCTTTATCATCGTGACACTCCACCCCAAAATCACCAACAGGATACTCCCCCTGTTTTTTGGTAAACAGTTGAAAGGCAGTGTGCAATCGACTAGCCAATTCATCTGCCAGCAAAGGTTCCTGCCAATTGTCCCGACACCAGAGGATAAAGTGGCTCACTCTGCAAAGCAAGGTCTGATAACTCAAACTACTATCCGTCGAGGCCATGACATCACCGGCAAGAAAAGCGCTATCCCTTCCCTTCCATCCGGCCAGCGCCATAATGCCGCAACGGGAAACCTGTTCCAGCCGACTTTCACTCCATTGTACCTCAAGCGGACTTTGTTCAACCGAACCTTCCAGGGCAAGAGCCAAATCTTCCAGACAGATCTGCCGTGATGAGGCCATACCCGTTGGCCATCCGGTTTGCCTTACGCGGGAAGCCATAAGAGCTGCAACTCCCCATACCGAAGAGAGCCAGAGCATCTCCTTTTCCCTGAAAGGAAGAAGGCGTGATCGGTTCTCAGGCCCATAGGGGAAACGAGTCCCAAAACGATTGCAGCTCAACCCTATCCAGCGACTCAAATCGGAATTCTGCAAACCTTTATACCTGGCAAAGGATGCTTTTTCCAAGTGGTGGGGAAGAAAAGAAAGGCTATCAAGATTCTTCCAATTTTCAATCTGGAAAAACGAAGCATCCAACCAGGTAAGCACAGGTACAAGCATCTCCTGGCCAAAGGAAGCGAGCTGAGTCATCATTTGCACGGATCTCTCTGAACTGCTTAAGGGCTGATCAACAAGAATGACAGAAGGAGGATCAAGTATGATCTCTTCTCTTTGTTCATCCAGGACTTTTTCAATGTTATTATGAGATATCGGTAATATTGACAAACGACCACCAGCCTCAGCAAGATGGCGACCGAGATATCGCAAACCCTGCCAGCAGGACTCAAGGGATCGAAATATTGGATCGGTATAGATGCTGTCTAGAATTTTACGGGCCAGTGCGCCATAAAATCCAGTTCCTCCTGCAGTGGCTCCCTTGACTGAACTGTCTTCTTCCGGCAAAGCCACCATGGATAAAATACTCTCCAGGGAACTCTTTTTTTCTTCCTCGTCCTTTTTTTTCTGAGTCAGTGAGATCGGGGGTAGATCAGGCCACTTCTTAACTCCTTCAATAATTACCTCTGTAGACTTCTTTTGCTGTTCAGCCTCAAGGCAGAAACGATGAGCGGCAAGCAAATTCTCAAGATATGGTTGACTCTGCAAAAGACCGTCAGGGGTGAAATCGCGCATTTTCCTGAATCGAAGATGAAGCCCACCGGCAGGACATTCTGCAACTGGGAGAGAGAGAAAAAAAGATGGCATCAACGCAGTTAGTGCCTGATCAATATCCAAAGGATCAACTGCAAGAAGTTTGACGGTCACACCAGGATTTACTTCTGAAGTAAACGGTGCAAGTGCAAGAATGGAAAAAGGGAAATCTGGAATAGATATCTGTTCCATGCAGGCCTCCTTGCTGAGTTATTCTTGAACTGACGGAGATATTGTATTTGTTACACGGTACATTTTGAGTAGATCTCAAAAACAAGATAGTTACAGGAAATACCAGACTGCTATTGGAATCCCGAGTACAAGCAGCAGAGTAAACAGAATCCAGAACAGCTTTTTGCCGCCTCCGGATGGTTTGACACTGGATCCTCTTGATTGCTGTTGCTGGTACTTGTCTGATTGCACTGGTTCCAGTCTCTTTTCCGATTCTTCCGTTGTCTCAATTTCAGCTAGCCTGCCTTCGCCAAGAAATTGAAACTTAGGCCCCTGAGGTGTGAGGGCCAGACAGGTATCTGGCTGAAGCGATGATTCAGACTGAACCGGTCGTAAATTGACCGTCAGCATTCCACGGCCGGTAAGGTCTTTCACCCAGTACTGATTGTCCCGGAAGAAAATCTGTGCATGGTGGTCAAGCAGAGCATGATGCTGCAATGTACAGTCACAATCACTGCCACTCCCGATGATGATTGGTAACTTCTTAAAGGAGGTAAGGGTTGCCCCATACTGGATGATAAAGCTTTTATTAACTGTAGGAATCGGCGCAGAATCTCGAGGACCTTTCATCGATGACGATGGCAAAGGTTCTATCACTGGTGATTTCTGCAGAGACTGAGCTAGCGGAACATTTTCAGGCGACTCTTCTATTTTAGGTGTCTGCACCTTATCAGGCGGTGACAGCGATACACTTGGATCCTGCTGTCTATTCATATCTCCAGAAGAAGCAATGGCCTCCTTTTCTTCGGGAGTAACTTTTGAACTCAAAAAACTGACCTTTGGCCCTCCCTCTCCACCAATAATCAGCACATCACCATCTTTTAAAAAAACATCTTTTTGCTCTATACCATTGATCAGGGTACCATTTGCGCTGTAATCCAGAAACTTGAAGCGGTTCCCCTCCCGTCTAATTTCAGCATGTTTCCGTGAAATTGCTGTGGAATCACTCGGAAAGACCAGCTGGCAATCAGGATGTCTCCCAATAACAATAACCGATTCAAAGAAATCTTGAATTTCACCTTTAAACGGCCCGTTCAGATGCACTAACTGTACTTTTTTATCTGGGATATTCATTTGTTATTACAATAGGGTATTCAACATATAACATATTCACGTTCGCCTCAAACAGTCCTTCCTGCCACGTACACACGGATACTTCTGCTCCGTTAAGATCAATACGGATAATTCGGTTGGTATCTTTACACCCATAAAGGTCAGGACTGAAACAGGTGCAAGGATCATTTCCCTCTTCTTCCATATCATATCAAAATCATATTGATCTTAAAGCTTTTTTTCGATAGAATTCGCACTTAAGGAGTCTTTTTCATACTATAGAAAAAGAATACATTATCCGCTCGCACGGAAAACACGATTAGCTTCATTTTTATATACTCTCATCGAGAGGATTCGGCTGCATGGAAATGAACCTCAAGTTATCAGCCAGCGGCTTGACTGATATCGGCTTGCATCGTAGCAGTAATGAAGATAGCTACTTTATACAGAAAGACACATATTGTTTTCTTGTTGCTGACGGTATGGGCGGTGCAGCCGCCGGTGAGATTGCAAGTCGAATATTTGCAGATACAGCTGCTCAACTAATTCCTCAATCTGGAAATCAATCAGAAAGTAACACTGTGGCTCTGATTAAGAAGATTTTTCTTACGGCCAATAAGGAAATCAGAAGCCATATTCTTAGCACCCCAGACCACAGTGGCATGGGATGTACGGCTGAACTTCTCCTCTTTCATCATAATGGCTTTGCTCTGGGTCATATAGGAGACAGCAGATCATACCGCCTTCGCAATGGAAAGCTGACCCGCCTGACCAAGGATCATTCGCTTGTCCAGAATCAGGTGGATCAAGGCTTGATTTCCAAAGAAGCTGCACGAACACACCGTTTACGTAATGTAATCAGCAGAGCAGTAGGGATTGAAGAGAAACTGGAAATTGATATTATTCGAGGGCGATATTTGACAAAAGATCTTTTTCTTCTCTGCTCCGATGGACTGACTGATATGGTTACCGAAGAGGTTATTACGAAAATACTCCTCAGAAGAGAATCGCTGCAGCAACGAACTGCCACGCTTATTGAACGTGCTAAGACCAATGGTGGCCGTGACAATATTACCGCAGTACTGGTGGAAGTCTTACCATGAACAAATATTTCCCCTTCCTTTTTCTCCTCACCATAGCATGGCTATCCGCCACGAACACCGTTCACTCTTCTGAAATCATTGAGCAATATCCTCTCTCCATAGCAGCAACACGAGATTCCGTTTCCCGATGGCTAGAGAAGAATGACCTCACCTTCCAGGTCATCACCACCCCAGGTGGTCCGATTCATATCCGAAGCTTACAACTGAACCAGGGGTGGTCTATCGAACTCACTCCCCACTCACCTCTAACTACAAAGCTGACTGTCCATGTTGAAAACGATACACAGAGAGAAGAGAACTTTAAAGAACTCCTCCAGTACGTTAAGGATAAGAATACACTCTCCTTCCACACAACGAACCAGCAGCAAGCGCAAATCCCGGCAACTATCCTGGAAAAAATTGGTACCGTTGCCTGTATTAATGCAAATCATCAGGGAGAGACTGTTCAGTTTTCCGGAGTTTTCATAGACAGAAAAGGGCTAATTCTATCCACTGCACATGACCTTAAAGAACACGAGGAGGTCAACATCATCTCCACGATAAACACCCATTTCAAGGGTGATATTGTAAAAATCGATTTTGATCGTGACCTGGCTCTCATACAGATCACAACCGATAAAGATCAATTTATCGAACTCGAAGGGGGGCGCAACTTGCTAGGGATGGGAGAGAAAGTCTTCTCAATAGGATGCCCGGTAAGCCTCCGGGGCACAATCAGTTCAGGTTTTATCAATGGCCCTCCCCGTATGGCAAATAATCAGCCAATATGGCAGGCCAGCATGGAAATTCAACCAGGCAGCAGTGGCAGTCCTGTGTTCGATGAAAATGGTGCTTTTGTAGCCATTGTCAAAGGGCGCCATCGAGTATCCACCGGAATCGGTTTTTTAATCCCTCTTGAAACCGTTATCGATTTTCTCAATGAGCAGGATAAGCAATGAAATACGGTAGGTATGAAATCGTTTCCGAACTCGGTAGAGGTGCCATGGGTAAGGTTTATCAGGCCCATGACCCTCAGATTAACCGTATGGTGGCACTGAAGGTACTTCGTGAAGATCGACTTACCACCGAGGACTACGTGCAGCGTTTTCTCAAAGAAGCTACCGCCATTGGACGACTCTCCCATCCAGGCATAGTGACAGTCTATGATATTGGCCAGGATCACGGCACCATCTACATTGCGATGGAATTTCTGGAAGGGCAATCCATGGATCAACTGGTCAAAGCTGGCAATTTAAGCCTGACCGACATCGTTGATATCGGAATACAGATAGCCCAGGCCCTCCATTATGCACATACAAGAGGGATCATTCACCGTGATATCAAACCGCCAAATATTATCTGTACTCCTGAAAATATTCTTAAGGTAACAGACTTTGGGATTGCCCATATCGATGATCCGGATGGTCAGCAGATGACTCGAGCCGGTGAGATCCTTGGTACCCCTGTCTATATGGCCCCTGAGCAGGTCATGGGACAAACCGTTGATGGTCGATCCGATCTTTACTCTTTAGGTGTCATTCTCTATGAGCTCACCACAGGTCATCGTCCATTCAAGGGTGAGAACCTCACTGCCGTCTTTAGAGCCATCACCCAGGATGATCCTGTTCCACCGGATCAGCTCAACCCTGATATCCCCCCGGCTCTCTCAAAGCTGATCCTGAAAGCCATGGCCAGAAAACCTGAAGATCGATTCCGCAGTGGCCAGGAGATGTCAGAACTTCTTGGCAACTGTCTTAATGTTCAATCTCAGGAATCTTTTAGCGAAACAATTATTCAGACAGCACCTGAAAAACGGCGTTCTTATAACGGCTTTATGATAGCGACCGCTCTCCTCTTCTGCGGAGCTGCCCTGGTCGCTTATCTCACCATGAGGCCACCTACAGCAGATGATGTCCAGCAACAAAAAAATACGGCCGCAATATCGGAACAGCCCTCGCACATTGCTGTGCAAGATGAGGAGACCACACCCGTTCCTCCGGTAGTACTACCAAGTAAACCTGAAGAACCACTTGCCCCGATTTATGTACCTTCCGTCCCCCAATCATCTGTGGCACCCACACCCGTTATATCACCTGATTCTGAAGAAGCCTCTCCCGTACCCGATGCAGTACCAGAAATAAAAAAAGAAACGTTGCAGGCACAACGGGTCGAAGAGTCGTTTGACGATCTTTTTACAGATGACAGAGAGAATGCACCAATTTTTCCCTCCACAAACGAGCCTGAAACTGCCACGAAACCAGCTTCCTTGACAAAAGTTGAACTGGGAATTGAGCCAGATGGCAGCTTAAAACCTTCGTCACCAATTACGCCTGGTACAGTAGTAGCCTCACTACCACCAATAGGAAAAGAAGAGAATTCCGATATCCAGAAAAAAATAACAACCTTACAAATAAACAGCAGTCCATCTGGAGCAAGCCTCTACATAGACGGGAACTATCATGGATTAACCCCCCTGGAGATTGAGGTTACAGCAATAAAACATGAGGTGAAACTTGAACTGCAGGGACATCTTAACTGGCAGGCCCAGCTGAACCTCAGCAAGGGAGGACTGGTTCCACTCTCCATCTCTCTTTTACCAGAATAGCTGACAAACACATTCAACACGGAGGATCTCATGCACCACCAAATCAAACTTTTGCTCTTTTTAGCATTGCTACTTCTTCTCACGAATCCGGCAATAAGCCGGGCACAGTTCAATCCAGGTGACGTCGCCCCTGATTTCACTCTGGAAGATGTTTATGGCCGTCCTTATCAACTTTCAGCTATGAAAGACCATTCTCTCATAGTCCTTTATTTTTTTGATACAAGTTCTCCTGCCAGCCAGGAAGGACTGTTGACTCTAAACAAACTTCTCAATTCCTTCAAGGATACAGACCTGCTGGTATGGGGTATTACCACTTCCAGTAAAAACAGTGTTTCAGATTTCATCGTAACCCATAAGGCAGGTTTTCCGGTGATGCAGGATCAAAAAGGAATCAGTTCCACATATCACGCAGAACTCATTCTTCCAACAGTCTATATCCTGGGACCAGAACGCAGGATCATTAATTCCTTTCAGGGAGGAGGAGAAAGTACTGAAAAAATGTTGATCAGCCTCGCTGAAAGAGAATTACAGCGTAACGAACCTCTCTTGGCTCAGGCCATCAGTCTGGAAGTGCAGTCCGACAACCCGGATTCCTTTGAGGCAAAAACTGTCTATGGCTACGCGGCTCTCAAGGCAGATGAAGTAGATAAAGCGGAAGATATTTTTAACGATCTGGCACAGGAACCTGGAGAAGGTGAAATTCTCGGAAAAGAGGGTCTTGCTAAAATTTATGCAAGAGAGGGCAATGTTGAAAAAGCTATGGCCGTAGCCAACGAGGTTGAAACCAAAGCACCGGGTCGTGGTGCTGTCAATGTTATTAAAGGTGACATCCTTTACGCTCAAAATAAGAAAGAAGAAGCAATGGCAGAATATCAGGAGGCCGTAACTAAACCGGAGGGAAGCCTGAGTCAGAAAGCTGAGGCCCATAACCAGCTTGGCAGGCTTTATGCCAGTACAGAAAATTTTGATCTGGCACGTATCAACTACGACCAGACGGTAGAACTTGATCCCTATAATCTTGTAGCTATGTCCAATAAGGGAGTGACCTACCAGAAAGAAGGGCAACTTGATAAAGCCATGGAAATGTTTCAGCAGGCCATGACCATTAATAAAAACGACCAGTTTTCTGCAGTTCTTGCAAGGCAAACAAAAGACATGATGGAGTTGCAGAAAAACACTTCTGAAAAACAGCGCATCGACAAATTAGTCAAGGAATTAGCCACACGCTTTCGTTCCAAAGAAACCGTAATCCCCTTCTTCAATTCTAAAGATAACTGGACTTCACGGCCAATGGTCCTTTCTTTTGTAGATTTCCACGAAAAAGGAGGGTTGAGCGAACGAGACGGATTATCAATGGTTTTGACTACCCAACTTGCAGAACAACTCAACCAGTCGGGACGGGTACGAGTGGTGGAACGTGTACTGATGGACCGCCTGCTTGAGGAACTCAACCTTGGTTCTTCGGAACTTGCTGACCCGGAAACCGCCCTCCAACTCGGTCGTATTCTTGCCGCGAAGATCGTTTCCACCGGTGCCCTGCTCCATTTGCCTGACCAGACTCTACTGAGTCTCCGCCTGATAGATACCGAAACAACCGCTATCCCCAAAGTATTAACCAGGAAACTTGCCACCGGAGCCAGAAATATTGAAGAGGAAACAGAAAAGGTCACCCAGGAGATTTTACGGACTATTATGGAGAAATATCCACTACAGGGTTTCATTGTCCAGATCACTGGTGACCAGGCTGTTATCAATATCGGCACAAATCAGGGGGTTGTTCTCGGATCATCTTTCGAAGCCATTATGGAAGGTGAACCAATACAATACAAAGGTAAAACCTTGCATGGACTTCCTCAAACACTGGCTATGCTGGAAGTCATTCAAGTGGAACCGGATATGAGTGTTGTCAGTATTCGTGATGCCAAACGACCATTACAACAGGATGACAAGGTGCAGGAGAAGCTGAGCTTTACAACTACAGAAGGAAACAAATCATGAAGAAGTTGTTGCGGCCCTTTTTGTTCATATCGCTGCTGCCAATGTTCCTTAACGCCTGTGCTGGTTCACAGCCACAATACACACCGGAATACTTTGGCAGTGGCAGTGTAGTTGCAGTCTGGAATCTGGAGAATTACAGCGTTACAGAAAACCAGATCCTGGATGACATGCAAGAATTCCTCACCGCAAAGGTTGCTGAAACCCTGAAAGAGTCAGGAGAATGCATCGTTGTCGAGCGTGAAAAATTGGTATTGGCACTGGAGGAATTATCTCTTGGAAGTTCTGTGCTAGTTGATGAGACAAGCCGACTTGAGGTTGGACGCCTGCTTGGCGCCCAGTTTATGGTCTTTGGTGGATTTCAACAGGTAGGAGAACAACTGCGAATCGATCTTCGCCTTATTGAAGTCGCATCGGGAGCGGTTGTTCGAACCGGCGTCCATACGATAAGGGCAGATAATGTTTCAGCCCTGCTTGCTGCAGTTGAAGCTGTCACAGCACAACTTTTCTAAAATACAGTTCATACCGGATTTCCACAACAACCCCTGGAAATCCGGTACTCTATTTGACGTATTGCTTATTCAACTGAATAATCAAACACTGTAGGGTTAGCCAGTGCGTTTCCGTCCGTATCTTCAAAATTTCTTAAAGTAATTTGTACGGATGTTAGACTGCTACTGCACGTGGAGGTATCATTCCCCCATGAAATAACATAACTGTCCCCGAACCATCCCTGGCTGTCGGCAAAATCCTTAGGAGAGATTTCAGCAGAACCAGCGTCCGACATCGATTTAGAAAAAGAAAAAGCAACAGACCCGCTCATGCAGTCAAGAGTTTCACTGGTACCAGGTGATGGGGTAGCAACTGGTGCAGTGGTATCAACTTCTGGTGTAACGACATCAGATGATCCATTATCATCACTGGAACCTGATCCTGATAAGGCAAAGACCGCTCCACCAATGGCTGCGGCACCCAGACCAACCAGAACAACAGTGCCAACGGAAGAGCCTTCAGCTTCCACAGCTGGAGAAGGAGGTGCAGGAGGTGTTTCCTCCACTATCGCTAGCTCCTCAGCAGTGGACAGTCCCATTGCTCTGAGTTCCTGCAAGGCACTCCTGGCCATTTCCAGTTTAGGATCCTCGACCAGAGCCTGCTGGTACATATTGGCAGCCTCGGCATACCGTCCCTTGTCGGAGTAATCAATACCAAGAAACAATGCCAGCAAAGCTGCAGTACTGACAGATAATGGCTTTTCGAGTTCGATTTTTTTTGCCGGAGAAATGGTCACCCTCATCTGAGCAATAATATTGAAGAGGATCTCTTTTTCCAGCCTGAAGAGTTCATCCAGCGCTCCACTGGCTATGGGCTGCCGAGTAAGGGTTTCAAAAATTATTTCAAGAACAGAAGAATCTATTAAAATTTCCTGGGTATTTCCACCGAGGATATCTCCACTTGCCACATAGGAGGCACCGAGCATTTTACCAACTTTAGGGGCGGTCTCTGCAGTAACAAGACCGGAAGCTCCCAGAGCCATCTCATCCAGAAGGGCCTGCATTCTCACCCGTTCAACAACCTGAATCTCTTCTACCTTAGAAAGGTCAGAAATCAACATCACCGCCATACCTTTTTGCAGAGCGTTCAATTTTTCCTGACCAGACTTGTTGTTAAAATAAAGTACCGCAATAGAATTCGGGGAACTGGCGGCAGCTAGTGACTTTTCCTGCTGCACAGCTTGTTTGGCCCATGACCTTTCACCCTGGGTTATCACCTGCCCTGCCTGAGCAAGGGCTGTGCTGTAAAACAGGATTGTCATCATTGCCCAAAAACGAATAACTGCCCTATTCTTCATGACGTTCTCCTAAAAAAGTTTATCTTAGATTTCTTATCTAATTATTTATAAAAAAAAACGTATACCAAAACGATCTCTTACTTCCCAAATTATTCACTACAGGCAACACCCCGTCTACAGGGCTAACAGATACAAAAAGCGGTAATTTTGAGAAACATCTTTATTATACACCACTTTACCTATAATAAAAGCTTCATATTAAAGGCTTATAGAATTCGAGAATGTACAGTCAAAACAACTACCAACTCAGGCCTTTTTATTTTTTGTAGCTGCAAAAAAAGATGCTTCGGCTGGTTTTCCAAAGAGCCATCCCTGCCCATGAGTAAAGCCTAGATGCCTGCAGGCCTCCAGTTCTTCATGGTTTTCGACACATTCCGCTAATGGATAGGCACCCTGATCAAGGCAGATATCAACCAGTTTACGAACCATTTCCTGTTTTTGTGTTGTTTTCTTATGAATGTCCCTAATAAGTTGCAGGTCAAATTTGAGATAATCTGGAGGAGCCTCCACAAGTTCATTCCACCTTGCCTGCCCAGCACCAAAATCATCATAGGCAAGATACATTTCATGATCTCGAAGTATTTCCTTCAGCTCAAGCATCATTCTGGTGTCAGTCACTGCTGACTCATGAACCTCAAGTACCACCTGCCAGGGAGCAGTCAACCTGCGCATCTCTTCAATATTATTTTGAAGTCCAGTGGTCAGGTCTTCAACAGGATGGGTATTCACAAAAATTAACGGGGCACCGGGAAGCTCATGACAAGTCTGTATTGCTCTGCTCCTGAAGACTGAACTTAATTCTTTTGCTCTGCCAAGTTTTTCGGCGATCCGAAACAGATCACAGGGAGACTCCGGAAGGTCGCTTCTGAAACCGCGCCCAAGCGCTTCATAACCGACAACCTCGCACTCAGACAAGGAAACTATCGGTTGGAAAACAATGGTAACCTCCCGGTTGGTTATCATAAGATTGAACTCTTTTTCCTGCTGGACAAAATCGTCATTGAGGGCAAACATCGGATCGTTGATATTTATCATAATCGTTGAATTATACAAAATATCATCGGCAACAGGATCATTTTTCTTGTAATCACAACGCCTTGTAATGCGGAGTTCCTCCTGGCCCAGATGGATAGTATCTCCAGATCTGATTTCAACCTGTCTTGTAATTTTGTTACGATTCACAAACGTTCCATTGGTACTCCCCATATCTCCAACAAAAATCTTTTCACCATTGACTTCAAGCTGAACATGTTTTCGTGATACACCTGGAGCTTTCACCCTAAGATGACACCCCTTATCTCTTCCAATAAAAAAAGGTGATACATGGATAGGGACATCGAGACATTTCCCATCCTTCATACCACCTTCAATGTACCAGATACATTTTTCTGCTGTGCCCATTATAAACGACCTCACCAATCCAGAAATAAGCAAACCTTTTCAAATCAATAACATTCTTTGGCAGTAGTCACCCCTAATAGCAATTCGTTTCAACATAAAAAGAGTTTAATGAAACAATCTTGCTGTTTAATTTAAGCACAATTCATACATATTATGCAGCAATTCCTTACCTTCACACACTATTATATCAGGAACAGTAATAGGATAGAATGGAAAAATCAGGTTTTCCACTCCCAAGACGGTCGCATAAATCCTTAAGAAGTTAGGCTCACTCACTGACTCAACTTTTTTCTCAGATCTCTCTTGACAGAGTATCCTGGCAAGATTAAGAAATTAGCAACACCTAATGACAGTGGTTGGAAGTACAGATGACGGCTTCACGATATCCCCTGCCCCTCAGTTTCTTTGTGGAATCTAATAAAGTAAGTGAAATATAATGTCCGAAATAAATCTTAGACAAATGGCAAAAAACCAGTCCGGAACAATCAAGTCTGTGAAAGTTGGCGGAGAACTGGGGAGAAGAATTCGGGAAATGGGACTTGTACCCGGAACCGAAATAACCATTCAGGGTCGAGCCCCCCTATATGATCCCGTTGCACTGCGAGTAATGGGCGGTACACTTACACTGCGCAATGATGAAGCTGACTACATTGTCGTTGACGTCAAAGATGAGGGATGAACGATCTCAACACCAGCCTCTTTGAGTAAAACAAGTGCCACACTCTCATTTTCTTCAGCCACTACTTCATCCGGTTTCAGTTTCAGAAGCCATCGTCCCACCAGCAGCCCCTTTTTCTTTTTAGCTGAACCGTATCGATTCTCAACGAATTGTCGTTTTTTTATTTCTTTGGTTTCACTGTTTATTGTCTGTATAAGAAACCAGGGTGCCGAAGCCAGATGCTTCACGCTTAATTCTCCCTCAGGACTCTGCACCGGAATCACTCTGCGCGTGAAATCACCCGAAACGAAATGAGGACGTATGCGTGCCAGCACCAGTCCAGGGAATTCCACCAGCAACTCTTCTTCCAGACGATCGGCTACAAGGTCAGCAATCCTGTGTGATGGTGTACGTAATTCCACATCCATATCCACAAGAAAACGCCCACCCGCATTCCTGCTGAAACATTTTTTCACCTTGCTAATACGAGGATGTTTCTCAACAAAGCGAATAATGTCCCTTTCCGTTTCTCTATCAATTGAAGCATCAAGCAGATCTTTCAAAGCTCCTACGAACAACTGACCACCTGCATAAAAGACAAAAAGAGCTACAATCCCTGCTGCAAATCTATCAACATTAAACCCGAAGGGAACAATAATCAGGCTAACCAGAACCACAGCCGTAGAAAGAGAATCAGCGAGGTAATCTTTGGCATCTGCCGTGAGTGCTGGAGAATTGAGCCTTTTACCTGCACGAAATTGAATCAATCCGAATCCGAGTGCTATCATAAAGGAAATTGCCGCGGCAGGAAGTGCTATTTTTATATCAGGATAACTTATTACTCCAAAGAGTGCCTGTCTTCCAATTTCATAGCCTGCAAGTATAACAGCAACAGATGTCGCCAGGACAGCGACTGTTTCAGCCTTATAAAGTCCATATGGGAAAGAGGGATGTTTCTTACCAGCCACAAGAATCCCTACAAACACGGCGGAGGAGGAGAAAACATCTGTTGCAGAATTAACAGCATCTCCAATGAGTGCTGCAGATCCAGACATGACACCCGCAATTCCCTTACCAATCGCAAGGAAAAGATTCAGGCAAATTGAAACAATAGCCCTTTTCTTTGCTTCCCCGAGTCGCTGTTTCGTTTGGTTATTAGTCATATTCCTGTTGGTTGGCCGGCAAATAATTTATATAAAAAAAGGAATTATATATAGATATTCACTATTCATTCAAGAATCCACCTTTTTATTATTACACGGTTTTTCTGCCCTCCAAACCGCTCCACACCCTTGATAAATGAGTTGACAGTACATAATGTTTGGTGTACCTAAACATAGTCTTCCACGGAGAATGAAATGACCTTAAAAGAACTCAATAAAAAATGTGGTTGTTTTGCCAGAAAAATACAACAATGCACACAAGAAGAACGGTGCAATGGCCACCCCGGTCCCCTCTCTAAGAGTATTCAGGCAGGCAAGGTGAAGATTTGTAAGGTTACCGGAGACAGAAAACTCTGCGCCAGAATGGCGTCACTTGGAGTACTCCCCGGACAGGAGGCGGAACTGATCTGCCCTCAAAATGGTTCTCAGTGTCTTTTAAAAGTTCATGGTGGAACCCTCAGCCTTGACGAAGTCACTAGTAATAACATTATTGTTCAATCAGTATAGGTTAGAAGTAGTATTAAAATACTGCTTTTTTTTTAATCTTTTGAATTAGGACCCCCTAACTATCAGGTTTTACCATGTGGCAAACACTCATCAGCGTATTTGTTGTCGCAATTGCTCTCTTTTTTATCGGAAAAAGGGTATACTCCGCAATTCATCGAATTACTGACCCTACCCAGGATTGCTCCTGCAGTAGTGGGTGTAGCGGCTGTGGAGTAACCAGTTGCGAAACACAGAAGAAAAAATCATGAATACAACATCTAATACCGGCAATCTGTAAGAAAGCCGATACTCAGATGAGTAACCTTCATGGAAAGCTATAAGCACCTTAGAAATTCACTTCCTTCGAGTTCAATTAAATGAGTAACAATTCAATCACCATGGCATTGGCCGGCAACCCGAATGCCGGTAAAACCACTCTCTTTAACCGCCTGACGGGAGCAAGACAGCACGTAGGAAACTATCCCGGCATTACAGTTGCCCATAAAGAAGGCCATTTCACTCAAGACGATCAGAAAGTTACACTCACAGATCTGCCTGGAACCTATTCACTGACCGCCTATTCTGTTGAAGAAATCGTCACTCGTGACTTCCTGACAACACAGAAACCCGATGTGGTTATTAACATCGTCGACGCATCAAACATCGAACGAAACCTCTATCTCACCACCCAGTTTCTTGAGATGGGTGTGCCTTTGATCATTGCACTGAATATGATTGATGTGGCGAAAGATAGAGGCATCGAGATACAATCGCAGAAACTTGCCGAGCTTCTCGGGGTCACGGTTGTACCGATAGTTGCACGATCCGGTGAGGGTACCGAAGAACTGATCAGACAGGCAATAAACGTTGCCAAATCGGACAAAATATGGACTTCACGAGACATCTCATATGGTGACGATCTTGATGAGGTCCTTATGGAGATCATTACCCTAATCAATGAATCATCCTTTCTTGTTAATAATTACAATCCCCGCTTCACTGGCATTAAATACCTTGAGCATGATGATCAGATGCTTACAAAGGGACAGGAGGCTGACCCTTTACTTGCAAAAAAGCTTGAACAAACCGTTGGCAGTATATCCGATCATTTGCTTAAGACCATGGATGTTTATCCCGAAGCAATAATCGCAGATCATCGTTATGGATTTATTAAATCAATAGTCAGGCAGGGAGTTATGACCCACGCATTTGACATTGACCGATTATACACTTCGGACAAGATCGACAAGGTTTTAACAAATCGTCTGCTTGGCCCGCTCTTTATGCTGGCCATCCTCTTCGGCCTCTATCAATTCACATTTTCATGGAGTGAACTTCCTGTCACCTGGATGGAAGGATTGTTTGGCTGGCTTGGAGGGATAGTTGAAAACACACTTCCCGAAGGCATGTTAAAATCCATGATAATCTCTGGCGTTATAGATGGTGTAGGCGGAGTGCTTGGTTTCGTGCCTCTTATCATGTTTATGTTTTTCGGAATTGCTGTGCTCGAAGATTCCGGGTATCTGGCAAGAGTAGCATTTATGATGGATCGGGTATTTCGGATATTTGGCCTTCATGGATCAAGTGTTATGCCCTTTATTGTTTCAGGGGGTATTGCCGGTGGATGCGCCGTACCTGGCGTCATGGCCACCAGAACACTGCGTTCGCCTAAAGAGCGAATGGCCACTCTGCTTACCGTTCCTTTTATGAACTGTGGTGCTAAGGTCCCGGTTCTTATTCTTTTAATTGGTGCATTCTTTTCCGACCACAAGGCCATGTACATGTTTCTTTTTACCATGCTGGCCTGGCTTGTTGCCCTTTTGGCAGCAAAATTTCTTCGCATGACGGTACTTAAGGGTGAATCCACTCCCTTTGTCATGGAACTTCCTCCTTACCGCTTTCCGACGCTTCAGGGCTTACTGATTCACACCTGGGAGCGTACCTGGCAATATATAAAAAAGGCGGGAACAGTGATTCTTGCCATATCCATACTTCTCTGGGCATTGATGACATTTCCGGGTCTTCAGGAGTCAGACCGGCTAACCTTTCAGACAGAGCGGGATAAGATAACAAGCACCTACCCGAAGACAGTGCAGGAGGAGATCCAAAATATCACTGCTGAAATAACATTACTTTCTGCAGATGCTGCAGAACTCCTGGAAAAACTCAGAAAAATTGATCAGAATGAATCTGCAGCCGCTCTCAGAAATTCAGTCGCCGGTAAAATTGGCAGGTTCTTTGAGCCTGTCTCAAGCTACGCAGGCTTTGACTGGAAAACAAATATTGCAATGCTTGGTGGCTTCGCAGCAAAAGAAGTGATAATTTCAACGCTCGGTACGGTATACTCTATGGGTGAGATAGAAAGCGATGATGCGGGCACCCTCGGTCAACGTCTTGTGAAGGACCCAAACTGGAACAGCGTTGTTGCAATATCAGCATTAATCTTCATCATGTTCTACGCTCCCTGTTTTGTAACTGTTGTCTGTATCGCCAAAGAAGCCTCATGGAAATGGGCCTTCTTTTCAATGGCTTTTAATACTGGATTTGCCTTTCTTGCCTCCGTAGCTGTCTTTCAGATTGGAACTTTTTTCGGGTAGAAGTAATCATAAAAAGAGGAGCCTGCAATGCATCACAAAGCTCCTCTTTTTCATGCAATCTTCTTCTTTTACAAGAGGTTCCGCATTATCCGCTGAAAGGCATCCCAATCAGTTATCCGGTACAGATACATCTTTGTCAAACTCCGTTCACGCAAGGTCATAATCCATTTCTCCTCAGGCATTACCTGGTCAGTCGCCTGGGAATAAAAAAATCCCCAGACTGAACACTACATTCAAATCTGAGGATTTCCCTATATATCCACAAGATAAGTTCATTATCGATAATCCACGACGATAATCACCACTATTAATCCAGGAAGGTTTTCTGACTTCCGGATACTTCTCACCCTGCGCCTTCCCAACTAATTAGAAACAAGTCAGTGGCAAATGCAGAATATTTTCCGGTTACAGCGGCGGGCCCGTCTTCGATTTACACGAAGTTCCCTTTTCAGTCTTTTTACGGACACCTGAACATACTCTTATTCTAGCGGGACGATTGATATATGTCAAGTTCCATTAGCAGTAAATACACAACATGTAGTACCGTCAGAAACACGACAACACGTCATGAGGAAAAACAACTGATCTGCTCAATTTTTAAAGGCCGTAAAAAAAAGAAGTAAAAAAAAGCCCCTCTGGAACCGACCAGAGGGGCAAAGGGAGGGGAAGAAAAATGAAGTACATTTTCAATCCTTTATTCCAAGATATATGCCAGAACTACAAAACAAATCATATACTACTGTTTTAACAACAAAACAAAAAAGCAAGCTTTTCGAAAAAGCTCATATATCATTGAAAGAAATGATTCTTTTTTACTCACCCTGGCAACATGGTGGGTACTTTCTACCCACCCCGCTCCTCATTACACTATCTCAAGAACCTTGCCCCCACGTCGTTTGTCTGCTGCCCCTTCCATTCCAGGTATCACAGCGTGAACTCCTCCAAAATAAACCCCCTGTGAGTTCCACTCATTCACGCTGGCATGTTCCCTCAATTTTTCAACGCCATCTTCAGCAAAACCAGGTTCCATCTGGACAGTCTCTCCGTCCCAATGTATTCGTGGAGCATCAACCGCTTCTTGAAGAGACCTCTTAAAATCAACTATCTGGCCAAGAACCTGAGTGACTGCAGTTCGAATCCGTTTTGAGCCACCACTGCCAATGACAAGTTTGACCTCATTGTCTTTAATAAGCAGGGATGGGGACATCATTGATCCCACACGCTGTCCGGGAGGACTGGAATGAAATCCATCAGGGTGGAGATCGTCCTCACCCATCATGTTGTTCAGCATCACGCCGGTGCCAGGCGCAAAGTAACCGGCACCCTCACCATTTGAACAGGTCATGGAAGCACAGTTCCCCTGCTTATCAGCTATGGATATATGGGTGGTTCCACGAGAGAACATCCTGATACGTTTAACGCTCTCTTGACTCCTGTCGGAACGTAAAAAATTCTCTAAATCCGAGGCATTGAAAACCCCCTTTTCCCGCACTCGCTCAACCTCCTGCATCAGCCCTGTCGTATGAATCAAATACTCTCCACTGCCAAACGCATATTGGGGTTGGCCTGTTGTGCATAGCGATTGCAGCGATAAGGATAGCCCGATAAGTGCCCCCCCCATTGAGGGTGCCGGGGAGGTGAAGAAGTCATACTTCCGAAAGGGCACCTTCAGAGGGGTTCTTTCCCTTACCTCAAAAGATGCCAGATCGGTAACTGTAAGAAGGCCGTCTTCTTCCTGCATCTCTTTTCCAATTTTTCTGGCTATCTCCCCATTATAAAACTCTTTACCGCCATCCCTTGAAACATGTTCTATAAAAGCTGCAAGCTCAGGATTCGTGAGGAAGCTGCCTTCCTGAAGGTAGCTTCCTCCAGGTTCATATATTTCTCTTCCTTTAGAAGAAAGGGTCATGATTGGACGAAGGAGTTTTAAGAAATAAGCCTGTTTTACATTGAGAATATGCTTTTTTGCATATTGGACAGCAGGTGCCACAACCGAGGCTAAGTCCATGTATCCAAGACGTTTATGGATATGAAGCAGTCCTTTTAAGGTTCCGGGAACCGCTACCGAGCCAAGCCCCACATTGAAATCCTGTTTGCTTCCAGAAAACTGTACCGTTACTGGAAAAAAATGTGGTTTCTCAACGGGATTTTGCAAACCAAGCCCGGGAGTATCAACAAAAAAATCGAAAAACAGATTCTGTCCATTTGCTGCCGAATGGCCAAGAAGCAAACCGCCACCACCCAGACTGTTCAATGCAGGTTCAACACCACTTGAGGCAAAGCCAGCTGCGACAACTGCATCAAATGCATTACCTCCTTCTCTCAGGATAATTGCTGCTGCTTCACTGACCAGAGGATGCCCTGAAGCCACTACGGATTTAGTATATTTACTCATGCCCAAAATTTCTCATGAAGTTGTTGTACCACCTTTTTAAAGTCAGCGGTTTTCGCATAGATCCTTCTCTGACTGTCTGCACCCGTCCCATGATCTAATATTCTCTTAAGCATGTTTATATACCGTTCACAACGAAAAGCCTGCACCATGGGCTGTAGCTTTTCAATCAGAGTACAAACTGCCATACGAATACTCATTTTTCCCTCGCCAAGAAAGCCAAGAGGATCAAAAAAGCTGCCATCAAGTCCGTAACGGACAGCCTGCCACTTATTACTTCTCAGAAATTGCTGATTGCACGAGGTTGTCACCATTTTTGACTCGGCGAGAGTTGCAACAAAACACTGAATAAGAGCTGTAATTCCGAGAATATCACCAAATTGGGCAGGAAGATCACAGGCACGTATCTCAAGGGTTCCAAAACCTGGATGCGGTCTGGCATCCCACCAGAGATCCTTAATGGATTCTATCACCCCTGCTTCCTGCAGTTGCCAGACATCAGAGACAAAATTCTCCCAGTCACCAATTGGTTCGTAAATACCGGCAAGCGGCAAAGCTTCAAACAGCTTCGTTCTGTAAGACATCAGTCCGGTATCCTCCCCTTGAAAAAATGGCGAGGATGCAGAAAGAGCCAGGAACAAGGGAAGATAGGGCTGTATCAGGTCACATACTCTTACTGCAGTATCACCATCAATCATTCCCACATGAACATGAAATCCTTGGGAGATAAAACGACGCCCAACAATTTGTAACTCCTCCATGATACGTTCATAACGAGGGTCTTTTGTCAGTAACTGATCATGAGAACGGGCAAATGGGTGCAGAGAGGCAGCGTAGAGAAGACAGTTATTATCGGCGGCAAGCTCCTCTGCTATGGAGCAGGTCTGCAACAGATCATTCTCGACATCACGGAGTGTTTTACAAATTCCGGTGCGAATTTCTAAAATAGAACGTATCCACTCGTGGGTAATTTTGGGCTTAAGAATGACTGGAGCATTCTCAAGAAGGATCGGAGCAAGAGGGGCGAGATTCAACGTTTCATTATCTAAGGTCTGAAACTCTAACTCCACCCCGAGGGTGTATGATGGACTGGAAGCAAAAGGGAGTAGAGTCTGCTTGGCTCCGGGTGTCATTGAAAACCCTCTCTTGCTTAGCGGTTATCTATCACCGCAGCCACACAGGAATGTTTCCGCAACCTGAGCGTACCAGGAAGCACCAATGCCAAGAACTGCTTCATCAAAATCGAATGTGCTACTATGTGCAGGGCCAGCTGTATCTGATATTCTAGCGCCAAAACGAACCAGACAGCCTTTGGTTTTTTGAAGGTAGAAGGAAAAATCCTCTCCACCGAGACTTGATGGCCCCTGTGAAATTACATTCCCACTGGAAACTACTTTTTCAGCCGCCTGCCTTGCAACCTGTGTCCCCACACTATCATTAATTACAGCCGGAAGAAATTCAGGAAACTGAAGGTCGACCTGAACACCATAACATTCCGCACAACTCCGGACCATTCTTTTCAGTCCGGAAATGACAGCTGTTCTTGAATCCTGATGGGTGCTGCGGATAGTTCCCTCAAGCACAGCTTCACCGGCAATAACATTATGTATTTCACCTGCGCGAATCCTTCCAACGCTCACAACAACAGCGTGATTTGGGTTCACCTCACGGGACACCAGTGACTGAAGGGACAGTATTAAACCGGCGGCGGCAACAATGGCATCTTTACACTCATGAGGTCTGGCAGCATGGCCAGCACTACCGTTTATTGTCACTATGAAGGCATCAGCAAAAGCACAGATAATTCCTTCATCAACCGTGATACTACCGGTTTCATAGTGGGTATCAATATGCCCTCCGAAGATAGCGGCCAGGTTATCAATAGCACCGCCCGCAATCATACTTTCTGCGCCATTACCTTTTTCTTCGGCAGGCTGGAATAGGAGACGCACCCGCCCTGGAAAGCTCATGCCCTGCAGTAGGAACGCAGCACCAAGCAGCATGGCAACGTGACCATCATGGCCACATGCATGCATAATACCAGTGTGTTTTGAAGCAAAGGGTAATCCTGTCTCCTCTTTGACAGGAAGGGCGTCCATATCAGCCCTGAGACCTACCACAGATGAAGAACCTGGATCACCAATCTCTGCAACTACTCCTGTTTCAGTAACCTTCCACTGCCTGGAAATACCAATTTCCTTCAATTTTGACCGGACATAATCGGCAGTGTCGTATTCATTAAATGAGAGTTCTGGATTATGATGAATGCTTTGCCTGATCTCACACATCCAGGATAAGAGTTCAGGGGGGACAGCAGGAGCTTCTTTCATTTGTTTTGCCATTTGCACTCATATTTAATACCAGAAGTTGCTACTCACATTATCCGGATGGAACCAACATCACTAGCATTACTCAATACACTTTCGTCGACCTCTTCCCTGCTAATGGAGGCCTTCGACGATGATGAGACAGAGGAGGAAAGTTCAACCTGCCGCTGCAAAGGGTTCTCTGTATTTGAGATTACAACTGGTTCATCTTCAACTGAAAGCAGTCCCCGAGTATAGGGCTGCTTAAGTATTGCAATAAGTCCATCATTCACCTCCTGGATTGAGACCAGTTCCCACCCGAGACGACCATATTCATTGAGAGAAATCTCAAGTTCATTTTCATCCAGGAATGCACTGCCCAGCAACCCTTCCTTCTTGAGACTAAAATGTACTGTTTTGTAGCTCCATCGCATTTCGCACTCCTTGAAACGAAGAGATCAGGGACGCAAGAACTGATCGTCCTTAAACTGACCCTCATACACCTTCCCCTTACTGGTGGTCAGTTTACCAAAACCGTTCCGACGTCCCATTGAAAATTCTCCCTCGTACCTGCTTCCATCGGCAGAAACAAGAGTTGCTTTTCCATTGGGCATATCATCCTGGAATTCACCGCTGATAACACTTCCATCAGCATATGTCAGTTTGCCGTTTCCATGAAAACGGCCCAGCTTAAATTGGCCCTCATAATAACTGGAATCATTGAAATAATAGCTTCCCTTTCCGGAAAAATGATCCTGTTGCAACTCTCCAGCATACCGTGAACCGTCGGGATAGGCGAACACTCCAGTTCCTTCCTTTACCCCCTGGACAAATGTACCCTCATAGCGCCTGCCGTTACTATATCTGTAGACACCACTACCATGGAGTTTACCCTCTTTTATATCTCCGTCATAGACATCACCATTGGCATACTCTATGACGCCACTACCATCCATAAGCCCTTTCTTCATTTCTCCGCGATAGAACATTCCATCATCAAAAAGGTATTCAACTACTCCATTGACTGGGGTTCTGTTTCCAAGGTGACACACCCTGCCTTTGTAATAGATATATCGCCCCTGGCTCGCATCCGGCACGAGAACGGGTACCTCAGGCTTTGAAGAGGGCTGAACTGCAGCGATCTGCTCCTTTTTCTCTATCTTCTCAACTTTGACCGCAGTCACAACCTCTTTTACAGGAGGAACCGGGATGACTTCTCCCGCAGGACGAGTTTCTTCCACAGGTCTGCCATCAACAAACTGCCCTGTGTAGACACTACTGTCCTTTAGGGTAAGCTTTCCATAACCATTCGGTTTTCCATCACGAAATTCTCCATCATAGACGGAACCGTCTGCGTAAAAGTGTTTTCCTGTACCAGAGCGCTTATCTGCTTCAAACTCACCTTCGTAACGACTGGAATCAGAATAATACTCGATCCCCTTCCCCTGTTTTTTCCCGTGATCGAATTGTCCGATATATCGGGTTTTATCGGTGTAAATCAGCTCACCTTCACCATGTCTGTAATTATCAAAAAACTGACCAGTATATTTTCTGCCATCAGCATATATCAGAACGCCATATCCATTATAGCTGTCTCTGGCAAAATCACCTTCATAGCGATTATTGTCGGTTCCTTTCCATATCCCATAGCCACGGCGCTCACCACCGTAAAACTCACCAATATACGTACTACCACCCACATAGGTTTTAATGCCCTTACCTGCGGGTTGACCGTTGTGAAATTCTCCTTCAAAATAAGTACCATTGACATAGGTCAGCTTTCCCTGTCCCTCAAGTAAGCCATTTCTAAATTCTCCCAGGTACTTACGACCGTCCGCATAGGTAAGTTCACCATCTCCATGATATTTTCCAAGGAGAAAATCACCATCATATCGAGTGCCATCCTTATAGGACAAGACACCTTTACCATGGATCACATTTGAACTGAATTCGCCTTCATATCTTCTGCCATCGGGACTCGTCAGAACACCTTTACCATGAAACCTTCCCCCTTGAAATTCTCCACTGTACATACGCCCATCGGGAAATTTCAAGACTCCTGTTCCATGTATAGCTCCCTTTTCAAATGAACCATTGTAGTGTCTGCCATCTTCATGAACCAGAACTCCTTCACCATTTTTACAGTCTCCCTGTAAGCACTCTCCATAAGCCGTGATAGTACAAAACAGTATGGTAGCGAACACCAGACCTGCTAATTTCACCTTTGCCCTGTAATTCAATCTTTTTTTCTCCATCAGGAATACGCCTTCTTTACTTCTTCTGCAATGATCTGAATACCTTTAGCGACCTGTGCCTCATCCTGAGAATAGGTTACCCGGATACATTCATTCTGATGCTGCCATTCCTTTTCAAGTCCTGGGAAAAAGAAATGACCGGAAACCACCAGAACATTTCTTGCCTTCAAGCGCTGATACAACTCATGGCTTGAAATAGGGAGATCTTCGAACCATAACCAGAGAAACATGGCCCCCTCCGGTTTATGGAGCTTATAGGGAGTCCCTGCAAGGGCTACGTGGAAATTTGCCACTGCTTTTTCCATTTTCTCCTGATAAAATGGCCGTATCACATTACGGCTCAGATTCAGTACTTCACCGCTCTCCACCATCTCATGGGCAAGCATGGCCCCCATACTTCCAGTGGCAAGATTCATGATGGCATTCATTCCAGAAACCGCTTTGATGATTTCTTTACGAGCAACAATCATTCCTGTTCTGGCAGCTGGCAGCCCAAGTTTAGAAAGTGACAGACAGACAATAATATTCTCATTCCAAACAGGTTGCGCTTCCGTATAAATGATACCAGGAAAAGGTACCCCATAGGCGTTGTCAAGGATTAGCGGTACATCATGCTCACGTGCCAACACATCAAGTTTTGCAATTTCTTCGTCAGTGAGGACATTTCCGGTGGGATTTGTTGGACGGGAGACACAAAGAGCACCGGTCTCCGAACCGACAAGAAGGTTGTCAAAATCAACATGATATTTGAACATATTATCATCGAGCAATTCAATACGCGGCCGGGTGGAAACAAAAAATTCATTTTTAGTTCCAAGATCAGCATATCCAATATATTCCGGGGCCAATGGCAAACGAATTTTTTTTGAACTACCGTCTGAATACTGTCCGCCAAACATATTAAAAAGAAGGAAAAATCCGGCCTGACTTCCATTTGTAAGGCATATATTTTCCGGCCCTACCTCCCAGCCATACTCACGGCTGAGCAGATTCGCCAGAACATCGACAAAATCCTTCTCTCCCTGCGGGGGATCATACACTCCAATAAGTTTCTTGAAGGATGGTGTATCCTGCGCCAGGTACTGTAAACGCTTTTGGATAACTTCCTGGAACCCCGGCACATGCCCGGGATTACCACCACCCATCATGATCATATCATCACCGCCGGTGGCAAGAGCATTTCCCAGATCTTCCATTAGACTGAGAATTCCTGCACCGCTGGTGAACTGCTCACCAAACCCTGATAACTTCATATTTCATACTCCTCCAGTCAGGCGATTAAACCGCCACTGGATCCACCAGAGCCAGATTTATTCTGTTTTGGTGGTTGTTTACATTTAAATATCTGGCACTCAATTCCAGAAGAAGAGAAAACCAGTGCTGCAGGATTCTGTGCCGACTTAAAGCCCATGGCCCTACATCCATAGGGACTCGACGGATCGTGAGTCACGAAATAGTGAACACATTTCAAACAACTTGGACGCCCTGCCATTCTTTACCGTTAATATAATTGATAAGGTTTCCTGTTAAGTCGGTTCTACTCTGCTAGACTAGCATTTTTTTTTCATTGGTCAAAGCAACAAATAGAGAAGTAGCTCCGCCAAGGACCATTAGACTGCCAACCAGTATAATGCCACTGCTTATAGAATACAAATCTCCTACAAAGCCAATAAATGTGGGCATCAGGCCACCCCCTATAAGAAAAGCCAGTGGCAGGCAGAGGGATACGGAAAGATTTCCGTACTGAACAGCACCAAGCTTTGAAAGAACCGCAAATCCCGCAGGGTAAAAACAGACTGCAACAATTGGCTGCGCCACAACAAGCGTCATAAGCCAGACACCATCACCGACCATGGCCATTGCAACTGTCAGAAGTCCTGTAACAAGCAGTACCAGCGCCATTACAAGCTGTCTTCCATAGCGATCACCAAACCATCCTCCAGCCAGCGGCATAAAAATAGAAGCAATCCTGGATATGGCCAGCAGACTATTCGCACGCCCCGGATCCATACCATGATCATTGACCAGAAAAAGTGGTGCCATCGCATAAATACCGAGTGTTGAGCAGATTGCCAGGGAAAACAGAGCCACCATAGCCCAAAAAAGTGGCATTTTAAAAAACACTGTCGTCGCTGACAGATCAGGTGCTCTCCCCCTTTCCTTGCAGCCATGAGAACTGAGACCATACACGACTCCTATACCGATAATGAGCAACCCGAGAAGAGCCAGCCCATATCGCCATGGGAGATATTTGAGAAACAGATCACAAATCAGAGGAGCTGCCACAAAACCCAGATTGGGTGCCAGCTCATGAATTGCCATCCCCCTGGAAAGATATGCTGAAGGAACCAGATGGACAATGGTGGCAAGTCCTGACGGAAAATACAGGCCTGCCCCAAGACCCAAAACAAATAAACCAGCCTGGAGAGTGAACAAAGTGGAGCAGCCACCAAGGAGAAAAAGGGCTAATCCCAACGCAAGGCTTGAAAGAACTATAGTGTTTTTATGGTTAATTCTGGATGAGACAAATCCGGATGAAAGAATAGAGAGAAAGTATCCGGCTGATATAAAAAGAAAAAATGCTCCAGACTGAACATGGTCGATCCCCATTTCCTGTTCAATGAGAGGAAGGAGAGGAGAAAATATAACCCTGGAAGTGAAATTAAGAAAAAATAGACCGGCAAGAAAGATGAGTCCGCCCATGGCCTTTGAAAGAGAAGGAGATTTCATGGTGGACTTAAAAAGGCGGGTTCAGTCACTGACTCTTCGCTTCCAGATCTCCATCCATAGACGATCATAAGCCATAGTAGCAGCTGATCCGGGTGTCGAGACTGCCACAGGCGTACGGTTGATACCCATCTTTTCAACATCGGCCAGGTAGGGTATCAGAGTTCGGAAAAACACCTTTTTCTTCCGATAGCTTTTAACTGTATCAAGATGCATGTTTTTGCGGCGTTCGACCATGGAAAAAAAGGCCCGGAGTTTCTTCCGATCTGCTCCAATCTTATCAAAAAATTTCATCAGTTGGGCCAGTGCCCTGATGGAAAGTGTAGTCGGAATAACTGGCATCACCACCTGATCTGAGGCCGCAATAAGTTTTTCAGATAACAGAGTCATATTGGGTGGACAGTCGAAGATAAGAACATCGTAGTCATCTGCAAGTACAGCAAAAATATTTTTGAGTTGATCCTGCCCATCAATATCAAGTGCAATATCGAGATTTCTAAAGGAAAAATGAGCGGGTAAAAGATCTAAGCCAGGATACCCGGTTTCACGGATAAATCCCTTCAGTCTTCCCTTCAGGAACTGTTTTTTATTAAATTTTCCTTTAATAGGAACACGATAATAAAAACTTGCGGCCCCCTGCGGATCCATATCACAGAGCAAAGTCTTTTTCCCACGAATGGATGAAGCATAGGACAGATTGACGGCAGCAGCAGTCTTTCCCACCCCTCCTTTGCTTGAATACATCGCTATACTATTCATAGCTTATACCGTGAACAGCTTCAGGATCGATAATCAGCATTAATCTTCACATAATCCAAAGAAAAATCACATGTATAGATCTCCTCACAATCTGTACCATCTTTCAAATCTATACACACTGTAATATTCTTTTCTTTCAACAGCTTGGTAGCAGCCTTTTCAGCATCAGGACCAACGGCAAGCCCATCACGAACAATAACCACATCACCAAAGGCAATGTCAACCCGACTGGGATCGAATCGGACTCCTGCCCGCCCCATGGCAGCAAAAATCCTCCCCCAATTGGCATCCTCTCCAAAAAATGCCGTCTTCACCAGAGGTGAATTAGCTACGGTCCTGGCAATCTGTTCGGCTTCGGCCTCACCACGCGCCCCGCATACTCGTATAGTGATGCACTTACTTGCACCTTCTCCATCATTCACAATCTGCAGGGCAAGCTCTTTCAACACGCCTTCCAAAGTATCCTGAAACAACTGTTTATCAATGGGATTATCCTCATCAATCCAGGCGTTCTCTGCAGTTCCGTTTGCCATAACCAAAACCATATCATTAGTACTGGTATCACCGTCCACCGTAATGCGGTTAAAAGTTCTATCGGTTGCCTGTTTCAGAGAATCATGCAATTCAGGAAAACTTATCTGGGCATCGGTAATCACAAAGGAGAGCATGGTTGCCATATTGGGCATTATCATCCCGGCGCCTTTGGCCATGCCCATAAACTTCACTTCTTGGCCTCCAATCGTCACAACTCTACTTACCACCTTTGGAAAAGTGTCCGTGGTCATGATGGCCCTGGCTACGGAATCAAAATTATCCTCACCCAAGCCCTCAACAAGTTTGCCCATTGCCGAGCGGAAGGCTCCAATATTCAGCTGTTCGCCAATTACTCCGGTGGATGACAGAAGCACCATTTTCTCATCAATCTTCAGGCGTGTTGCAAGAAGTGAGCTGGTGATGTTTGCATTCTCCATCCCTTTCACTCCAGTACAGGCGTTGGCACAACCACTGTTTACAAGAATGGCCTGAGCTCGTCCCTGCCGCAAACGATCCTGATCAATTATGACTGGTGCAGCTTTCACCTGATTGGTGGTAAAAACCCCGGCAGTAACAGCTGGAACATTGCTATAAATAAGACCAAGATCCAGCCGATCCTTATATCGAATACCTGCCGCTACAGCAGATGTGGAGAATCCTTTAATTTCCATTATATCCTTACCTTTAAAATGTGAATCCGTCAGGCTTGCACACTACCATCCACATTGAAGATAATGCCAGAGAAAAATAAGCTATTTTACATTTTTACCCAGGCAGGGTAGATTTGCAGATCAGACGCTCAAAAAAACGCATTTACACTTACCATAATTCATAAAAAAACACATGGATCAAGACAGCCTTCACTGGAGTGTTCACATTGCAACCATCATCATTCCCGTTGCTGACCTGATCCTGCGTCTCGGCCTTTCAATCAGGGTTATCATGCGTAAACGTCAGTACGGGGTCACTCTCGCCTGGCTTGTCGTCATACTGCTCCTGCCATTTTTTGGAGCAATCACCTATCTCCTGTTTGGAGAAAACAGAATCGGTGAAACCAGGGCAAAGCGGATCAAAGACTCCCTTGACCACTATCGTAAATGGCTGGAGGCCCTCCCTGCAATAGCACCTGTCAATTGGTCCGAACTCAATTCAGAATTAAAAGCTATTCACCACCTGGCAAACAGCCTGATAGGGATTCCGGCAATGGATGGTAATCATCTCGAACTGATCGAAGAACCTGAACTGATCATGCGTGCCATCATCAAAGATATAGACGCCGCTCAATCAACCTGCCATCTGCAATTTTATATATGGGCCGAAGGAGGAACAGCCGATGAAGTTGTTGCAGCCGTAATTCGTGCTGCCGGACGCGGAGTGACCTGTCGAATTCTTATTGACTCGATTGGGTCCAATGATTTCCTGAAAGGGGAAAAAATCCAGACGCTCCTGGCAGCCGGCGTACAAATTGAAGAAGAACTTCCAGCAGGATTTATCAAAGCTCTTTTCGTTCGGGTTGATATCCGGAACCACCGCAAAATCGTAGTGATTGACGGTAAGATCGCCTACACCGGAAGCCAAAACATGGTGGATCCAAAGTTTTTCAAGCAGGATTCCGGATTGGGTCACTGGATCGATATCATGGTCCGCATCCAGGGGCCTGTGGTTGAGGCCCTTGCCGGTACATTTATCAGTGACTGGTTCCTTGAAACTGACAGCCAGCAGGTTCAATTTCGATCGCTCGACCAGGATATCAGGCATATACGTGAGATTGCAGATATTACCCATCAACCACTCAAGGGAAATGTTCCAGTACAATTTGTACCATCGGGGCCAGGTTTTTCCAAGGATGCCATCCACAGTCTGCTTCTCACCACTATTTACGCATCACGCAAAAACATCACTCTTACCACGCCCTATTTTGTCCCGGATGAATCCATTCTCACCGCACTGCAATCAGCTGCCCGACGGGGTGTTGATGTTCGGATCATCGTTCCTGAAAAAAATGATTCCAGGCTTGTCCACTATGCAAGTTGGGCTCGCTATGAGGATCTGGTCAGCGACGGTGTCTCCATAAAACTTTTCAAAGGTGGCCTCCTTCACTCAAAAACCATCACAGTAGATGATGAATTTGCCCTTTTTGGTTCAGTAAACCTCGATATGCGTAGCTTCTGGCTTAATTTTGAGGCAACTCTTTTCATCTATAATCGGGATTTCACCAGAGAACTTCGTGCTGTTCAGGCCGGTTATGAAGTCCAGTCGCAAACTCTTCTACCTGCTGACTTCGCAGATCGCTCCATCATGCAGAAATTCTTTGAAAACGTATCACTTATTATCGGGCCACTCTTATAAATTAAATACTGTATAATTTTTTATATGGCTAAAATCCTCCTTCTCTCTGATATCCACGCAAACTTCCCTGCACTTGAAGCCATTGCCCTGTTCTTTTCGGGAACACGTTTTGATGCAATTTTCAACTGTGGTGATTCACTTGTCTATGCCCCATTCCCTAACGAGACACTTGACTGGCTGGAGACGAACGACGTCCAATCCATCGTTGGCAATACCGACTGGAAAATCAGAAAACTACTTACAGGAAAAACATTCAAAAAACCCCGCAAAACAGAGAAACGGATCATGTATACCTGGACAGCCGAACACCTGACACCAGCGGCTGCAAAGTATATTTTATCCCTTAAAAGAACCAGGCAATTAACCGTGGAAAACCACGAAATCTGTCTTTTTCACGGAAGTCCTGATAATCCGAATGAATTCCTTTTTCCAGAAACGGATCCAGCTCGATTTTCAGCTCTCTCCAAACTCTGCCCATGCGACATTATTCTCTGTGGTCACTCCCATACAGCTTTCCACAAACGGGTTAACAATATCCATTTTATAAATCCTGGAAGTGTGGGACGAATGTTTGATTCCAACCCAGCAGCATCCTGTGCTGTTCTCACCATCATAGGTGAGACTGTATCAACCCGGTTTCACAGAATTTCATGGCCAATTGAACAGATGATCCAGGCTCTCAAAAAACACAAATTACCCGACATTTACCAGTCCATGTATACTTTAGGAAAAAAACTCAATTAATAGTTGATGTTAAATAGTGTTACTGATACCATCTTCTTTAACAAAAACTTTTCCGCAGGTGACAAACACTATGACTCCCCCAAAAAAGAAAAAAATCCAAGCAAATGAATCCCAAGGTAGTACCGCAATAATTCGCAAACTCGTCCATAAACTCGACAAGGACTTCAAGTCACAACCACCCAGTGAAAAAAGTCGCAAAATCCTCTCGGTACTAAAAGATCGGCACAAAGAAGAAATAGTCGAAGCTGCACTTCTCAAGTATTACAACTCCGAAGAGTTAAAGCCCTACCAGGCAGAACTTATCAAAATGCAGAATCACCTTGAAGCAACCGGGAAAAAGATGATTATTCTCTTTGATGGTCGTGATGCCTCCGGAAAAGGTGGAACAATCCGTCGGGTTGCACGGTATATGAATGAAAAGCGCTATCGGGTCGAGGCTCTGGGCAAGCCTAATGAAACCCAGAAAACAGAACTGCACATGAAACGCTATATAGAGCGTTTCCCCCATGCCGGTGAAATCGTCATGTTTGACAGAAGCTGGTATAACCGCGCGATGGTTGAACCTGTCATGGGTTTCTGCACCCCTGAACAGTATCGGCGCTTTTTAACGAAAGTTACCTCATACGAACAGAATTTCATCCTCGACGCCGGCAAAACTATACTTTTGAAGCTCTATTTCTCAGTAAGCAAAGAGGAGCAGGCAAAGCGTTTTGAGAGGAGAAAAAATGACCCTCTGCGCCAATGGAAACTCAGCGAAGTAGATCTCCAGGCTCAGGATCTCTGGGACGAATTTACAGAAAAGAAAAGAATTCTTCTTCAGAAAACACACACTAAACAATCCAAATGGTGGATTATCCGTTCGGATGATAAGCACCTTGCACGACGCGAGACGATGAAGCTCATCCTCAGTTCAGTAAAATACAGGGGACGAAGCCGAAGCCTTAATTTCAAAATAGATCAGGATACTGTTATTTCCGGTAGCCGCGAATTAAAAATCATGAAACAGCAGATGAAGCAATATGGTACCCCGTTAAGCTAAGGAGCAACTGATGTCAGAAAAGAAAAAGAAAAAGAAAAAGAAAAATGATGCATCTGAACAGATAGACTGTAAAAAATTCAGATTACTTGAAGGAACTGCTTTAAGAAACATAAACACAAAAGACGGTAAAGGAAAAACATCCATCTGCGTTAAAAACTGGCACATTGAGTATGAAGCGGAACTCAAAATGCTCCAGATAGAATTAATGAAACTGCAAAAACATATGCAGGCCAGTGGAGATCGTATTCTTGCTATCTTTGAAGGTAGGGATGCAGCAGGCAAAGGGGGCACCATCAAAAGGATTACGGCAAACCTCAACCCCAGGAATACCAGAGTAACCGCACTCACCAAGCCTAATGAAACAGAAACAACCCAGTGGTATTTTCAACGCTACACTCCACATCTTCCCGCAGCTGGAGAAATCGTTCTTTTTGACCGAAGCTGGTATAATCGTGCCATGGTTGAGCCGGTAATGAACTTCTGTACCGATGAGCAAAACAAGCGATTTCTGAAGGATGTGCCCATGCTTGAAGAGCTACTGGTTAAGGATGGGATAAAGCTCTTCAAGTTCTACTTTTCAGTTTCCAAAGATGTCCAGAAGGAGCGTTTTGATTCACGGAAGACTGATCCTCTGAAACAGTTTAAACTTTCACCTGTTGACAATCTGGCTCAGGAATATTGGGATCAATACTCAGTACGTAAATTTCAGATGCTGTCCGAGACCAACAGAACCTTATCTCCCTGGACAATTGTTCGTTCCGATGTGAAGAAAAAAGCCAGAATTAACTGCATCAAATATATTCTTTCCAATATGGAGTATGACGGAAAACTTTCGAAAGAACAACTGGAATATGATCCAGAAATTATTGTCTCCGGGATTGAAGAGCTCCAACATATGGAGAAGAACATCATGAATCCCGACAAACTCCATGGTTAAACACGGATAGAGGTATATTGTAATACGGTTCGATAAAAACCGGCAGATTTAGCCAACGTACGTAATAGAATCTGATTTCTCTTTTAAATTGCAGTGTTAACGCTTCGATAATCTGTCGCAAAAATGCGTGGTACGGCTTTGCTCAAAACTATACGTTTAGCACGGAACATTAAGTTTTGAGAAACCGACGAATTTTGCGATCAGGTTATTGGCTTGTTCGGTGATTTTTGGCCGTTTGAACTCTCTATTACCCATTTCGGCCCATAAATCAACTTTGCGGTCTACCCATTAATTGTCCTTTGAGGCCAAACTAAAGCCAAAAGCAGATTTGCCCCCTTTTGCTTTCCTGGTATGGAAATATAACCGACACGACAACTCTGAAATAACGGGTCCGGGGGCGATTCACAGCAGCATACCTATTTGTCCTGTTAACGTGCTTAAACCTTCAACTGGCAATCCCAACTCGGAAAACAGGTAAACTGTCTTCGTAATTCTAACGCTTCTATGGTCCTCCGGTTCGGTGCCCCTTTTTTGCAGCAGAATTGGATCTCAGGTAATCTTTTAGATGAGATTGGCCATGTACCAGTTCGCATTTTAAGCAGGGGTGACGAAGCCCCTGTTGAAGCTGATTGATACAGGAAGGGCTAAAAAAAGTCCGCGCCGCAACAGAACGACCACTGTTGCGAATCTGTCTGATCTCATCCTGAAGATAGTCCCCGAAATCATCCTCCTTAAAGAATAGAAAACAGCATGGAGAGATCCCTCCGTCAGCATTGACCGCCACCGTATTCCAGAGTTGATGACAAAATGGGGCCCGAATATTTCTCCTGGGAATACTGCCATTGTCAATAATGGCCTCTGTAGCTCCGCCGCCTTTAACCACTCTAAAAACATCCACGCCAATCTTCATGGCAAGTGTTCGTGCGGATTCAACCTCGTCCTGATTGTGTTTGAATAAAAGGTATTTCCACTCAACAATAGGTCTCTTTAATCCCCTTGCCTTCTTATAACTGATCAAGCTTCGGGTATTTTCAATGACTGTTTGGAGGCTGGCTTTCTTGTGATAAATTTCATGAACGGCCTGAAATGCGCCACTTATGCTTACCATCAAATAGTCAAGGCCAGCGTTGCATACACTCTCGAGGGCTTCTTGCCTTGGGAGGCTCAGGTTGCTGGAGATAGTCGTATAGATACGTGCATCATGGAACATGCTGGTGATTTCAGCAATCCTCGGGTGAAGCAAGGGTTCTCCCCAATTAAAGAGATTAGCGCTGACCAGATACTCCCCAACCTCATCGATCAGTTTCCGGACAACAGGGATGTCAATCATCCCCGGTTTTCGACCGCTGTCACGCCTTGTCCCAGTTGGGCAATAGGGACAACAAAGATTGCACGTATTTGTAATGTCAATGACGGCAACATAAGGGAGAGATTTCGGGCTCAATACCCTGCGATATTTCTCGACTTCGCACTGGGCCACGTTACTTATCTTTCTAGGCGTAACATAGGGTGCGGCTGCCACCAGAGACAGAAAGGACCTTTTCAGAATACCAGAGTAAATATATGCATTGTGCATGGTTCTCATTTTTATATGCCCAATCACTGCTCAGCCGCCTGCGACTTATGCAAGTCTATAGCTAATGCTTTGTTTGCAGAATATTTATATTTCTCTTCGAATTACTCTACTAACAATTCTGAATTCAGTTGGATCTACACACCTTATATATTTGTGGGTGTTCCATTGTTACTTATCTCTTTCTAGTAATGAGTCTTTGTGAGGAAATTACTATGCGCCTCATCAATAAACACTATAGGACTATTAATCTCAAAAAAGCTTTTTTTGGTATTTCTAGGGGTGAAATCAGGATCAGCCTTTTGACCACTATCGGAACAACAGGATATACCAACTTAAACAATCCTAACGGATTAATTGTACACATTAAGTTCATTTCAACATTCCGGACAGAGAAGGGTGCAATCACCAGTTCATCTGGTGCATGGTTGTTGTAACAGGGAGTGTGTTATTCCCAGTTTGCTTAGAAACTCCGCAAAGTTAAACGGATCCCGAAACTGGTAACTTTCTTGTAATAAAGGGACAGGTCGCTATTATACCCATGGGAAGCCCATACGGAAATGGGGAGATTATCCCAGAATAATAGCCCATACTCACCCCTAATAGTCAAATACTTGAATATCTTCGAGTAGCCAGTGGTAAGGTCTATAGAGATATCCCCACCAGTAATAAAATCTAGAAAATCATCATCGAGTTTCAGATTGGTTGTGAAATTATAACTAATTCCATCTACGTATTCCCGCGGTTTTCCTTCAGAGTCATTTTCCCAGTCGTTATAATCTTCTCGATCTTTCTGGAGCGGCCCCCATTCAAGAAAGTACCTTAACTTTAACTCGTGGGTAAAAATAAAATCAAACTTAGAAAGTTTCACTCTCTTCATTCTAAAGTCAAACCCAACGTAATCCCACCCCCTACTAATGTAGTCATTTGCATAATAGGGGTTCTCCTTGTCTTCTCTAAGACTATTCTGCTTGCCATAGTATTCGTTCTGTGAGTTTATACTTTGTCCATTTGATTCATGGCCCAAATAGAAACTGTAGTAAACCTCCTTATTAGGATCGGTGTTAGTCCACCCTCTAAGAAAGAATTCGGGATTGAACCTCTTGCCTATCACAGGGGATGAGTCGCGAGTGAACACGTATTGTCCAAATCTACCGGTAAACGCGAAGTACAGACGGGGTGAGAAAGGAGAGTCTGGAATCCCATCATGTAATATTGGGTATTTTAAGGAAACCTTGAAATCGAGGAATGGTTCATCGCTATCATCGTCATAGGTCATACCTACAGCATTTTCTTCGTGGCTGCTTAACCTTCCCCAATAACTGGTGCTATCAGGCTCCTTATTCTCGGGAGGCATGCCTGTGGCATCGATTGGGAAAACCTGGACACTGTGAGTGTTACGATTAGTTACATATATCAAGTTCTCATTTACTGCTACACCGGAAGGTTCAAACATCGAAGAATTACTCGAGAAAATGATGCGGGTTGGGGCAATATTTCCTGTTCCAGTTAAGGGAAACACAAGAATATTGTGACCACCAGGATTGGCCACATAAATCCAATTCGCATCAACAGCTACCCCGGCAGCCGAACTTAAGGTTGTGTTCGGCCCGGAAATGCTACGTGTCGGGGCGATATTTCCTTTCCCCTTTCTGGGAAAGATATCGACACTGTTGCCATCTCTATTGACTACATAAATCCATTCTTTATCCACAACTAACCCAAGCGGATTGTCAATAGTTGTGTTTGTGCCGATAATGTTGGTTGATGCCGAAGTGCCACTTGATACATCACTAGGCATTTCCGTAATGGTATTACCAGACTGATCAGTTTCATTAATTTGCGCCTGAACCGGAACGATACTTGTGAAAATCCCGGATAGTAAAAACAGAACTGCAACAATCATCAGATGCTTTTGGTCCATGAAAAATCCTTGAATCATGACAGATGGTTAGATCATATTTCCATGTCTTTGGAGAGGCGGAGGCGGGATCGAAACAAGCCATCAGTTTGAATTACTGTAATTTAAGTCAACAAAATAGCTATTACAAGGCCTTAGAGTGCTCTCTTACCCTCAAAAAGTGTATTATAAGAAGCCGAAGCCTCATTCAACATGATCTCTAATTTCTTAGAACATTTATTTAGGGTAAAAAGCGAGCTTCTAAGTGTAAAAACGGGTACTTTAAAACTCACATTAAACAGTAAAACAGATATTTAGCTTGGTCCGACCCTATTGTTTATATTGTTAACTATTGTTTTTTTACAGTTATCGTGCCACACCCCATCGTATACTAGTTTATCGTGTACATCCTCATTTCTGTCATTTGTCATCACCAATGACAAGCCCTGATAATTGATAAAACTGATAGTTGTTCTTGCCCGTGTTTTTGGCGACATACATGGCGGCATCCGCCTTCTTCAGAAGCACTTCCACCTCGTCTCCGTCTTGCGGATACAGGGCGATGCCGATACTGGCCTTGATTGTCATCTCCTTGCCCTGATGGCTTACCGGCACGCCCAGATGTGAGAAAAGCCGTTCCACCACCGCCACCACATCCGGCAAGCCACCCACGTTAGTAAGGAGCATGACAAACTCATCCCCCCCCAAGCGGGCCACGGTGTCCTCCTCACGGCAACAGAGGACAAGGCGTTCTGCCACGCCCTGTAGAAAAACATCGCCGAAGTGATGGCCCAAGGTATCATTGATCGGCTTAAAATCATCAAGATCAATAAAAATGACGGCCAGCTGCTGCTCCTGGCGTTTAGCTTTGGACAAGGCAACATCGAGACGGTCAAAGAAGAGTTCGCGGTTGGGGAGATTGGTCAAGGCATCGTGAAAGGCCTTGCGGGACAGATGTTCCTGTTTTTCCAGCAGGCTCTTGAGTTCATAAAAGACGCCAACATAGTGGGTTATCCGGTTATCCTCATTTCTGATTGATGAAATTGACAACCATTCCTGATAGATCTCACCGCTTTTGCGTCGGTTCCAGATCTCGCCATGCCACGTACCAGTGGCGCCCAGCGATTTCCACATCGCCTCGTAAAATTCAGGGGAGTGGCGGTTTGACTTGAGGATACGGGGATTATTGCCCACCACCTCCTTGGCCTCATAGCCGGTGATATCACTAAACCCTCGATTGACCCTTTCAATGGTGCCACTGGTATCGGTAACGCAGATGCCCTCAATGATGTTATCAATCACCTTGGCGGCCAATCTTAGCTCCGCCTCAAAGGCCTTACGCATCTTGTTCTCGGCAACCAGAGCCTCGTTACTCTCCTTGAGCTCAGCGGTCCTGTCCCGAACCCGAACCTCCAGTTCATCATGGGCATTCTGCAACGCCTTTTCGGCTCGATTCCGTTTCTCCAGATGACTACGAGCCTTGTGGATGGTAAGCCCAACCGCCACAAGTAGGACCAAGGTCGCTCCAAATACCGTGTACAAGTACCTCCTGACCACCCAGTTGTACTTTTCCCTACGCATGGTGATGGAGTAATAGATTTCAAAGGCCCCCATGAACCTGCCCGCTTCCATGATGGGCACATAGGTCTCCACCACATCAATCGGCTGCACCTGCCCGTCCATGGACGGCGTATCCTTATGCACCAGTTTGGTCAAGGATTTACCCTTGGCCACTACCTCGAAAAAATACTCACTGGTGGTGCGAGTCCCGATTTCCCAAGCATCCGTGGAAAATACGATTTCGCCGGTATCGGAAAAAATCCGTAACTTTCTTAATTTAAAATCCTCAACAAGCGCCCTTATTTCTCTATGTTTATGAGGCTGTAGAGAGTTGCGGTTGATGGGCGTCCCCTCGGTGGCAATGGAAGTGGCAAGATGACTGGCGACCCGGATGGATTCTTCCTCGGTGATGCTGGTCAACATAAATTGATAGGCCGGCACGAAAAAGAAAAAGCTCGCCAACGGTAAAATCAAGAGCACGGCCAGGGAGGCTGCCAGGGCAACAGTCAGGACATTCACTCGCATCATAGATGTGCCTCTCTCAAAAGAAAAGAAACCAGGCCCCGCGTGCCAGCCACTGGTAACGGAACCTGGTAACCGGGTCAGACCAAGATATCAGTCTGAGTTACTGTCATTTAAGTCAAAAAGATATCTATTATCAGAACATTAGCCACTTCCTTAAAAGGTTCTTTTTGGGGTAAAAAAGAGCTTCTAAGAGCAAAAATCTTTTGTTTTCTAGCCTACTTCAACAACAAACCAGCTAGGTACCTTAGTCCGACCCTATTGTGTAGCTACCCTTTACCGTAATAGCTGAAGAAGAACTCCTCAGTGGTTCCGGATACGTCATGAAATTTCTCCACAACTCTGCGGCGCTGGCCTCAACTACATTTTCGACACGGAAATAACCGGCAACTTTGCTCTCTGGTGCCGTTAGATACAGAACGATGTGTTCGATGCTTTTCGGTATATTGAGCTTACTGAATTCAACCTTTTTCTCACCTCAAAAAATCGCCTCAGCGAACCTGGGGTGTATTGAAATCATTATTACATTCCGATCTGTTGCCTTAACCATTGAATGCCTGCGTTCTTTAATGATGCTATCGCTTGAGGTGCCTTCTTCATATTACCATTTAACATGAGAGTCTGCAGTGAAATCTTCGGTTCTACAGGGATAACGATCCTGAACAGAATTGCCAACACCTCTCGTTTATTGCACAAGCTTTCGATATCAGCTAATGAGCATGAAAGAAAAAACGGGTTTTGGAAGATATTCCAAAACCCGTTTTTCCAAACAACCTAAAATGAAAATATCAACTATCAGTTGGGCTTTCCGCAACATTTCTTAAATTTCTTTCCGGATCCACAGCTACAGGGGGCATTACGGCCTATCTTATCCCCTTCTCTCTTTTCCGGCTGAGCAACGGGCGTCTCCTCGCCGGCAGGCCCTTTGTTCAGTTTTGCCTGAGCACGCTCTGTTTCCAGTCGTTCTCGTCTCTCGGCTTCCAGTCGTTCCACGTCATCTTCCTGCATGATTCTGACGCGCATCAGGGTTTTTACAGTCTCCTGTTTCACGGTTTCAATCATGCGGATAAAGAGATTGTATCCCTCCTTTTTATACTCATCCAGTGGTTTTTTTTGGCCGTAACCACGCAGTCCAATTCCCTGTTTCAGGTGATCCATGGAGAGGAGATGATCCTTCCAGTGTGTATCAACCATCTGCAGTAAAATAACCCGTTCGAGATGTCGTTGAGTATCTACACCGTTATACTCTTCCTGACTCTTATAATGATCATCAATCATTGCAGAAACCTTTTCCCGAAAACTTTCTGCATCCATTCCTGACTTATCAGAATCATCCCAATCAACCTTGACCTGGAAAAGCTCAAGCATCTGCTCCTCAAAGCCGTCCCAGTTCCAGTCTTCAGAGGCAAGACGAGAATTAGAGAATGATGAAATGAGCAGTTCTTTCTGGTCAGCAATCATATCCTGCACCACCTCGGCCAGATCACTACCGGAAAGCACTTCCCTGCGCTGTCGATAAATGACCTCGCGCTGCTTATTCATAACATCGTCATACTCGAGGAGATGCTTACGTATATCAAAGTTGTGCCCTTCCACCTTTTTCTGGGCGTTTTCAATGGCTCTGGAAATGAGGTTATGTTCGATTGGCTCATCCTCTTCCATACCAAGTTTATCCATAATTCCTGATATTCTCCCGGACCCGAAAATACGAAGCAAATCGTCTTCCAGGGAGAGGAAGAAACGGGAGGACCCTGGATCGCCCTGACGCCCTGAACGACCGCGAAGCTGATTGTCAATACGTCGAGATTCATGGCGGGAAGTTCCCAGTATATGGAGTCCACCGGCTTCTTTTGATTCCTTACTCAGTTTTATATCAGTACCACGTCCAGCCATATTGGTGGCAATGGTCACCTTTCCATACTGCCCGGCGTCAGCAATAATTTCAGCTTCACGATCGTGCTGTTTGGCATTTAAGACCTCGTGCTCTACTTTTTCTTTTTTCAGTAATCTCGAAATTTTTTCAGAGACATCGATGGAAATGGTACCGACCAGTACCGGCTGACCTTTTTCATGCAGGGCCTTGATTTCACGAATCACCGCCCGTTCCTTTGCAGCAATATTTTTGTATATTACATCGGCAAAGTCCTTCCTGACCATGGGCATATTGGTAGGCATAATAACCACATCAAGGTCATAGATATTTTTAAATTCCGAGGCCTCTGTATCAGCGGTTCCGGTCATTCCTGAGAGCTTGTCATACATGCGGAAATAATTCTGGAAGGTAATGGAGGCAAGTGTCTGGTTTTCTTTTTCGATTTTCACATGCTCTTTTGCTTCCAATGCCTGATGCAGCCCATCACTGTATCGACGGCCTTCCATGGTGCGACCAGTAAATTCATCAACAATAACAACTTCGCCATTCTTAACGATATAATCTATATCCCTTTGAAAAAGAGTATGTGCCTTCAACGCCTGATTGAGATGATGCAACTGCTCAATAGACTCAGGCTCATAGAGATTTTCAACACCAAGAAGCTCTTCGCCAAGAGCAACACCCTCTTCAGTAAGGGTTACCTGTTTTGCCTTTTCATCCACAAGATAATGTTCATCTGCTTTAAAAGAGCCCATAATCTTGTCAACATTTCCATACATTTCTGTGGATATTTCCGCAGGTCCCGAAATGATAAGAGGTGTTCTGGCCTCATCGATCAGAATGGAATCAACCTCATCCACAATGGCAAAGTTAAATCCCCGCTGACAAAAATCACTCATTTCAAACTTCATGTTATCGCGCAGATAATCAAAGCCAAACTCGTTATTCGTCCCGTAGGTCACATCAGCAGCATAGGCTTGCCTCCTTTCATCATCGCCCATATCGTGAATAATTTTCCCAACAGACATACCAAGAAAATTATAAACCTTTCCCATCCACTCGGCATCACGGGCAGCAAGATAATCATTCACCGTTACCAGATGAACACCTTTTCCGGGAATAGCATTGAGATAGACAGGAAGCGTCGAGGTAAGTGTTTTCCCTTCTCCGGTTTTCATCTCAGCAATTTTCCCCTGATGAAGGATCACGCCACCAATAAGCTGCACATCGTAATGCCGCTCACCAAGTACACGTTTACCGGCCTCTCGCATGGTTGCGAAAGCTTCCGGAAGAAGCTGGTCAAGATTTTCGCCTTTGGCAAACCGTTCACGAAATTCAACGGTTCTTGCAGCAAGCTGTGCATCATCGAGTGATGCTACCGTACTTTCAAGTTCATTAATTCTATTGACCAATGGTTTGATCTGTTTGAGGACACGATCATTCTTGCTTCCAAAGACCCTTGTTAAGGCTTTCCCTATCATAATTGCAATTCACTCTTTTTATTAAAATTGTAGAAAATCATAAAACATCAGAGACGATACACTGCAAAGCCTCTTCATCACAGTCTGGAAATTTGGGGCAGTTCAGACAATCACTCCAGATCTTATGGGGCAGTTGGCTCTTATCAATATCTTTAAAACCCTGTTTTCGGAAAAATCCAGCCTTATATGTCAGTGTGAAAACTTTCGTGATATTATAGCGATTGGCTTCTTCCAGACAGGCACGTACCAGCTTTTGCCCTATTTTTTTTCCCTGTGAATTTTCCAGAACGGCCAGGGACCTGATTTCTGCAAGATCTTCCCATATTATATTGAGAGCGCACAAACCGACAAGAACGCCATCTGTATCAATACATACTTTAAAGTCGCGGAGTTTATCATATAAAGAACTGAAGGAGCGTCCGAGCAACTGCCCCTTATCAGCATAATGATTGAGAAGTGAATGCATCGCTTTCACATCACTCATTGTGGCGTTTCGTATTATCATAAAAACTATTTCTGAATTATTTTTTTCTTTTTATCCGCTTCCAGCTGAATAACTTCAAATACCTGCTTCCCCTTACCACTATCTGATACTTCTGGAGAACTCTTGGTATCATTCACTGGTGGATACAGAAGTGACTGCCCAGCCCAGACGCCAATCAAAAACATCCAGAGAAATATGCAGAAACAGACAACGGCAATACCGGCTATTCCACTTCTGGTCACTTGAAATTTAACTTTCTTGACCGGTTTTTTCCGTTTTCTGGGAGCCATACATTCTTCTGTGTTACTACATTTTCTCCAGAGCAGTCAGACCGAGCATTTCCAATCCATTCTTAAAAACCTGCCGCAAAGCTGCAACCAGACAAAGGCGGGCGTCGGTAACTGCCTGGGGAACATTTTCAGGATCTATCACTTTGTGTTTGTTATAATAACTATGCCAGTCCCCTGCAAGTTCCATCAGGAAAAATATGGCACGGTGTGGCGCGAGATCAAGTGCAGCCGATTCCACGGATCCGGGAAAAGAGGCCATACGTTTTAATAGTTGTATCTCTTCCGGTTCCTTCAGGAGCGAAAGATCAGCATTACACACACTATTATTTTCCATCCCCAATTCTTCAGCCTTGCGCATGATTGAGCAGAGTCTTGCATGACCATACTGAACATAGTGGACAGGATTATCTTTTTCTTCACTCGTCGCAAGATCCAGATCAAACTCAAGCTGACTGTCGGCCTTGCGCATCATAAAATAAAATCGGGCAACATCGGGACCGACCATATCAAGCAGTTCGTCAACCGTGACAAAGGTTGCCTTACGGGTGGACATTTTAACCTGCTTGCCATTTCGGGTAAGCGTTACAAACTGATGTAAAACAACAGTAACCTTCTGTGAATCGTACCCGAGGGCCTCAAGTCCTGCCATCACATCAGGAACGGTGGCAATATGATCCGAGCCGAAAACATCTATCATCCAGTCAAAATTACGTTTAAATTTTTCACGATGGTAGGCAATATCAGGGAGTCTATATGTGGGTTCACCAGTATTTTTAATAATCACCCTGTCCTGGTCATGACCAAATTCAGTTGTTTTAAACCAGACGGCATCATCCTTCTCGTATACCAGCCCTTTTTCACGAAGTTCTTTTACAACGGAATCAATATGCCCTTCATCGTAGAGGGAGTGCTCGTTGTAATAGTTGTCAAAGACAATCCCCATTCGTTTCAGAGTTGAGGAAATATCAGCAAAAATAACATCTTTTGCCTTTTGAGTAAAAGGAAGTGTGTCCTCCTCGTCTACCAGTGCGTCACCCTGTTCATTGTAGAGTTCCTGCGCAATGTCCTGAATATACTCTCCCTGATATCCATCCTCAGGAAATTCGAATGGCTTGTTCTGGAGTTCAAGATAACGTGCCCTGGTGGATTGACCAAGTACCCGCATCTGACGTCCGGCATCATTAAAATAATATTCACGGTACACTGAATGACCCGTCGCTTCGAGCAATCTGGCAATGGCATCACCAAGAATAGCCTGACGACCATGTCCAATGCTTAATGGCCCGGTTGGATTGGCACTGACAAATTCAACCATAACGTTTTTGCCATTTCCCACCCTGGATTGACCATAGGTCTTCCCGGCCGCAAGCACTGGATTGATGATATCCTGCCACACCTGTTTCTTGAGAAAGATATTCACAAACCCGGGACCTGCAATTTCCAGTTTTTCGATGATGCTGTCATCCTCACCAAGCAGTTCCAGCAATGCTCCAGCAATCTCCCGAGGATTTTTTTTCTCCATTCCAGCCATGACCATGGCCATATTGGTAGAGTAATCCCCCTGGCCATCACGTTTTGGAACTTCAAGTGAATATTTTCCGGAAGCCTTGGCAGACCACTTCCCTTCATTCACTCCTCTTTCAAAACAGCCATCAACCAGTTTCTGTAATCGTTCAAGAATCATTCTATATATTTTCTTTCGTTATTATTTCCAAAGAGACAGAGTACCTCGTAGGAGATACTATCCATCCACCCCGCGATTTCATCACCGCTTATGGTGTCCTTTCCCTGTCGGCCAAGAATAATTACTTCATCCCCTGCCTGAACACCTTCAATATGGGAGACATCAACCATGCATAAGTTCATGCAGATGCGGCCCCTCACTTTTGCCCGCTCACCATGAACGAGAACTTCCCCTTTATTGGAGAGACTTCGTGACAAACCGTCTTCATAGCCAACCGGGAGCACAGCCAGACGTGTCTCACGACTGGTGACGTAGGTATGGCCATAACTGATTCCAACTCCGGCCGGTACAGTTTTCACCTGAAGGACTCGTGTAACAAAGGACATGACAGGTTGCAACTGTTCCCCATTTTCGGCTGCACTTCCAATCATTCCATCAGGATAGTAGCCATAGAGCGATATCCCTGCCCTGGCCATATCACAAGATGTATGAGGGAAATAGAGAACTCCGCCGGAGTTAGCGATATGTTTTATAAGTGTATCTGCATGCCCGGCAATGGCAAAAAGCTTTTCAAAGCGTAAAAACTGTTTGGAAGTATGGTCGGAATCTGCCTCATCGGATCGCGGAAAATGGCTGGCGATACCAGTCAAGGTAATCCCAGGTAATTGCTGCAGTGCAGAGGAAAAAACTCCAAACGCTTCCGGAAATATCCCGAGGCGAGTCATTCCACAGTCCACTTTCACATGAACTTCTATGACTGTATCACGCTTTACGGCCTCAAGGGATAATACACGTGCACTCTCAAGATCATAAATCACAGGAATGAGATCATACTCAAAAAAAAGTGAGACATCCAGGGGATCAAAGCCAAGAAAGACAAAAATAGCCCCTTCAACACCTGACTCTCGTAACTGAACTCCTTCACCAACTTCAGCCACACCAAAATGACGGCATCCGGCATTATTCAGAACACCTGCAGTCTGAATCATCCCGTGACCATAAGCATCAGCTTTGACCATGGCAAGTAAGTGGGCGGTTTTCCCTACACGTTCTGAGAGAAGACGATAATTGTGGCAAAGGGCTGAACGACTTATCAGAATCTGATTAAAAGAAGTGCTCATTTCAATCTACACGCCCATACCCGTGTTTTTCTTTAGAGGAACTTCGTCACCTTTTTTCCAGGCAACCCAGGCAGTTCTCGATGAAAACAACAGGCCCCAGCCGATGGAGACATAAAACAGTCCAAGCAACTCTTTTGGCAGACTCGAATTACGCATGAGACAGCCTGCTGCCATCATGAGCAACACCAGCAGCCAGGTTTTAACTGAATATACACCACCGATACATCGGCCATCACGGGTGGCGATTATGCGATTTATACTTTTTATGGCTGAACGATCCAGCATAAAGAGGGATTTAAGAGAACCCAGCAGCAGACCAGGGAGTACAATCCACAGTTGTCCAAGCCCATTCAGCCACACAATCCCCCTGGACATCAGAGAGATACCGACAACTGTCCACAGTGTTGCTGCTACCAGAAGATGTACCGATCGGGATGCACCTGGTTTGAGTTTGGAAAGTTTCCCAGCCATTTGAATTTGTCTACCCCATAAATAAGACAAGCCCATCCTCCCTGACGGGAGAATGGGCTTGCAACAAACCGAGTTCTAAATGACTTAGACTTCAGTTACGGTGATAGCGCCTTCAGGACAAACTTCAACGCAGGTCTCACAACCGAGACACTCGTCTTCTTCAACAACCTCTGCTTTTCCGTCTACCATCTCGTAAACCTGAGCAGGACAAGCGTTTACACATTCTTCATCACCAGCACATTTGTCTTTGTCTACAACTACTTCCCAAGCCATAATAACCTCCTAAAATAAATAAAAAATTAAAAAAGATACAAAAGGTATCTTTTTCAGTCTCCATAAGCATTAACGCAAACTGGAACACTTGTTTCGTGTATAGACCAAGTAATTCAACACCTGCTTTTTGTCAAGTATAATTCTAACGTTTAAAGGGGATATATTGTGAAAAGCTCAATCTCCCCTGCTAGCGCTGAAATCAGACCAGAATGAACCCGAAAAACATTGACCTGAAATCAATCCGTCTTATAGTACAAACTCCTAACAATTCATTAATAATAGAAATGCAGAGAGACAAGAAAATGGCAAAAAAAAATAAATCCACTGGGAAAACAAAAACTAAAACGCTGGTTGCCGAAAAAAACGAAGAAGCCATGATTGAAGGAATCCTTGAGGGAAGTCCCGACGGCATCGGTGTGGTTATAGTTCGCCTGGCATGCGGCTGTAAAAAGATGGCTGCAGTGGCAAAAGATGGTGAACCAGCCTCTAAGCTCATCATATACCGCGACCAGGCAGAAAGCATCTGTGACTTATGTAAAAAAGATGATGGTGACTATATGCGGGTAACTGAGGCCTTTATCCACTGGAGCAAACCTGAACCAAGTGATAGCCAGAAAGAAAAAATCAATGCAAAAGTTTTAGGAACTGCTCCCACCGTAAATTAGATTTTCAGGTGCTGTTTACTGAAGCACAGGGAGGTTGGATCTGAACTTTCCCTTCTTCTCCTTTTTCTCTTTACTCGAGTTATTACTCAGACAACTTGCAATTGGAACTAAGAGGGGGTATCAATAGCCAAGTTATTCTGTTTACAGATTAAAGGTACTCATCAGTACCACTAATATACAATATTACAAAATATAGGCGTTCAATTTTCTTCCGGGGTAAAAATTATGGGGTCAACAGCAAAAATCGTCTACGGCAGTATACTCACCATACTTATCATTTCTCTTTTTCTTATTTTTTACATGCAGAAAAGTGCTCAACTGGCACTTGATAAACAAGACATCCAGCAAACCGTCAAAAAAAAGGAACAGCTGATCAGTGAGATACAGCAGACACTTAAAGAAACAACTCTTTCTGCCGAAAATGCCCGAAAGAAAAATGACCTTATCCCCGAGCTTTCGAATACTATAACTGCCATCGAAAAAGAGAAAGCATTATACCAGCAGCAGGTAAAAGACCTTCACGAACAGCTGAACAAACAACTTGATGATGCCAGTAAACGCATGGTCGAATTCACCACCCTTCAAAAACAATTTGATGAACAACAGAAACTACTGGCCAGTGCAGAAAAAGAAAAAGGTGCCCTCGAAGCAGAGATCCATGAGATAACCAGGCATCTCAAGACATCACAGAATTCCCTTGAGCACAAAGACGCACGACTCAAAATGCTGGCCGCCGCCCTTAAGGAAAAAGATGAGGCCATTGCACTATATAAAGAACAGCTTGAAGCAAGTACAGAAACAATAAAGCATTCAAGAAGTGCCAACAACACCAAGGCAATGAATTTATCCCTGGTGCTTGACGAACTGGCACGTAAAACCCAACAGGTTGTTGACCTCCAGGAACAACTTGAACAACTGTCCGGAACCACTGGTCAGCCCGGAGCATCAGCAACCACTCAGAGGCCCACAGACGCCGCTCTAGCTGAAATTAGTGCCCTTATTGAAAAGATGAATCAACAGCCCACCCCGGCTGAAGATGGTAGACTCGCCGCAGCTATTACCAAAATCCAGGAACTTGAACTCAGTAACACCACTTTACAGTCACAAATCAATGAGCAGAGTGCACACCTCCAGGATTTGCTCAATGACCTGCAGGTAAGCGAAAACAGCAATGCTGAAAACCAGGAAAAGCTGCTACTGCTGCAGACAGACAATCAGTTTTTAAGCGATGAGCTTAACAAATTGCACCACATGAAAGAAGAAGCTGGCCAAACACTGACCGAGTTGCAGATCCTTTTGACTGACAAAGATCAGGAAATTGAAAATATCATCATACAAAATCAGGAAGTCACTGCTCAGTTGACAGAAAAGCTCAGTTCCCTTGAACAACAACTGAAAGAAGCGAGTGAACAAAATGCGCTCCTCACTGAGAACAGCACCCACTCTGAAACAACTCTTGCTGAACTGCAAGCGGTAAACGATTCACTCAGCAAAGAGCTTGAACCTGCAAAATCTGCTCTTGGGGAAGTCCAGCTTGCTCTTTCCCAGGCCCGTGAAGAAATTGAGACCCTGAGTACTCAACAAACAGATACAGACAAACAGCATGCCCAGCAGGTCGAGTCTCTGCAGAGTCTTCTTGATCAACAAACTGCTGCGACGGAAACAGCTGTAAAGCACTCAACCGATTTACAGAAAGAAATTGATCAAATTTCTTCTACTCTAGCTGAAAAAGAAGCAACCATACAACAATTAACCTCCCAAATTACGGCCAACGATGGTGCCGAAAAGGAACAGAAGATCGCACAACTCGTCGCAGATCTTACCGCCGCTAAGGCCCTTTCCGATAGCCAGATTAAAGAACATACTGCTCTTGTCTCACAAAAAGACGCAACTATTCAAAATCTTACCGATCAACTTAGCACGAATAATGAACAACTTGCCTCTCTCCAGACCGCCCTCGATGAGGCAAAAGCTCAACAAAGCAATGAGACAGACACTAGTACTGTGCAACAACAAGAGATTGAAAGACTGACTGAGGAAGCCGCCACTGCAAAAGCTGCAGCCGATGAGCAAACAGCATTAATTGAATCCATTAAGGAACAAGTGACAGCCCTTAAAGATACAAACAAAGAGCTGGAAGACTCTTTCAACGCCAATCAGGAAAATCTGACGAAAAGCCTTGCCGAAGTCACCGCACTGCAAACAAGTCTCTCGGCACTGACTGCTGAACGGGACAAACTCAAGCTTATGACCACCGATAGTGATAACGATGGCATATCAGATGCTGAGGACGCCTGTCCGGACACTATTAAAGGGGCCAAAGTCGATGAACAGGGGTGTGAGAAAGACTCGGATGGTGATGGCCTGGTTGACAGGCTCGATCTCTGTCCCGGCAGCAATTCCGGTGAAGCAATTGATAATGCCGGATGTACTGAAGAACAGACCACGGTTGTTCTTGAAGGAATAAGCTTTCAATTTGGAACGGCAGAACTCACTGAAGACGCTCATCATGCACTTGATACAACCGCAGCCATTCTTCAGATCAATTCTGATCTCCAGATGGAAATAGCTGGCCATACCGATTCAATTGGTGAGGAAGAATCAAACCTGCAACTCTCCACCCAGCGTGCCCAATCCGTACTGAATTACCTGGTATCCAAAGGTGTTTCTGCTGACTCCCTCCAGGCGAAAGGATATGGTGCTGCAGAGCCGATCGCTGACAACACAACAGACACCGGTCGTTCAAAAAATCGCAGAGTGGAACTCAGAAAAATTCAAACAGCCACGCCGCAGGAAACGGAAAAAGCAGTCAGCCCAGAAACCGTCGAGTAACGTATTACCTGAAACGAACCCGGATTAGTGATTTTACAACTCTATGATCTGTAATTAGTTTATCCTTTTCATCGCTGATTAAAGGAGGCATTATCCAAAAATCCTCTCAGGCAATGTTGACCAATCTTTTCAAGTATTGGACATACAGGGTATTCGCACCCGGTGCTGTGTTGCGAACAACCTATGAGGCTTTCCAGAATTTGCTGGCCTTTGACAGTCAATGCCATGAAATCATGGCAGACCTTGAAAGCCTCTACTACCAGGGAAAGAAAGAAGATTTTTGTAAAATTTCCCTGAAATATGAATCCCTTGCTGAAAACGTTGAAGGTATGGTTATCAACCTTCAACGTATGGCACCCGGTTCCTATATAGACCTGCCCGCCTATTTCAATAAGTTTAACTTTTATTGTCGCTTTTTTTTCGCCCCCCCTGAGTTACATTTCGGCAAACCTTTTATCCTTCCATTACATGATGAGGCACTCACCACACAACTTGCTGGTGCAAAAAGCAGTACTCTGGCAGAGCTACACCAGCAACTCAACCTTGTTATTCCTTCAGGATATGTCCTCACAACAAACTGTTTTTCCTATCTTCTCGAATATAATGATCTGCGACCGGCCATTAATGCATTACTCGCTAAAACAGACATCACATCCACCCGGCTTTTGTCTGAAATTTCTGTTGCTATTATAGACCTGATCAAGGGAGCAGAAATCCCCCCCGAAATCATCGAGGCTCTTAAATATGCCGGGAAAAGACTTCAGACCGAAAAAGGCTCACACATGCGCTTCGCTGTCCGAAGCAGTGCTCTCAGCGAGGATGGGCAATGCTCATTTGCCGGCCAATACTCCAGCTATCTCAACGTGGAAACAGACAAACTCCTTGATGCCTACCTTGATGTACTTTGCAGTAAATACAGCCCCGAGGCACTTGCCTACAGAATTAACTGCGGCCTCAGCGACGAAGAAACTCCCATGGCGGTCATGATACTGACCATGGTTGATGCAGTCACGGCAGGTGTTGTTTACACCATCAATCCCTCAGGAACTCAAGAAGACAAACTGTATATCCACGCCACCTCTGGCCTTGGTGATGCAGTTGTCAGCGGTACTGTAATACCCGAGGTTTTTACAGTTGATAAAAACTCAACGCTGCCAGTTGCTGCGCAGAGCTCAAAACAAAAACTCCTCACCACGACCCAGATAGAGGATCTCGGTAAAATGGCTCTTCGCATTGAACGCCATTTCGACAGGCCTCAGGATATCGAATGGGCACTGCAAGGTGATGGAACCTTTGTTTTCCTTCAAACTCGGGAATTACATCTTTACAAATCTGAAAACAACATACCTTCTGAGCTGTCTATCAATAAAGAATCGTTACTCTTTCATGGTGGTGTAATGGCCTCATCAGGATTTGCCTCTGCCAGGGCATGGGTTCCTGATGCAGAAAATCCTCTGGACACAATAGAACCGGGCCACATTCTGGTGCTCCATGAAACCCTTCCAAGCTATGTGCGAGTTCTCCATCGGGTCGATGGAGTTATTGCTGAACTCGGGAGTGCTGCCGGGCATTTCGCCACCGTCTGCAGAGAGTTTGGAGTCCCACTCCTCCTTGGCGTTGGAAAAGACATTTCCCGCATTCAACATGGCGAGGTTATCACTCTTGTGGCAGATACACGCACGGTCTACTCAGGAGCACACTCTCCTAAAGTAAAGCCTTCCCCTGTTTATAAAAGAGATAAAGATCTCCCATTTTTCAGTAAGCTGCGAACTGTCCTTGATTTTATAACACCTTTAAAGCTACTCGATCCACAGTCAAAAGATTTTGCGCCGGAATCCTGTCGCTCATTGCATGACATTATCCGTTTTTCCCATGAAATGGCGGTCCAGAGCATGTTTTCCATAGGGGATCGCTGCAGCACCATCAAGGGTGGGAAAAAGAAACTTCAGACCCAGCTTCCCTTCGAAGTGTTTATTGTAGATGTGGATGAAGGACTTGATAAACATGCCTCCGCACTCCAGATAATAACAGTGGACCTGATACGTTCATCTCCCTTTCAGGCGTTATGGCGTGGTTTTAATCATTCTGATATCAGTTGGGGCGAACAGACCTATTATGACTGGAAGGGATATGACCGCATGGCAATGAGTGATGCCTTTGCCTTTCAATCAAATTCCGATTCTGCAAGTTATGCCGTTCTTGGAAAAGATTACTTGAATATGAACATCCGTTTTGGATATCATTTCACTGTTATCGATGCTCTTTGTGAACCAGATTCCACCACCAGTTATTGCACATTGCGTTTTGCCGGAGGCGGTGGTGAATTTGAAGGACGCGAGCTTCGAATCCTTTTTCTGGACAAAGTACTTAGCCGCCTTGGTTTTGATGTTACAATCAAAGGAGATCTTCTCGACGCCAGAATAAGCGGTATTTCAGCTGACAGTCTTATGGAACGCATAGAGTCTTTGGGAAAGCTTCTGGGAGTAACCAAACAGATGGATATGCGCCTCAAGGATACTGAAATGGTAGAACAACAAATCGATAAATTCTTTCGGGTGCTGTAACTCAGTAGACCATCAGGGCTCCTCCTATGTCTTATGAACTTACCTGGATAACAAATCAACTGGCAGTTGGACATGCCCCTATGTCCTATGAAGAACTGGATTCCATAAAAGAACAGGGAATCAATGCCATTGTCAATCTCTGTGCTGAATTCAGTGACCTTCACGAGCTTGAAGAGCAGGCAGGGTTTGAGGTATATTACCTCCCTGTCCACGACGAATGTGCTCCCCAAATGGAGGCAATGGAAAAAGCTCTGCACTGGTTTGATGAGTCAATTTATCTAAAAAAAAAGGTTCTGGTTCACTGCCGTCATGGTATTGGTCGCACAGGAACTTTTGTCTCGGCCTATCTGCTCAGGCGTGGTCTGGGTTTGAAACTTGCTGAGAAAACCTTACAAACAACGCGGGCCACACCAACAAATTACAGTCAATGGAAGCTCCTCAAGAAGTACGGCAAGAAACAGGGAAAGCTCATCGCCCGTGAAGCCAGTATACAGCACGACAGTACCATAGATTTAACTCCTTTTTTTGTAGAATATCAGGCAATAGTCTCAGAGTTTGCCAGGCAGAGTGATGAAGAAGACGCGCAATGGATCAAAGACGAACCATGCTGTCATGAATACTTTGAACTACAACTAATCGAAGCAGTATTTGTCAGTCATAATATGAACCTCTCACTGACAAGCAGTGCTCGTGAAGCCGTTATCCATAAGGCTGCATCCCTGGCACAAAAATATACCAACGATAAAATTTTCACCACCTGTCCTCTTCTACAAAATGGAACGTGCTCTCTCATCGCCAGGGAACGCCCTGTTCACTGCAGGAACTTGACAGATGAGAGAAACACTGAGAAAATAACATCTATGATAAGCACCCTTTCACGAGATGTCTTCTTTGCCTTGACTGGGTCCTTCCCGCCCGAGGAGATACCATCCTTCTCGATACTCGACACCATATCCGGTCGCTTTGTTCAGCATTACTTCCAGGCCATGCTCAAGGTAGCAGAGAAATAGCCAATGAATGGTGAAGCAGAGAAAAAGATGCGACTTCTGATTGTTGATGATGAACGAGATCTTCTCAATCTCCTGAAAAAGGTATTGGCTAAAAAATGTGACTGCGACATATCACTTGCCAATACTGGCGCAGAGGCACAGACACAGATACAAGGCTGGAAGCCCGACGTCGTCCTTACTGATATTATTATGCCTGAAACCGATGGTCTGCAGCTTCTCGAATTTATACAGACTACGGACCCAACTATTTCCACTATTATCATGACTGGCTACGGTACCGTTGAGATGGCCGTCAAGGCACTCAAAAAGGGAGCTTATGACTTTTTCGAGAAACCCTTTGACAATGACAAAATCAGTCAAGTTGTCAAACGTGCCATGGAACGCACCAAACTGCTGAAAGAAAACCAAAGGTTGCAGCAACAGGTCATTAATAATTGCAATTCAACTCAATTTATTGGCAAGTCAAAACCCCTTCGACAGGCGGTTGACCTGCTTATCCGTTATGGGAAAAGCGATGCTACACTTCTTATTCGGGGTGAATCTGGAACAGGTAAAGAAGTCGCCGCACGTACGGTGCACCTTTCCTCAAAGCGTGCTGCCAGAAAGATGATCACCGTAAATTGCCCTGCACTTCCTGAGCAAATCCTGGAAAGTGAACTCTTTGGCTACTGCAAAGGTGCATTTACCGGCGCAGACAACGACAAAGATGGTTTATTCCTTGAAGCCGAAGGCTCAACTATCTTACTCGATGAAATTGCCGATATTCCTGTCAGTCTCCAGACAAAATTACTCCGAGTCCTTCAGGAAAAAGAGATCCAACCTCTTGGCCAGACCAAAACCATCAAAGTCGATGTCCGGGTTCTTGCTTCAACGAATCAGAATCTTGAGGAAAAAATCGAGAAAGGAGAATTCAGAGAGGATCTGTACTATAGACTGAATGTAATGAACATTGTACTCCCCTCCTTACGTGAAATGAAGGAAGACATCCCATTACTGGCCCAGCACTTTCTGAAGATGTATGCGATTGAGTATGAAAGAGAAAATTTGTCTTTCAGCAAAGAAGCCATGCAGTGCATGATGCAACAGCCATGGAAGGGAAATGTCAGGGAATTTCAGAATATTATCAACAGAGCTGTCCTGCTCGCTTCTGACCACATCCTGACTGTACATGATTTAAAAAATGACGATGGTAACAATACCTGCAACTATGATCCCTCCCAGCTTCCTCTTCCACAAAATATTCACTCCCTTCCCTATAAAGATGCAAAACAGACCATCATTTCAGATTTTACAATTTCCTATCTAAAAAACTGCCTGCACAACAGTAAGGGTAACGTCACGGCTGCTGCCAGGGCCAGTTGCATGGAACGTCAGGCATTTCAACGCCTCATGCGTAAACACGCTATCCAGTCAAGTACCTATAAGTAAGTTCTTAACCACCTGCAATATATTTGTTGCACTGAAACATTCATATTGCACCAAAATCGCTCATTCCTCTTTCGAACGGCTTTTCCCTGGCAAATACTCCCAAAACGAATCCAACTCAATTCCCTGTTACAACAGCTCATTTCTATTTTGTCATATTGAATTTCATTTCTGGCATCACATGTGCAACACTTCCTACAGATGTGGGCCAGCAATTGAAATAGATGCTGCAGAAAACAATACTGTTCATCCTGTATTGGCCAATGGGCCAGACGACATTGCTGCCAAGAACAGCTCCTCCATACTGCCTCTAAATTGTTGCACAGGAGTCAAATGATTCATTCCAGGAAAATACACAAGATATTCTGTTTGTTCCTCCTTACAGTATTTCTTATTTTTCCGAATCAAGCCCAGGCACTCCAATCCCATGCTGCCCCTGAAGGGATATATGTGCATCAGCTGGCCCACATCTTTTTTCTTGCCGCGCTCTGCTACCTCTTCTGGGATATTCGCAGAAGTTCATTTCCCAGCAAAGGATGGCGCTTCCTCCAGATGTTCTGCATCTTCATGATTTTCTGGAATATCGTTGCATTTACCGGGCACTGGATGAGCGAACATATCGAGGTAACTGACATTGCCCGAGACAACGGATACTTGTCTACAAAAATTACGGGCCCAATCACCGCAACGAAACTGATATATTATTTCACAAAACTTGATCATCTTTTTAGCGTTCCTGCGATGTTCTGTCTGTACCTCTGTCTCCGTTCTCTCTACCTCGGAATCCGCGATAAGGTGAAGACATGAGTAGTCTCAGCATGTTTCCAGCCGACTTCACAGACATGATCGGCTCCGTTATCATAATTATTTTTTCATTTCTTTCCCTACGCTACGCTTTTCTTTTAACAAAAGAACAACCGGACAACTTTCTCTGGGGGTTCTTGTTCTATTTCTGCATGACACTGTCCGCATTTGCCGTATCAAGAGCGATGGGACATCTTGTCAAACAGGTTTTACTTATCAGCGGAAACGATGACCAGTGGAGAACTCTCGCTCCACTGGCCGGAGGGTTCAATACACTTCTTATGACTTCTCTCGCGGCAGTTACCATCTATTACCATAAAGGAATAGAAGGATATCGTGCCATTGAGGAAAAGGCTAGAAGTCTCAAAACCGCCAATAGTGAACTTCAGCAGGCGGGAGTGAAACTCCACGAGATGAATAGTCACCTTGAAGAAATGGTCGAAAGCCGTACCAAAGAGCTCTCTGCCTCTGAGAAAAAATTCAGAAACTTTTTCATCAACTCAAAGGACATGATTTATTTTTGTGATTCAGACAACAGGCTGGTCAATATGAATGCATCGGGTCTTGAAATGCTTGGATACCCATTCAATGATCCGCCATCATTGAATCTATGGGACATATTTTCTCATGAAGACGATCTTGATAACTACTTTGAAGAAATTCTCACTCGTGGCTTTGTCGAAGATCTTGAGGTTGAATTCAAAAAAGCCGATGACAGTATCATCTACGTTCTTCTCTCTGCCAACGCTATCCATAATGATGCCGGTGAATTCACTGGCTGTGAAGGAATAGCCAAGGATCTTACCCGTGTTAAGACGATGATGGCCCAGCTGGCATCCAGTGAAAAAATGGCTTCGATCGGTCAGATGGCGGCGGGAGTTGCCCACGAAATAAACACACCTCTCGGCGTCATACTCGGCTATTCCCAACTGCTGATGGACGATTTTCCTCCAGACACCGAAGAAGGAGAAAGCCTGGAAGTCATAGGACGTCAAACAAAAACGTGCCGGAAAATTGTAGCCGACCTTCTGAAATTTGCAAGACAGGGAGAAAGCTCTAAGGACATTATTTCCATCAATGAAATAGTAACCGATGTACTTGCCGTAACTGAACACTCACTGAATATTGATCATATTACGGTCCACAGAAATTTGAGCCCCAACCTGAACAGTGTCATCGGAGACACTGAAAAGTTACGTCAGGTTTTCATTAATTTTATCAATAATGCTCATCATGCAATGGAAGACCAGGGGAGTGGTGAACTCTACATCAGGACCCGTAACAGTGAAGACAGCAGAGAAGTTATAGCAACAGTCATGGATACCGGACACGGTATACCTGAAAAAATTCTTTCCTCTATTTTTGACCCATTCTTCACGACCAAACCCGTTGGCAAAGGTACCGGTCTTGGTCTTTCAGTCTCCTACGGCATCATTCAGGAACACGAGGGAAGAATAGATATAGAGTCTCCTGTTACTGACAACGAAACCGGAAAATCCCCTGGCGGAACAGCTTTTCACGTTACCCTTCCAGCTATATCGGACGAAAGGGATAGCGATACCCTTAAACCTAAGAACCAGTAACTCAGAGGTACATATGGCAGAGATCATAACCCTTGATGATATCCGCGATGCAACAGTGCTCATAGGAAAAATTCTTCGTAAAAAAGGACATACAGTTCACACCTTCACAGAAGAAGAGGATGCCATTACCCATGCTGAAATGCACAAAATCGACCTGGCCATTCTCGATATAAAGTTAAAAAAGATGAATGGAGTTGAGGTCCTGGCAATTCTAAAAAAAATTGATCCTTCCATTCGGGTGATCATGCTTACCGGATATCCGACCGTAGAAACCGCCCGTGAGGCTATCAGCCTGGGCGCCGATGAATATTGTGTGAAACCTATTGATCGTGATGAACTTGAAGAGAAGGTGGAAAAGGTACTCAACCTCGCCAGATGAGCTTTCCACACATCTTGATAACAGCGACTATTAAAAAGGAGGTAGAAACCAGGAATTAAAAGGGATCTTTAACAGAAGGAGCACAAGAGAAGCTACGTACGATAGGGCTTCACTCTGGTTATATTAATCAAAAAAAGGAGATATGAAGATGATGAAATGCAAGCAACTATCAATATCCTTGATGGTGATTTCAATCTGGCTTTTAGCCTTGCAAAGCAGTTCATTTGCCGGTGCTACAGTCTCAGCAGATAAATACAAGGCTGGTGACACGATTACCATAGAGGGACAAATTGAGCCAGGCCAGGACCTTTATATCGCTGTTGCACAGCAGGCAATGTTCAAAGGTAATGTCACAGAATTTGCCGGACAATCATCCGTCGGCACCTACGAAAAAAAGAAGCTGCCTCAGAATGGTGAAAAGGCCGGTTTTACAATGGATACTGAGATTCCCCCTCTTTACTACATGTTGACAACCAACAGAGAAGCTTTTGGTAGTGATGTTGATAAGAAATTTGGTGGCCCCTCCTTTCTCTTTAAAAAAGGCCAGGGACTCTACAACACCACAATGTTCAAGCTGAAAAAGAATTTTGATGAGGTTGCCGCCAAAGACATGCTTGGTCCAATCAAAACCGCTGAACAGTGGAATATGTTCAAGTGGGGCCACGAGAATTCATATGGTATAGATACCGTTGTTAAAGAAGGGAATAAAAAGGGTAAAGTTGTCATTTTTGCCCGCTCCGTCATCGGCGATGCCTCAAGCGGTAATTACTGGGATAAGGGCACATCCATAAATCTCGACAAAGCCACCGGAAATTTCAAAGCCTCTTTCAAATCATTTCGTCATACCGCGCCTGACACCGGTTTTGATGTATATGTAAACGGCACCAAAAGCGGATCTTACACCATAGAAAAGAACGGTTTCTGGCTTGCGAAAGGCTATCGTTACATGAATCCTCTGGTCGTGGTTATCGGTGCTATTCTTGTTGGTACCTATTTTTCAATGATCGGTGCTGCCGGTGGTATGTTGATGGGTGCTTTCCAGGCTTTGTTTGTTCAGACAGCTGGTCCCGTAGGTATCAATGCTGCCAACGTTCTTCGTCCATCAAATATCGCCCTTACCCTGTTCTCTCCACTTGGTTCCTTTTACCGTTTTGCCGTGGTTGAGAAACGTGTTGCCTGGCCGGTTGGTCTTTCTTTTGGTGCAGGTATTTTTATCGGTTCCATCTGGTTAGGTACATATGTGACCCAATATGTCTCCATGACTGCCTATAAAGAGTGGCTTGGTGTTCTGGTTGTTATCATGGGTATCAAGACTCTTATGGAACTGACTCCCGGTGCAATGAACAAGCGGAAGAACATCAAGGCTATGACCCAGAAGTTCAACGCTGCAGTCAAAAAAGCAAAAGAAACCGGTGAAGCAATGGAAATGGGTTCCATCGAACCGATCAAAACCGGCATTACCGATTACCGCTTTAAATTCTGGGGCGAGGAATTCCGTATCAATCCACTGCTCTTTGCAATCCTTGGTATTATTGTAGGTATTGTTTCCAGAGCATTTGGTATTGGTGGGGGCTTCCTCCTCGTTCCAATGATGACCACAATTGCCGCCCTTCCAATGTATGTTGCCGTTCCCATATCCCTCGTCGGAACCTGCTTCTCCAGTATTGGTTCTTTTATCGGATATGTTCTGAACGGATATCTCCCTGATATGGTACTAGCAGGAGCAATCATCATCGGTGGTTTTGCAGGTGGTATGCTTGGTAGTCGTTGTCAGAAGATGTTCAGTGAGAAAACGCTCAAGATCGTTCTTGCCTGTACATTATTCTTCCTGTTCTTCCGTTTCCTCAAGATTGAGTACTGGATCTAGGGATAACAGTCAGACCCATTAAATGAAATTGGTTCACAACTTAAGGGTTGTGAACCAGTTTCCACTTATTATTAAGCTGATGGATACACCATGGAACGTTTCTTAGATATCATGTGGGAGTATATTTACTCCGCCATTCTTTCTTTTGCAGCAATGGTTGATAATCTGCTTTCCCCGATTCACAACCTCACCGGACCGGCTTTCATACTTGTACTACTTGCCCTCACTACAGTTTTCTCCACCAAGTTTCTTGGGAAAAAATGTCGCACTAAAAGGCATATCATGCTGGAAGAAGAGTTCAACTACTGGCTTGGTGTCAGAGAGGAGGCAATGCGTTGTGAAGACCGTGAAAAGGGATCACGGATGGCAAAAAACATTGATCAGGCAAAACTTAACCGTGCCTATTATGATTATTTTCTTGAAGGTCTGTTAATGAGTTTTGCCACAATGTATCTACCAATCCTGATGGTGCTGTCCTATGTAAATGCATATTATCGACCTGAAAGGCTGATGGAACTCACCGGTAGGGAGTACATTGTGCAGTTTGGCTCATCCAGCGGAGACCCCGTGTTTATTGGATCTCTGTTTTTCTATTTAGTCTCACTCGTGTCCTCCTACATTGGCTGGACATTTCTAAAAAAAGCAATTGAACGACACAGACGCAACAAAATAATAAAGGAGTTGAATATTAATCATGTGGTTGCTGCCAAGTAAATCAGATCGGTTTTCTTTAGAGGAGGAATTCAAATGAAAAAATCTGTTTACTCCATGTGTGGGATGTGCACCGTGCGCTGTCCCATCCGCGTGGAGTCAGAAAATAATAAAGTAACATGGATAGAAGGAAACCAGCATATCCTCGGTGGCGCTCTCTGTGCCAAGGGATCTGCAGGGCCTGCTCTTGTTGCTGACCGTGAAAGACCGCAGCAACCTCTCATTAGAGAGGGAGCCCGCGGTGAGGGACGCTGGCAGAAAGTCAGCTGGCCGACGGCACTTGATTATATCAGTAATAAATTGAAAAAGATCAAAACTGAATATGGTCCGGAATCCGTGGTTCTTTCATCAAGGGGTGGCCCATGGCAAAATATGTATAAAACATTTATCCATGCCTTTGGATCTCCAAACTACACCAACCATGACTGCACCTGCGGACGAAACACTCACCATGCAAGTCTTTCCATTAATGGCGTAGGACGTAAAGGTTTTATCTATGACATAAAAAACGCAAAACATCTGATCCTCTTCGGCCGTAATATGTTTGCCTCACTGCGTATTGGTGAAAACCTCCAGACTATGGATATGCTGGAAAATGGCGGAAAACTGACCTATGTTGACGTTCGCCAGACTATGACAGGAATCAAGGCGGATCGTTTTTTTCAGGTAAGACCAGGGACAGACTACGCCCTTATCCTTGCGATGATTCATGAACTGATCAGAAGAGATGCCTACGATGCTGATTTTGTCGAACGCTATGTCTCTGGTTTTGATGAACTTACGTATTTCGTAGAACAGTACACCCCGGACTGGGCGGCAAAGGAATGTGGTATCAAAGCAAAGGCCATCCATGCCTTTATTGACGAAATAATACCAGCAATGCCAAAGGTGATTTTTCACCCTGGCTGGAATCTGTCCCGCTACAAGGATTCTTTCTATGCCAGTCGAGGTCTCCATATCTTAAATGTTCTTATGGGGAATATTGAACAGAAGGGTGGACTCCTTATCCCTAAAGGCCCTGGGGACTGTGGCGTAAAAGGACTTCGGGCACTTGACTGTCCAAAACCAGATATAAAACGTGCTGATGGTGTCGGCTGGAAATATAAGCATTTTGATAAAGGGCCGGGTCTCGCTCACCTGTTTTTCGATGCCATGGAAAAAGAGGATCCCTATCCTGTTAAAGCCTGGATCGCAATGCGGCACGACCCATTCTCCGGAATGCCCGATCCGCAGCGTCAGAAAATGTCCTTTGAACACTGTGACCTTCTGGTTTCCATTGACACCCATTACAGTGAATTCGGCTGGTTTTCAGACGTTATACTCCCGGAGTCAACTTATCTGGAACGGGAAAGTACCATCTGTGTGCAGAAAAGTTTAAAACCTCGTCTTGCCATACGAAAACGAGCCGTGGAACCGGAATTTGACACAAAACCAGGCTGGTGGATATTTAAACAGCTGGCAGAAAGAGTTGATATCGGAGAGTACTTCCCATACAACAGCGCAGAGGAACTCTGGAGCTGGCAACTGGAGCCGACAGGATTTACAATTGCTGATTTTGATGCGAAAGGTTTTGTTCCACTCACAGACGAACCCATAATGTATGATCCTCTAAAACTGGAAGGACAGTTTAATACCCCATCCGGGAAAATTGAAATCATCAGTAAAAAACTGGAAGATGCCGGCCTACCCTCTTTAAAGGAATATCAGTCCCCCATTAAACCACCTAAGGGTATGTTCAGGCTGGTGTACGGGCGTTCCGCAGTGCACAGTCATGGTCACACGACAAACAACCCGCTCTTGTCGGAGCTGATGCCCGAAAACAGTCTGTGGATTAATACAAGGGCTGCCGACAAACTTGGTATCGCCAATGGCGACCTGGTGAACGTTTCGTCGGAAGACGAAAGTTACTCAGGACCAATGCATGCACACGTTGTAGACTACATTCATCCGGAAGCTGTCTATATGGTCCATGGATTCGGAAAGCAGATTCCATTGCAGACCCGCTCTTACCACGCCGGAATCAGTGACCAGAAATTAATGATTGGCAAGCTTGATGACTGGGATCAGGCAGGAGGTGCAATAAATCTTTGTGAGTCTTTTGTTCTCGTGCGCCGCAGTGTCCGTAATCCTAAGAGGAGGGTCGAATTATGAACAAATACATGATCTACCTCAATTCCAGAAGATGTATAGGCTGTCACGGCTGCGAGGTTCACTGTAAAACGAATAAAAGCCTTCCGGTAGGCCCATACCTCTGTGAAATCGATCACGAAACCTTAACTACTATAAAAGGGGTCCCTAAAACCGAATTTTCCTTTCGTTCCTGTTACCACTGTGATGAACCGTTCTGTGTGCCCATTTGTCCTACCAAGGCCATGATCAAGCGTCCGGATGGTATTGTTTTTATAAATGAAGAGGCCTGTATTGGCTGCATGGCCTGTGCCGGTGCCTGCCCGTGGACAATTCCCCAGATGAACCCTGAGACAAAAAAGGCTGTGAAGTGTGACTATTGCATGGATCGGGTGGATGCAGGGCTGAAACCTGCCTGCGTCACGAAATGTACAACCCATGCCCTGAAATTTGTCACCTTACAGGAAATATAGTATATGATATTGTAAAATAATATGCTGGATGGTCGTTACCGGCCATCCGGCATTACCTTTACAAATTATCAAATAAATACAGTGAGACTGAATATGAAGAAAGAAATTGAAATGATTTGCGTCTCTGACCTTGAGGGTTTTGATTGGGATGTGTACGAAGCATCAAAAAAAACGCTCACCATGCATCTGGAAAAATTCGGGTGGAAATTCGGAGACTGTGTAGTCGAAGAAGATGACAAAGTCTGGTCCTGCAAACCGGCAGCTATCTGGTTTCTGACACCGGATATTGTTTGTCACACCGAGGATTAATCAAACACAGCATATGGTCTGCGGGGAACCCTTCACCTCTACTCCCGCAGACCCTCTTCTTTTACCTCACGACAGCGCCTCATAAAGCCCCTGGCCCACTCGGGTGTCCCCAGGGCATGTATATGGGTGTAAAGAGCCAGAACATTATTCATAACCAGCCCTTCACGTCCCTTCGAAAAGCCCACTCCCCTTGTCATCTTCAATGGCAGATCATCAGAGTCTCCAGGCCAGTCAATAATAGTGGAATAGCGAAACTCATGTCCCTTTATTTCAGAACCTTTTTCATAAAAAGGATTTTCTCCCTCTACCGTAAAAATCGAGTAGCCATGGGCCTGTGGTTTTTGAGACATACCAAAACGGACGGGAAAAACACCGGCAAGAGGATACACCTCTCCTTCCAGTTCTATAGACTCACCAAGGTAAATCAGCCCACCACACTCAGCATAAATCGGCAATCCTGTCTCGGCAGCAGTTTTTATTGAGTCACGAAAAGAGGTATTAGCCGCGAGGGCCCCGGCACTGGTTTCAGGAAAACCTCCACCAATGTACAGACCATCAAGCTCCGGCAAAACATCCTCAACCATGGCATCAATGGCAATCAATTCAGCTCCCTCCTGCTCAAGGGCTTCCAGATTTTCGGAATAATAGAATTGAAAGGCTGCGTCCATTAACAGGCCGATACGAAGTTTATTCTCAGGAGGATGGGCGGGCACCACTGTTTTTCGGCAACCTATCGGCTCCATTACTTCCTGAATTCGTTCGAGGTCAAGGTGTTCAGCGGCAGTCTCCGCAAGCAACTGCATTGCCTCTTCACTTCCCTCGTACTCCTGGTGTGGAGTAACACCCAGGTGACGCATGGGGAAAATATCATATTTCATTCGTGGAATTGCCCCCAGGACAGGAAGGCCAGTGTACTTTTCCACTGCCTGAGTGACGATGGACTGATGCCTTTTGGTGCCAATCTGATTCAGGACTACGCCACGAATATCCACGCGTTCATCAAGTTTCATACAGCCCAGAACCATTGCCGCAACGGTTCGAGTCGTCTTGGTACAGTTCACCACCAACAATATTGGAAGATTGAGAGAAAGAGCCAGTTCGGCTGTGGAATAGCCACCATCAACATTTACCCCATCAAACAGACCGCGGTTACCTTCCAGGACGACAAGATCGGCACCTTCACTGTGGCAAAGCAGTGAAGCTTTTATGCTTTCTTCGCTCATTAAATAGGGATCAAGATTATAACAGTTCCTTCCAGCAGCAAGTTTCATCCATCCCGCATCAATGTAATCCGGTCCCTTCTTGAAGGGGACCACAAATTTTCCCTGCCGTGCAAGGGCCGCAGTTAACCCAACAGAAACTACGCTTTTCCCTGATCCTCCGGCAAGTCCGGCCACCACTATTCCTTTCGTCATATCTCTATAGTAAGCTGATTAATGTTCTTTTTTACCATGTAAAGCCCAGGCCTCATCATACAGATCACTGAGGCGATTTTCCAAAATCAACCTGTAGTCCTCAACATCTTCAGATTTGATTTTAGGAGCGACATAAAGGGGTTCACCGTAAAAGAAATCTATTTTTGAAAAAGGTAAGGGCAAAACCGTACCATCCCAGGACCCAAATCGCTTGTATCGATTACATGACCAGAGCATGGGGAGGACAGGCACCCCGGCACGTGACGCAAGAACTATACAGCCTGCCTGAACCACACGGGCAGGCCCCTGTGAGCCATCAGCGACAATTGCAGCATTTTGCCCTGCACGCATATGTCTCACCAGACTTTTAATGGCCTGTAATCCACCCTTTTTACGTGAACCACGAACAGTTGAATACCCCAGTTTATTTGCCACTCTGCTGATATACTCGCCATCCTTGCTTGCACTGACCATGGCCACACCAGAATCTTTACGCATATAATAAAATATAAATAAAATAGTATAGTGCCAGAAACTTGCTATAGCAGGCTTCCCACTGGCATCAATTTGATCCCGGTAGTGTTGACCATGGGTTGTTATCCGACACGTTGAAAACCAGATGCGTGTCAACCACACAAAGACAAAAGGAAGTACACGAAGAGATAGCTGGTACAATGCCCCATCCTTCATCCTATTTCTATCTCCAGTTTACGAAGCGCCTTGATTCTGTCACGAATCGCTGCGGCTTCTTCAAAAGCAAGTTCTTTTGCAGCACTCTGCATCTCTTTTTCTAGTTTTTTTATCTCTTTTTCCAACTCTTTAATGCTGTAATATACGGGAAGATCCTCTGCAGCAGTCAACAAACCGGAGCCATGATCATCTGCTGCCTTGTAGCCACTGGCCTGAAGATGTTTCTGGATGGTATCTTTTACCTTGGATTTTATGGTCTGAGGTACAATACCATGTTCCAGGTTATACGCAGACTGAATTTTTCTTCTTCGCTCCGTTTCCTCAATGGTTCTTTGCATGGAACCGGTAACTGTGTCACCATAAAGAATAACCAATCCATTGACGTTTCGTGCGGCCCGCCCGCAGGTCTGAATAAGAGAGCGGTCTGAACGTAAAAAACCCTCCTTGTCAGCATCCAGTATTGCCACAAGAGAAACTTCCGGAATATCGAGCCCTTCCCGTAAAAGATTAATCCCCACCAGCACATTATACTCACCATTACGAAGATCTCTAATTAATTCGATACGTTCCAATGTCTTGATATCAGAATGAAGATAGCGGACCTGAATCCCTAGTTTTTCATAATAATCGGTAAGATCTTCTGCCATTCGCTTGGTCAGGGTGGTGACCAATACGGCTTCATCACGTTCCGTACGCAACCTTATTTCCTCCAGAAGATCATCAACCTGACTGGAAGCAGGCCGAACTTCAATTCGCGGGTCAAGAAGTCCCGTCGGACGAATAATTTGATCAACAAGTCGCCCCTCGGCCTCTTCAATCTCAAAAGCACCAGGAGTTGCTGAAACATAGACTATCTGATTAATTCGTGCCTGGAATTCCTCGAAGCGCAGGGGACGGTTATCAAGTGCTGAAGGGAGACGGAAACCGTAGTGGACAAGCGTCTTTTTCCGGGATCTGTCTCCATTGTACATACCGTTTAGCTGAGGTACACCTATATGAGACTCATCAATTATCAGAAGATAATCCTCCTCAAAATAATCGAGAAGATTGGGAGGGGCAATTCCCGGCTCCTTGCCGGTGAGATGCCTCGAATAATTTTCAATACCGTTGCAATATCCAAGCTCCTGTATCATCTCCAGATCAAACATAGTCTTCTGCTCAAGACGCTGCAACTCAATCAGTCTGTTTTCCTTGTGAAAATATTCAAGACGACCTTTAAGCTCTGTCTTAATTGTTTCCACCGCCACCTGCAGTCTATCCTTGGAAGTAACAAAATGGCTGCCGGGGAAAACAGTATATTCCGGTAAACGTTCAAGCACAGCTCCTCGCAAGGGGTCTATAATTGATATCGATTCAATGGTATCTCCGAAGAATTCCAGTCGGAGTGCCCGATCCTCCTCATGAACTGGAAAAATATCAATCACATCACCACGTACCCTGAATGTACCACGATGAAAAGAAACATCATTTCGCTCATACAGCATAAAGACGAGACGGCGTTGTATCTGTTCTGGCGCAAAATCTTCGTCAACACGGAGAAAGAGGTGCATGTTTTTATATTCATCGGGTGACCCAAGGCCATAGATACAGGATACAGAAGCGACAATAATGACATCTCTGCGTGTCAGCAGAGAACGGGTTGCGGAATGGCGCATCTTGTCAATTGCGTCATTAATGGAAGAATCTTTTTCAATATAGGTATCGGAGGATGGAATATACGCCTCCGGCTGATAATAATCATAATAGGAAACGAAATACTCAACGGCATTGCCGGGAAACAGTTCTTTAAACTCAGAAAAAAGCTGGGCGGCAAGCGTTTTGTTGGGGGCAATAATAAGTGTCGGCCGCTGTACCCTTTCAATGACGGAAGCCATGGTAAAGGTTTTCCCGGATCCGGTAACACCCAGAAGAACCTGACTTTTTGCTCCGGACTCTATCCCGCGGACTATGGTGGCAATAGCTTCAGGTTGATCACCAGATGGTTCAAAAGGTGCTTTCAGTATAAAGGGGGTATCCATGTATTTTCACATACACTATTTAATGATGTCTGGCAAATAAAGAGAACGATAAAATCTTTGACTTTCAACTGATCCTTTTGTTATCCTCATCGCATAGGTACATGCTATTTCCTGGAAATTTTTTATTGGAGCAACAAGCGCAGTGAAAAAGATTACTGTTGTTATAATTGATGACCATCCTGTTATCCGTCATGGAGTGAGGTCTGTTGTCAAGAAGCAACCCGATATGATTGTGCTGGGAGAATCGGACTCAGCAACTTCCGCGTTACCTCTGGTAAAGGAAACACAGCCAGATGTTGCAATTCTTGATATAACCATGGCCGGAATCAGTGGCATTGATCTCATCCCATACGTCAAAGCCCTTTCTGAAAAGACGATCATCATCATTTACACCATGCACCAGAACCACGATAATATTTTTCGTGCATGCAAAGCCGGTGCAAAGGGATATGTGTTAAAAAGTGATGAAATCAGAGACCTTCTCACTGCAATTCGGGAGGTTATGCAGGGGGAAATCTCCCTAAGCAGTTCATTTCCTGACAACATACGTGAGCAACTCTTAAAGGGTGAATGCGAGCACGGAGTTCTTTCCGTTCTCTCTCCACGAGAACATGAAATTGCAAACCTTTTTTCTCAGGGAATGACTCCCGATGAAATAGGAGAAATACTATTCATCAGTCCGAAAACCGTTCGCGTTCACCGGACAAATATTATGCACAAACTGAACTGTAGTCGATCCAATGAACTCCTTCTCCTGCTACAGGATTATTTTCCTCACTAGACCAGCAGGCACCATCTTATTACATCCTGAAGCACCTGTACCCTTTCATTCTCACTCGATGTTTGCTGACACCTGTTATCAGCAGTAATGAACCGTCGACACTCCTTCGTGAAAAGCAGATACTAAATATTAATGTGTCAAATGATACACGATTGGAAATATAGCTAAAGCCCATAATCAAGATTAAGAACAGGGATCTTACAGAAATTTCTTTTTTAGCGGATTTGTACAACTCAGTATTTTTTCTCGATCATCAAAAGATGGATTAAGAAATCACTGCTGTAATAGAGAGAATAAGCCAGAATGTCCCTGTCCTGAAACGACAAAATCCTGCTCTTCCAGGAAAAAGGAAAAACAGGATTTCAGAAAACTCATCTGCCCGTTTACTAACAAGCATACATACAGCAAACTTCTGGAAGTCTAGTTAATAGCCTCGGAAAGTTTGGAACCAGCTTTGAACTTGGCGACATTTTTAGCTGGGATATTAATGGTTTTTCCGGTCTGAGGATTTCTTCCCTTACGGGCTTCACGCTTGGATACAGAAAAAGTACCAAAACCAACTAAAGTCACCTTATCGCCATTTTTCAAGGTTTCAGCGATGGCTGCGAGAGTACTGTTCAGTGCTTTTTCAGCTGCAGCTTTTGAAATATCTGCTGCACTTGCAATATTCTCTACTAATTCCTTCTTATTCATGGATCCCTCCCGGAAAACTACGTTTCTAATTAAACAGGATACAGACTGTGCTGCTCCCCTTATCTCTTCTGTATTGCTTTAATAAAAGCATGATGGATTGTCAAAAGAAAAAAGAACAAAACATCTTTTTTCAGACATAAGTGATATCTCTACAACCCTTTATAATCAAACTATTACACACAAAAAAACAACTTACACCCTAACTGAAGCTCCATTCATTAGCAAGGTATAAACTTCCCCGTAGGAAAATATTTCAATGCCAGCTACAACTTTTAACGGCGGGGGATCAAGTCAATAAGAACCCTTGAAAATCCCTCTGATTGAAAGAAATGTATAATTTCAATGCGCATGGACGATGTAAGCAATCGGTTCCCATCTATCCCCGAAAGCTCAAGTACCATATCCCTGCCCTCGGGCCTTGCCCTGCAGCCCGTAAAATCACGACTCAAAAGAAAGTCTTCATACTTTTCAACAGCGTTCAGGTACTCTTGTGTTATTTGCACCCCAGCAGGTAATCGAGTAGCCAGGCATGAATTAGATGGTTTACTGCAATTACTCAAGTGAAACTCGGAGGCCAGGGTACGAATATCATCCTTATTTAAACCTGAATCAAGTAAGGGGGTCCGTATACCAAGTTCATGAATGGCGCGAAATCCCGGTCTGCTGCTCTTCAGGTCATCAACATTACTCCCGTCAAGCAGAACCTGAATTTCAAGTTTTTCAAGGCTACGCAGAAAACTCTGATACATTCTTTTTTTGCAAAAATAGCAGCGATCCTGGGTATTGGCAACAAATTCAGGCCAGATCAGAGGATGAAGCGCTACCTCGACTCTCCTTTCCAGATCGATTTGCAATTCATCCAGAATAGTATTCGCACTCCCTTTTTCCCTTTCACTGATAAGTTCGGATACTCCATGTACCACAACGACATGTTCCCTTCCCAATGCCTCCAGGGCAGCATAGAGGAGCAGGGTGGAATCAACACCGCCTGAAAAGGCGACGGCAACGTCTCCATACCCATTAAGGCTATTAATAAGAGCGCTGTATTTTTCCTGACTGTTCAGAAAGGTTCCTCTTACGAGTTGTCGGCATCGGGTAGAAGTTCTGCCGGTTTGTTGAGAAAAAACTTACCATCCATCATCCAGGACTTAAGGGTTTCAGCAATTTCTCTAGCCATAGGCAGGCTTGATAATGGAGCCGTTGGAACGCTTTTCCCATTCACCTCTATGGTTCCAGTTTTCAGTTGGCCATAGCTCACTTCACCATAGGTTCTGTTTATACCATTTGAATAATCATATCCGTAATCTATAACCTGAGTAAACAGTTCATCATCCGACACCCCTGTATAGGCAGCCATTTCAGCATTCAAAATTGGAATTGGTATTCCCAGGCCCACGGCCATGGTGTTTCCGTATCCGAGAATTGAAATTCCACGAATAAAACGTGACGACATTTGTTTCATATCTCCCTGCACCATGATTGTGCCAGCAGGGCGAACAGGGGTACCATTTTTATGCCTTGGAGCATTTGGATTATGTTGAGTTCCGTGTGAGGTCACATAGCCGATACCGCCACCAAGAAAAATTCTGGTTCCGATTCCAATGGTCTTGTAATGCGGATCATTAAACAAAGGACTCAACTCACCGGCACTACAATAATTAGCATTTCTGCAATGGGGTTTCAGGGTTCCCATATAGGTATGGACCGCTTTATCGGAAAGGTTCACAGCACAGTTATAATTCTGGTACCCGTTTCTTGGATTACAGAGCATGGCATAGGGAAGCTCAGCAAGAGTAAGCTCTTTTTTCATTTTCCTTGCCAGATAACAATCAGTTCCATAGGCTTTTGCCTCAAGAAACACCTTCTTTCCGGCAAGAAGATCCTCTATGACATGGCCACCGCCATATCGAAATTCTCCTGGATACAATTTATTTAAAGGATCGTCCTCGACGGGTTCTGTTGCACCGATATAACAATCTACTGCTGCTAGTCCTGCATAAGCAGAAACCTTGTTAATCCAGACTCTGGATGCTTTGATGGTGGGAGTCATCTGACCAAAGTTTAAGAATGCCCCAGATGAACACATGGGAGAGAAGGTTCCGGTGGTAACGACGTCAACCTCCCTGGCAGCACCTTCAGCGCCCTTAGCCTTAACAATACCGACCATCTCTTCAGCAGTTACAATTACAGCCTCACCCGCTTTGATTCTGGCATTAATTTCTTCGTATGTCTTTTGTACTGGTTTTTCACTCATGACTGGATTTCTCTTTTTATAAAACAATTTAACACTGTTAAATGCATATGTCAGGAAACGCATAAATTTGCACGAAAAATGACTATATCTCGGGAGAACCGCTTATTCCAGTCATTTTTTACAACTTGACATACTTTTTTCTTTGACCTACATTCCGCCGTTGTTCTTCATAAATCACTCTAGATTTAAACAATACTATTTCTGAGAAAGGAAGCAAAATGGCAAAAGATCTCACACCGGTTCGCGATGGAATAGACAAGATTGACAATACTATTCTTGAGCTCCTCAAAGAACGTCTTTCCCTTGCCAAGTCCATTGGCCAGCTAAAAGATGAAAGTAAGCGTGCCAAATGGGACCCTCTGCGCGAGAGGCAGATTTATGAACGCCTGACAAAGCTTAATGATGGAGTATTTCCAGACAATTCGCTTCACTCAATCTTCCATGAAATCATCACCACATGCAGACTTTCCCAGCAGAAGATTGCAGTAGCATATCTTGGCCCCGAGGCAACCTTCACCCATCTGGCTGGGGTGAAATACTTTGGCCAATCAGCCACATACAGCCCAATGGAATCCATCGCTGATGTTTTTTCGGAGGTGGAAAAAGGTCGAACTCAGTACGGAATCGTTCCCGTTGAAAACTCCATCGAGGGTGCCGTTTTTTCAACGCTTGATTCCTTTATGCAATACAGAACCAAAATTTGTGGTGAAGTGCGGATGGAAATAACCCACAATCTTGTCTGCAAATCTGGAGATATCAGCGATATCCAGACAGTGGCATCCCATACCCAGCCACTTGCCCAATGTCGGGAATGGCTGCGTAAACACCTACCGTCCTGCCCCACCCTTCCTGTTTTTTCGACCGGTGCGGCAGCTCAGATGGCAGCAAACAATCCTAATATCGGGGCAATAGCCTCTTCTCTCGCTATCAAGACCTACGACCTGCAGGTGGTGGTAAGAGGGATTGAAGACTACCGGGGTAACACAACACGCTTTCTGGTTATTGGAAAAGAGTCTCCATCACCAAGCGGTGCTGACAGAACATCCCTGCTCCTGGGAATTATGGAGCGTCCGGGTGCCTTAAACGAGATTTTAAGTGTTATTGCCCGCGCTGGTATCAACCTGGCAAAGATTGAATCCAGACCAATCAAGGGAAAACAGTGGAAATACCTCTTCTTCCTTGACCTGATGGGTCATATTGAAGATGAACATATCAAGGATTGCTGCAAAACCCTTAACTCACTCTGCTCATATTATGAATGGCTTGGTTCCTATCCGCAGGCGGACGAATCATCCTCCGATGCGTGACATCTGGCCACTGCATCTGGCCTGATCTTCAGCCAGAGTATGCCCCTTGGGCTTATCAAGGATAGTCTGCCTGATAAGCCCTTTAATCTCGTCATCCGTGGCTCCTTTCCTGAGCAGACTCTTAAGATCTGCCTCCTTATCATTCAGAAGACAAGCTCTCAACCTCCCGGCTGAAGTGAGGCGCAGGCGATTGCAGGTGTCACAGAAATGGTGGCTTATCGGGCTGATAAAACCAACTCTCCCCTGTAAGCCGTCAACGCTTGTGAGTGAATAAACTCTGGCAGGACCATCCATCTTGGATCCTGGCAGCGGCTCAAGGACTCCAATATCTCCGATACGTTTCTTGAGTTCAGTTGAAGAAATATAGGAGGCTTCATTCCAGGTGGATCTGTCGCCCACCGGCATAAACTCGATAAAGCGGACCTGATACGGTTTTTCCACTGCAAGTCTGGCAAAATCAACAAACTCGTCATCATTTACCCCTTTCATTGCAACCACATTGAGTTTGACGTCAAAACCAAGACGCTCTGCAGTTTCGATTCCCTGCCAGACTCTGTGAAAAAGATCAACTCCCGTTATTTTCATGAAACGCTCGGGGCGCATACTGTCCAGTGAAATATTCAGTTTACGAATACCTGCACGATACAATCCCTCTGCTTTTTCATGCAACAGAACACCATTGGTGGTCAGGCGAATCTCATCAAGTCCATTAATTTGCGACAAGCTCTCAATAAAATTCATAACTCCACGCCGCACCAATGGCTCTCCGCCTGTGAGACGAATTTTATTCATCCCCATACCCACCACCAACTTGACTATACGCAGAAGCTCTTCATAGCTCAGCAAATCTTCATGCTGCAGCACTTCGAGCCCCTTATCATTGTCGACAGGCATACAGTAGACACAGCGGAGATTACAGCGATCTGTCAGAGAGAGGCGAAGATAGGAGATAGTTCGTGAAAACATATCAACTAGCTCATTACTGGAATGTATGTTCTGGTCAGATGTACTCATATACTTACATTTGAGAAAGAATAATTGCAGATAATATTTATATACGGACTTCTATATCCTACACACCATTGACTTTGATGGTAAGGACTAATATATTGGCCTCCTCTTACCCCGATTGCGCCTTTTCTGCCAGTAGTTATTTATTCTGCTGCCAATGGCGACTGTAAAAAAACAGGCAATAAAAATGCTGACACTAGGAATTGAAAGCTCCTGTGATGATACCGCCGCTGCAGTGCTACAGGATGATTGCAGACTACTCTCCTCCGTTCTCACCAGCCAGGACAGTATCCATACTCGTTTTGGTGGAGTCGTACCGGAACTCGCATCACGAAATCACCTTGAATCCATTGTTCCCGTTGTCAATGAAGCCCTGGCGCGAGCAGAAGTCAACCTGAAGGATATTGATCTTCTCGCAGTAACCCAGGGGCCAGGGCTGATAGGGTCTTTACTTGTCGGTTTTTCCTATGCCAAGGCACTCTCCTACGTGAGCAAAATCCCCTGTGTCGGTGTGGATCATATGGCTGGCCACATTCTGTCTGTTTTTCTTGAAGAAGATAAGCCGGAATTCCCCTTTATCGCGCTTATTGTTTCCGGAGGAACAAGCTCTATTTACCGGGCAGACAGTTATACGAGCTTCACCCTTCTTGGTAGAACCCGTGATGATGCAGCAGGGGAGGCCTTTGACAAGGTCGCTAAACTCCTTGGTTTCCCGTACCCCGGTGGACCAATCATATCAAGGGAAGCCCAATCCGGAACGCCAGATGCCATAAAATTCCCACGCTCATGGCTTGAAAAAGACTCTCTGGATTTTAGTTTTTCGGGACTGAAAACGGCAGTATTAAACCACTGCAACAACGAAGGTCAAAAGAAAAACCCTCTGCAGATTGCAGATATCTGCGCCTCCTTCCAGGAAGCGGTAGTTGACATTCTTGTGGAAAAGACCATGCTTGCCGCCACTCAGCAGAATATCCATACGGTGGTTCTGGGTGGCGGGGTTTCCTCTAACCCACGACTTCGACGACACATGGAAAAGCGCTGCCAGGACGAAGGAAACAGGCTCTATGTACCTCGTCCAGCCTACTGCACCGACAATGGCGCCATGATCGCAATCGCAGGCGTTCACCAGCATCGCCAGAATTCTCATTTTTCGTATGACAGTGACGTTTACTGCCGTTCCTTACTGGCATAAACTCCATGAACCCCAAACGCACATTCCGCTACTATTACCTGAAATTCACCCGCCTTCAAGGTGATCCCAAATACCTTGCCAGAGGAACAGCCGTTGGTACATTTCTTGGAATAACACCCATAATTCCCTTTCATACTGTCCTTAACCTGCTGGTCACCTTTCTCACCAGAACCTCACCAATTGCTGCTATACTAGCCTCCGTGATTGTCTGTAACCCACTCACCTATATCCCCCAGTATTACTTTTCAATAGTAATCGGCAATGCAGCAACCCCCTATGAATTTTCCTGGGAACGGATGAAAGCTGTGCTGGACATTATAGTTGCTAAACCCGGGATTATGGAATCTCTGCATGCCCTTGCCGGACTCGGATATGAAGCAGTTATTGTTTTACTTGTCGGCGGGTCGATTTTGGCTCTGCCGTTCACAGTTGTCGGTTATTATATGTCATTACAGCTCTTTCTGAAAATCCGCGAAAAGAAACGTAAAAAACATATTCTCAACTACAGGTAAGGGCACACAACAAGCCTGAAAGTATTTTCAGCTTTCAAATTCAACTTATATTGTATTTTTCTTGATCAGGTGGTTAGATTGCCAGACAAATTCTGCTAATATATAATATGAACTTTACGCGGCTGAAAAAATTTTATTACCTCAAATTTGTGAGGATCAAGGGTGCCCCGAAGGATATCGCCTGGGGAGCCTGCATTGGTGCGTTAATCGGGACAATGCCGGTGATGCCGTTCCACACCATTGGAATCATAGCAGTCTGTGTGATGACTAGAACCTCAACCATGGCTGGTCTTTTTTCCAGTCTTGTAATCAGCAACCCCTTCACCTACATTCCGATATATTACCTGAGCATGGTTATTGGAAACTTTATTACACCCTATAAAGTCAACTGGGAAACAATTCATACTATTCTCAACGTTATTATTTCAGAGCACGGTTTCAAACAATCCGTTACCATGCTTGCCAATCAGGGGACTGAAATTATCATTGTCATGTTGAGTGGCGGAATGATCTTAGCTCTTCCAACTGCGGTTTTCTGGTATTTTTTCACCCTGCGCCTCTTTCTCAAAATCAGAGAAAAACGCAGAGAGAGACATATCCTCCGGGCCAAAAAGAAAACGATTAAACAGAAAAAGGAAATTCATGACCCGATACGGTGAAACCAGAAAATCACTCAGAGAAGAAAATCTTGCCCCAAAAAAACAACTTGGGCAAAATTTTCTTGTCAACAGGGCTACCGCTGAAGCCGTTGCCCGCTGTGGTCCAATCACCGAGAGTGACATTATAATTGAGGTGGGAGTTGGCCTTGGCGCACTCACCCAGCCTATTGCTAACCGTGCCTCGCAGGTAATCGGCCTGGAAGTGGATAGTGGTATTGTTCGATTTCATCAGGAAAAGGAAGATCTTCCCGCCAATGTCACCTTGATCCATCAGGATATCCTCAAGGCTGATTTTGAGGAACTCTACAAACTCAGCAAAGGCCCCCTGAAAATTATGGCCAACCTCCCCTACTCCATTTCAAATCCTTTTTTATTTACGCTTATAGCGAATCAGGAAAAAATGGACTGGGCCACCATAATGCTCCAAAAAGAGGTGGCAGACCGTCTCACTGCCGAACCTGGAACGAAACAATATGGTATCCCCACGGTGTTACTAAAAAGCTGCGCCACGGTAAAATCACTACTAACCTTGAAACCTGCCGAGTTTCACCCCCGACCCAAGATTGACTCCATAGTAGTTTTTATTGATTTTTCCGCCACAGAGGCCATCGGCAGCAGAATCTATGACAGACTTCTTTTTCAAAAGATTGTCCGTGCAGCCTTCAGCCAGAGGAGAAAAACTCTGCTCAACACTCTCACTGGTGGTGGTTTTTTCAAGGAAATTGCAAACGGTGATAAAAAGAAAGAGAAAGAGCTCACCAGAGACTGTATCAAGAAATCTGGACTTTCACCTGGAACACGGGCAGAGACACTTGACCTTGATGCCTTTATTGATTTAACCCAAACATTCACGCAAACCATTACTGCCTGACATACCCCTCAAAAACAACCTGAAACCACACATTCAATCCCTACTCTCAGCCAGGTATATTCCATGCAAAATTTTGTCTTTCACAACCCAACCAAGATCCTGTTCGGTAAAAATACTGTGTCTTCAATTGGAGAGGAAACGCTTCTTTTTGGAAAAAATGTTCTTCTGGTTTATGGATCCGGATCCATAAAGAAAAACGGCCTTTATAAAGAGGTTACTCAATCACTCGGCGCTGCAGGAGCGACAATCACAGAGCACGGCGGTGTGCAGTCCAACCCGCTTCTTTCGCATGTGCAGGTGGGTATACAGCTTGCAAAAGATAACAAATGTGATGTGATTTGTGCAGTTGGCGGAGGATCAGTTATAGATGAAGCTAAGGCAATCTGTGCAGGAGCCACAGTTCAACACGACGTATGGAAATTTTTCACTGGGAAAAAAAGTATTAAGTCAACCCTTCCCCTCACCACCGTGCTCACCCTTGCGGCCTCCGGTTCTGAAATGAATTCAGGAATGGTTATAACCAACGAGACGACATCACAGAAATTTGGTTTTGCCAATAAACTGTTATTTCCAAAAACATCCATCCTCGATCCTGCTGTTACCTGTTCCGTCCCTGCCGATTACACAGCCTATGGTGCTGTTGATGCTGTGGCCCACGTGCTTGAATTCTATTTCACGAAGGAAGACCCCTATACTCCTGTTCAGGATAGACTGATGGAAGGCCTGGTAATCAATGCCATGGAAAGCTGCAACAGAGTTCTGAATACCCCCAATGACTATCAAGCACGGGCAGACCTTATGTGGACCGCAACACTTGCACTGAATGGATTGACAGGGGCAGGACTTGGAAAGGTCGGTTTTCCCATGCATATGATAGAACATTCCCTCTCAGCCTTTTACAATGTTCCTCACGGTGCAGGCCTTTCTGCCATTATTCCGGGATGGATGCGTTACCACGCTGCCACAAAACCCCAGCGTTTTTCCCAATTTGCAGATCGGGTCTTTGACATTCGCAAGGGGAGTAGTTCAGAAAAAGCAGAAGAAGGAATCAACGCCCTGGAGTCATGGTTCAAAGCGATCAGTTCGCCAACTACTATCAGCGCGCTCAATATCCCGAAGGAAGATATTCCCAAAATTGCAGAGAACGCACTCACCCTCGCCAAAGTATGGCGGATGCAAGATTACGATAGTGAAAAAATTGAAGCAGTGCTCAACAATTGTCTGTAGGAATCAATAGTGATTCCTGGCTATCTGCTCAAACATTTTGACCAGCCCTGCACAGAGAGTATAAATTGACTTTACGTGCAGGTTCACCCCACAGCATTCATCAAAGAATATATTCAGTTCTGACTCTATATCTCCATCCGAGGCCTGATAGCAGATAAGGATGGGAACGTGGGGGAACGGATGCAGGACAAGTGCAATATCTGCCTCAAACCCCTCAACCTCTTTTCCCAGGAAAAGTTCAACAATGTCTGCAAGAAGTTCGGGATACTTGTCCGCAAGAATTCTAAGCGGAGTTTCACAACGACTTCGGAAAAGACCCCGCCATTCGATTCCGCCTTTGATTTCCCGAAAAGAGATCCAGTTTCCAGTAATCTGCTGATGATCAGGATTGCAAATATAGGAAAGCAGAGGTGCTTCAACCCAGGGAATGATATGACATTCGGAGCGCACCACACCACAATGATCAACATAAAATTCTTTGCCGAGCGATCGTATACTGAGGATATCACACTGCTTCCCGCACTCTCCTCCAACACGCTCTGCCACCGATGAAAACTCCAGGTTTCCAACTTGTTCCTTCAGTTTTTCCATAAATTCGGCACGAATATCGTCCGACGTTCTACGCTGTACAAGATTCACAGATAATAACTGTTTACTTTCCTCGGAAAGAGAGGGACAATCCTCAAGCTTTTTCTGACCACCAATAACAGCTGCTGCAAATGCAAGACAACTTGGCAGCATGCAACGTTTACAGTTGCTCTGATCAAGGAGTTTATATATTTCCAAAGGAGTTAGGGCTGATTTTCTTTTCATTTGCATAAAAGCTTTTCAATTCTCGCCAGAAAAAGATTGCAGTGGTATATTTACATATTCACACATCATAAAAAAGCGGGAGCATAGTAATGAAAAATGAACATGATACCAGGGAAGGTTATTGCAAGATGCTTGGCCACTTTCTTACTTTCGAATATTGTAGAACAGCTAACAAAGGTATTCCCTGCAGCAAGGTCCTTGACTGTTGGTTTGAGCATTTTCCAATCCAGGAATTTATCAGTGAAAATTACTCAGCCACAGAACAGGAGAAAATCTTTGAGCCTCCAAAACCAAAGATTCTGAGTCTTGCAGAAATTCTGGAACAGGCTCAGCAACGACTGAAAAAAAAAGAATAGATGCTTTTTAATTTTTATTTTCTTACTTATTCACTAATACGGTTTTCCCTAAAGTCATCGATACAATCTCACCGCTTTCCTTTGAGACTTGACATTTCCCCGCAATCTTGGTGATTTTGCCGTCGGATCTTTTTACAAGGATCGCAAGTGGTTTACTCCAGGAAAAATAAAAATACTCATTATCTTCAGTTCGTTTCCGACAGTTTGGTGCCTTGATTTGTCCAGAAGGAAGATGCGCCTCGTATTTTCTTTTGCACTCTTCAACTGCATCAATCCATGAAATGCCATCATTTGTCACTAAAGACTGCTGTTTTTCATTTTGGAAATACAGAGAAGTTGCAATGGCGATCAATAAGACTATTACAACCGCAACCGCACACCCCAGTCGGGAATTCTTTTCACCTTTCATTGTGTTTACTCCTGTTTCAAGAATTCACCCCTTCTTGTTCAAGATAACTCCCATGTCTATTTTAGCGTTTTAAAAACAAAATGCAAAACAATGACTATTTAACAAGATTTAGTCAGATTAGAGAGTCACAAAGAAATAGCAAGCAGGCATATCCCCCTACACAACCATATTCAACATTTCTGCAGGTTACCTGTTTCTAAAGGATAATGCACGGAAAAGGACGTCGATGGTAGCTGAAAACGAAAGAGAGCTGCCACCAGTACGGTGACAGCTCTCTTTCGCTCCCCACAAATTACCCAGGAAGTAATTAAGTAAGGGAAAAATATTCTATTTGAATTTCAGACCTGCATGCGTGGGCGGTTTGCCTGTTGCCTACGTGCCTGATCAAGACGTTCAGAGTTACCAAGGCTTGGCCGATCATTTCTATTTTCAGTTTTGTTCCAGTCTTCACCCAGAAGATCAGATGGCTGAAAAAAACAGTACCAGTCATTTCTTTTGCCCTGCTGATTCCCCTTGTCATATCGTCCTTTGCCAAAGCGTTCAAAGGTGGTGGATACAAGGTGGATACTTCCAATAAGTCCAACGGTTGCGGCAAAAAGTGTTAGGGGTTCCATAATATTACTCCTCTTATTATTGACCAAAAATTATAAACGTGAACAGTGAAGATCAAAAACTGGTACATGGGGGCGCTGCTGGTCAGCAGTAGCATTTTCCCCTTCAGGTTTACTCAGAACATAGCGAATTCCTGCATCGGCAGCACTTACTCTGGCAACCACTTCTTCGGGCGCGGCGATATCCATGATATGAGCAACTTTAATCCCCTGAGCAGTAGCCTGGTTGATGAACTGTTCTGCATTTTTGGCCGCCATCTCAATAAATCGTTCACTTTCCCTTGCTTTTCGTTCACCTGAGAACTGCAACGGTTTGTCTGTGACATCAAGCGCAATGATTTCACAGTCGAGACGTTGTGCCATTTTGAGAGCATAGTCTGTTACCTGTTGCATATATTCCCCATCCTGCACCATAAGAACTTTTGTCGGAGCGTTGTTCTGGTCAACCATTCTGCCCAGGGCCTCGGCTGCCACAGATGGGCTGCCGGATGCCATAGCGCCCATATCCACGCTCTGTTTTTTGATCTTTTGTACGTCAACGTCTTTATTTTTCTTTATAGCTAATCCAAACCAGTCAGTGAATCCCATAATGTTCTCCTTATTTATGATTGTGAGTGAAGATTTCCTTATCGTCTTTCTGCCAGTTACCTTGCACATGGTGTGCCAGATTGAACAACTTTCTTTTATCCTGTATTGTCAGCACATTACACTGCTCCCATGGGGATTCTACGTTTTGAGAAAATGTTACATTCCTCGGATCATTGCAGCCTGCAACACTCTTTTTCACTTACGCTGATGGAAAAACGTCTGACTGAAGGGAACAAAAAAAGGAAGACACAGGTAATCAACCGAAATAACAACAATTAAACAAAAACAAGCTGTTTACTGGGGAAATACTGTTGCAGAATGAAACCGCGTAACAGAATACAACAATAGCAATCAAAGGGAGTTTCTATAAAAAAGGCTCCATGAAAGAAGAGAGTCTTTCGTGGAGCCAGAGAAGTCCCATTACTATATGAGGTGAAAATCTTTACTGAGCACAAAGCAGATGTGGAATTGCATCGTCCAATGTTTCAACATAAACCAGTTCCAGGTGTCCGGTAACATCATCACTTAATGAGGCTACATCCTCACGATTTTCTGCAGGCAGAACAACCTTGGTGCAACCGGAACGAAGAGCAGCCAGAAGTTTCTCACGAATTCCACCCACTGGCAGGACATAACCAGTCAAGGTCATCTCACCAGTGATTGAGACCGTACGACATACCGGACGCCCAGTAAGAAGGGAGATAAGAGAAATACCAATGGCCAAACCTGCTGAAGGGCCGTCTTTTGAAACTGCACCAGCAGGAAGATGAACATGAATGTCAGAATGTTCATAGAAGTCAGGATCAATACCCAGTTGCTTGGCATTACTCCTTATGTAACTAAGAGCCGTTTGAGCAGATTCACGTAACACTTCCCCGAGTGATCCGGTAAGTATAAGATTGGTGTTGCCCTGCATCCGCAAAGCTTCAATAAACATAATTCCACCACCAAAACGAGTCCAGACCAAACTGGTTACCACCCCCACCCTGTCTTCACCATCAGCGGCTTCCTGCCGATACTTACGCGGCCCGAGCAGGGACGTGATCGAACTCTCATCTATTTCGGGCAAGACAGTTGCATTTTTCTGAATAACCTGAAGGGCGAGTTTACGACAGATTGTTCCAATTTCCCGGGTGAGGCCCCGTACTCCAGACTCCTGTGTATATTCAATAATAAGTTTTTCAAAGGCCTTGTCACTGATCTGTGGATTACTCTCACCAAGGCCGTTTGCAGCTACCTGCTTGGGGAGAAGATATTTCCTGGCAATAACCAGTTTTTCCTCTAAAGAATAGCTGGAGAAATCGATCACCTCCAGTCGATCCAGCAGAGGACCTGGCAACTTACTAATGTCATTTGCGGTGGCGATAAAGAGGACGCCGGAAAGGTCAAAGGGAACATCAAGGTACTGATCACTAAAACTCCCATTCTGTTCCGGATCGAGTACTTCCAAAAGAACAGATGCAGGATCACCGCGAAAATCCTGGCCGATCTTGTCAATCTCATCAAGCATGATACAGGGGTTATTCACTCCAGCCCGTTTGATTTCACTGATGATACGCCCTGGCATGGCACCCACATAGGTTCTCCGATGGCCTCGAATTTCAGCCTCATCACGTAAGCCTCCCATGGATATCCGAATAAATTTTCGCCCAAGGGAAGTAGCCACTGCCTGTCCTATGGATGTTTTCCCAGTACCAGGGGGACCTGCAAAACAAAGCACCGGCCCCTGGCTGATCTGCAATTTCTTCTGTTTCTGCAGTACCTCCTCAACAGTCTCTTTCAGTTTGTCTAGCTGAACCGGCTTTGATAAATAATGGGTAGCACCTTTGCGCATGGCATCGACAGCATTAGCAACCGTTGCGTATCCGGTAACCATAATCACACTGGTCTCAGGAGAGGCCTTACTAATCCTGTCAATCAGGGTAAGTCCATCCATTTTATCCATTTTCAGATCTGTGATCATCACGTCAAAATGATCGTTCTCTTCTACCTGCTGCAGGGCATCCACACCATTGACAGCAACCCGCACGGTATGGCCCATACCTGTAAAATAGAGATGAAGATTATTGCGGGCAACTTCTTCGTCATCTACAATGAGTATCCTGGACTTCTGATGATTCTTCAAACTCTTTGCAGCAAGGTATTCCAGAATCCGTGTCTTGACCGCGTCGAGCCCGTAATGGTGTGAGGCCATGATAGTCTCAGCGCGGTTGAGATCAAGATCATCTTTAGTTTCCTTGAACCACGGTAGAGAGAGCAGTAATTCGACATAGGTGACTCCTATGGAAAATTCGGCAACAAATGGGTCAATTTTCCCCAGGTGTTCCATTTCGCTCGTAACTTGACGGGCAACCGAGAGCGGCAAATCGGTATTAGCCACTCTGGTTTTCAAATCATCAAGCTGCCGGGAACTGACCGGCCTCTCAGCCCCCGACAACTTGGTTTCAGTTTCTTTCTTTGAAAAAAAGCTCATTTATATGTGGCAGCTACAAAAAACAGCTGTCCCTCTTCTCTTTATTGCAGCATTCCAGTTAATAATTCAACGACAGTCATAGGGTTGAATTAGTATCTCAGCAGGAATATTGAGGTACTTATTGAGGTTACGAATCATCCGCAAAGACAAAGCCTGTCTACGCTTCAGTATCGCACTGACATTTCCTGAACTGCCTATGTAAATTTTCAAGTCCCTGTTACGAAGCCCCCTCTCTTCCATTACCTGTTTGAGATGGGTGATTGGATCGGGCAGTTTTTTTTTCGTTTTTACCGGTTGGCTGGCGGCACGGACAACGGAGAGAATCCTCCGGTCCATAGCTTCATCTTCCGTTGCAAACTGATTTATATACAGTTGTCCCATCACCTCTTCGGGTATACAGTATTCCATGACTTCCCTCATTAAAAAAGACGATTATTGATGAACATATGTGCATAAATACTTGCGGCATAGCCAAGAGCTACAATCGGTGTCCATTTCAAATGGGCACCAAAGGTATAGGTTCCGCGGGCGGTTCCCATTAAGGCCACACCGGCTGCAGAACCGATGGAAAGAAGACTTCCACCAACTCCAGCAGTTAGAGTGACCAGCAACCACTGGCCAAGTGACATGGCTGGATCCATGGTCAAGACAGCAAACATAACCGGAATATTATCAACAATTGCCGAGAGAATACCAACCAGAATATTGGCGTTTGTGGCACCAAGCCCATCGTACATCTGATGGGAAACGAGAGCCAGGTAACCAAATTGTGAAAGGCCACCAACGCAGAGAATAACACCGTAAAAGAAGAGGAGTGTATCCCATTCGGCCCGAGCAACTTTCTGAAAAATATCAAAGGGATCATCTTTTCCACTTGTGGAAATACCCAGAGGTTTGTCATACTCAAGGGCACGTTTTTCCTTAACTTTGATGTAGTAAGAGAAAAAGCCCAAATAGGAAAGCCCCAGCATCATGCCCGCTGCAGGTGGAAGATCAAGGAAATTATGAAAGGACACTGCGGTCACAATTGTCATCATAAAAAGAAATATTATTCTCTTGGCACCGAATTTCATGCTGACATTTTCGCTCAAGGCCTCAGGCGTTTCTTTAGAAACGAAGAGACTCATAATGATCGCCGGGATAAGCCAGTTGATTAGGGCCGGTATAAAGAGGAAAAAAAACTCACCAAAAGCAGCCTGTCCCTTCTGCCACACCATCAGGGTGGTGATGTCGCCAAAGGGGGAAAAAGCCCCACCTGCATTGGCACCAACCACGATATTGATACAGGCAAGGGCGACAAATTTTTTATTGTTCGGAGCAACCGCCATAACCACTGCCCCCATAAGCAGGGCCGTGGTCAGGTTGTCAGCAATGGGGGATATTACAAATGCAAGAAAACCTGTAATCCAGAAGACAATACGTAAAGAAAAACCCCTGGAAACAAGCCAGGAACGGAGTGCCTGGAAGACATTGCGTTCATCCATGGAGTTGATATAGGTCATGGCCGCCAGTAAAAAGAGTAGCAGCTCGGCATATTCGGTTATATTATTAATAATCGCATGATGGGCCTCTTCAGGAGGGATGCCAGCCACGCGGAAGCAAATGGCAAGCAACACCCAGATAAATCCTGCTGCCATCATTACCGGCTTACTTTTACGCAGATGAGTCTGTTCCTCAAAAATAACAAGAAGATAAGCAAGAACAAAAAGAGCCAGGGAGGCATACCCAAAAGCTGTGCCTGTTAGTGCCATCGCTGGCTCCCCACCTCCATGTCCTGCAGCAAATGCCGAACCTGCACCACCAAGTAAGGTGACACAGCACAAGAGAAAAGTTTTCATTTCAAGTATCCTTATATTTGATAAGCAATACCCAGCTATCACACCTCTGATAGCTGGGTACTGCTGTTTTGTTTACAGACCATAAAAAAGAGCAATTGAAGCCATCATGACCACCAGATAAAGGACTGTCATTCCCGCACCAGCCCGAAAATAATCTTTCGTCTTATACCCTCCCGGTCTCATGATCAAAGCATTAACCTGATGAGTAGGAAGAATAAAGGTGTTTGAACAGGCAACCGCCACAACTAAAGCTGCAATACGAGGGTCTGCTCCGGCCGCACCAGCCATATTCATAGCCAGGGGAACCATTAATACCGTCGCTCCCACATTGGAGGCAACAAGGGTGAAAAAAGATGTTAGAATCGCAATAACGCTCAGGAGAATCAGTGGAGACACTGCCCCCAGGCCACTCATAATAGTCTCGGCAATAAGCTTGGCGGCACCTGTTTTCTCAAAGGCTATACCTAGGGGAATAAGACCACCAAGAAGGAAAACAGTCATCCAGTCCACAGACTCGTAAGCTTCATCAATGGAAAGCACCTTGGTTAATACCATAAACATCGCTCCTGCCAGAAGAGCAATGGAGAGCTGCACATGAAAACCAAGGATCATGGTCAGGGCCAGCACCAGACCACCAACTGCAAATTTTACTTTGTCAGTGCGAAGAATTTCTCCCTGGACTTCTTCGGTAAAGACCAGATCTGTACGCTCCTTCAGGTAATGAAACTTTTCCCAGGGCCCCTGTAAAAGCAGTGCATCACCGGTTCGTAAAGTCATGGTCGAGATATCACCTACATAGGTTTTATTATTCCTGAATATGGCCAGTGGTGTGACATCATTTTTTTTCCTGAAAGAGAAACTGCGAAGAGTGTTACCGACCAACTCGGAACGGGGTGAAATGATTGCTTCCAAAATTCCGGCATTGTTTGGAGAAAAACTCTCAGCAAATACCTCGAGATCTTCTTTGATCACCCAGTTAAAGGATTGGGCCATTTTAGCAACCAGATCCGAGGGACCTTCAACGATAACCGTATCCCCACCCTGGATGGTGTCAGCAAAATCAGGAGTAGATATTATTACGCCACCTTTTGAAGCGATACTTAAAATACTTGTAAAAAAAATCGGTCTTATCTCAAGTTCTTTAAGTGTTTTTGGCCCTTCAAAAGATTCAGGGATCTGAATCTCGAAAAGATTACCAATGTCTCGATAAGTTCTTTCAAGCTCCTGGGACATAGGGCCACTTCCTGCCTCACTACCTCCACCTGCAGGAAGAATAAACCGACCAAAAAGGACAAAATAGATCAGGGCTGCAGCAATTAAAGCGAGCCCAATAGGAGTCACTGAAAAAAGTCCGAAGGCCTCGACATTAGGATCGGAAATTTTCATTACATCGTTCATTAAAATTAGTGGACTGGATCCGATCAGGGTGATACAGCCTCCGATAATAGCACAGAATCCCATGGGCATAAGAATCCGTGAAACAGGAATGTTGGTCTGACGACAGATTCGTTTAGCAGCAGGCATAAACAGCGCAGCAGCCCCAATGTTCTGCATAAAACTCGAAATAAAGGCTACGGTACCAGAAATGAGGATCATAATTCGAGACTCACTCTTGCCTGCAAATTTAAGCAGTATCCTTGCCAGAGAATTCATGGCTCCTGTTTTATCCAGGCCGGCACCGATAATGATAACGGCAATAATTGAAACAACAGCATTACTTGAAAGACCGCTGATGGCCTCTTTAGGGGTGACCAACCCTAGCAGAGGAAGAATAATCATCATGATGATGCCGACTACATCGACACGCACCCATTCAAATATAAAGAGTAAAATTGCCAGGCCCAAAACAGCCATGACTAAAATTATAGGGAGAGTCATTTTTTCCTTAATATCCTTTGTTGGTTTTATTGATGCCTGAAAGAGAATCAGGACATCTTGTTATTATTTAAAATCAAAGAGTTATACTTTTCCTTAACGTTCGGCGGACCTGTACAATGATCCCCCCCAGGCAGAGAAGCCTGAAATACTGTTGTTCTCTTTTTTTCTTTTTTTATTTCCTGTTTCATCCTTCTCCTCCTAAAAAAAGCATGAGTTAATTCCAGACAGTTTGTCGTCTGCAGCGATGCAACCCGTATGCCGTTTTTTACGAGGAGAACTGAAATTTACGTATAAGATCTGTTTCCTTTTTCAGGTGGATCTGTGAAATGATTGTAACACTTGTCCGTTGCAGGATGTAACAGCTTAGGCGAAGGTAAGAGTTGAGCCTTTCTGGAGCAGATTGGAGGAATAATTTATATAGTAAAAGGAGATATAGCTTTTTCTTTAGTAGCTATGTTACACATTGTAACGTTGCACCTTGCAATGTTGTTGCGATTACGCAACGATTGGTGGCAAGCTGTCCCAATGGGTGTATGAAACAAACTCACTTTGCAATCAGCAACAATGGGCGAATGATTAAAATCACATTTTATTTTTCATTTGGTCTCAAATTTGCTTCTCATGGGCAAAATAGAATACATACTCATTCCTTTTAACTTTGGGTGACATATGTATCAGTTCTTTTTAAATAGAGTAAAGGCCGGATCAAATTGCGCCTTCGCACCGGGTCGTTTTTTACCCGGTTTACACAGGAGTGAAACACTATGTTCGCTTTAAATCTTCGCCAGAAGATGATTGGCTGTTTTTGCCTGCATCTGCTCTTCTACATCATTGTTGGGATCACGTTTTTAAAAGATTTCAACATGTTCAATGATGATGTCACCCTGCTTATGCATGCCGGCAATCTCAGCAATATAAGCCTTGAAATACGACGCTATGAGAAGAACTTCATCATTCGTCATGACAACACCGATTTCAACAAAGTTCTTGAATATGTAGATGAGGCACAACAATTTGTCCCCCAGGTCATTGATGATTTACAAATCATGCCACACCCGACACACCTGCAGGACCTTACCGCCAAACTGACGGCATATGAAGAGACATTCAAGGAATTCAAGGGAAAATGCACCATTGGACAGGATGTCACCGTCTGTCCCTTACGGGAAAAAGTTCGTAGCCTTGGACAGGAACTTGTCAACATCACTGAAGACCTTGTTCTTTTTGAACAAAATAAGATGACCGTCTTTATTGAGAAATTTACCATTCGACTTATAAACACTGTACTCTTTCTTGTACTTTTGTCTGTTTTCACCATTTCCCTCCTCTATACCTCAATCGTTAAGCCATTAAAAAAGGTTGAAAACGCTGCAATTGATATTGCCAATGGTACTTTTTCCCGGCTGTCTGTAGATGATAAAAAAGGAGAGGTTCGTAGTGTCCTGCGTGCCTTTAATAAAATGGTCACTGACCTGGAAGAGCAGCAGGAGCAGCTTTTCCAGGCCAAAAAACTTTCATCAATCGGCACCCTGGCATCTGGCACGGCCCATCAGATTAACAATCCCCTCAATAATATTTCCACCTCCTGCCAGCTGGCTCTTGCGAATATGGGTGATGATAAGGATTCTTTTGTTGCCAGGATGCTAAAAACCATCGATCAGGAAACACAGCGTGCTGGAGAAATTGTCCGTGGTCTGTTGGAATTTTCCAGAGCCCATACTTTTTCCTCTCAACCCTGTCAGCTAGCAAAAATCGTAAACAAAGTGAAACTCCTTGTTGCCAGTGAAATTCCAACAGGTATCAATATAGAGACGGATATCCCCGAAGATGTAGTACTCTACGTCGACGTGCAAAAAATGGTTGAAGCCCTGCTTAATCTTACAATCAATGCAATCCAGGCCATCCCTGAACCACCAGGGACTGTATGTATTAAAGCAGAAAAGGATGAAGAGCAAAAGAAGGCCGTTATCACCGTTGCTGATACCGGTACGGGAATAGATCCGGAAAATCTGGCCAAAGTTTTCGATCCATTTTTCACCACCAAAACCGCTGGCAATGGTACCGGACTTGGCCTGGCTGTCGTCTACGGCATTATCAAAAAACAGGGCGGTTCGATCAGGGTTGAATCAACAAAGGGGACAGGAACCAACTTCATCATAACCTTACCGCTTCACTCTGAACCTGCAGAAACAATGCTGCCCGGAAAGTATTCAACATCCAGAGGTACCAATGTCTAAAAAAAATAATATTACTATCCTACTGGTTGATGATGAGGAAATAAACGTCCAGAATGTTGGTCATTTCCTTGAACAACAGGGGTTCAGTGTAACAACTGCGACCAGTGGTGAAAAAGCCTTGAGCCTGCTGAATCAGTCTCACTTTGATCTTGTGATAACGGATTTAAAGATGGGTGATGTCGATGGTGTCCAGGTGATGAAGACAGCAAAAGAACTTCACCCAGAGATTGAAGTTATCATTGTTACCGGCTATGCCACTGTAAACTCTGCCGTGGAAGCCATGGACCAGGGGGCATTCTATTACCTCCCTAAGCCAATAAAACTGAAAGAGCTACACGCTCTTGTTCTACGAGCTACTGAAAAAACTCTACTGCGACGTGAGATTGGTCGCCTCAAGCTACGCATTGGAGCGCAACAGGGAACAACCCAGTTCATTGGTCAGAATCCTGCAATTCTGGAACTCAAAGATTCAATAGCCCATTTTGCCCAGCTTGACTGCAACATCCTGATTACCGGTGAAACCGGAACTGGCAAGGAATTAGTGGCCAGGACCATCTATGAGCTGAGCCCAAGATCCGAAAAGAGATTTCTTCCAATCAACTGCGGAGCAATGACAGAAGAATTGATGGCAAACGAACTGTTTGGTCATGAAAAGGATGCCTACACCGACGCCGGAAGCCTCCGTAACGGTCTTCTTGAGTCTGCCAATGGTGGTGTGGTTCTTTTTGATGAGATTGGCGAAATGCCTCTGATTATGCAGGTAAAGCTATTGCGGGTGCTACAGGAGAAAACTATTATCCGAGTGGGAGGAAACAAAGAGATACCAATAGACATTCGTTTATTAGCTGCCACCAACCGGGATCTTAAAGAAGAGGTACAAAAAGGAACGTTCCGCCAGGATTTGTATTACAGGCTCAATGTCATTAACCTTCACATTCCTCCTCTTCGTGACAGAAAAGATGACATTCCTCTTTTGGTAAACTATTTTCTTGCAAAGTATTCCCTGCCTAACACAGAAACTAAAAATTTTTCCAAGGAAGCCATGAAGCGCCTGCTGGACCACGACTATCCCGGCAATGCTCGGGAGCTTGAAAATATCATCGAACGCTCTCTTGCCATCTGTGATGACTCTGAAATTCAGCCACATCACCTTCCAGCAGACATCTACGGACACAAAAGCTTCCACCTTTCACATGTAGACACAGAAAAACCCCATATTAGCCTTGAAGAAAATGAAAGGGACTATATCCTTTCAATTCTCAAAGGTGTTGATGGTAACAAGACAAAAGCTGCCAAAATAATTGGTATCGACAGGGTTTCTCTATGGAGAAAGCTGAAGAAATACGAAAAGAACGGTATCGCCACAGAGTAAATTGCATAGTATCAACTAAACACAGAATAGATTCGTGAAATTTCGCAGCGCCCACCACCATCCTGTGGCTTTAATAGCTTAAAAGATGAGATATAGACAATCTGATTCGATGCCATTTTTAAAACCGGGAACGCTCATCACCGCTATTATATTTCTTTTTATGGGAATTTTTTTTGGCCCTTCGTATTCCCATGCTGCCACTGAAACAGCACTTGTTGATAAATTAATCGGTAAAATAGTTTACCAACGCCCCGATGGAATATACATGATTACAGTAGGGGAAAAATCTCCTCAGCATCTTTTGAATTATGGAACAAATCCTCGCTGGTCCCCGAATGGAAAACAGATCGCTTTTGTACACGGCAATGCGATTTTGATTCTCACAGTAAAGGATGGCACGGTAAAACAACTTGCAACAGCGAGTAAGGCAAAAGCATTATGTTTTTTCCCGGACGGCAAGTCCGTTATCTTTACCGATGACAAATTGCTACGCCGGGTGGATATCAAAAGCAGGAAAATCAAAACACTGTTGCAGGGGGAGCAGTTTTATGAGGTTGATATAGCGAAAGACGGCAAACGACTTACTGCCACGGTACGCGGCCTTACAGGATTCAAAGTACGAATATACGACTTACAAAGCAACTCAAACCATACGGTGTCAAGGGGGTGCTCAGCTAGCATCTCCCCGGATGGTAGCAAGGTTACTGTAAACGGCGGGAAGCACCGTATCCTCCATATACACCAATGGGACAGCCTGAAAAAGATCGGTCAGATACATGCTCCGACAGGTAAACAGTTTGACAATCAACTTTGGTCAAACAGCCCTCAGTGGTTGGTGAGCACCACAGAGGGGAAACGCAGAGACCTATTTCTTCATCACATTAACAGTGACAGTAGCTTCCAGATAACAACCAGTGGCGACTGTGATCGAGGCGATCTCTACGTAAGCCGAATGCTACCCTGATTCAGATTTTATTCACCATATTCAATCAGCTAAAAGAACTCCCAATCGCCAGCATACCAGCTGTAAGAATAAAATAACCAAAAATGATAAGCAGCAAACCACTCACCAGACGAACAGCCACTGGGTGACTGTTAACCGCACGAATCCTGTGTCGAATAGTCTGTGAAGCGTAGCCTGCCAGTAACATGGGAATAGCAAAGCCCAGGGAATAAAAAGCAAGCAGTATCAGGCCTGAAGCAAGTTTCCCCTGCGTTGCCACCAGTGCCAGGACTCCTGAAAGCATGGGCCCTACACAGGGAATCCAAATCACACCAAGTGTCATTCCTAAAATCAGTCCTGAAAATGTTCCCTTGCTCTGAAACTGCTGCGCTTTGTAAAAGAAAGTGAATTTTTTAAAAACATTTATGCCAAAAAGCATTGAGAACCCAAAAAGAATAATTATAACACCAACAACTTTTTCGACGACTGGCATCACTCCTGCCACAGCCCCAGCAAAAAGGGAGGTGAGAACTCCCATGATAATAAAGCTGATACTAAGTCCGGTAACAATAAGTAAGGGCCTATATTTATGGTCGTCACTGGTTCCCGTTACAATGATGGGAACCATGGGCAATACACAGGGGGAAGCTATGGAGGCAACACCTGCAACAGTCACCATTAAAAGGGTTGTTACACTGAGGTCTAGAGGCATAATCGTTATTATAATTGAGGAATGGATTGAAGCAGAAGACGGATATCGTCAGCCTGTTTTACACCTGGAGTCATTCGCTTAATTTCTTTGCCACTGGCGTCGGCAAGGAGCAGGGTAGGAAGTGCACGAATACCATACTGTGAAAAAAGAGCCCTATCAGCAGGAACCACCGTCTGTACATATTGAATATCCACCTTTCCACGGAGTTCCGTGGCCATGTCATTGAGGATGGACACCTGTAAACGACATGGTCCTCCATTGGGATCCAAAAAGAAAACCAGTTTATGGGATGCCAGCTGGCGAGTTGCTGAAGGAGCGCTGGCAGACGTGGTACTTTGTGTTGCAGTTGTGACGGGATGTGAAACGTTTTCTGGCTGTTCATCGTTAGAACAGGAGGTTACGAAAAAGAGCAATGCGAACAAAACAATATATTTTTGCATAGTTAACCTGAGGAGTATTCTGTTTAAAGTGTTAAATAATGTCGTTTTCTTCAAAACACAGGCAGTAATATAAACTCTGCCGCAGGCCTGTCAACAATATAACTAACTCCTTAAATAGATTCTCCATGGTGTTTGCTGTTAATGGAATGCAACCTGTAGGTTCCTGATACCGGAAACTAAAGAATTTCTGATTACCACTAATCCTCAGCCTACCCGCATGAGGAGGAGTTTTTTTCGTGTTGATTTTATGGGCATCTGCGGCCTGGATGGCCGCAGCAAAGCCCCCAGGGATGGGTTTATGGCGTCCCATATAATCGACACGGAACAACTCCGGGTTGCAAAGCTAAGTTTCGATGGTAATCAGGAAAGAATTTGAGGATGTGCGATCTCACCTTGTTGCATCTTAGCGCAGACATGATCCGCAAAACCAGTTCCAGCTTCCTTATGGACATTAAAAACCATATCCACACCTGCTTCACGAAGGACATCAATCTGGTCATCAAATGCAACTATGGCGGCAATATTTATTTCCGGATATGCGCCATGAATCCGCCTCGCGGCATAGAGATTTGCCTCAAAATTTGGCATTGCAAGCATCACCATCTTAATCGTACTACCTTGAATCTGAATACGTTCCCAAAAATCATGATCCGTGGCATCGGCCTGAATAACATTTGATCCAGCAGCTTTATGTTCATTTACCCTTTCAATATCATAATCCACTCCAATCACTCTTTTTCCATAACGTTTGCTCAGGCTCTCATAGGCTGCTTCACCTATTCGTCCCATTCCAAAGACAATCCCGTCAACATCTCCCACTGAGACGACCTTATCATCAGGCAAACGTTCCTCTGTTTCAAAGTGCCGCAGAAGTTGATGAAGCCGGCTGTAGATCGCGTAAGAGGCGTTATTGAGAGGTGAAGCCAGTATAAACGTGAGAGATAGCGAGAGAGCAAAAATCACTAGCCACTCATTGCTCAGCCATCCTTTTGACGCACCAAGTGCCCCGATTATAAGGCCGAATTCCGAGTATGTTGCAAGGCTCAGGGAAGAAAGGGTGGACGTCCGTGCTCGTAGCTTAAATCGGGTCAAGAGAAGATAAAACAAAGCTACCTTCACCGGTATGACAAGGACTAGGAGCGCAGCAACACTAAGAGTTGCCAGATTCGGCAGACCTGAAAGGCCAATGGTCAGAAAAAAACCAACCAAGAGGAAATCTTTAAAATTCAGAATCGCTTTTGCAAGCTCACTGGTTTTCGGATGACCGGCAAGGAGCATTCCAATCAGGAGGGCACCAAGATCGGGTTTGAGCCCGACAAGCTCAAAAAGGTTTGCACCGGCAATTGGAATAATGAGTCCAAGGAGAACCAACAACTCACCATGACCACTACGAGTCAATAGAGCAAGAATTGGTTTTCTCAAAAGAAGTAAGACAATCAGGCACACTGCCCAGGGTGAGGGTATTTTGCCACTTGAAAACGTTAGAAAAATAACGGCAAAAAAATCCTGAATAATAAGAATACCAATTGCAATTCTTCCATGCTTGGAGTTCATCTCACCTTTTTCTTCCATTACCTTTACGGTAAAAACCGTGGAGGAAAAGCTAAGCGCAAAGGCTATTAAAAGCGAGACTTGCCAGTCAATTCCTGCAAAGGCGGAAAGTGCTGTATACGAAAGGAGATAAATAAAAGAGCCAAGAGTAACCACCGTTACAATCATGTGGATCGAGGCGACAGCCCATATTTCAGGCCCAAACAGACTCTTTACCCGAACTTTCAGCCCTATAGTGAACAAAAGGAGAAGAACTCCGGCATCAGCAAGCTGATGAAGATTTTCCCCTCCCTGAAAGCCAAAAGCGTTCAAAACAAAACCTGCAGCAAGAAAGCCAAGCAGTGGCGGTAGCCCCATCTGTTTCACAAAAAAACCGAGAACAAAGGCTACCACAATCATTATTATGTCCATCAATCACCTCTTTTCATCCAAAGAAAGAAGAATAACAAATGATTCAAAAAAAACAGAACTCCTTGACCCAAGTCAAGGAGATTGTACCATAACATGTTATACTAGTAGCACAATTTGATTTAAAAGACATTCACTCTTGAGGATACTACTATGAAAATTATGCGAAAAATTATTGAAATCGATGAAGAACTTTGCAATGGTTGCGGTCTCTGTGTTCCTGACTGTGCGGAGGGTTCTCTTGTTATTATTGACGGAAAAGCAAAGATGGTCTCGGATAAGCTTTGTGACGGTCTTGGTGCCTGTCTTGGATCATGCCCCACCGGCGCACTCAAAATCATCGAGCGTGAAGCTGAAGACTTTGATGAGGAGGCGGTTGAAGAACATCTGGCTAAACAGAGAGCTGCTGTAGATAAACCAAAGACTTCAGGATGTCCTTCCGCGCGGTTGCAGACCTTTACCCCCCAGACGCCATGCCAGACAGCCAACAAACCCATAGCAATGGCTGCTGGAGGTGGTGCCTCATCACTTACCCACTGGCCGGTACAGATTCGCCTCATACCTCCCACAGCTCCATTCCTTCAGGGTGCAGATTTATTGGTTGCCGCCGATTGCTGCGCCGTTTCCGCTCCAAATTTTCAGCTGGATTACCTCACCGGAAAAGTTGTAATGATGGGTTGTCCTAAATTTGACGATGCAGAGAGCTATGTTCAGAAATTCAGTGAAATCATTGCCACCTGTAATCTCAACAGCCTCACCATTCTTATTATGGAAGTTCCCTGCTGTTCATCTATGAACGGTATCATCAGCCAGGCCATAGAGCGTGCAGGAAAAAGCGTTCCTGTTGAACAAGTCACTCTCTCCACCCAGGGTGCCGTAATAGATCGTAAAAACTGGTAAAACCAATTGACAAAAGAATGTATTGTCATAAAGAGGCAGCATCTGCATGCTGCCTCTTTGTTTTCATTCCGCCTTCATTACAGTAATTATGGTGCCATCTTCGCCCTGTTCCTTGGAACGAACCACCCCACCATTAATTTGCACGACCCGATCCATCTTCCCTGCCATATCATTGGCACAGATAAACTGAAACTCATGGCCTCGAACCATTTTGCCTAGACGTGCCCGCACGTCCTTGAAGCCTTTTCAGCAATCGCCCCTATAATCGATCCCTATATTTTTCACTTCTATTCCCACTATAATTTCTTCATTTTCAAGCGTAGACGGTTTTCATATTGAGAAACCAGTAAACCAAAGGACTGAACTATTTGAAACAATGGCCTGCCAAAGAGGAACATCTCCTCGTCTAAAACTGTATCCGACCCGGCAACAACATTATTCCGGAACTGAAGATCACGATTCACAAGATCTTCAAGATTTGCAATCATTGATTCAGAGTTATTTTGCAGGTCAATGGAAAGTTTTTCACAATCGGGTAAGGGACAGGCAAGTTCATACTCTGTTATCAATTTCACTAGAAACTTGTCACCTGATACTATATCGAGGCGGCTAAGGAGATCTTTCTCAACAAGGGCAAGAGTTGCATCAGGATTCCAGCACTGCAGAATTACACAGGCCAGAGGTCTATTATCGTAGATGCTACAACCTTGTGATTCAGGATCATAATAGCAGCAGGTCCAATCTCCCCCACTACCTTTCAATTTCACAATTTCAGACTGAGTAGCCTGCACCATCTCTGCGACAGGATTATAGGCAAACTCGCCCTTGCGGATGGTGATAAGATTCTTTCGTGGAATAGATCCCTGCCGCAAGAGATCAATATCCGCCCCGTGGAGTGCCGGCCCTCCTTTAGTGCAGCAAATTCCACACTGTTTACAGCTTGTCTGTTGTATAATCATACCGATCTCTTTTACCAATCCACTTACTAATATACATGATATCCATCTCGTCCCAGGCTCGATAGATCTTTTTTTCCTAGTCAATCAAACATATACCCTATTTGGTAAAATTAGACATTTGATTAAATATTTCTTTCAGATTTAGCTTTGAATATGCTATTCTTTCAGGAACTTATTTATATGGATCCCGTGTAAAGCTTATGACTGCAACCACTACTATTATAGCCTGTCCCGGATGTGATCTGCTTCTTAAAAAGATTGAAGCCCACCCCGGTAAGAAACTCTTTTGTCCCCGTTGCAACACTGTACTCCTTCATAAAAAAGTAAATTCAATCACCAAAGTACTTGCTATCAGTATCAGTGGCCTTCTTGCCTATATACCAGCTATCTTCCTGCCTCTTCTTACCTTACACTCAATGGGAATGTCTCAAAATGGCTCCATTTTTGATGCTTTCCTGAGCTTTTACCATCAAAAATACTATTTTGTAGCCGTTCTCGTTTTTATCACTTCCGTTTTTTTTCCGCTCCTGAATCTAAGCCTGCTTTTTTCCGTTTCCCTGCAATTAAAGACACAGCGCTATAGCCGTTCACTCCCCTTTCTTTTCCGTACAGCTCTTCACATGGATGAATGGGGTATGCCCGATGTCTATCTCATTGCACTCCTTGTCAGTATTATCAAGATCATCAGCGTTGCCAGCATTGACTACAACATTGGCTTCTTCTGTTTTGTTTTTCTAGTTTTTATGACCCGTGCATCTACCTCAGCTTTGGATCCCGACACATTCTGGAAAAATATCGAACAAATCAGATCCGATTCCAGCCGGGATATGGATGATGCCATTTAAAGCCACTGCCATGAAAGCCGGACTGATGTCCTGTCACGACTGCGGAAAGTTACTCAAGACCAGAGAAACTGTAAAAAACGAAGTTCTCACCTGTCCCAGATGTAATGCTGAAATCCATTTCCGCAAACCACACTCCTTAACGCGGGTATGGGCCCTGATCATCACCTCCATACTCCTCTTCATCCCGGCAAACCTGCTACCTATCATGCGAGTTAATTTCCTGGGTACCATGGAATCCTCCACCATAATGGACGGTATCGTCTACTTTTTTCACGAGGATGAATATTTTATTGGACTTATCATTTTTACTGCCTCCGTGCTGGTGCCTACCTTTAAGATCATTGGCATGATTATTATCCTGCTCTCAATACACTTTAAGTGGAAAAGAGGATTGCGACACAAGATTGCCATGTTTCGTTTCATAGAATTTATCGGCCGCTGGTCCATGCTCGACATTTTTGTCATCGCCCTTATGTCAACGCTGGTAAGCTTTGGAGGGTTCACCTCAACCATTGCCGCTCCCGCTGTAACATATTTTTCCGCCGTTGTGGTTTGTACCATGAGTGCAGCTCTCACATTTGACTCGCGTCTCCTCTGGGATGCCAATTAGAAGTTATTAACATCATCACCCAATTCGTTTAACAGAAAACACTATTATGGAAACCCCAATTATAAAACCAAAAATCGGAATTTCACCCATCTGGATACTTCCACTGGTTGCAATTCTTATCGGTGCCTATCTGATCTATAAGGATTATCAGGAATCGGGCATTATGATAACCGTCGCCATAAAAGACGCCAATGGGCTCACGGAGGGAAAAACTCAGGTATTTTTCAAAGGGCTACCGGTGGGAACGCTTAAAGGTTTTACCGTGAGTCCCGATTTGAAACACATCAATGCAGAAATAGAGATGGTTAAACAGGCAAGAGAAAAATTAACCAAAGATACCCTCTTCTGGGTTGTTCGTCCTGAAATCTCAATGAACCGCATCACAGGCCTGGATACCCTGATTAAAGGCAGTTACTTTGAAGTACAACCGGGAAATTCTACGGAGCAGACTGATTCATTTACAGCCCTGCCAGACCCTCCTCCTATTTCCATGCGGGTTCCTGGACTTCATTTAACCCTACATAATAAAGATTCTGTTTCATTGGAAGCTGGCTCTCCTGTTTCTTTTAAAAAAATTGCTGTTGGAGAAATTGTATCCAACAGACTGTTACCCGATGGCACCATTGAAACAAAACTTCTCATCCATCCTCAATATGTTGGCCACGTAACTTCATTTTCTAGATTTTTTATCAGTAGCGGTATCCGTTTCCAGGCAAATCTCCCCAAAATCTCTATGGAGGTGGATTCCATAAAAAGCATTTTACGTGGCGGCATCAGCTTTTTCACTCCGACTGGTGGTGAAAAAGTTGACAGCAAAAATATTTTTCTACTCTACGACAGTATGGACGATGCCCTTCGGGCAGATGACATTAAAATACACCTCACCTTTTCTGCAGATCATGGTCTGCAGCCTGATGCTGAAATCCGTTTTAATGGTATAAAAATCGGTCATATCACTGACATTGAAATGAAGAGTGATTTGCGAACTGTCAACGCAACAGCCTACATCGACAAATCAATGGAGGCACTGCTCGGTGCAGATGCTTATTTCTGGACGGTAAATGCACGCTTTAACGCCGAAGGAATATCCAATCTTGATACCCTTATAAAAGGGGCATACGTCAATATTCTTCCAGGTACAGGCAAGAGTGCGCGTACCTTTGAAGTACATAACAGTCGCCCCGTAAATATTACAGACAATACGGGCCTGAATCTGGTACTTGAAACGGATCGACTTGGATCTCTTGGCTATAACAAGCCTGTCTATTATCGTCAGGTACAGGTTGGCCACACAACGGGCTACGAACTCTCCCCCACTGGCCAAAATGTTCTCATTTACGTCAACATTCACGAGCCCTACGTAAATCTTGTCCGGGAAAACACCAAATTCTGGAACAGTACCGGGTTTCGCATTAAAGGAGGACTTATGACTGAAATGCGGATCAGCACAGAATCTGTTGCAGCAATTATCGGCGGTGGCATTTCCTTTTCCACACCTGACAAGGATGACATGGGAAATCGTGTTGCCAACGGCAAACATTTTGTTCTTCACAGGGATCCGAATGACAAGTGGCTAACCTGGAGTCCGCCACTATCGCTTGGAAAGATTGACACTACTCCACCACAGGAAAAAGAGAACAATGAATAGTACCAACTGTCTACTCAGAAAAGCATCCATCACCGGCGCCTTTTTTTATCTCCTGCTCTGCCTTCTTATTTTTAATGCAAGAGCAGCAGATGTCCGATTCAAGACCCTATCCGATGGAACAGTACGGGATGAAAAAACCGGCCTTATATGGGCTGCAACCGACAACGGTTCAAGCATTAACTGGTCCGGGGCCGTAGAGTATTGCAAAAACTTTGCAGTTGGCGGGCACAATGACTGGAGAATGCCTGCATCCAGCGAGCTCAAATCACTCTATGGTAATGGAAAGAAAGTGCAGGGGCAGGACTATTCAGGGTCTATTGATGTTGTGACACAAACAATCAACATCAGCGCCCCCTACGTCTGGACCGACAGACGAACCTCGGACAACAAGGCCATAGCATTTGGATTTAACTATGGAGTCACAAAAAGATTAAAAAGGGGAACGGGGGGCAACAGACGAGCCTTACCCGTCCGTTCGCCAAAACAGTAACAGCATCCTTTATCACTTCCCCCTCAGCGTTATTGTTTTACATGCAACTTCTCTTTACCTGAGTGTTTACTCTGCTCCATACTGCTCAGTTCCAGATTCAAAGCCTCCACCGACAACAGGATTTCCCGCAGGGATATAGCAAGAGAAACAAGTAACATTATCAAACTGATAGCAAAAGTTATTTTCCCACCCAGTTCATTACCTGCAAAAAGAAGAAACATACAGAACACACAAAGAAACAATCCCCCAACACCAAAAAACTGCATATTACGAATAAGTACCACTCGATGTCGCAGGCTCTTTATCTGAGAAAGAAGAACATCATTGGGGTTTTCCAAATATCGATCGTGCAGTTGACGGATACGCGAACCAAGTGCAAGAAAACGATTGGTGTAAGCGACCAGCAGAAATGTGACGGCGGGAAACAGTAATGCTGGAGTTGTCAGGCTAATGTCCATATTTTATCCACAGAGAAAATGTGAGTAATAAGAAGTCCAGTTATTCGATTTTGTCGGAGCAAGCCTGATAGACCCTTATTAAAATTCAATCCGAAAGCTATAAACACCTTCTTCAACTGCACTTTGGACCTTATACCCGGAGTGATTAAATATCGCCTGCATCCGCTTATTATCACGTAAGACTTCTGCAGTGAACCCGGCAATACCACTCGCCTTCGCGAGGGTAATAAGATGTTTAAACATAAATGTTCCCAACCCCTTATTCTGCCATTCGTCCCGGATAACAAAGGCAACTTCAGCCCTGTTGCTTCTTTCATCCAGGTAATACCTGCCAACGGCGACGATATCATCTCCATGGGCCTCTGGCAATGTTCCAACAATGGCAACATCCTTACGATGATCAACATAGACAAAATTTTGAATTTCTTTATGCCCGAAATGCTGATTATGACTCATAAATCTGTAGTACAGAGTTTCCTGGGAAAGATCATAGAGAAGATCGCGCATCAATGGTTCATCGGTTGGATGAATGGGCCTGAAATACAATTCTGTCCCGTTATCCATCAGATAAGTGGCTTTCATCATACCCTGTGGGGCAACAACAAATTTTCCTTCAACATCCACAAAATCCTGACGGATATACCTGGCTTCAATAGCATCCTTTAATAGCTGTTCACGATGATCAGGATGGGCAATGGAGATAAGAGCAAGGGTTCGATCCTGAACAGATTTTCCATGAAGATAGGCCACTCCATACTCACTCACAATGTAATGAACCGTCGCCCTGCTCACAACAACACCGGCACCCGGGCTCAAATGCACCCTGATCCGCGACTCTCCGTCACTTGTTGTGGATGGAATTGTGATAATGGCACGCCCTCCTTCGGAGCGAGAAGCACCACGGTTAAAGTCAACCTGTCCTCCGACTCCAGAATAGAAAAAGCCATCTTCCGAATCTGAACACACCTGCCCCGTGAGGTCAATCTGCAGGGCCATGTTCACGGATACCATCCGATTCTGCTTGCCAATAATGTTTGAATCATTCACATATTCCGTAGGGCGAAAGGAGAACAATGGATTGTCATCTATAAAGTCGTAAAGCTCCCTGCTTCCCATACAAAAACTAGCCACAATTTTGCCCCGATCCGTGGATTTCCTATTGCCGCTTACTACCCCACTCCGTATTAAATCGAGAATGTCATCGGTGATAAGTTCTGTATGGATGCCAATATCATGCTTGTCCTTCAAGGCACCTATAACGGCCTGCGGGATACGGCCAACACCTGGAATCCTCCCAAGTCCAAACTCTACAGTGGACCCGCTTGGCACAAGACCGGCGACAAACTCTGCAATTTTCAAACTGATTGGATGAGGTGGTTTGGATTTACGTTCAAGAAGAGGAACATCGGCTGGCACCAGAATATCAAGGTCATAGACATCTATAAGGCTGTCACCGCGGGTCCAGGGCATTTGCGGATTGACCTGAGCTATAACAAGAGATGCATTTTCAGCAGCACTTTTTACAATGTCAACGGATACTCCCAGGCTCATTTTTCCTCGGGAGTCAGGAGGAGTAACCTGAATAAGAGCCACATCAAGAGGCAACTGACCAGAATTAAAAAGACGTGGGATGTCGGACATAAGAACAGGTGTATAGTCTCCGCGTCCTTCTTTGATTACCTCGCGTACATTGTGGCCTATAAAAAGTGAGTTGATTTTAAAACAGTTGGCAAATTTTTTCTCGGCATAGGGGGCATTTCCTTTGGTTAAGAGTTCTACAATTTCCACATCTGCAAGATTCCCTGCAATTCGTGTCATTGCCTCAACGAGTACCGTGGGCTCTCCGCAGCCGGTTCCAATAAAAACCCGATGACCTGATTTCAACAGTGACAAAGCCCGTTTTGGGGTTTTAATCATGTCTTTATAGGTTTCTTTCCAATTGGCGTCGTATTCCATAATTCCCTCATAACTCATCAACAAGACAACTGAAAAGTTATATTTCCCGATTAAATTATAATTCTGAGATATTCTATTCGTCCTTACTTCTCTTCCGGTAATGGTGCCAATGTCATTCGCGCATCTGCCACCACAGGTTCGGATCCAAACTCACCGACAATAAAGGGGTTGATATCAAGCTCTAAAATCTGTGGAAAATCCGTCGTTAACTGACTGATTCGCTGCAGACCCGAAGCTATTGCAACCACATCAACTCCACTCTGACCTCGACGCCCCTGCAGCATTGCGTAGGATTTAGTGGATTTCAGCATCTGTATCGCTTCCTGTTCGGTGATAGGGGCAAGGTGAAAAGTCACATCTTTCATTACCTCTACAAAAATCCCACCAAGACCAAACATTAGCATGGGGCCGAACTGGGGGTCTCTGGTCATACCGATGATCACCTCGAGCCCTTTACTGGCCATCTTTTCAACATACACCCCTTCAATACGAGCACCGGGAACCTTTTTACGAATCTTTAAGGTCATCAAGTCATAAGTGTCCTCAGCAGATTCCCTGTTGGAAACGTTTAAGAACACTCCGCCAAGATCACTCTTATGGACAATGTCAGGAGATACAATCTTCATTGCCACAGGATATCCTATACGTTCTGCAATCTCCGTTGCCTCTTCTGCCGTCGAGGCCAGGGCCCCGGTCGGTACATGAAAGCCATAGGCACCAAGAACATCTTTCCCCTTCACCTCACCAAGCTGAAGCATCCCGGTACGCTGACGACGTGAAAGAATTCGTTCCACCCTGCGCCTGTTTACTTTAAATCTGGTAACCGTGCGTGGTGGGCGCTTTTTCCAGGCAGCATATTCACCCATTGCCTTGAGGGCAGCCACTGCTCTTTCCGGTGATTTATACAGAGGCAAACCAGCAGCAACGAGTTCCTTACGCAGAAGGGTTGTCTCATGGCCACCCATAAAAGCAGCCACTATCGGTTTGGTTCCATCAATACAGGTTACTATGGCACTGGCTGTTTCTGCAGGACGCTTCATTGCTTGTGGAGTCAGGACAATAAGGATGGCATCAACATCGGAGTCGGTCTGAGCAGCTTTTATCGCAGTTACATATACACCAGGATCAACATCACCCAGTATATCAACAGGATTAACAGGTTTGAAAATCTTTTGCGGTTGCTGAATCGCAGCCTTTCTTTCATTCTGACCATGCTCTTGGACTTTCATTCCAGCAAGTTCCACCGCATCGGCTGCCATAATTCCAGCTCCACCCGCATTCGTGATAATACGAACGTTATTTCCTTTTGGAAGTGGCTGCAGGGAAAACGCCGATGCAAAATCAAAAAGAGACTCAAAGGTATCCGCTCGTATCACACCCGATCGTTTAAAAGCTGCTCCATATGCTGTATCAGCGCCAGCCAGTATACCCGTATGAGACACTGTCGCCTTCAGTCCTGCGGAAGTGGTCCCGGATTTTAAAATAATTACCGGTTTATTTGATGCGGCATCTTCTGCCGCCTTTATAAAATTCTTACCAGACACTATATCTTCAAGATACCCTACGATAACCTTTGTATCATCATCCTTTGCAAGATAGGCAAGCATATCAACACCGCTTATATCCGCCTTATTTCCTACACTTACCAGCTTGGCCAACCCCATATGACGATCATTGGCCATATCGAGCATAACGCTGCAGAGTGCCCCAGACTGAGAAAAAAGTGTAACATCACCGCTACCCGGCATATCTCCTGCGAAAGAAGCATTGAGATTGTTGGCGGTATTAATAAACCCCAGACAATTCGGACCGAGAAGTCTCAGCTCACGACGAGTACAGAGTTCAACAAGTTCCTGCTCAAGGATGGCACCATCGGGACCGGTTTCCTGGTATCCCGACGCTATAACAATCAGGCCTTTTGCCTTCACTTTTGGACACTCATCAACCACTGTTTTAACCAGTGACTGCGGTAAGGCTGACACCACGAGATCCACTTCCTGGCCACATTCCCCAAGAGATGGAAAACAGGGAAGGCCAAGTATCTCTTTGGCTGCAGGGTTAATTGGAATAATAGCACCTTGAAAGCCACCCCTGATGATATTAGCAAGAATGGTATGACCAATCTTCCCATCGGTTCGAGAGGCCCCAACGACCGCAACACTTTTCGGGTTAAACAGCGTATCGATACTCATAAAAACACCAGGGACATTCTGCCTTACGGCAATATTTACAGTATATTAACAATCTTCCAGGTTCCGACAAACCTGAACGCTCATTCCTTCTTAACGTCAAAACCGTTCTCCTCCAGAAGATCAAGAACCGCGGCAATTTTGAAAGTATTTATCCTCAGGTAAATAGTATCTCCCACCTCTTTATCAAAGATACGAAGAACCCTGGTGAATGGAATTTTTTCCTGCTCAAGAAGTGTCACAATTCGAGTCATGATAGTCGGGCTACCATCATCATGGATACCAATAAGAACCGCGCCCTTTTCACCAACTCCAAAAAGTGTTTTGTAGGCAGCATTGAGGTCTCTAATGGAAAAGATACCAACCACTTTACCCTCCTTATCAAGCACGGGGAGAGCCCCAGGCTGATCTCTATCAAAGAGAAAGAGAGCATCGTCAAGTGTTGAATCAGTGCCGAGTGTAACACAATCGGTGGACATGATTTCCGAGACCGATGTTTGCTGTACACGTTCATACACCAGTCGTCTTTCACTGTCGCTGATAACAGAAGAAGGATAGGCTGAACGCAGATCACGATCTGTGAGTATTCCTACCAATTGTCCCTGTCCATCAACAACTGGGAGATGGCGGAAATGAAAGTCATTTAACAGAGCCCTGGCTTCAGGGAGAAGCATGTCTGGAGAAACGGTGATAGGATCGGGTGTCATATGCCGTAAAATGTACATATCTACCTCGCTTAAAAGATTTAAATTTTAGTATAACCGGGTCTACTCCAGTATACCTCTCACGTATGCCTCAACGGAATCTCCAAGAACAGAGAGTTCATATCCGCCTTCTAAAATGGAAAGCAATTTCCCATTGGTAAATCGATTTGCCCAGGACTTCACCTGGCGGCCAAGAGTAAAATACAGGTCAGTGGAGTAATGGAGCCCTGACATATCATCAGCAATGTGAGCATCAAAGCCCGCTGCAATGATAATTGCTTCTGGCTGCCACTCCTCAAGCTTCGGTAAAATAACTTTTTTAAGAAGATTTTCCACATCCCCGTCATTCGCCCCTGGCGAAAGTGGGAGATTCAGAATGGTCCCCTTTCCATCACCCATTCCGTGCTCATCACCATACCCGGTTCCAGGGTAACTAAAACTCGGATGCTCATGTATACTTATGTAGTAACTATCAGATTCTTCCTCAAAAGCAGACTGAATCCCGTTACCATGGTGGGCATCAAAATCAAAAATAAGAACTCGTCTTTTATGGTATTTATGTTGCCAGTATCTGGCGGCTACCACACAATTATTAAAGAAACAGAAGCCAAAAGGAACACTGCGTTCCGCATGATGTCCGGGAGGACGAACCAGGCAGAATATGTTATCCCCCTTTCCCTCTTCAATGAGATCTATGGCGGAAATTCCGGCACCTGCAGCAAGGCACGCTATATCGTAAGAGTCATAACAGACCTGATTGTCGAAATGATCAATATAGGTTTGACCGGCAAGAACTGATTCTTCAAAACGAAAGAGCCAGTTTTCACTGTGAACCCGGGTAAGATCACTGCGGGTAGCTGCCTGTGGTGACAAAAAAGAGAGAGACGGATAACAGTCACTTGACTTAAGAGATCTGCGTATAACCTGCAGTCTGGCTGCTGTTTCTGGATGATCCCCACCACCGGTATCATGCTGGAGAAAACGCTGATCATCAACAATTATCAGAGGAGGATATGAATTCATAGGTCCCGGAACAAAAAAACTCTTGTTGAACAGCTTTAGGGTTTCAGTGTATCTTCTGTGACATTCTTTCCTTTTGATAGTATCCTTTGTATTTCAATAAAGCAACTATCACAAACTCATATAAACTGAAAATTATGACCATCACTTTTTACCACTCAAGTCTCTGACCTCGTTGCCATATGGCAAAAAAAGTTCTGGATGAACTCTTGGCAAACATGAACGACATAGAACTGGAAGAAGTCGAAATACTAACCAGCCCTCTGCGAGCTCTTAAAGATGGCGTGATGTTTATTCCGACCCTGAAATACGGCGAAGGACAAATCAGCGGTATCCTCCTCAATCGAGATAAAATCGAAGCATTTCTGACAAAGGTACGGAAACCGTGAGACAGCTTATTCTCAGTTCAGTAACACGCTTAGATCTAGTGGTGTGGGTTCTGGTTCTGGCATTTTTTTGCGGGAGCAGTCTGATTTTTCAGGGCAATGTCCAGCTCTCTTTTCTTGGAGCATCCGGAATCATAATTGAGATGATGCTTATCGGCTTGTCTGTGGAAATTATTATTGAGTCCATTAAGCATATTAAAGGAATTGGTACCGTCACAGGATTCATAACCAATGGCCCGGAAGCACTTTGTCTTATTGTCGGTCTTGCTGCCGGTGATGTCCTTTTTGCCGCATCTACACCCCTTGGTTCAAATTTCATGAACCCTATTCTTCTGATTACTGCCGCAGTGATTTGTAAAATGACCTGGCAGACAGTGAAAACCAAACCGCTCTACAGCACTGTCACAATCCTGAGCACAGCAACTCTTGCCATCGGTTTCTACTGCATACCAACATCCTATTACAAATACTGGTTGATTACGGCGCTGTTACTGACCCTGCCGCTTTTTTTTCTACGCCCGAATGAAGGCGAAGAAGAGAGTGACGAAATGTATCATGAGGGTGCCAGACGCTGGCTGATACCTGCAATCTTACTCCTGCTTAGTTCTGGATATTTTCTTGACCCTGTGGTTACATTTGCGGCTGAACATTCTAAAGCGCCAAAAGGAGTAATAGGATTCCTGGTTCTTGCCTCCCTCACATCATGGCCCGAATTTAAATCATGTCTGGCCCTGCTCAGCCGTAAAAAACCACTCGCCGCTATACTCAACATCACTATTTCCAATATTACCAATATCTGGCTGGCTGCAGGTGGTATTTTTTTCTATCTATTAAACCGATAGTTCCGCAAAGGATACCTTACGAAACTATCAGGCACATATGACGAAATCAGACAAATCGATTCAAGGCACTTAGCACCGCCTTGATGGATGCAACAATAATATCAGTATCCATTCCAACACCCCATTTTTTTGTACCATCTGGTTGCGTAACCTGAATGTAGGCGACTGCCCTGGAACTGGAACTTTCTGTTAAGGCGTGCTCATGATAACTGCTCAGAAGAAAATCCTCGGCGATCTCTGATTTCAGTGCTGCACAAAAAGCATCCAGTGGACCATTTCCTCCACCACGTATTGTCCTCTTCTCTCCATTTACCAAAACCACTGCTTCAATTTCTGCAGATGATGCCTGCTCATCATTATCAATATGGCGTTTCACTACATCAAAGCTGTTCAAGAAAAAAGGAGCTTTTCCGAGCAAATATTCCTTTTCAAATGCTGCCCATATTTCCGAGAGCTGAAGTTCCCGCCCGACACTGTCAGTAACCTTCTGGACGATGGAGCCAAATTCAGGATGCATGGATTTTGGCATCTTCAGCCCAAACTCTCTGTCCATTACGTAGGCAACTCCCCCCTTTCCAGATTGACTGTTGATTCGAATAATAGACTCATAGGTCCTGCCAACGTCCCTGGGATCAATGGGCAGATAAGGTACTTCCCATTTCCCCTGCCCTTCACGTTCACAGAGATCCATTCCTTTATTAATAGCATCCTGATGCGAACCTGAAAAGGCGGTATACACAAGCTCTCCAGCGTAGGGATGCCTGACGTGAACGGGAATGTCAGTCACCTGCTCGGAGACGGCTATCAACCGGTTCATATCATGAAGATTAAGTTCGGGATCTACCCCCTGTGTAAACATATTAAGTGCCAAAGTGATGATATCTACATTTCCGGTACGTTCACCATTACCGAAAAGGGTACCTTCAACCCTGTCACCACCTGCCATTAAAGCAAGTTCAGTTGCCGCAACCGCACAGCCTCTGTCATTGTGAGCATGAAGACTGACAATAGCGGCTTCACGATTTTTCATATGTCTGCAAAACCATTCGATCTGATCAGCGTACACATTCGGTGTCGCCATTTCGACGGTGGAGGGAAGGTTGATAATGACTGGTTTGAGTGCCGTTGGCTGCCACACATCCATGACGGCTTCACAGATGGACAGAGCAAAATCCAGCTCTGTTCCAGTGAAGCTTTCCGGAGAATACTCAAAGCGAAATTCAGTTTCCGGACATTTCTCGGCCTCTTCCTTAATAATACGCGCCCCTTCCACACCAAGTGCCGTTATCTCATTACGACTCATCTTAAAAACCGCACGGCGCTGCAGAGTGGAAGTGGAATTATAAAGATGCATCACAACCCTGCGGGCACCTTTAACCGCCTCAAAACTTTTATGGATAAGACTTTCACGGGCAGGAGTAAGCACCTGGATCGTTACGTCTCCAGGAATCAAGCCATCGTCAATTAGCCTTCTTGCAAAGGCAAATTCAACCTCGGATGCCGATGGGAAGCCTATTTCAATTTCTTTAAAACCCACATCGACCAGGAGTTGAAAAAGCTCAAGTTTCTGTTGCAGATTCATTGGCTGGACCAGCGCCTGGTTACCATCCCGCAAATCGACACTACACCAGATTGGAGCTTTACTGATGGTATTATTTGGCCAGGAACGATCCGGCAGATCAATTCCAGGATAAGGCCTGTATTTTTTCACAGTTTCAGATCTCATACTCTTCCTCTTTTTTGTTGCCCGATGCCAGTCGCTTTCAAACCGTTTATCCCAGCCCAAACAAAAAAAGGCCGCAGTAAACGCTGCGGCCTTTCGGATTATTAAGTAATTTTAACGATGTACGTTTCAGAACTCTCCAATTCCCACCACAGACGATTCCCTAAGCAGGGATAGTAGCAGGCCTAGTAGGATGGTTTGAAGATACATGAAAATCTCTTAAGGTTTAATTTATTTAATAATTATAGTCAGAATAAATAATCACCATAGAGCCCACTTGTCAAGTAGTGAATAGCTGTGAGCCTTAAAAACCGACTATTTGTGGCAATTTTCTCCTTCAGCCCCTTCTAAATATTGACATCCAGACGGTTCCTAGATATATTTCATCCTCTTATGCAAATTAATGTCGTATCTATTTACTGACAACCTTTCTAATAAAACCTTAACATACATACAAGAGGAAGAAGGTTCATGGAAAAAATAACAGGCTCTGAAGCTATCATACAGTGCCTCCTTGAAGAGGGGGTTAAAACAATCTTTGGTTTTCCTGGCGGTGCAGTTATCGACCTCTATGATACGCTTCTGGATTCCGAAATTCAGCACGTCCTTGTCCGTCATGAGCAGGGAGCTGTTCATGCAGCAGATGGACTTGCCCGAGTAACTGGAGAGGTTGGGGTTGCGCTTCTTACTTCTGGTCCCGGCGCCACAAATGGTGTTACTGCCATCGCCACTGCTTATATGGATTCCATTCCGATGGTTATCCTTACTGGTCAGGTCCCCACACCTCTTATTGGTAACGATGCTTTTCAGGAAGTTGATATCGTAGGTATTACCCGGCCCTGCACCAAACACAATTATCTGGTGAGCAAAGCTGAAGATCTGGTTCCGACCCTACGCGAGGCCTTTCACATAGCCCGTACCGGTCGTCCCGGTCCTGTCCTTATTGACCTGCCAAAAGATGTGGTTGCTTCCATGGTTGAGTTCACGGAAAAGAAACCCATCCGCATGCAGAATTACCAGCCCACCTATGAACCCCATATGGGACAGGTGGAAAAAGCATGCAAAACCATCCTGAAGGCCAAACAGCCCGTTCTCTACATTGGCGGTGGAGTCATCCTTTCCAACAGTAATGAAGAAGTCACAGAGCTGGCCAGAAAACTGAATATTCCCGTTACCATGACCCTTATGGGCCTCGGTGGTTTCCCTGGAAAAGACCCTCTCTCCATGGGAATGCTTGGCATGCACGGAAGCTATACTGCGAATATGGCTGTTGCCAAAAGTGATGTCCTTATCGCAGTTGGTGCTCGTTTTGATGACCGTGTTACCGGCCGGATTGACGCCTTTGCACCACACGCCAAAATCATCCACATAGATATCGACCCTACGTCCATCAGTAAAAATGTTACCGTTGACATTCCAATCGTTGCTGACTGTAAGCATGCACTCACTGCTATGAACAGCTGGCTTGACTCTTCCGGTGCCAACATTGAAGAGGCAGCGGCCTCCCACACCCCATGGATCGAAATAATCGCAGAATGGACAAAGAAACACCCCATGGCATACCTCGATGAGGGGGAAGTGATTAAACCACAGTTCGTTATTGAAAAACTCGACGAACTGACCGGTGGCGATGCCATCATCACAACAGAGGTTGGCCAGAATCAGATGTGGGCAGCCCAGTTTTATAAATTTAACAAACCAAGACGCCTGGTCACCTCTGGTGGTTTAGGAACCATGGGGTACGGTCTTCCTGCTGCCATTGGCGCCAAGATGGCATTCCCAGATGCCACCGTCATTGATGTGGCCGGTGATGGCTCCATCCAGATGAACATCCAGGAACTGGCAACAGCAAAACAGTACAACTGCCCTGTCATTGTTTGCATATTAAACAACAACTACCTTGGTATGGTTCGTCAGTGGCAGGAACTCTTCTACGACAAACGCTACGCTGCAACTGTTATGGAAGTCACTCCCGACTTCGTTCTCCTTGCTGAAGCATACGGTGCTGTGGGTATTCGATGTGACAAAACCAGTGAAGTAGAAGCGACCATAAAACAGGCCCTGGAAGCAGTAAAGAAAAATACCGTTATCCTGGATTTCCGTATTTCCCGGGAAGAAGGTGTATTCCCAATGGTGCCTGCTGGTAAAGCTACCACTGAGATGCTTCTTGTCTGATACTTTTTGTCCATAGCAACACTAAAGTAAAATGGTTAAAGGTGCCTACCCTCAGGCACCTTATGAACAACTAGATTTTCTATATTCACAGGATAAACCGATGAAACATACACTTTCAGTTCTTCTTCAAAATAAACCTGGAGTCCTTTCTCGGGTCACAGGATTGTTCAGTGGCCGCGGCTTTAACATTGAGAGTCTCTCTGTTGCCGAAACACTGGATTCCTCTCTCTCATGCCTCACCCTGGTAACAAATGGCAGCGATGCTATTGTAGAACAGATCACAAAACAGCTGCACAAGCTTATTGACGTTATCAAGGTTACCGATATCAGCGAAAGCGAATATGTTGAAAGGGAGATGGCGTTAATCAGGGTAAAAGCTGAAAACACCACTCGCGCTGAAGTTCTTCGCGTTATAGATATTTTTCGTGGAAAAGTTGTCGATGTCAGTCCCAAGGCATACGCTGTTGAAGTAACAGGATCAGCCACGAAAATTCAGGCTATAATAGATATCCTTCGTCCTATCGGGATCAAGGAAATCGTTCGTACCGGAACCATTGCCATGGCACGGGCGCCGAAATAATCATATCATTCAAGGGACTCCCACCATACCTTGAATAAATATGCAAGGATATACAAGCTGAAAGCAGATCTCGAACTATCGTTATCTGCTTTTGCTGTTATCAGTCCACCCACTTACAAAACAAACTGTATATGACTCATCCAAGGATTCCACTTGCCCGTGAAGGCTACCCCTTTATCGCTTTTGCCGCCTTTGTGACGCTTATTACCGCCATCCTCGGGTATGAGTTCCTCGCCTGGCCGGCTCTTGCGGTTACTACCTTTGTCGTCGCTTTCTTTCGTGACCCTGAACGAATGACCGATGCAGAATATGACAAACTTATATCGCCCGCTGATGGTAAAATTATCCTTATTGAAGAACAGTCAGATGACATCTACTTACAGGATAAGGTTATTAAAATTTCCATTTTCATGAATGTCTTCAATGTACATGTTAATCGCATCCCCATAGACGGCACCGTTGAAAAAATCATCTATAAGCCTGGCCAATTTTATTCTGCTGATAGTGAAAAAGGTGCGCTCCTTAATGAACGTTGCGGTGTGATTATCAGTACTTCAGCAAGTGGGCGGATAGCCTTTGTCCAGGTTGCTGGTCTTATTGCCAGAAGAATCGTCAACTGGCTTGAGGTGGGGGATGCTGTGCAACGTGGCAAACGTTTTGGTCTCATTCGTTTTGGCTCCCGGGTGGACCTCTATCTCCCAACAACCAGCACTATTCACGTGAAGTTAGGACAGAAAGTACGCGCCGGTGAAACTGCCATCGCGTCCTTCTCTTAAACGACTCTGTTTCCTTTTCCCATAGGGCATATCGCATATGACTAACAACTCACAGGATACAGACAACCGCTTTTATCCGCTGCCCTGTATGTTTACTCTGGCAAGTTTGTTCTGCGGTTTTTATTCCATCGTTTCTGCTATCAATTCTGACTTTAAGACAGCCGCAATTGCCATTCTTGTTGCAGCTATTTTTGATGCCCTGGATGGAAGAGTGGCTCGCTTGACTCAGTGTACAAGCCAATTTGGAGCAGAACTTGATTCATTGTGTGATATGGTCTCATTTGGTGTTTCACCTGGGGTGCTCGCCTATCTTTGGGCCCTCCACCCATATGGACGATACGGCTGGCTTGCAGCATTTTTATATGTAGCAATGACATCTCTTCGGCTTGCCAGGTTCAATGTTCAGGATTCAAATTCAGAATCTAAAAACTTTGTTGGACTTCCCTGTCCGGCAGCTGCTGCCATGGTATCTGCTGCCGTTCTCTTTAGCCATTTTCTTGGTATTACCGGAGAAGTCAAGCATATCTCTCTGCTCCTGCTTGTTTACATCCTGTCCTACCTGATGGTTTCAACTCACACATACTATAGCTTTAAGGAATTGCCTCCTTTTAAAATTAATCGTTTCCAGGTACTCGTTGGTTTTTTACTTCTCCTGATCCTGGTTGCCGCTGAGCCCCAAATCATGCTCTTTGCTCTTTTCCTTGTCTACCTAGCGTCAGGTCCTGTTTTTGGATTGATCAAGAAGGTCAGATCTGTGAAGAAACCAACAACTCCGGTTAATAAACCAAACCCCTGATTCTTTTATTCCCAGGATCACAAGTACTCCTGGTAATAGGTACCTCTGAGCTTTCTTATTGTTAATTGCGGGCTTTAATACAATGTATATTGCTGACTATTACAATATTTGTTAGAGTTTTCTTCCGTTATCATTTTTCCATCAACCGCCATTGTCAATCTTGGAAAACTGATGGAAGCACGTTACAAAAAAAAACACAAAATTCCGAATAATTTCACTAATAACTTTGCTAAATAGGGTTTTATTATGAGCGAAAATTCACAAAAATTCAATGTAGCCATTGCTGGTGCAACCGGTGCCGTTGGTGGGGCTATGCTTGATGTCCTTCAAAGACGTAACTTCCCCATTAATGAATTACGCCTTCTGGCCTCGGAGCGTTCAGTAGGAAAAAAGATCAACTTCAGAGGACAGGAGCTTGAAGTACAACTGCTCAGCAAAGATGCCTTTGAGGGAATTGATATCGCACTTTTTTCTGCTGGAGCTCAAAGATCTCTTGATTTTGCACCCGCTGCTGCTGCTGCAGGTGCCGTAGTGATTGACAACTCCAGCGCCTATCGCATGGATCCTGAAATTCCCCTTGTAGTACCAGAAGTTAATTCCCACGCCATTGCAGCGCACAGCAAACACGGAATTATTGCCAATCCCAACTGTTCAACCATTCAAATGCTGGTTGCCCTGAAACCTATCCTTGATAAGGTTGGGATAAAACGTCTCGTTATTTCGACATATCAGGCCGTATCCGGAACCGGAGCAAAAGCAATAGAAGAGCTTGACAGTCAGGTGAAGGCCTATGCGGAAACCAAAGAGATGAAAGCCTCTGTATACCCACACCAAATCGCGTTCAATTGTTTACCCCATATTGATTCTTTTCTTGAAAACGGCTACACCAAGGAAGAGATGAAGATGGTAAACGAAACCCGGAAAATTTTTGAAGATAATACCATTGGGATCACTGCAACTGCGGTTCGTGTTCCCGTTTTTTATGGTCACTCTGAAGCTGTAAATATTGAAACAAAGTCAAAAATTACTGTGGCAGAAGTAAAAGAACTCCTTGCAAATGCTCCAGGGGTCAAACTTGTAGACGATCCCGCCAATTTGAAGTACCCGATGGCAATAGATTGCGCTGGAAATTTTGAGACTCTGGTTGGTCGAATTCGAGAAGATGAATCCATTGATAATGGAATAAATCTATGGGTTGTGTCTGACAATATCCTAAAAGGTGCTGCCTTGAATGCTGTTCAAATTGCCGAATCCTTTGTTGCTCAATATAAGTAATTGCGAATCATCAGTGGACATGCCCGGGGGCGAAAACTATTCACTCCGGGTGATTCCAACCTTATCAGACCAACTGCTGATCGTGCCCGTGAAGCTTTGTTCAGCATTATCGGAAACCGTATATTGTCAGCCCGTGTCCTCGATTTATACTCCGGGACTGGTGCCTTAGGCATAGAATCTCTTAGTCGAGGTGCTACACAGGTAGTATTTGTAGACAAACATCACAATGCCTTGGAACTTACCAGAAAAAACTGTGAAGTGTGTTTGCAAAGCATGGAGCCAGGATCAGAAAAAAGAGCGATCATAGTCAAACATGACCTTAATAGAGGACTGAATTTCACCATTGACAACGCTTTTACAGTAAGAACCTTTGATCTTATTTTTCTTGATCCCCCCTACAATAAAGGCCTTGCCGAAAAAAGTTTGAAAGATATCGACAGTAGTAAGCTAATCGCAACAAACACACTGGTTATAGCAGAAGACAGGAGCAGTGTAACATTACCTAAGTCATTCACCCGTTTAACGCTTTTTGACACGCGGCGCTACGGTGATACCGGATTCTGGTTTTACACTATCACACCGTCCTTATAAAACCCCAGGCAACACGTGAAAAATATGATGCCTCATGACAACTCAGACCATCAGCGGAAAAGCCTCGCTATATACCCTGGAACATTTGACCCCATAACCATGGGCCACCTTGACATTATTGACCGGGCTCTGAACCTCTTTGATAAAGTTATTATTGCCATAGCTATTAACCCTGGCAAAAAACCTCTCTTTTCACTTGAAGAGAGAACAGAGATGGCACGACAATGTTTTCCCAAAGATTATTCTCGAATTGAAGTTGATACGGTTTCCGGACTGCTGGTGAAATATGCCGCAGATAAAGGTGCCAATGCTATTATCCGTGGTCTACGTGCTGTTTCAGACTTCGATTATGAATTTCAGCTGGCACTTATGAATAGAAAGCTCGAGCGTGAAGTGGATACTATCTTTCTAATGCCGGGTTTCAGATGGATTTATATAAGTTCTTCTATTATCAAAGATGCAGCAAGACATGGAGGAGATGTCTGCGAACTTGTTCCAGAACATGTCAACCAGCGACTTCTCGCCGCATTTACCTGACTGTGGCTGGTTTTCTTTCCATCCTGAACATTCTATGACATGTCCTGCCCCCCAAAAACACTTGACGACCAAACGCAGATTCCTTCTTCTTTGCGCAAGCATTGCAGCCCTCTACCCTATTGTCCGTTTCATTGGCTATTCAATTCCCCGTAAACCGCGAATTGTTGAAATTGCCTCCCCCCTGCCAGCAGGTGGCTTTCACCTTGGCCCCGACTTTGTGCTTTTTGACACTGGTACAGACGCATGGGCGCTTTCAAGAAAATGCACGCATCTAGGGTGTACTGTCAATTTCCACGAAAAGGACAACCTTCTCGAATGTCCCTGCCACCAAAGCCGATTTTCCAAAGAAGGCCTGGTACTCCATGGCCCTGCAAAAAAGCCTTTGCCTCGCTATAAAGTTGAGAGACTAAAGGACAATGGTGGATACATTGTCATTATTTGACCGATTCAAGAGTTAGCCTGTGAAACTGATCAGAAAAACATTTGAAGATATACGTTGGGGTGAATTCTCACTTCTCTCGCTGTACATTTCCGTTCTCTCAGGTATAATTGTTGGTCTCCAGTATGATCCCGCCACCCCACTGTATTCTGTTACAACCCTCGATATGCTTGTACCATTTGGAGGATATTTCCGTTCTCTCCATTTCTATTCCAGTCAGCTCTTTTTTCTATTCAGCATCTGCCACCTAATTGGAATTTTTTCTCAGGCTCAAAGTTATTCAGACAAACAGTGGGTGATGCTCACAGCAACACTTCCAGTAGCCCTCCTTATTCTCTTCACCGGCTATGTTCTCCGCGGCGATGCCACAGGATTTTCAGCAGGAATGATCGCAGAAGCAATACTTCTTGATATCCCTTTTATTGGATCAACAATAAACAATCTCCTTTTTTCCATCTCAGACAGTGGAATGAAAAGGATCTATCTTAACCATATCATTGGATTTGGTCTTCTCTGGGGATGGCTTGCCTGGAGTCATGTGAAAAAATACAGAGTCCCATTTAACCGTCATATCATATTGTCCATCTCCATTTTCATTTTTTCTGTTTTTGTGACTGCACCCTTTGAACCTGACCACCTTGGAGTGACCCACATCAATGGCCCGTGGTTTTTTCTTGGTTTACAGGAACTCCTACGTTACCTGCCACCATTACTCGCTGGAGTGATCTTCCCTGCGTCCCTACTTTTTGCCATTGCGTATCTACAAAAGAAAAACAGTAAATTCACTCTTCTCCTTCTCTTTGTTCTCAGCTGGCTCTTTTTCTATGCAATCCTGTCCGTTATAGGACTGAACCGCTAATCAAATCTCTCAATATCATTTTGTAAACAGATAGCTTACGCTATTAATGTATGAAAAAAACGATAATTCACCAGGATCATGGTGTTTTTATAAAATTCTCGTGGAAAATAGACGATAAAAACAAAAAAAAGAACCCGCTCCATCGGAGCAGGTCTTCTTTATCTGTTATAAATTCGCTAATTACTTATCAATAAATTCTTTCCTAAGTGCTGCAATTTCATCGATAAAAAGTTTTTTAATGTCAGCTAACTCCTCATGGACATACTCTCTCAGCTGATCATCTCTTTCAGTAGATTCATCGGGGAATATTTCCTCATCATCGACAGAGTCATCAACCATTGAATCACTTACACTGCTTAAAACTTCAGCGGACACTTCCTCTTCATCCTCAACCACAAGGGCTTCCGTTTGCGTCACCTCATTGTTCTGCATAAGTAATACCCGAGTGGTACAACCGAGTAACCGCGTCTGAACCGCTTCTATTGTGATTTCAGGAGTAACACATGATTCAAGGCCGGAATAAATTTCTTCTATCAACTCAAGCCTTTCCGCAATGGAATCCGCAGAAGTTATTTTCTCAAGACTTTGACAGACCGTTGAGAGTAACTGCAGGAATATTTTGATGGTGGGAGTGGAAGCACTGTTATTTCTAAGTCTATTAAGTTCTGTTAAGACATTTTGAATACCATCTTCTGTAATATCATCCCTTAAAAGTCCTATAAAAAGATTAATATCCTGAAAGTCTTCAACTGAGAACCCAACATCCTGGGCTTCAAGGAACACAACATCTTCTTTCTGATCAGAATTTGCCAAATCTTCATACTCATCGGCATACTCTTCACCAGGAAGCGGATCGACTTCCACATCATCGTCGACCACTTCAAAAACAACTTCAGAGCTCTCAGAATCCTCAATACTATCATTTAGTACCTCCGAAGAATCTTCTTCTCCTGGTACATTAAATTCAATAATATCATCAAATGATGAATCTTTAAGTACAGTATCTTGTAAATCATCATCAGCAGCAATTTCTCCAGGAACGGTAAACTGGATTTCATCACCTTCATCACCTTCTTCCAGAACGATTGCTTCACCAGGTTCTTCTTCAAATAGAGACTCCTTCTCTTCATCGAAAAACGAGAGACTTTCTTCATCAAGGGTATTCTCAGGTCCATCAGCATCTTCGAAGAAAGAAGCCCCAATCTCTCTACTCTCTTCTCCGTCCACATCTTCAAGCTCAGAACTGAGAGCAGGAGTCGGTGACGTATCTGTATCAGTGTAGGATAATGCCTCCTCAACGTCATCATCGTAATCGTTAAAAAACGTATCTATATCATCTGCGGACTCTGTTGACTCTGGAGCAGGAATTTCTTCATCAAGAAACGAAAGTTGGTCTTCAGGATTTTCGTCTTGAAGCATGTCTTCAACAACGGATGGCTCATCAGGTTCGGAGTTGCCAGATTCTTCTTCGTCAAAAAATGAAAGCTGCTCTTCCACATTCTCTTCTGACACTCCTTCAGGAAGAGACGGTTCCTCGACTGCAGTAAAGACAGGTTCAGAATCGTCTTCTTCAGTCTGTTCTTCTTCTACTGCGAAGTCAGGCTCTTCAAGGACTGGCTGGAAGTCATCTTCAGCAAAGTCACTAAGTGCTGCTGGAATCTCTTCTTCAGCAGAAACTAAAACATTTTCAGTATCATCACTTACTGTTGCTTCTTCTTTCGTATCTTCTTCGGTATCTTCTTCAGTAATACCGCTTAATGCAGCAACAAAGCCATCTTCATCTGGTACAAAACCTTCTTCAACAGGCTCTTCACCTGTGTCTTTCTTATCACCACTCCACTCTTGGGAGGAAGTTTGCACCTCATCATCAAAAAATGAGTCCAACCTGCTATCAAGGTCGTCGGATTCTGAATCATCACTGGTTACGTCCAGACTATCCTTTTCAAAATCTTCATCACTGAACGTTCCACTTAAAGCAGGAGCAATTTCATCACCCTCAAACGGAAGCTCGTCCTCATCGGAATCATCATCAGCTTCAGTTTCAACATCGACACCCGGAAGAATACTCTCTGATTCCACAATATCATCGGGAACCTCGGTTTCTATTGATTCGACAAGATCACCAGCCAGTTTTTCAACACTGAAACTACTTTCTTCATCGGCCTCTGCAAGCGCTGGAGCAATTGAACCATCCTCATATGGAAGGGCATCTTCCTCTGAATCATCATCCGCTTCGGTTTCTACATCTACACCTTGAAGAGCAGCACTTGCATCAACGCCCTCCCCATCATCTTCACTGATATCGCCAAAAACGGAGGCGAGTCGATCGTCAACATCAGCGGCCACCCCAATTTCATCCATACTCTTATCTACAGGAAGGACTTCCTTAGATGGAGCTTGGGGAATTTCAGATTCAAGGGGTACATCTTGTTCAGGTGGAATACGGTCATCCCGTGCTTCTTCTTCTGTCCCAACGTGCACCTGAGAAATCTCTGCCTTAAATGATTTGAATTTTTCAACTTCAGAAAGAAGTAAGCGTTTTTCATCTTCAGCTGAAAGGCTGGAGGAAGAAATTGTTTCAAGAGCATTATAAAAAGAATGAAGAAGGGTGAACGCTTTGCTGTTTGAACCACTTCTCATCTTGTTAATATAGGAACCCAGCGAGCCAATTCCCTGAAGAAGGATCAATTTTGCTTTACTTTGAGCGAAAATGCCTTCAAGGCGTTGAACTTCATCACTCAGTTTCTGTAGCTCAGTATCATTAATTTCCCAGTCAATCCCGAGAACCTGAGCCTTCAGTTTTTTTAATTGTAAAATGCCATCACTTATATCATCTGCAACTGGAACCGATGAAGCGACCATCTCTTTTTTAGGAGCGGATGAGCCAATCTGTGATTTTAATTGGTCAAATTTTTTCACATCTTCGACAAGTAACTGCTTTTTCTCATCTTCACTCATTAAATCTCCTGAAGAAACAATCTTCTCCAGATTATGATAAAAGGTAATGAGCAGTTTAATTGAATTGGGATGAGCGTTGGCCCTCTCTTTATAAATGTACTTCCCAATTTTACTTAGGCCCTGAATGTAAACCAGTTTGATTTTGTCATCGGCCCAGATGTCACTGAGATCCACAAGTTCATCTTCCAGTTGCCCGAGGATTTCGTCGTTTATTTCCCAGTCAATTGAGAGAATTATCGTTTTTAACCTGGCAATGGGAGATTCTTCATCACTGGTAAATTCAAAAAGGTCTATAGAATCCGTAGAAAAAGATCCATCGTTATCAAAACCAACGGTCAGATCATCATCAAATTGATTTCCGCTCTGCTGTGTCACCGTCTATTCCCTATAGTAATTTTTTCTGTATAGAAACAACCGTTGATGAAATAATCTTTTTCAAGGTTGCCGCAACATTATATCCCGTAATAGCACTTGCTTCAAAATCCGGTACTTTCAGCCGACTGTTCAGATCTTTTCGCAGAACTGCCGTGGGCAATATCGGGACTCCATGATCTTTCAAGTCGACCTTGTTGTATTGGATAACCAGAGGAATCTTAAAGATTGATTCTTTATATGCCTGGAGATTTTCGTGTAACTGGTTCAGTGAACGGATATTTTTTTCGCGCTGTTTCTCCATGGCGTCAGCAACAAAAACAACGCCATCTACCCCTTTTAAAACAAGTTTTCGAGTAGCATTATATTTCACCTGTCCAGGTACAGTATAGAGCTGAATTTTAATGTCATATCCCTTAATCTGGCCCATATCAAAGGGTAGAAAGTCAAAGAATAACGTTCGATCCCCGTGTGTTTTCAGACTAACCATTTCTGATTGAATCTGGTCACGAAATTTACGATTCACATATTCCAAGTTTGTTGTCTTACCACACCTGCCAGGGCCATAATAAACAATTTTAACCTGAACTACTTTGTCTTTTAAATTAATAAAACTCAACGCATTACCCCCGGTATTAAACGCATCTGTTTTTTTACAAAAATGAAAGCTGTCAGAATTAAATCAGCCGTTGCCACCTTCCCAAACTTTACGGATCTGTTCGATAGCTTCAACCACGTTTAGTCTTAGAAAACCGAGAGATATGTCCTTTCCAAACATAGATATAAGTAACAACTCATCATCAATCTTACTGAAATGGATATTCGATTCCTGACCTTTATGGAAAAGCAGGGAAAACTCCGCCTCACCAACCAATTTGGCCATAGCATCTACTGTTGCAAAATTTCCTGCGGCCAGAGCAGCAAAGGAATACACATCATATTTACTCTCACCGTTATCTTTGGCAGTGATTATATTGCCTGCCATATCTATAATGATGACACAATCGACACCAAGTTTAATGAGCTTGCTGGCCAGAATTGTATCAATCTGCTCCAGCTGCTCTTGACTGACTATTCCATAATTCATGCCAAATACCTCTTTCCTTAATTACGAGTCTTCACAGTCGACCCTTAAGCTTGTTAATATAGCGTTCAGCCCTTAGGCAGCGGCCACATTTTTCTTTTTATCTTTTCTAAATCGGAAGAAAAAGATTTCCTTCGTCAAATAAATCACATAGCAAAGATACCATAACGCTAGTTAGTATACGACAGATTCATATCGATATGAAGATGTTTTTTTTATTTTATCTAAAAAAATCATACTGATATAGCAAAACCTCCGTCACTGCCACCACCTTCTCATCTAACACACTGATTTAACAGTCTTTGCATACATATCTTCTTGCTACATCAAAGCCAGAGATCCGTGTGGGAAAAGGCATCAACATCAACTAATCCCATGTCTGTAATCTTTAAATGAGGAATCACGGGAAGAGCGAGAAAACTCATCAACATAAATGGATCAGAAACTTGAACGCCCAATTTTAGAGCAGCCATCAGTAAATTGGAAAATTTATCAGCTAATACATGAGCTTCATCCGTTGACATAAGACCGGCCACATCCAACACGAGTCTCTCAACCACTTCTCCATTTTTCACTACTGCAAGTCCCCCACCCTGCTTGACAATAGCCTGAACAGCAATCTCCATATCCATATCATCTACACCAATAACTGTAATATTGTGAGAATCATGTCCCACAGTTGACGCGAGTGCCCCTTCCTGCAAACCAATCCCATGAACAAATCCAAGTCCCATATTTCCTGTTGTATGGTGGCGCTCTATAACAGCAATTTTTATTATATCTCTGGAAATATCGGAAAGCACAAAACCGTCGTCAATCAACGCAGGGAGTCTAAGAGAATCAGTGACCAATTGATCCTTCCTAACCCCAATCACCTTGATAATCTTACCGACGGCTGGAATTTTAAAGGAAATTTTCGATGTGTCCACATGAACCGAATTGAGTACTGAAGGATAACCTTCTGTCAGGGACTTGGAGAAAAGGGATTCGTTACACATTATTTCATCTAACTGTGTTCCGCCGCTGAAAACAGTCTTAATTCTAATATCCATTAAATCATCAAACACAACGAGATCTGCGCGATACCCAGGGGCAATCGCACCTCGATCGTACAACCTAAAGTAACTGGCAACATTAATAGTAACCATTTGAATTGCTATTACAGGGTCAAGTCCAAGGGAAATTGCCCTGCGGAGGATCCGATCAAGATGTCCTTCTTTCAACAATTCGTCAGGGTGACAATCATCTGTTACCAGTAGACATCGGTGACTGTTCTTCTCAGTAACAGCCGGAAGAAGGTCTTCAAGATTCTTTGCGGTTGACCCTTCCCGCATAAACAAAAACATTCCGGAGGAAAGCTTTTCGAGAGCCTCAGCTGCGGTGGCACATTCATGATCGGAGAATATACCACTTCCAATATAGGCCTGGAGGTCTTTTCCACTTACCCCTGGAGCATGACCATCAATCGGAACACCACTTTCCCTGGCCAGACAAATTTTCCTCACGACTTCCTCGTCTTGAAATAATACACCTGGGTAATTCATCATCTCAGCCACACCAATCACCCGAGGTAACTTTAACAATAGTTCAAGATCGCTTGAGGAAAGCCTTGCTCCAGAATTTTCAAGGTGAGTTGCAGGAACACACGAGGGAGCCATCACATAAATTGCACAGGGAAGGTCTTTACTTTCTTCAAGTACATATTTCACGCCTTCAACTCCTGCAACGTTTGCAATTTCATGGGGATCACAAACGACAGTTGTTGTACCGTGCGGTAAAACAGTTTTGACGAATTGTTTGGGACTAAGCATGGAACTTTCTATGTGGATGTGCCCCTCCATAAACCCTGGAGCGACAAATGCCTCTTTACAATCGATCTCTTTTTTTCCTGAATAGTCGCCTATTCCAACAATTGTTTCTTCACAGATTGCCACATCGGCATGTACAATTTCTCCACAGAAGACATCAATTATGCGACAATTTTTCAAGACACAGTCTGCAGGCTCAAGTCCTCTTGCCTGCAGGTTTCTCTTTGTAAATTTTGTGTCAATTCTCATTTCAAAACCTCGGTTGATAAATAGGGTATCAAGGAGCGTGACAATTCTTCTAAAATGATCCGCAGCTGATCATCACAAGTATATCGTGGCATCGAGAAACTCAAAAGCAGTTTTTAATACATTTCAACATTGCATGACCAGAATGAATCTGCTAAAAATCTCATTGAAAATATTATGAAAAAAACCAAACGTCCATTACCAGTTCTTCAGGCAGATAGTTTCCTTATTGACAGCCACTGTCATCTCGACATGAGTTGTTACGAGGAAGATCTCGGTCAGGTCCTTGCGAGGGCAAAATCCAATGGGGTGCGTTCTATCATAACCATTGGAATCGACGAAAAAAGCTCGAAAACAGCCATTGAACTTGCCAAACACCACTCTATGATCAAGGCCACCGTTGGGATTCACCCCCACGACGTCAAAAGCGCAGACAATTCCACCTACACGCGCCTGAAGCAACTAGTGTCAGACAATAGAGAACATATCGTCGGCTATGGTGAGATAGGGCTTGATTACGCAAAACAATATGCTGAACCTGCTCTCCAAAAAAAAGCCTTTCATAAACAGTTACTCCTCGCAAAAGAACTTTGTTTGCCTGTAATAATACATGACCGAGAAGCACACGACGACACCTTGAAGAGTCTGCAGCTCAACGGCCCATTCCCTAACGGAGGAGTGATGCACTGTTTTTCAGGTGACATGGATTTTGCCAAAAAAATAATTGATCTTGGCTTTTTTATTTCAATTCCAGGAGTTGTGACCTTCAAAAATGGAGTCGACCTTCAAGAGGTTGCCAAACACATCCCCTTGAATTCATTAATTCTTGAAACGGATGGGCCATTTCTCGCGCCCGTTCCCTGGCGGGGAAAAAGAAATGAGTCATCGTATCTGTTGTACACGGCTGAGAAAGTGGCCGAACTCAAAAAAATCAGCCTGGAAGAAGTGGCAGATACTACAAGTGAAAATGTTGCGCGTCTATTCAACTACAGCCCCAGAGATTAACCCCCATGTCCATTGCCAACAACCTCAACACCATCCACCAATCTATAAATCAGACAGCTCTCGCCTGTGATAGAGCCCCTTCTTCTATCAAATTAATTGCAGTTTCAAAACGTCACTCCATTGCCAGTATTAAAGAGGCAATGGCAGCAGGTCAATATTATTTTGGTGAAAACTATATCCAGGAGGCAGCAGAAAAAAGACACAGCATTGATGATGCAGCGAAGTTTCATTTTATTGGCCATGTCCAGAGCAACAAAGCAAAACTGGCAGCTGAGCTCTTTTCCATGGTCGAAACGGTGGACAGACTTAAACTCGCCAAAGCCTTAAACAAACATCTTCTCACCCTTGATCGGAAATTAGATATCTTGATCCAGGTAAACATAGGTGAAGATCCTAAAAAATCAGGAGTTCCTCCTGAAAATGCTGGAGCCCTCCTAAAACACATAAGAACCCTTTCACAAATTCGGCCAATGGGACTTATGACCATTCCACCTTTTTCGTCTGATACCGAAAAAACCAGAATTTATTTCAGAGATCTTAGCAACCTTGGTAAAGAGCTAGCAAAGCAGGAACTTTTTTCAGACAACAGTAGGTTTGAGCTTTCCATGGGGATGTCACAGGATTTCAAAACGGCTATTGAAGAGGGGGCAACGATTATAAGAATAGGGACAGCAATTTTTGGTGACAGACCCGAAATCGCTTAATGGGACGGTGTCAGTCCTAACACAGGATATGAAGGACAAAGCGTTTTTTCAAAAAAAAAAAAGCATCTTCTCATTAACGAGAAAATGCTTTTTTTAGTTCTTCCTTATTGCTGCTACTGTTAAACTTTCTTAGCAGATGCTCTCTTTGCAGCTTTCAAAGGATTGATTCTGACAGTAACGACCGTTATTTCTGGTTTCGCATGCGTTGCAAAATTACAAATTCCCAAACGCCATTTAGCCTCGGGCTGAAGGTAAGACTGGCAATATTTAGAACCAGCTTCCTCTACAATTCTCTCACAACCTTCACACTTTTCAACAACAGGTTGAAAACTTCTCTCGCTAAAACTCATAGCAGCTTGATTCTGCATGCTGTTCTCCTCAAAGTCAATGACACTAATCTAATACAATTAAAGCGCAGGAACTACGTCCTCACTGAAAACTCACCGTAAGATGATCATATTAACAAGCACGATCACTTTAGACAAGAACAAATTTTCACAAAGGCAACAAATAGAGACATTGGAGTCCCTAAAGTTTTTCCAAGAAGACGCAATATCAAAGAATATGGCAATCTACAGGAGACACTCAGAAAATAATTACTTCTCACAATACTCTAACTTGTAATCTATAACTTCATGATATAGAATAAATTTCATTGTGTTATTTAACAATTGCTTAGTATTCAATGAACTTACATCCAACTCAAATGTAAGCGTAGCCGGCCCCCTTGAGTATACACGCACCGGCTCACATAAAAGCAAATCAACTAATTGGTTTAATTTAGTAAAATAGTATCATGCAGGAGAAAAACTAATGCCGGTCTATATATGGAAAGGTATCAATTCCTACGGTGACAAACGTAAAGGCGAAATAGAAGCTCCTGACCAGGCAACAGCTCTTGGCCATGTCAAGCGTCTTCGTATTAAAGATCCGATTGTAAAAGAAAAACCCAAAGATCTTTTAGAAAACATTTCCTTTTTCCAGCCTAAGGTTACCGGCAAGGATATTGTTATTTTTACCAGACAACTTTCCACTATGATTGACGCTGGACTTCCTTTGGTTCAAGGCCTGGAAATTTTGGCCAAGCAACAGGAAAACCCAACATTAAAAAAAGTTTTAGGAAACATCAAATCCGATGTCGAAACAGGAACAACCTTTGCTGATGCCATGCGGAAACATCCCAAAGTTTTCGACAACCTTTTCTCAAATATGATCGAAGCTGGTGAAACAGGCGGTATACTCGATACGATATTAGGTAGGCTGGCTATTTTTATGGAAAAATCCATGGCTCTTAAGAAAAAAATTAAAGGAGCCATGACCTATCCCGCAATCTGTCTTGCAATCTCAGCACTTATACTTGTGGTAATTCTGGTTTTTGTTATTCCTGTTTTTGAGGAAATGTTTGCAAGTTTTGGCTCAGCGCTACCGATCCCTACCCAAATCGTAGTCTCAATGTCAAACACCTTCAAAAGCAATTTTCTTTGGCTAGGCATGGGCCTCTTTGCAGTAATTTACACCATAAAAAAGATATATTCCACGGAGAGAGGACGGTTCAGAATGGATGCAATGCTGATCAAAGCTCCAGTTGCTGGCCCCTTAATCAGAAAGGTTGCTGTTTCCAAATTCACCAGGACTCTCAGCACCATGCTGCAAAGTGGCGTTCCTATTCTTGACGCATTACAGGTGGTTGCAAAAACTGCCGGCAACAAGGTCATTGAAGCTGCTGTTTTTCGTGTAGCCGATAGTATTGCAGAGGGACGCCCCATTGCTGAACCCTTAGAAGAAAGTGGTGTCTTTCCCAATATGGTCGTCCAGATGATCAACGTTGGTGAATCTGTTGGAGCACTCGACACTATGCTCGCCAAGATTGCTGACTTTTATGATGGAGAAGTAGATCAGGCAGTTGAAAACCTCACCGCCATGATCGAACCTTTCATGATGGTCTTCCTGGGGGGCATGATTGGTGGTCTGGTCATCGCCATGTATCTCCCAATTTTCTCAATGGCCAATGCCGTTGGTGGATAAAAAAAAACAGTTACTATTGACTTTATTCCCTTGACGCATATCATTAAAAGCAGATTATAACTAACACTGGTTAAAATAAGTAAGCCAGTACTCAGTTCAGAACCCCCTTGAGGGGAAAAGGTACTAAATATCGATTACCTTAGAGGAGGAATCAATCATGACTCTCACAAAAGCTGATCTTGTTCAGCAAGTATACAAATCTCACGGATCGTTAACAAAGGCTCAAGCAACCGATTCTGTTGAAGCTTTTCTACGTATCTCCAAAACATCACTAATTAATGGTACCGATCTTCTCTTAAGTGGTTTCGGGAAATTCAATGTTAAAGACAAAAAGTCCAGAAGAGGACGTAATCCCCAGACAGGCGATGAACTGACCCTTGATGCCAGACGTGTGGTCACCTTTAAACCGTCTGGAATTCTCCGCGACAAAATTAATGAGGCCTGATCACCAATAGTTTTACTAAAGTAATTATTATTCAGGTCTCCCGTTAACCTGTGTTTATTCTCATCACCTTGAAGAAACACAGGTTTTTTTTATTCTCTAACGCCTTCTTGCCGTGCTTCATACTACAGATACGATGCATCCCTCTGCGACCTTTCACCCAATAGAGCTGAATAAAATACAAATCTCAGACGAATGGAGCCTTCACCCTTTTCTTAGTTCTAAACCACCCGCCACTGCCCTTGTTGAATCTATTAATAGAGTAGGCATACTTCGTCCACCAATCCTCCTGCGGCAACCTAAAGAGCGCTACAAATTGGTCTGCGGAAAATCCAGGCTGGAAACTCTCAAAACCAACCCTGGTAAAAAATCCCCTCTATGTCTCATTCTCAGAGAAGATAACTCACCTAAAAATATTTTGTCCTATATAGTTGAAGACCAGTCACTCTCTGGCAATTTCAGTGCAATGGAAAAAGCCTATTTTTTCAGCCACTGTCTTAAATATATGGATAGTAAAGAGGCAGCGGCATTATTTTTTACAATTCTTCACCAAAAAATACAGCCGCACACCATCAATAAATGTTTAGATCTGATAGAGCTTGAGTTGGATATTCAAATCAGCATACACAATGGAATCATTGGTGAAAAAACTGCACATGAGCTACTAAAAATGAGTCCAGAAGACAGACAGTTGCTTCATGGAATATTTATTGATTTACAACTTGGTGGGGGAAAGCAAAAAAGGCTACTTTCTCTGTGCAAGGATCTTGCGTACAGAGAAGAAAAAACACTAACAGAGCTGTTAATGAAACCCGAATTCAATGAAATCCTTACTCATCCTGAAATGAATCAACCACAGAAAGCAACTGTTCTTTTGGCTTGCATGCAAAAGATGCTCTTTCCACAAAGCATTTCTGCAGAAGAATTATTCAGAAAAAAAGTTACTACCATGAATTTACCAGCCACCTGCAAGGTAACCCATGCTCTTTCGTTTGAAACAGATGCTGTTTCTCTTATAATGGATTTTAAGACACTCACAGAACTGGAGAAGCGGGTACCAGAAATCCTACACCTTGCTGAAACCAGGCGCAACTGATTGGAGTATCAAAGAGTAGTAAAAAAATCTCCCCGAACAAGTACATCCTCTCCACATTTTTTATAGTGAATGTTTTGTAACCTTGGAGCACTCGTGTTATCGCTCACGGGGAAGCCACTCAGCAAAGGTGTTCCCGACGAGCCGCCAAAGAGAGGCGCGACAAAAAGCATTACTCTGTCTACCAGTGATTTGCTGAGAAAACTGCCATGAATTTCAGCACCACCTTCAACAAGGAGGGAACAGATACCCATTTTCCCCAGGTGGTCAAGAACTCTGTTCATATCTAACCCTCTGCCAGTTTCGTCTAAAGCTACCGACTGAACATTGACTCCGTCCATTTTACCGAGCAGTTCTTTTTTATCTCTATCAGCAACAGGTGAACAAAAAATCAGGGTTGATGCAGATGAATCCAGATGAAGAATTTTTGCTTGAGAGGAGATCCTCAAAGAACTATCGAGAACAACACGCAGCGGATCTCTGCCACACTTGACCAAACGGGTTGTAAGGGATGGATTATCAGCGATAACGGTACCAACACCGACCAGAATAGCATCCATACTGTTACGAAGACCATGTACGGTACGTCGGCTTTTAGCACCAGTCATTTTCCCAGGGACGCCTTTCTGGTAACTGAGTTTCCCGTCAAGGCTCATTCCAGCCTTCATAACTACAAAGGGTTTACCTGTTGTAATGTGTTTCACAAAGGGAAGGTTAACTTCCTTACATTCATTTTCAAGAACACCACTAAGAACCTCTATCCCCTGTTTTCTCAGGTAACTGATTCCACTACCACTGACTAAAGGGTTTGGATCCACCATACCAACAACGACTCGTTTGATCCCTGCAGCAGCAACAGCGTGACTGCAGGGCGGCGTACGACCGGTATGGTTGCAGGGTTCAAGAGTTACATAAATGGTAGCCCCTTCAGCACGGCTTCCAGCTTTTCGCAGTGCATGCACCTCGGCATGTGGCGTTCCAGCTTTTTTATGGTAACCACGGCTTACGACAGTATCGTCATCCTGTACAACAACAGCCCCGACACATGGATTAGGAGAAGTCCTCCCAATTCCTTTTCGGGCCTGATGCAGAGCAAGACGCATAAACTGCTCATCTCTTTTTGAAAATGTTCTCTCAGCCTTCTTTTTTAGACTCAACATCGCCCCTTGAATCGAGTAGCCCCTTCAACTCATCCATAAATTCGTTAACGTCTTTAAATTGACGGTACACAGAGGCAAAACGGACATAGGCAACTTCATCAAGACCTGGAAGATCTTCCATAACCCATTCACCAATGACCACTGATGGAACTTCCTTGGAGGGAAAATCCTGCAGCTTGCTTTCAATATTGTCAACAAATTCATCTATATCATCACAGCTTACAGGACGCTTTTCACAGGCTTTCTCAAGACCAACAACCATCTTCTGCCTATCCCATACCTCTCTTCTACCATCTTTCTTAACAAGCATGGGAAGCATAACCTCAAGGCGCTCATAAGTAGTAAAGCGCTGTTCACAAGAAAGACAGGAACGCCGTCTTCTGGTAATAGTACTTTCTTTATTAAGCCGTGAGTCGATAACCTTATTGTCAAGATGACCGCAATAGGGACACTTCATTAAATCTCCTGTAAATTAAGATAGATATCAGAAAATATTAGACAGTGGGTGAGTGTCACACAGCGCTCGCACTTCCTGACGCACTGCAATCATCGCTTCGTCACTTCTCTCTGTAAGAACACGTTCAATCCACTCAGCAATAAGACCCATTTCTTTAATTCCAAGGCCTCTTGTTGTAACAGCAGGGGTACCTATGCGAATCCCGGAAGTAACAAATCGCGGTTGTTTATCAAAAGGAATAGCATTCTTGTTTGTGGTCAATCCAGCTCGCTCCAGCAGTTCCTCCGCTTCCTTACCAGTAATATCCTTACTTGTCAGATCCAGAAGAATGAGATGATTATCAGTTCCCCCGGAAACTAATCTGAACCCTTTATTAACAAGGTTCTGACCAAGCGCACTGGCATTATCTACAACCTGTTGTTGGTAGCTTTTAAAGGAATCCGTCATAGCCTCTTTAAAGGCGACGGCCTTAGCTGATATCACATGGACAAGGGGGCCTCCCTGAATACCAGGAAAAATCTTGGAGTTCAAACTCTGTCCCCATTTATTCCGAGCAAGAATCAAGCCACCACGTGGCCCACGCATGGTCTTATGGGTGGTAGTCGTTACAAAATCAGCATATGGCACGGGAGAGGGATGTACCCCCGCAGCAACAAGCCCTGCGATATGTGCCATATCTACCATAAATAAAGCACCTATCTGGTCGGCAATCTTACGAAAACCTTCAAAATCAATAAAGCGGGAGTAGGCAGAAGCTCCGGCAACTATCATCTTGGGCCGGTTTTCAAAAGCAATACGTTCAACTTCTTCCATATTAATCTGTTCAGTTTTCCTTTCTACCCCGTAAGAGAGAAAGTTAAACAACTGACCTGAGAAATTGACCCCGCTACCATGGGTTAAATGACCACCATGGGCAAGATCCATCCCAAGCACCTTATCGCCAGGCTTTAATGTGGCGAAATAAACAGCCATATTTGCCTGAGACCCGGAATGGGGCTGGACATTAGCATATTCAGCACCAAAAATCTCCTTAGCTCTGTCTATGGCAAGCGTCTCAACTTTATCAGCCTGATCACATCCACCATAATATCGTTTCTGAGGATATCCTTCGGCATATTTATTGGTAAAAATAGACCCCTGAGCCTCAAGAACTGCTGCGGAAACAATATTTTCAGATGCTATCAATTCAAGTTGACTGTTTTGACGTTCATACTCATTGTTGATACAGGCAAAGATATCTGGATCAGTGTTTTCTAAGGCAGACATAAACATTCTCTCTTCTTATTGAAAATAGTATCTGTTTATCACTAAACAGACGAAAAAACCGGCATACCCAAGAAAGTAAGCCGGCTTTAACAGTAGATTTTAATAAAATCACTTTAACTGAACAACTCTATACGACGCTGATGCCGTCCACCTCCAAAAGGTGTATCAAGCCAGGTTCGAACGATTTCCATCGCTACTCCAGGACCAGTAACACGTTCCCCCATGCAAAGAATATTTGCATCATTATGTTCGCGACTCATGCGTGCTGTGTATTGCTCACTGCACAATGCGGCCCGGATACCTTCATGTTTGTTTGCAGCCATGGACATACCAATTCCTGTCCCACATATAAGGATACCTTTATCGGCCTCAGAGGACATGATCTGTTCACAGACAAGATCAGCAAAACCTGGATAATCAACGGATTGCTCGTCATGGCAACCAACATCAATAACTTCGTGGCCCAGTTCCTTTAAGAGAGGTATAATTACTTCTTTTAACGAAAATCCACCATGATCTGAACCGATTGCTACTCTCACACTGTCCCCTTTTATCTAAATCAAGAACCAAAACGCTTCATAACGACAACACCATTGGTTCCACCAAAGCCAAAAGAATTGGAAATAGCAGCTCTAATTTCCATCTTTCTTGCGATATGCGGAACGTAGTCCAGATCACATTCAATGCTCGGACTATCCAGGTTAATAGTGGGTGGAGCAATCTGATCCTTAATAGTCATGGCAAGGAACGCAGCCTCAAGACCACCAGCTGCGCCAAGAGCATGTCCGGTCATTGATTTTGTTGAACTAATGGCAAGTTTTGCAGCATGGTCACCGAAAACACTTTTGATAGCAGCAGTTTCACAACGATCATTCAAAGGAGTAGACGTTCCATGGGCATTAATATAATCAATATCAGATGGCAATAAACCAGCATCCTGGAGTGCCATTTCCATACAGCGAGCTGCACCGTTGCCATCTTCAGGAGGAGCAGCGATGTGATATGCATCACTGGATGCTCCTGCACCAACCATTTCTGCATAAATATCAGCACCTCTGGCAAGTGCATGCTCCAATTCCTCAAGAACAATCATGCCTGCACCTTCAGCAATCAAAAAACCATCACGATCTTTATCAAAAGGACGTGAAGCCTTGGTAGGGTCATCGTTTCTCGTCGATAAAGCTTTCATAGCTGAGAACCCACCAACCCCAAGTGGACAAATAACAGACTCAGTCCCACCGGTTACCACAATATCAGTAGTTCCATAAACAATGGACCTGAAAGCTTCTCCAACTGCATGAGTCCCTGCAGCACAGGCTGTGGACAATGACAGGTTAGGGCCTTTGGCGCCTATCTGCATAGATATATGCCCGGATGGCATATTAGGGATCGCCATTGGGATAAAGAATGGTGATATCCTTTTTGAACCGCGATCAAGATAAACGCTGTGGTTCTTCTCAATCGTCCCAAGCCCCCCCATGCCACAGCCGGTTATCACCCCAACCCTGTTGCAATTACCTGGAGTAATATTCACGCCGCTGTCTTCAATGGCAGAACGAGCAGCAACGATGCCATATTGAACAAAAAGATCAAGATGTTTGGAACTTTTTGTATCAAAATGATCCAGGGTCTCAAAATCGGACACCTCAGCAGCTATCTGCGAGGCAAACCCGGAGGCATCGAAACGAGTAATCGGACCTATACCACTTTCCCCGTTAAGAAGCTTTTTCCAGGTCTTATCCCTTCCAGTTCCTAAAGGAGTTACCAAACCAATGCCTGTTACAACTACTCTGCGCTTAGCCATTGTATTCCTCTTGAGTTCCAGGAAGCACCAAGCACCCCGGAAAAAAATTATTTCAAGTTGTTTACAAAATCAATAGCATTCTGGACAGTAGCGATTTTTTCGGCTTCCTCGTCGGGAATTTCGACGTCAAATTCTTCTTCCATTGCCATAATCAGTTCAACAAGATCGAGGGAATCGGCCCCAAGGTCATCAACAAATGATGCACCGGGAACCACTTTATCTTTATCAACACTCAACTGCTCAACGATAATATCAACCATCTGTTGTTCAATTGCCATTTTTTGCTCCTGTATGTTTTTTACTATTTTTTATGAATCCCGAATTTTTCGGGTATTCGGTCACAGACACCACTATTAACAAACTCAGAGGAAACTGTAAATCACATATACATTCCACCATTCACATGAATTGTATTTCCTGTGACATACGCCCCATCATCACTGACAAGATACGCAACTGCTCCAGCAACATCTTGAGGACTGCCAAGACTTGCCAGGGGAATTTGATTTTTAATTTTTTCCTGTATTGCTTCAGGGAGGTCACGGGTCATATCGGTACTGATATACCCGGGGGCAACCGCATTAACCGTAATATTCCGTCCAGCAAACTCACGTGCCATTGATTTAGTCAGACCTTGCATTCCAGCCTTGGCTGCTGCATAGTTAACCTGTCCGGCATTTCCGGCAAAACCTATGACTGAAGAAATATTGACAATCCGTCCCCATCTTTTTTTCATCATGGAACGTGCCGCTGCCTTTGAACAGATAAAAGAACCTTTAAGATTGATATCAAGAACGGCGTCCCAATCTTCTTCTTTCATTCTGGCCATCAAGCCATCCCGGGTAATCCCTGCATTATTTACAAGTATATCGAGAGACCCGGCTTCTTTTATTAAACTTTGTATTGCATCCTGAGCCTGGGTACTCTCCCCAACATTAAACGCAAGGATATCAGCGCTCCCTCCTGCGTCAATGATAATTTTTCGGGTTTCACTGGCAGCGTCGGGATTGGACACATAGTTTATATACACATGGGCTCCCATGGCAGCAAGACGAATACAGATCGCACGACCAATTCCTCTGCTCCCACCGGTGACCAATGCATTTTTCCCCTTCAGACTCATGATTTTCGATGTTCCTCAATTTTACTGATAAGTTTAGGTAAAACCTCAAACAGATCACCCACTATGCCAAAGTCAGCAACGTTAAATATCGGAGCATTCTCATCACGATTAATAGCAACAATAGTCTCAGATGATTGCATTCCGGCAACATGCTGAATTGCCCCGGAAATACCACAGGCAATATACAACTTGGGAGCAACTGTTTTCCCGGTCTGCCCAACCTGGTGAGGATATCCTATCCATCCGGCATCAACAACTGCACGGCTTGCAGAAACAGAACCATCGAGACTTCTGGCGAGTTCACGGATAAGGGTAAAGCCTTTCTCAGTATCAAGTCCTCGTCCACCCCCGACCAGAATATCAGATTCCTGAATATTGACATCATCAGAATCAGAGACAACGGATTCCAACACCCTGACTTTTGACTTGAGCATGGCTGGAGCAAGATCTATATCTATAATCTCACCACTACGACTTGGATCAAACTCAAGCTGTTTCATCACATTGGGCCGTACAGTGGACATCTGTGGTCTCGAGCCTGGGCATTCAATGGTTGCCATGATGTTGCCTCCAAAGGCTGGCCGTGTCTGCAGCAACGCACCGTCACCAGCGCGTATTGCCAGTTGAGTACAGTCCGCAGTAAGCCCGGCCCCAAGAGCATTTGCAACACCTGGAAAAAATGAACGACCAATAGCAGTGGCACCTGCAAGAACTACTTCCGGTTTTTTCTTACGTATTAATTCTGTAAGAATGGCCCCATATGCTTCATCGGTAAAATAGTGGAGCGCAGGATCATCTGCACGATAGACAATATCAGCGCCGTGGCCGATTAACTTTTCAGCGCTGTCACCTGTTTCGGAACCAATCAACACTGCAACCAATTTGACACCTCTGGCATCAGCAAGTGTTCGACCGACACCCAGAAGTTCCAAGGCAACAGTTGCTAAATTACCACCCCTGAATTCACAGTAAACCCAGATGCCGCTCCAGCTTTCCAGATCCATCTGAACACTTTTTTCAGCACCCTCTATCGTTAAGGCGTCAAACTCACAACTCTCTACACAGGCTCCACAAAGAGTACAGGCATCACCGACAACGGCTATACCATCAACAACTTCAATGGCCCCAAAAGCACAATTAGCTTCACAGACACCACAACCGGTACACCGTTCTTTATCAACAATCAGCATAGTTTTCTCTTTCTCCAGTCTCTTTATAGGTAGACAGCCAGTCTTTCAACCAGTTGTTCAACCTGGTCATCAATGGAACCGGTCAAAAGAGCTCTCTCTCCACGCGGAGGTGGCGGGAACACATCAACAACCTGAGTCGGTGATCCTGCTAAACCAATTTTTTTCGGATCAGCACCGACATCTGCGGCAGACAGGACGAGGATTTCCGCCTTTTTCGCTTTCATCTTGCCCTTCAATGAAGGCACACGTGGAGTATTAATATCCTTCACAACGGTAAGTAGAACAGGATAGTCAACGGCCAACACATCATACCCATCATCCATCATCCGTTCCATAACAAGCTCTGTATCCGTTGCCTCACGAATTTTCTGAATACAGGTAACAAATGGAATGTCGAGTTGAATGGCAAGGCCTGGTCCAACCTGAGCAGTATCACCATCTATCGCCTGCTTTCCGCAGAGGATCAGATCAAAGTCACCAATCTTTTGAACCGCCTTAGCAAGGGTGTAAGAAGTAGCCCAGGTATCGGCCCCTGCAAATGCTCGATCGGAGACCAGTACTGCATGATCAGCACCACAGGAAATAGCCTGTCTAAGAACCTCTTCAGCCTGGGGCGGTCCCATGCTCAACACAGTTACAGTACCACCAAGTTTTTCTTTCAGGTGGACTGCTTCCTCAACAGCGTGCTGATCATAGGGATTCATAATGGACTGAACCCCTTCTCTTGCCAGCGTATTAGTCACCGGATCAAGACGTACATCCTTGGCATCCGGCACCTGTTTGATACAGACAACAATCTTCATAGTAGTTAACTCTGTTTGCTATTTACGCGAGTATTCCTTATTTAGTTCCTGACCAATCACATTACGCTGTACCTGATTTGTTCCTTCATAAATCTGGAGAATCTTGGCATCACGCATCATTTTCTCAACAGGATATTCACGCATATAACCATAGCCTCCCATAACCTGTACAGCATCGGTACTCACCTTCATAGCCATATCGGTCGCCATGACTTTGCACATGGAGGAAACTTTTGACATATCCTTGGGGTGCGCATCAATATGCTTGGCGGATGCATAGACAAGTGCTCTTGAAGCCTCCAACTGAATGGCCATATCTGCCAGAATATGCTGAATCGCCTGGAATCCAATAATAGGTTTATCAAACTGAATTCTCTGTTTGGCATAGGATGTTGCCTCATCAATGCAAGCCTGTCCAATACCAAGTCCAAGTGCTGCAATACCTGGACGGGATGAATCAAGAGTCTTCATCACGGTGATAAACCCGGTTCCCAAACGCCCAATAAGTCTGTCTTTGGGAATTCTGCAATCTTTAAAAATCAATTCCGTGGTGGACGAGGCACGAATCCCCATCTTTTTTTCTTTAGGCCCACAGGTAAAGCCAGGATCACCTTCCTCCACAACAAACATCGAAGCACCACGGGCACCTTTTGACCTGTCAGTGATAGCTACAACTGTATATATCTGGGCTTCACCACCATTAGTAATCCACTGTTTGGTTCCATTAATAACCCACTCATCACCATCCAGGGTTGCAGTGGTCTGGATTCCAGAGGCATCTGACCCGGCATTGGCCTCCGTAAGGCCAAATGCTGCGAATTTCTTACCAGCGGCAACTGAGGGAAGATACTTTTGTTTCATTTCCTCAGATCCAGAAATCATAATTGGATAAATTCCAAGGGCGCTTGCTGCAAAAGCAGTTGCGACACCTATACAGCCACGACCGAGCTGTTCCAGAGCTAAGACAATATCGAAACATCCTCCACCAAAACCACCATACTCTTCAGGAATCGGCACCCCGAAAAGATCTGCCTGTCCCATACTTTCGAGAATCTCACGAGGAAACTCATCTTTTTCATCAAGCTCTGCACGCTTTGGAATGATCTGCTCGTCTGTTATCTGCCTGGCAATATCCACAATCATGCTTTGTTCTTCTGTAAGAAAATAATCCATCGTCTCTCCTCTTTACCACCTAATCAAAGATGCTCCCCATGTAAACCCACCACCGAAGGAACAAACTAAAAGCAAATCACCACGTTTCAAACGTCCTTCACGATTTGCCTCGTCAAGAGCAATCGGGATGGAAGCCGCTGATGTATTACCATATTTCTGCACGTTTATGAACACTTTTTCTTTTTTTATACCAAGGCGGGAGACCAGTTTTTTCAGTATTCTGATGTTTGCCTGATGAGGAATCATTACGTCTATGGCGTCAAGATCTATCTGTTCCCGTACAAGCAGATTTTCTATTGCACCCTGCATGGCCTTGACGGCATATTTAAAAACTTCCCTTCCCTCCATCAGGATATGAGCCCCAGGATTGTCAGCTTGCTCAATTTCTGGATTACAAGAGGGAGCAGTGTGCATATAAAGAAGATTCCAGAGCGTACCGTCGGAAAAAAGGCTTGATGCAACAATACCACGATTTTCATCTTGATACTCAAGGACTACGGCACCAGCACCATCGCCAAACAAAATACAGGTATTTCTGTCTTTCCAGTTTGTTCGACTTGACAGCGTCTCTGTTCCAATTATGAGAATTTTTTGCTGCCGCTCAACACGGAGATGTTTGTCACCGTTATCAAGTGCAAAAAGAAAACCGGAACAAGCTGCATTCACATCATAGGCATAAGCCTTTTGGGCACCAAGTTCCTTTTGAACAAAACATGCACAGGAGGGCATAAGCATATGTGAACTCATGGTTGCAACAATTATGAGATCAATATCATCTGCTGTGACCTTGGCCATATCCATGGCCTTTTTTGCTGCCGACGTTGCAAGTTGAAAAGTATTTTCACCTTTGCCGCTGATACGTCGAGTCGAGATACCGGTTCGACTCACAATCCACTCATCACTGGTCTCAACCAATTGTTCAAGATCATGATTCGAAACAACCCGTTCAGGGAGGCAAGAACCGGTCCCAAGAATAACCGCACCCATTATTTCTTCTCCGCCAAAGGTTCAGGATGTTCGGCAAGGCTCGCTACAATTTTTTCGTTTACCTTTATCTCAACAATTTTGGCAGCTTCAAGAATTGCATTTTTAATGGCAACCGCGTTAGATTTTCCATGACAGATAATTCCAGTCCCATTTATCCCAAGCAGTGGTGCTCCACCGTACTCAGCATAATCCATACGCTTTTTAAATTTCAGGAAAACGGGTTTTGCAAGAAAATAACCGAACTTAGCCTTCATGGAGTTCATGATACCTTCACGTAGCGTCTCGGTGGCAGCTTCAATAAGGCCTTCACTGACTTTCAGACAAACATTTCCTACAAAGCCATCGCAAACAATCACGTCGACATTACCCTGGAAGATATCCCGCCCTTCGACATTGCCAATGAAATTCAGGGAACTGTTAGCAAGTAAAGTATGGGTTTCTTTTACAAGGATATTCCCCTTCCCTGTTTCCGCACCTATACTTAAAATCCCCACTCGAGGAGACTTGATTTCAAAAACACGGGAAAAAGCGGCAGCCATGAGGGCGAATTGAAACAAATGATGCGGCCGACAGTCCACATTGGCACCAACATCCATCATCACTACAGGTTTCTTGAGGGTGGGAAAAGCGCTGGCTATACCAGGGCGGGACACATTCTCTATGCGCCCGAGCTTACGAATGGCTGCAGCCATGGTGGCACCAGAATTTCCAGCACTGACTGCAGCATCAGCTTCACCTTTCTTTACTAGATCAAAGGCAAGCATAACAGAAGAGTTTTTCTTTTTCCTGATGGCATCGACTGGGGACTCTCCCATCTCAACCATTTCGGAAGTGTGTACGACCTGTAATCTGGAAAGGACATCATCGGCCGGAGCCATCCGATCAAGACAGGCCTGAATGGCAATCTCATCCCCGACCAGAGTCAGCTTTAGATCAGATTCTTCTAAAGCCTGTATTGCCCCGGCTATCTGCTCATCAGGTCCATGGTCACCCCCCATGGCATCCAAGGCAATGCGCATGATATACAGCCTACTCTATTTCGGCATCCAGACTATAAACGGAACGACCCTTATACATACCACAACTTGGGCAGATGCGATGGGGCATTTTAGCCTCACCACATTCTGAACACTTGTTGAGTCCTGGTGCGGTCAAAGCATCGTGGGATCTTCTTTTTCTAGTACGGGAACGGGAATGTCTTCTTTTGGGCAGAGCCATGATATATCCTCCAATAATACAATGCCGCATCAGCGACACGAATTGTCTAATTTTTCTGTAATTTTTTTAATATAGCAAAAGGAGAATCTTCATTAGTCTCCTTACACTTGCATTGCTTTTCATTCAAATTGATCCCACAACGATCACATAAGCCCTTACATGTATCACTACATAAACAAGTAGTTGGCAGGGCTAGTAACAGCTGTTCTCTCAGGATATCTCCACTTTCAACAACGGACTCCTTGAGATATACAACATCACAGTCTTCTTCGCCAAAGCCATACTCAGCTGCCATTTGTGGTTCTTCTTCTACTCGCAGCTGATAAGAAAACTCCTGCTCAAAGTTAAGTTCAACCGTATTGGTACAGCGATCACAACATGTGACAACGGCAGCGATAAGACTGCCATCCAGACTGTATATGTTTCCCTCCCGTTGACTAACCAGAAACTTGGCAACTACTTCAGCATTCAATTCAGGTTCAATATCTGAAAATTGAATCAATTCTTTCACAGTAAGACTGTTTTTCTTTGCAGCACTATCGGCAAGTAGAATTTCCATTTTTCCTCAGCAACTCACAATATCAAACGTGCAAACGAAACTGACGAAAATACCCAATTTTCACAAGAATGGCGAGAAAAAAATTTTATTCTTGTAAATGATTACAAAACCGAAGGAATTACCATGAAAACACGAACTACAAAATGCGAGCTAGACGCTCCGAGGTCTTTTCAAGACGGAGACTGACAATAGAAAGTAGATACTGGAGGATTGCATTCGCAACTTCCGGAAATGCTTCCTGGAATTTTACAAAATTATTTTTTGTGAGGCACAAAAGCTTACTGTCCTGAATTGCCGTCACTCGGGTACTTCGCTTATGCTGCTGCAAAATAGCGCATTCGCCCACGATAGCTCCTGGGTCGATCAAGGCGATCACCTGGGTCTTTTCTAAGAAGCCAGTATATTTATGAACAGCAAGATGCCCCTCTATTAAAAAAAACAATTCCTCAGCAGGATCATTATAATTAAAAAGGATGTCACCACCCACTACTTTTTTCTCAGTGAATAGAGAGACAAGCTCATGGGAAGCATTTTCGTCCGAGAGGCCAATACGGGTCAGGAACCTTTCCACTAGTTGCTTTCCTCTTTTTCAAAAGTCTCATTTTTTTCTTCAAGTATTTTCACCAATCCGGCAAATTTATCCTTCCTTAGAATTGATTTAAACTGTTCACTGTAATTACGGAGAAAACTGACCCCTTCTATATTAAGGTCATAGACCAGCCAATCACTGCCGCTTTGAAGCATCACGTAACTTACCGAAAAAGGTGCGGTATCACTGCTCTTTACAATGGTTGCAACAGCAGCCCTGTTTCCTTTTATCCTTTCATCCTGATAGACTATCTCCTGCCCGGAGTACCCTTCAAGTTTTCCGATATAGGCATTTTCAAGAAGCTTAGTGAAAAGTTCTTCAAAATACTGGCGCTCTTCCTGACTCAGATCTCTCCAGGTCGCTCCCAGAGCACGTTTAGACATCTCGGTGAAATCAAACCCCCTGGTTGCAATAGCCATCACCTTTTCACGTCTCACCTTCTTGTGGTCAACACCTGCAAGGTTCGGATCACGAATAACATCAATCACCCCTTCAAGGGTGGGTCTTAAAGAATCCGTGGGACTGGAAGAGGCCACAGCAACATGGGCGCAAAAGATAACAAAATATACCAGAAGAAACACCAATCGCTTTCTAATCATAAACACACTCACTCAAAGATTGATTTTACAACTCATTATCACTTCTGCGTTGCATTGGGTTGTCGTCAATTTTTTTCCTGCGATATTCAAGATAGACCTGTCTCATGGAAACATAAGGATCCAATGAATATTTTTTCAAATCTTCGTATACTTCAGGATTGAGAGACAGCAGATTAACCCTGCTCCCCGCGTAATACCCGGCACTCACATAGAGTTCATCTATATAATACACCATGGGGTGGGTGTAAGCATCTGCGGTAAACCCCACCAGGTCACGGACGTTCGATGGCCCAATGATCGGCACACAGAGATAAACACCTTCGCCAACCCCCCAGTATCCAAGGGTTTGACCAAAATCCTCTTCTCTGGGTGCAAGACCGAAGTCAAGCATGGCAGGATCACCAAAGCCAAAAACGCCCAGTGTGGAGTTAATCAAAAAACGGGATATCTCAACCCCTGCATCCTTAATTTTCAACTGGAGGAGATTGTTCACCAGACGAATAGGCGCAGCAAGATTATTCACAAAATTTCCAATAGAAAAACGTATATCCCAGGGTAAGATAGCGGTGTAAGCAGTATTCAATGGACTCAGAAACCAGTAATAGAGCTTATCATTAAACTCGAAAAAGACCCTATTCATAGGCTCAAGCGGATCATAATAAATCTGTTCTACGACTTTTTCCTCATCGAAAAAATCATCATTCAGGAGCATATCCATTTTATCAACCGGCACCTCGTCATCTTCAATGACTACATCCTGAAAAGCTACAGCACTACCTTTCTGGGAACAGCCAAAACTGCAGCACAAGAGTAGCAATAGAGTAAAAAGAATTATAATTTTAGGGTACAATAGAGTTTTCATACATTAAGAAGAAGATGAAGTTTATTTCACATCACCAAAGGCGAATTTACTGATCAGAGATTCAATATCTACTGCAGACTCTGTGTCAGTAAGAATATCACCATCTTTAAAAGATTCTTCATCTCCGCCAAGGCTCAGAGCAATAAACTTATCACCGATAAGCCCCTGGGATTTGACTGAAGCCATGGAGTCGGTGGCGAGTTCAACATCTTTTGAGAGTTTCAAGGCTATATTAGCCACACCGGTACCATCAAGCCAGATTTTGTCGACCTGGCCTACAACCACACCTGCCACCTGCACAGAAGCACCTTTTTTCACACCTGATATGTTGTCAAACTGAGCAACTATAGTATAGTTTTTACTATCACTGAAGAGAGAAACTTCGCCAAGCTGCAGAGCCAGATACCCAAATGCTGTAAAGCCTGCAATCATAAAAAGACCTACCAAAAATTCTACGCTGTTTTTCATTGTTCCACCAAATGACTCTGATAAATTTCACCCATTGTGGTTTCCACAAATTTACGAATATGGGGTTTACTGGACCATTGTATCGCTTCAGGAGAGGGAAAAGCCTCCACTTCCCCGTTATGGAGAACGATCACCTGATCAGCGAGATTGAAAACTTTGGGAATATCATGGCTTACAATAACAGATGTGTAGCCAATCTGTTCCTGAGTTTTTGCAAACAGCTGATAAATCTCCTGAGTCATCACCGGATCAAGACCTGTGGTTGGCTCGTCAAAGAGCATAATCTCAGGTTTCAGCTGTAGAGCCCTTGCCAGCCCAGCTCTTTTCTTCATACCACCGCTGAGCTGCGCCGGAAACTTGTTCTCGTGACCGAGCAACTCGAGCTGCTCAAGACTGGACAACACCTGTTTTTTTATGTCACTGTCGGTTTTATTTGTTCTCTCCTTAAGTGGGAGAGCAACATTTTCAAAAACGGTCATGGAATCGAAAAGCGCAGACCCTTGGAACAAGACACCAAATCTAGTGCGCAATTCCTTAAGCTTACCTCCTCGAATTCCGGTTATTTCATCACCTCCGACAAATATATGCCCACTGTCTTCCTGCATGAGACCAAGAATAAGTTTCAAGGTGACACTTTTCCCCTGTCCACTACCCCCTGCGATAACAGTTGTTTTACCAGCTGGAATTGAAAAACTCACATTATCGAGAATAACCTGCCTACTGCCGTTATCGCGAACAAAGGCTTTTGCAACCTCTTTAAATTCTATGCTAATATCATTCATATCAGGATGGCCGTGAGCAGATAATCGAAAACAAGAACAGATATTGAAGAAAGGACAACAGCCTGTGTGGTAACTTTTGACACACTACGGGCCCCAAATCCTGCTCCCTTGATCTGATGAACAAAAAACCCTCGGCCAGAGCAGATCCAGACAATCAGCACTGCAAAAACAAATGACTTCACAGTACCGAGCATAATATCATGGTTCGTCACACTACGCTGCATCCCATCAAAAAAGCTACCCGGATTGACTCCCATCAGTTGGACCCCAGCCACATAGCCTCCAGCTATCCCGACAACATCGAACAGGACAGTCAACAACGGAACGGAAATAAAGGCAGCAAGAAGTTTAGGGGAAATAAGATAGCGGAAAGGATCAACAGCCATACAGTCAAGTGCATCGATCTGTTCGGAAATACGCATAATGCCAAGCTCTGCGCACATGGCTGATCCTGCACGACCGGTCACCATAAGGGCGGTAAGTACCGGACCAAGCTCCATTATAAGAGTGAGTGACACAGCCGAGCCAAGCATTCCTTCAGCGCCAAATTTGTGTAATGAGTAATAGCCCTGCAATCCAAGAACCATTCCGGTTGAAGCAGCGGTGAAGAAGATTACGACAAGAGAGCCGACACCAATAAAATTGAGCTGACGCATCAACTCCGAGAAACGAAATGGCACCCTGAAACAACCCTGAATTATCTGGAGCAGATATAAGCCCATACGCCCCATATCTGTGACCACAACAAGTCCGGTACTTCCAAATCGAGATATGACATTTAGTTGCATAAGCGTTACAGCATGTGGTTTTCGGTTTCAGGAGACAATGATAAAGAAATGAGCGTCTATCATTATAATCTTTTGCAGCCCTATGATAAAATCTGTAACTAAGAATGTCAATGGCCGAGAATAATTCCGATCTTTTAAAAGAACTTCTTTTATTTAGAAAACAAGCACATCTGCACCCTTGACTCGAAATATACTAAAAAACACAAATCAGTTTTTTCTAGGATCAAAGGTTTCCCGCAGCGCTTCTCCGATAAAAATCAGAAGAACAAGCGTTCCGACCAGGACAAGGAAAGTTGAAAGAGAGAGCCACCAGGCATCAATATTGGCTTTGCCCTGGGCCAAAAGTTCTCCAAGTGATGGTGTCGATGGGGGAACGCCAAGTCCAAGAAAATCCAAGCTGGTAAGAGCAAGAATTGAAGCAGACATCCTGAATGGCAAAAAAGTAATAACCGGAGTCATGCCATTTGGAAGCAGATGACGATACATAATGGTCACGTTCGAAACACCAAGAGCTCTGGCCGCCTTCACATATTCCATATTCCTGCCTTTTAAAAATTCGGCACGAACGTAATCGGAAAGTCCCATCCAGCTGAATAGCGAGAGTAGCACAAGTAATAACATAACGCTTGGTTTGAAAATTGAAGCAAAAATAATAAGCAGATAGAGCTCAGGCATCGCCCCCCATATTTCTATAAACCTTTGGAAGAACAGATCCACCCTGCCACCGAAAAAACCCTGCACTGCGCCGGTAATAATTCCGACAAGCGTTCCTACTGTAGTGAGGGCAAAACCAAATAAAATGCTCAGACGAAAGCCATAAAGAAGTCGCGCAAAGACATCCCTCCCACGATCATCAGTGCCAAGAATGTTTTCGTCTGTTGGCGGAGAAGGAACAGGACCATCAATGTTGAAATTTATACTCTGATAGCTGTGACTGTTGAACGGGAAATAAACACTATTGCCATCGGTTGTAAGTTTTTCGTAAATATAGGGATCAAGGTAGTCAGTCTCGGTTTCAAAATCACCTCCAAAAGTGGTTTCCGGATACTCAACCAGCAATGGAAAATAGAGATGTCCCTCATATCGTACCAGAAGCGGAACATCATTTGATATGGCTTCTGCAAAGAGGCTTATCACAAAAAAGAAGGCAAAGACAATAAGGCTGTAGAAGCCCCTTCGGTTACGGCAGAATCTTCGCCACCTCCTGCGGGAGAGACTGATCGACTTCTCCACACCCTGATTTTCAATCGGTTCTGTCAAAACTGATCCTCGGGTCAACCACTACATAACTCAGATCCGAAAGCAATCTGGAAAAAAGACCGATAATAGTAAAAAAATAAAGGGTTCCCAACACCACCGGGTAGTCACGATTCAACACTGACTGATAGGCAAGGAGCCCCATACCATCGAGTGAAAAAATCGTCTCAATAAGCAGACTGCCTGTGAAAAACGCGGCGATAAAGTACCCTGGAAATCCTGTAATAATAGGGATGATTCCATTCCTGAATACGTGTTTATACAACACCTGCTGCTCACTTAACCCCTTGGCCCGCGCCGTTAAAACATACTGTTTACGGATTTCTTCAAGAAAGGAATTCTTAGTGAGCATTGTCATTACAGCAAGACTGCCAACAGCACCTGACGTAATGGGAAGGACCATATGCCAAAGATAATCAAGAATTTTCTGCACCATACCCATGTCAGCCCAACCGTCGGAAACAATCCCTCGCAGGGGAAAAATATTCCAGAATGAGCCACCGCCAAAGAGAACTATTAAAACGATTGCAAGGACAAAACCAGGTATTGCATATCCTATCAGAATTGCGGTTGATGTCAGCATGTCAAATCGGGAACCGTCACGGACCGCCTTACTGATACCAAGTGGAATACAAACTCCGTAAACAATAACAAAGCTCCAGAGTCCAAGTGACATGGATACGGGCATTCTGGAAATCACCAGATCAGCTACAGACTGGTGATAGTAATAGGAGTTTCCAAAATCAAACACGAGATAATTTTTCATCATGTTCACAAAACGGGTAGCTGGAGGCTGGTCAAAACCATACAACTCTTTGAGTTGCGCTAGCCGTACGTCATCAAGTCCAGAATCACCACGATAAACGGAGGTACTTCCGGCAACCTCTCCCCCATTTCCGAGTCCCTCCATCTGAGCCAGTAACTGTTCCACCGGGCCACCGGGCACAAACTGGGTCACAACAAAAGTGAGAAGCATCACTCCGAAAAGAGTCGGGATCATCAGCCCTATACGTTTTAAAATATAAAAAATCAAAATTACCGTTTAATCCTTGTATTTTCTCGATCTATATGGCTAGTTGCGAATATAAATTTTAGCGTGCAATATACTCCATTCCTATGTGACAATATCAAATGATTACAACACCAGAAGCTCTAGAAGCCCTTATAAAACGGGCCCAGGAAACAAACGCAGTAGCCCTTGATACAGAATTCGTATGGGAAAAGACCTATTATCCCAAGCTTGGGCTTATTCAGCTGGCACTTTCCAATGAGGAATGTTTCCTCATCGATCCCTGCGCTTTAGACGATCTTTCCCCATTAGGAGAATTACTCGCTGACAGATCAGTTGTCAAAATATTTCACGATGCCCCTCAAGATCTTACGATCCTGCGTACTGCAACTGGCAAAGATCCCAAAAATATTTTTGACACCAGATTAGCGGCCGGATTTGCAGGGTTCACCTCTACACTTTCCCTCGGAGCCCTGATCGAATTACTTCTTGATATCAAACTTGAAAAAACCGAGACACGTACCAATTGGCTCAAGCGGCCATTGAACTCAAAGCAGACATTATATGCAATGGATGATGTCCGATACCTGCGAGCTGTACGTGTTCTCCTGCTTGCCCGCGTCCTCCCTGAAACGCTCCCCTGGCTGGAAGAAGAACTGCAAAGACTAGACAACCCGGCAAGCTACCTTGGTGTCACAGATGAAGAACGTTACACAAAGATAAAGGGAGCAGGAGGTCTTGAGGCACAGTCTCTGGCAATACTTCAGGAGTTAGCCGCCTGGCGAGAAGCGGAGGCGAGACACAGAAATCGTCCGCGCGGTCACATCATAAAAGATACCGTGCTTCTCTCTATAGCCAGAGAACGACTGACAAGTCCCGACACCTTAGAACAATGCGAAGGAATATCTGTAAAAAGTGTCAAAACCTACGGAGACACCCTGATTCAACTTGTAAATAAAGGGTTGCAACGGCCTACAGAAGAGTGCCCTCCCCTCCTGTCTGTCCCCAAACTGAGTACCAAAGAAAAAAAAGCGCTCACCGGTCTGCAGGACTATATTACCCTGAAAAGCGATGTCAGCGGCATAGACCCTGCCCTCCTTGGTAACAAAAGTGAGCTTTTGCAATGCATACGACACAGCTCAACCTCCACCTCACGCCAGAAAATCGGGTGGAGGCGGAGATTTCTTGCCGAAATGGAATCGGAATAATCTTTTCTTAACACAATGAATTTTTACTTTGCGGGTGCCATCCGCGGTGGTCGTGATGACGCTGAAATATACCGTAATATAATAGAGTTTCTTCAGTCACGGGGGACGGTTCTTACTGAACATGTTGGAGATGAGACACTCCTGCAGGAAGAGCAGTCTCTCTCCGAAAAAGAAATATACGCTCGCGATATGCGATGGCTTGAAGAGGCCGACCTGCTCATAGCTGAGGTCTCCACACCATCACTCGGTGTTGGCTACGAGCTTGCTGTTGCTGAAAAGCTCAACATCCCCTGCCTCTGCCTGTTTCGTAACAATAAAAACAATTCCCTGTCCGCCATGATTGCCGGCAATTCTTTTTTCAAAGTGATAGTATACACAAGTCTGAAGGAAGTGGAAAAATACATTTCTCATTCCCTCCAGAAATTCTTTGACAGCAAAAGTCAGATCAACCCTTTTTCATAGTTTAGCAGAATGGTGCCTGGAATAGTTCTATCTTCAGCATAGGCCATCATAATCTCCTGCCCTCCTGGAGTTGCCAGCCCAGTTCCCCGTAGGTCCAAGACAAAATTACAACATCCCATTTCCTGGAGCTCTGAAATCAAACCAATGAGAGAAAAGGCTTTGTCTGCCTGAGTAATGGTCAGCCCCCTATTCACTGTGAGATGTAACTTCTCGCCCCTGTCATTCTTCAGGAAAACTCCATTTTTTTCTTCTACAGGAAGGGCAATACGGGAGGTGAAAAGATCCACCGGGCTATAAACTGTCACCAACTGTTTTCCCAAGGTCTTTCCCTGCAGCAAGGAACTCAGATTCTCCCTGTCATCCTCGATGGACAGGGAAAAACATCGTCCACCAAGTTCCTCAATCGCGTCTATCGCCTGACTATTTAATGCATAAAGCCACGGCCCGGCGATAAAGTACCCATCCCTCACACTTCTAACCAGTTCAAAATGAGACAGGTTGTTGAATCGAAAGCCTGAAAAACCTTCAACAACCGCCCTATCTACCAGTTGTTGAAGGTTTGACCACTCATCATCGAAAATCACGGACGGGAGATCCCAAAACAATCGTTTTTTTTCTTCACCCAGAGACAAAGGTACCTTTAAAGCCGCTTCAAGGAATTCAGTGCGTAACGGAAAAATAAATTTCAGGTCAGGATGGTCTTTTACCACATGGAGATCATCCTGCTGGTCCGTAACAATATATAACTGGCTGCTTGCAGGTTTGTTCTGAAGGTTTCCTGGAACACAAAGATCACTCTGAACAACACATAATCGTTGATTCGCATCTTTCCTGTGTCTTTTTTTTAGGATCCCATCAAGCATTGCATAGAAATCGCGTCGTATTTCCTTTAACCGACTCGGTTTTATAACTACTGATGGTAAATCTTTTGCTTTAAGGTTTTCCAATACCAGTTCAGGATGTCCCGTCTGAGAGAAGATTTTTAATAGCGTCTCTTTTTTTAAGGGTGATCTATTGGCAGGAACCATATCCACAGGATATACCTTCACCACTTCATTGCCGTTACAATCAGCCATGACCGTGAAAATAGAATCCGCTTCATTGCATTGAATACACAGATTAATGCTCCGGGCCGGAACAGGTGCTGTTTTTATTTTTCTCAAACATGCTTCCTCACTCATGGTAAATGACTGACCACTGACAAGCATAAAAACCAGATCCCCGACGCTCACTCTTCCTTTAGTTATGATCTTAGGAAGGGTTATGGAAACAAAACTATCCTTTTCTGCAACGCTGGAGGATTTGTTTTTAAGAAACAAAGTCCTAACAGTAAATCCCTGTCCGGCTCTGTCATTTCCTGGCTGAATACGCAGTCTGTCACCTATTTGAATACGGCCAGATGTTTTAAATGAAACAGTATCCCCATGAAGTCGCTCGACCCGGCCAATAATTCTACCAATCCCTCCTTTGCGAGCAGGCATAAGGATTTCAGCACTGCCTGGCCCATGGAGAAAACCAGAAGTACTTTTTCTGCCCATTGCCGTTTCCAACTGCTCTTTAGCACGTTTTACAGCATTCTTTTCATCACCAGGGCCAGCATCAATAACGGTCCTATAGGCTGAAACCACAGCAGCCACATACTCGGGACTCTTCATACGACCTTCAATTTTCAGGCTCATCACTCCGGCACTGGCAAGATTGGGAATCAGCTCAATGGCAGAAAGGTCACTGGTTGAAAAATAGAATCCAGAATCATTGTCATGATGATATCTCCTCCTGCATGGCTGAATGCAACGACCTCTATTACCGCTCCTGCCATCAATGTAGGAAGAAAAGAGACAGTGGCCGGAGAGTGAATAGCACAAGGCACCATGAATAAAATGTTCTATTTCAAGATTAGAGTTTTCTGAAATATAGGATATTTCGGCAAGACTCAACTCTCTTGCCAGAACCACCCTTTCAAAGCCCATTTTTTCAAGTATTTTAACACCGGCAAGATTGTGAATGACCATTTGGGTGGATGCATGCAGTGGAATTTTCGGAAAATATTTATGGGCCACCCGATACAGACCAAGATCCTGGATAATCAAACCATCCACACCGAGATATTCCAGTTCACTGAGGACAGATATAAGTTCGCTCAGCTCATCCTCTTTCACCAGGGTGTTCAGAGCCACATAAATCTTTTTATTCAGCTTATGAGCATACCCAGCCAGTCCGACCAATTCCTCCATGGTGAAATTTTTGGCTTTGGCTCTTGCGGAAAATGTTTTCAAGCCACAGAAAACCGCATCGGCACCACTCTCGACTGCAGCGAAAAAAGATTGCAGTGAACCAGCAGGTGCCAATAGTTCCAGTTTACTATAATTTTGTGTTTTTGGTTTCATCGGCATATACAAGCCTTGTGTTTCACTTATGTCAAGGGGGAGGAACACCAATAGAATGTTTTCCTTTTCGGATCAATTGAGACACATCTGCTTTCAACAACCGTTAACAAAAGATTAACACAGGCACGTTAACGTTAAGCAGAGACACATTAACACTTTTTTTATTCTATCAGAAAAACGGCTCCTTACAAATCGGCATTCATTTTGCATGATCACACGGCAGGTTTTGCAGGTGAGCCAATGGTTAAATTTCATTGCATCCCTTTGTCGGCGCAGTATTTGAGCATCGGGGTGTGCCTGAATCAAGACCATTCTGCAGCTATATTTTATCACTTTTTACACGTTAAGGAAGGAGAGAAAAATGAGGAAAGTATCGATCATTTCAATGGCTGCCCTGGGAGCACTCATTGGAAGCACCCAGGGGTTTGCCAATGACCACGACCAGATCGAAGGTCCATTTGAAACCCCCATGGAAGTAACAGCAACATGCCTTGAATGTCATGAAGACGCTGCCAAAGAAGTTATGGCAACCACTCACTGGACCTGGGAGAAAATGCAGACCGTCCCTGGAAAAGGTACAGTGTCACGCGGGAAAAAAAATGCGATCAACAATTTTTGTGTCTCGGTAGGGTCCAACGAACCACGCTGTACAAGTTGTCATGTTGGTTATGGTTGGAAAGATGGCTCTTTTGATTTCAGTGATGAGTCAAGAGTTGACTGTCTGGTCTGTCATGACACCACGGGAACTTACAAAAAACCGGGTGCAGGAGCAGGAATGCCAGCTGGTTTCACCGGCGTTGAAAGCATGGACAAAAAACCCGTTGATCTTGTGAAAGTTGCCCAAAATGCAGGTATGCCCACCAGGGATAACTGCATAAACTGCCATGCCTACGGTGGTGGTGGAAATAACGTTAAACCTGGAGACATGAGTAATTCCATGCGAAATCCAAGCAAGGATCTGGATGTACACATGGATTCCAAGGGACTTAACTTCACCTGTCAGCAATGCCACAAGACCGACAGTCACGACATTCCAGGGCAATCTCTCATAGTTTCTGCAAGCCCCGGCAGTACTCTTGACTGCACTGACTGCCACGGCAGTTCTCCACATCGTTATTTTCCAACAGCAACAAAGTACAATGCCCATGCGGAAAAAATAGCATGTCAAACCTGCCATATCGCACATTTTGCCAAGGCTGATGGAACTAAAATGAGTTGGGACTGGTCAAAAGCTGCGACAAGTAAAGAAATGGCAAAGGAGAAAAAAGTCGTTAAAGAACATGGACATGCCGTCTATATCTTCAAGAAGGGCCAATTCACCTACGAAAGTAATGTCGTGCCAACCTATGCCTGGTTCAATGGAACAACCAGTACCTACATGATTGGTGACAAGATTGACCCCAGCAAGACAACCATACTTAATGCCCCTCAGGGTGACAAAAATGATCCCGATGCCAAGATCATGCCTTTCAAGATTCACACCGGAAAGCAGATCTACGACGCCAAATTCAACTACCTGATCACGCCTAAAGTTTGGGGACCAAAAGGGGATCCCGATGCGTTCTGGGTTCAGTTTGACTGGAACAAGGCAGCTGCTGCTGGCATGAAAGTCAGTGGTCTTGAATACAGTGGAACTTTTGATTTTGCTCCCACCGCTAGCTACTGGCCTATTAACCATCAGGTTGATCCAAAAGAAAAGGCTCTCAAATGCCTTGATTGCCACAAAAGTGGTAACCGTATGGACTGGAAAGCTCTTGGCTACGATGGCGATCCAATGGCAACAAAGTAAGACAATGCAACACTCCTGAGCAGTACCCCTTTCTCTAAAGCAGAAAAAGCCCTCTTTTATACAAAGAGGGTTTTTTTTGTTTCTCCTGAGTTCGAAATAGCGATTAACGGTTATTCAGTATACTTTCAATTGTTCTGCCATCCTTTAAGGTATGAGCAAAAACAGCTTCAAGCAGAGGAGCCACCTTTTCCATCTCTTCCTCAAGCAAAAGAAAACCAGGCAAAGGCAATGCCTTTACAACATTTGCCAGCCCTTGGTCAGACATGGATGCAGGAAGAAGATCAAAATATTTTCGGTTTTCAGGAAGCCCACAAAGGGCCAGCAAAACATCCTGCATATTCCCCAGAAACTCACCCTGGCCAAGATGCTCTATGAGTTGCATTACAGCTGTTGAAGCTGAGAGATACTGCTCTCCAATGAGTGCCGGAATCCCTGGACGGCAGGTTACAGTGGAGGCAAAACAGCGACAGGAAAATGGCCTCACCTCATAAATGGTGCAACAGTCATTTTCCAAAAACGGACAGGGCTCACTGCTGCCATAGGAATCCGGCTCCACATCCTTCCCCTCAAGACAAGCGGCAGCAAAACCGTTAGTTGTAAGTTCAGGCCTTCTCGTCTGTGCCTTTTTCTGAAGTTTTTCAGCAAACCACTCCTGCATGCCCTTTTCACAGATAAAGCGATGGATGAACTCTCCCTCAACGGCTGTAATCACAACATTCTGGGTACAGCAGGTGGCGCAACCTTTTTTACAGGCAAGATCTTCATCGACCCACCTTTCAAATTCTTCATAGATCCCAAGCAGGACCTCTTCTTTCAGTGGAACCATAATAGTATTCCCTCCCAAGACCAATTTGATCTTGATTATTAATAACAGGTAAAGTATTTGACATTAGTAAATGCTATCCACTATAGTCACTTAGAGTGTATTTGACGATATTTTTCTAAGCAGACAATATCTTGTCTTCATAGCTCCAGCGACTGTTTAGTGCACAAACCAGCGGGGTCTTTATGTTAACCAAAAAGCTGCTGTCCTTCTTTCTTTTCACAATTTTCTCTTGTCAGATCAGTACAGCTTCAGCAGATGATTATACTGATATCCAGGCACTCGTTGATCAATCTACAATCCTTATGAAGAGTTTTGGCGATGACCCGGAAATGACGTGGTTTCAACACAATATTCAATATGCCAAGGCGGTATTCATTGTTCCTCAAATGCTGAAGGCTGGCTTCTTTATCGGTGGGTCAGGTGGTTCAGGGGTTTTACTTTCCCGGGATATGAAAACAAATATCTGGAGCTACCCCGTTTTCTATTCCATGGGCGCCGTCTCCTTCGGTCTTCAGATTGGTGGTGAGGCCTCGGAGATTGTCCTCATGGTCATGACAGACAAGGGTATGGATTCCATGCTCAGCACTTCTTTTAAACTCGGTGCCGATGTAACCGTTGCCGCCGGGCCCCTGGGACAAGGAGCAAAAGCTGCCACCGCTGATATCCTAGCCTTTGCACGATCCAAGGGGGCATTTTTGGGGGTTTCCATAGAAGGAGCAATCGTAAACCCTCGTGACAAATGGAATGCCGCCTACTACAAGCAAAAAGTCTCTCCTGCTGACATCATTATAGGAAACACAACACATAATCCACAGGCTGATGCACTGCGAACAACAATGGCTGAACAATCCAAATTAAAAACCACCAAAGTCTCCTACTAAACAATTTCATCCTGTTCAATGGCGCAGGGTTCTTTGATCCTTTTACAAAACTCAACTTTTGTCATTCAATGTCCATCATATTCGATAAACACCCTCCAGACAGGAATTATGAACGCTCTATACTCTATGGTCTTCTCACCCTCACCTTGAGTCTTTCTGGCTGCATGGTTGGCCCCGATTATCAAGCCCCAAAGGGAACCTCTTCTGTTCAGATAAGCAGCATCATCTATCCCGGAGTCCGTTTCGAACAGACCGATCTCAGCCACTGGTGGGACATCTTTAATGACCCTCAGCTCAGCTCACTGATACGTCTCGGGGAACAGAACAACTTTGACATTAAAATGGCCCTTGCACGGGTTAAAGAAGCCCGTGCTTCACTCGGCATTGAAAGCTCAGGTCTCTATCCTGAGATTGATGCAGACGGTGCTGTTACCTGGGCCAAGGAGAGTGAAAACGTTAATCCCCTGGCAACCAGTGAAGAGACAAAATATGCTTTTTCAGCCGATGCCAGCTGGGAAATTGACCTCTTTGGAAGGATAAGGCGTTCCATTGAAGCTGCCACTGCCGAGTACCAGGCATCCTGGGAGGATCATAATGATGTCCTGATCAGCATCAGGGCTGAAATCGCAGTAAATTATTTTTCGATGCGTACTCTCCAGGCACAACTGGAAACAACGAAAAAGAACATCACATCACAGCAGGACATGCTGCACCTTACGGAAGTTCGCTACAAAAACGGCATTGCGACCTATCTCGACGTTGCTCAGGCAACACGTGAGCTTGCCAGCACTGAAGCCGAACTCCCATTGTTGCGGATAGCTCTACAGAAAAATATCACAGCGCTCAGTGTCCTTACTGGTCAACCATCCGACATCCTCCGCCAGGAATTCAGCACAGTCAGACCAATACCAGTTCCTCCCGCCGAACTGACTGTTGGAATTCCCGCTGAACGTATCCGCCAGAGACCCGATGTAAAGCTCGCCGAACGGAAAATCGCCGCCCAGACTGCACGTATTGGCGTTGCAACAGCAGATCTCTACCCCAGTTTTTCTCTGGTTGGTTCACTTGGACTTGCCTCCTTAGACGCCGGGAATTTCTTTAATTCTGCCAGTACAGTCTATGGTATTGGTCCTTCTCTTCACTGGAACATTTTTAACATGGACCGCATACGACAGAATATTGCCGTTCAGGATGCCAGAACAGAACAGGCTCTCTACTCCTACGAACTAACCATGTTAAACGCCATCAAAGAGGTTGAGGACAGCTTAAGTGGATTTCATGAACAGCGCCTCCGACTCGAGGCCTTAAACCACTCCGTACAGGCCTCCAAAGAGACTGTGAGCATGTCGATCAAACTTTACAAAGATGGTCTTACCCCATTCCAGGACGTACTCGATGCCCAGCGCTCTCTACTGAATTCTGAAAGTAATCAGGATGCTGCCAGAGGCGATGCTGCTGTTCAACTGGTCAGTCTCTATAAAGCTCTTGCCGGTGGCTGGACCACTCAGCCTGAGCGCCACAGCGAACTCCCACAATAATTTTCCACACACTATTATGAAAAATTCAATTTCCTTTTTTCTGATTTTGACCATATGTCTCAGCGCCCTCCTCACAGGAGGATGCAAGGAACAACAACAGCAGACACCAGCGCCCCCTCCCCCTCCTGAGGTAACTGTTGCTAATCCAACAGTCAGGGATGTCACAAACTACATCTACTTCACGGGATACACAGAAGCACGAAAAGAGATAGAATTCCGTGCCCGAGTTGAAGGATATCTCGAGAGTTTCTCCTTTGAACCAGGCAAACTGGTGGAAAAAGGAGATCTTCTTTTCAACATTGACGCCAAACCTTTTGAGGCTGATGTTGCAAAAGCAGAGGCAGATCTTAAAACCAGAGAAGCAAGGCTTAAACTGGCAGAAGCAACATTAAAACGGAAGGAAAGCGCTTACAAAGAAAAGGCTGTAAGCGAACTCGCCGTTCTCGAAGCGAAGGCCGAACTTAGTATAGCCCAGGCTCAGATTCTGGAATCTCAAGCTCAGCTGACTTCAGCAAAATTGCAGCTCTCCTACACAAGAATCTATGCCCCTGAGAGTGGCCTTATCAGCAGGAATCTTGTTGATAATGGAAACCTTGTAGGTGCGGGTGATAAAACCCTTCTTGCAACATTGGTTAACTACGACCCGATCTACGTCTATTTCAATATGGATGAACGCTCACTGATGCTTTTCAAAAGACACCTCAAAGAACAGGGGATAAATGACATCACAAGAAATCCCGTTTCTGTGGAACTGGGACTGGGTGATGACTCCAACTACCCATATAGTGGGGTAAGTGACTATCTCGACAGCCAGGTAGATCTTTCAACGGGAACAATCCTGACGCGGGCAAAATTCGACAACAAAGACCTCTATATCATACCAGGACTCTTTGCCAAAATTAGAATCCCTACCCATGTTGAAAAAGATGCCCTGCTGGTACCGGAAATTGCCCTTTCTTCCGATCAGCGTGGGCGTTATCTGTTAGGTGTCACTGCTGATGGAACCGTTGAGTATAAACCGGTTGAAATTGGTGCCCTTGTTGACGGATTTCGCGTAATTCGTAAAGGCATAATTAAGGATGATATGGTCGTTGTTAATGGTGTTCAGCGTGCGCGACCCGGCGCAAAAGTGACTCCCAAAACAGCTCAAAACTGAAATCCACTCCAGTCCATTACGATCACTGTCATCTTCCTGACAGTGAAAAGAGTAACCCATATTGCGATTATCAATCTAGCCTAAGAGATATATCTCATGAGTCGTTTTTTCATCAATCGCCCTATTTTTGCCTCCGTTATTGCTCTCATCATTGTACTGGCAGGAGGAGTGACCCTTACCGGACTCCCCATCGCCCAGTACCCCGAGCTTGCCCCTCCCACTGTCCAGGTTTCAACTGCCTATCCCGGTGCCAATGCTCAGGTTATTGCTGATACCGTCGCAGCACCCATTGAACAACAGGTGAATGGTGTGGAAGGAATGATCTATATGTCCAGCACCTCCACCAATTCGGGAACATACAATCTTACCGTCTCCTTTGAAACGGGGACGGATGCTGATATGGCAGCAGTTCTGGTACAGAACCGTGTTGCCATTGCCATGGCGGCTCTCCCTCAGGAAGTAAAAAATATCGGGGTCACCACCAAAAAACGATCGAACTCTATTGTATTGATGGTGACACTTACATCACCCAACAAAACCTATGACAAGTATTATCTCAGTAACTATATCTCACTCCGTTTAAAAGACGAAATTTCAAGAATAGCTGGTGTTGGCGATGTTGCCGCCTTTGGCGCTGGGGATTACTCCATGCGCATCTGGCTCGACCCGGATTTACTGCGTTCCAGAGACCTGACTACCAGTGATGTCACCGCCGCCCTGCGTGAGCAGAATGTCCAGGTGGCAGCAGGGCAGATTGGTGCGCCACCTGCCCCATCCGGCCAGGCCTTTCAGTACACCGTAAATACTCTTGGCCGCCTTAACAGCCCTGAGGAATTTGGCGACATAATTGTAAAACAGGGATCTGGAGGAAAGCTCACCCGTATCAAAGACATTGCACGGGTTGAGATGCAGTCAAAGGAGTACAACTATGACACCAGGCTCAATGGTGATGAAAATGCATTGATGATGATTTATCAGTTGCCAGGGGCCAATGCCATTGCCCTGAAAGAACAGATTGCCGCAAAAATGGAGGAATTAAAAAAATCCTTTCCGCCCGATCTTGAATATAAAATCCCTTTTGATACCACTCTCTTTGTTGAAGAAGCCATTGCGGAGGTTGAAGAAACACTTTGGATAGCCATTGTTCTAGTCCTCGTTGTTATCTTTGTTTTTCTTCAGGACTGGCGGGCAACCCTTATCCCTGTGATCACTATTCCAGTATCCCTTATTGGAACCTTTGCCGCAATGGGGTTGATTGGGTTTTCCATCAACATGATCACTCTTTTCGGTATTGTGCTTGCCATCGGTATCGTTGTTGATGATGCCATTGTTGTAGTGGAGAACACCATGCGAAATATGGATGAGCACAAAATGAGCGCCAAAGAAGGTGCTCTTGCCGCCATGGAGGAAGTGACCGGGCCCATCGTCGCGACCACTCTGGTACTCCTGGCAGTTTTTGTCCCAACCGCCTTTCTCGGTGGGATAACCGGCCAGCTTTACAGACAGTTTGCCTTGACCATTGCCGCTTCCACTTTTTTCTCATCCATCAATGCCCTCACTCTCAGCCCTGCCCTGTGTGCCATTATCCTGCGGCCCACCCCCAAAAAGAAGATGATCTTCTTCCGCTGGTTTGATGCCATGTTCGACAAATCACGGAATGCCTACGAGTCCATTGTCCATCTTATGGTACGCCGCTCCCTTATCACCATGGTTCTCTTTGCAGGTATAGCGGTTGCTGCCTGGACTGGCTTTACCGGCCTGCCCACGGGATTTATCCCCACAGAGGATCAGGGATATGCCATGTATGCCGTCCAGTTACCCGATGCCTCATCCCTTGAACGTACCCAGGCCGTGGTCAAGGAACTCGAAGACGCACTGAGAACCATGGATGGTGTAAAAGATGTCATTTCAGTTGCAGGTTACTCCCTTCTTGACGGTGCCGGAATGTCAAATGGTGCTGCTCTGTGGGTGGTTTTCAAAGATTTTGCCGAGCGGATCCCCAACGGACATGACATGAAGCATATCTTGATGCAGATGGCAGGAGCTGGAAGCCGAATTAAGGAAGCGATTATTATACAATTTCCTCCTCCACCTATTTCCGGAATTGGAAATGCCGGTGGATTCCAGTTGCAGGTTGAAGATATGGCAGGAATTGGTTTACCCGCCCTGCAGGAAATAACAAATGACCTTTCAGCGGCAGGAGTAAAAGACCCGATTATCTCCTCGGCCTATACAACATTTCGGGCCAATGTCCCCCAGCTCTTTGCAGATATAGACCGCACCAAGGCCAAAACCCTGAATATCCAGCTCTCCGAGATATTTGGATCCATGCAGGCCTTCCTTGGGGCTTCATATGTTAATGATTTCAACAAATTCAACCGTACCTTCCAGGTTAACATCCAGGCACAGGATGATGCCAGATCCAATGTGGAGGATATTGCCAAACTCCAGGTTCGATCCAGTGACGATAAAATGATACCTCTTGGGACGCTGCTTTCCGTTGAAGAAATATTTGGCCCTGCAATCATTACCCGTTATAACATGTATCCCACGGCGACAATTACCGGTACAGGTGCTCCCGGTTTCAGTTCTGGTCAGGCAATGAATGCCATGGAAGAGACGGCAGCACGTGTTCTACCAAACTCCATGGGGTCAGAATGGACTGGCATGTCGTATCAGGAAAAAAATGCCGGCAATCCCGGCCCAATTTTTGCCATCTGCATCGCTCTTGTCTACCTGGTACTCTGCGCCCAGTATGAAAGCTGGTCAATCTCCATTGGTGTTATTCTTGCTGTGCCGCTGGCACTTCTTGGAACCGTAATCGCCCTCATGGTACGTCAAATGGATAACAATGTGTACACCCAGATAGGTATTGTGCTCCTCATTGCCCTTGCCTGTAAGAATGCCATTCTCATTGTAGAGTTTGCAGTTGAGGCACGTGAGAAAAAAGGGATGTCCATTTTTGATGCGGCCATGGAAGCGGCAAGACTCCGTTTCCGCCCTATCCTTATGACATCATTTGCCTTTATTTTAGGAGTTTACCCACTTGTGATCGCCAATGGGGCAGGAGGAGCCTCTCGTCAGGCCCTTGGCACCGCTGTTTTTGGTGGGATGATTGCCGCAACTTTTCTGGCAGTACTCTTTGTGCCGGTGTTTTATAAGGTTATTCAGAGCAGCAGCGAACGACTTTTTCCACCGAAAGAAAAATAATACCACCTCAACTATACCTGTCAAATATATAGTGTAACCATAATGAAAAGATATAGCATTTTTCTCTATTTCTGCCTGCTGGCAATCTCTCTTACCATGCTCTCCCCAGCACCCCTTGCAGCTGTTGAAGAGACAGCTGCTGAAAGTGGAAGACTTAAGGGAGTTGCTCCAGACCAGATTGGCTCTGTTCTTGCCAAGATGAGCGACGAACAGGTTCGCAGTTTGCTGATATCAGAACTCACAAGTAATCCTACGCCCTCTACCAGTGCTCCACAAAAAACTGGCGGCCTTGTTGGAAAGACTGCCAAATGGCTCCATCTACTGGACGAAGGTGAAAATAGAAAGAAAAAGTCGAGCAGTTTCCTTTCCCGTCTTAGCAGTTTTCCCGGCGATTACCTCATAGTTGCGAGAAAAGTCGGCAGGGGGAGTTTAGGAAATTTTATACTTTCTCTGGCAATGCTTTTTGGAATATTTGGAGCCGCCTGGGGAAGTGAATACTTTACCCGTCGTTTCACTGCTAATTTCAGAAAACAGTTTCAAGAAAAAGCCATTCCAGTACTCGACGGCCCCATGCGCTTTATCGCTGGCCTTATGCTCTCCATCCCCTCTCTGGTCCATATTTTCGTTTTCGCAACGGCTGCTCTCCTTTTCTTTTTTATGCTGCCGGGTACTGACTACTCTCCATTACGCTACGTCTTTCTTGCCCTGCTTTTTTCTATTCTTTTTTATCGTCTTCTTGCCCAGTTGTCCCGTATACTCAGTTCTCCAGGCTCTGCCGCCCTTCGGGTTTTGCCCTTTGATGACATAACGGCTGCTACAGTTCATAGGGCAACCCTCTTTCTTTGTTCATATATCTTTACTGCAATTATGTTTCTTGCCTTACAACGGGAACTGGGACTCAGTAAAACAGCTGTGCAATCAACGGCCATGATTATCGCAACTTTTCTTGTTTTCGTCATTGTGCTTATGATTATGCGCAGTCGTCACTATGTTGCAAATCGTATCCTTGATAAAAGCGACCAGAACGGGACACGGAACTGGGTGGTTGAGCAGTTTGCCCAGTTCTGGCACGTCCCCACTATTCTCTATGTCCTTATTATCTGGATCATTATGCTTGGAGACCAGCTCACAGGTGTGCAACGTGGTAATTCTGCATTTCTTATGAGCCTGACAATCCTTCCACTCTTTGTTATTTTTAATGGTCTTGGCCAATGGATTGTCCGGGTTTCCATCAACACCCTGCGAATGTATAATCATGAGGACGAAGACTCTGCCAGCAGAGAAATACAGGCAAGTATCCTTGTTGCAAAGGAAAAGGAACGTAAACTCTATGTTACAACATCCCGCTTTATGAGCCTTTCAATTCTGGTAACACTGCTGGTCTGGACACTGAGCTTATGGAATGTGTATATCCCCTATGCCACCAATATCACCAAAGCAGTATTTCAGTCGCTCATAGCTGTTGCCCTGGGTTTAACCGTGTGGAAATTTTCCTCCAGCTATATAGAGAAAAAGATCCTTGAAACCATGCCAGTTGACGAAGAAAAGGAAGAAAATGATGATGAATGGGGTGGTGCTGCCACCAGGGGGAGAAGTTTTACCCTGCTTCCCATGCTCCGTAAGTTTATCGCATCCACCTTACTGGTGATGGTAACACTGGTAATCCTTTCTTCAATGGGTGTTGATATTGGGCCACTGCTTGCCGGCGCAGGGGTTGTTGGCCTTGCCATTGGTTTTGGTGCTCAAAAGATGGTAAGTGATGTTTTCTCAGGCTTTTTCTATCTCCTCGACGATGCTTTCCGCGTCGGAGAGTATATTCAGGCGGGTTCAGTCTCAGGAGCCGTCGAATCCATAAGCCTTCGTAATGTCATGCTTCGCCACCACCGGGGCATGCTTCAAATCGTCCCTCACAGCGAACTCGGTTCCATCACCAACTTTATGCGCGGTGGTATAATTGTTAAATTTAATCTTGAATTTTCCTACGATGCAGATATCGACCAGATTCGTAAGATCATCAAGAAAGTTGGCCAGGCAATGCTCGCCGATGACGAATTCAAAGATGACTTTATTCAACCTGTCAAATCTGCAGGTGTAAGAGAGATCACGGGCTCTGTCATGATTATAAGGGTTAAGTTCAAGGCACAGCCAGGAACTCAATTTGTCATTCAGAGAGAGGCCTACCGCAGAATTTCCGAGGCACTTGCCGCCAAGGGCATCCATTATGCCCATCGAAAAGTTATTGTTGAACTACCTGAAACAGCAAACATCACGGAAGAAAACAAAAAAATTCTTGAAGCAGGAGCAGCGGCTGCTCTGTTACAACAGCAGGAAGAAGAGAAAACTAATGAAAAGACAAAATCATAAAAATCCCTGATAGCAAAGCTTCAATACTGCTTATTTCTCCACTGCCTGTGAGTAGTGAAGAAATAAGCAGCTCACAGTACGGCCTGACAACACTTCCCTCCCCCACCCAAACTTTTTTTCCTGTTGTTTTTTGCTCTCCAATACAGAACATGATACAAATAGAAATAACTTCATTACATTTCTACGTATAAGGGAGAGGATTTTATGACGACAAGTCAAAGTGTTCAAGTACGAAGCAGTCAACTGCGAAAGAGTCCTTCTTTTCTCGGAAAAATCATATCAACTGTCCATTATGGTGACCGCTTAGCTGTTCTGGAAACCAAAGATTCCTGGCTTAAGGTCGATGCAAGAGGGAATCAGGGATGGCTGCACAGCTCCGCCATGACCACTAAAGAGATTGTACTCAAACCCCATGCCGGCGATATCTCTAAAGCTGCTGATTCCGATGAAATAGCCCTCGCCGGTAAAGGTTTTAACCGGCAGGTTGAGAAAAAGTTTCGCCAGCGGAATGCAAACGCCAATTTTAATATGGTGGATAAAATGGAGAAAAGCTCTGTTTCCCAGGAAGAAATTGAAGCCTTCCTCAAGGCCGGTAATCTCCATCCTACAGGAGGTGAAGTGTGAAGAACATGAATAGAAGAAGTTTCCTCCGTATAGGCCTCACAGGTGCGGGTTTAACCGCTTCGTCCATGCTTCTCCAGGGCTTTGGTTTTGGAGACATATCCTCCGCCTTAAATTCGGCAACGAAGTATGTCGATTCAGCAACGAAAAGTTATAATGCAGTTTCCAAGGCCTTGGAAGATATCACCCCAGAACAGGAGTACTATATCGGTCGAACTATTGGAGCCATCGTTCTTGAAAAATTTCAGCCCTATGAACATGCTCCGACCATTTCCTATATCAACCTTCTGGGACAGACATTATCCCGCTTCTCAGACCTGCCAGAACTCTACGACGGATATCACTTTATGGTTCTTGACTCTCCTGAAATCAATGCTTTTGCCACTCCTTCAGGTCTCATTTTTGTTACTCGCGGAATGTTGAAATGCTGTTCTGATGAAAATTCACTCGCAGCTGTTCTGGCCCATGAAATAGCTCATGTCCAGCACAAGCATGGTCTGCAGTCCATCGAAAAGGACAGAATCACCAAAGCAACTTCAATTCTGGCCCTTGAGGGAACCAAAAATTTTGCGAACTCAGACATTGCCAGTTTAACCAACACCTTTGAAGATTCAATAGGAGACATCACCTCAACTATGATAAGCAGTGGTTACTCCCGTTCGTTTGAAACTGAGGCAGATGAGACAGCTGTTATGATACTGCAACGAGTAGGCTATAACGGTCAGGGACTTATTGAAATGCTGAAAGTTATGAAAAAGAATCTTAAACCCGGAGGAATGGATTTTGCAAAAACCCATCCTAGCCCGGAGAGTAGAATAGAAGACATCAGTAATATTATTGGAAAAGAGGACAAACTAAAAACCGACCCATCACGCATTTCACGTTTTCAGGCCGCAATGAAGGGGGTATGAAAAATAAAAGAAGGAACAGATTATTTCAGGCGTTTGGGGCAGCAGGTGTAAGCATTCTTCTTGCTATAGCCATCTGGCAATCGGGAATGCTTACTGCCTGGGAAAACAAAGTCTGGGATACTCAGAGTATGATGCTGGCTTCGCCTTCTCCTCGTAGTGAGGATATCACTATTGTACTGGTCGACCAGCAAAGCCTGGAATGGGCCCAGAAAAACATGGGCATCTCTTGGCCCTGGCCCCGTGAACTCTATGGTGCCATCCTGGATACCATTAATCGGCATCAGGCCAGGGGAATTGGTTTTGATGTCCTTTTTACCGAATCGTCAAGCTTTGGGGTCTCTGACGATACTGCACTCGGCACAGCTATTGCGAAGAGTAAAAATTTTGCAGCCGGCTCAATATTTCCTGGCAACATCCACGGAAAACTCTCCACATGGCCAGATGACATTCCACTTCCTTCCCTTGCAACCACAGCCACGCTTGTCAAAAAAACAGACAATACACCTTCGTACAACTTCCTCACCATGCCCATCCCGGAAGTCGCCCAAAACGCCGCTGTTCTCTGCAATGTTCATCATGATCCAGATCAAGATGGTATTTACCGTTCTCTCCATCCACTGGTCTTCGCAGTCGGTATTCCACTCCCCTCTCTTGGGCTTGGCTTATATCTTGCCGCTCATCCCGATACGGAAGTTTCTCTTCTGAATCAGCATCTCAGCGTTGGTGATGCTGTGATCCCGATGAACATATCCGGGCAGGCCCTGGTTCGTTTCCGGGGTCCGCCAGGGATCTACACCCGCATAAGTGCCGCAACTCTTATTAAAGATGAAATGCTCTACAGAGATGGCGAACACACAGATCCTGCAATCAATCGACAACTAAGGAAAAAATATGTACTCTTTGGCTTTTCCGCACCAGGTCTTTTTGATCTTCGCCCAACCCCGGTAGGTGCTATTTTCTCCGGGGTAGAAATCAATGCAACTTTTCTCGACAATCTCCTGAACAATGATTTTATCAGCCCTCTAAGTCAAAATCTCAAAATCCTTGTTTTGAGTTTCAGTACCATTCTCCTTGGTCTCCTTCTCGCTTATTTTTCAAGTCCGATATATATGACGATCATTGCATTGTTCTTTCTTCTCATTCCGCCTGCTCTGTCTTTTTTTCTCTTTTTCATCGGATTTCGTTTTGAAATACTTCCTTTTGAATGCTCCGTGGGAGGAACCATCATTCTCAGCTTTTTGATCAGTTATATGCAGGAAGGGAGAAAACGGCGTTTTATCAAACATTCATTTGCCCATTATCTAAGCCCATATGTTATCGAACAACTCATAGAAGATCCTGACAGATTGCAACTCGGGGGGGATCGTAAGGAATTGACTATTTTCTTTTCAGACCTTGAAGGATTCACCTCTATCTCTGAAAATCTCGAACCTGATCAACTGATCGAGCTTTTGAACGACTACCTCTCGGCTATGACAGATATAATCCTTGAGGAAGAGGGAACGATTGATAAGTACGAAGGTGATGCCATAATAGCTTTTTGGAACGCACCCTTAGAAACTCCTGATCATGCGGTACGGGCAGTATCTGCCGCATTACGTTGTCAAAAGCGACTGAAGGAATTGCGCCCACTGTTTCTAAAACAATGTGGCCATGAAATGCATATGCGCATCGGCATTAATTCGGGCTCAGCAGTTGTCGGGAATCTTGGCTCAACAAATCGTTTCGACTACTCCATGCTCGGTGACGCTGTTAATCTTGCTGCAAGGCTTGAGGGCGCCAACAAGCAATTTGACAGCTATACAATGATTTCCGAATCCACCTATAAACTCTTAAACAACACCTTCTTCTGTCGGGAACTTGCAAATTTAACCGTTGTTGGAAAGAAAATTCCAATTCGAGTTTATGAACCCTTCTTACCTTCTGAATATCAGAAAAAGAAAAAAACTCTAGAAACTTTCTCAAAAGCTCTCCAGAATTTTTATATTGGAAATTTTGAATCCGCTGTGATTCAATTCAATACAATAGTAGACGAAGACCCATCGGCTATAAAATATCTTAACAAATGTAAAGTTCTTCAGGAGAATCCGCCACCGCAATGGGAGGGAGTCTGGGCACTGACTTCAAAATAAAAAAAAGACAGGGGTGTGATATGGAAACAACAACGCGACCAGATACCAATACTGTCAACTCTGTTCTTGAAATTATTCGTTCCCTCAATCAACTCAAAGGGATGGATATGATTCTTGATCGAATCCTTTTCGAGTCCCGTAAACTTGCCAATGCTGATGCCGGTTCCATCTATCTTGTTAAAAATGACACTCTTGTTTTCAACCATGTCCAAAACGACACCCTCTTTGGAAGAAATGGAGCCGGAGCTGCCCAGTATGCTAAAATGACACTTCCCATCGACAGTCACACAATCGTTGGCTACTGCGCCCAGACTAAACAGACGGTTTCAATTGATGACGCCTATCAAATTCCTGCCACCGTACCTTATAGTTTCAACCCTTCCTTCGACGAAGAAAATAACTACCACACAGCTTCATCTCTCACCATCCCTCTTCTCACCTCTAATGATTCACTTGTTGGTGTAATACAACTTATAAACGCTCAGAATGAACAGGGACAAACCTCTGTCTTTTCTGAAAGAAGTAAGACAATGGCCTGCCTTTTTGCTAATAGTGCCTCAATGATTATTGAACATGGTATACTGAACCGCGAGACCATCCTTCGCATGGTGAAAATGGCGTCTCTTCATGATCCCAAAGAAACCGGGGCTCATGTCCAGCGGGTTTCAGCATTCAGTGTTGAAATCTATCAGCGCTGGGCCAAAAAAAAAGGGCTACCTGACTCAGAAATAAATCATTTCCGAGACCTTATCAGCCTGGCAGCCATGACCCATGATGCTGGGAAAGTAGGCATTTCTGATATCATTTTAAAAAAACCAGCCAGACTCACCAAGGATGAGTTCAATATTATAAAAAAACACACCACTTTTGGTGCCGAACTTTTCAACAGCACTTCCACGGAACTCGATAAGATGACCCACGAAGTAACCCTTCATCACCATCAAAAGTGGAACGGTACCGGCTATCCAAACCTGACGAACTTTCCAGATAAAAATAGCCCTAACCAGGCTCTGGCTGGAAAGGACATACCACTGGCTGCCAGAATTGTTGCCCTGGCTGACGTGTTTGATGCTCTGAGCTCCAGCCGTTGTTATAAAGAACCGTGGGAAAAAGAAAAGGTGTATAACCTCATTCAGAAAGAAAGTGGCGAACATTTTGACCCTGAACTCGTCCAGGCATTTTTTGAAATAACCGATGTCCTCTGTGCAATTCAGGAGAAATTTCAATAAGAATATTTTTGTGGTATTTGGCAGTTCAACTCTCAGACCAGGGTATGAGCCAGACCGAATGAAAGTCCCCCGCAAACAATCAGACCAAAGAAGTATTGCCCTGGGTTCATAAAGAGAATCGGCAACGTACCGATTGCCAGCATCCCAAAAACACCCCTTCCCATACTGTTAATCCGTTTTTTTCTATCCTTCACAATAACTCCATTCCACAAAAACCCTCTTGCTTAGCAAAGAGTCTCTTTGATAAACAAGAGGGACAAAAGAAAGCACTATCTTTTTTTAGCCAGTATTTTTCTTACTTTTTGAGTGTAGCTGCAGCTTTTGGTGCCTTATTTACATATTTAAAGAATACCGGGAATGCAACGAAAAATGCTACACAGAGTAAATACTCGATTCCTTTAATGTGGGTGTAGTAATCAACCAGAGTGTGGAGAGGCTTAACCATTCCGACTGCAACCATATACTGTCCGGCAAGTGTACTGACCGACCAGCCGACCTGTGAAAGGGCGCTTACAAGAGCAGCTCCAACCCAGAGACACATTGCTAACCCTGCCACTAAAATAATTCTTCCTGCTGTCTTTGAATTGTTCTCGGCCATGACATTCTCCTGTTAAAGTATTTTTAAATACACCAATTGTTTTTTTATCCAAGCAAAGCTGAGAGATATCCTTTGATCACATTTAAAGGACCAACAGTAGCGAAAGCACTCAGTAGACAAATCACTCCCCATATCCCCACAAGGGCTGCCAGAACCATCCCGGTCCCCAGAGCAAAACTTGAAGTTTCATATCCGACATCACTCTGTTTTTGAGTAGTACTTTTTGTTTCGACAGCCATGACGTCCTCCATATTTCTTTATAATCTTATATTTCTTATATTGGATAGAGCATTATCAGTGCCAATTTTCACAAACAAACAGAAAAGCAGCAAAAACCATTTACTAACTTGTTTTTACTATAATTTTAACGAAGGCTTCCTTTTCATCCAACGCAACACTTTTGGTGTTCAAGGCGCCTGCGACACGCATCTTCGCTGTATTTTCACTACGAAAGTGTTGCAGGTTTTACAGATAGGATCGTGGCACAGAAAGAGCACGCAATATTGCTGTCGGAACGCGACATCAATCTTTTCAGTACAGTTGGAAATTCTTGACAAACAGAGCTATGCTGCACATGATGGGGTATGAACTTTTCCAGCCACTCCCCCTTTACCTTTTCCAATGTAAGGCGTTTTATTGCCTTTCGTGCATTCTTCAATGTACGCTTCTATTATCCAGTTTTCACAATTCTCTTCCTGGATTATGGTCTAAGCATTGAACAGTTTGCCCTGCTCAATACGGTGTGGGCTTTCACCATCGTACTTGCTGAAGTACCATCCGGGGCACTTGCCGACCTTATTGGGAGAAAACGCCTCCTGGTCACCACTAGTCTGCTGATGATCGCTGAAATGATGCTCCTGTCCTTTGTCCCTCTGGGGAACAGTAAACTCGTCTTCGGTGCATTTCTTCTTAACCGTATTCTCAGTGGCCTGGCAGAGGCCCTTGCCAGTGGTGCCGACGAAGCGATGGCTTACGACACCCTTGTGGCAGAAGGAGACCCTGAGGACTGGCCGAAAGTTTTAGATGTTCAGATGCGGGTACGTAATTTCTTTTACATCATCACCATGACCATTGGAGCATTGGTCTATTCACCCGACACTGTAAACAGCGGCCTGCACTGGTTAGGACTACAGGTTGAACTTGACCAGCAGGTCACCATGCGCTTCCCCATATATCTTACACTTGGCCTCGGCATTCTAACCCTCTTCACCACCATGGGGATGCATGATCCCGTCACAGACAAAAACAAACCAGCGCTTGCAAGCACTGCATTGAAGAGGATACAGGACGTCAGCAGGATAACACTGAATGCTGGTGCTTGGATTCTCCATACTCCTACGGCCCTGGCAGTTATTCTCTTCGGGATGAGTTTTGACCATGTGCTTCGCATGCTTGTCACCATGACCAGTCAGTACTACCGGATCATTGATCTCCCCGAAGCAAGTTTTGGTGTGATTGGTTCCTGTATTGCGATGCTTGGTCTTGTTGTGCCACGAATTGCCAGAGCCATGGTTGAACATTTTGGCCCTACGGTTAACGTCGCCCTGGTCGGAGGCCTCGCCCTCCTCTCACTATGGGGCCTGACTTTTTTCACCCCTATCCTTGGCATACTCCCCATGGCACTGATATTTGTAACCATGATGCTCACCTCATTTTTCACCAGTCATTATCTGAATCAGATCGCTGAACCACACCAGCGTGCAACCGTCCTCAGTTATAAGGGACTCGCATTTAATGCGGCATATGGATTCATAGGGATTTTTTACGCTGGAATTATAGCTAATCTACGCGATTCGGTAAGCAAAGCTTCCCCTGATTTCACTGTCTCTCTTATTGAAAATGAAGCTTTCAGACTATCCATTTACTACTTTCCATGGTATCTTATCGGGATACTTTCACTAATAACTGCCACCTGTCTGCTGCATTTTCGTCTCCTGCGTTCCTCTCGCTGAAAACAGCTTCGTCCCAGGACAGACAGTGACTCCGATGGATATAGTCCAATGACCCCAGATTGCTCCCTGCAGGCAAAGCATAACTTCAACACACTTTGTCTAACCTTCCTTGGTTCTTGGACCATTCAAGTTGAACCCTGTGCGCTCCCTGATATCGCCCAGTTTTTCACTCCCCAGACAAAAGCCATTTCTTTTAATACCAAGCACTTGCTTGAGTGGGACAGCAGATTTCTTGTTGAACTCTCCCGTATTACTGAAATTGCCGAGAACCATGCCATTCCCGTTGATACACAAGGCTTGCCTTCCGGTGTTCGCAAGCTTCTACAACTCACTCTTAAAAAAAATCTCGCCCCTCCAGATAACACATTAAACAACCCTGGAATACTCGCCGAAATCGGCATGCATGTTATTGAACTGTGGAAGCAATCCATAGAAATGCTATCGTTTACTGGAGAAATCCTTTTATCCTATATTCGTTTTTTTACTGGACGAGCCCGTTTTCTGAAGAAAGATCTGAGTTTTTTTCTCTACAATTGTGGTCCTCAAGCTCTTCCAATTGTAGCGCTCATTTCATTTTTGGTTGGATTCACCCTGGCCTTTATAGGGGCTGTCCAGCTGAAGATGTTTGGGGCTGACGTTTACGTAGCAAACCTTGTCGGTCTTGCCATGACCAGAGAAATGGGACCAATGATGGCGGCCATCATCATGGCTGGTCGAACGGGTGCCTCCTATGCTGCCCAACTTGGCACCATGCAGGTAAATGAGGAGGTCGACGCACTACAAACCATGGGGATCAATCCTCTTGATTTTTTAGTGCTGCCACGATTGACTGCCCTTATCATTATGATGCCTCTTCTGGCAATCTGTGCCGACTTTATTGGAATACTCGGTGGTTTCTTCATTGGCTGCCTCTCTCTCGATATCAGTCCGGTTTTGTATTACGAACAGACCATCAATGCCATTCATCTCAACCATTTCCTGGTTGGAATGATTAAATCCGTGGTTTTCGGATACCTGGTTGCCTTCTGTGGCTGCCTTAAGGGGATGCACTGTGGACGCAGTGCCGACGCCGTCGGCAAGGCAACAACATCTGCCGTAGTAACAGCCATTGTTCTTATTGTGATCACCGATGCCGGTTTCACCTTCTTCTTCAACGTTATTGGGATTTAGGCGGACATGACACCCTCAAAAGCCATCATTGAAGTCCAAAATTTAACCATGGCCTATGGTGATTTCATTCTGCAGCAGAACCTTACTTTCAGTATCAAGAAGGGTGCAATTTTTACAATAATGGGAGGATCAGGATGTGGAAAATCCACACTCCTAAGACATCTTACGGGACTTAAACGTCCAGCAGAGGGTGATATTTTCTTTTCAGGAGAAAATTTCTGGAAAAGTTCACACCAATCCAGGGTTCAGCGAATGCAACGGTGTGGCGTTCTCTATCAATCGGGAGCACTCTGGAGTTCCATGACCGTTGGTGAGAACGTTGCACTGCCATTACAGCAGTTCACAGACCTTTCCCCTAAACTTATTGCAGAGATTGTGGAACTGAAGCTTGCACTGGTCGGCCTGAAAGGTTTTGCTAAATATCCACCATCTTCAATAAGTGGAGGAATGAGAAAACGTGCGGGACTTGCGAGAGCCATTGCCCTTGATCCCGAAATTCTCTTTTTTGATGAACCATCAGCAGGTCTTGATCCGATCAGTTCAAAGATGCTGGATGACCTTATCCTGGAAATCCGCGACAGCCTGGGAGCCACCATCATTATCGTCACCCATGAATTGCCATCAATTTTTGCACTCGCCGATGATTCAGTCTTCCTTGACACAGAGACACGCACAATGCTCGCAACCGGTAACCCCGGAATTCTTGCTAAAGAAAGTAACAATATAAAAGTACGGCAATTTTTGAGCCGAACTCTATCCTTAACTGATCCCCCCTGAACAACACACAGTTATGCCAAACAAAAGCATTCAACCAGTAATGATAGGTATATTCGTCATCCTCTCTCTTGTTCTTTTTATGACTGCCATTGTTATTTTTGGCGGCAATAAATTTTTTGCCAGAGAAAATTTAATGATTACGTATTTTGAAGGCTCACTTGACGGACTGAGTATTGGAGCTGACGTTACTTATCGTGGGGTCACCATAGGCCAGGTGAAGAATATCAACATCCATATCCGTGCCAATGGAGAAAAAAGCCAGGATATCATCATACCTGTTCTTATTTCACTGAACGCTGACTCTTCCCTGATCATTGAGGACCATGGAGAAAACAGCAAAGGTGATATCAACACATTTATGGAGGCAATGTGCAAGCAGGGGCTCAGAGCAAAACTCAGGCTTAAAAGTGTTGTCACCGGGAAACGCTATATAGATCTTGGCTTTTATGAAAACAGTGTTGCCGTGTATCAGGATAAGACGGGAGAATATTTTGAAATTCCCACCCTCCCCTCCGAAATGCAGCAATTTTCAAAGGTAATAGGTGACGTAAATTTTGGTGAACTGTACCAGAAATTCAACAGTACATTGACCTCTCTTGAGAAGCTCAGCTCAGGTCTTGCCGAAACCCTGGACCAGAAAAAAACCCAGCAGTTGCTCGATGAGCTTCTCGTTGCTACTGGGAGCCTGAATTCACTTCTTTCAAAACTGGATACCGAAGTCACCCCGATTCTCGATAAAATAGATGGCGGGTTGGAACAATTCAACGCTCTCACCGGTCATGCGGATAACGTAGTCTCATCACTGAACACCCATATCGACTCAACACTTGAGCATGCTGACGCCCTTCTTGCCCAGGCAGAAAATACCATCCGCCCCAACTCACCTCTGTACCATCGATTAACAGAAGCCATGCAGCAGCTGGAAAAGACAGCTAAATCACTAGAAACCCTCAGTAATTTCATTCACCGCAACCCTGATACCCTTATTTTTGGTTTGCAAAACCCTGGTAAAGCTGAACATAATGAGTAATATTCACACATACGTTCCCAGAAGCCGATTATGGTGACCAGAAGTATTTGCCCTGACGCAAACCTACCAGGCAGGATATTACACCTCCATGTTCAAACATAAAAAAAATCTGATTACATTTCTAAGTATTCTATTGATAGTAGGTTTCCTGCTTACCAGCCTGGCCAGCTACTTCATCTCACTAGCCTCTCTCAGAGATCAGATGACTCACGGTGAATTACCACTCACCAGCGATACTGTTTATTCAGAAATCCAACGCGATCTTCTGCGCCCCATCTTTATCTCTTCCCTTATGGCATCAGATACCTTTTTGCGGGACTGGGTAATCAATGAAGAACAGAACCATGATGCTGTCATACGATACCTCACAGAAATCAAACAAACATACAACACCATTACGTCTTTTTTCGTCTCTGATCAGACTCGAAATTACTATCATCCCGATGGCCTTGTGAAACAGGTACAGGAAGCTGAAGAACGTGATTCCTGGTATTTTCGAGTACAAAAAATGTCAGATGACTTTGAGATCAACGTGGACATTGATCAGGCAAACAACGACACCATGACCGTTTTTATCAATTATCGAGTTCACGATTACAAGGGGAATTTTATTGGTGCAACCGGGGTTGGGTTGGCAGTGGATGCAGTTCAAAAACTCATCGACCAGTACCAGGAAACCTATAACAGAGATATTTTTCTCATTGACCGCCTGGGAAACATCAAACTCAGTAACACCTCAGACAAACAGCGCCAGCAACAAACAGCACAACTGAACATCTTTCTCAAGAGCAAAGAGTTTCTGACTCAAATGACTTCCACCGAGACAGTTGCCTTACAGTCCAAAATAGACGGACATCCGATATCTCTGAACACCCGGTTTATCAAAGAATTTGACTGGTATCTCGTGGTCATTCAGAGTGAACTGGAAGGAACAGCCAAATTACTTCAAACCCTTCTTATCAATCTGTTATTCTGTGCAGTTGTTACCACCATCATTTTATTCATCATTAATCGCGTGATTTCATCCTACCAGGAAGATATCGAACATATGGCCACCACAGATAAATTAACCGGTCTCTATAACCGCCAGGCACTGGATCTGTTAGTCAATCCTATCCTTCTCGACCAAAGCCGGAAGCCCGAGAATCTGTCGCTACTGTTACTCGACATCGACCATTTCAAAGAAATCAACGACACATACGGACATTTAGCTGGAGATGCTGTACTGAAAAATCTTGCCAGGCTCATTACGTCCCGGTTGCGGAAAACAGATATAATATGCAGATGGGGAGGGGAGGAATTTCTCATGCTCCTGAAGGGGTGTACTCTGGATACAGCATCGAATATGGCAGAGGAGCTGCGACTTGCAGTAATAAACAATCCGACTTCCTCTCAGAATCAAACACTTCCTATAACTGTAAGTATCGGTGTGGCACAATATCAGCCGGAAGACACAAGAGACAAGCTGATAGGCAAAGCCGACAGGGCTCTCTATCAAGCAAAGGCGAATGGAAGAAATCGGGTAGTATCTGCTTGATAACGCTTTCTTTGCAACAATACATTATCGGAGTTTTCACCTGGTATGAACAATAAAATAGTTCCTGGAATTTTTTTCCTGTCAGCTCTGTCCCTGCTTCTTTGGGCTGGCGGATGCATAAAACAGCCACTTCCCATCTATTACTACACTCTGGGACCCATTAACCAGAAAACAGCAGCCGTTCCTGACAAACCCCTGACTAATATACTCGTGGGGCCGATTCACATCGCTTCGTTTCTTGACCAGGGACAATTAGTCACCCAGAACTCAAGCTACTCTCTTACCATCGAGGAACAGCACAGATGGGCTGGTGATCTCAAGGAAATGCTGACGACTGCCCTTATCACAAATCTGAGTCTTGAGTTTGGAGCAGAGGGAATCCATATTTTCCCTGATTCCCTGGAACCGGATAGTCTGCAAGTCGTTACAAACTTCCTCCATTTTGAAAAAGATAGCGATGGTAATGCTTCTGTGACCGTTCGCTGGAAGATTCTTGCCTCTAACGGGAAGGATATGCTGTATCAGACAATCTCAATTTACAAGATACCTCCTGAAAACGATGGATTTGATGCATTGGCAAAAGCTCTCAGCCGAGGGCTCGCAAAACTTTCCGATGAAATCACAGAAAGGATTACAATACTCACAGCAAGCCAAAAGGCTCCATGACAGGAAAATGAGCATTCTGTTACCTGATCACACCAATCCTCAGCCTACCCGCATGAGGAGGAGTTGTTTCGGGTCGATTATATGGGCATCTGCGGCCTGGACGTCCGCAGTAGAGCTCCCATGGATGGGTTTATGGCGTCCCATATGATCGACACGAAACAGCTCCGGGTTGCAAAGCTGAGTTTTGATGGTGATCAGGTTCTGTTATTTCCTTTTTTGGACACACCCCAATACCCCTTATGACAGGTGCAACGATCCCATGACTGATAATGACCAACACTTCTCAAACGAAGAGGACACATCCAATTGCCTTTCAAAGGTCTTGAACGGCAATTCAATACAACGGAGTTTTAAACAGGCGCTCACCCCCTTTGAAGATTTTGTCCATAAGGAAGCGTCCTCCGGATTACTGCTTATGGGCTGTACTGTTGGGGCACTGGTTTTAGCCAACTCTGCAATGTATCCGGTTTACGATGCAGTACTCCATCATAAATTCACCATTGGCAGTGATTTTTTTTCTATAAGCCACTCTCTGCAGCACTGGATCAACGATGGCCTGATGGCCCTCTTTTTCTTTATGGTTGGTCTTGAAATCAAACGGGAAATCCTGGTTGGAGAGCTTGCAGACCGCAAACAGGCCATTTTGCCAATTGCTGCAGCCATTGGTGGCATGGTTGTTCCTGCTCTTATTTATGCTGCAATTAATAGTGGCAGTGACGCTCTCGCTGGCTGGGGGGTTCCCATGGCCACGGATATTGCATTTGCCATGGGAGTTCTTGCCCTCCTTGGATCGCGCATTCCACGATCCCTCGTTGGCTTTCTACTGGCACTCGCCATCGTTGATGACCTTGGCGCAGTTCTGGTCATTGCCGCCTTTTACACAGATAAGATAAACCTCCTTGCACTACTCTTTGCAGGTTTAGCCTTTGTTATGCTCCTCCTTTCAAACATTGCAGGAATCCGTCGCCCTCTGCCATATGTAATCTTTGGTCTGCTTTTGTGGCTCGGAATGCTTGAATCGGGCATCCATGCAACCCTTGCTGGTGTAATAACAGCCCTCACCGTTCCTGCCAACTCCCATTGTCATGCCATACCGTTTGTCAGACGAATGCGACAGTTAATCACCAGATTCGAGACTATTCAGGAGGACCACAGGCACATTATGCAAAACAGTGAACAGCAAAAACTCCTCCAATCCATGGAAAATTTTGTTCATTGTATTGAAAGCCCGCTACAACGAATGGAGCATAATCTCCATATATGGGTCTCCTTTCTCATTATTCCCATTTTTGCCCTTGCTAACGCAGGAATACCCATTGATTTCTCAACACTTGGAACGACATTTTCAGACCCGGTGACCATTGGCGTCATTGGCGGACTTATTGGTGGAAAACTTATAGGTATCACCTTCTTTTCCTGGCTGATAATTAAAATCGGCTTAAGTCGACTACCGGATGGTGTTACTCTTCCCATGATCGCAAGTGTCAGCCTGCTGGCAGGAATCGGTTTTACCATGTCTATTTTTATTGGAGGCCTGGCATTTGACAATGCACAGCATCTGCTCAATGCAAAAATTGGTATTCTTGCGGCATCGCTGTTTGCAGGGATCGCTGGCTATATCTCCCTGCGCTTATGCACCAGTGAGCTGGAATAGTTTCCTGAACCTGTTAAGGTTTTCTCTGCCAATCTGTTTGTTTACGAAACAATCACTATGCCTATATTTTCAACACTTTCCGGCCTGATACGGGGATGTCCACGAAATATCAAAAGACGTCTTCTTCGTGATATCCTGCTTATCCTTTTCGTTATATCCGGTGCCATTCTCACCATAGTGATGCTCCAGGGTGTTAAAACCCAGCGTGAGGTTTCAACCTCTATTATAGGCAAGGCTAACCTTCTGGTCGCAGCACATTTCCAATCTTATACAGATCCACTTACAAATATTTTAAGAATACTGGGAAAATGGGGGGAAGCCGGGCTGTTCAACATGCAGACTCCTGAGATTCTCGCCAGCCAGTTCCAGGCACTTATGGAAATTCAACAAACCATCCATTCCATATCCATCGCCGATACAAACGAAAACTGTTTCCAACTCTCTCACCACAATGACGAATGGCTTGTAGATGAATCCCACAAAAGTAACGCCACAACCTCCCGCCTTGTTGACGGAAAGATTGAAGGCCAGGAGACCGTAAACGAAAGACGCTACACCATGTCCACTGCTAACTGGTTCCAGGGTGCCATGCTCACCCCTTCCAGCACCAAATTTTTCATGACAGAACCCTATCTTCAGAAAACGACTGGAGATACTGTCATCACAGCAAGCCTTCAGTGGAAGATACGTAACAGCAAGGACGGTAACCATGTCTCAGGTGTTTCTTTCACCACACAAAGCCTGATGACCTTTCTGGAAGACCTTCAGATTACCCCTAACGGCCGTATTGTACTCTACGACAAAGAAGGAATACCCTTGAATAGTTCAGGAAAAGACCGATTAAACAAAATAGTTAGCGCCTCTGTCGAAGAAGTCAGTCTTTCAGAACAACTTCTCAGTACAGTGGGAACCCTGCTCAGAACAAACAGACAACAGACCACCCAACCACTCTCCATCAGGAATGGCGGAAAAAACTGGTGGCTTGGCTTTAGCCAGCTCCACGAATCAAACCCCGATATCTGGGTCGCAGTGATCATCCCTGCAGATGATATTTTTTCCGACCTGCATCGGCAGTGGATTCGCTTCGCTCTGCTTGTTGGCTCTATTTTTCTACTTGCTGTTCTAATGACAGTCCTTCTTGTTCGAAAGTACAGCTATCAGTTAAAGGATTTGCCACAGCAGCATATAAACACTCAGAGCTATGAAACTGAAGTCGCAGCACTCATCAGAGCCGGTGAATCCACCACTCTTGAGTTCAAATCCACCATGCGAACCAACCTGAATTCCGGAAGACCAGGAAAAGAAATTGAGGTAGCATGGCTGAAAACCGTAGTCGGATTTATGAACAGCGATGGGGGGATTCTTCTCATCGGAGTGGATGATTCCGGAACAATTCTTGGCACAGAGGCAGATAATTTTGACAATGAAGACAAGTGTCGACTACACTTCAAAAACCTACTGAACACCCATATTGGTGCAGAGTTCACCAGATTTATTCATCTCAAAATTGCCATCATCAAAGACAAAACAATTTGTATTGTTGAATGTGAACGGGTTCGTCGTCCTGTCTTCCTTTCCATAGGCAGGCAGGAGGATTTCTATATTCGCTCCGGACCTTCGAGCATTAAATTAAGTATGAGCCAAATGATCAAATACCTGAGTGAACGTTAAGATGGAAGCAAAATACAAACATATCACCCCACGCTGTTTCGTAAATGCCCCCTGGTATGAGTTAAAGAATCGCTACCTTGATCTCTTTCTGCAACATGGCATTCAACCTGAAATTGGCCTGGAAGGTCTTTGTCTCTACGAAGAATCAGAGGATGAATTCAAAAAAATTGCCCACACACTGAAGAATAACAGACTTTCCTGTACCCTCCACGCACCTTTTTTTGACCTTGCTCCCGGAGCCCTGGATCCGAAAATCCTTGATGCCAGCCGCAACAAACTAAGAAAGGCAGCTCGGCTGATTACTATTTTCCAGCCAAAATCCATGGTTTGCCATTTAAATTTTGAGGAAAACAAACAGGGGTACAAATGGAATGAGTGGCTTCTGGCAGCTTCCGAAACCTGGCAGGAACTGCTCGGGATTGCAACGGAGCAGGATTGCATTCTTATGCTTGAAAACACCTATGAAACCAGTCCCGATGCCCATGAAACAGTTCTTACAAAATTAGATTCAGAAAACGCACGATTCTGTCTTGATGTGGGACATCTTATGAGTTTTGCTAAAACACCGTGGCAGAACTGGCTCCCCATACTTTCTCCCTGGTTGGGCCAGCTTCATCTTCATGATAATAATGGAGAAAAAGACCAGCACCTGGGGCTGGGGCTGGGAAAATTCGACTTCAAAGGTCTTTTCGATTTCCTGGCGGTAAACAATCTTCATCCACTGGTAACTCTTGAACCACATAGCGAAGACGACCTTTGGCACGCTCTAGAATATCTACACAGAACAAAACTGCTGGATCAGGTGTAATTCCTCAACCCTGATTCTGAAGAAGTTTCCCGGTCTCTTTAGGAGTAAGTCCAAAATAACTGGCGATCTCTCCCCAGCTCATTTTCTTTTTGGTGTACATACTCAGGATATCAGCTGCGGTCGCATCGGTTTTCCCATAGCGCTCCATCAGGTAAATAAGTACAATTTCACGGCCTGTTGCACCTTCCTCACGTAACGATGCAATCTCTAAATCCGACACTCTGAAAAATTCTTTTACCAACTGATCGGTGACCACCTCCACTGCCGCTTCTTCAGTATCAATAGCAGCAAGAAGAGTATTCAATAAATTTTTATTTTTTTCATTTTTTTTGAGACTCCGAGACGTCAGGATCTGCTTCCAGGTTCCACCACTGTCCAAAATGGCCAGTAGACTGTTGACCTCTACATCACAAATCCGAGCGACAAAAAGACCGATAAGTAGATCGTCCGGATCCACTCCCCCTTTCATTTTCATCATAACAATCTGACTTTTAGAAATATGAAAGTTTGCAGAGATAAAGGAGTTAAAGCTGGTGGTAAGCAGGTACTTGTCGGCAGCAAATTTTCGATCCGGATCAAAAACTCTATCCTGGAAGCAATGACAGCTTCTCGTTTGCTGAGGAGTATCCATGGCAAAGATAGGGGCAGCTAAAAACAATACAACCAGAAAACAGATCATGATTTTCATTGTTGATCCTGTAGGGTACAGTGTATAAAAAATGGGTATGGCAGGCTTACTAATTCCTTTCACCTGTTTTTTTTAATTTTCTTCTGTTAAACAAGAGATGATCAGGAACAGTTCCCATCATTCTTCAATGACAGTAACTCAGGATACCTGATACTCAAAGCATAATGACACGGCAATCAAAAAAAAAGCGGGGCATCATTGTTGGCGGTACCGGTCTGATTGGTGGAACCATGGTCCATTATTTCAAATCGTACTGCGGTAATAACATTGAAATCCTTTCGCCTAATTCGAAAACTATGAGCCTTGGCAGCAAAAAGGACATAGAACGCTACACCAGACGCTGGAAGCCAGATTTTATAATTAACTCCGCAATTGCAGCGATTGACGCCGATCCACAACTCGCCTATACAATCAATTATCTGGGCTGTATCAATCTGGCAAAGATTGCCCTTAACCTCAAGATTCCTTATATTCACATCAGTTCAGCTGCTGTTCTCCCCATGGGAAGACTCCTCACAGAGGAGCAACAACTTAACCTTAGCCCGACTCTTTCCAATTACGCGAAGTCAAAGCTCATGAGCGAGAGAACACTCCAGCATATGTATGAGAAGGAAGGGCTCGATTTCACAGCCATCAGGCTCGGTATCGTTTATGGACAACACGACCACAAAACCCAGGGTTTCCATCGCCTGCTTCACTCGATTGCCGATCAGGCAATGCCACTTTTCTTAACGGCTAAAGGAGTTCAACACTCCTATTCCAATGCTGAAAAAGTCCCATACTTCATCCACCATGCCCTCATCAACCGCGATGAATTCACCGGGGAATTCTATAATTTTGTCGATTCAGAACCTGTTGAGCTTGTACACCTGATCCAGACAATAAAAAGTTTTCTGGGCGTCAAAAAACCAAGAAATATCTTCCTGCCACTCCCGGTTGCACAATTTGGCTCAGCTGTTCTGAAAAGGTTACTCAAAGGACTGTTAAGGATTGGAATTTACACTAAAATGCCAGCAGAACTTATGTTCTTAAGCCAGTTCTATAAAACACAGACTCTGGACAACAGCAAACTCAGAAGATCTTCATTTATTGACCCGTGGCCGGAACAGACCATTTACTCAAAACTCCCTGAACTTATAGACTACTACATTTCACGATGGGAACAGCGTAACCTTATCTCAGGGTTTAACGATGAATTCTTCGCTCTCAGCAAAGATGTTGAGCAATTTATCAATAGCCCGGAGCAACTCCTGCAACATCTACACAGTAGAGAGTTCAAAGAACAATAGGGATGTTAATCTTTAGTTGTAACTTGATAACATGGCCAGACCTCAGCGTGGATTGACCAGCTGGAGGATACTCCGAAATTTTGAACCCACCTAAACGATATATGATAATTGACAAAAAAAGCTTTTCGCGCATACGTGAAGTAAAAGGGACCAGATGAAAAATGTACAAATAATGTCATTATAAAAGGGTACTTGATGCCAAAAGAAGTGACCCATTGGCTGATAGCCGATGAAGTGTGCAAACATAGAACGATCAATATCAGACCTGAATACAGAAACGTTGTCTTGCTAGGTGCTGTTTTTCATGATGTGCTCTATTACTACATCAAAAGGGACAAAGAAATACTGGCTAGGTTGCCTGACAAGTTTCATGGTTCCAACAAAGAAGATAGTTTCTATTTTGTCGAGGGACTGATTAATCTGTACAACCAAGCCGACAAACCTGATAAGGCGGTAGTACGAGCCTTTACAATCGGTTTTGCTTCCCATATCTTCGTCGATATCAATTTTCACCCTTTCGTCTATTATATGACCGGGAACTCTTACGACACAGATCCTGTTAAACGAAAGATTGCTGTGCAAAAACATCGCGAAATCGAATGTGTAATCGACTGCTGCTTGGAGAAAGATGCAAATAGCCACAAGGCATATGATATCAGTGCCATGTACAAAGATGCCAGGCAGTATCTAGAGGTGATTTTCTCCAACGGTATAGAATACAAGAAATATGGTGTGCGATTGATTATTGATGACATATTAAGATCTTACAAAAATTTTAATTATGCGCGCAAACTCTTTATCAATGGTTTTTTGGTCAATATTATGGCTCTTAGCGAACCACTGCTCCCCAAAAGTTTACAAGCGATCAAACAACTTTCGTACCATCAGCACAAGTACTATACTCCATCAGACGTGACGGGTGAATTAACTTACTTTGACACGGTAACCAATGAGCCACACATCACCACACTACAAGCAATGAAAGAGCGTGCGGTGTACGACACTCTGGAGTTTTGCCATTTATTGCCAGCGTTTTTCGATGGTACTACCTCATTGCCGGTTGGTCCCTCCCTTGAGACCGGACAAGTCAGATCGAGTGTGTATGAAATGAAATATTTTCATACAGGCAGTTAAACAATGAAATTTGATATTGATATCGATAAAAAGTGGCTGACCAGCAAGGAAAACAGTACTATCCGCGGATTTATAAATTGAAAACCAATCATCCATACGACGAACAACGCTCTCCTGAACAATAACCTACTCACAAATTCCTTTTGATTTTCAGCTTTTCTACCGATATATATACGAGTAAGGATTTACAGGTACCTAATCAAACCGCACCCAAGACACCATACATGAGCGAGCAGCCAGATATTGCAACAGACCACTCTTTAACTGATGTACCCGAAGGGGCGGATACTGTTAGTTCACACACTTATCCGACACACCCTTCAGGTGGCGGAAGCTTTTCAATGAACAGTTTTGTCATCGAAGATTCCTTCTATCGCGCGCGCCTTTCACGCCCGGTGCACTGGTCTGTTGCCTGGTCGGATCTGATGATGACCATGTTTATTCTTTTCCTGACCATGTTTGTCTATCAGGCATCTAACGAAGAATTCCTCCTGACTAACACTCCGGAAATCATAGGCGGCAGCACAACAGAAGCTCTTGATATCCTGGGTGACGGTGATCTTATTGTTCCTATCATGCCATTGAATCGGCCTGCCCCTCTAATCAACTCTGGAACAGTAAAAAAGATCGAAAAAATTCAAATCAACGATATTGATGTCGATGGGATCTTCGAAGAAAATACCGTTTACGTCGAACCTTCCCTGGACAAAGCAGTTGATGAATCCAGAATTTCCGAATCCAATCCCCCTGAAATGGCTTCTCCCGTCCCCTCCCCCCTGCCAAAAGACATCATAGAGCCTGCACCTATCATCATAGCAGAAGAGCAGGCGTTGCCAGAAGTCAAGAAAACGACGACATTCAGTGAAATGTATGACATGAGTCAACAGGCTCTCAGCGACGGTGCGCTGGATCAGTTTGCCTCCATAGATCTTGTACCCGATAAAACCATGCGCATTATTCTTACCGGGGATCTGCTCTTTTATACCGGTCAGGCTGACCTCTCAAATGCTGCCAGGCAATCTCTTACAAAACTTACTGCAGTCATTAAAAATTCTCCTTATATGATCAACGTCATAGGTCACACAGACAATCAACCCATGCACTCTTCCCGTTTTGCCTCAAACTGGGAACTCTCAGTTGTACGGGCAAGCAGTGTTGCCAGATTCCTCATTAATGAAATGGGAATGAACCCGGCACAGTTTATTGTTTCAGGCTACGGGTCCCAGCGACCGAGAAGACCAAATACCAATGTCGAGAATCGTGCTGCAAACAGACGTGTCGAAATCATTATTTCCAAACGCCTGGCCCCAGCAATAAAAGCAACTTCGGATAACCTCCTATAAAAAATATACCCCTATGAAAAATAAAAACTTTATCGGACTCCTCCTCTGTATCCTTATTTTCTGTTTAGGCTTTTTTATTAATGGAAACCTTAGTCTCTATTTTAATGTCTCAGGAATCCTAATTGTACTGGGTGGAACTGCCGGGGCCGCACTGCTCAGTTTTAAGATTGAACAGCTAGGCATTGTTTCAAAGGTACTGCGGGCAAATTATGGTAAAAAAATCAAGAAAGAAACTGAGATTGTCCGTATCCTGATCGATCTATCCATTAAATCACGAATGCAGGGAATTCTCTCCCTTCAGGAGGAAGAGAATGAGACCTCCATCCTTTTTTTAAGACGTGCTCTCGGCTGCCTTGTCGATGGCTACAAAGTTGAACAGATACGCGACATTCTCAATACTGAAATCTATTTTTTCAGAATGCGGCGAGAAGATTCAGAGCGTGTCCTTCGGACCATTGCTGACTTTTTCCCTGCTTTCGGGATCACCGGTAGTGTTGTGGGACTCATCTCCATGCTTGGTGGTATTGGAGATACATCAGTTATTTTAAAGGCTGTCCCCATCGCCCTTACTTCAACGCTATACGGCATCGTCTTTGCCAATTTCTTTTTCCTTCCCTTCGCCTCCTTTCTCCGAGAACGTACCAACCAGGAATTATTGCTGCAGAAAATTATCATGGAGGGTGTTATTGCCATCGATTCTGAAATGAATCCCATAATCCTCAGAACTAAACTGGAATCCTTCCTAACCCCATCAGAACGTCAGGAAACACTCGTCTCCTACCAAAAACTACAGGAGCGTTTCAACATAAAAGCCTGACAGTTTCCATATATTTTTCTCCGAATATCGTGATTTTTATGGCCCTTTCAAAGTGCATTGTCACGATGAGTATGGTATGTTCTCCCCTGTGTTTGTACCTTTGCTCATTTCCTCTTCTACAGGAGAAAGATTTTGACTCACTACCTATCGAAACTCTTATGCATCTTCGTCCTTCTAGCTCTTTCAAACTGCGCGCCATCCACTGCCAACAGAGCTGAGGAAAAAGGAGCTGCTGCATTAAATACTCAGGAAATATTTGACCTGACCTCCGGAAACACGCTTCGCCTCATTTCTTCCGACTTTGACTCCTATATCTATTTCAGCCAGGATGGTTCCCTTTCTGCGGGTTCTATCTTTAACAATAGCACTGATTTCGGAACCTGGGATATTGCAAGTGATGGAAAACTCTGTATCAAATTTAACGTCTGGTATTTTGGTGATATAAATTGCTATTCAACCTATAAGGATCCCGAGAGCGATCAGTACCTCCTGTTTACCAGTAATGGCGCACTTGCCTACACTGCAAAGGCCTCTTCCGGTAATTCCCAGGGAATGGCCATCAAGAACAAAAAAGACAAAAAAACAGCCTATGTCCGTAGCAGCTTAAGTCAGGGACAGGCAACCCGCCGTTCCAACGAACCAACCACTACACAATCCGTCCCTGAAGCCACTCCAGTTCCTGTCCCCGTTTCTACGAACAGTGTTTCGAGTACCTCACAGGAAGAGGTAAAACACAGCGTGAAGACAATGGCTCAGGATTGTCCCAACTGCAACTTTGAAGATGCCGATCTTCGCAAGGCATATCTTGTCGGTGCCAACCTCAAGGGTGCCAACCTCAAAAGAGCTGATCTTAGTCGTGCCAATCTGCGTCGTGCCAATCTTGAAGGTGCCAACCTTTCAGGCGCCACCCTGCTCAGCACAAACCTGCCGGGTGCTAATCTTAAGGATGCCAACCTCTCAGGCGCTGACTTCACCGGATCAAACCTCATTCAGGTTGATTTCACCGGTGCTGACACAGAGGGTTGTATTTTTGAAAATACCCTCCAGGAGGGTGTAAAGGGACTCAAATAAACATGTCAGCCGGATTCGCCCACCTCCACGTCCACACCCAATACAGTCTCCTCGACGGCGCTATTCGCGTTCCAGATCTCCTTGCCAAGTGTAAGAAGTATGGAATGGAATCCGTCGCAATGACCGACCATGGTGCCATGTACGGGGCGCTGGAATTTTACCTGAAGGCAAAGGCCAAAGGAATAAAACCCATCGTCGGGTGTGAATTTTATATTGCACCCGGCCACCGAACAGAGCGTAATGCCTCTGCTCCTACCAAAGCCTATCATATAGTTCTGCTGGCCATGAATTACCAGGGCTACCAGAACCTAATGAAACTCTCCGGAATTGCGCAGTTTGAGGGATTCTACTCCAGACCCAGAATTGATATGGAGGTACTTGAATCCCACAGTGATGGTTTAATCTGCCTCAGCGCCTGTCTTCATGGAGAAGTTCCCTGGCTTGTCGTTCACAAAGGTCTTGATGCTGCCAGAGAAAAAGCGAGACAATTCCAGGATATTTTCGGAGACAGATTCTACCTGGAACTTCAGGAGAACTCAATTCCTGAACAGAAGACCGCCAATCATGGTCTTATTACAATATCCAAAGAACTCGGAATCAAACTCGTTGCCACCAACGATTGTCACTACCTGAATCGGGAAGATGCCCACGCCCATGAAGTCCTGCTCTGTATTCAGACCGGCAAAACCATTAATGACCCAAAACATTTCAGCTTTTCCTCAGACACCTTCTACTTTAAAACTCCAGAGGAGATGCAGGACAGCTTCAGGGATCACCCCGAGGCACTTGCAAACACCATTGAAGTAGCCGATCGCTGTAATCTTGAAATTGATCTTGAGGGGTATCATTTCCCAGAATTTCCCGTGCCCGAAGGTGAGACCCTTGAAACAATGTTTATTGATGCATGTCGGGATGGCCTTAAGGATCGCTTTGCTGCAATGCGGGAAGCAGGAACCTTCAGCAAAGAGGTGAAAGAACAATATACGGCGCGTCTTGAGTATGAAATCGGCATCATCAATTCCATGGGTTTTCCCGGATATTTCCTTATTGTTGCTGACTTTATTAACTGGGCCATAGACCATCAAATTCCCGTTGGACCGGGTCGTGGATCCGGAGCCGGCAGTCTGGCAGCCTATGCCATGCGTATCACTAATATTGACCCGATTCCCTACGGTCTTATTTTCGAGAGATTTCTCAATCCTGAACGAATCAGTATGCCTGACTTTGATATTGATTTCTGCCAGGACAGGCGCGGTGAAGTGATTGACTATGTCCGTCAGAAGTACGGTGGCGCTCCCAATGTGGCCCAGATTATCACCTTTGGCTCTATGAAGGCAAAGGGCGTTATCCGGGACGTTGGCAGAGCACTGGATATTCCATTCAATGAAGTGGACAAAATAGCAAAACTCGTTCCCGATGCCCTGAAAATGACCATTGACAAGGCCATCGACGAGGAACCACGTCTTGCTGATGCAGCAAACAAGGATCCACGCATTGCGGAACTTATAAAAGTCGCCCAGACCCTTGAAGGACTTGCTCGCCATACATCCACCCATGCAGCCGGCGTGGTCGTCTCCCCAAAACCCATGGTTGAGTATCTGCCTACCTGCAAGGGAAAAGAAGGAGAGACATTAACCCAGTATGATATGAAGCATACTGAAATGACCGGGCTCATCAAATTCGATTTCCTTGGACTCAAAACCCTCACCGTAATTGACTACGCTTTAAAACACATCAAAGCGGACATTGGTACTGACCTTGACATCAACGCTCTGCCCATGGATGATATCAAGACCTTTGAACTACTCTGCTCGGGAGACGCCCTAGGTGTCTTTCAGCTTGAAAGTTCAGGGATGCGTGAACTACTGGTAAAGATGGCACCTGCACAGTTCAGCGATCTCATTGCACTTGTTGCTCTCTATCGTCCGGGACCTCTCGACTCCGGTATGGTTGATGATTTTGTTGAGACCAAACATGGCCGGGCCACTGCCAATTACCCGCTGCCACAGCTCAAGCCCGTTCTTGAAGAGACCTACGGCGTTATTGTCTACCAGGAACAGGTTATGAAAATTGCCAACATTCTGGCAAATTACAGCCTGGGTGATGCCGATATTTTACGGCGGGCCATGGGGAAAAAGAAAGTCGAGGTCATGAATGAAGAAAAAATCAAATTCATGGAGGGTGCCAAGAAAAACAATGTTGATGAAAAAAAGGCTGAGTATGTTTTTGACCTGATGGCAAAATTTGCGGGATACGGCTTTAACAAATCCCATTCTGCTGCCTACGCCCTTATTTCATACCAGACCGCCTACCTCAAAGCCCATTATCCTGCCCAGTTTATGGCCGCCCTCCTCTCCTGCGACATGAACAATACGGATAAGGTTGTTTCGTATATCAATGAGTGCAGAGAGCATTCCATTGAAGTGATGCCTCCTGACATCAATGAATCACTTATCGATTTCTCGGTACATAACGACAGGGTCCGTTTTGGACTTGCCGCTGTAAAGAATGTCGGGAAGTCTGCCCTCCACTCAATCATTGAGGAACGGGAAGCTGGTGGAAAATACACATCCCTTGAAGACTTCTGTAACCGTGTTGATTCAAGAAAAGTAAACTCACGAGTCATCGAAAGTCTTATCAAATCAGGTTCATTTGATTCGGTGGGCTGCAGGCGTTCTCAACTCATGGCCATTGTTGACCAGGCCATGGACAAAGCAAAGGCTGTACAACGTGACAAACAAAGCGGTCAGATGTCTCTTTTTGGCCTGTCTCCTGCAACGGACACAACGGACAAAAGCGGAATTATCCTTCCTGATATTCCTGAGTGGGAAGAACGGGAGCGCCTCACCATGGAAAAGGAAACTGTTGGTTTCTATATTACCGGCCACCCGCTTGATGAGGATATTGCAGAGATTAAAACCATCACCGACACTGACATTGCTGGTCTTGCTGAATATAGTGAAGATCAGCCGGTAAGGATTGGCGGACTAATCCGCAGCTGTAAGCAGCTGAAAAGTAAGAAAGGCGATCTTATGGCCTTTATTACCATTGAAGATCTTCTAAATGCTGTGGAGGTTATCGTCTTTCCAAATACTTTTGCAGAATGTTACCCCCTGCTCTCGTCCACTGAAACGATAATTGTTCAGGGAACCGTGCAAATCGATGAACGAGGGCCAAAGATTATTGCCGAATCCCTTGAATTGCTGCCCCAGGCCAGAGAAAAGCATACGGAGTCAATAAAAATCAAGCTTAACAGTGAAAAGATCAGCCGGAAACGTCTGGAATCCCTGAAACAGGTGTTATACCGCTACCACGGTAACTGCCCCCTGCTTCTTACCATGCATTTTCCCGGCCAGGGAGAGGTCGATATTGAAATTTTGAAGGATTTGACAGTAAGACCATGCCGCGAATTCACGGATGAAACCGAAAAAATTCTTGGATACAAAGCGCTGTCATACAGAAAAAAAACGCTTATCAGTCACAAACAAAAACGCTGGGGCCAGGCAAAAGCCTCCTAAAACAATGACAGACCAATTCCTCAAAAATACGTCACCAATCGAATACCAGATCGACATCAGAAACGCACCCAAGGGAAAACTCAAGAATGTCTTTCTGATTCTCTTTCTCTGCATGGTCACATTTGGATTTGCCATGGGGGTAGCATTTCCACCCATCGTGAAAGTCTATTTCAGTGACCCCCGTGCCGTTTCCATCAGTTTCACCCTGATGTGCATAACTGCAGGAATAACCGTTGGCGTTGCGAACTACATGCTTTTTTCCCTCGTCGTTTCCAAGCAACTTCGATTTCTTGTTGAAGGAATGAACCAGGTCAACAAACAAATCCGTTCCGCCATGTTCAGCAGAAAACATAGCCAGACAAGCTACGAAATCGAAGTAAAAAGCAATGACATGATCGGCCAGGTCACCCAGGCATTTAACACCATGAGCAGTACTGTTGAACAGCGGTTGAACCATGAAGCCAGTTTCAGAGGAATTGTTGCAACGCTCTCAGCCAATATTGATCTGGACACAACCAGTGATATTATCCTCAGGTACTTTATAGAGACCACCTGTATTACGTCAGGAGTCCTGTACGGAAAAATAGAAGATGAGATGATTCTCCTTGCCAGCCATGACGTTGACACGGATGACAAACTGCCACGCAAACTTGAACCCTGGCAGGGTACCATCAGCGACACCATTGAATCCGGCACTATCCACACCATTGATACCGAGGCAAATAATTTCAACTGGATTACCATTAGCACCCCTTTAGGCACCTTCAAACCAAAATTTATCCGTATTATCCCTCTGATAGCAGACAAGAGCACCGTTGGCCTTTTGATCGCAGCCTGCGGAGACAGTAAAGTCTCTGAAAGCATTCAGAAGGAGATGCTTGAGACCTACGCAAGTTACATGGCACCCTACCTGCAAAATGCACTGCTCCACAATAAAATCCAGGAGATGGCATCCTATGACTCGCTAACCCATATATTGAACCGGCGTTTCGGCCTGGTTCGTCTTGAAGAAGAGTTTTCCACAGCACTTCGACATAGAAGTGACCTCAGTGCCATAATGATTGATATCGACAAATTCAAAAAAGTGAATGATACATTCGGACATGAAGCTGGGGATATGATACTAAAGAATGTTGCCTCGGCACTTGCCCTCAATCTCCGTAATGAAGAGGTTATCTGTCGCTATGGTGGTGAAGAGTTTCTTATTATTCTTCCCATGGCTAATCTTCATAAAGCCGGGCTGGTTGCAGAACGGTTACGGCTCGTTGTAGAACGGCAGGGGTATTATCATAAAGACAAACTTATCCTGGTAACCATCAGCCTTGGTGTTTCAAGTCTCTCTTCACTGGTCACTCAGAACAAAAATGATCTGATCAACACCGCAGACACCGCCCTCTATCATGCAAAGCATATGGGCCGTAACCGGGTTGCAATCTTTCGCAACAATGAATCTGTGCTGCTTCCAACAAAGGTTTAATAAGTTTTTTTCTTTAAAGGCGGTACCCCTAAAAACACAGACCACAATCGGGGCAGGTGGACTCGCTGGTTGAAAACATGGTTCCACAGGCGGGGCAGGTAGACTTTGCTGCCCCTGTATCAAAGACTGCGTGTACATTACTTAAATCATGGGAATCGAGCGCTGTGGTTCGTTTGAATTCCTGAGCCAGGACCTCCATTGCATCCTCCCCATCTGCCCTTTTTATCTGCAGATACATATCTCCGCCACAACAGCCTTTACCACAATTACTTTTTTCTCCCGCAACCAGTGATGGGATATTTTCAGAACCGAGCAAAGCCTGCAGCTGTTTCATCTCTCCCAATGGACCTTTCCTGATATTCACAAGCTCGTCATCAGGGGATATATCCATGGATCGTGAAGCAAGTTTTATTTTAGCCGCCTCTTCCGCCGCCTGCCTTTCGGTGCCCGTTATAAGTGGGACACCGCATGACGCACAGCTGATTATTTCTTCTCGGTACTCTTCATCACATTGGGGGCAGTATTTCAGGTCCGGATCAATATAGCGCATACTTTTTTGCTTCCTAATTGTTCAAATATATTAGAGGATAAATCGGCTGAGATCCCTGTCCTCAACCACACTCTGAAGTTGTTGCTTTACGTAGGCAGCGGTCACCACAAACTGTTCTTCTCCACGCTCACTTGCATCAAAAGAGAGCTCGTCAAGAACTCTTTCCATTACGGTATGCAAACGCCTCGCGCCAATTTCTTCTGTGTTCTCATTAACTTCAACAGCAATAGCGGCAAGTTCTTCAATAGCTTCCGGCTCAAAGACAAGTTCCACACCTTCGGTTGCCATCATGGCTATATACTGTTTCACCAGGGCACTTTCAGGTTCAGTCAGGATACGTACAAATTCATCTTTTCCCAAAGGAGTAAGTTCAACACGAATGGGAAAACGACCCTGTAATTCCGGAATAAGATCAGATGGCTTACAGAGATGAAAAGCACCACTTGCTATAAAGAGAATATGATCAGTCTTGACCATTCCATACTTTGTGGTGACAGTGGACCCTTCTACGATGGGAAGGAGATCCCGCTGCACGCCTTCACGTGACACCTCGGGGCCATGCCCCCCTGAGCTTCGTGAAGCGACCTTGTCAATCTCATCAAGAAATATGATACCGGACTCCTCGGTACGTTTCAGGGCTTCACTGGTCACCTTATCCATATCGATGAGACGTTCCATTTCCTCCTGGGTCAAGCCTTTGATGGCGTCAGGAATTTTCACCCGGCGTTTCTTTTTCTTTTTCGGAAAAATCTTACTGAAGGCATCCTGAAGGTTGGACTGCATATCTTCCATCCCGGATGTGGTCATTATTTCCACCATGGGTGTGGAACGGGATTCCTCAAGGTCAAGTTCCACTTCCCGTTCGTCGAGTTTCCCCTGCCGCAGCATTTCCCGAAATTTTTCGCGGGTGGAATCACCAGTCTTTACCTGCTCCGGAAGTTTTTCCACGTCCAGCGTATCCTTACTTGTCACAAACGAGTTGAGACCATCGGGACCTGCCTGCATATGGCTTGGTGGATTCACTGGGGGAAGCAGAACATCAAGAATGCGTTCCTCGGCATTGGCCTCAGCAAGTCCCTGAAGGCGTTCCCGCTCTTCTTTTTTCACCATACTGATCGCGATTTCAACAAGATCCCGAACCATGGATTCGACATCTCGTCCCACATAGCCTACCTCGGTGAATTTTGAAGCCTCAACTTTAAAGAAAGGCGATTGAGCAAGGGTAGCCAGACGCCTGGCAATTTCTGTTTTCCCGACCCCGGTGGGTCCGATCATTATAATATTTTTGGGGGCAATTTCCTCACGGAGCGGAGATGGTACCTGACGCCTCCGCCAACGGTTTCTCAGTGCTATTGCAACGGATCTTTTCGCATCAGCCTGCCCGACTATATATTTATCCAGCTCAGCAACTATATCTTTAGGGGTAAGGGATTGTGTAGGTATCATCACTTTATTTTTCTATTTTTTCAATTATGACGGAATGATTGGTAAATACGCAGATATCTGCAGCAATGGTCATGGAAGCACGGCAGATCTCCTCAGCACTTAATTCTGAATTCCCAATAAGTGCCAAAGCGGCAGCCTGGGCATAGGGACCGCCCGAACCAATTGCAAGAACACCGTTATCAGCCTCAATAACGTCGCCGGTTCCACTGAGAAGCAATGAGTAATCTTCATCCACAGCTACCAGCATTGCTTCAAGCCTGCGCAGCATCTTGTCAGTACGCCATTCTTTAGCAAGCTCTACAGCTGCCCGCATAAGATTCCCCTTATACTGTTCAAGTTTCTGCTCGAGCAGATCAAAAAGGGTAAAGGCATCGGCAGTAGCGCCTGCAAAGCCGGTGATGACCTTACCGTGGTACAAACGTCTCACCTTCTTCGCGTGATGCTTCATCACCGTATTCCCGAGAGAAACCTGACCATCCCCGGCCACAGCAACCTGACCATTATGACGAACCGCAAGTATTGTTGTTGAGCGTATTTTCATATTATTTTTCTTACTATCAATTGGTTTGTTGAGTTAATTCCACTTCATTTGGCATGTGGATGCGCTTTATCATATACTTCCGTTAAATGATCAAGAGTTAGATGCGTATAGCGCTGTGTGGTTGACAGGCTGGCATGTCCCAAAAGTTCCTGAACAGAGCGTAGATCAGCCCCCATCTCCAGCAGATGGGTGGCAAATGAATGACGCAGGGCATGGGGAGTCACAATCTGAGGAATGCCTGCCCGCTCTCCGTATGATTTTACCAGTCGTTCCACGCTTCGTGTTGTCAAGCGACTCCCGCGGCCATTGAGAAAGAGGGCCATTCTTTCCACCGGTCGCCCTCTCTTTGCACGATCGGAGATAAGCTGATCGCGCAAAAACAACCAGGCCTTCACGGCCTCAAGGGCGGGTCGTCCAACTGGAACAAGGCGTTCCTTATCTCCCTTGCCCCTCACCCTAAGCATTTCAGTTACAAAATCAAGGTTCAAAAGGTCTCGTGAAACCAATTCGGCAACACGCATTCCCGTTGAGTATAAAAGCTCAAGAATTGCACGATCACGGAGCATAAATCTATCTTTTTCAGAAGGTGCTTCTAAAAGGGAAAAAACCTCATCAACGGTGAGAAAAACCGGTAAATATTTTCCAGTCTTTGGACCTGTTATCCCGGCAACAGGATCACTTTTGATAATATGTTCACGAAGGAGGAATTTAAAAAATGATCGCAGCGCAGAGAGTTTTCGGGCAACCGTTGCCGCACTGTTATTCCCATGGAGACTCACGACAAAGCGGCGAATGTGGAGCGACTCAATATTTTCTGTTTTTTCATCCCTTCCGAGCATTGCTGCAAATTCAGACAGATCATGGCCATACCCGGATACAGTGTGAGGCGAATAGCCCTTTTCCACTTCAAGCCAGGTCAAAAATGCTTCTATTTGGGTATCAATCTTCGTCATATTCAGGGGGGTAGCTCAAACCACTTTCTTCTCGACTTCTCCTTCAACTATGAATATATATAATGGTCTTTAGAGGGAAAGAAAAGCAATTCAGCACCTTCACACAGATTAATAAAAATGGCTAAACGAACTTTTGAAAATGCACTAGGAAAACTCGAGCAGATCACAGAAGAGCTTGAAAATGGCGATCTCAGCCTTGAAGTCAGCCTGAAGAAATTCGATGAAGGAATCGGTCTGGTTGAATACTGCAACACAACGCTGACCGAAGCAAAGGCAAAAGTAGAATTGCTCCTCGAAAAACAGGGTGGCCTAACCAAACAACCATTTGACGAGTTGGATCATGGAGATCAAGAGCTATCTTAAGGAACAAAGGCTTCTGGTTGAGGCTGCCTTTGACAGCTATATCCCGGCTGCAACTGGTGACTTTGCAAAGCATATCGAAGCCATGCGCTACTCCTTACTTGCCGGAGGAAAACGGGTTCGCCCCATTCTCTGCATAGCAGCAGCCCGGGCAGTTGGTGGAAATACCATTGATGACCAGAACATTCTTCCCGTTGCCTGTGCTCTTGAATGCATTCACACCTATTCACTTATCCATGACGACCTGCCAGCCATGGACAACGATGCGTTACGCCGTGGAAAAGCTACCAACCATGTCCTTTACGGTGAAGCGGGAGCCATTCTTGCCGGTGATGGACTTCTCACCTGGGCTTTTGATCTCCTCTGCAACCCCAGTCACGGCAATCTTGATTCCGAAAAAAAACTTGCAATCAGTCACTGCATAGCACACGCCGCTGGCTCCTTCGGGATGGTTGGTGGGCAGGCACTGGACATAGCGAGTGAAAACACCCGGTTTCCTTTTGAAACCCTGCAAACAATACACAGAAGTAAGACAGGAGCACTGATCACAGCTTCCGTTGTTTCCGGTGCGATAGCAGCCGGTGCAGACAGAGAGCAATCCGAAGCATTGAAACAGTATGGGCATCAGATCGGCCTGGCCTTTCAAATTGTTGATGATCTGCTCAATGCAACAGCCACCACAGAGCAACTGGGCAAAGCTGCGGGAAGCGACATTGAACTTGGCAAAGCCACCTATCCTGCTTACTTTGGTATTGAAGAGACACGGAAACGTGCCCTCAATGCTATTGAAAAGGCGAAAACCTGCCTGAAAGATTTTGATGACAAAGCACAGCCACTTCGCCTACTGGCTGACTACATATATACTCGGTCGCATTAGTCAGAGCGGCCCTCCGGGATATCCACCATGTTAACAACAGAGAATACAGATTCCATCGTTACCAGACTCGTCGATATCAAGTCTCCCGAAGACCTTCGCAAGCTTTCAATACCTGAACTCGAAACCATCGCTGACGATCTGCGTGAAACCATCATCAATACCGTATCCAAAACAGGAGGCCATCTGGCACCGAGCCTTGGCGTTGTTGAACTCACCCTTGCCCTCCACTATGTTTTCAACACGCCGAATGACAAGCTTGTGTGGGATGTTGGGCATCAGACATATGCCCACAAACTGCTGACTGGCAGGCAGGATAAATTTTCTACTCTCCGCCAGTATAAAGGTTTAAGCGGTTTTCCGAAATTCAAGGAAAGCGAGTACGATGCCTTTGAAACGGGTCACTCTTCCACCTCCATTTCTGCAGCTCTGGGAATGGCCTGTGCAAAAGATCTCAAGAAAGATTCGAATAAGGTTGTCGCTATTATCGGAGATGGTTCCATGACTGCTGGTATCGCCTTTGAGGCCCTGAATCAGGCTGGACATCTGGATAAGGATCTTATCGTAATTCTAAATGATAATGAAATGTCCATCTCGGAAAACGTTGGCGCCATGTCAAGTTTTCTCTCCAGACAACTCACCAGCAAGACTGTAAGACGACTTCGTAAACATATATCCACCCGTTTGAAGGATCTTCATGGTGTCGGTGACCGTTTCTTGAATGTCCTGAAAAAGAGTGAAGAAAATATCAAAAGTTTCTTTACCCCGGCAATGCTCTTTGAGGCCCTGAAGTTCTATTATATCGGACCCATTTCCGGCCACCAACTTGAAGACCTGATTCCAACCCTTGAAAACATCAGGGATAATGTTGACGGTCCGGTACTTGTCCATGTCATCACCCAGAAGGGAAGAGGCTATGGGCCCGCAGAAGCAAACCCCGGCAATTACCATGGGGTTGGTCCGTTTGATGTCTTGACCGGTGTTCCGATACCATCATCCAGTCCCATCAGTTACACCGAGGTTTTCGGAAAATCAATCTGCACCATTGCGAGAAACAACCCCGACGTGGTCGCTATTTCAGCTGCCATGCCTGCTGGAACAGGGCTCACAAATTTCAGCAAAGAATTCCCTGATCGTTTTTTTGATGTAGGCATAGCAGAACAACATGGAGTGACTTTTGCTGCTGGTCTTGCTGTTGAAGGGAAGCGACCGGTTGTAGCCATCTACTCCTCTTTTTTCCAGAGGGCTCTTGACCAGATCATCCACGATGTCTGTATCCCCTCTCTTCCGGTTACCCTTGCCATTGACCGAGGCGGTGTAGTGGGCGATGACGGGCCTACCCATCATGGTGTTTTCGATATTTCTTTCCTCAGATTTATTCCAAACCTCACCTATATGGCACCAAAGGATGAGAACGAACTGCAGCATATGCTCCACACAGCAATCTCCCTTCCCGGCCCTGCTGCAATCAGATACCCACGCGGAGCCGGAGAAAATGTCCCCCTCGACCCTGACTTTGTGAATCTTGAAGTTGGCAAAGGAGAACTTTTGCGCCAGGGAGAAGACATTCTGCTGCTGCCAGTTGGCAATAGAGTTTACCCCGCAATTAAGGCCGCTGAAGGACTCGAAAAGCTTGGTATCAATGCCGCTGTCATTAATCCACGCTTTATTAAACCACTGGATGACGAACTGATCTGTGAATGGGCCCGAAAAACGGGAAGGGTGGTAACAATAGAGGACAATGCTGAACACGGCGGTTTTGGAAGCCTGGTTCTTGAACTTCTCTCAAAAAACAAACTCTTTGCAGTAAAAACCCATTTACTTGGCTACCCGGACCATTTCATTGAACACGGCCCGCAGAAAACACTGTGGAAAAATTCTAAACTGGATTCCCCCTCTATCATCAATGCCGCAATGGAGTTAATGAAGGACTGAAAACGTTCTACAGGGGCCAGGCCTCTGCAGAACGTATACAATGTCTTTAAAGATTTTTTATCTTTACTGCTTGTAGTAGTCCAGATACCAGTCAACAAAACGCTTCACCCCAACATCCAGAGGGGTATCAGGCTTATAATCGAAGTCCCTGATCAGATCATCTACATTGGCATAGGTTGCCTGCACATCTCCCGGCTGCATGGGAAGAAAATTCTTATCTGCTTTTTTGCCAAGATTTTCCTCAAGAAGCTGGATAAAATAGAGGAGACGCTCTTTCCTGTTATTGCCTATATTATAGACGCGATAGGGGCAGTATGACGTGGCAGGGTCAGGCGCCTCACTCTTCCATTCAAAATCCGGTGCTGCAGGTTTCTGGATCACTCGGGCCACCCCTTCAACGATGTCGTCAATAAAGGTAAAATCACGCTCCATATTCCCATTATTAAAGACATTGATTGGCTCTCCGGCCAGAATAGCCCTGGCAAAAAGCATGGGAGCCATATCAGGTCGTCCCCAGGGGCCGTACACTGTAAAGAACCTCAGCCCGGTGCAGGGAAGACCAAAAAGATGACTATAGGAGTGAGCCATCAGTTCATTGGACTTTTTTGATGCTGCGTAGAGAGATACGGGATGATTGACATTATCATGTTCTGAGTAGGGCTGATGGGTGTTTGCCCCATAAACCGAACTTGAAGAGGCATAGACAAAATGTTTCACCCCTGAATGGCGGCAGCCTTCAAGAAGATTGGCAAAACCGACAATATTGGTATCAATATAGGACGCAGGGTTGATGAGCGAGTAGCGAACCCCCGGCTGGGCGGCCAGGTTCACCACCGCATCAAAGCTATGATCTGTAAACAGTTTCTCCATGGCCCCGCGATCCGAGATATCAACCTCCAGATTCTGGAACCCTTCCCCCCCTGCAATCTTCGCCAAACGATCTTTTTTCAAACCCACATCGTAATAATCGGTGATTGTATCAATTCCAATCACTTCACAACCCGATTCACGCAGGGTACGTGCCAGAAAAGAACCGATAAAGCCAGCCGTTCCTGTTACCAGTATCTTTTTCATTGGCATTTCTTTTTTTCCATCAGTCATCAAAATCCCCTTCCGGTCCTTTATCTGAGTCTAACTCTGCTGCTCGTGCTACAATTTTTTCCTTTGTCCAATCCGCCGGATCTTCTATACGTCCAACTTTAGAACCAAGATCATAAGACCCCGCCTCAAGAATTGCCTGTTTGGCAAGGTCAGCTGTTCCTTCTGCAGAAAAAACATTCACAAGCATATTATAAACAAAATCTTCAACCCGTTTACACATCCTGTCTCTAATCTCTTTTTCCTGACTGCAAAGACTGTTTTCAAAGGGCAGATTTAATTTCTTATAGTCTCCTCCCTTCCATCCCTTATCATCTGCGTAGGAGACCATCTGCTTCCACATCTCTTCGGATACCCCTTCTCCTGGTATCTTTACAAATCTTCCACTAGCATCGCTAATGGCGTTTCCATCGTCATTTACTTCAATACCCCAGGAAACCATCTGCAGGGCTGTTGCAACGTTTGCTTTGGTTGTTGCGGTTTTTTTACATATGGCGCGAAGCCGCTCGGAGCTGTTTCCGGATGTCCCATGCTGGGCACCAGACGTGCCATAGGGAGCCAGAGCCCTGTGGATATCAGCAGTAAGTTCAACCTGAATCCCCTGCCCCGATGCCTCAAGTCCATGGACACTTCCATTGTTCAATGCGATCCAATCAGGGCAGATGCCATGAGCATTCAGACCTTTAATAAGAAATGAGGCGTCATCGACGGTGGACAGTCCCAGAGTTCCTTTAATTTCTCCAACCTCTGTTTCAAGACCAGCCCATCCAGGAATACAGGCATTGAGTTCGATATTGGCAAGAAGATTTTTATCGTCCTCCATGTGAGATGCATCTACGGCGATGGACGTTATTCCGGCATCAAAAATAGATGCTATTTCCACCCTGGCCAGATCAATATCGCTTTCCTTTTTGATTCCAAAATGATCAGCATGAATGGCAACGGGAATTGTAATACCAAGTTGATTACAGATACTGTCCACCACCGTAGCCATATTCCAGAGACTCACGGGGCAGTATGCGTTGGTTCCACCTTCAGATCTGGCAATCTCAATGATAATAGCGCTGTTGGCCCGCTGTGCTGCCTGTAGAGCGCCACGAACGACAAAAGTAGAGCGAGCATTGGCAGCAATGGTCATGGCACCGCCCTTAGCAATCATAGCCCGATCTATAACCTTTCCACTGACAAGAAGGGCATGGGAATTGGGAAAAAGTTTTTGAATATTAGGTGGGCGACCGATTTCAAGAAGTCTGACGAATTCAGCACTGTTGCTCATAATAATCTCCATGGTTCAAATGTTCTTCAGAAATATTTATTACCCACCCTTATACCGTATCAGGGGTGGAAAATCCAGAAGTGACAGAAATGTTATTCTTTGTCTTCCAGTAACTCCGTGTCGGTTGCTTCCCTCTCATACTCACGAAACCCCATAAATGTCTGCTTTCCAAAAAAGTATACAGCAACCACACTGATTTCATAGAGTATCAGCAGAGGTATCCCCATCATCATCTGATTCACAACATCAGGGGTGGGGGTGAGGATGGCAGCAATGATAAAGTTAATGAGAATTGCATATTTACGATTTTTGTTGAGAAAGGGCACCGTCACAATTCCCATCTTGGCAAGAAACACCATCAGTATGGGCATCTCAAAAATGACACCAAAGGCAATTAGCAGGCGTAGGGCAAGTGAAAAATATTCACTTACCGCAGGCATCGAGGTAAGATATTCATTGGAATAGCCAACCAGAAACTTAAAGGCTGGCGGGAAAACGACAAGATAGCCAAAAGCAGCGCCGCCAATAAAACAGACGCTGGACAGAAATGTAAAGGGAACAATTACCCGTTTTTCATGTTTATAAAGACCAGGAGCGACAAACCGCCATATTTGATAGAAAATCACAGGACTGGCGAGGAGCAGACCACAGACAAGCGCGAGCTTTAGATAAAAAAAAACCCTTCCTGATACGAAGTAAAAATCAGCGAACTGTTGTCGGGAAGCACCTCTATCAGAGGCTTGAAGAACCACGTCCCGATAGGTTTTATAAATGCATAGGAGGCGACAAAACCGAGAATAATCACAAGGAGTGATTTGATAAGGCAGGAACGGAGTTCACGCAGATGATCGGTCAAAGCCTGTGACTCAAATGACTGTTCACTTCCAATCGCCTTTGTCTCTTCTGAAACACTCTTTTCACTCATTATACTCTCCTTGAAATCATAGCTTTTCCCTGCTCTTAATACAGCAAATCCCACTTTCTGACAAGAGAAGAGCGAGACAATGCACAAGGAACTGGACAAAATTTCCCCCATTGCTCAGGTTCTGATACGGTTGTATATAGAGGATGACGATGTGTGCTTACCATGTATTTTTTCATGGTAATCCTGATTGCCCTAACTGCTATGGCTGGAACATGATGACCGAAGATATGGGTGAAATAAATGAGAGTCCTCTTTTTGAATGGAGTAACAGGTGCCTGAAAATTCTTTTCCCTGGTTTGTATATATTCTTCGATGCAAAGACAACTCACTCTATACCGGAATAACAACCAATCCGGATCAACGACTCCTGGAACACAATCATTCCACCAAAGGTGCAAAGTACACTCGTGGCCGTAGACCCGTTTATCTTGTCTATATTGAACAACAGGACTCACGATCCTTAGCCTCCTCCCGAGAGTACGCAATCAAACGTCTCAACAGGACAGACAAAGAGGCGCTCATCAGGGATTTTGAATTTTCAAAAATTTAAGGATTGGATAAGTTCTGATGAATGCAGTAGATTGAATCTATCACAACAGAAAACAAGTAAAGCTTTTTCACCCTCCACAAACGAAACCATGACCTCGATCCTCGTCGTTGATGATGAACGCAGCATGCGTGACTTCCTTAAAATCCTTCTTAAGAAAGAGGGTTATGAGGTTGAAACCGCGCCCGGTGGTCGCCAGGCACTGGAATATTTCGAAGAAAAGACATTCGACCTGGTTATCACCGACATCCGCATGGACGGCATGAGTGGCCTTGAACTCCTGAATGCTGTCAAAGAGAAATACCCAACACTTCCCGTTGTTATGATAACAGCATTTGCCTCACCGGATGATGCCGTCTTTGCCATGAAGAACGGGGCCTTTGATTATATCAGCAAACCCTTTAATGTTGATGAAATCAAATCCGTTATCTGTTCCGCTACTTCCAAGGGGAAACGGAGCGCCGAGGCAAAATCCATTTCTGCAGCGTTTCCTGAAATAATTGGTGAAAGTCGCGAAATGGTCAAGATTTTTGAAATGATCCAGCGTATTGCCATTACCCCTGCAAATGTTCTTATCTATGGCGAATCTGGCACAGGCAAAGAACTTGTCGCCCAGGCAATTCATCGCCATTCAAAGGTCGCAGAACACGCATTTGTTCCCATTACTTGCAGTGCCATTCCGGAAGAGCTGATGGAAAGTGAGCTCTTTGGTCATGTGAAGGGATCCTTCACCGGTGCCATCGGCGACAAAAAAGGCTTGTTTCAGCTTGCCAACAATGGAACAGCATTTCTAGATGAGATAGGGGAACTCACGCCGATCATTCAGACAAAGTTATTGCGGGTTTTACAGGAGCGTCAAGTCAAACCGGTTGGTAGTGTTGAGATCCAGAATGTCAATGTCCGGATCATTGCAGCAACCAACAGAATTCTCGAAGAAGAGATTATGGCCGGACGCTTCAGAGAGGACCTTTTCTACAGACTAGCTGTTGTCCCGCTCAGAGTCCCTCCCCTTCGCGAACGAAAAGGAGATGTTCCGCTTCTCGTTGATTTTTTTCTGAAGAAATACTCAAAGTTGTTTGATAAAGAGGTCCAGGAAATGTCATCCTACGCGATGGAAGTTTTAATGAAATATGATTTCCCTGGCAATGTCCGGGAACTTGAAAATATCATTGAACGTGGTGTGGCACTCGAAACATCAAACATTATCCTTCCGGAAAGCTTGACTCTTTCCACTTTTCGATTTTTAGAAAGTGAGGACAACAACCAGGCACCATCCCCCTTCCAGGTGGTATCTGATGAGGAAGAACTTTTCAGCCGAGGCCTTGAAGAGGTAATGGCTGAAACTGAAAAAAGATTTCTCATGGCTGCCCTCGAAAAAAGCGGTAATTCAAAAATGCGGGCAGCTGAGCTTCTTCGCATCAGTTTCAGGTCGCTCCGCTACAAAGTCAAAAAGTATGATATAGAGTAATCGGCAAATGACCTTATTACCACCTGAAGGAAAACCTGTTTCACATAGAAAAACGATCCACAGGTTACTTATAAACCAGTTGCTCTGGATGCTTTTTCTTCGAGTTGTCCTCTACACCCTTATCCTTGGGATAAGTGCATACCTGCAGTCTGGACAATTTAATGTAATTGTCCTTCCCCCAGCCCATTTGTTTTTCTTTATCATTCTTGTTTACGCAACATCCATAGGATCCGGTCTGTTTCTCCTTAAGGCAAATCGTGATCCAAGACGGTTTGGTCTTGAACAGATCCTCCTCGACACCTTTTTTATTTCGTCTCTGGTCTATTACACCGGTGCCTCACAATCGATATTCTCACCAATTTTTTTCTTTCCGATTATAGCCGGTGGCCTGATACTACCCCGCCTCGGAGGACTCATCGCTGCAGGGGCGACAACTCTGCAATTCGCCGTTGTACTGATACTGGAATACTATAAAATCTTTCCGGATTTCCTCAGAGTTCCCTTATACGACAATGCACGAGATATACTGGCAACGCTAAATCTTTTTGCCGTTTACGGACTGACATTCTTTCTAGCAGCTATCCTGAGCAGTCTTTTCGCCGGACGCCTGCGTAGAACAGAGGATGCCCTATCTGATTCCGTCCGTGATTTTGGCAGGCTCAGTCTTTTGTACAAACAGATATTTGATGATATCAGCACAGGTATTGTTACAACAGATGACCGGAATAGAATCACCTCAGTTAATAATGCCGCTGCCCAGATTACCGGTTATTCTGTTGATGAGTTACTCGACGAGGATTTCCATAGCATCTTCCCCAATGTCAGTTTTACAGATCAGGGCTCACGGCATTCTGCTGAATTACAAAGAAAAGACGGCGAGCCTACCCGAATCGGCTACTCGTATGCTAAATTGCAGTACAATCAGCCGGCTAAAAATTACAAAGACACTGATGATTTCTGTGCAAATTGCAGGGTTATCACCATTCAGGACATCAGTGAAGTGGAACGATTGGAAAAACAGATGCAACAGGCTGAAAAGCTTGCTGCCATAGGAAGAATGAGTGCCGGAATTGCCCATGATTTCAGGAATCCACTCACTGCCATTTCCGGATCCGCCCAGGTACTTGCTAATGAGTTGAGCCAGATGCAATCCTCGCAACAGGAAACAAATACAGAGTTAATCACTATTATCCTGAGAGAATCGAATCGTCTTTCAAATACGGTCTCCGATTTTCTTAAATTTGCACGTCCTGAGAATGCCGAAAACGATTGGTTCTCGTTGAAACGCTGCCTCAATGAAGTCCTTGAGGTTGCGAGAATGGCAGCTTCCTGGCCCGAGAAATGCGTGCTGGACATTGATATCGATAGCGTCGTCGATATCTGGGCCGACCAGTATCAGCTTTTCACAATCCTGAATCATCTCCTTCAGAACGCCTTGGCGTTCACACCTCTTGGAGATGAAAAAATACGAATAAAGGCCGTGGAAATTAAGGGAGAAGACGGAGCTGATACTATTCAGATAACAGTGGAAGACAATGGGCCTGGTATCACCCCCGGTAAAGAGGAAAAAATATTCGAACCTTTCTATACCAGACGAGTTGATGGCACTGGCCTGGGACTTGCGATCGTTAAACAGATGATGACAGAACATAATGGAAGCATAGAGGTTGGCAAATCTTCTCTAGGCGGAGCAAAGTTCACAGTCAACTTTCCGCTTCCGTAGTCCTTCAACTGCTGCAATCAATCATTCATCTTCCTTCCAAACCCTGGCCCCAACGGCCGTGAGCTTACCGACAAGATCCTCATAGCCGCGTTCGAGGTGGTAAATTCTCGATATTTCTGTCCGGCCTTCAGCCGCAAGGCCGGCGATGACCAGTGACGAACTGGCTCGGAGATCCGTGGCCATAACCTGCGCTCCAGTCAATGGAACGTCTCCCAGGCCTTTAACCATGGCGACCCTACCATCAATCTGGATGTCGGCTCCCATACGTTTCAACTCGGCAACATGCATAAATCTGTTTTCAAAAATGGTTTCATGGATCACACTCAGACCTTTGCAGCCAGCCATAAGAGCCATGAATTGTGCCTGAAGATCAGTGGGATATCCGGGATATGGCATGGTGGTGATATTGACCGGCCGAATAGTACGTGCTCTGTCGGATGCTACGTGAAGAAAATCATCACCGACCTCCACTTCTACACCTGCGCTTCGCAGCTTTTCTACGAGGGATGGCAAATGACCAGGATTGCAGTTGCTAATGACAGCATCTCCACCAGCTGCAGCTATTGCTATGGCATAGGTTCCAGCCTCGATTCTATCGGGAATGATAGTACTTTCTGCTGCTGTGAGATTTTCTACACCGTGGATTGTCAACCGTTCACTGTCACGCCCTTCAATATCAGCTCCCATGGCATTTAGCATATTAACAAGGTTACCTATCTCAGGTTCCCGTGCGGCATTTTTTATAACCGTGGTCCCCTTTGCAAGCGCTGCAGCCATAAGCAGATTTTCGGTACCGGTAACCGAAGGGATATCAAAGTAAACTGTTCCCCCCTGCATTCTTCCTTCAATATGAGCATCGACATAGCCATGAGCAAGATCACAGGTGACCCCGAGCTGTTCAAAGCCCATAAGATGAAAATTAATAGGGCGTGCCCCTATGGCACAGCCTCCTGGAAGTGACACCTTCGCTCGCCCAAGCCTTGCCAGCAGAGGTCCAAGTACAAGAACGGACGCTCTCATGGTTTTAACAAGTTCATAGGAGGCTTCGGAGTAACGCAAACCGCTACCGTCTATCCTGAGAGTTGAACCTTCACGCTCCCAGCTCAGGCCAAGAGATTCAAGAAGACGAAGAATGGTCCTGGTGTCTCGAAGATCAGGGACATTATGGAGGACATGGATACCGGGTGCCAATAGACTTGCGGCTATCAGCGGCAGGGCTGCATTCTTGGCTCCGCTGATCCTCACTTCACCGTGCAGAAGGTTACCACCTTCAATAACTAATTTTTCCATCTCCAAATCACCTGAACAGTTGTATAGCAGTTTTATAACAGTTGTCTGTTAGCTGGTTTTCACTTTCCCATGAAAGATTCGATCATGATTACTGTAATCCTTCTCTACCCGAACTTCCTCAAAAATTTCCGATCCTGCTGATTCTGGTGAAAATATAGATAACAAGTCAGTTCCCTGATCTGCACCTATTTCCATCAGTAAATTTGCCCCTGGTAGAAGTTGCGGGATAAGTTGCTGTTGAATACGCCTAATAATCTCAAGTCCACGATCGCCGCCATCCAGGGCAAGATGTGGTTCATATTGGTCGACTTCGGCCTGCAGGCCATCCTGCAAATCCTGAATACTCACATATGGTGGATTTGAGAGAACAAGAGAAAAATAAGGTCTGGAAGAAAAAGCGGTGAGAAGATCACTCTGGACAAAGGAAACAAGATGGGAAACTCCGTGGAGTTCGGCATTTTTCCTGGCCACCTGAAGAGCTCTCATGGAAACATCAACTGCAATCACAGGTCGATCCAGCTCTTTAGCGAGGACAACTGCGATGATGCCACTCCCGGTACAAAGATCAAGAATAGCGCCTCTGGATTGCCCCCCATCCTTCCAGAGAGCAATACCGCGCTCAACTAGCAATTCCGTCTCCGGACGGGGAATCAAGACATCGGGGGTAACATGAAAATCGAGAGACCAGAATTCCTGAACGCAAAGAATATAGGCAAGAGGTTCTCTTTGTTGGCGACGCTGCAGCAGTTTGAGGAATTTTCTTTCTATTTCAGAGTCAAGCTCTTCTGAAGCCATCAGATATAACTCTGTACGAGATTTTCCGAGACAATGGCCAAGGAGCAAAGCAGAATCAAGCTCAGGAGTATCAACCCCAGATCTGACAAGTGCTGCAGAGGCACTCTTAAGAATTTCACGAATCTGCACAAATCGCCCTTAAGCCTGATATTTCACTTGTACGGCCAAAATCCCGGAGATACCGGATAGTGAACGCGGCCTATTGAATCAATTTCAGTTTTTCTTCCTGATCATGTGTGATAAGTGGCCTAAGAACATCGTCCAGCTTACCGGCGATAATGGAATCAAGTTTATAGAGGGTCAGATTGATTCGATGGTCGGTCATTCTCCCCTGCGGGAAATTGTAGGTTCGAATACGTTCACTTCGGTCACCTGTTCCAACCTGGCTCCGCCTTGATTCGGATATTTTATCATGGTGCTCCTGTTCCATCTTATCAAGAAGACGTGCCCGAAGAACGGTAAGAGCTTTGGCCTTGTTCTTATGCTGCGACTTCTCATCCTGACAGGTTACCACTAGTCCTGTGGGCAAATGAGTAATACGAACAGCGGAATCAGTGGTATTAACAGACTGGCCACCGGGACCTGAAGCACGGTAAACATCAAATTTCAATTCGCTTGGATTAATATTGAGTTCCACCTCATCAGCTTCGGGCAGGATTGCAACGGTGACAGCCGAGGTATGAATACGCCCCTGGGTTTCTGTTTCGGGGACACGCTGAACACGATGCACCCCACTCTCATACTTGAGTCTTGAAAAAACAGCATCTCCACTGATAAGCGCAATTATTTCCTTAAAGCCGCCTATCCCGAGAGGACTAGAACTCATAATCTCAACCTTCCATCCCATGGATTCAGCGTAACGGGAATACATACGAAAGAGATCGCCGACAAAAAGTGCGGCTTCATCCCCACCGGTCCCTGCACGAATCTCTAGAAAGGTGTTGCGTTCATCATTTGGATCTTTTGGTAAAAGCAAAATGAGGATTGCCTGCTCAAGGCTTTTTTCCTTTTCGAGAAGCTCTTCCATCTCTTCGCGTGCAAGCTCGAGTAATTCAGGATCTTCATCTCCCTCTTGAATAAGCTCTCGATTGTCAGCTATATCAGCAAGAACCAAGTCGAGCTTGCCATATAAGGATTGGAGTTTGGTCAGATGAGAATGTTCCTGCGCAACTCTCTGGTATGCTTTCTGGTCAGAAATCAGTGACGGATCCGAAAGCCTTCCTTCGAGGTGAGATATTTTTTCGTCAAGGTCAGTAAGTTTATCTATCATGAAAGAATACCTGGGAATAATACATTTGAATAAAAACAGAAAATCCACAACCTGCTATACAGACTGTGGATCAACATAAAACAGAAATGGAATGTGAGTGTTAGAAGTGCTTGTTAAGCGTGAGTATGATTGTGATGCTCCAGCCAGCAGGCTATGCAACACAAACAATCGAAAGCACTAGCTAGCAAACTGTTGTCTCTATTTCTTTGTTTCGTAATGCTTGGCGTAGCGTTTCTTGAATTTCTCAATCCGTCCGGCGGTATCAATCAGTTTTTGCTTTCCAGTGAAAAATGGATGGCAGGCAGAACAGATTTCCACAACCATCTCTTCATTTACAGAACCCAGCTCAACCGTATTGCCACAACCACAAACGGCAGTAACTTTGTGGTATTCAGGATGTATGTCGCTTTTCATAATTAATGTTCCTTAAAAAGAGGAGTGACCTTTCGGCACACGTTTGTTTTTTATCTCAAAAGAGTAAAAGAATAATAAAACCAGATAAGAATTTCAACCAAAAACATCTATTAGTACAATAAAAAAAGAAACAGCGGTTACAATCAGCTGTTCATGGAATCAATAAATTCCGCGTTTGTCTCATGCTGCTTCAATTTATCAATAATAAACTCCATTCCACTGGCAGGATTCATGGAAGCCAGCAGCTTCCTCAATATCCAGACACGATTTAAAAGAACAGGCTCGAGAAGCAGATCTTCCTTTCGGGTTCCGGATTTTTTCACATCAATGGCGGGATACACTCGTCGGTCTGACATCTTTCTATCAAGGACAACTTCCATATTACCAGTTCCCTTGAACTCTTCGAAGATAACCTCATCCATACGACTACCTGTATCAATAAGAGCTGAGGCTATAATGGTTAAACTGCCTCCCTCTTCAATATTTCTGGCAGCACCAAAAAAACGTTTCGGACGATGCAGGGCGTTGGCTTCAACACCACCTGAGAGGATTTTACCACTGGAGGGTGTAACGGTATTATAGGCTCTGGCCAGACGAGTAATACTATCGAGTAAAATAACAACATCTTTCTTATGCTCTACCAGTCTTTTTGCCTTTTCAATCACCATTTCAGCAACCTGAATATGTCGCTGAGGGGGCTCATCGAAAGTGGAACTGACAACTTCCGCGGTCTGAACTGTTCTCTTCATTTCCGTAACTTCTTCAGGCCGCTCATCAATCAGGAGGACAATAAGATACACCTCTTTATGATTCTTGGCGATGGCATTGGCAAGTTTTTGAATAAGAACCGTTTTTCCTGTTCGAGGGGGGGCAACAATCAAACCACGCTGCCCCTTACCAATGGGACACATCATATCCATAAGACGCATGGAATAGTTATCAGCTTCTGACTCTAGGCTAAACTTTTCTTCAGGATGGAGTGGTGTCAGGTTAGCAAATAATGTCTTTTTCTTTGAGGCCTCAGGAGAATCAAAATTAATGGCCTCAACTTTCAAAAGCGCAAAATACCGTTCACCATCCTTGGGAGCTCTTACAAGTCCTTCTATCGTATCACCGGTACGAAGCCCCAGGCGACGTATCTGAGAAGGAGAGACATAGATATCATCCGGACCGGGAAGATAATTATAATCCGGTGCCCGAAGAAACCCAAAACCATCGGGAAGAATTTCCAAAACACCATTCCCCCGCATATTTCCATCTTTTTCCGCCTGAGCCTGAAGGATGGCAAAAATAAGTTCCTGCTTACGCAGCGTATTCACCCCTTCAACCTTGAGCTTACGCCCAAGCTTAACAAGATCAACAATTTTCTTCAGTTTTAAGTCAGCCAGATTCATTAATTCAGTTCTCCAATATTGGGGCTGTTTGGCAAGGCAGTCAGCATGGTACGGTTTCATTGTGTTCCCAGACAGGCCACAATAAAGATAACAATTCGAGTTAAAAGTTTTGATCAATACTTTATTATCGAATTACAAACACAATTATTTGGGTAATCCCAAGACGACAAAGAAGCCATCGCCCATATATTCCCATTCTATCAGGTGGCAAATAATGTGATAATAGTAGTCAGGATTATAAAGAAATGATTAAATAGTCGTGATTGTACGGGTGTGAATTGCACAATCTCTTTTGGTTGTAGATCAGTTATGTGAACTGAAATGTTTTTATCTATGATTTACTGTATTCTCTTTTGGATCAGAATCTCTGGGAGGATTATCGTTTGATTGACGGTATAGTAAGGTTTCAGGAAATAGCTGTCAAGACTTTTCCATCCTTATTCCGATTTTACCCGAGAAAGACAGGGAGAGTCTGATATTTCACCAACTATCCTTCGCAACGCTACACGAGTTTCCTCAAAGGAACCTGAGTTATCAACCACCCAGTCACCGAGTTTACATTTTTCAGACTGTGGCATTTGAGTCGAAATACTCTTCAGGGCATCCTCTCTTGACACATGGTCTCTTGCCACAATTCGTGACACACAAATATCGACATCAGCATAGACAACAAGGGTACAGTCAAAATCCTCCTGCCACCCTTTTTCAAAAAGCAAAGGAACTTCGACCACCAGGTCAACGTTCTGCCTCGTGGCACCTGCTGCACAGTCAAGGAGCTTCTGACGGACCAGAGGATGCAGGATTTTATCAACATCTGCACGCAACCCACTATCTGAAAAAATAGATTTGCGTAAAGCAGCTCTGTCTATCTCGCCGTCGATTGAAAAATAGGTATCTCCAAGACATTCCCGCAACCGCAAATACCCAGGATTACCAAGCTGAAGCAATTCACGACAAAGAATATCTGCACTGACGATATTTGCACCAAGTAACTCCGCTAGAGTGCTGGCAACAAAGCTTTTCCCTGATCCCATGCCACCACTTACCGCGATATTCAAGAGATCATACCGAGAATCTCATGGGCATGGCCGCGAAGTTGCTCAACAATCTCGAGAAAATCAGGCCACAGTGGCGCTGTAAATGAAAGTGGTACTCCGCTTATGGGGTGAACAAGACTTAAGCTATGAGCATGAAGCATTTGCCGGGGATATTGCCGGGTATTTCTGGCACGCCCATACAGACTATCCCCAGCCACCGGATGTCCAAGTGAAGCCATATGAACACGTATCTGATGGGTTCGCCCAGTTTCAATAAGAACCTGAACAAGACTGCAACCTTCGGAATATTCTTCAAGAACCCGCCAACTACTCGCTGCATAACGACCTCTACCTTCTTCACACACTGCCATCTTCTGGCGCTGCAGAGGATGTCTGGCGATCGGGGCAACTATACGCCCTGAGCGTTGCGACAGAACACCAAAAACCAGGGCAAGATACTTTTTTTCAACAGTTCGTTCTTTAAAAGCCTCACCGAGCAGCCTATGACACTGAGCAGTTTTAGCTACCACCATGATACCGGAAGTGTCTTTGTCGAGACGATGTACTATACCAGGGCGAATTGTATCCCCGACATCAGCAATTTCCTGACAATGATAAAGTAAACCGTTGACAAGAGTACCATCAGGATTGCCAACTGCGGGATGAACGACAATGCCTGGTGGTTTTGAAACAATGAGAAGAGAATCATCTTCATACAGGAGGTCAAAGGGAATATTTTGGGGGGCAAGCGTCAAAGGCTCGGCCTCAAAGAGAGAGCCACTGATCTGTTCTCCGACCTTCAACTTGTAACTGCTTTTTTTGTTCTTTCCGTCAACAAGAAGCAATCCCAGACGAATTGCCTGATTCAGATTGTTCCTTGAAGCCTCAGGGATCAACTGCACCAGAAAATGGTCGAATCTATACCCTGCAAATTCTGCTGAAACCTGTAAATCAATCGCACCAGCAGAACCAGCAGGCCGGGAATTATCTATGGTCTGAAAAGTCATGACGAAATGCCATGGAGAAGAAGATCACTTTATAAGCAAAGAGGACTGAGGCAATGAAGTTAATTGAACATATCATCAATCAACGTTTCAATTTTGGATTCATCAACTTTACGGGCAAGGGAGATTTCAGTGACCAGTAGACTTTTTGCTGTATCCATCATCTTTCGTTCCCCATAGGAAAGATCTTTATCAACACTGAGCAGATAGAGATCCCTAAGGACTGCAGCAACTTCGTGGATAGAACCGGTCTTGATCTTTTCCATGTAATCCCTATAACGTCGATTCCATGTTTGAGACCCTATCTCTGCATCACGATCACGCAGAATGTGAAGGACTGCTTCGACCTCTTTTTTACTGATTATAGCGCGAAGCCCGACATTGTCACTACTGGCAGTCGGTATCATAATTTTCATATCATTGTCTAGTATCTTCATGACATAAAAATCCTGGTCGACACCCGCAATTGTCTGACTTTCAATAGCTTCGATAATACCTACACCATGAGCCGGATAAACGGCCATATCACCTTGTATAAACAAAGCAACCTCCTAGGATAACATCGGGGTTTGGCATGCATTTACAGGAACTGAGAATGCCTGATATAAACATTTTCGTTGGATATTCCAATTACCTGCCTGAGACAGTATTGCTGTCTTAAGACCGTAAAGCAGATCCGAAAAGAACAATAACAATAACCAAGCATACCACATTTTCAAGAAATACGCTTCAAAAAACCGTTAGTTAGGGAAAGCCGAGGCGTCACTTGATCACATTAAGAACATTCATGGCCTGCTGGCTTCCCGTAGTCACAAATTCACGAACACCATCAGCAAGAGAAGTCATTCTTTCCGCCAATAACATTTCCTCATCGTGATTAAAAGAAGCAAGAACAAACCGTTCAACCGGCATGTCAGGGTGAACGCCATCACGCCCTGGCCTCCCAACGCCATATTTGAGTCGAAAGAAGTCCCTGGTCCCAAGACACTGAATTAGTGAACGAATTCCGTTATGACCGCCTGGCCCACCCCCTGACACAAGCTTGACACGCCCAGGATGCATATCAATATCATCATGAACGACAAGAATATGGTCAGCACTTATTTTAAAATACTCGACAAAACGGGAAATTGATTTACCGGAAAGGTTCATAAATGTCTGTGGCTCGACAAAAAATATCCGAGCACCCCAAAGCGACATTTGACAAAAATGAGAATCCCACTTGTACAAATCTAATGAACCACCCTCACTTCGGGCAATGGCCTCAACAATACGGAATCCAACGTTATGCCTGGTGCTTTCATATTTCGCACCTGGATTTCCTAAACCAACTATCAGATATGTTTCTTCCGCCACTGTTTCTCTTAAATGTCCAAATTTCCCTAAAAAAGATGCGAACCAGTTGTACATGGTACACCATTGGTAATCTGTTGATTCCCCACAAAAAAAACCGGAAAGTCCCTCACTAGAGGTCCTTTCCGGATACAGACAAAACAATCTCCAGGCCTCCATCTTCAAGAACAATGAGAGAACCCTCGTCATTCAGGTGTTGCCTTGAATGACTTATTTACACTATTTATTTTTTTGCAGCCTTTCCTTTTGCAGGTTTCTTAGCAGCTGCAGCAGCGGCCTCTGCAGATTTCGCAGTTGCAACAATTTCCACGCAAACAGTAGAAGCCTTAGTTACCATTTTTAAATTTTCTGGAATTTCAATATCTGAAAATTTAATGGATTCACCAATGCCAAGATTGGTCATACCAACATTGATTGTGTCTGGAATATCCAGTGGAAGTCCAGTTACCTGAACAGAGGAACTGTGAACCACAAGATCACCACCGAACTCAAGTCCTTTGGCTTTTCCTACAAATGTGATTGGCACAGTAAAGCGCCTTGGAACAGCAAGATCAATTTCGAGAAAATCCACATGAATAAGGCTATCATTCACAGGATCGGTCTGGAGATCCCTCACCATGGCATGACGGGTATCACTACCATTGACAGTGAGATTTACCACTGCATTTTTACGACTGATCTTAAACAAGCCTTTCAAAAAAGAAGTAGTCTCAAACTGTAACGCTGAAGCTTCCTTATTGTTTCCGTAAAGTACAGCAGGGGTGTTGCCGCTTTTACGCAAGCGGCGCATGGCACATTTACCAAAATCGTCTCTCTTTGAAGCAGACATCTCTACTTGAAGCATATGTTCCTCCTTGGCCCTGACTCAATCGTTTCAGTACGATAGCCAGGATTTATCTCAAAATATTCAAATTATATAATCGGTCAGACAAATAACGAACTAATGGATCCTTCAGTATGGATACAGTCAATGGCATCTGCGAGAAGCTTGGACACAGACAGTACCTTAATCTTTTCACATTGCAAAGCATCACCACGCAAAGGAATCGAATTGGTTACAACCAGGGAACTGATTACTGAGTTTGTTAATCGCTCAACTGCAGGCCCTGATAGCACAGGGTGTGAGCAGCAGGCATGTACTTCTTTTGCACCATGCTTCATTAATGTGGCAGCTCCGTTACAAAGCGTTCCGGCAGTATCCACCATATCATCCAATAAAATGGCTGTTTTTCCTTTCACATCACCAATAACATGCATTGCCTCACATTCATTGGGACGATCTCGTCTCTTATCTATAATAGCAAGCCCGGCATTGAGACGCTTGGCAAAGGCACGGGTTCGTTCTACACCACCAGCGTCGGGGGACACCATAACCACGTCGGAAAATTTATCCTTTATGTATTCCAGAATGACTGGAGCTGCATAGAGATGATCGACAGGAATATTGAAAAACCCCTGAATCTGTCCAGCATGAAGATCCATACTTAAAACCCTGCGAACTCCAACTGCCATAAACATTTCGGCAACAACTTTTGCTGAAATCGGAACCCTTGGAGCTACTTTTCGATCCTGCCTGGCATACCCGTAATAGGGAACAACAGCTGTAATTCTTCTTGCTGATGCCCGCCTTAAGGCATCAACCATAATTACCAGTTCCATAAGATTATCGTTCACCGGAGTACAGGTTGGCTGAACGACAAAAACATCCGCACCACGAACATTTTCTTTTATTTCTACGAAAATCTCACCATCGCTGAACTGTTTCACCTCCGCTTCAGAAAGTGGTATATTCAGAAAATCAGTAATCTCCCGGGCCATTACAGGATTAGCATTTCCAGAAAAGACTTTGATAATATTTGGCATAATTCTTGGTCTCGGTACGATTGTTTGAAATTTTTTCCGTTTTTAACTCTAACACCGGCGATAAACGGTAAGTAAGCCGGTATCAGTACAATACATAATTGTCTGAGAAAACTGCTCGGACAATATGGCTGGGGTGGGAGGATTCGAACCTCCGCATGCCAGGATCAAAACCTGGTGCCTTAACCGCTTGGCTACACCCCATTTATAACAGGTCGAGTAACAAAAACACCCTTCCCATATTTTCTTTTAAATTCTGCTGCACATTTATGCAAACGATCATTTTCCGCGTCGATCAAATCTGGGAAAACGCCGAAAACAGTCGGGCCGCTCCCCGACATCAGAGCAGATGAAGCCCCATTATCAAGCATAAAGCGTTTGATAGTCTCAATTTCCGGATATCGCTTAATCGTTACAGCTTCCAGATCGTTGTGCAATGGATACACAAATCCACTCCTGCTACCTTTTTCACGAGGATCAGACAATCTAGAATCTTTATCCATCCTTGTCAATGTATAATTTTCATAAACCCAGGCTGTGGAGACAGAAAAACCGGGATTTACCAGAAGGAGTGAACAGTCTCTAAGCGATTCCTGTTCTTTCATTCTATCTCCAATTCCCGTGGCCCGCACTGCTGAATGAGGCACAACAAAGAACGGAACATCAGCACCCAATGATTTCGCCAGTCGAAGTAACACCTCCTGGCTAAACCCTGCCTGCAGCAATCGATTCATAGCAGTGAGCAGACAGCCGGCATCGCTGCTCCCTCCGCCAAGGCCGGCAGCGATGGGAATATTCTTTTCAAGGACAATCGAGACTCCACACGAATCTTCAAGTCCTGCTTCTTTCAAAAAAAGGAGTGCTGCCTTCCATACCAGATTAGACTCATCCTCAGGAACATCGGATCCAGGGCAGTAAAGCTGCACTCCCGGCTCATCACAACGAGAAAGAGTCAAAGTGTCAGTAAGATCGATTTTCTGCATCACAGAATCCAGATCATGGTATCCATCCGAGCGCTTCCCAATGATGTGCAGACTCAGGTTAACTTTTGCAGGAGGCTTAATGACGACTGTTTCAGTGAATCCTTTCATTTTCAAACAGATCGTAAAAGTTATGCTGCCATTTTCTTATCTTTTACTACCTGAACAAAACGAATTTTCACATCGTAGAGAATATTTTTCAACATTTCCGTTTCATCAGCATCCAGGTTCCCTCTGGTCTTCTCCTGCAGCAACATCAGAGTATCTATGGCATGACGTGCAAGGGAGAAATCAACCAGCTTTTCTCCGGTTTCGGGATTTGCAATTTCTCCAAGATGAAACAGGGCCGAAGAATTCAAAGACATGACAAGGGCCATGAAAGTAACCTCAGGCATAACACATTTCCCTTCCTGATTTGGTACTTTTCCGTCACCGCAGGGACAGCCCTGCTCAAATTCAGAAGTCATAAAATCCTCTTGTAAAAGAAATACATTACACAGGAAAAAACCGGGGCTCGCACCCCGGATTTTTCAACTTTCGGCAACTCACTACATAGTGAAATCAGTTAGACAAGTTCCAGAGCCAGAGCATCATCAATATTATCCAGCTGCTTCACTTCTTCCAACAATTCCTTTGAAATAACAGAATCGGTACTGCAGAGAATAATGTTTTGACTCGAAGCATCTTCGCGTCCCACTGTCATCCGCGAAATATTAACACCATTTTTGCCAAGTATTGTGCCGAGCGCACCAATGACACCTGGAACGTCGTTATTATAAACCAAAAGCATTGGCCCTGCAGCCTGGGCTTCAAGGCGGAAGGTATTCAAACGTACCAGGCGAGGCTCGTTTTTTCCAAAAACGGTGCCGACAAGTACATTCTCTCCCTCATTGGTTACAACTTTAATACGAAGCACATTGACAAAGTCACTTGAACTGTCGCTTCTGGACTCAATCACACGTATACCGCGATCTCTGGCAATCACAGGAGCATTCACATAGTTCACTGCATCTTTGAGGATCGGAGTAAACAGACCTTTCAGAAAAGCAACGGTAACGGGGCTGGTATTGAGTTCTGCAAGCTCTCCCGAATATTCAATCGATACTTCCTCGACTCCACCCTTTGCGATTTGCATATGAAGAGAACCGAGCATTTCACCCAGATTAATATAAGGGCCGACCTGGGCCAGAACGTCGTCACTAACGGATGGAACATTGACCGCATTGACAACCACTCCCTTGGTCAGATACTCTGCCACCTGTGCAGCAATAGCTGTGGCAACATTTTCCTGGGCCTCTGTAGTCGATGCCCCAAGATGTGGCGTGCAGATAAAATTTTTCAAACCAAGCAAGGGGCAGTTTTCCTTAGTAGTTGGTTCCTGAGCAAATACATCAAGGGCAGCCCCTGCAATCTCACCATCTACCAGCGCCTTATACAACGCCTCTTCATCACACACTCCACCACGGGCACAATCAATGAACATGGCGTCTTTTTTCATGTTGGTGAAAAACTCGGTGGAAAGAGCATTGGCAGTTTCCTTAGTAAGTGGTACATGAACAGTGATATAATCAGCACGTTTAGCAAGCTCTTCAACACTGACCAGTTCTACTCCAAGTTTATCCACCATCTCTTTGGGCATATGAGGATCATATGCAATCACCTTCATTTTGAGCCCCTGGGCACGATTGGCTGCAATGGCACCAATACGGCCAATGCCAAAGATACCCAGTGTTTTTCCAGTGAGCTCACGTCCCATAAAGCTCTTTTTCTCCCACTTCCCTTCCTTCATGGAAGCAGTAGCCTGAGGAATATTACGCGACAGGGACATCATCATACCGATAGCATGTTCGGCCGCGGTGGTAGCATTACCATCGGGTGCATTCATTACCACAATGCCCTTCTGGCTTGCTGCAGGAATGTCCACATTATCGAGTCCTATGCCGGCGCGACCAATAACTTTCAGATTTTCAGCAGCATCGATTATTTCTGCAGTAGCCTTGGTAGCACTTCTAACAACGAGTCCATCATACTCACCAATAACCTCTTTCAACTCATCCGGTGTAAGTCCGGTTTTCACATCTACTTCAAGCCCTGCATCGGTCAGGATTTTCTCTCCCAACGGAGACATGCTGTCACTAATTAATACTTTCATCTTCACTCCTTCTTTCTACCCTGAAATTCTCTTTGAATATACGATCCACATATGACAATTTATACTCACTTTTAGGCAGCAACAGACCTGTTGGTTAAAGTTGCTAAAAAAGGCGAACTATAACGAGTTCGAACCAAGAGAACAACCAAAAACATCTCAGCTTCAGCCACAACCACCATCGGTAAATCTCCATTTCAGAATCAATAGCTATTGAACAAAGTGTTTGAAAACGATATACATCAGGCATATTACGTTTATCCCGATCAATAAAAACAAATTCACACCAATAAAAAATAAATAATGATAAGGTTTTTCCATGACTGAAACACGCTTACGTTTTCCCCCCAGCCCGACAGGATACCTCCACATAGGAGGTGCAAGAACCGCACTTTACAATTGGCTCTATGCAAAAAAAACTGGCGGAAAACTTATTCTACGTATTGAAGACACCGATGCTGACCGCTCAACCAAGGAATCTATTCAGGGTATTATTGATGGACTGGAGTGGCTTGGAATTAACTGGGATGAAGGCCCCTATTTCCAGACTGATTTTGATGCTGACCATGTGGCTTCTGCCAAAAGAATGCTCGATGAGGGCAAGGCTTACAAATGTTTCTGCACGAAAGAGGAACTGGAAAACAAGCGTCAGACGGCACAGGCAAACAAATCTGCCTATGGTTACGATGGAACCTGCAGGAACCTGAAAAGTGAAGAGGTAGCTGCAAAAGAGGCAGCCGGACTCCCCTTTGTTGTACGGTTCAAGGTTCCCAAACGCGACGGTATACTGAGCTACGAAGACAAGGTTCTCGGAGAAATAAAAGCAAAATACAGTGAAATTGAAGACTTTGTTATCGTGCGTTCAACCGGCAAGCCGCTGTATCTTCTCTGTAACGTGGTGGATGATATCCGGGATAGAATTACTCATATTATCCGTGGCCAGGACCATATGACCAACACTTTGCGCCAGGTGCTGTTATATGAGGCGCTTGACGCCCCAATTCCCGTTTTTGCCCATATGCCGCTAACTCTGGACCTGAAAAAAGCCAAGATTTCCAAACGCAGTCATGGTGAAATCGTCGCTGTACAGTTTTATGAAAAACATGGTTTTATTCCATGGGCATTATCAAACTTTCTGGTCCTGCTGGGCTGGTCATCCGGCAATGACACCGAGATTTTTTCAAGGGAAGAGATGATAGAGGCCTTCACCCTTGAGCGCATCAACAAATCCAACTCCATTTTCAATTATCGCAAGGGAGACAGTAAATTTATCACCGATCCCAAGGCCATCGCCATCAATGAGCACTATCTACGCACCCTGCCCATTGAAGAAATAGCCGTGATGGTCAAGCCGTTCCTTGAAAAAGAAGGCCTGTGGGATGATGCCTACGAATCGGAGAAAAAAGTATGGTTCACAGAGACCCTTGATCTGATCAGGGACAGGTTCCACCTCCTGACAGATTTTGCTGACCTTGGCAGGGCCTATTTCTCAGACGAATTTCCCGTTGAAGAAAAACCACTGAAGAAAAACGTTCTTAAATATGAAGAATTGAAGCGATGGTTGCCCATGCTTGCTGCCCGCTATGAAGCACTCGATGACTTCAACCTTGAAACCACCGAAGAAACAGCCAGGGATTTTGCAACGGAACTGGATATCAAACCGGGAATTATCATAAACGGTATGCGCACGGTTGTTACTGGTCAGCTTGCAGGCCCTTCAATGTTTGACATTCTGGTTACCATTGGTCAGGAACGTGTAGTCAAACGCTTGAGAGATGTGGCAAAACTATACGAGTCAAAATAATTAGAGACACATTTATGGATACAGTAAAAGAAAGCAGTGAAAAACCCCTTGATTTTATCAGACAGATAGTCACAGAAGATCTGAAGAGTGGGAAACACAGTGTTCCTATAACCCGCTTCCCACCGGAGCCAAACGGATTTCTCCATATCGGTCATGCAAAATCTATCTGTTTAAATTTTGGCATTGCTGCAGAGTTCGGTGGTCGTTGTCATCTACGTTTTGATGACACGAATCCCAGCAAAGAAGAGCTGGCATATGTTGAATCCATCATCCATGATGTGCAATGGCTTGGATTTGACTGGGGAGACAATCTTTTTTACGCCTCCGATTACTTCGAACAGCTGTACGACTTCGCTGTTGCGCTGATCAAAAAAGAAAAGGCTTATGTATGTTGCCTCTCCGCCGAAGAGATGCGGGACTATCGTGGAACCCTCACAGAACCAGGCAAAAACAGCCCATATCGTAACCGAACAGTTGCAGAGAACCTTGAACTGTTCCAGGGAATGAGGGATGGAAAATTCGCAGAAGGCAGTCATGTTCTCCGCGCAAAAATTGACATGGCCTCTCCCAATCTCAACATGCGCGATCCGATCATTTACCGAATCATGAATGTCAGTCACCATAGAACCGGTGACACCTGGTGTATTTACCCCATGTATGATTTCACCCATTGTCTTTCTGATGCCCTGGAACATATCACCCATTCCCTTTGTACCCTTGAATTCGCAGACCATCGCCCTCTCTATGACTGGGTATTAGATATTCTTGAAACTCCAAGCCATCCGCAGCAGATAGAATTTGCCCGTTTGAATCTCAGCTATACCGTGATGTCAAAACGTAAGCTGATGCAGCTCGTCAAAGAAGGTCACGTAAGCGGCTGGGATGACCCTCGAATGCTCACCGTCTCAGGTCTCAGACGCCGTGGGTATACCCCGGCCTCGATCCGTGAATTCTGTGCCGAGATAGGGGTTGGCAAGAGAGACAGCTGGATCGATATGGGTGTGCTGGAAAATGCGATCCGCAATGATCTCAATACAATCGCGCCGCGGGTACTGGGGGTACTCGATCCATTGAAGGTGATAATAACCAACTATCCCGAAGACCAAGTTGAAGAGGTTGAAGGGCAAAACCACCCACAGAACCCTGAGATGGGAAGTAGGATGTTGCCCTTCTCCCGTGAAATCTACATTGAACGCACTGATTTTATGGAAAATGCGCCAAAGAAATTTTTCCGCCTCGATATCGGCCGTGAGGTTCGACTGCGTTACGCCTATTTTATTACCTGTGAATCGGTGGTGAAGGACGAAACGACCGGGGAAATACTGGAACTTCACTGTAGCTACGACCCCGAAACCTATGGTGGCAATGCCCCCGATGGACGCAAGGTCAAAGGTACCATTCACTGGGTCTCTGCCAATGAGGCTGTACAATGTGAAGTTCGCCTCTATGACAGGCTCTTCAGCGTTGACAATCCAGATGCCGACAGGAATGTGGATTTCAAAGAGCATTTAAATCCAGAATCCTTAAGTTCTTTACACAACTGTTTTGTGGAACCGTCACTTGCCAATGCAGCCCCCGGCAAATGTTTCCAGTTCGAAAGGCAGGGCTATTTTTGTGTGGATGTGAAAGATTCAACACCCGAAAAACTGATATTTAACAGAACCGTGAGCCTCCGTGATTCCTGGGCGAAACTCAAATAGCGATACAATGAATCGGTTAGTGTCCTGCTTTTTCAGCCTGCGACGCTGTTCAGTGATTTCCGGTAGTGATTCAGCAAAAGAATAGCAGAGACCAGCGTCGTAGAGACAAGTGCAAGGGCAAAATAAACGCTACTTAAGCCGAAACTTTCCTTAATGATACTCACCATACTGACACTGAGTGCCCCTACCCCAAAGGTAAGAATAAACTTCAGCCCATAGGCCGAACTATGAAACTGTGGTGGACTCAACCTCGCCACCAGGGTGTTTTCTAATGGTTGCATTCCCAACAGGAAAAAGGAATGGACCATGGCAAAGATGATAAGTGGCATATTAGAGGTTACAGCCATGGCAATAACTGTGGGAATGGTAATAAGGTGAAAGATCAGGTATCCTTTGCCAAGATCAACCGACTGTCCGACCCGGCCTCCATAGTACTGTCCTGCCATACCGACCAGATAAATAAAAGATGTCACCAGAGTAGCAAAAACATTTGGTGATCCCAGTTGACCGAAAACTGACAGAAAGCTCTGATACAGACTTTGATTCTGCATCTCAAAATAGGCTGGCAGGGTTACGGTAGTGGCACGATAGACCACACCGCCAAGCATCATAGCCACCAAGAGAACCAGAAAAGGTTTAAGATTTCCCTGAGTCTGTGGCTTTTTTTCCCTCCTTTCCTGTTTTGTCGAATGACCATTGCGAACAAAATAGAGAAGGATCAGCCCGCTTGCATTGACAACTCCCAAAACCCCATAGACAGCTTCCACTCCCCAGAAGTAGTTCACGGACCCAGCGAGTATTGGAGCTGTTGCAAGACCAAGATTCCCGAACATACCGTTATATGCCATTCCCTGACTGGTATTCTTAAACTCCCTGGCTATCCAGCCAAGCCCTACGGGATGATAAATACCGGAAAAGAGACCTATACCAGCAAGACAGAGGCTGAACATAAAAGGATTGGTAGTATTCATAGCCGCCAGTAGACCACAGAGACCAGCCCCGAAATAAAACAAAAGAAGCAGAGGTCGTGAGCCCAGGCGATCACCCAGCAGTCCCCATGGTAAAGCCGTTATCCCGAACAGGAGATACATCCAGAAAGAGAGCGCCAGTGTCGGACCCATTTCCATACCAAGCCTGGCAGTAAGTGGCAAAAGCACAGCTGGGAAAACAAGCATATTGAAATGACTTATAAAATGACCATAACAAGTCACTGTCAGGATGGAACGTTCTCGCGGAGTCATTTGTTGTGTTTTTAAGATTTCTTTTGAAAAGAGTTTAGTTGTTCGTATCAATTAACAGAGTGGCAACTCTGTCAAGAATCAGATTGGCGGTCGCTTCTTTACTGGTTAAAGGGAGATCTGTAAAGCCATTCTTGTCTAACAAAGTGACCTGATTAGTATCTGTTTCAAAACCAGTATCCTCGCCACTAATATCGTTAATTGCAATCAGATCGAGATTTTTTTGACTGAGTTTTTTCTCTCCAGCGGCACGATGGTCGCGACTTTCAGCTGCAAACCCCACCAGAAGAAAATGTTCCTTCTCTTTTCTCTGCCCCAGCTGCGCTAAAATATCGGGTGTCTGTTTGAGTGGCAAAACAAATTGAGCCGTATCTTTTTTGACCTTTTCGGATTCAATCCTTTCCGGACAGAAATCACTGACTGCAGCGGATTTGATAATAACTGACTGGCGGCCACAGGCTTCCATCACAACAGCATTCATCTCTGCAGCAGTCTGAATATCAATGCGTTTCACTCCAAAAGGTGTTGCCAATGCGGTTGGACCACTCACCAGAAGGACTTCAGCGCCACGCCTTTTGGCAGCACGCGCCAAGGCATATCCCATTTTCCCTGAGGATCGATTACTGAGGAACCTGGCAGGGTCAAGAGCTTCACGGGTGGGACCCGCTGTAACCAGAATTTTCTTTCCTAACAGATCCTGCTTCGTCAGAGCAGCAAGAAGTTGTTCCCGTGCATCGCACCATTCAGGAAGACGACCGGGGCCTTCGGTTTTACAGGCCATCTTTCCACTATCCGGTTCGATTATTCCATACCCCAGGCCTTTTACTCTTTCAAGATTACGCTGAGTTGCCGGATTGGCCAGCATCTGACTATTCATTGCGGGAGCAAATATGACAGGACAGGTTGCGGCGAGAACTGAGGTAGACAGGAGGTCGTCAGCAAGACCATGGGCAATCTTGGCGATGGTGTTGGCAGTGGCAGGTGCAATAAGAAGAATATCTGCTTCCTGACCAAGTTGAACATGAGAAATGGCATGAGCCTCTTCGGCAGCAAACATATCGGTCAAAACCGGATTACCAGAGAGTGCGGCATAGGTAAGAGGTGTGACAAAACGACAGGCTGCAGGGGTCATAACAACCTTTACCTCAGCCCCTTCTTTGGTGAGTGCGCTGACCCACCCGGCAACCTTAAAAGCTGCAATGGAGCCAGTTACTCCGACGACTACCTTTTTTCCAGAAAATGAACAGTCCATATTCATCGGTTTCCTATGCTTAAAAACAGAAAAGCATGTCCTACCCAGGGCAGAACATGCTTTTTCTTCAGTGAGCTACCTCTACTTTCCTAATTCCTGCTGCCCCCAAAAAAACGGAGAAGCATAAGGAAGAGATTGATAAAATCAAGATAGAGAGCAAGGGCACCCATAATAGCACCTTTCTGGATGGCCTCTCCACCCTGTTCCATAATACCCTGCTCACCCATGTTTTTGATCTTCTGAACATCATAAGCAGTGAGACCGACAAAGACAAAGACTCCTATAAGGGAGATCGCCCAGTAGAGTGACGAACTCTTAAGAAATATATTCACCACCGAGGCAATGATAATTCCGATGAGTCCCATAAAGAGAAAGGAACCAATGCCAGACAGATCACGTTTCGTCACCAGACCGTATACTGCCATGGCACCAAACATTCCTGCTGTGATAAAAAAGGTCGCAGCAATGGAAGAGTTTGTATAAGCGAGGAAAACCATAGACAGAGTCAGTCCATTGAGTCCGGCGTAGCCAAGAAACAGGCCGGTAGCTGTTCCAGCCTGAATCTTTTCGATGCGGGCTGAGAGATAAAAAACAAGCCCAAGCTCAGCAAAAATGAGAATCATAAAAAGAGGACTGCTTACGAGTTGTGCAGCAAAACCACTCGACGCCATAAACCAGGCGACCACACCTGTTAAACCAAGCCCTATTGCCATCCAGTTAAATACCTTTGCCAGAAAAATCGTAGAGGCTTCCTGCTTTGCCTGACTCAAGGTTATTTGTTGGTTACTCATATATTCCATATTAATCCTCCTGTTTTAGTTTACTCAAAACAACAATTGCACTACATTTGCCATAAAGATATAACCATTTTGGATCAGCTTGCAAGAAAAAGCGGACTGTAGCAGAGGAAAACAACTATGAAAATTGCAATCAGTGGAAAGGGCGGAGTTGGAAAGACCACCATCATGGCACTTCTGGCAGATGAGTTTAAACGTGCCGGTAAGGACGTACTGGTTATTGATGCCGACCCCAGCCCCCATATGGCTGAAACCCTTGGTGTTGAGCATCCCGAGAAGATCCGTCCCATTGCAGACATGACACAACTTCTGGTCGAACGCTCCGGCAAAACCGAAGGCTCACCCATGTATAATATGAACCCGGAAGTAAATGATCTACTCGTCGACTTCATGATCCAGCATAACGGCATGAAACTGATGGTACTGGGTGCAATTCAGACGGGCGACAAAGGATGTGCCTGCCCGGAGAACAACGTTTTACGAAGAATGCTGACCAAGCTGCTCCTTTCAAAGGATCAGGTCGTACTCCTCGACATGGAGGCGGGAGTGGAGCATCTTGGGAGAGGAACGATTGCAGGTATTGACCACCTGCTGATTGTGGTGATACCGTCCAAATCATCCATCAGGACAGCACTTAAAGTAAAAAAGCTGGCAGAAGATGTAAAAATTCCACGAATCAGCTTTGTTGGAAATCTGGTAACCGATGAAGAAGACAAAATATTCCTCGAAGAAGGACTGGCGATACGTCCAGTAGCATTCTTTCCAGATTCAAAGGAAATACGAAAAGCAGAGCGTCAAGAAATTCCACTGAACCTTCTCGACAAAGCTACAGGAGATGCCCCTCAAATACTGATGAAAGCAGTCGCCGGAGAATAAAAACCAAACTCAAACAGCTCCACGACCATCAAAGACACGTTTGATGGTTTTGCAAATAATCTTAATATCGGTCCACAGGGAATAATTCAAGATATACCAGTCATCCATGCCGACACGTTCGTCGTAGCTCGTATTGCTGTCAGAACGGCGTTCCACCTGCCACGGACCCGTAATTCCCGGTTTCATCGAGCAGTAACGGCCAGCACTCTCTTTGTAAAAATCAGTAAGTTCCTTATCCACAATGGGGCGTGCCCCGACGACACTCATCTCTCCCTTCAACACATTAAAGAATTGTGGTAATTCATCAAGGCTGGTTTTTCGCAGGAATTTTCCAAGTCGGGTGACCCGTGGATCATCCTGGAGCTTGAAACTGGTGTCCCATTCCTTCCGTAATTTTGGATCCTCGCTTAGCAGTTGTTCGAGCTTCAAATCGGCGTTCTCAACCATTGAGCGAAACTTGAGGCAGTCAAATTCCTTTCCAGCCGAAGTGATCCTGCGATGCCTGTAAAAAACTGGCCCACCGTCCTGAAATTTAACAAGCCATGCAATAATGAGCAATAATGGTGATACACAGACAAGCACCAGGCTTGAAAAAATCACATCAAAACTTCGTTTCCACTCGGTATTGGGATTAAAATTTAAGATAAGGAGGCTTCCAAGGGACTGTATTTCAGCATGGTGCAGGCCGTAAACATAGAGATCTGGTACCAGATAAATACGAGCCCCCAGGGAACGACATTCCCGCAGGATTTTAAAAATCTTTTTTTCGGCACGCATGGGAAGCGCAATATATACGTAGTCAATATCATTGCTCTCAAGATATTTAGGAAGAGTAGCAATATCACCCAAAATGCTTTTTCCCATCTCCTGTAACTGGGCACTTTCCTCGACCTTATCATCAAAAAAACCGATCACATCAATACCTGCCCAGGGGATAGTCTCTAGCTCCCTGGCAAGAGAGACACCAAGATCACCAGCACCAGCAACCACTGCATGTCGCACATTTTTCCCCTGAGATCGAAAATAATGGAGGACTTTCCTCGCTGCCACGTGCATTGTAAAAAGGAGGACGGGAGTAGAGAGTGACCAGATGAGAAAAACCACCCGTGAATAGGCATGGGATATCTTGAAAACGAAAAAATAAAACAGGAGAAGACCGACAACCGTCCCCCAGGCTCTTAGAATAACGATAAATTCCTGAAAAAATTTCCATCCCCGCCAGGATCGATAAAGCTGGAAAGATTGAAAGGTGATCAGACAGAGAACGGTGGTAATTATCGCAAAACGCGTATAGTAAGGGGTCCAGGGAACTCTGTACCAGATGAGAAGAAGCCACAAAAAGCCAACGACAACAATGCAGTCAAAGACATGCAGCAGCCTGGCCATAATGGAGCTCTGTTCCCTGAGATTTGTGGAAAGCATATTCATAATTATAAATACAACATGCAAACACCTGAAACTTTAACGTTTTACTGATTTCTGCCACCAGTTCGAATTCATACTAAGATGTGGTACAAGCCACAAAGGCAGGGTACCATACCTGTTACCCGATTTATAGCCAATAAATTTTACCAGATTACGACAAAAAAACAGCGGCAGCAGATGAAATTTCTTCTGTTCCAGAATCATGGTTAATTCAAATTTGATGTATTTCAATCCCTCACCCTCTGCACGTCCAAAGGTTTCAGGAAGCCAGTGTTCAACCCTGTGGAGTACGCCAATATCAAATGAACGACGAAATTCCTGGCTCAGAGTATAATTGTGTGAATGGTAAACAGGAGCTTCCGCCACATACACAATTTTAAACCCTTTCTGGAGTAATCTTCCAGCGGCACAGGTATCTTCACCGAAGATCAGGTTTTCTGCAAAATAGTTTACCTGTTTAAGGGAAGATTTACGATAGGCCGCACAGGAGTTAGAAACAAATGCAGTTTTGAGGCCAAGTCGTGCCCTGTCGGAGAATTGACGAACAACCGACTTATCAGGGTAGTTAAACATTCGTAATGTTTTCGCAAAGAGGGATGCATCAGAGTTTGGCAACTGCCGTCCATAACTGATGGCAACGGATGAATCATGGAGTAAGGGGTCAATTAACTTCTGGAGAAGATCATGACTCACCGGAACAGCATCCTGGGTAAAAAAGAGAAGTAATTCGCCATCTGCCTGTTTTGCAGCCATACTTCTTGTGGCCCCATGATCAAACGCATCGCGCCTGATGGTGATAACTGTAGCACCAAACTCTTCGGCGATACGACAGGTGTCATCTGTAGAACTGGAATCCACAACCAGTAACTCATAAAGAGTAACAGTCTGAAGGGAAAGTTGCTCCAGCAATTCCCGGAACCTACTGCCACCATTAAGAGTCGGGATAATAACAGATATACGGGGAAAATTGCTTGGCACTTTCATTCAGACCTTTTCTAAAGACGAAATACTGTTACCAGCACATATTTAAGGAGTGCAAAGAGAACATAGGGAGATGGGTGTTTTTTATATAACAGCAGTTCACTTTTCACGGCAGTGACACGCAGCGCATAAGACATTTTCTGCCTCTCCCCTTTCCAGCCACGGCAGTGATAGGCACATAATACAGGAGTATATAAAAGTTTCCAGCCAAGTTTTCTCAGACGGAGACTGAGCTCGATATCTTCCTTGTAGAGAAAAAAAACAGGATCAAAAACAGGGCCGGGCAGGGATTGCAAAGCTGCGTTCCTGCAAAGGAGCAGGGCACCACAGAGAGCATCCATTTCTTCAGGCTCATCATACTGGCCATTGTCACATTGCCCCTGGCCCCGGTCGAACCAGCGTCCATACCATTTTCGTTGAATTCCAGTGGAATCAATCCTGCCACTGGGCCTATCATGCTCGATATCATATCCGAGTAGCTTGCCTGAAAGCATTGCAATCAAGGGTTTTTCTTCAAATAGAGGAAGGGCTGTTGCAATAGAGTCTGGTGGCAAAAAAAGATCAGGATTCACAAAAAGGACAAAATCAGCATCCGGAGAAAGGGATTCATATCCAAGATTATTTGCTCTGGAAAAACCGATATTGTCAGCGAGCAGCAATCGCACGGATTTTCTCCGTTTAAAAGCATCGAGATATTCTTTATCGCTGGAGCCACTGTCAACCAGGATTATGCTCTCAAGGCAATGATCCTGAGCTTCCAGTGCGGCGATACACCGTTCAAGGGTTGCCTTGGAATTATGAGAGACAACAATGGCAGCCACTTTCGGCAACATAGGGGCAACTGATTTAGAGGAATAAGCGCTGATATATGGAAAAGAGTCGATTCCCTTTTCCATTTTCTTCACGTCTGCGCATGATAGAGTGAATAGCTTCCCGCTCGGCGCTGCACATAAGCCCAGCAAGTTCAGCACTGCTCAGTGCTGCCATGCTCAGGTTTCCTTTACGTTTCGCAATCATTACAGGCAATATCGAAAGAAAATTGACAATTCCTTTGCAGTAGGCGAAGAGTTGAAACTTTTTCACAACAAAACAGAGCCAGCAAAACTGATACACACAGATAGCCGGAGCGAAACGCAGCAACAAGGATAGTGGATAATTTTTAACCAGTAGACATAGGTTATTTCTGGTGGAAAGACTCACAGTAAAAGGGTTGATCTTCGATCCTGTCGTAGCACTGCCAATGTGATACACTCTGGCTTCGGAGACATACCAGCATTTTTTCCCTCGGCTGTTTGCCCTAAAGTTGAGATCAACATCTTCAAGGTAGGCAAAGAAATCCTCATCAAAAGCTCCGAGTTCCTCCAAAAAATCCCTTCGATACAATGCCGCCCCTGCACAAGCACCAAACACCTGCCTGGAAACATTATAAAAATCACCATCAGACTCCATGGTACCAAGCCTGTAGCCAACCCCACCCCGGAGAAACGCATCACCTGCCCCGTCAAGATAGTCCCGGTCATGGTAGTTTAACATCTTGGCGGCAAAAAAATCGTATTCCGTCTTTTCCCGGGCAGCAGCGATAAGTTTATCAAGACACTGCTCATCAAGTTCCGTATCGTTATTTAATAAAAAAACAAGAGGACTGGAACCCGCGACAATTCCAGCATTGACAGCAGCACTGAAACCTCTGTTTTCGGCCCAGGAAATGACTTTCACCTCGGGATACTCTAGGGCAAGCAGGTCAATAGAGCCATCGCTTGAGCCATTGTCTACGACAATAACTCTAAAATCAGAACAATTCTGACGTCTTAGCGAATCAAGACAACTCCGCAGAAAAACTTTTCCATTAAAGTTTGGAATGACAATGTCCATTTGCATAGGAAGTAATCAGACCTGTTCGGACTTCCCTGAGACAATGCCTATAACCTTACGTACATAATAAATCGGTTTTTCCTGGGACTCGTGATAGGTTCGTACCACAATTTCAGCAAGAAGCCCCATGGTGATAAACTGAACCCCCATAAATATCAGCAACACGGCTAAAAGCAGAAGTGGCCTGTCCGACAACCCAACACCTGCAAAAAAACGTTGTAACGTCATCACAAGAGCTATCACAAACCCTGCTCCTGCAGACAGAACACCCACCGTCCCGAAAACATGAAGTGGCCTTGTGGCATAACTCAAAAGAAATTTAACTGTCATCAAATCAAGAACCACCCGGATGGTACGAGAAATCCCATATTTGGAAGTTCCGAAACGACGAGCCCTGTGATTCACTTTTACTTCAGTGAAGGAAATCCCCATACCACTGGCAATAGCAGGGATAAAACGATGCATTTCTCCATAGAGGCGTATTCCCTTCACAACATCCTTCCTGAAAGCCTTTAGAGTGCAACCATAATCGTGCAGACTTACCCCGGTGGTTACAGAGATAATTTTATTAGCAATCATGGACGGGAGTTTTCGACTGATAAAGGCATCCTGCCGGTCAAATCTCCAGCCGGTAACCACATCATACCCATCCTTAATCTTTTCAAGTAACTTAGGTATATCATGGGGATCATTCTGCAGATCACCATCCATGGTAACAATCACATCTCCTCGCGCATAATCAAAGCCTGCTGACATGGCCGCCGTCTGGCCGAAATTCCTTCTAAAACTGACGACAATGACACTGTCATCCTGTTTCTGGATGGTTTGAAGAATTTCAAGGCTCGTATCCTGGCTTCCATCATCGATAAAAATGATTTCGTGGTCGTCCTCGATTAAGTTCAGAACCTCTTTAAGTTCATCGTATAAAAGCTGAACATTTTCTTCTTCGTTATAAAGAGGAACTACAACAGAAAGTAACAAAGTATATCTCTCCCTAAAATTTGCGGCTCAATCTCATACTGATATTTCAAGAATTAAAAATTCATCTAAAATTCCCTAAAGATCAAACTCACTTTATACTAATTTTCTGTTACCTGACGAGCAACATCTGATCAGTATCTGCATAATTGTCAACGAAATCGTACAAATCAACTCTATTGGCAGTGGCACTCGCAGCATGAGTTGTCCAGTCTTCCCCAGTTATACTGTCATACAGAAGCATATGGCCACCACTCGATATCGTTCCAGTGAAATATTGCCCATAATCGAGATTTGAAGTGGTAAGAATCTCTACAACACGTCCACTGTGTCGTATAGATGCCGATATGGTCTGATACCCGACATGAGCCTTGTCATGTATGCTCAAGAAACCGCCCCAGTTGGTCCCGTTAAGATCAGGGCCAACGGGTGTCTCAGTCGGTGCAGGTAAAGATCCTGCAGAATCAGATGAGTCACCACCTCCCCCTCCAGACAGAGCAACAGCACCAATAGCTATAACACCAACAGCACCACCAATATACAGCATTGTCATGCCATCTATTGTATCGTCTTCACCCGCAGGATCACGATCAACATAGGTTTTGGTAACGGCACCAGGTGCAGGAGGCGTTTCTGCTTTTGTCTTTTGATCCGGTTTTGGAGATAATATCTCTGTTTTTGAACTTTCAGGAACCTCTGTAGTGGCTGCAACAGAAGACATTGTGACATTACAGACACTTACGGTAACGACCATAACAAACAAGAGCCCTCTTCCGAGAACTATTCTCAAAAATGGAATCATTTCTTTTCTCCCTTTACGTAAAACAATAATAGCATCATACAGTTCTGAGCGCCTGAATAGGATCCATTCTGGCGGCACGAACGGCCGGATAAAAACCAAAAAATATACCAGTACCACAGGCTAAAACAAATGGTACAAACATTGCGTAAATGGTCACCCTTATTGGCCACCCAGCCCACATTTCGATGACATTGACACAGATCACCCCTCCAACAAGTCCAATCACTCCACCACACATGGTAAGGAGAAAAGACTCCGCAAGAAATTGACAGGCAATATCTTTTTCAGTGGCGCCAACAGCCCGACGCACACCTATTTCACGCCTGCGCTCCGTCACCGTAGCGAGCATAATATTCATAATCCCAATCCCCCCAACCAACAGAGAAACCCCTCCTGTAACAGCCAGCACCAGATTAAAAATCCTTTGTGCTGCAAGAGACTGGGCCAAAAGTTCCAGAGGAACGACAATATTATAATCCAACACCTGGCTATGAGTCAGCTCCAGGGTCCGGCGAACAAGCTTTGCCACGGATTCCACATTCTTTCGTCTATCCACCTCCACAACAATATGAGATAGCATTGAAAATTGACGCATGGCTGAACCGAACCTAGTCGGATTTTTAGGGATCTTCAATGGTAAAAAAACAATATCATTAAAGTTCTCAATATTTATTTTTGCAGTCTGAGATGCGTCAAAATCATAGCTGTTCAGAATACCAACAATTTTATAAAGAGAGTCATTCATTCTGACGGATCTACCGACCTGCCCCTCGGTACCGAGTCTTCTCGATAGTGAACTGCCTATGACACATACCTGATTTTCACGATAGGAATCCAGCTCATTGATAAACCTCCCTTCTTTTATTTTCAAACCAAGCAGTGACGCATAGTTACCGGTACATTGCAAGATTTTGGGAGTAATGCCAATTCCTGTCCCAACCGGAGTAAGAGTGGCCTTTCGAACCGCACCAACCTGAGTAATAGCAGGGGTCAATAACTGCAGGCGCTCGACATCATAGAGTGATAAACCGTATGATTGTTTTTCCGCGACCTGCTTTTTCAGCTCTTCAGAGAGTTCCACTTTCCTGATGTAGATATTTTTCAAGCCCATCTTTTCTATTCGTCCCAGAACTTCCTGCTTAGCACCTTCTCCGGTTGATATCATGGCCATAACCGCCATGACACCGCACACGATACCAAGCACACTTAGGAAGGAGCGGAATTTGTGAACATAGAGTGAGCGATAAGCAATTCGAAGAAAAAGTAAAAACTGAAGTATCATCTAGCTCAGGCACCCGTCTGCCATCTCCAGAGTTCTTTCGGAGAAAGCAGCAACTTTTTCATCGTGAGTGACCATGATAACAGTGGCACCGGATTCATTTAAATCCCGAAAAAGATTAAGAATGTCATGGCTATTCCTGCTATCTAGATTACCAGTGGGCTCGTCGGCCAGAATTAGTTTTGGATTAACAGCCAGGGCTCTTGCTATTGCTACCCGTTGCATCTCTCCTCCTGAAAGTTCCTGAGGGCGATGCATTTGACGATGCATGAGACCAACCCTCTCCATTGCGTTCTTAATCTGATGATTTTTCAGATCAGGGGCTGTTTTATTGTAGAGAAAAGGAAGGCTGATATTTTCAACAACATTCAGTTCCGGCAGCAGATCAAAGGTTTGAAAAACAAAGCCAATCCAATGGGCTCGTATCCCGGATCTTTCGATATCCGACATACTGAGCATATCTTTTCCATTGAAAATATAGGTGCCATGATCAGGGGTATCCAGTCCTCCCAGAATATGAAGTAACGTAGATTTCCCCGAACCGGACGTGCCCATTATCGAAATAAATTCACCCTCAGCAACAGAGATATCAACCCCCCGGAGAATGGGAATAGTGGTTTGACCAATTAGATAGCTTCGGCTTAAGCCCTTTGCCTCGAGTAACATCTCTTACAGACTTTGCCTGATTAAGCTGACCTGTTCGCCAACAGTCAGTCCTTCAAGTATTTCAACAAATTCTTCATTCTGACGACCGATTACCACACTTCTTGCTTCAAAACCGCCATCTTCCGTCTTCACGTAACAGAACATGTCCTGATCATGAGTAAACACAGCCTGAAGAGGTACAGCGATAGCATCTGTTACTGATTCAGCCTGGATGGATATACGACAGGTCATGCCTGGTCGAAGCCTGGTATCCTCCTCATTTACTTTAAAAAGAACCTGAAAATATTTTTCATAACTTTCGCCGGACTCTTCGGCAGCTGCCAGCGATCCCACAAAAGTCAGTTCACCGCTCAACTTTGCGTCGGGATAGGCATCGACAACAATAGTACCCCGTTGCCCAAGCTTGATTTTATGAAGATCAACCTCACGAGCTTTTGTCTTAATAACCATCCTGGTTATATCAGGCAGATAGAGTATCGGCTGATTCATAAATACAGAATCACCCTCTCTCGGTTTTCGTTTTTCTCCATTGCGAAAGGTCTGATAGTGTATAACAATACCATCGAAGGGGGCAACTATTTCAGTTTTGGAAAGTTTCAACCGAGCCTTCTCCAGAGAAGATTTTTGGGTCTTTAACATCGCCTTTACCTGCAACAAGGTTGCTCGTGTTTTAGCGATCTTATGTTTCCCTCCTTCTCTGGTCTGCTGAACCAGCATTTCAGCATTCTGCACCTTTGCCTTAGCACTTTCTATGAGAACCGGAAGAACGTTGTTTTTGTATGTTTCATAGCGCTTAGTTACCGAGGAAAGTTCAGTATTATAAGCGGCAATTTTTTCTTTTGTTGAACTGATTTCTGAAGGGTTCTTAAAGCCTTTTTTCTCAAAACTTTCCAGATCTGTTAAAAAATCCTGGAATCGTTTCAATTCAATTTGTACTTTTTGCCGTTCTTCCATAAGCCCTGAAAGTTTAAGGGGACCGTCACCCTCCTCCAATCGTTTTAATTCCAGGGATGCAACACTTTGCCCATAGCGGGCGTTAACCAGTTCCTTTTCCACCTGATTGATTTCAAAAGCCACTACCTGCTCTGCTGCCTCTACAGCAGCTGTATAACTTTCCACCTGTGCTTCAAGCTCAGTCACCTCTTTTTCAAATAAGGCCCGGTCAAAACGAACAACAGTTTCACCTTTAACCACCGATTTCCCATCATTAATAAGATAGATGATCGTTCCATTTGTACCTTCCAGCTCAGAAGCTATCATATGGGATTTTGCTGCATCCAGTACACCAACAATGTTTAATTCTATATTAAAATCATGTTTGCTCACCGGAACAACCGTCTGAGTGTCCGTAGGCTGCTCTGAAGAACACCCTCCGGAAATCAACGCAGTCACAGCAAAAAAAACAGTACAAAACGCAATACAAAATTTCTTCATATTAACAATCAACTCGCTACCCTACCTGTCAAGGAGTGTTCCCAAAACTGAACGCAGTTTGTAGGTATCGACAATATACCCAATGGTATCAAACAACAGATCTGTCTTGACCTGCTGCATCTCTGTCTGTGCTTCTAACAAATCGAAGTTATCTGCCAGACCATGGTTGAATTTGGACAACGCAAGTTCCAGCTTGCCCTCTGTTTGTCTGGCCTGCTCTCGGCGATCAACGATGAGCTGCTCATTTTTTTTCATCTGATTTATCTGAGCCCGAACTTCTCTAACAACGCTTTCCTGAGTGCTCTCCAGATCAATCTTTGATTGCCGATATCTGATGTTGGCCTGTTCAAATGCTGTTTTCTCCTGGGATCTTGCAAGATCCGAAGAACCATTCAGCCCTATGGTCCAATCTTCCTCATCGAGTTGAAAGGAACTGTTATCACCATATCTTCGATATCCCACATCCAAATCGACTCTGGGCAGAATATTATTCCTGGCCAGAAGCATCTTTCTCCTGGATTCTTCACTCCTTCGCTTCGATTGTTCAATTTCGATACGGTTTTCAAGAGCTATGGCAACAGCTTCATCAAGGTGAGTAATAACAGGCTCATAATCGACAGGAGCAGTGACGGTCAACTCCCCCTGCATTGCGATGGATAAGAGATCCTTTAATTGATCCACATGATTATCAAATCGCTCGTTGACGGTGGTCATTTCATTCTGCACATCTTTAAGCCTCAATTCAGCTCTGTACAGATCCATAGCTGTGGCAAGTCCTGTCTTTTCTTTCATTTTGGTCAACATCAGATGTTTCTCCAGGCCACTAAGCTGATTGTTCAGCAGGCCCATCTGTTGCTGATCCTTAATTATTTCATAAACAGTTGAAACAGTTTTAATTACGGTATTGACCTGTTGCTGATAATAGGACTGCTCTGAACTTTCAAGGTCATAGCGGGCACTATACAAGCCATCAAGAGCATAATCAGTGCCAAAGCCATTCAAAAGTGGCACATTCAACAAAACATTCACCGATGAAGTGTACAGATCTCCCTGTTGTTCAATTCTCGGTGTTATTGAAGCTGTAATTCCGACTTCAGTTTCTTTGAGAATTCTCACCTGACCGGATACATACTTATCGTTTGAAGAATTCGAGGTTACCATAGTACCGGGTATGATTTTGATATCAAAATCATCTTCTCTGGCTTTGACACTGAGCTTTGAGGAAGTCAGGGTAAGAAGAGAGCGCTGAAGAGAACGATTATGCTGCAGTGCTATTTCAATGGCTCGATTTAAAGTGATTGAATTTTCTATTACAGGACTACCAGAATCCTGTTCACAGAATCCACTCCCGAAAGTTAAGACCTCCATCACCAGGGCCACCAAAAATATTTTTAAAAACCATTTCATTAAAAAGCACATTTCCTTACAATCAACTCTTTCTTCCTATGACTTGAGGTTCCTTCCGCTCACGCAGTACCTGGGCCGGATCACCGATTGCCACGACCTTATCCGCCAAATCGGTAACGACATTGGAATGAGCACCTATAATGGTTCCCTCACCGATATGATGCCCGGCCTTTATTTTTCCACGAACGCCAATCCAGCCGCCCTCTTTAACGCTTGTTTCCTTATTTAAATTACTGCTGTCAGAATCCACATGGTCGAGCAATTGCTGTCTGGCACAATCTCTCTTCCCTATTTCACAAAAGGCAGCAACCAGAACATCATGTTCAAACACAACTGGTAGATCAGACTGTACGAGGCAATCACTTCCGATGTTTGTGCCGGCACCAATACGTATACTACCACCCGTTACTTTAACCGTGGTCCCAGTACCAATAAATACGTTGTCCTCTATGATCAGAGGGGAATCAAAATCCGATGGATCACCACCATCGAGACACACAAAATCATTAAGTACCACTCCGGAGCCAATGGTGATTTTCTCCCTGGCATTGGCAAACTCAACAAACCTGCCAAAAAGGACATTGCGTCCACAATTCTTCAGATACCTCGGATAGAGTTTCTGCCTCAACAACAAGCCAACTGCACCAGGGCACCATTGGAGGAATTTATACAACAAAACACACCTGCAATTGAGATATTAGCAAGCATTCCATGTTTACAGTCTTCTCCCCTGAACCGACTCTTTGGAAATGATCTTTGCAGGGACTCCTGAAACAGTACAATTATCAGGGATATCCTGAAGCACCAGGGAGTCGGAACAGATTGTGACATGTGAACCAACCCTGACCCCATCCAGCAGAGTGACTCTTTCCCCAATTGACACATAATCGCCGATAATGCTCGGGCCATTACAGGTTATCGGCTGGCGAACGATGGCTTTCTCAAGATCACCGGTGGCATGACCTGCCCCGACAATACAACTATCTCTGCCTATTCTGCAATGACAGCCTATCGTGTTACCAAGTAAAGAACCGAGTCGACAATGCGATCCAACCACTGTCCCGTCACCGATGGAAATCACACCACCAGAGCAATTGAAGATTACACGGTTTCCTATGATAACATTATCACCGAGTACAATTTTATTTTCCCCGGGTTTCACGTCCAGCGTGACTTCCTTTTCAATACAAACATTATCACCTAGCACAATATTACGACCATTGCGTATCGTGCAGTTTTCGTAAATACGAACAGCTGTACCGATTTTCCCAAGCAGCAGAGGAAAAAACAATCTCCTAAACAAAACACCCGATATCCCCGGCACGGGTGTACAAAAAAAGTTAATCAGTTCATACAGGAAAAGAGTCAGGTTCCCACCGTCACCAACCATTGCCACTCTGTATTTAGCAAACATTCCGGAGTTGCCAGAGACCTTTTCCTGGATAGATTTTTTTTCAACAACTATCATTTTCAGGAGACTCCTTTTTCACATCACTGCTTAGGTGCTTTTTTTCATCCACCGCCCCTAACTGCTTCGCATCATCCCCCGTAGCGTGTTTATATACAAGATAAACATAAAAACCGACAATACCGATAAGCAACATTTTCATTCGTAAAAGTAATCCCATGGCCAGAGAACCGTTGCCTGGGATATCGACCAGCAGAAGATAAAAAACAAAAACTGACTCAAAAAACCCCAGGTTCCCGAGAATGGTAACTGGAAAATGGGCAACAAAGAGGATAGTTGGCACCAGGGCGCAAATATCGGAAAACTGATGGTTAACACCAAACGCCAGTAACGCAAGAGACACATTAACCCAGGTAAGCAGATAAAAAAGAGCCGTAACAAATGTCAACTTCAAAAATAATATTTTATCTTTAAAGATTGTCTCAAATGCCTGGACCACCTTGAGATGCAACTTTTCTAGCCGCTGTATAAATGCTTTATAGTGATCTTCAATTGTTCCGATGAATACCTGGGGGTCTTTTCTACCAAACAGTACCATTGTTTTTCTGAAAACCTTTAAACCAGAGGCAACAATCACATCGGCAAAAACAAACGGTTTTTTGACCTTTGCCATCCAGAGAGTACTGAGAGTGAGAATAAGGGAGGCGATAACTGGAACAAAGACAAAGGGACTCAAGTAGAGTGACGGCTTTACAAGTGGTGCAAAGAGAACGAGAAGAAAAAGAAAGAAAATACCGGAGAAACGCTCTATGAAAATGGCAATTGCCGAATAGGACTGATCCTGAATAATCTTGCCGGTATAATAGGATCTAACAACATCGCCGCCAACCGTTGACGGCAGCATATTGGAAAAGAAATACCCAATCAGATAGATGCGAAACAGTGTCAAAAACGGAACATTATTCTGTCCTGCGTTCAGAATCATCATCCATTTACAGCAACTCACTGCAATCATGACCGGAGTTAACAGCAAAGACAAGGACAGGTAAAACCAGTTAATCCGCTGAAACATCAAGAGCAGCTGATTGCCCTGTACAAATGAAAACAAAACATAGATAAAAGCCAGGCTGAAAACAGCTTTTAAGGCAATTTTTTTCTTCTTGCTACTCACTGCCACAACGGTACCCTTTTCCCAGTAAAAAAACTAAATGAGAGACCAGAACGAAGGACTCCATGCAACAGAAAATTTCCTAAACAAACTGTTTAGGAGCCGTTACGAAATAACATGGCCTTTTATATCAATTTCGTTACGACCCCTTACGCCGCTCCGCTTATTTCATTGGTCATTTTTTTTAGCGGCTGAGATGCTTTCTATCTGCATTATTTTGCAGTAAAAATACTTGAAACCTCCATAAGTGTCCAATTGTTTTTAGCCATTCGAAGCAGACTATTGCAATGTGGAGAGGTCACAATGACTGGAATCGGGGGGGACCGTTACACAGTTACAGCACTATTATGCTCGAATCGTATTACAAAGCTCTCCCTGACATGCTGCTCTTTAACACTTCATTAACCAATTTCTCAGTTGTCGGTAAGAGTATTTCAGCCATCACCTGCTGTCCATATGGCGTCAAATGGGCAATGTCCCACCATAGCGGATACTCTTTTTCAATCTGTTCAGTTACACTTGACGGAACTATCACAGAAACCCCTGTGTCTTCCGCAATTTTTTTCAAGCCGTCATACAGTTCAGGATCTGGAGAAAAGTTATCATAGCTCTCCGCACACATAGCCTCTAAATTTAAGATAATTCGTACACCTTGTCCCTGAAAAAACTCAACAAATGTCCGAAAATCCATTAGCCTGTCATGCACAAACCTTTGTTGATTCTTAACTCCCGGGACCATTTTACGTGCTCCAGAGTCATTGGTCCCAACATCAATAATTATAATATCAGGCTCATAAATTGGTAAAAGCTGTTTATTGGACCGGGTGATAGTCTGGAGGCCCACAGCATTTGTTCCAGCATTTAACACTTGAACGGGTAATTTCTTATCCAGTAATTTTTTCTCAAGCAATTTTGAAAAAGTACTATCACTATTTGCAGCACCGGAGCCCCAGGCCTGACTACCGCCGATAACAAATATTCGTACTGCATCTTTAGTATTTCCTGAACCCGGCACTGCCTTCTCTCCACCAAAAAGTTGACTCCAAACCCAGATATTCGTGCCGATTAACGAATTGTCAGCATACCAGGGCACATGTTTCTTCTCCTCAGCATGAGCAATATCTCCTGGGGCAATTGTATTTTGAGAAAATCTCAATTTTATAGGATTATCATCTGGCAATATCACATAGACGTAACCAGCAACTGCCACAATGACTATAAGAGAGAGGAGATTAGCATATAAGGCAGGAATTTTTATCTGCCTCTTAGCGTAGATCAGAATACAAAACAAATTTACCGCAACGGCCGCCGCCATTATAAATAACCACCCGAGTCTTCCATCGCTCAGAAAATGGAGACTACCAGAAGGAAGAAACATACCAGCAGTTAACAACACAACTATTGGATAATAGGAACAAAGAGCAAGAATCGCAGTAGGGAATAAAGCAACAGGACCAGCCAGACGAAAGAGAAAGAACAGGAGGAATGCAAAGACAAAAGGAACAAAAAACATAAATAAATACATTTTGTTACCCGGACCTGCTTTCAGCTCAGTTGGGGTGACCGATACAGCTTTCAAATTCACTGAATTTTCATAAGTCAAAAACCCAGTCTCCCCAAAACCAAGCAACCCAAACTGATCAAAGGTAGTAAGAACACCATTCAAATTCAGCTTAACCCTTTTATTTGTGACAGTAATAGATACCTTATTGTTCGCATGAACCAACAACTCACCATTAATCTTCATAAAGGGAGCTGAACGTACTCCAGTTTTTGTACTTAAGCCTGAAACGACACCTGACTTGGTTGACAAGCGAAGCAATCGACGTTGAAGTGGTATAGCTTCACCATCAGAATCTCCACGCGTGACAAAACCCTGCTGTTCAAAAACAATATCAAGTGTAGTCTGTTCAGGAAGGGAAAAAACAAGGTCAATCACCTGCTCCCTGAATACACCAGGAACAAAAAATGGCTGTCCGGCCTTAATCACTATTGGCGCAGTGGCTACATAGGGCACTTTTGTTGGAGGAGCCTGAGGGGTAGTAATGTAAATTCCCGGATCAATACGACTCAAATTCTTATTGGAAACTCTCTGTGAAGATTGTAATATCGTATCGTTCACCAAAAAAGAACATCCCGATACCAGCAAGATGCCAATGACATACAGCACTGACAACCATTTTTTGGTACCCAGGTGCACCTTTTCCTGTTCAAAAAACAAAGCAAACCCCACAACAACCACCAACTCTGCAACTAAAAACGAGAATGGCGTCGCATAAATGGAGTCCCTAAAAAAGAACAACAAGGCCGCGGATGCTGGAACGAAAAGGGACAATTGACTTAACAGCCTGAAACGATGGTGTTTATCTGATGGCAAATAATTCATCAACACCTCATCCCGAACTGCTTTTACGAGCAACACAATACTAACAAAAACAAATATCCAGGGAGTACTGCGCTGCTTTGAAGCAGAAGGCCCAAAATCCTCGGTTTCAACCCATCTTTTCTCTGTGACTGGATCAACAAACTTCATTTCAATATTTCGTAAATACATTTCTCGTCCCGTAGTACAGCCACGAAACCCGAACGTACTGTTTTTATTATCAATAGCTAAACTCGATCCCATTTGTCTGTCATTAACCGCCAGGGTCCATGTTCCATTTTGACGTGAAAGGACAATACGACTCGAAGAATTAAGCATGTCCTTGGGAATTTGCAGCAACTGTTTGCTGACGAGTTTTCCTTTAGACGAATAGGTGTAAAAACCGCTCTTATACTCTCCATTTCGTGATATTCTGACACCCAACATCTGTTGATCTTTTTTTTCCAGCTCAACCCAGACATACGCTTGAGGACCAATATACACCTGACAGGACAATTCTTCTAAACGACGAGTATCACTATCGTGGTTTTTATATGTAATCTCCTGGAACCCCATATTAGCAGTAAGAGAAATCCCAGAACCACTCATTGGTGCAGACATAAACTCATAGGTCTGAAAAACAAACTTCCCTGCATCCTTACCAACAGTCCATCGGCCATTCTGAAAAAGAGTATTATCTTTGCTCGTCCACCAACCAAGAATAAGCAAACCAACGATCAAGATATTCGCGAGAAAGATGGCGCCGGCAAAAAGGTTCTTATGCTTGAAACAACTCTTCACCACAAAAAAAGCTACTATAACGATAGCAAGAGAAGCTGAAAGCCTGGATAGTACCCAAAAACAGGACAATCTTGCCTGAAAAGGCAGCATGATCTGAGGATCATTACCATTAGATATCGCCGATATGCCATTTTCAGTTACCTGGAAATCTGACAAATGATTAACTGGCATGAGGCGCTTCAGTTCTCCCTGGGTACTAAAAGACATCGTTTTATAACCCGGCTGAGAGATCTGAATAGAAAAAATCTTGAATTTTCCACTGCCAAACAATGGATCAATTCTGATGTTATCAATTTTAGAGAGGTTACCTGTTCGGAACCTGGTTACAGTATTATTTTCGAGATACTCAACTGGATATTCTGTTGCAGAGTTATTTTCGCTATAGTAGCCCGTTCCATCGGACCAGAAAATCTGAAAACGATCATTAATATCTGTTTCAATCGTCACTTCTCCCTGCAACGACAAGAAATAAAGCAGCAAAAGAACAATCGCAGAAAACAAAAAGACGCCAGCTCTATACCAATTTTTCCTACTATTGACCAAATTCATGTCTTCCCAATGGTTCAAACGACATACGGTGATGCCGATACTTTTAATTTACCCCAAAAACACCAGACGCCAGTATCCAAAAGAGATTCCAAGATACTAAAACAATGGAAACAATCCAATCATACTTTTTTCTCCCAGGAATACTGAAAAACTTCACTGAACAACCTACCAGGAAGTTTTACCAAAACCATGATTATCTGCTTGTTTTAAAGAGCCCTTAATAAAAGGATATATATACACGGAGCCCTTATGACTCAGATGATTGTCATCGTAATAGAATATCGATCCGTCATCGGCAAATATAGTCTCCAGATATTTGCCTGATTCAAAAAACCATACACTTTCACTCTTCTCCGCAATTTCCAAAAAGAGCTCATTGCCCGCTTGCAATCTCAAGTCACTCTTCTCCTTATCCATGTCACAGGAGGATTTATTTGTTTTGGAAAATGCTGCAAGCAATGTGACATTTCGACTCAGGCAAGTCTTCGGGAGTTCCTCCAAAACTGGAACTTGACCGAGAATAACCACATTCTTCCCGCTATCAACCAATGCCTGAATTGTGTATACAATGGAATCCTTAAACAACCCAAGGACAGAATCTTCTCCCTTTAGATTTTTAAGGGTATCTGGGTGAAAAAGTTTCTCAGGATTTGCCATATAAAACTCGTGCCTGATAGCTATAAAAACATATTGTGTAGTGTCATTGTCTATTATATCCTTCAATATCTTATTGGTAGAGTTGGCACAGGCAGAATATTGGCTGCTAATTTTTCTTTTCACATTAGACTTATAGTCATAAAAAACAGGAGGACACGCTGGAAGTCCGAACAAGCCAAAAGAAAGTCCTGCCTCTCTGCTCCACCTTTCCACTGGCCATGCAAAACTCCCGACATGGGAATCCCCTATCAAAATAACGTCCTGATTATCAGGCTTGGCAAATGTTGCCAGCTCTGTCATGGGAGTTTCTGTCAGAAGAAAACTGGCCTGTTCATCATCAAGAAAACGCCATTTTGCATGACTGGAATATTGTAACCGTGCAGAACTCAACAGGAGTAGAATGATAATCACGCTACCCGTGAGAATGGCAGCAAGCTCTTCATTCCCAGAACCAAAAAGCATTATGGAAAGAACGGTTAAGGAAAAAATACTTAAGAAGATCAAATATATGAGCGCATTTTCTAAAATGGTTTTAGAAATACTTTGGAAAAGTATTATCTGAGGATCTTCCCCCAGGGTTTCAAGCAACAGAGCATCATTTTCATATCGTGCCTGTAGATGATATTCTCCAGACATATTGGCCGCAACCTCACTCATTTCAACACTGCGACGCAGATTGAAAATCCCCTCTGTCAAGGTGACACTGATAACACGTACAACTCCCTTGTGATCCAAGGGGTCAAGCCTGACAGTGCCAACCTTACTCAGGTCCGGCAGTTTAAAAACAAAACGATATAAATTGTTTTTAACTACATTTTCAGGACTATAAGAATGTCTCGACCAGGCCTTCTTCTCGAAATGACCGTCACTGTTAGTCCAGTAGAGAGTAATGGCCTCCTTTTTTGATGGGTCATTACTTTTTATCAGTTCGACCTCTATTTCAAGGGAAGTAAGTTCATTATTTTCTTCAATTGTATTAAAACCGGACAGTAATGATGTGGCAGCCAAGGGTAATAGAAGCACCGGAATCAGTACATATGCAACTTTTCGAAGCAATGTGGTCTCTGATATATATGTATATATTTTTTGCGGAACCTGAGGATAAACCCCATAACGACAGGGCTTTTCAACCAGAAAGAATGACAACAGGGACATTATCACAGTTAGGAGCAGAATCGCTATGCCTGCTGTCAAACTGATATCTGGGGCAATCAACTCTTTGTAAAAAACAATTATTGGCCAATGCCAGAGGTAGAGTGAGTAAGATATTTTTCCTATAAAGACAAATGGTTTCCACGACAGAACATGATATGCAACCGTATTACGGGAAGCCCCACTGAAGATCAGAAGTACTGCCCCAATAACCGGTGGAAGAGCCCATTTCCCAGGAAAGGTGTAGCTGTCGTTAATTACACAGACAGAGGTCAGAACCAGCAGCACTCCCAGCAATGAGATCAAATTATTAAGCCATCTGGATTTGCTAATTGACGTCATCGACACAGCCAGCAAACCACCAATCCCGAGTTCCCATGCCCGTGATGGCAGCATATAAAAGGCAATTTGCGGTGCCGAGGAAGCCAGATGGTCACTGTAGATAAATGAAATAATAGAAACTACTGATAGCGACTGTGCTATCCGGTTCTTACAGAACCTGTGCAGGAAGAGGAGGAATATTGGCCAAATCAGATAAAATTGTTCTTCTACACCAAGGGACCAGGTATGCAGTAATGGAGATGTTTCGTTGGCGGCATCAAAATAGCCAATCTCCCGGGAAAAAACAAAATTTGAAATTTGCAGGGCTGCGTAACGCAATTCCTTAAAGAATTTATCATAGGTTGTTGGTTCAAAGGTCACTACGGCAAAGAGTAACGAAAAGAACAAAACCAAAAATAATGCAGGAAAAATGCGTTTTACCCTTCGTGAATAAAACCTGACCAGGGAAAAACTGTTATTAGAAATGCCGCCAACAATAATTGTGGTAATCAGGTACCCGGAGATAACAAAAAAGATATCGACCCCGACAAAGCCGCCTGGCACCAGACTATTATTTATATGAAAGAGTATTACACTGAGTACCGCAACTGACCGTAAGCCATCGATGTCAGGACGATATTGCACTTCACTGGCCTCTGGATATCAGTAATAGTAGAATATACAGCTTCTGCGGAAATTGAATTTTTTCCATTGTAGGAAGAGGAAGCAAAAAGTTCCTTTTTAGGAATACAAGAGAGCTACCCTGACGGGGTTCACCGTTGGGCTCACATGGAACACCCGGTATTTACTCTCTGCAACACTGTTTCCCTAACGGGGTATCAGGAAAACAGTGCTGCACATACAACAAACGCTTAAAACAGAGTATAGATAAACGGAGCAGCCGTTTCACCAACAACTATTAAGAGGCCAATACCGAGAAAAACCAGAACTACAGGTACTATCCACCATACCTTATTCTTCCAGGCAAACTGAAATACTTCACCCAATAAGGAAAACAAATGTTTTATAAAATGCATAAATTACTTCTCTCTTTTTTTTCTTAAAAACATTCGACAACCGAGAGCTGTCTAAATTGTTCATTTTCTGCCTGAACAACCTCTTCCGTCGACAACCAAGCCTGAACACCATATCCAGGAACGCAGCTATATTACACAGAATTACGGCAAATGCAATCAGGCAGCTACTTCACTGCTAATCAAGCTGATACTCATTGCGCCAATTGGCATTATCTACAAATTCAGGCTGTTCGGACTTTTCAAGCAGAAAAGATCCAAGAACCAGGCAATCCATCTCAGTCCGCATAAAGCATCGGTAGGCATCCTCAGGAGTACAAACAATGGGCTCACCACGGACATTAAAGGATGTATTAATTATCACACCATAGCCGGTCAATTCATCGAAAGCCTTGATAATATCATAGTAGGGCTTATTCGTTTTTGGAGAAACCGTCTGAATACGAGCAGAGTAATCAACATGCGTTATAGCCGGGATATCGGATCGCAACTGGTTGATCTGTTCCTCAAACACTACCGTATTGTCACCCTCAACCTCCAGACAGCGTTCTTTTCTGACATCGGCAACAATAAGCATATAGGGAGATGGCCTGTCAATATCGAAATACTCTCCAACCTTTTCCTCAAGACATGAAGGAGCAAACGGCCTGAACGATTCCCTGTATTTAATCTTGAGGTTCATCGTCGACTGCATATTTGTCGATCTGGCATCACCTATAATAGAGCGGCAACCAAGGGCGCGTGGACCAAATTCCATCCTTCCCTGAAACAGTCCTACCACTTTTTCATTTGCAATATAGCCGGCAATCTCACGGGCCCAGTCCTTTCCTTCAACCTTTCTTGCCACATAGTTATTTGCCCTAAGGTAGGCTTCGATTTCATCGTCCTCAAAGGAGGGTCCAAGATAGGATCCCTGCATCGAATCATCTTTATTATTACTGCTACGAGGCTGATCATTAATTTGATACCAGGTCAACAATGCTGCTCCAAGAGCACCACCGGCGTCACCTGATGCTGGCTGAATATAGATATCATCAAAGATTCCCTCTCGAAGCAATCGCCCGTTGGCAACACAGTTCAAAGCAACCCCTCCTGAAAGACACAGATTTTTCATACCGGTTATTTCACGGGTATAACGAGCCATCTTCAGGACTATCATCTCAGTTACCACCTGGATAGAGGCCGCTATATCCATTTCTCGAGTCGTGATAGGACTTTCAGGTTCGCGGGGAGAACCATCGAGAAGCACATCCATCAATGGACCAGTCATCCGTAATCCATCCATATAGCCAAAATATTTCATATCCAGGCGAAAGGAGCCATCCTCCTTGAGATCTAAAAGGTTCTCAAGAATACGATCCACATATTTTGGAGAACCATAGGGAGCTAATCCCATTAGTTTATATTCTCCAGAGTTGACCCGAAATCCACAGAAATAGGTAATTGCTGAATAGAGCAAGCCCAGAGAATGTGGAAAACAGAGCTCCTTGACCATCTCAATCTTATTACCACGACCTACGGCAATGGTTGCCGTGGCCCATTCCCCCACTCCATCCATGGTGAGAACAGCAGCCTCATCAAAGGGTGATGGATAAAAAGAAGAGGCAGCATGTGATTCATGATGTTGAGTAAAGTAAATATTTTTAGTGCTGACTCCACAGCCTGCCAAGCCTTTTTCTATATAATAGGGGATCCATAATTTCTGCCTGGTCCAGAGTGGCATTGCCTTCATAAAAGAAGCCAGTCCCCTGGGAGCTACACTAAAATAGGTCTCCATAATCCTTACAAACTTCAGGATCGGCTTGTCGTAAAAAGTCACAGCATCAAGCTGCTCACCTTCAATACCTGCCTCTGCAAGACAATAGCGTATTGCATTATGGGGAAAATCATGATCATGTTTAATCCTGGTAAACCGCTCCTCTTGAGCTGCAGCAATGATTTGACCATCGCGAATCAAGACAGCAGCCGAATCATGGTAATATGCACTGATACCTAAAATATTCATCAAAATTGCCTCTTATACTCATCAACCGAGGGTGTTTTCCTGGATGTCTGCCAATAGGACGTAGCGTCTCTTTTAAAATCTCGCTGCATGGGATCCTTTCCTTTAATTTTTTGCACTATTCTACCCATTGGAAAACAGATAAAGAAAAAAGGCAGGAGAAAAACCCACGTCAGGCCTGTACCGATAATAAGAGCAAACTTTTGAAAAATCTTTTCAATTACGGAATAAACAGCCGGAAAAAATTGAGAAGAAAGAAATACCAAAGCGGAAACGCTAAAGACAATTGAAGCCATTATCAAATGGTTGTAGAAGAACAACAATGAAGCGACAGTGCATCCTACCAACAGAGCTCCAATGGCAATGCCGAGGGAAGCTTTTGCTTGTTGTTTTCCAGATCGATCAGACTGCCATGACCAGATTGCTTGAGACACCTTATTTTGTGTATAGGGAACACTCATTACTTCATCTCCGCTTGAGCTTTATCATTATTTTTTTGACTATGAAGATCCCTGTGAACGCTAACTTTCTGTGCCGCCTCTTCCCAGTCGGCACCAAAAAAATCATAGATTGCCTCTGCAGCTATCTTATGTGCCAACACTCCAGGATGGGGATCAAAAACATTTGCCCATAATGCCGTATTATCCTCGACATCACGATAGGCATCACGTAAGTCCAGGCATTCTATTTTCTTTTCCTTACAAACATCGAGTACCTGTTCGTGAAGAAAATCTAAGTTATAATTATTCATAGGCCCGGCAAAACTTGGAAACAGAACCATACCAAAATCAGTATCGGTACTTTTATAATGATCTATATATTTCTCAAGCAATTTCCGTGCAGCTACTACAGATTCACCTGTTGGATCCTTTTGAGTATCAAACATGTACTGCTCATAAGTCTTCTTTTCCCCCTGTTTCCTTTGCAGGCTTCCATACCCTCTCTGCAAAAGATAATAGAGGGCTGAATGCTTCCATAGCCAGGTATGCACTTTTCGATTTGTGATCAGATGGGATGATTTGTACTGACCGGCGTCGGGTCGGATTGACATATCATTAATATACCATTGGTACAACACATAATCGGGCTGAATTGCATCAATAAAATGAAGAAACTTATAATGATTAGGAAGGTTAAATCCGCAGATGCCGACATTGACAACTTCAATTTCGTTTTCTTTCTGTTGTTTATTGAGTGCTACATCAATCTGTTCGGTATAGCGTTTCTCTACCGGATAAACACCCTGGCCCCATGTAAAGGAATCTCCTAGAATCACAAGTCTGTAGCGATCGTCAGGAGTTTGCCTGAACTGTTTTCCCCGTAAATTAAAACCGTTCTTTTCTTTTTCAAACAATCTCTGGTTTTTCAGGGAAAAATAGGAAGTTCCATCTGCAGTGGAGAGCACGTCACGATAAAAAAAACGAACAAAAAGTTCAGCACCGAACAAAAGACAAAGCAAAAACAAAAACAAAAACACTATTATTACTGTGACCTTAAAGAGTATTCCTCTTTCCGGACCTTTACTAAAACTCATTCATCACTCCCGAATTCGACTCATTTATTTATCAAACATCGTGGCAAAAAAATTCCTGCCCGAAACTACTCACGAATGTTTTTCTTTATTCCATAGCCCAAAATAGGGCGTTCTATAAAATGATACAAAAGGCAGGCCACAATATAGCCTATAAACAGCACCAGTACAAATCGCACGCCCGGAATTGAGTTCAAAGTCCCTCCCCCGGCCCGCTTCACTAAAGGAATAACCAGTGGATGGAAGAGATAGAGGCTGTAACTCACAACTCCCAGAGATGAGAGCAGGCGACTGGACAGGATTTTAGTAAGAAAATTCTCTCCGGAACTACAGAGTATGAGGATCAAAAAACCGGCGCAGATTGCGTAGTATAAATAATAGATTTGAGCATAAATGAGACCATTATGCAGCAAATATCCATTTGACAATGCGATAAAGACTGCCAGTAAAATACAACCGACCACAATAAAACCTTTTTTCAGCACAGATGGCATTGTCAGTTCGTTTTTTTGCCAGAGACCGAAATAGAGGTATGCACACAACACACCTATCAAAAAAGCATCGAGACGAAATGGAATTTTTGCATTCATCATCCCGAATAAATAAATATATTTAATGGTCGCAAACGAATGCCAGAGAAAAATCATCAGTAATAAACCGGGAATGATCAGGACCAGCCGGCTTCGCAGGACAAAAAAGTTAAACAGGGCGAGAAGAGGAAATACGATATAAAAGGCCATCTCCTGAGGAATTGCCCATAAATGGCCCGCAGCTTCAATAAAAAAGAGATGCATGAACAATTCATGCAGACGTAAGGTCATCCCAAAGGTAAGAAAGAGGTACAAATAGTACATGGGTACAATTCGCTGCAACCGTCTTACTCCATAGACAAGCAGACTCCCCGGATTTTGATATTTTCCCGGATTTACAACAAAAGGCCTGCTCAGCAGAAATCCGCTTAAAACAAAAAAAATCAAGACTCCACTTGCACCGGCACCAAGAAACCATGACCAGGTGTGATCTGCGACAACCAGCATGGCGGCAATACCGCGCAAACCATCAAGAGGTGAAATCATGGCAACTCCGGGACGAAGTTCTCTCTGAGGAAGGAAAATGGTACGAATAGTTTCTGGTTTCAACTGTGCCAGAAAAACATAGAGAAAAAATGAGAGGATTATAACGGGCAGATAGAAAAAAACAGGTCTGGGTGCAGTAATGAACCCCGGGACTGAGACAATGGATGGATCTGCCACGGTGGAGACAATCTCAACATAATCCTTTCCAGGACTTATGGTGACCCCATTTCTGCCTGGCTGAAAGCCCTTGAATATATCATCACTGCTATACTGTACTTTTCGTCCAAGTGCCTGCTGAACAACCATTCCGTAGATACGAGTGACGCCGGGATTTTCTCCAGGATCAATACGAATCCAGGTAGTTGAAGGCGTGGCAGAAAACCGAAAAAGAACCTTCCCTGCATCTTTCACCGGCATCTTCTGCAACTCTGAGGCGTTACTCTCTATAAAAGAGGGCTTCCTATAGGAACCATCAAGAAATATTTGTACCGAATCCTGACTGTCAGACGAAACGATTAAAGAGATAGCAGAAACCTTCGCCATACCACTGGGAAGAACAAAGCAGGCAAGCAGAGCAACTGATAATGCCATTAGCAGTGGAATCAGTTTCACAGGCTATAACCCCATGTATTCCTGCTGCAAAAAGATGCGTTTTTCCCTGGAAAGATCATTCTATACATCCTACATTTTAGTGAGTTGCATCATTCCAACAAAAAGAAAAGAGTAGGTGGATAACAAAAACATACCCATTAGACATATTCTGAACAATACGTTCTGCATAAGATTTCTCGAATGATACAGAACAATACAAAGTGCCGGTATCATCGGTAAGAGATACCTTCCCTGTGGTTGAAAGTCTGCAGTCCACGAGTGGTAGAGGGAAGCCGCTATAACTGCTCCGGAACAACCAAGAAAGAGGAACATCAGAATATTTCCACTCAGGCCTCCACGAAAAAGAACCGAAAGAAGAAGCGCCATAAAAAATACCACAGCAAGAGGCCTCATCAGATCATAATAGGTGTCATCTGCAGTGGCGGTAAAATATCCATAAATACCAAAAGCACTTTGATAACTTCTTTCAAACCATCTATCAACAACTACAATCTCTTTCAAAGAAGCACCACGTGCCTTCCTGTATAAAAAGGGATGTTTTTCTTCAAGTGGAGTGGACGGTTTATAAAACGGATGAGCCAGCTGCTCACGGATCTGTGACAGTTTTTCACTCCGATCCCATCCGTTCACTGCATAGTCTCCTGCTACTCTCAGTCCCGTCACACTCAAAGCAAACAGGATGAGTATGGTCATTTTCCTGACAACCTGTTTTCGGTCTTCTGCACTGACTATAAAGACAAGTCGCCAGAGAAAGTACGCGGCTGCAAAGGCGATAAAGAACCAATAGTTCTTCTTTAACAAAAACATTGCCGCAAAAACGAATACCAGAAAAAGAGCAGTGACAAATTTTTTCTTCTTTTCCCTGTCCAAAAGATACAGGTTGAGCATTGAGGCAGGAATCGCCAGCTGGCATGCTATAAAAAAAGTAAGGAGCAATGCAAAGGCATCGGAGTTGCAATAACTGAAGACATACCAGATTTGCGGAGATATCAGCAGCGGTGCTGCGACATACCTCTTTCCTTTAATTTTCAGAATATATAGCAACAGCAAAGTAAAGAGGAGCAGGTTAAATATTCGTAAAGTCAAATAGTCGGGCAGAGGAAACACAGAAATAAGTTCTGAAAATTTCCCATTCAGGAAATAGGCAACTTCCGGGCCATTCAGACGGGATACCCCGTAAACACTGTAGGTATGGGCAATCTGCGGATCTGTCACATCGGGTGGAATCCAATTGCTGCTGTAGTACTTGGCCGCATCCAGGTGTACATATTCGTCGGGATGAATGTTTCGTCTTGTCAACATTGCCATGGCAACGACGAGGGCAAGGACTATGGCAAACAGAAGCGGAAAAAACCTATCTTCTTCCCGATAGGATTCAGTTAAGGAAAAAAACAAAAACAGTAGAAGAAAGATGGAAGCAATTCGAAGCACTAACAGAACAGAGAAATATTCAGCCGACTCCAGTACCGGAAAATATTCAAATTGTGGATCCACACCAGTTGAATCAGTTTCCAACCCATCCTCTGTTATGTTTGCTGCCTGAATATCAAAGATTGGCTGCAGCCCGGCGAAATCCTCCCTGGAGGAAACAGATAAAAGAGCATAGCCCGTCTGTTGAAAATCAATCTTCTTTATGGTGGAGAGTCCCACATACTGCTGGGGATCTATACGGAGTCTTATCGCCTCTTTGCCAATATCGGTCAGATAAAAACCATACTGGTGTTGTTCCGGGTTCACCTTTACCCGAACCATATTATCTTCACTGTAAAACTGTCCTTTTTCTGCCCAGTAGATCTTAAACAGTGTGGGTTCCGTTACCGTAATATCCAGTTCCACAAAGGCTCTGTTCTCAAACAACTGAACGTACAAAACAGAAAGCAATACCCCTAGAAAAATTGGAAACTTCCATTTCTTCAATATAGTATTCATGTTTATCACTCTCTGTTTAAAACCATGGAGGCAGGTTGCCGATTAACTGCATGCAATATTCACCAAGAATACGGTTTACAGGTGAAATTTGTTTTTCAGATAGCGTAAAAAGGCAGTGGGCCGTTCAAATCTGAGACTCAAGTAATACAGGGGTCTCCCTACAACAATTGTGGCGATGAGAACCAGTATGCATTTCAACCCGGGACCACCACGATAAACTCCCATTGGGACAAACCGGCTAAGAGTATAGTGGTGCAGTACTCGAAACATTGAACTGGTGCTGAGATCAAACCTGGTACTCATAATCTTCTTAGACATGATCCTTACTCCTATTCATTGAGCCGTTCGCGCATGTGACGGAGAAATAACCGTAATCTCAGAAATGGACTGCACCTTAGAACAAACGGTGAAAGGTTCCAGAGACTGCGCGGCACCTTGGCATGCACCTTTGCAACATTTTTGATGCCGTGAAAGTCATCAAGATGATGCTTATGACGGATATTACAAATCTCTTTTGTTTTTGCAAATGCCAGTTTTGTTACCAAAAGATAATTCAACCACGGCTGATAATCCGTTAACGAATAACCGAGCAGGGCTGAGGCCGCAGCATAGGGCCTGGCCGAATCAAACACGCCCTGCTGCAAAGGAGCATAGTTTTGATCCTGTTCCTTTTCAGCACGGCCAATCTCATCATCCGTATGACGGAAAACAAGCTCATAGCCTCCATCTTCTTTCAGTTTATAGCCATTCAGCGTTGGGTGTGGTGCACGACACGCCTCCTCGAAGAGATCTCTTGCATACAAAATGGAAGAGGCGGCAAAATCAAAGCGATTTTTGTCGTAAATAATCCCCTTAATAGAATTCCCCGTTGATGTGGGGAAAGGAATACCTCGAGTTGCACCAAAGAGCATACCGTGACACCTTGGAACGTCGCTGCGATGAGCTATGGCTTCATAAAAAAACCGCTGTATGGTTCCAAGCCAGCCGATATCCACCAAGGCAACATCAGGGTGGTCAAAAAAGCCAATATCGTCGAGATAGAGTTGCAGGGCATCGTTGGCAGGACGAGTTTGACGCCTTACCTCCTGCTGGAATGCGTCATCTTCAATCAGAGCAGAAAAAAGTTCTCTGTTTTTTTGAAGATATCCGTCATGGAGGTGACTGAGAACCGTCGTGACAGTGAGATTATAGCGGGCAAGATGCGGGGTGAAGGGTTCTGGATCAAGAGAGAACACCCGACAGACGTCAAGGAAATCAGAGTTACCGGAAGGAAGAAAAACGATATCAGCACTTACCTGCGTCAATCCCTGGTAGGCACAGCTTGCCCCGGCAAGAGCCATACGACTCACATAAAGATATTCGATGTCGGGTAGAGTTTTTCCTGGAAAAAGATGGGGAATACTCTCTTCCCAGTATTTTTTAAACGTCCATCCCTCCCGAGAGAGGAAAAAGACCTTGCCAACACTACGTTTCTCACTCTGTTCTGCTATTTCCTGAACAAAGGCACCGATCATCGGTCCTAGAAAACTATAACCCTCTACATAGAGATCATCCCGCTCCTTATTCTCATACTCAAGCGGCTGCATGAGCTGCTGTAAGGCTCTACCGCGCCAAAAAGGACGACCTTTACTATAATTAAAAAGACGCCGGCCTATGGTTTTACGTTGTTTTTCAGAGGCGTCGTGTAACACCAGAGCCTGAATCCCGAATTCAAGCGGTCGCAGACCATCGGAAACCGGATTATCTCCCACATGCAACCACCGTCCAGGATCAAGGCCATACTGTTTTTGTATCAGGGGAAAGGCCTTACCGGAGGCCTTGGCAAGAAAGGTATCGGCAGAAGAGATCACGCCATCAACAAGATCAAGAAAACCTGCATGGGTAACAAATTTTTCAAGATACATTGCAGGTAGATAGATATCGGAAACTACAAGAATTTTTTTTCCCTGCTGCCGCAGTTCCCGCAGCCAGTCCATAAACTCACCACGGGGAACCAGCATAGCGTTTTCCATGGCAACTTCGTAGTCTGCCACTCTCTCAAACAGAGCCTCATCCCCATCTTCTCCAAAAATTTCAGAGAGCATCTCCTGCATATAACGAGGGTAACAGGCCTCATGATCGTCAAACTTTTCACCCGTCTCTTCACGGTGACGACACTCAATGGAATCACGAAGCTTCTGCACCTGCTCCTGGCTCCAGTTGAATCCCTTTTCCCTGGCAAGATCTGCAATAAATCGTGCCACAGGAATTTTCACCAGATCCGGGTCGTGTATTCGACGCACAAGGAGGGTATCAAAGAGGTCAAAGCTTACGGTATCAACAGTTGCAGCAATCTCCCTTCCCTTTCGAATAAGAGAAGAGAGAGAATAATATTTCGGGATATTCATGACTGGAGTTTTTTCCCGATCTTATATTTCAAGGCGGAAAGAAATCGTATTCCACAATCTTTTACACTCGGCTCTGTTCCACCGGCGACACTTAAACGAACCTCCTGTAATTCCTGTTCCAACTCGACAAGACGATCGGCACCAGCATCAACATAGGCTCTGAACTCTTCAGGAATGCGGGCAAGCATATATTTACGAATAACCTGCTGATCCTGTTCTCTTCCTAAAATGGCAGCCTCTCCAAGGGTGTTCCCGTCATGGATACGGTAGTAGAGGAGTTTTTCATCAGCCACATAGTGCACCTTATCAGGAAAAGCCAACATCATTCGGAAGATAAAATCATAATCGTGGAGATAACGCAGTGAACAAAACTTCCCGACCTTTTCCGCTGCTGCACGGGTCATGAAAAGGTTGGAGGTTGTGACCATAAAATTCCCCTTTAAAAAAGCAGTGTAGATATCACCTGATTTTTTAAAGAATGCACGGTTTTTCTGGTGCCAGATATTCCAGCCAAAATTGGGATCGGTAAACTCTTCGCCACTGTCGGAAATAGGAATCACGTCACTAAAAAGACACTGCGCTCCTGTCTCTTGCTGGACATCAAGGAGACGCTGCAGGCGATCAAGGCTGTAGATATCATCTGAATTCAGGATGGCGATATAGTCACCACCAGCCAGGCCCATACCACGATTTATAGTATTAAAGGCATCCTGGTTGTCCTGATAAAAATAGCGTATTCTACTGTCATCGTACCCTTTAATCACTCCGGCAGTATTGTCAGTGGATCCATCATCAACGATAATCAGTTCAAAATCCTGATAACTTTGACCTAAGACACTGTCTATTGCAGGACCTATAAATTTCTCATGATTATAGGCAGGGATCACAACGGAAACTTTCATACTAAACCAATGGAGTTAAATGAGTAATGGGCCTGAATAATGACCCAAGACAACATACTGCACAGAAGGTAAATCTACAAGGTTTCCTTAGTAAGTGAGTGTCCGCCGGTATACCATTTCATAAATGTATCCGGCTCAATGCCATTTTGAGCCAATACTCCCTGGTTATAATAGGGATCACCCATTCCCAGTGTTTCCTGCCACTGCCTTTGAAAGAATCTTTTTTCCGCACTCGTTACGGATTTTGCCGGAAGAGGGAGATTTTCCTCGGGCCTGAGCCATTGGCCAAGGGCAAAGGGGGTGTAGATGTTGACGTAGCCATGAGATCGCATGCGAAGACAGAGATCGCTGTCTGCAAAGAGATTTCCAAGAGACTCCTGAGCAAATCCATCCAACTCAAGGAAGCTGGTTCGCTTAACCATGGCCAGATCCCAGGAGAGCATGATCACATTCTGAACACACTGTAGTCCATTCATATGCTGCGAACAACGCTGTAGAAACCGTGAATAGTACAAATCAGACTGCTCCCCAATATCAGGAATAGTGGCAACAAGGTCATTATTCTGATACGGCAAAACTCTGCCTCCTACAACTCCACTGTTCTTCACCATGGCGTATTCAAGCATGGCCTCTACCCAGTCAACCGTTTGAAGTTGTATGCAGGGATTAAGAAAAACGAGGTACTGCCCGGAACTCTTACGCACAGCCTCGTTATAACGAGTGGCAACCGGATCTTTATCTGTACTCAGCAGGAACTTGATATTATGGGAAGACTTTCCATATAACATACTGAAACGACCAAGGTCCTCTTCACTGTAAACAACAACAATAAATTCTGTATCCAAATAGGTTGTAAGGGACAATAGTTCAGACAGCCACGTCGTAAAATCCTCATTTCCATTATATAGGATAATGACCGAGACTGGAGGTGACTCCAAACGTTCTTTTTTTATGCGGTAAAAAAACTTCCAGTCAGTCAATAGAACATCTGCAGTGATTTGCCGTCTGGCTAAAGCGCCGGCCACGGCCCGTCTTCCGGCTTCATTGGCATACTGTTTTTGATCATGATTAATAGACGTGGATGAATCAGAAGCCCTCCAGTGATAGAGAATTTCAGGGATATGGACGACCTTCTCTGCCTTTTCAGAAAGTTTCAGGAAAAGGTCAAAGTCCTGGGCCCCGTCAAATTTATTGTCAAGCCCACCCACCCTTTCATACAGTTTCTTTTCAGTTACAACGAAGTGGGTCACATAATTATGGGAGAGAAGCAATTCCTCATTAAAGTCAGGTTTATTAAAAACACTGAACTGACTCCCATCCTCACCAATGAGATCTTCATCACTGTAATACAATTCCGCCGCTTCACTGTTTATTGTCTCAACAAGTCGAAACAGGCATTCCTCAGCAAGTTCATCGTCGTTATCCAGAAACCCGAGATACTTCCCCTTTGCAAGGAACACTGCAGCATTTGTGGCCCCGGAGATTCCCTGGTTTTTATCAAGAAAATCAATTTTTATCCTGCCATCCTTTGTGGCCCACTTTTCAAGTAACAGACGGACATCCTTATTGGTGCTACAATCGTCAACCAGACAGATTTCCCAATGTGGATAGGATTGATACAAAACGGATCGTATGCAGTTGTTTAAATGAAGGGCAGAAACATTATACACAGGGACGATGATGGAGATGACAGGCTTTTCAGCTAATTCATACACATCGGAATTGGGATAAAACTTTCGTCGCAGTCCTTCAGTCAGATAATGTTTTAACGGTGACACCTTATTCCCTTCGGGAAGAGAATAGTGCTGCTGATAAAATTCAGGATCAAACCATGGGCAGGGGCTATGGTTTATACGTATCCCCTCTCTGAGATAATGATCAAAAGGGTCATGAGATGGGTCTGGGCCATAGGTTTTTTTATAAAAAATCGGATCAAAAAGAGGTGAAGGGCTTTTTCCTTCCTGAACACCAAAGTCTATATAATGAATAAGTGGATCCTGGGAATTCGTTTGTAACCCTGGAATTCTATCACGATACCAGTCAGCATCAAAAAGCCGGGAGTTTTTTACTCTCCTGTAGTTGCTGCAGGAAAAATAATACCAGATGGATTTAATATTTTTCTTCAGTCTCTGTATCATAATGCTAAAACAGACTCATAAAAGGCAGATAACTTTCCATACACTGTATCCTCGGAAAAATTGAGCTCGGCAAACGTCCTGCCGTTAGCACCAATCCTTTCACCTAGCTCCCGGTCATTAGAGATCAGACGGATCACAGCAACAATTGAAGCGGCATCACCTGTTTCCATGAGAAAAGCGTTCTCTCTGTCTTGCAAATGAAGCCCGATGTTTACGCGAGGAACAGCAACAGGTTTGCCAACGGCAAGAAACTCTGGAATTTTTGACGGCAGGCGATACCTGTTAAAACGATCATTTTCCCCTGGTTGCACCAATAAATCTGCAGCTGCCATTAATCCAGGCACATCATCCATATCAACATAGCCTACATTCGTCACATATCGTTGCAACTCATCTTTATCTGCTCCCAGAAAATCCACTACATCCCTTCCGGCACGTATCAATCGTACCGGTATACCAAGATCGTTTGCCATGAATCCAGCCTGATACAGACTTCGGACTTCCTGAGCATTGACCCCATGAACACTTCCGACGTAACAGATGAGAAAATCATCTTCAGAAAACCCCAGACGATTTCTTACGGCTCGTCCATCAATCTCGGGACTAAAACGACGCAAGTCTATCGCTGGCCATAATCTGTGATAGACTTTATGGGAGGGAACAAAATCCAGTAATGCATCGGTAATAACTGACACCGCATCTGCCTGCTCTAAAAAAAGAGGATAATGATAGGGGGATGCCAGCAAATCTGGTAACAGAAACCGTAAACGCTCTTCGGATAAGGAACGGATTTGATCGTAGGGCAGGCCGACAAAGGACTCTACAATCATCTCTTCATTATCCTCAAGATGGACAATCAGCTTACTTCCAGGATATCGCTTTTTCAGTAGATCACACTGTTTTCTGACATTTTCCCGTGGTGTCCAGGCATGAATGATATCCATCGCCTCCCCACTAAACAGCTCAACCGATCGCTCAAGGGATTCGGCAAAAGTACAGGGTTGGTAAAGTACGTCACCACCTAAATACTCCGTAACAGACTCTTTATTTGCAGGTACTGCCACCGCACAGTTACAACCGTTTTTCGCTAAAAGGTTCGCGAAGTTATGCACATGTATTGCACTGGAAGTACTGAAATCGTGATAGAGAACAAATAGAATATTCATATTTCTCCCCTCAGGTCCCCTGTGCCACTGGACAGATCTGCTCACGTCTTTTTTTCATATATTTGGACAAGTCAATATGAGTACTGCCACTTGCTTTGTGAGCAAAAGGTTCCTTCCCGTTAAATCGCCCTTCCTGGAGATAGTGGATCAATGGATTCGCACCGTTTTCCAGTACCTCAGGAACTTGTAGTTGGTAAAACTGTCCATCAAACAGTGGGTGAGGATCAGCCTGACTCTTTCCATGATTCAGAATATAGTAAAGCAATGGAGGAATATCGGCGGCAGCAACAGCCGGCTCCATGGCACTATAGTAACTGGCATTAAACAGTGGATGAGGGTCTACGGGCCAAAGCATCGGAGACTCCAAATATTGAAGAAGTATATTCCCGGCATCTGGATTGTAAGAGGAAATTTGTCCAAGAAAATAACGGGTCTCGAAAAGTGGATGGGGATTACGGCCTTCAAGAGCACCTATGGCTATGAAATGAGCAAGACCATCCTGGCCACTCTGCTTAACATCTTGATTTTCCTTTAAGTAATAAGCACAATCAAAGAGCCCACTTCGTTGTATCTTCCGGTATACTGGAGAGTTTTTAGACAGATATCTCTTGAGTTTTGATTTTAATGTATCCACACTATCCTGCTCTACAACACCATTACCGGGAACATCTCTCAACAATATGCTCAAAAGTTTCGATCAATTGCCTGATACTGAATTTTTCAGCAATGTGTTCCTGAGCCTTTTTAGCTATATCGTGTACAAGCTGAGGCTGACCTTGTAACTCGATAATCTTATCAGCGACACTCTTATAATCACCACAGTTTACTATATATCCATTTTCATTGTTTACGATCACCTCTCTGGTACCTGGAGAATCAGTTGCAATTACCGGGGTACCACAGGCCATGGATTCAATTATAGAGTTGGATATCCCTTCACCAAACCATGCGGTGGAGGTAAGAACGGATATGTCCGCAGCTCTGAAAAGTAATTCGACGTCATCCCTCTTCCCTAAAAAAGAAACCATGGATTCAATTCCATTATCATGGGTCCATTTTTCAAGACCATTTCGTTCTCTTCCGTCACCAACAATGAGAAATTGAATATCGGCTGGTTTGTTCCGGAATTCGCGAGCTGTTCTCAAAAGTGTCTTGTGATCCTTCAACAGGGTGAGACTAGCAACCATGACGACAATAAATGTATTCGCCTCAAAACCTAGTATTTCCCTGGCTCTCTTTTGAGAGTATGCAGGCACCCGGCTTAGGTCAAAACCGTTATACAACACATACCGCCCCTTCTTCCCTTCTTGACCATAGGCTATCAACCCTGCCTGTGAGTTGGCAACAACACAACTATACAATGAATACAGCAAACGTTCTAACTTAAGGACTACGGACAATTGGATAGGTGCATTCCGTATACAGCAGTTAACTATCCGATAGGGATGTTTTGTAAAGATACGAGCCAATAGACAGAAATGACTTGTGATATTGGTCCAACTGCAGACGATATCTGGTTGGATTTTATCAATATGCCTCCCTAGAGTCAGAAAGTCTAAAACATGGAACTTTTCTTGGTCAAGAGAGTAGAATGAACCCAGAGCTTCCTTAACCTTTTCAAGATAAGAAGCATCGTGCTTCTTCACAAAGAGGTGACAAACAAACCGATCACGGGGAAGGCCATGAATCAATTCTATCAATTGCCTTTCTTTACCACCGGTACCAAGGCCTCCAAGAACAAAAAGAATTGATATTTTACCATTCATTCCCGAAGCCTCACGTTCACCCACCAGAAACTTGAATGAATCCATTTAATACAATTTACTGGCATAATGGCTGGGAGTACATGTTTTAGTATAATTTCTTAAGCTGGAATCTATCTTTCCAAACCATCCAGTACAGAGACAGCCCTTCTTCCCCAGGTGTACTCTTTCAAAAATAGGCTCTTTGCTCGCCTCCCCAGATTGTTCCTGAGCACTTCGTCACGTAAAAGATTAATGGCCGCAATCCATCCTGGATAATCATCGGGTTTTACTAATATTGCGATATCTTCATTCAATACTTCTCTAAGTACAGGCAAATCAGATGCAACAATTGCTTTTCCATGTGCCATATATTCAAACATTTTCAGGGGAGAGGTGTATAGAGAAATATTTTTAATATTGCTGGAACGGTCAGCCCCATGGGCCAACACCTTATACTGATTGGGCAAGAGACAGATATCGAGTGCCTTCAGATACCCTGGAAGAGTTCCTTGCTGTACAAACCCGTGAAACGTTACGTTGTCAGCATCAATTCGTTTTTTCCACTTCTGGATATCATCATCGAGTCCCCCGATAATATGAAATTCAATATCTGGTATTTTAGATGCTATGGCTGCAATAACTTCCAGACCTTTACCTTCATAAAGATGGCCCATATATCCAACTTTTAAAGTTCCAGAAGTTCCTATTTCCTGTTTGCATAATTGGTTGCTCTCAACGGGGTCTGCACCGTCGTGTGCGACAACAACTTGACTAGTGGTAAGATCGGAATAATGAAGCAAATACTCCTTTTTCAGAGCCTCAGAAATGACAACCAGTCTCTTGAAATTTTTGTGTTTATGCAGGCGTTCAAAAGCAAAGGATGCTATTTTTCCATACCATAACGGAAAATGCGATTCAGCAACGACAGGATACCCAAAGCAGGCGGCGATATAGCAACTAAAAATATCACGCCCATATACTATATCTGGTTTGACTTTTCTTAATACATTTAACAGGTAAGGAATGATGAAAAAATGAGACCAAAGGAATCGATTTTTTTTGCCTTTATCACGAAAGACTGGAATTCGTAAAATATGGAAACATTCTTTAACCCCATAAAAGCGAAATATTTCTTTGGTAGGCAATTGCTTCTGAATAATTTCACTTAATGCACAAAACCAGACATCATGACCATTTTTAGAAAAAGCCTGACACATCTTCATCACATGAAGTGAGTTTGCTGTACGCGAAGGAATGCTTGTCTTAGAAAAATACAATACTTTCATATGGTGCAGGCAAACGCAGAGAAATTTGGGATTTAAAAATGAATTAAAGGATTTTCTTGTTCAATGTAAAATACTACACAACAAGTTATTTGGTTTCAGTGCTGTCTCATAGTTGAACAATAAAAAGAGGCTCGGAGAGCTCTTTATGTTATAATGATTTCGACCAAAAAGCCATTTAACACAAGGAGATCCGAGCCATGGCGCATTATAACACAATCCTTAGTCAAATTACTTCACTTATTAACAGACATGTTTTTGATGATCATGCCAAACCTCATCATTCGGGCCAAAAATTCAGATCCTATAACCGCTGGAGCCAGTTTATGGCAATGCTGATAGGACAACTTTCCAGTAGAAAAAGCCTTCGTGATATTACTGATAATTTGAAGGCGCAAAAAAAACGTTTATATCACCTCGGCATGAAACCAACTTCAAAGGCGACACTGGCAAGAGTAAATAAAAAACAGCCAGCATCTCTTTACGAAACTGTGTTTTCTGATCTGTTGAAAAAGTGTCAACTGGTGACACCCGGCCACAAATTCTCTTTTAAAAACAAGCTGTACCTACTTGATACAACAACTATTGATCTTTGCTTAGCAGTATTTCCATGGGCTGAATTCCGTAAAAGAAAAGACGCTGTCAAACTGCACATGGGTATAGATGCTGACGGTTACCTTCCTACTTTTATGGACATGACCGATGGTAAAGTCCATGAAATCAACTGGGCAAAAGAAACACTGAAGCTACCCAAAGGATCATTTGCTGTTTTTGATAGGGGTTTTACAGATTATGGCTGGTACTCCTCCCTCATGAAAGACGGAATTTTCTTTGTGACCCGTTTGAAAAGCAATGCTGATGCTGAATATCTTTTCAAACGGGCTGGTCGCAAAAGTCCTGGCGTAACCAATGACCAGCCAATAAAACTCAAAAATATTAAAGATCCACTTCGTCTTGTTGCATACACAGATCTGGAAACTGGCCAGGAATACCGTTTTGTTACTAATGCTCACCATCTAAAAGCTGCAGAGATAGCGGCAATCTATAAAGAGCGATGGCAGATCGAACAATTTTTCAAATGGATCAAGCAAAACCTCAAAATCAAGACATTTCTGGGTACATCAAAAAACGCAGTCCTCACCCAAGTCTGGATAGCTTTGTGTGTTTATCTGCTGGTTGCATATCTTAATTTTAAAGCTAAATTGGGTGCCTCCATGCAGCAAATACTCAGAGTTTTACAACTGAACCTGTTTCAACGGCGTGCCTTGGCAGATCTTTTTAGGCCGCCAGACAAACAACAACCTGTTTCTCCACAGCTTTTACTGTGGGGAAAACTATGAGACAGCACTGATTTGGTTTAACTTTTTAAAACTGTTTCACTGTAGGAGTTGTGAAATACTTTCTTCTACACGTATTGAAGACTTTCCATCTGCACTATAAATATATTGCTTGAATAAATCACTCAACGCCTTTTCTTCATCTTGTGTATATTGTCTTGATTTACCAACTAGTTGCACAAAATCACTATATGAAGCGACATATGTTAATAACTGTTCATAGCCTTCAAAAAGACTCCATGAAGGGTGACTGAAAAAAAACCTGAAATCTGGAGACACAACTGTTTTCCCTGCAAGAAGCGCTTCCAGTAATACCGTAGAGTTACAACCTAAAACGCAACTTGATTCAACGATATAAGCAAATGCATCTCCTGTGTCGGTAACAATTAGATTAGCAGGGGGGGCACATTTTCCTGTATACTTCCGTACTATTTCATTCACGAAGTTCAGGTTGCGCTTTGATAATTTTGTCTTAATTACAACTTTACTGTCTGGATGTTCACAAGCATATTGAATCACATACATATGGAAATCTTCGATTGTTTTCCTAAGTTGCGCCATTGTTTTTTCATCTTCAACAATATTGCTAAATTTATCCTCAGCTTTAAAAGAAAAAAGGGTTATCTGATTTAATGCTTCTGAAGTTTTCTCATTTGAATAAAAATCAAGTCTCGGTACCCCAGTTGCACGAACATTCTCATCCGTTAACCCATCGACATTACTTTTAATTAGGGCTTCTTTAATAGTTTCATTATAGCATAAAAACAAATCGCATTGCGTTTTACGAGTACTGTAGCGCCTTGAAATTTTATCAACGAATCTAGGATTCACCAAACCTTCTTTATATAATATGACGACAGGAATCCCCAATTCTCTTGTGATCCGCACAAATTCCTGTTGCTCTACATATCCAAAATTACTTGTCATTAAACAATCAAATTTAAGAATTCCCCTTAACACAGGAAGCATTAAGGAAATATAATTGTAAGCCTTTTCCCGTCCATCCACATACTTCTTATCCACATAATAATTATCGGCATTAAGATCAGAAACATCTACAAACTTCCTTAAAATATACCCAAAATTAAATCGTGGCAGATATAAATATTGATGTGAGTGACTTTTTTTTATTAGAGCATTGATATCATATAAAGAAGCAAGACTTCCGATACAAAAAATTCTTTTTGCACCTTTTTTGACATTAATATTTTTTGTAAGCAAAGCTAAAATTATTGCTGAAGCACGAGGAAATCCATAATCAACGGTGAAGCAAAAACACTTCTGAATAACAAATAGCTTCTTTTCATTAAAAAATGAAATTATTTTACTACTTGATTTATCTTTGCTCATAAAAATTCACTTGTCTCCAATTGCAGTTAGCTAAATATTACATCACTCAATGTGATTCAGTGGAGCGAACTTAACCAAAGCAATTCAATCAATCTATCTCAATTAGTAAATCATGAACGTTCATATTGCCAAACATTGGGAAAAACCTGCTAGCTTTGGTGGTAACATCAAACAAATAGAATCCAGCATTAAGCATTATGTTTTTTCTTTCCCCTATAAGTCGACTGATATACATATTTTCTGTTTGGCCAATATAATAAAACCTACCGTCATATGCCAATCCCCTTGTAAAACCGGGAAATTCACCTGCTATAATATGCGTTGTCAGGTGTAAACGCCCACGCATTGAATCTAGATAGCATAACTCGCCATTGATGATTTCTGGACTATGGGGTTGCCATAGATTACTTACGACTTGAACTGGAGGGGCAGTTAAATTCTCAAGGCCTATCTCACTAATTCCTCCATCATATGCTCCTTTCTTCCAATTTCCAGAGTGACTGAAATAAGAAATGTATAAATGGTCATCAGTTGAACAAATATCATTAATATGATGCTGACTTGTGAGGTTCCCCTCCATTCGAGTCGAATATGGAATACATTCTATTTTTTCAAAATTAGATGCATCATAAATAGAAATCGTATCATATTCAGGATTGGAAATAATAATAAGATTTCTTTTTTCGTTATAGGTAATTCCACAATTTTTCGGTGATTCCGAATAAAATGTTTCAAGTAATTTAAAATCCCTATCAAAAACACAGACTCTCCTATCCACGTGATCAACAGCGTAAAACAAATCTTTTGCTTGGGTTATTTGTCTAAAACTACCCTCAGCCATCCTTTCTAATTCATTTGGGCCAATATAGTACTTAAAAACCCCCCCACCAGTTACACTGGATCGTGCTTTTGATTGGTCATTATAATCAGATGAACAAACAATAACTTCTTGCTTATAGTTAATAATTTCCTCACGCAATGAAAAACTTCGATATTCGGGACAACAGGCGAAGTCTACTCCAGCAACCATACCGTTATCAGCAAGAAAGGCTTCTACACCATGATAATTAGCAGTTGTAATTACAACAAAAATATTTTTTTGACGAATTTGTTCAAGTAAGTATTCCTTACTCTCAACAGGAATATCTTCATACAAGGTTCCTGAAAAGTCGGGGTTGCTATCAATAATGACCTCAGGGCGTTTTAGCATTTTCTTTAATGCCTTAGGGATCCAGTCATCTGAACGACCATAAAAGACTAATTCTTTGTTCCTTAACATTGTATTAACTTCTTCCCAGCTTAACCATTTTGAACTCACTAACAAATCCTCCTAAAACTAATCAGAATAAAAACACATACTGCCAAGGAACTACTATTTTCAGATAACGCCCCATGCTTCTTTCAAGACCATTACTGGTTCTCTTTCCTCAAGTTTCTTGTAAAAAAGCATCAATTATGCTTAATCCTACCTCACCACTTTTCTCTGGATGGAATTGGCAACCGAAGATATTATCTTTTTTAACTGCGGCGACAATTCTGTGCCCACAATACTGTGTCTCAGCAAGAATATGTTTCCCTTGCTCTGGAACGGCCATAAAGGAGTGGACGAAGTATACAAATGAGCCTACTTTCACTTTCTTAAATACTGTCTCTTCCCACATGCCAGCGTCTCCACAAGGATACAAGCTACTCCAGCCGATATGTGGAATCCTGATATTGTTCTCACTTTTGTCTTTTGGAGGGATAGGAACAACTTTTCCTGGGATCAAGCCTAATCCAGGTGACAACCCAAACTCAAGACTACTATCAAACAGCATCTGCATTCCAAGGCAAATACCAAGCAAAGGCTTACCTTCCTCAGAAATTTTCTTGATTCCACTGATTAATTGTTCTCCTTCTAATTTCTTCATGCCATCCTTAAAGGCGCCAACACCTGGAAGAACGAGACGCTCGGCTTGCAGCAAATCATTTTCATTCTTAACTAATGAGACCTTGGCACCACAGAACTCAAAAGCAGAAGTAACACTTAAGAGATTATTGATACCAACATCAATAATGGCAACACTAGTTCTCATACGTCCTCACCATAATATTTTGCCTAAGAGCTTCATCCCTGATATCCTGAATTGCAATCCGTTTATAATGAAGGATACTCGCCATTGCAACAGCATCCGCATGACCTTCTAATACAGCATCTAAGAAATCAGGAATGGAGCCCATTCCTCCGCTGGCTATAACGGGAACATTTACAACAGAGGTGACTTTATCGATCAACTCAATATCAAAACCATTCATCGTGCCGTCTTGATCAACAGATGTTATTAGTATTTCACCCACACCACACTCAATACCATTTTTCACCCATTCAATAACATCTTTCCCGGTATGTTCTCGACCGTTATCGGTATAAGCTTCCCATCCACCACCTTTTTTTTTTTGGCCTCAACTGATAATACAAGGCATTGAGACCCAAAGGTATTGGCAATTTGTCTCAACAATTGTGGATCACTATGCGCAGCAGTATTAACTGCAACTTTATCAGCCCCGGAATGAAGTAGAGTTTTCACATCTTCAACTGACCGAATTCCACCACCAACAGATAAAGGAATAAACACATCGTTTGAGACTCGCTTGACTATCTCGACTAAATTATTTCTTTTAAACAAACTGGCAACTGCATCAATAAATATTATTTCATCAATACCACTCTTATAATACTCAATTGCTGCTTCCCTGGGATCACCAACAACTCTTAGTCCCTCCAACTGTATGCCTTTAATCAGGTTAGGACCTTTAATATCCATCCTGGCTATAAGTCTTTTATTCTTCATTTTATTTGGAGAAATATTTATTGAGCAATATTGCCTTTCCACAGGATTGCATTTTCTTGTTGATCAGTGGGCTGGTTTTCTATAGGTACTCTCAACTTCCAAGTATTATTATGATACTCCCATAGATGAGGTGATCGAAAATTATCTGCTAATTGTAAAAAATACTCACGATCCATAATGGGTTGTTCAAACATCTTATGAGCCGTCGGAAAATCTTTCTCTGGTATGCTAAGATATTGATACACTTCCTCCGCAAACCGTTCTGGAAACTCATGATCATATCTTTGAATTAGAGCGATGCCCTCTTCACGGGTTATGTCACCTGAACGAATTTCCTGGGCAGCATCATAAGTCGCACGTCCAATTCCAAATTTTATTCTGGTTGTGAAATAATGAAAATCATCCATACGATCATCAATACTATTGTATTTACTATAAGTACCGGGCGTTCTTTCAGGAGATGCCTTAAAACCAGCATTTTCAACCGAATAATAGTAACAATGCTGCGGATGCCACTTCACATAATAACCAAGATTATGTACTTCAATATTAGCATCATCTATCTCTGCCTGAGGAGCGGGAAGATATTGCCTCAACTCATAGTCCTCAATTCCAAATTCATTGACAAGATCCTTATAAGCGACTCCCCCCAAATATATTTCCTCTTTGGCTATACTAGTGAAAAATTTACTCGAACGCTTAGAACCCTTCTCCTGTGGACTACCATATTCAGCATTGCTCTCACCATAGAAAACAAGTGGGACATCAAAGAGTAATGCCATCTTGGCTGCAAGTGCCTTCTGTCCGATTATAAATGGTTGAAATGGGTGAAAGAGGTTATCAACAGCTAGTCGGGTTAATAAACGATGAACTTTTGGATTTGGTGTTACCAGATGATTATCAAAGCCAGAACCAAGCCAAGATTGGAAATTTTCCCACCCCCATTCTGTGTAAATATGAGGGGCCCAGGTGACAGTCAAAGGATGCATATTATATTTATTTTTTAAAATCAAAGACGTATAGACGCTATCTTTTCCACCTGACCCAGGAACTATACAATCATACCGGCCATCATTTCTCCGGAACCTATCACACAGCTCTTCTAATTGAAGGCCACGCGTTTCCCAATCAATTGCATTGATTTTCTGCTCAGCAAATTGGCACGCACTGCATACTCCTTTTTCATTAAACCCTATCGTTTTCTTGTTGCTTGTAGAGGTGTGTTTCAACTCTATTGTCGCAGATGGGCGCTGATTTGATATGACACACTTCTTACAATATTTAACCTCTGCGGGTAAACCATATTTAGCAGTTAGGGTATCAGGTTTTTCTACAAACAGTGAATAGTCTACTTTTGGTGGTCTTGAAATTTTCTTCACATTGGTTCCCCGTAATAATTTCTCATAATTGATAGTGGCAGGCAGCAGTAAACCTGCTATCTATAAAACTGTTCTCATAAAGTGACAACTGGCAACGATACTTCCCAACCCCATTTATAAAACTAATTAAATACTATCTAGCTACACTTGATTTTGGTTTATAAGATATCAGACTAAATCAACATCTGACAAGGATTGGAAAAATGGCATGATTCCATTAAACGCTCAGTCAGATGAAATCACTAATACTATCCCCTGTAACCAAACGACTGTAATATTACCCTTTGACAAAAAACAATGTCAGGAACGATCATATAAAAACTGTGCATAATCAAGATCATAAGGTTCATCAATATTTACGACTTGCCTATCAATAACAACAGCAGCACAATTGTTATTTAAAATACAGTTTCGCTCCAACAACGCTGCCCGAGTCATAGCATAGCAAATCCCATTTCTGTGATAATATGAAGGTATTTTCTGACGTATACTGAACTCTTTTCCCTCCTTCAGATAAAAACCGATATGTCCATGTCCATCAACAGTAAGCGTCTTATGCGGTGTATATGACCCAGGTGTTCTGCTTACGGTCGCAGCAGCAATATTAGCATTGTCAGACAACATCAATACAGTCCGTTCAACATCTTCTGCCGTCCGAAGTGGACTGGTTGGTTCAAGATAAACAGAAAGATCAAATTGCATGTCATAATATTTCTCAGCAAACTGAAATGCATGTTTCCATGTATCTATGCCAGTTGCAGTGTCAGAACTCAATTCTGGTGGTCGTAAAAAGGGAGCATCCATTCCAAATCTAATACCCTCCTCGGCCATTTCAGGATCATCTGTAGAGAGTATCACCTTGTTGATCCATGGCAGCTGTTTGACAACTTCTCCTACTCGTCCAATGAGCGATATCCCACCAATTTTACGAATATTTTTTTTTGGTATCCCTTTACTCCCACCACGAGCTGGTACTACAGCCAGTATATTAATTGAATCCAAATTCATTACATTGACCTCATTTTGACTGTAGCGCCCGTTGAGCTACTCTGACGTACTGCTTCAATTATTCGTAAAACTTGCACACCATCATAAATGGTGCAGCTTGGAGAAACATCTCCATTTACAATATCCAAAAATTCTTGAGCAACAGCAATAAACATATCATTACGATCACATGAAAAAGTTTCTTTTTCCCATTCATCATCCATGGATTTACCAACAAGAATTCCGTCCACTTTCCATACTATAGTTCCTTCTTCCCCAACGAATTTAATAGATTTTTCATGGGGGCGTCCAAAAAGATCCAAATGAAGAGTAACTCGAATATTATTTGGGTATTTAGCCAGAATATCGACATTATCGTCTGAATTGATCTGTAAATTGCTAAGCTTTTCGACCTTGCCGGTAACTTCTTGAGGAATCCCGCCTAACATCCATATCATTTGATCAATCCAATGACTTTCATCCAACAAGGCTCCTCCACCTTGCTCCAGATCCGCCATAAAAAAATCCTGGTAACGTTCCCATGGGTGCCAGTCAGCCAAATGGGCTGACATTACAAATGTAACATGCAACAGCTTCCCTACCGCCTTTTCCTCAAGCATCTCTTTAACCCTTACAAGCGAGGGCCACCAGCGCCATGTATACCCTAGCAAAAGATGAGCATCTGAATCCATAACTGCTGTTTTCAGCAACTCCGCCTCCTGCAGATTGGGAGAGACAGGCTTCTCCAACAAAACTGGTATGTTGTTTTTCAAGCATTCAATAGACTGTTCAACATGGTATACAGGCGGTGACGCAACAACCGCACCATCATATGTAGATTGTTTTAACGCATCCTCAAGAGAACTATAGCTGCCATTCAATTTAATCCCTATCTGCTCTGTAGCTTCAATAAGCCTATCGTGTCGCGGATCAACACAGCTAATTGCACAGCCAAGTTTATGCAGATTTTGAGCATGTCTCTTACCAACACTTCCTGTTCCAATTATTAAAATATGTTTATCAGCCATTTTACTTCCGTGTATAGTCGTCTTATATTTTAGGAAATTATTCCTTGCTTCCTGCACATTTCCGCAAATACATTCTCTGAATGCAATAACTCATCCCACGTTCCTTCTTCAACGATTGAACCATTATTGATTACGTGGATCATATCGCATATTTTCAATGTGGATAACCTATGGGCAATAATAAGCATAGTTTTATTTCCCCGTAGTTTTTCGATACTGTCTTGAATAATTCGTTCAGACTCACTATCAAGGGCAGCTGTTGCTTCATCAAAAACGATAATATCAGAATCAGAATATATCTCGCGCGCTATTGATATTCTTTGCCTCTGGCCACCAGATAACTTTACTCCTTTATCTCCAACCATAGCCTGCTCTTTTTCTGGAAATTCAGACACAAATTCTGTACATCCTGCAGATTCCAATGCATTTTCCAATTTACTTCCAGTTGACTGGACAGTATCCCAAAACGAAATGTTATTTGCGATTGAATCATTGAAAATAACAGGATCTTGAGTAACGTATCCAAAATGTGAGCGTAAGCTTTCTTTATTCAGTGTTGAGTAATCTTTCCCATCGATTTCCACTTTTCCCTTAGTGGGTTCAAGCAGGCCGACAAGGATATCAACCATGGTAGTTTTTCCTGAGCCTGACGGACCAGCTAACCCTATACACATTCCTTTTTTAATTGTAAGATTCACATCATTTAGAACAGAGTTGGTATCAAACGAATAACTCACATTAGTCATTTGTATTGCATGGTTAAATGTTTGTATTTCATCGTTTTTTGAAATCTCAGAGTTCAGCTTCAATTTCCGTTCGGCTTCCTCCAACACCACAATACTTCCGCTTTTACTAACAAATGCCTGCCAGACAGACTGTAGCCCTAATATCATCCCAAAACTTCGTGCAATCAATGCCAGAGGTACTATTAACTCAGTTATTTTAGCACCTTTCACTTCAACCATAAAAGCCAAGGCAGCCACAAGAACCACCACTCGAAAAAAATCAAAGGTTGTGAGCGTGAAACTATCATAAACGTTATTTCTAAAATTAAGCATCCTACTATTATTCAAAACAGGAAATAAATGTTTCAGATAGATATTAGAGGTAGATGTTGCCTTTAGATATTTATAATTACTAATGAATTCAATTAGTATATTCTGTGTTGAAGCATTCACTTTCGTGATACGATATGATATTTTTGCAACTGAAATTCGGATCTTCTTGTATGTAATATTTAAGACAAGCCCTAACAATAATACAGCTACAGTCAGCTGCCAGTTGACCATAAATGAGAAGGCAAGATAAGCCAGAAGGTTACATGCAAGAACAACAACCTGAGATAATTTCTTGAAACATGCAACAACCGTTACTATTTCAGTCGTCAGTAAATTGTTCAAAAACCCTATCTTGGTCGTCGTATAATAACTATACGTCATATTGCTATATGCGATGGCACTTTTACGTTTCAAATGCTCACTCAACCACGTAGTGATATAAGAGCTAATAACTTGTTGGGAAAAACTAAACAGCAATTTAACGAAAAATATTACCAGAATAAAAACCAGAACGGCCTTAACACTCGGCTCAATTCCAGTAAAAGAGAAAAACCAATAAACTAACTTTGAAACGACATCACCGCCCATCTCTCCAGTAAAATCCAGGGAGATCAGGGGGACCAGGGCCGAGATACCTAAGCCATCCAACCCCGCTGCAAAGATAGAAAAGAAAATAAACAAGTATATTTTATTTCCTGTCTCTTTCCTAAAATAGCTAAAATAATGAAAAAACATATTTCTCACAGACTTAAATTGGTTGCCAAATCATGACGTTATCGTCCAGGCACAAAAGGTAATTTCTTTTCTATAAACGCGCAGCTTTTAACCTCTTTTTGATCACAAAAATAGCAGCGTCATACAGGCAGAAAACGTAAAAAATAAGGTCATGAAAACGAGTTATTTTCTCTTTTTCAACACAGTATCTTATAAACCATCGCGTACCCGACGAGAGATGTGTTCCTTCAACATCTGCCAATGTAAATGTGGATGAAAAATCTCTCAATTGTCCATAAAGATCATATGAAACATTATCCCATTTTAGCAGAGGAACTGGCTCACACAATTCCTCTGCTATTGCAGCTATTACTTGATTGCGGTCTTCCTTAAATAAAGAATCAAAATCGATATGCAGGCCAGGGCAATGTTTTATGCTATTTTCATAGTCAACATAACGTCTGCGCAGCGCGTGAAGAAGAATAATATGCCATCTGTGGGACCCCGAAAAATACTGCGACATAACAGATTCAACCCAACCAACAAAATTTCGATGCATGTGGATGAAGGTAACGTCCTTAAATTCATCAACATAGGCATCACACAGCTCTTTCGTGGGATATTGATCAAAATAAGTTGTGTATTCTATATGTTTTCCTGGTACATGTTTACTTGTTTTATACTTTATTGCTTTTGTATATGCACTCCTCAAGGAGGTATAAAGATCAGAAATACTCGTAAATTCTGACTTTTCTATATCCGATATCTCTTTCTCTATTAAGGATTTGTCGATGGGACAATAGGAAGGACCTGAGTCTCGATCAAGCATACTCACTCCCCCCATCTTGATCTTCTTACTCTGAGAAGTGAACATGTTAATAAAATTTTGTTTAAATCGACCTATGTCAGTTTCATTTTGACTGAGCAAACATCTATTTAAACCAAGATTTCGGACCGGTGCATTCAGATATCCGAATTTCTCCACAATAGCACCGACAACAGAACTCCCCATCGGGCCATTTGAATTGATAACTACAATTTTCATACTGACTGATATCGTCTAATCATTTAGACAATATTATTATTATCCAAGCCCTCAATGGCCGCACGGCCCATTGCCAATATAGCTTCTCGGGCACTACCACCTATATGAGGTGTCACGATAAAATTTGATAACTCGAGTAATTCCTGATCCTGTGGCGGCTCCACTGCAAAGACATCAAACGCTGCCGCAGCGAGACGGCCAGTTTGAAGCATTTCCTTTAGTGCCTGTTCATCCACCAACCCTCCTCTGGCTGCATTTATCAATATTGCATCGGCCTTCATCAGAGCTAGACGTTCTGCAGTGAGGATGTTCCGAGTTGAATCATCCAATGGCACATGCAGAGTTACAACATCAGACTGTGTAAGAAGCTCTCCAACAGACACTGCCTTGACATTATATTGATCATAAAATTCACTGTAATCCAGAATATCATTCACAAGGATGGGGCAATCAAATGGTTGCAGCATTTTTACCAGATCTTTACCAATGTATCCGCAACCAATAATCCCGACAGTACGACCGGATAGATACCCCCCCATATGCTGCCGCCAGGTACCTGATAAGACTTCTCGGTTAGCGGCAACAACATGCCGCAGCAATGCTATGGCAAAAGAAATTACTAGCTCAGAAACTGATCGCCGATTAACCCCTCCTGTCCAACCAAGTTTAATGCCGTACTTCTTCATGGCATTCATGTCTATCATATCAAGACCAACACCATATTTACTTATAACAGTCAACTCAGGCAATTGAGAAAGCACCTCTTCACCGATAACCTCAAGAGCTGTAATGGCTTTATCGTGTCCGCGTAAAAAATCAACAAGTACTTTGCCCTCAAGCTTGGCTCCAATATCGTTAAAATTTACATTCTTATAACGTTGAAGTAGTTCTTCACGTAAAACGGTATTTAAGGAAAATGAGCGGGAACAAACCGCAACTTTAGCTGTTGTATTCATAACTTTCGTTACCCATTTATATTCATCACCCCATTAGAGGCAACTACGTTTAAGGTATTAGGATTTTCCCCAGGTCCAACATCAAAAACTCCACCAGCCCCTTCAACAATGGCCAGTCCTGCAGCCACGTCCCACAGCATGATACCTCTTTCAGTATATACTTCGGCAGTCCCTTGAGCCACTTGAAGGAGCGACATTGAAGCTGCACCCAGCATCCGCACCTTGCCGTAACGGCTTATGGTTTTGATTAACAACGATGACTCTTTTTTATTAAATTGGAATCTTGATGGAATGCCGGTACACAGGACAGCCTGGACAGGATTTGAAATAGAGGACACTTGTATTGGTTTACCATCGATGAAGGCACCTAAATTCTTCCCCCCCCATGCCAGACTGCACGAAGGATATAGACCAAGCACACCGAAAACCGGATCATTGTTTTTATAAAACGCTATAGAAACAGCAGCCGGGCCCAAGCCTCTAACAAAATTTACAGTCCCATCAAGGGGATCAACTATAAACTTATAATCAGATTCAAATCTTCCATCTTTTTCCCCAAACTCCTCACTTAGAATCGGTAGACCTAGGGGCTCCAGGTGAGTGAGAATTTCATGTTCCAAGAGCTGGTCAGCAGTTGCTTTCATCTCTCGGGGCAACAATTTCAGGTATGAATGGGAACGGATATTTTGTTGCTGAGATTCACACAGCAACTTGCAGGAAGACCTAACAGTACGCTGCACTATATCTAGAAGTTCTTTAACATCAGGCAAGTCTGATAACCCTCATCAAATAGGCAGTCACCAGGTGATCAAGAATCATGTGGGCATCTTCTGCAGGACCATATTCTTTAAAATCCGTGGGCACATGTATTCCTTCGTCAGCATTTTCTTTCATTTTACCGCCATCAAACGCTGTCAGTGCGACGCTGAGGATGCCGACATCAGAAGCATACTTAAATGCATTTATAATATTTGGCGAATTCCCGGAGGCTGAAATGCCTACCAGAACATCACCAGGTTTACTCTGAATCATTAGCTGACGAACAAAAATTTCTTCATAACCAAAATCATTGCCAAGAGCGGTTAATATTGAGACATTATCTGTTAAGCTTACCACGTGGAAAGGCTTCTCGTACTCATTACAGCCAAAGGAGAGATCATTGGCAAAATGACTTGCAGTGGAAGCACTCCCTCCATTTCCAATAAAAAATACTGTTTTCCCTTTCTCTCTGGCATCAAGTAGTATTTCTACAAAACGTTTGACCTCTAAAAGATCAATATTATCCAGAATCTGTTTTAAATATTTAAAATAAGAATCAGAGAATGAGCCAATATCCTTTGAAAAAAAACGATCAAGATTATTCATAATTTCAATGTAAATATTTTTATATTAGTAAGTTATTCTGTATTATTATCAGGATCTGGAATATCGTAAGTATTACGCCATTCAGGATCTGTTAAGTAAATACGACAAACAAGCTTCATGTTTTGCAGGGCATCGTCAGAAGAACCGCCGAGAATCAAAGTGCCACGTTCAAGGTTAATATCAAGATTAAAGCGATCAAACCTTTTCCAATCCGGTAATGGTAACATCCGGGGCAATGTCATTGGTCAAATAAACAATTAGGATATCAATTTTTTCAGACAATAATCTACGATAGGCGCTATAAAACGCACACATCTTCCATAACACCATATCCGGTTATCCCAAATCTCAATTCATTATATTTAATCATTTATTGAGGATTCGTCGCACAAAATTTAATACGCACGCACCCTCTTAGAATTACGTCTAAAATGAATTGTCTACTTGTTAATCAAATCGAAAACAAACATCAAGTAAACATTCTTACACTCATAATTCCATTATAAACAAGTGATATTTGTTCAGTTTTTCGCCACTATCTTTTAAATGAAACTTCTGCTGAATCTGTCTTCGAAGAAAATCGATACGCGCATTAAAACGGATCCCATGAGTACGCTTTCCGTTGGCTTTCGTCACACCGTATCGTCTTATATCCCAAACATTAGCATCATAAACCATTTTCCATCCAGCACTTTCAGCTATCTTGAAGAATTCCAATGCACGATCAAACTGTGCAACATCCCAATTTACCGGCTTCTTCCCTTTCAATCCAACGCCAAGTATTAAAACATTAGCTTTCTTCTTTAGTGCCAACATCCATTTACGAGCATACTCCCCCCATCCGATTGATTGTACAATGTCCACATCAAACAACACCCCAGCGTGATGTAACAAGTTTAGACATATGACAGTATCAACAGGTTGTAATTTCTGCACAAAATCTAAAGTTATTTTTTCTTTTTCAAAGTCTGCATTGTCTTCGAGATCTAAAGCCTTCGCTATCTTTTCCCCAAACGCTAAGGAACTATCATTCATATCATACATAGTTGCATTAGTAGCCATTCCAGAATCAAGCATTGATAGTGAAAAAAAGCCGGAACAACAACCTAGATCAATAACCCTACCTAGGGATCTCCCATGCAAAATTTGCTTAATCGCTGAAAACCTATCCCTTACGCCAAAAACATCACAATCCACTCCCTTGTCAACTACTTGTTCACACTTCACCCGTAGTCGTTCAGGTAATTGAGAATACGCGCTCAAATCCTTAATTTCTTCCTCTTTCAAAGAAAAACTATTCATACCTTTCTCCTATCAAATGTTGTTACATATCTGTCTTGCTGATGAGATAACTCTACTCTTGATTAATCCGATTCGTTTATTGGTCTCATCAGTAGGTATTATATTATCGAGGTATTTTCGAATCGATTGTAAATTCAGGTTTTTCCACATTCTTAACACTTCTAGCTGAATGTCACACGCTAAAGTGTGAGCATCGTTAGGGGCAATGTTTGCCAGCCATTTCTCATATGATTCCCTGACTGATACTCCGCCATGTTGAAATAAGGTAAATACGTCTTCTGCAATATACCCTTTTCTTGTCTCTTCCCAATCAAGAATCAGCACCTCACCCGCCTCGTTAACCAAACAATTACCGACACTTGCATCACCATGAATATAGGATACAGGCAACGTCTTGCGAGATTCAACAATTCTTTTATTTGCAAGTAAAATCAAGTTAGCTTTCTCGGGTTCCCACCCATATGACAGGAGCTCCTCAAAATTAACATTTACCCGTTTATCGATTTGCGACACTTCTCCAGGTTTAATAAAATGAATCCCGTGCTCTTGATACCACAGAAACATAACCCTTAGAAATTCAAGCGCAGTTTTCGACTTGTTATCAGTAGCCTTTGGTGGAAAATATCCTCGAAATAATTCAAACCATAACGCCGGAGGTTGGCCACCATGGAAAGATGACTTATCAAGAACGATTTTGGGCACTTTTAAAAAGTTATATCTTTCAGCAGTCATAATTGCTTTTGCTTCATTGGAAAGATTATTAATCTTTCGTACTCCAGTGCCTAACCAGAACTTACAAACAAGGCCCCACTCTGGATAAAAAGCTATAACATTATTTTTCACCCTTATTCTCGATGCATTGCTATATGTATCACCAATAGGTGTGTAAAATAACTGAGGCGAGTGACGTCTAATAGCAGTTTTTATCCCCCTCCGCCATTGGATCAATCTTTTTCCATAACCACAAATAATAGCTTCATTTGCACTGTCAAGAAACACTTTTTTCATTTTCTCTGAATTTGTAAAAAGCCCTGAATCTTCCTCAATTTTTTCCAATGACTTTAGTATGCTTCCTATCTGTGCCCCTCGAAACAGTGGTACTAATTCCATAAAGCTTCCCCTCGTTTTCTTTATAACGATTTAAATCATAGGAATTCTCGTAAACGATCATGTGCATCATTGCTTCACACTATCGTTTGTACCCTGAAAAATGTCCCCTCACTCTCATCTCTGAGAACCAGAATATTTATTCAAAATAAGGGTCAAAGAAGGAGGCGATATCCTTTGACAAAAGGAGATCAAGATTATTCATAATTTCAGTGCAATTATATTTATATTAGTGAGTTATTCTGTATTGTTATCAGGATCTGGAATATCATAAGCATTACGCCATTCAGGATCTGCATAGTAAATACGATAAACAAGCTTCATGGTTTGCAGGGCATCATCAGAAGAACCGCTGCTAACCGGTAAATCGGCGTCAATGTAATGAGCAAATAATCGTATTTCTTCATCCCACGATGGATCATGATTATAACGGGTGAGTTGTTCCTTGGGGTCGCCACAATCATTATCGGGATCAGCATGAATAACAGCCAGTGTTTCTGCACCATAGCTTTTAGAGCCTGTCAGAATACCCCCAAGAATTAAAGTGCCACGTTCAAGATTAATATCAAGATTGAAGCGATGCCGCCATTGAGTAGCTGAAGAGTTTAGCATACCAACGACTCCATCTTTACTTCGCATCAAGGCGTAAGCATTGTCTTCGACATTAAACCCCCAATGATTGTTTGCAATAAAGCTATACACCTCTTCAAAATCACCAGCAAATAAACGCATGAGGTCAACCATATGGATTCCCTGGTCCAACAGGACGCCCCCTCCTGCGATTTCACGTTTCGTACGCCAATCCGGTTGATTGAAAGTAATGAGTTGCGATTTCCCATACACACCACGAAGGTTAATAACTTTGCCGAGTTCACCGCTACGAACAATATTAAGGGCATCCTGTACCGAATCATGGTATCGATGATTAAATCCGTACATCAACTTTAGCTGTGAATTTTCTTGTTCTTTTTCAATAACTCGTACAATATCAGACACGCTCCGACCTGGAGGTTTTTCACAAAACACATGTAAACCTTTTTCCAATCCGGCAACGGTAACATCTGGCGCAATGTCATTGGTTAAACAAACAATCAGAACATCTAAATCTTCAGACAACAAACTCTGATAGTCAGTATAAAAATGTACACCATCATCCATGACACCATCACCATCGAATGTACGATCACAGACAGCAACTATCTTCATGTTCGGATGCCTGTCGACACAGTCACGACGACGCTTCCCGACGACACCATATCCAGCAATTCCTACTCTTAACTCACTCATATTTTATCATTTTTGAAAGAATTTACTGCACAGAATCTGATCCTAACGAGAAGCCTCAAAAAAACGAAATCAGGTCCATTCAAAACTCCGAGAATCACGTTTATAATGAATTGTATCCTTGTTAATCAAATCCACAATAAACATCAAGGAAACATTGTTTCCTTGATGTTAGGTCGGTCGGCAGTAGCGGTGACAAAATTCTCAATTGGCCCAATATTGCTTCCACGACCAGAGGGGGAATCAGGCCAGTTGACAAATGTTTCTTACTAACTTCCGTGAGAAGGAATCTCCTAAACAAACGCCAACATCATAAGCTTATCAAGAACTTTTGTGGGGGGCTTACTGGATATTTCCTGTTAACCGAATTTCTAGCCACGGACAGAAAACGATTTGAGTCCGTGGTTGCTATTACTTTACATTCCTGGCAACACCGGACATCTAGTGCCCCATGAATAGGTTTTGTTCAATAAGTACCCATCTGGTTCAGCAATGTTTTGCTATAGCTGTTCAGATTTCCTATCACAGCGTATCCATATTGCCCCTTTTAGAAAGTACGCTGCTTTTTTGGTATATCTTGATCAACATTCACTTTAGTAGATTCAGGGTAAATCCAGAGGCAAAATTCCCAATTGTTAATGTTGAAAATATTTAGAAGATATCAGCCATTATAGTCATGGACATATTCTTATTATTTTATTGACTCGCAATTTTTTAATTTGTAGCTGTTACAATCCAATATGCATTCGGTGCATCCAGTATATTATATTCTAACCGTGTAACTCTTACCTCCTTGAAATACTTTGAATATAGCTTTTCTAATTTTGATGATTGGTCATAGTATCGCATAACCATTTTTCTCATCTTCAAAACATAGTGATCGTCGGTGAACTGAATTAAATCATCACCAATATATTTTGATTTATCAATGAATTTATGACCAGGAGCAAGGTAGGTTGTATACAAATGTCCACCGATCTTTAAAACTCGCTTTATTTCCGATAATATTAGATCTTGATCAAGGTTGAAATGAATTGAATTAGAACTGCAAAACAAATCAAAGAAGTCATTTTCAAAAGGCAACACAGGTGGCGTCCAATGTTGTAGATTCAATTTAATCTTATATTTCTCACATCCTAACAATCCTTTTTCAACAGCTGTCTGAGATACTTCTAAGCCATAGACTTCATAGTTCATTCTATGTAAAAAACGCATGTCAGCTATTGAACCAAATCCTGTTTCCAAGGCTTTTGGTTCACCAGAACTACCAATCTCATGTTTAAGGTAGTTAACATATATTATTAACTGTTCATGTGGATATTCAACACCTACATTGTTCTTATAATATTCGTCCCAGTTCTTTGTATTAAAATCAGATAACTCACTTAAATTTATGCTCATAATTAGTCCTTTGTTTTGAATTCGTATAATGAGCACATACCTTCTGCAGGTAGCTTCATGACAAAATGTATCCTTGGTATAAATTTATTTTGCAAGCATCCTCTATTACTGCTTGCACAATTTCTCGTTAATAGATCAGGACAATTAACTATACAGCAAGATATTTTTCTACCACTGAATCCAATCGAAGCAATTTTTCAGCCGCTATCAATTCTTCCCGGGTATCAACGCCAATCGTTTGAGATTCGGTCAAAGTCATACGAATTTTCCCACCCGTTTCAAGAACACGGTTCATATCAACAGATTCAATCTGTTCAAGAGAAGTTTCTTCCATGGAATTAAACGCAATCAACGTATCTCTCCGAAACGCAATAATACCGGTCTGCATATAACGCGGGATATGTTCCCATCCCTTCCAGGGAGAAGGAATGGCTTCGCGGGAGAAATACAGAGCGTTACTGTTAATATCAACAACAACCTTTACATTATTGTGATCTTCAAATGCCTCAAGTGTTTGCAATCGTGACATCACATTAACAATGTCAACAGAATCATCGTCGAACCTACAAACTGTTGCACCTATTGTTTCAGGAGAAATCAGAGGTTCATCCCCCTGGACCATAACAACAATATCAACTCTCTTACCTGTCTCCTTTTCAATAATTTCAAGAGCTTCAGCTGTACGCGTTGTCGCACGAGTATGTTTAACTGAAGTCATCACAGCATTTCCTCCAATAGAACGGATATAATCTGCAATAGCTTCATCACAAGTTGCCACATAGGTGTTATCGATACCAGGAGCCAAATGTGTACGATGGTAACAATGGCCAACCATTGGCATCCCAAGCATTTTTTCCAGAGGCTTACCTGGAAACCGTGATGCCCCAAGTCGTGCGGGTATAATTCCGATTACATTCATCTTAAATTTTCACCTCAATTCATATAAAAGTCATTACCTCAACCGAGGCACTTAAACAAAATCAGCAACAATACATCAAAACTGAAGATAAACAAATGGCTCAAGTTCTTTCGGAAAAAAAACAACAACAAGCCAGAGAAGGCAAAACAGGATAGTTGGGGTCACTTTATTATCAACCGGAAGAGAAATAAATTTTACCTTCATATTTGATAATAAATGGAAGAATAACGTAGCCACTACAACAAATAGAACAAAGGGCTGAGCCCAAAACAAATAACCGTCGTTCCGAAACAGAAATAATTTCTTTATTATTTCAAAAGATTGGTGCAAATCCGTGGAGCGGAAAAAGATCCAACAGATGGTAACGCTGACAAAGGTTACTACTTGAGAGATGAGGGAGAAGAGACGTGGCAAAGTTGTACAAAAAGTTCTACAATTTGACAATTGCCAACCATAATTAGCAATCAGCATTGCCCCATGAAGCATTCCCCACAGCACAAATGTCCATGAAGAGCCATGCCAAAAGCCGCATAACGTCATGACTATCAATAAATTAATACATTTTCGTCTTCCCCCTTTTCGACTTCCCCCTAGTGGTATATATAAATAGTCTTTTATCCATTCAGATAAAGTCATATGCCACCTTTTCCAAAATTCCTGAATATTATTGGCCAAATAGGGGAAATTGAAATTATCTTCAATACGTATCCCGATTAAATACGCTACTCCGATAGCCATGCTGGAATATCCGGCGAAATCACAATAAATCTGGATACTATAGACGATAACGGCCAGCCAGGTTGTAGCTGTGTCAAATATTTCATAGTTTGCATAGAAATAATTGACATAATATGCAATTCTGTCCGCAACAAAAACCTTGAGAAACAGACCGATAACAAACAAGCGATATCCCAGATACAGATTGTTTTTAGATATGGAGATTCGCTCTAATTGCGGGATAAAGTGAACTGCTCTGGAAATTGGACCGGAGATAATAACAGGGAAAAACAGACCATATATGGTGAAATCAAATAAACGGCAAGGAGACATATCTCCCCTGTAGACATCCACCAGGTAGCTGATAAATCTAAACGTATAAAATGAAATTCCTAGAGGAACTACTATTTTTATAGTGTTTAAAGAAGATTCGTCTAATAAAAACAGATCATTTATTTGATGAATAAAAAAATTATAATATTTAAAATATAACAATGCGCCAAGATTCAGACCAACTCCGGCTATCAACGATATCTTTTTATAAACAGGTTGTTTTGACCTATTTATTAAACTACCGGAAATATGGGTACAAAAAACAGATAAAACGAGTACAATCAGTAATCTGTAATCAAAGTATGCATAAAAATACAAACTTGACAAAAGTATGGTTATTTTCTTCAGAACTATACTCTTCAGAAAACACATTAGAGACACTACACCAAGCACAAATACAACAAACTCAACCTGTGTAAATACCATACTGCTACATCTCTTCTTTAAGAAAGTGGTCCATTATCATTGTTGCAACAATATCGTTTCCATCCCTATTGAAATGCCCTTCACTTGGTTTAGAATTTGAGAATCCTCGCGGGAAGAGTCCTGTGTCTCTGTTAAATTTCACAAATTTATATGTAGTGTCTACTAATTCAATACCATAACCCTTCGCAATATCGGCAAACAATGCTATTTGAATTGCGTTTTCATCATAATCAGAAATTTCCCCCTTTATAATTTTGGGTACTCCAGGAGCATACACAAAGATTATAGGGACTTTTGTCTGGTTTCTTAGATTTTTCAATAAAAAGGACCACGAATCAATAAGGAATTTATTTGAAGGTACATCCTTATTGAACGGCGCTGCAGCATCCTCTGTTTTTTGTATATTTGGCAAAAAGTGAAGTCTTTCTGGAGCAGAAAGTGCTGACAAAGCTGGCTGCCAGACAAATGAAAGGTTGAGATGAGAAAAAACATTTTTAATATTTTGATACTTAGGACTCCAGTTATCCTCATACAAACCAAAAGGGTTCGACTTAAACAGCCCCTTTTTATTGTCTGTTGGCTGGTCTGGCAATATATCTTTACTGTTTGTTATCACAATGTAATGAGCAGCGATATCTTTGACCAAATGCTCATACCTGGGGATTTCAAAAAAATAATCAGCAACACTGTCCCCACTCATACCGATTCCGAAGGACATTAATTGCTGTCCGAGACCTCTTTCATTGAGTTTCCTGGTAATCACCTGAGGTATTTTCTCACTGTCATTTACTTGGTGAGCTTCCACATAAGAATCTCCCCAGACAACAATTTTATTTCCTCGTACCTTCGTTATGTCTGGGATTGCATTGATCCCGAACAAACCTTTATGCGTTTGAGCAAACCCCTCGCTACGTTGCTTATAGAAAATATGGGGAGTATGAATATATTTTTTTAAACTTGAGTCGTATTGGAATGGTCGTAGAGAATCACAAAAGAAATATCCAACACACCAAATAAACAGAACAGATACAACAAATGAAAGAATCAGATGGACAAAGTTAAAAGATGACAGGATACCAATGAGACCAGTCCCTGCCGCTGGTAGTTGCGCCGGGTGAGATGTTATCTCTTGTATTATCTTATTCTTACTCAAATAAGATTCTCTTGTGGACTAAACATAGCAAAACCAACCTACCTGAAGGATCAGCTCTCACACATTAACCGTTAGAATCCTTATTGGTCAGTACACTCTTTACCCCTATTCGAGCTGAGACATCAAGCATCCTAATATCTACACTATAAGCAATGAAGCGGTACCCATCTCCAATGGCCTGTCTCAAGCGTTCTTGGTCTGGCTCAACAATATGTATTCCTCCAGGACACTTCAACCGTTCTCCTGTGTTTTTAATGAAATCCATGGCGTCTAGGAATTCAGGCTGTTCGAACTCTCCTGGAATTCCCATCGAGCACGACAAGTCATACGGACCTATAATAAATCCGTCGACACCCTTTACCGACAAAATAGAATCCAATACATCCAAGGCCAATTTATGCTCTATCTGGACAATGACCACCGGCCCATCTTTTTGCCATTCCAGATAATCCTGAAAACCGGCACCATATTTTTGAGCCCGTGCCAACCCGACACCACGTATCCCCAGTGGGGCATAACGTGTAGCCGCAACAGCTTTGACGGCATCCTCTGGCGAGTTAACCATTGGGACAACAATACCATGTGCACCTGCGTCCATGATACGTTTTATCTGGTTTGGTTCATTAGACGTTAATCTCACAAGAGGAGCAACTCCAGCAAGGTCTATTATCCTGATCAGCTCTCCAGCCTGTTCCATAGAAATGGTACTGTGCTCAAGATCAACCACTAACCAGTCATATCCAGCACCAGCAAATATTTCCGCAATGGCAGGATGACCAAGAGTAATCCAAGACCCTAAAGTCAATTGACCAGACTGCAATTTACTCTTCAACGTTATAGAATCTTTTTGCATCAGCTACCTCTGTGAAAAAATTCGGTTTCAACTCTCAAACAACACGGTATCAGGGACAATAAAAACAAAACAAATCCTCTCCAACCTGTTCTACCAGAACATTATCCCATCTATTCATAATTTTCTTATAACGTCCGACCAAACTCTGGATTTCTTCCAGCGAAATCCCGGGATTTTTCTGTTTTCTGTATGCATAAGAGAATTCATGTTTTCCTGTAAAATCCCCTATTCGTCGATTTACCCTTCTCGCCACTACACAAATTTTCTGTGTCAACCCGTAGCTTGAATATTTAAATTCACTTTCTGGCAAATTCAACTTTTCCAATGCGTCAAACATTCGATCTCCAGCAAGAATGTTTTTGTCATTTCTAATATGATAGTTATATAATTCTATTTTTTCATTTTCCTTCCCAAGCCCTTTCTTCTCAAGATTATTCTGTATAAGCTGCAGCACACCTTCCACAGTACTACTCTTCTGGCTAAGTGGATTAGGAATGTTCTGTTCATATCGTTTATCAAAATATGGCATATAAGCAATGGTTGGTTTTCCCATGGCAAATGCCTCAACCCCAGTTGTACAGCTGTTGTGAATTAAAATTTTCGAGGCTATTATCCAAGGTGAAACATTCCCGTCATAGATAATTTTTACATTTTCAGGCCAGTTTTTTTTAAACTTAGCCCAGACTTTTAAATCATCATTGGGATGAGGCCGCAGAACAACGGTAAGATCAGGACTAGCCTCGGCTATGGCGCCAATAAGTTCGACAAATTTATTAAAAATCTTTTCTCGAAACAGATACCGATCTTCTTTAAATGTCAGTTTCTTACTATTCTTGTTCTGTTCAGTATATCCTCTTTTACTTAAAGAGAAATTTATAGGATCTACATGGTGGGCAGGTGAAAAATTCGCTGGTATCAAAATAAATTCACCTATTTGCTCTGTAATACTCTCTACTTCTTTTTCATAAACTTGATGCCATTCTTTTTGCCAGAGATCTGCTCTAGTTGAACCTGTTGAGATAACTTTGTCTGGGATACCGTACTCATTATCAATCACCTGTAATTGGGCATCTCCCCAGGTAAATATCAATGATGCCAAATCTACAGTCGCTCTTGATGTGCGATTGGCAATATATAATTTCTTAGACTGATATACTAATCCTTCTTCATCAAGAATAGCGAGTTTATTGCCTAAAGTTTTAACCTGCTTAGTAAGAACATCAAGTTTATAGGGGGAAATACACTTATCCAGATAGACTCCGCGAGGAAACTTTCCATTCAGATTAAAACCATTCCGTCCAAACAGCACCCCAAAACCGCGTGCAGCACCAATGCATGACAGCATGACTTTGGCATCTAGCTCTCGATTTTTGACTTCTATCGGCAAAAGAAGCCAAGGTCGTCTCGAAATGCTTTTCGTTCCCATTAGTTTTTTTCTCCTGACGTACAGAGATGGAAAAAAGAAAATTCAGAAAGCATAATTTTATATCGAACTCTGAACAAGTGACAAGAAAGAAATATATATAACAATAACAAAGGATATAACAAAAACAGTATTAGAAGAAACTCACAGAAAAAACAATAGTCACTGACGAACCGCAACTTAACGAACTTTCTCGGTCATTCGTGCATATTCATCAGAGTCGAACAAAACTTCAATAAAAAGCGGGTTGCCATCCCATTCGCCAAGAACTTGGTGACATTTCTCAACAGATTCAGCATAGACCGAGTGTATTCCAAGTCCTTCCATCGTAGACACCCAGGAAGGTGAGAAAACAGTTAACGGTTTTTCCGTTAATCCATCTTTTAAAGCTCTCCCTCTTAATGTCCCGAATTTTCCATCACTGAGCAAAACAATGATCAGGGGCAACGCATTTGCAATTGCAATTTTCAATTCGGCAATAAACATGCCGACACTGCCATCACCACAAAATATCACGGTAGGCACTGTTGAATCAAAAAGTGCCGCCGCAACGCCCTGGGGAAGACTTATCCCCATATACCTTCCTTGCCCGGAACTTATATACATAGACGGAGAAATTGCTGACCATATATGCTCAGCTACGGTACAGAATAGACCTGTATCAACAACAATTCGAGCTTTTCCCGCAAAATGCATGTCAACAGCTTGAAAGATATTTGCTGGCAGAAGATCTCCAGCCAATAGATAGCTATTTAAATTCTTTTTTGATTTGGCTATTTCATCTCTACCCCAATCTTTTTCTTCCAACTGATCCCAAAGCTCATTCCAAAGCTTTCTTGAATACATCCATGTAATAACCGGAAAAGCAAATCCACCGGAAGATGAATTCCCAAGCGGATCAAGTAAAATACTTTTACACCCAAATTTCTTAACTGATAAAACCTCATTATGCCTGAGTCCAATTGCAATAACAAGATCTGCCTTTGGAAGCACAGTTACCTCAGGAGATAACTCCAGACCTGCACCCGTAAAAACACCTGCAGCATGTGGTAATGTTTCATTCACAACACCTTTCGCAGAGGCCGTTGTAAACACGGGAACTTTCAATAAATTTAAAAATGCACTCAACCCCTCTCGAATTGCTAATGAACCAACAATAAGCACTGGATAGAGTGATTTTTCGAGTAGTTGCGAGATATCGTCATTGGTTTCAATGATACTATCTTTCTGGAACACTCGTTCCATCTTTCGTCCAGGGTCACTACCAGTGATATTCATGTGCACCGGTCCCGGACATTCAGCTTCAGCATTTTCAGCCAGCTGCTGGAAACTGCTGCCACTTTCTGACCAATACGAAGATTCCTTTACAACAGATGACACTAAGTTTGAGTGATCAATTCTTTTATGCGCAGAAGAGAGTGGTGCATCTGGTAAATAAGCTTCGGTTATATTTACAGCAGGTAGTGATTCCAGAGAACAAGCAGCAATTCCCGGAATCATATTGGCTAGTCCCGGCCCTTTTATCCCAACACTAACACCACATTTTCCACTAAGACGACCAACAGTACCGGCCATAATTGCAGCACAGCCTTCAAAATGAACGAGGTGAAAGTTCACCCCTTTCTTACAAAGATGATCAATAAGTGTTAAGCTCGGTCCACTGCCTGGTATACCAAAAACATGGCGAACACCATACGAAACGATTTGATCTGATAACGTTTCTAAATGACTCATAGGTTAAGTTTGTCCATGATCTTACCCATTGCTCTATCACAGACAAGTTTAACAGCATCTGGGGAGAAACCGCCACAATGAGGGGTGATTATCAAGTTATCATGTGTCCTGGCATAAGCAATCAATGGCGAACCTGATATGTCCGGCTCCCCATTTAATACATCAAGGCCAGCCCCGCCTAAACGACCAGAAAGCAATACACTCAGCAAAGCATCTTCATCGCAAATCCCACTCCGAGAAGTATTAATAAAAATTGCCCCAGGCTTTATACGGTTAAATAGTTTTGCACCAAGCATTTCCTTTGTGTCTTCGGTCAAATGAACATGGGCTGAAATAAAATCACTCTGTTCAAATAACTCTTCAAGAGAGACCCTCCTCACGTTTTCCGGTAATACTTCCTGGTACGGGTCATACCCCACGACTTCTGCACCAAAAGCATTAGCATAACGAGCCATCCAGCCACCAATTCTGCCACAGCCCACTATCCCAAGTTGCTTTCCTTTTATCATAATCCCAGGGAAAAGTTCACGATTCCAAGATCCAGAACGTATATGCTCCAATGCTGAAGGGATTTTCCTGGCACATGCCATCAATAATCCCCAGGATAATTCTGCGGCAGGAGTTAAATTCATCAATAGATCAAGATCTTCACGCAGGGTCCTGACCTGAACACCTCGCTTATCTAAAACCTCTCTATCTATATGATCAGACCCAGTGGTAGCGCAGGAAATAATGCAAATATCAGGGGAGTTTGCAAACATATCATTTGTCAAATGAACCTTCATTGAAGCATCCAAAAAAGCAACAGCGCCAGTCATTGCTTTAGCGACATCTTGCTGTGTAGCATCTGGATGTACCAAATGAACTTTACTGGAGAATTGAACGTTAAGATTCTCATAAGCAAAATCAGGACCGACAAAAACAATACAAGGTTTCATAAGTATACCGTTAATTCTCAATAACAGAGTTTTTTGTTGATGTTAAAAGTAGCTGTAGCAAGAATATTGGCTATTTTTTCATCTGCATGCCCATCGCCGTACAGGTGGTTGCTTGAATATTCACCATGCTTTAATTGAAATTTAATCGCCTTTTCAATTTCATCTCTTTGGTAACCAACATGAATAACATTGTCACCACATTCACGCCCAAACTGACGGGAACCAATGGTCACATTCGGTGTCCCCAACCATGCACCTTCACGAATTCCAGAACTTGAATTTCCGACTAAGCATTTGCAATTACCAATAAGTTTAACATAATCCTCAGGTGAAAAGTTTCTAAAGAAATGGATGTTTTTAGGGCTATACTTCTCACGGTATACCCGTAAGCCTTTGGAGATATCATCCGAACCAGCATCAACGTTTGGCCAAAGCCATACTATTTGCATATCAATATTGCGAATAGCTTCTAGAGTTTCATTAATCTGAAAAAACCCTTGTCCAAACTCAGTCGTTACAGGATGTTGCAACACAACTATATAGGGTTTAAAAGGATCAATTCCTGGCCCAACTCCTTTGTAATTCTCGAAAAAATCAGATGATAGTTCATCAACACTACTTTTGTTACAAATATCAATAGCAGGACAACCGGTCACATATACAGTGCTTGGATCCTCTCCCATCCGGATTATATTATCAGCTGCTTTCTGAGTTGCAGGAAAATGTATATGAGCAAGTTTGGTGATTGCATGACGAACCGACTCATCAATGGAACCAGTCACTTCACCACCTTGAGTATGCGCGAGAGGAATATTCATATAACTGGCAGTGATGGCAGTTGCCATTGTCTCAAAACGGTCCGCTACTGTCAATGCAACATCCGGCTTCAGATTCTCGAACTGACTTGTTAACTCTTGAATAGCAAGCCCGGTTGACTTTGCCATAGTTGTAAGGTTTTCACCCTCAACAATACTATAAATTACTGAAGTAGGTTCAAAACCATCCTTTTTAATTATATCTATGACACTGCCAAATCGATCAAGTAACGCAGAGGCTCCTACGATAAGCTGCAGTTCAAGATCAGGATGATTTTTCACCGCAGTAAGGACCGTTTTTATTCGGCCATAGTTAGCCCTGCTATTTACAACAATACAGACTTTTCTTGACATTTACTCTATATCCTCCCATCGAAGCAATCTATCCGGTGTTACATCTCTAACCAGTGCACACCCTAACAACTTATGTGTTTCAGATGGTTTGATGCCGTTTCCAGGCTTTTTAACAGTTAACAGACTTTCCTCAAGTACTGTACCTTTTTTTAATTTTTTCCGTACACATACACTCTTGGAAAACATTCCACGCATTCCCATAAGTTCAGATGCCATGAGATTTTTATCCACTGGATTTTCCTGAATGGATTTGAATGCATCACGAGCATCAACCAACTGTTTCAACTGTTCCATAGTCAACGACACAGGAACATCAGGCCCGAAGGATCTTTTATCTAGGGTCACATGGACTTCAAGCAAGTCTACTGACTGGGCTAAAGCAGCTAATCCTGAATAAATCGACCCAGTATGATCGGAATAGCCAATCGGACAGGAATAACGGTCTCGTAATTCCTCAATAACATTCAATCCTACTTTAGTTAACGGGACTGGATACATACTCGTACACTGAAAAAGAGCGAATTCCAAGTCAAGATCTGTGACAATATTTACAGCTGAAGATATTTCCTCAAATGTACTCATTCCAGTACTTAAAAGAATAGGAGCTTTATTTCGAGCCATTGCTCGAATAATATCCTTATTAAAAACCTCGCCGGAACCGACCTTCCAGGCTGGCATACCAATTGATGAAAGAATCCTAACAGCTTTTTCAGAAAAAGGAGAACTCAGGAAAACCAGTCCGGCATCTTTTGCGTGACCAGCCAAACCTTGCCATTGCTCTGATGTGAACTCCATTCGTTTCCAGTAAGCATATCTGGTAGCATCCTGGAAACTGAACTTAACACGAAATGGTTCGTCTAAGGTCGATTCTTCAGAAGCAATATGAGTCTGGAATTTTATTGCATCAGCACCGGTTTTTGCGACAGCGTCAATATAAGCGTGCGCAGTACCTAATGATCCGTCATGATTTTGTGCAACTTCAGCTATAATAAAAGTTTTTGCACGCGGACCAATTAAACAATTATCAATATAAATATTATTCACCATTAACAGATTGGATTCGATAGACGTTTAGACTCTTTCCAATGCGAAGTATTTGCTCGGATCACCCGACAGCACACGCAACTCCAACAGAGGTGGCTCAGTTTGTTTGAACAGTATTCTGTCATTTTTAAGTGGAGCCTCTGCCTAAATTAAGCTGCCTTTTCAATTGGTGGCAACATTATGTTGTAGGCCTCATCTGGAGTTCTTTTTTCCAATCCGGAATGTGGTCTTGAGCGGTTATACCAATCAAAATACTGCATGATAGACCTTCGAGCCTCATTTACTGTATCATAAGCATGCAAATAAACACGTTCGTATTTCACTGATCTCCATAGTCTTTCAACGAATACATTGTCTCGCCAAGCCCCACGTCCATCCATGCTGATCTTGCAGCCCTTTTCGTGCACTACCTCAATAAACTCTTGTGCGGTAAACTGACTTCCCTGGTCGGTGTTGACAATCTCTGGGATGCCATGATGAACAAAGGCTTCTTTCAGCACATCAACTGCATGGCAGGCCTCGAGGGTAATAGAAAGTTTTGAGGCCAACACTTTCCGGCTTGCCCAGTCAACAACAGCCGTCAGATACACAAATCCTTTGGCCATGGGAATATAAGTCGTATCCAGAGCCCAGACCTGGTTGGACTGATCGATACTCTTTCCTCTCAATAGATACGGATAGATTTTGTGACCTGGATGTTTTTTACTCGTTCCCGGTTTCCTATATAACGCTTCAACTCCCATGCGTTTCATCAGGGTTCCAACATGTTTGCGCCCGACAGAAACACCATCTCGGTTCAGTTGATCACGGAGCATCCTTGCCCCCATAAACGGGTGCTCCAAATGGAGTTCATCAATTTTCCGCATCAGCACCAAGTCGTTTTCGTTAACTGGTTTGGGTTTGTAATACACGCTACCACGACTGATCTCAACGACTTGAGCTTGTCGTGTAATCGAAAGAGTATGGGCTGGATCTATCATCGCTTTACGCTCAGCAACCCCACTTTGGTGAGCGCACCTTCTAAAAAATCGTTTTCCAGCGTTAGCTGGCCTATTTTCGCATGTAGGGTCTTTATATCAACTGCTGGCTCTTTTGAAGTACCTTTGGCAAATACAGAGTCTGCCTCTTCTGTCAGTTGCCTTTTCCAAGCGGTGATCTGGTTGGGATGCACTTCAAACCGTTGCGCCAGTTCTGCTAGTGTCTTGTCTCCAGCCATCGCTGCAAGGGCCACTTTCGCCTTGAATGCGGCTGAGTGTTTTCTTCTCGTTCCTTTTGCCATTTTCTGCTCCTTGTTTAAATCTTTTCATGGGAATTATTGGTAGCAGATTTTCCACTTAACAGCTTGTTCAAATTTTCTGGACCACCTCTAACAAAGAATAAAACTCGTATCATTAACATTATTGCAGCAAATGTTTACCGGTTGGAGTAATCAAAGATACAGCCAAGCGTAGATAAAATCAGCTTTACCAGATTGTTCCAAATTCTTTTTATATTCACAATCCAATGGTGTAAACAGTTGCGTTTTACCCTTTCCTGTTGGCCTATTATCACGTAACCAATGAAGAGCATTTGACAGGTCAAATCTATTTTTATAAATAAGTTCAACAGATTTGTACCCAGCCAACACTGCTATTGACTGCAGCGCTTCACCATTAAAATACCATCGATGAGCCTGACGGTAAAAAAAAGAGTCATAAATACCTGGGTGAAATTGTAGTAGCCAGTCATCATAATTAGGAGTACTGATCAGAACCCTACCTCCTGGCTTGATCAACTCCCGTATTTGTTTCAAAAATAACAGTGGATCATCCACGTGTTCTAGCACTGCAAAGCTTACTGCGAAATCAACCTTTTCAGTCCAATCACTTAAAGCATCCGCCACATAACTATATACCTTATGTTTCTTCGCAAGTTCTTTCTGAAAACTCAAACAGGGCTCTATTGCAATGGTTTCACTAGCCATCCCACCCACAAGATCCAAAAACGATCCACCACCACAACCGATATCGGCAATAATACGTCCCCTTAAATTGCCACTCCCCACAACTACCAATTTTTCGGTTTGTTCCACATCATGCAACAGTTGGAATGCATCAAGTTCCGCCGAACCTTCAACCGATACGCGATACTCAGAATCCTCATAATCGAAACCGACATTTGGTAGAAAACCTGCCTTACAAGATAAACATTTAAACACGGTATGATCTTGAGTAGACAGCTCACCAAACCGACCAATTCGGATTTTCCCGTGATATAAAACTGTGGAATTTCCAGAGTTACAAATTTTACATTTCATAAATAGAACTTCCTCAAGGCATATCACCATAATAACGCACAAGAGACTCCAACACCACAGCCTCCTTTCTCGCGAAAGAATCATGGGGCATTCCAAAGTTTCTTTTCACCAACGATAAAAATAGTTGGCAAAATATTGCATAGAAAAAGATCCGACAGCCACAACCGTTTTAAAACCATGGCTGCCGGTTAAAAAAAGTTTATTTGAGCTTCATTTCAAATCAGTGCTGTCTCATAGTTGGACAATAAAAAGAGGCTCGGAGAGCTCTTTATGTTATAATGATTTCGACCAAAAAGCCATTTAACACAAGGAGATCCGAGCCATGGCGCATTATAACACAATCCTTAGTCAAATTACTTCACTTATTAACAGACATGTTTTTGATGATCATGCCAAACTTCATCATTCGGGCCAAAAATTCAGATCCTATAACCGCTGGAGCCAGTTTATGGCAATGCTGATAGGACAACTTTCCAGTAGAAAAAGCCTTCGTGATATTACTGATAATTTGAAGGCGCAAAAAAAACGTTTATATCACCTCGGCATGAAACCAACTTCAAAGGCGACACTGGCAAGAGTAAATGAAAAACAGCCAGCATCTCTTTACAAAACTGTGTTTTCTGATCTGTTGAAAAAGTGTCAACTGGTGACACCCGGCCACAAATTCTCTTTTAAAAACAAGCTGTACCTACTTGATACAACAACTATTGATCTTTGCTTAGCAGTATTTCCATGGGCTGAATTCCGTAAAAGAAAAGACGCTGTCAAACTGCACATGGGTATAGATGCTGACGGTTACCTTCCTACTTTTATGGACATGACCGATGGTAAAGTCCATGAAATCAACTGGGCAAAAGAAACACTGAAGCTTCCCAAAGGATCATTTGCTGTTTTTGATAGGGGTTTTACAGATTATGGCTGGTACTCCTCCCTCATGAAAGACGGAATTTTCTTTGTTACTCGTTTGAAAAATAATGCTGACGTTGAATATCTTCTCAAACGGGCTGGTCGTAAAAGTCCTGGTGTAACCAACGATCAGCAAATCAGGCTCAAAAACATTAAGGATCCACTTCGTCTTGTTGCCTACACAGACCTGGAAACTGGCCAGGAATACCGTTTTGTTACTAACGCTCACCATCTGAAAGCTGCAGAGATAGCGGCAATCTATAAAGAGCGATGGCAGATCGAACAATTTTTCAAATGGATCAAGCAAAACCTCAAAATTAAGACATTTCTGGGTACATCAAAAAACGCAGTCCTCACCCAAGTCTGGATCAACGGCGCGCCTTGACTGATCTCTTTAGGCCGCCAGACAAACAACAACCTGCTTCTCCACAGCTTTTACTGTGGGAAAAACTATGAGACAGCACTGATGGTCATTATTAAAAAAAACTATTCACTGCTTCTACAAAAATATTCGACAGATTACACTCAAATTATTCTTCTTTTTAAATTGAAAACCGAAAATACGACTCTCAATAGACCAGCGTAGGTACAATCCTATCAACAATCATCTGAGCCCCAGCCTCAGACACATGATCATCATCAAAATACAGAGGAACACCTTCAATTTGACCGACACATCTATTTTTCCTATAGGTATTACAGAAAATTTCATCAGGTTTGATTCTAATTAAGTTTTCTCTGCTTTTTATTTCATCAAACACATTGATAACATATTTATTTCTCTGTTTATAGAGAGAATATGCTGTGGTAAGTTCAGGTAAATACTCCCCTTTCCGAACATAATACCTCAAATTTTCTGAATATACATGCCAACCAAGTTCAGGTATAGGGTAGACAAGTATTACTCTGGCATTAGTAGACAAAAAGGATTCAAGCATGTGAGTCAAAGACTTTTTCTTATCAATCCCAGATGAGGAAAAAGTTCCATCAGTTCTAAGGACACTATATTCTCTATAATCCTCAGACTCCCTCCCACCTTCTTCATTATCAAAAGCAAGTGACTCTATTGCTCCAGCCACAGGATAGAGTCTGAAAGTCCACCTGCTTACAACTATAATAGAATCAATATTATTCGCTACATAGTCTAACAGAGAATTGAATGACTTTTGGCAGTTTATTGTGTCCTTTTTTATACCTTTATCTGAAGACAGTGGATTGGTTTGACACTTTCCGACAAGGCCTAAATAGACCCCCTTAATGCCTCTTTTCTTGAATTCGTCATCCAATTGGTAAGAGAGGGCTGATGCATGAGAATCTCCATATAAACCTACTGTTCTATCAGCACTCAAATCTCCAAAAAAGCCCAATCTAATATTTTCATGATCATCAACCGGCTGCATATCGCATACTCTGCCGACGACATCAATTTTATCACCAAGACTAGCCCATTGGATATTTTGTGGTTTACGGGAACTAAAGCCCTGAGTATTCATAATAATAACACCCAACACGACAAAAAACATAGAGCCTAGAATTGAGTATGAGAAAATTTTATTGCGGTTAATCAGGTCTTTTTTTCTAAACGGTGTCTCTACATACCGGTAGCTTAAATATGCTAAGATAACAGAAGATAAAATCAAAATGAAAATTGTGTTATTACTGGGTTTTGACCTAAAATAATACCGAGCAAAGACAAACAAAGGTTGGTGCCATAAATATGTACTATAGCTAATCAGCCCTAATCCAACAAGAACCCTTGAGCCTAACAGTTTCCCAACCCATGTCCGTTGTGAAGTAAAAAGTAAAATTAATGCTGCCCCGACAGTAGGAAATGCTGCGTTAAAACCAGGAAAAGAAACGGTTTCATCAAAAGTGAATATTGCATAGCTAATAAGTAGTAAACCGACTATTCCAAAGAGTTCACCTGTTAGGTCACGCAATACTGTCTGACTGGGGGGAGATTGTTTATATAATGTGTAAACGGCAGCCAAACTACCAACTATAAGCTCCCAACCTCTCGTGGGTAACAAATAAAAAGCTCCAACTGGATCGTGGATCAAGCCCCATTCGGCACTCCCAAGACTGATGACTAAAATAACAAAAAGAAAACCAAATAACCAATACTTCCCTAAACGCCAGACCAATGTCAGGAAAAGAGGATAAAGCAGGTAAAATTGTTCCTCAACGGCTAAACTCCACGTATGTAAAAGTGGTTTCAATTCATTCGCTAATTCGAAATAGCCACTCTCCTGCCAAAACAATATATTGGATGCAAACAATGGAACTGTGATCAAGCTCTTCGAAAAATCCTCCATTTCTTTTGGCGTCAATAGAAACCACGCTGGTATCAGAGAAGCCAGCATAACGACAAACAGAGCTGGCAATATTCGCCTTGCCCGCCGTTCATAAAAATTAATAGTTGAAAAAGTCCCCTTCTTTTTTTCGGTAATAATAATTGAGGTAATCAAATAACCGCTAATCACGAAGAAAACATCAACGCCGACAAATCCTCCGCCAAACAACTGAAAGCCTGCATGAAACAAAATAACAGGAAACACAGCAACAGACCTTAATCCATCTATTTCACGTCTATATTCCATTATTCAGCCATTCACTTGCGAATAGAAAAGGTAGTTTTTTTTGTTCATTGGAAAGGGGGAGGGAAGAATAAAAGAAAGCGTAGTTGAAACAAGTCAATAAATTACATTTTACACAGCGTCATCGTTCAAAACAAACATGTTTTAATTCAAGTGGAGTTCCCCGAATCAAATCTTGTTTGACTTTTTTTCCCAAAATATTTTTATAATGTTTTGGATGCAACCCAATACCAGGTCTAATTGAGCGCATATTCGTACTTGTTAAAACATCTCCTTTTACAACATCTGCTACGATAAACAACGATCGACAGGATTTTTGAGCCAATTTCATTCTTGGGGTCACAGTATATTCTTTAATCCCCATAGCTTTCTCAACATTTCTTATTGCCTCAACCATTTGTTTAAACTCATGAGGTTCCAAAGAGAAATCCCTATCTATACCATTTCCTTTTCGGGACAAAATAAAATGTTTTTCTATAATTCTCGCGCCCAAGGCTACTGAAGCAATAGGAACTTCTATTCCCAGAGTATGATCAGACAGTCCCACAATTAGATTATATTTTTTCTTTAATGTATCAATCTGTCGTAAGTTCACTTCCTCAAAAGGAGTCGGATAAGCGGAAGTACATTTAAGCAGGGCAAGGTTTTCATTGCCGACATCCATACACGTCTTTATTGCTAGATCAATATCTTCAATCCGCGCAATCCCCGTTGAAAGTATTATTGGCTTGCAGGTTTTTGCGCACTTCTCGATTAATGGGATATCAGTAATTTCTAAAGAAGCTATCTTATAGGCTGGAACATTTATAGATTCAAGCAAATCAACTGATTTCAAATCAAAGGGTGATGAGAAAAAATCCATTCCAAGTTCAACTGCAACTTTCTGCAACTGCGAATGCCATTCCCAGGGGGTTTCGCCCTTTTTATACAAATCATACATTTTCTGACCAGCCCACAAACTATCTTCTCTAGTTTTAAACCAGGGTTGATCTGAATCAATAGTTATTGCGTCAGGTGTATATGTCTGTAATTTAACAGCATCAGCACCCGAATCTTTCATTGCAGAAATGGTTTTCACAGCCAGATCAAAATTTTGCTCATGATTGGCGGAAAGCTCGGCAATTATATATGTCTTATCATTTTCAGATATTTTAGTTTTGTTAATTATCATCATTTATGCTTCTAAAAGCATCATTTAGTTCTTTTCTTGACTCCGTAACTACAATTATATATCCTAATCTGTCCAAAGAATTCTCAATTTTTTTGTTTTGGTAGTTATTTATCTCATATTTCACGATAATGTCTTGCTTCTCTTGAATGAACGCAGCTGCTGATTTATAATTTTCTGGGGTAATAAAGTGTATTCCCGAGTAACACATCCTGTCTTTTGTAGTACTAATCTCTTCTCCAATCGAAACCTTCACGATATCTTCTAACATATCCACGCCGCACGAGAGAGGAACAAGATCTGAACCAATAAAATCCCCTCCCAGCCTGGCACCCACTTCAACTATATATGCTTTTTTTCCAGATAAAATAATTTCTGCATGAGAAGCTGAATCATCTAGCCCAATAGCATTTAAGGCAGCTAGTGTTTCAGTATGGACTAATTCTATTTCTTCTTCGCTAAGATTAGCAGGAATTTGATGAGCCAATTCAACAAAAAACCCATCCTCTTCACCAACTATTGTCTTGCCTGTTATTGATATTATGTAATGTTTGCCACCCTGAGATATTGCTTCAACACTATACTCTCTGCCATGGATGAATTCTTCTACAATAACTTTTTGACTGACTGAAAATTCTCTGGAGATTGCAAATTGTTCATAAAGCTCTTCGGGTGTGTTAACTTTTTTAACACCACGACTTGCCGAAGAATCAATGGGTTTGATGATGGCCGGAAAGAAATCAACTTGAGTAAGTTCAGAATTGTCACAGGCGATTATATATTTGGGGCAATTCAGTTTGCATTCTTTCAGTTTTTCCCTCAATAAAAACTTATTTGTTGATAATGTGGCAACATCCTGACTCAAACCACTGAGCCCCAATTGATTCGAAACAAATGCAACACTATTAACAGGATAATCTGAAGTCGTCAAAATCCCATCAATCTTATTCTTTTTAGCCTGTTTAAGTATTTCTTCTTTGTCATGCGTTGATAGAATAAGACCTTTATCGGAATATTTAAATCCTGGTGCATATTCATCAAAATCAACTGCTATTGTGAATATATTTAAATCACTACATTTTTTGATTACAGGAACCTGCATTTGACCTGCACCAAGGATCATTATTTTTTTTTGACTATTTCGCATATTTGTTAATAATTTTTGTGATAGAATAGGCCTGTTCTTCAGAAAATCGGAAGTCATTAAAAAGGTTGATCACCTTGCAATGCAACTGTTCTGCATTCACTCCCTTGCCCCCCCCGAAAATTCCGACTAATGATTGGTAATGAGAACTAGCAAATAAATTATTTTTAAATATTTCATTCAAAACTTCCTCTTTATTATTTACTACAACAGTATATCGCCAATCATTATATCCATTTCCCAGAGAAATTCCTGTTTTTAGGTTCTCTCTGTAAATATTATTAATTATCTTTTTGTGCCTGGCTATTTCCTCTACTCGATCAACAATATTCTTAAAATATTCTTTTTTACCCTGATCTAAAAATGTTCCATCCAACCAGTCTGAATCTGAGTAACCATATACAGAATTTTTGTTTAAAGCACTTTCAAATGACCTTACTAAAACATCATGATCTTCTTCTCTATAGGGGATACTTTCTCTAATATAATTCACCTCTTTTTTAGTAAAAGCGTACCCTCCCACGGAAAAATCAACATATTTTGAATACCCTGTGCTAAATAAAACGACATCAGCACTCGTAACCACAGATTCCACACTAGGAATATTCAAACATTTATCATTTATAATTAAGATATCTTCGTTTATTGATTTGACATCATTGAAGAATGTTTCGAAATCACTGTCAAACCCAAAGGTACTGTTAACCAATATTGACGCCACATCACCTGAGTTCCTAATTCTTCTGATAATTGAATCACAGTCAACCAACAGGGTCTCAGCATTAATATCTACAAATTCGAACTTAGTATTTGTTTTGAATAAAGTAGCAGGAACGATAGGACAAATATTTGCAGGAAGTAACATAATACCTTTATGTAACATATTTGAAAGTATCACATTATACAGAACAAATGACGCTCTATTCTCAATAACTGTTTCCATCTTAACGTTTCATCTTTTTACATATTTTTTCTATCTTTTCAAATATTGCTCTATCCACTTTCACACTATTTCCTGATGTAACTTCTGCCTCAAAACAATCAACATTATCCTTTAATTCTAAGTGGAGTTTTTTCCCTATTCTATCAAGTTCTGCCTTAGGATTTAAAATTAAATTTTCGTAACTAACCGTCACAGCGTCACAATCACCCCCCTTATCTAATTGCTCTCGTATTGCATGATTTGTATCAATTATTTGACAAGCAATCTGCTCCAGTACGGGTAGTTTCTGATATTCATGAAACCGCGGAGGTTTTACTCCAAACCACTCTCTATCATCTCCAAATAGTCTCAGTCTTGATTGGTAGGTAGACTGTACATTGTATACAAGATCTCTTTCTAGAAATATGAAAACTGCATTTGGTAATATTTCTTTAATTGTCAGAATGTTAAAATCAACCTGTATTAAATTTTTGAATATTATTGGTGTATTATTTATACTCTCCCATGCGGCCAACTGTTTCTTAAAGACCGTATAATCCATCTGACTGTCATTCTTTTCTTCCCAACTCTCCCATGGAAGCCATTTCCTCCAAAAATACCCAAACTCGTGGGGCCCTTCAATCCCCTGCGTATATCCCAGATCAGAATTTAAATTGGGCTTTTCTACAACAATGTCTTTAGATAAGCTTTTATAAAGCATCGCCCCAACAAAAGGGACATCCCAGTACCTTGCTATAAAATTATTCGGGTACGAGAGGGCAAAATATTGGGTCATTAATTGCATCAAAAGAGTTGTCCCAGACCTTTGGGCTCCGACGATAAAAATAACAGGATGAATCGGGACGTCAAATCCTTCTATAAACTCCTTCTCCGTTGAAATAAGTGCTTTATTCATTATTTCAAAAAGATTTTCAGCACTACGATCCTTCCTGTATATTTCGGTTCTATTTTTATTTTGACTATCCATCTGCACTGATTTTTCCTAAAATTATTCCTGCTGAAAGCGGCAGCAGAGTTACCCGTAATTCATATTCCAGCATTTGTGTACTGCAGCATGAAACGCATCACATTTAAGATTATAGAATGTTTTCTATTACATCAGCCACCTTATTAACGCCATACACATCAATACACTCACTCAGCTTGGAGATATATTTCTGATTATTTTGACATAAAATAGTATCGATTGTATCTGCTAAACTTTGAACAGAATAATCCTGCTTAGAACCAAGATAAATTGCGTACCCATTTTCCCCGGCATACAGTCCTCCTATCTTCTCTCTTTCACTATAACCCATTATTATATTGAGAGCGCCCAAAGCTCCCGACTCCCAGACGGTCAATCCACCAGAATTAAATACGATATTTGCCTCCGCTAACAAATAGGGCATTTGGGGAGTGTCCTGATATACCTCTGTTTTTATAGGTGAAATTTCTATTATTTTTTCAAGGTCTGCTTTATATTTGTACATTGCCCCTAAAACAATAATTATTTTCGCAGGGGAGTGCAGGGTCTTAATTAAAGATTTGTAAACAAAACTGGTTCGATCAGGCTCATCAATGCCACCAAAGGTCAGCAGTACCGTTTTACCATCTAACTTGTTCTTATAGTGGGAGAGGTTCTTAGATATTTTTTGATATTCAGCTTTAAGAATGACGTATTGGGGGCCCAATAGTTTTTGAGTATACACTTCGCTATCATACGTTTGCGAAAGAGCCATTATATTTTGATTTAGTACAACGTCTGCATAATAATGATACTGATTGTAAAAAGTAATCATCATTAGTCTGATGTTATTCCGTCGAATAGTTCTTTGAAACTCTTCTGTATAAAACTCCTCTATATCACTATCAACAACCAGTACATTCTGATCAGAATTTAATATTACCTCTGTAATATATGGCAATTCTTTACCCAACAAAGGGACCATCTCAACTCGGTACCCCTTAAGAAGGATCTTCTGACAAAATTTTTCCGGAATTGTTTTACAAAGAAACGTTACATCAAAACCTCTTCCACTCAATTCATCAGCCAATATTTCAGTTCTTACCAGGTGGCCTATGCCTATTATTTCGTTAGCATCCGCCCGAATGTAACAATTCATTGTCATTCTTCCTGTTTAAATGCCTGTATTTCAGTTCAGCCAGTGCCCAATCATCCGCATCGTCAATATCCTGAACAAGCATTTCCGATATCACAAAGGCTCCCTTATTGGGATCTAATAGATCCTTACCTTGATTAATCCAGTAAAATTGACCAGAATCGTGGTACGCTGGTTCAAGGTCTTGAGACCTCATACTATAATTTTGAGGGTGCATCATTTCAACCTTACCAGTTGCATCCATTTTAAAAGCTCTTTGAATGGGATATGAAAATTTCACTACTGGTCTAACCGAATCAAACCCTTTGTTATGCATCAAATCATATGATTCCTTCAAACTGCGAACTGTTATCAAGGGGGCTGTGGCTAAAATGATACAAACATTATCAAATACAATCTCACGTTTTGAGTACTCTTCAACAACTTCAGTTAAAACATCATTTAATATTGCGAAATCATTTGAATTTTCTTCACTTCTCATAAATGGTACCTTAGCACCATATTTTTGCGAAATTCGAGAAATTTCCTGGTCATCAGTGGAGACAATCACTTCGTCAAAGAGTCCGGATTCAATGGCAACTTCTATTGAGTAGGCAATAATTGGTTTTCCTAAAAATAGTTTAACATTTTTTTTCGGTATCCTTTTGCTTCCTCCTCTCGCAGGTATTATCGCTAAATTCTTCATTTTTTCCTCAACACTCTGCAAAATACAATCATCAATTCCCCTAATGGCTCAAAGGCATCATCGCCAAGCCACCTACAATTGGGGCTCCCCTGATCATATAACGGCGACAGTGCTTATTAAAATAGTTTTACGCTTGTCTCTCCATCGTAACAGTGTACAATATAATTGCGTGGATTTAAGGATAGTATCAGGGAGGTGAAATGCTGCCTGGTTTTACTAAAAGCTACTTTAAAATTCTCCGAAGACTCGTAATTACCCTGTCTTGATCTTCCTTACTAAGATGATGATACAGGGGAATACTGATTGCCTCCTGATAGTACTTTTCTGATTCTGGAAAATCCTCAGACTTAAAGCCCAAAATGCTATAATATGGTTGCCTGTAAACAGGAATATAATGAAGATTCACACCTACACCATCAGAATGTAATTCTTCAAACACCTGTTTATGAGTAAAACTAATCTTTTCAAGATTCAGCCGAATAATATAAAGATGATATGCTGAATAGTTGTTCGCATCCTGATACGGAAGTGTCAGAGGTAAGTTATCAAGGGAACTATTGTACCTGTCAGCAAGGACATGCCTTTTTTCCACCACTTCATCAAGCCGGGTTAACTGGCTTACACCAAGAGCTGCCTGTATTTCTGTCATTCGATAATTATAGCCAAGATCAAGTTGCTGATAATACCACGGCCCGTCAGGTACATGAGTCATTCTAGCTGGATCTTTGGTTATGGCATGAGTTCTATACAGATCCATCTTTTCAGCTAATTCTTTTTGATTGGTGAGAGCCATCCCACCTTCAGCAGTGGTAATAATTTTAACTGGATGAAAGCTGAACACCGTAATATCAGAATATTTGCAAGAGCCTATTTTTTCTTCCCGAAACCTAGCACCTAAAGCATGACAGGCATCTTCTATAATTGCAAACCCATACTGATCAGCCAATCTTCTGATAGACAACATATCGCATGATTGTCCAGAAAGGTGCACCGGAATAACAACCTTGGGCAAGCAATTACAGGCAGCTGCCACTTTCAGCTTGCTCTCCAGAGCACTAACACTCATATTATAGGTTTTGGGATCAATATCGACAAAATCAATATCCGCACCACAAAACCTGGCGCAATTTGCTGACGCGACAAAAGTAACGGGAGAAGTCCAGACCAAATCATTTTTACCGACGCCCAAGGCCATACAGGCTATATGCAACGCAGATGTCCCACTATTCACAGCTATTCCATACATTGCGCCACAATAGCTAGCAACAGCTTTCTCAAACTTCGGTACTGCTGGTCCCTGAGTCAGAAAATCCGATTTCAGTACATCAACAACAGCTTCTATGTCAGAAGGAGTAATCTCTTGTCGTCCGTAGGGGATCATAATTCTGCAAACCTGTCGAACGCTATCAGCTCCTCAACATTCAAAAAATGTGAATTTTTCCCCGAATTATATTCAAAGCCCTGTATGACAGTTTTACCTTGTTCACCAAGGCCATTAACGCTGAAATCATAATCACGATTGTGAAATTTTATACTGGGACGTATGACAAAATGATCCTCAAATTCCAGAGTGAGATGAGAATCATCAGCAGGGCACATGATTTCATGCAGTTTTTCACCGGGACGAATACCGATAATCTCGATATCCATTCCAGGAGCAAGGGATTCAGCCAAATCAACAACTCTCATAGAAGGAATCTTAGGGACAAAAATTTCCCCACCCTTCATCCTTTCAAAATTTTTCAAAACAAAATCTACGCCCTGCTGAAGTGTGATCCAAAAACGTGTCATCTCGGCGTGAGTTACTGGAAGTTTCTCGATCCCTTCAGAAATCAATTTTTTAAAAAATGGAACAACTGATCCGCGTGAGCCAACCACATTTCCGTAGCGCACAACCGAAAACCTACTCGGGTTTTTCCCAACCATATTATTGGCAGCCACAAAAAGCTTATCGGAAGCAAGCTTTGTTGCACCATACAGGTTGATAGGGTTGGCTGCCTTATCTGTTGAGAGGGCGATAATCTTAGACACATTATTTTTTATAGCAGCCTTGATAACATTTTCAGCACCATAAATATTTGTCTTAATACACTCCATGGGATTGTATTCTGCTGCGGGAACCTGTTTCATGGCTGCGGCATGAATAACATAATCAATACCCTCCATAGCTTCCGTCACCCGATCATAATCCCGTACATCACCGATAAAATAACGCATCACTGGCGACGTAAACTCCTGGGCCATTTCAAATTGTTTCAATTCATCACGGGAAAATATTACTATCCTCTTAGGATCATATCTTTCTAGAAGAGTCCGTGTATATTGCTTTCCAAAAGAACCAGTACCACCCGTTATTAAAATGTTTTTATTCGTTAACATATCCAACTCAATCTAATAAAAATTTATCTTATACACTTTTTCAAAAAGTGTTTTATTCCTTCTACTGGTTTGAAGTCTTAATAAATCACAGACTAGCTCTATAACAACTTCTCTACGATCAATCTGGACGCAAAACCGTTACCGTACGGCAATTCACCTTGCTCATCCACAGTTGCAAAAACATTATCACTGTTCGCAATGGAAGCCCAACCTGCAAGAATTGTTTTTCTCTCTGCTCCACAGAGAAAATTACATCCCATGGCAACGGTTTCAATCCATTCAGTCTCATCACGTAATGTCAGACAGGGAACTCTATGGAAATACGCCTCTTTCTGTATGCCACCAGAGTCAGTAACAATCGCTTTTGCTGACATCTCCAGACGGGTCATTTCCAGGTAAGATAGCGGTTCTATCACCTGCAGTTTTTTAAGCAAATGCTCAAGCCCATATTCACATAACATCTTATGAGTTCTGGGGTGCAGTGGCAATATAACTGGAATATCATGAGCCATCTCGTTCAAAGCCAGAAAAACATCCTGCAATCGCTTTTTATCATCAGTATTTTCAGCACGATGAACAGTACATAAAACATATCCTTTTTCACCAACTCCCCAGTTACTTAAAGTGTATTGCTTTTCGGCTTTCTCTCGATACATCAGAGTGACATCATACATCACGTCACCAACGTTGTGTATGTGTTCAACAACACCTTCATTGTGGAGATTGCTGACGGCTGTCTGAGTAGGGCAAAACAGGAAATCAGAGATATGATCGGTAAGAACCCTGTTCACTTCTTCCGGCATAGCCCTATTAAAAGAACGTAACCCTGCCTCAACATGGGCAACAGGAATATGTAACTTCGATGCGGCAAGAGCCCCGGCCAAGGTAGAATTAGTATCACCATAAACGAGAAGGATATCCGGAGCTTCTTTCATTAGTACAGTTTCAATCTGTTCAAGCATCTTCCCTGTCATAGCTCCGTGGGTCTTTTCAGTTATTCCAAGATTGTACTTTGGTTTTGGAATTTCTAACTGGTCAAAGAAGACAGATGACATCTTCTCGTCATAATGCTGACCAGTATGAAGAATATTTTCCTGTATTGCAAAACGGTTGTTTTGATTGTGCTCAATGATTGCCCGGCTTACTGCAGCTGCTTTAATAAATTGAGGTCGCGCCCCCACAACGGTAATTATTTTCAATTATTCACCTTCAAACAATCAACAGGACTCTAAAACAGCACCGTAGCTCTTCACAATCTCAACGGCGATACATTCCCAAGAATAGGCCTGAGATTTTTCAATAATATATTCCTTATCCCAATGCCTGGTCAAAGCTTTCCCCAGAGCAACCTCCATATCCTTAACATTTCCTGGATGAAAAAGGTACCCGAGTTTCTCATCATCTATTATTTCAGAAACACCACCAACATGAGCACTGATAAAAGGACAGCCACAAGCCAGAGATTCAAAGAGTACGGTAGGATTGCCCTCTTTAAGACTTGGTAACACAAACATATCAGCAGCGCCAAGCCAGGTGTTTATTTCATCATGTCTTAGCGCACCAACCAGAATGACTTTTTCCCCAAGCCCAAGCCTGCTTATTTGTGCTTCTAACTGCTTTCTGCATCCTCCGCTGCCAATTATATAACAGAAAAGGTCCTTGTGCTGTTTTTGCAATCCAGATACAGCTTCAACAAGATACTTGTGTCCTTTCACAGCAATCAAGTTTCCAACTGATACAATTACCTTCCCTGATTCAGGTAATTGTAATGTCCTTCTAGACTTAATTTTCCCCAAGGGATAAAAAAGCTTCTTCTGATATCCATTCGGAATCAGATCCACCGCTGTTTCTACCCCAATTCTCCTGATACATTCCACATTATTTTTGCTTACAGTGATGATCCTATTTGCACTTTTAAGAGTAGCGGCAACCTTTTTTTGCCAAAAAGCATTGCGAAAAGGGAGATCGTATACGTCAAATCCGTGCGCAGTAACAATTAACGGAACCCGAAACTCTTCCTTTAATCGTTTTCCAACATAACCAGAAGAATAGGTAAAATGGCAGTGGATAATATCAAAAGAAATATCATTCTTTTTAATAGCTTTACGTACTGCTCTTAGGTGCTGTTCACCAACTTTTTTATACCAAAACGAAAATGGAAGATAATACAGCGGAGTGGTAATGACGGTAACATTTTCAGGTAACTCAGAAAGGTTGATTTTCACTTTCTGTCTGAATGGTTTAAGGCTATGTATAGGAAGAAAATTGGAGATTTCTGCCACAGGTCTGGTGACCGCAAGAACATACACACGCCTGAAATAAGGAGCTATGCTTTCAACTTGATCCTTAACAAAACTTGCATAATTTTGAGAAACAACCAACAGTACTTTGTCCCTTAGATTCTCCATAATTACTTTGACTACATTGGGAATTAACGCTGTTAATTAAGCTGTTTTATTTGTGTAGTGGTCGAATTTCTGGGTCGGAGTTTACCGAACAGCACACGATCAAGATGTCTGTTCTGAGCGATGATATTTCCAATCCACAAACTACATAGAGTCACCACACATCCAGTAATTATTGACAATGAGCCCCCAATAAAGATGTTAGAGATTGGTTGAATAACCCGCGAAACCAGGGCAAAGAGAAAAAGAAATATATACGTCTGAAGAATATAGATATAGATGGAGTCTCGTCCAGCAAGTATGATTATTTTTTTTACCATTACTGAAATAAAAGAATTGGAAAGATAGAGAAAGGAGACAAAAAACAGAGAAGCAACTCCCCCGGCCACCCAGCGAAACACAATATTAGGGATATTCTCAGATGTAAGTGACATTTTAGAAATGTATATATAGGTATGCTGATCCCATATAAAAAAACAAAGTAGACTTGCAACTGCTGACAGTAACACCAGCCATTGAATGTTGGTTATCACAATTCGTTTAAGATTACTCCCGGCCAAATAGAAACCAAACAGAAAAAATGGAAAGACATACTTCAACAGATAAAAATGAGATGTGTCAGGTATGGCAAGAATCGCCACAAAAGATACCAGGAGCATAATGGGTCTATATTTACCAAACAGTGTAGCAAATACTGTCACCACAACGGATTCGATAAGTGCCCAAAGAAACCAAAGTCTGTCCAACCCAGTATAACCAAAAATAATATCAAAATTTACAGGTTGGCTAAACACAAAATAGCGTGAACTGTGTTCAATTATCGTCCAAGCAAATATGGGGAGCAAATAACTGGATGCCCTCCGTATAATATAGAAAAATCGGCCTTTTTCCTCCGTGATTCCACGGTGGGAAAGATAACCGGCAACTGCCATAAACAAAGGCATGTGAAACATATATATCGCCTTGAATAACGGATCTTGAAAAAAGTCACGGTCTTGGTGGACAACATACTGGTTAGCATGACCAATACAGACCAATGTTATCAGGCTCCCCTTCAAAAAATCTAAAAAATCATTCCGTTGCATAGTAAGCTATTAAAATGTCTACCAAAATAGAATTTATTGGCAAAGCTATCAGACGGGGATAAGGCAAACCAGAATCCTCCTAAGCAAGCCACAAAAAAGGCGTTACCGGAAATGACTGATCCACACAGAGACAGGTCAAGATAAACACCAACGGAAGGATCGGACACACCACTCTCATTCTAGAACAGAATTGTCACACGTTCTATGACGAACATTCTTTCTACTTTTTCATTTCACTATCAATGTATTTGAGAAGCCACTCTGTCATATCAATTTTATCACTAAAAAAACGTTGCAGTTTCTTCTGCCATAGCCCCTTCAAATCATCTTCAGCCAGTAATTCATCTATTTTTGCGAGGAGTTCTTCCCCGTGCTCCGGTCTATACCCAAATGTCAAACCATAGATATCATCGAGCTCCTTCAATAGACTCAACTCTCCCACAAAAGAATTACAGCGAAGAGCTGGTACACCTAAAACCGCAGCTTCAATAGCCATAGTCTGACTGTCGCCGATGCAAAGGGTACTATATGCAAGCAAATCATGAATTTTATGAGGGGGCATACGCAGGCGGTATGGCTCAAACTCTTTATCCAATTCCGCCTCAGAAGTTATAAATACTTTCCCATGTTGAAGGAGTTTGTTAAGCAAGGTCTTCTTAGCTTCCAGTGAAAGTCCCTTCACCCCAAAATCATGACTTGCATTCAAAGAAACAAAACGCATGATAAAATATTTATCACCTTCCTTTAAACCCAATTCCTCAAGAATCTCTGGGTTAGACTGAAAATTATTCGGATGCAGATAAGCCAATTCGTGGTAACTGGGATAGGTGACGTGTTTTTTTCCGTGTTTCTCATGAGCAAGAAAATCAGGAGTAATGATTTTGGATGCAAAGGGATAGGACAGATATGTCATGAGTTTTGCCTGCTTGGCATCATCTTCTTCAAAAACCCAGCTTTTTGCCTTACAGAAAAGGGCTGCATGGGTAATACTTACCGACGTACCAACCATCAAATCAACGTCATTTCTAACAGCCTCGTACCAAACCTTACAATCATGGACCACCAACTCCCAAAACATGTTCCACAGGCCTTTTTTAGCCTTTGTCAGGATTTTATATGGTAATTTGTATTCATTCAGCAACTGAACCGTAATATCTTTATCCCGGGTTACCCAGATTACGGTATGCCCCTGTTCTTCAAGTTTTTTCATTGCATTTCGAAAAAGATGCAAATGTGCAGGATGATAGAGATCAACGAGAATATTCATAAATGCAACAAACCATTAAGTGAAAAGAATCAATATCACAGGGTACTTGTAAGCACCATGGGATCATTGAATAGAAGCTCTTATTTGCTCAAGTAGTCGCCTGTTAACACTGATGAGATCGGCAACAAAGGCGATTAGTATTGTATGAAAACCTATACCTAACAAGATACCAGCAATAACCACTGACTGAACGTGGCCAGAACCATTCCCCGTAAAATAGAAATAGAGAAAGCGTAACAAGAGACCTGTTCCCAGAGTGGAAAAAACAACACCAATTGACGCAAAAAAGCGAAACGGACGATACACTATAAAAATCCGGATAATAGTGCACATCGAATGAAAAATATAAGACGGAATACTACTTAATAGTCTGGACGGTCGTAGCTCCTCATTCGTTTCTACGGGAACCCAGGACATTGCAATTCCTTTTTTCCCCGCCTGAATTATCGTCTCCAGGGTATACGTATATCCGCTGAAAATATTTAGTTTTTGGGCGGCATTTCGAGAAATAGCGCGAAAGCCACTGGGCGCATCGGGGATATCAGTTCCAGAAGCCATTCGCACAGTCCAGCTTCCCAGTCGTTGAAGAATTTTTTTTATCCTTGAGAAACCTTCAATTTTATTGATTGGACGAGCCCCAACTACAAACTCCGCTTTATTATCAAGTATTGGCTGGATCAAGTCCTTAATATAACTACTTTTATACTGATTATCTGCATCAGTGTTTACGATAATATCCGCACCATTTTTTAGAGATGCCTTCAGTCCCGTGGTAAAAGCTGTTGCCAGCCCCTTATTTTGTGGATGAGAAACGATGTGATCAACACCATGTGCTCTCGCAACTTCAACCGTCCTATCTGTACTTCCATCATCAATAACCAACCACTCAACGATATCGACTCCTGGCAATTCTCTCGGTAATTCCCCGAGAACAATAGGCAAGGTTTCTTCCTCATTAAAACATGGAATTTGGATAATCAATTTTATCCGATGAGTATTTTCCTTTTTTTCACTCATAATCTACGAAACTCACTCAGGTTTTGGGAATTTAATTTTTACCCCTAGGGATCGAACCTCTCTTGTACCTGGGTTTTTCCAAGGGTGATAACCTGGATCGACATGCCAACTTATATAGTCATTAGCATTAACAGAAATATCAACTTTTTCACACTCACTATTTCTGGTGACGAGTATCTCATACTCCTTAACGGATGATCTGAAAAGTATCTTCTCATCAACAGGAGCCGGATTACAAATTTCCAAAGAAAGGATATTACTTTTCCAGTTGCCAACTCTGACCGCCCCACGCAATTTAACCCATCCGTCACTCCACGAGCCATTTGGAATAATCCATGCCGAGCGCTCTGCATTTTTTTTCACAGGAATAAGCGCCTGATAAGTATTCGTCAAAGACGGCAGGAGGTTAAAGCTATCCTCTACACTTATTGAAGATAGGTTCCTTGCAATTAAAGCGTCAACATTTCTGCTTTCTAAAAAAGTATGACTTGCGTGAATATCTCCTTGTACCGGAATAGTGTATGATGAGATATTTCTCCCTGTCCGATAGAACATTGATTTCCAGGCACCCTTTGCCAAAACCAGTCCCAAACGATGAACTTTCTCCGGTAGCTTATCTGTGAGATGCCTGGCATCACGCCAATAAAAGACATAGCTATGTACTTTATGAGGAAAACGAAAAGCGAACCAACCATGAGACCTGCTATTACTTGCAACATTCAAAGCCATCATCACCTGATAAAGAACAACAGCACAGGTTAAGGTGACCGTAAAATAACGGAGAGATTTTATATTTGTAGCTGAACAGGTAGACAAAAAGTACACCACTGTTATCGCAATGAATGGTGTCACCAGAACGGCATATCGGTATCTATGAACAGTCCACCCCACAATCCAGCAAAAAAACATCATATAGAGAAGAATAGAAATGAAAATGATGGTGACAGCAATCGATTGAGTATCCCTTACTAGAAATGACCTGAAAAGAGCAAGGCTTCCACCAAGAAGCAGTAGAGAGAAAGCTACAAATCCAAAGGAGACATAGTCTTCACTAAGCTGGCTTGAGCGGAGCCAGGATGCAGCAGCCCTGAACATCGACACAAAAGAAGCTTTGAGCGTTTTATTCGTCTTATAAATGGATTGCTCAAGTAAATCAAAGGCCTTGTCCGTCAGTGGTCGTATTACTGTTAAATTGGAACTGGGCTCGAAAATCTGCCACAAATAGGACTGAGCTTTCAAGTAAACAAAAGACACTTTACTCATTGTATGTCTTTTCTGTCCCACCCCGGCTTTTTTCACAACCGGGTCACGACTGACATCGATTGACTCAACAACCTCACTCGGCCCTAAGAAATTATGAAAACGGATAGCATTTTGTCCATAGACAAAACCTCCTGACAAAACAGTACAAGCCACCAACAACAGTATTCCTTTTCCAAAGACCTTCCACTGTAAGACCTTTAACCTGCCTGCAATAATGGCAAGACAGAGAAACAGCAATCCCGGTCCCCACAAAAACACTGTACTTTTTGCCCCGACTGATAGACCTATACCTATTCCAGCATATACATAATAAGAATATTTTTTATGTCTGATGGCCTGATAAAAACAGTACAGTCCAGCCATCAGACAACCGGTGGTAAACAAGTCGGTCTGCGATGTAAGCATCTGACTGGCACTATTGGGGATACCAAGCCAGATCAAAACAGCTATAAGGCTATAGTTCTTTGAGAAATCCAATGCCCTGCAGATAGCATAAACAGAACAACAAACCAGAAACCCGCCAAAATAAGACATGAGATGAACCAGTGGATACCCCTTTTTGAAAAAAGAGGTTATCCACAACATGGCCAGATCACAATTTACTGGCATTATAATTTCTCTGATGTCATTGCTTGGAAATTGCCAGATATTTGCTTCTTGGAGCCAATAGCCAATTCGGGAGAGGCGATAATCGTTGGAATCAAAATTCAGGGGCAGGGTGAAGGCTGCGGGGATAATATAATACACCAACAAAAATACGATCAGAACCAAAAGTATTGCACTGCTGAGAGAAACTCTTTTCCATTCAGCAGGAAAGAGGGTTTTTCGTACCGAAAGGAGAATTCCTCCATAAATCTGCTTAAAATTCCTTACTGCCGCAGTGAAAAACATCTGGTCAGAACCCCTTGCGACGGCAATGTGAATCAATCCCCACAATCCTAAATGTCCAAACAGTATATTTTTCCAGTTAAGCAGATAGGCCATCCCTAAAAAAGTCACAGAAAGAACGATTACCCCAAGTCCTGTTAACCCTAGAAGAACACAAACTTCTGTACTGTTTTTTTCTCTTAATCCCAAAAGAGTGAGTATAGTGGCACTGATACTCAGAAGAAGTAAAATATCGATACCAAGGAAAAAGAAGCCAGACCAATCCAGGCCTAAAAGATCCATTCGTTGAGATACAAAGGCTGAGTATTCATTCTTTTTATCGACAACATATTTAAAATAGCTAAAGACGGGCCGTATCTTGAGTATGAGTTGAGGGTCTTCAGTAAAAGATCCAAAACCAATACCATTCCCGGATATTGCTTTAAACCCTGTGCCATGAAGTTCCAACTGGTCCTTTGCTGTCTCCTCCGTCTCAATAACAATGGGATCAAAACCGGCTTGAGAAATGCTAATGGAATAGAGGGTAAACGAAGTGGCTGTAGTTGCTGGATCAATGCGTAGTGATTCAATACCCTTAAGACTAGGCAAGGTAAATTTGTATTCTGTACGTCCTGCCCTTAACCGTCTTACGGCAGATTGCTCTTCAAAATACCCACGCTCATTGCCAAAAACATTATTCGTATTCCAAAAAACCTGGATCAATTCATCGCTTTCCGTTTCAAGACTTACGCTTAATTGAGCTTTTTGAAAGAAAGGCGCAACAAACAGCCACACAAGACAGAATAACAGAAGAGAAAATCCTGCAAATACTTTTGGAGAGAGATGAATTTTATTCATAACAACCTATGATCACGCCTGCCTGCCCACATGAACCTTACTGAGCATTGTCTTTTTCCCTAATGAACCAGCAATGAAAAGAAGTCAATACCGGAGAACTTTAATTTTGTACAATCTATCAAGAAGCAGATGCCTACGCAGGTAGGATCGAATGTAATGCTCAAGCTGGTCATCACTAACATAAGGATCCCGGTATCGTTTTCTCAGCATATCCATTTCACGCACGCCTGTTATGTCGACGTCTTTAATGCTTTTCATGTCTGGATGAACACGAAAGGCACCTGTAAATCTGGGCAAACGGGCAAAGGTCGCTCCGACATCTCTGAGTCTCAGAATAAATTCCCAGTCCATAGCAAATTGCATTTCATCTGCAATTCGTCCACCTGCCTTTTCCCAGATACTTCTCCGCCAAAACAGGGTCTCCTGAGGAATAAAATCATGCCAGGTAATGGTATGATGACAATGGGGAGGAAGGATCCAGCGACCAATCTCATTGTTCTCTGAATCGATGAGTACCCGGTGCCCATAGACAACATCAACTTGGGGATGCTTTTGAAAATAATTATTCACATAATCCAGAGTACCGGGCAACAACAGATCATCAGCGTTGAGCCAGGCCATGACATCGCCTTTTGTCTTATCAAAACCGAGATTTATTGCATGTGACTGTCCTTTATCTGGCTTGGATTCCCATGCCTTCAAATTTTTTTCATATTTTTTTATAATTGAAACTGTTTCATCATCCGAACCACCATCCTGAATGATATATTCCAACCCGGGATACATCTGTTTCAAGATGCTTTTTATGGTGTCTTCGATATAACAGCCACTTTTAAAGGAAGGGGTAACAATTGAAATGGAAAGACAGTTCTCATGGTTCGCAGGAGTCTGCCGATAAAAATCTGGTATGTAGAGAGGACGCGGGGAATAGAGATGAAGCTTACCCAGTCTGGGAGTCAAGAATGCTTTTGATCGCAGATAGGAAATTCCTGGTAACCAGTTTAGTTTTTCCAGATTCAATTTAAAGGCGCGGATAGCACTGTCCATTTTATTACAGTCTCAACATCGAAGAAAATTTTTCAAAAAACTCAACAAAAGCTGTATCACTCATTACTTCGTATCCTCGCCAAATGAGCAGAAAACAGGCAGGTTGAACATCCCCAGAAAAGGAGCCTTATGATTCTCATAATCCCACTCTATGGAAAGAGGACCAAGCCATGGGGTTTCATCAACTGTTGCGGCCCTGTTAGGGCGATCCCCTGGGGAAGACAAGCTAAAATGGAGAGTATAAGGGCCAGCCTCCATGTCACATTGAACTTTAAAAACAATTTTCCCTACAGCTCCTTCGGCTAAAGTCTGTGGTTCAAGATTGTTGATATAGGTTCCGTTACAGCTGATCAGGTTGTCAAACCTGTTTTTAATAGAAACCGAAGCATGAATAGGGCCACTTTTATTTACCCGATAGTACAATGTAAATGAGATCTGTTCACCAATGGTTGCCTTCATGGATGGAAAGCCATCTTTATCCTCCATGCTCACTGAAAGTATTTCCGCATCAGCACCATCCTGAGATTGAGATATGTCCTGTTTCCATATTTCATTCCCCGTGAGTGAAGAGGCGACAGGTGCGCCACCATTTTCACTTCCTGAAGAACCAGAGACCTGACGGTGATCCATATTATAATACTTCTGCACTGCCTTATGGCTGGGCCCACAGTACGCAAGCCGCCCCTTATGCAGATAAACGGAACTTTCACAAAGCTCACGGACAATGCCCATGTCATGGGAGACAAAAAGCAGTGTGGTACCGTTCTCCCTGAGCTGTCGCATCCTGCCAAGGCATTTTTGCTGAAAGAAAACATCCCCCACACTCAGGGCTTCGTCGACAACAAGAATCTCCGGCTCAACGCATGCCTGCACAGCAAAGGCCAAACGGACATACATTCCGCTGGAATAGGTTTTCACGGGCTGGTCAACAAAATCTCCTATATCAGCAAAACCAACAATTTCATCATAGAGATCGTCAATTTCTGCTGTGGAAAACCCTAAAATGGCGCCATTTAAATAAACATTTTCACGTCCCGAAAACTCAGGATTAAATCCTGCTCCTAATTCCAGTAAAGCAGCAACCCTGCCATTAACAGTTACGTAACCGCTTGTGGGCTGAAGAATTCCGCATATCATCTGCAACAATGTGGATTTTCCACTGCCATTGCGACCAATTATACCAAACGACTCACCCTTGTGAATAGTAAAACTCAACCCTTTAACGGCATCAAAAGGACGATGATAAATCTTACGCCAGGGATGAAAGGTCTCCTTTACACGATCAATAGGCCGGTCATACAGATAATAGGTCTTCGTCAGTTCATGGGCATCAATTGAAATTTCTCTATTCATAAGCTTTCACAGGACATCTGAAAACTGCGGCTGTAAACGACGAAACACAACAGCCCCAAGTATAAAGATAGACAAAGCAACCACCCAGAAATAAAGCGTTAAAATAGGATGATCCCAAAAAGGTATAAAATTAAGGAAAGAATCCCTATACCCCTGAACAATATAAAACATCGGATTCAGTTTGAGCACGGACTGTATCTTCTGCGGCATAATATTAATATCCCAGAAGATAGGAGTGCCCCAGAACCCAACCTGCAGGGCAAGGGCAACGGCCTGGTTGATATCCCGAACAAAGACATTCAATGACGAAAATAACCAGGAAAGTCCGAGCACCAGTACCAGCATACAGAACAGATAATAGAGTGATTGAAAATAAAAGATACTGAAAGGCAACCTTTGTAAAAGTATCAGTCCCATCAGGATAAGAACAAAAATACTATGGGCAACAAGGGAAGAGGTTATTTTAACAACGGGAAGTATCTGGGCAGGAAAAACTGTTTTTTTGATTAAATTACTATTTCCGACAACAATATTGGTTGATCCTGATATCATATCAGAAAATGCAAACCAGCATGTCATCCCCGCTGTCAGCCAGACAACAAAAGGGACATTACTGGCAGGAACAGCCTTAAATCCCACGCTGAAAACAACCCAGAAGACAAAAATCAATACCAGAGGATGAATAAAAGTCCACACCAGTCCAAGAGTGGAACCAACATACTGCGACTTCACCTCCCGTTTGGCCATTGAGAGTATGAGACGCCGTTGTTTGATTATTGATTTCAAAAAAAGACTGATTGTACCCATTCAGGCCTTTACCACTTCTACGTTAAGTTTGTTCCAGGCAATCCCCTCACAATATGGAACCCGGTTGCTGATCACCACAACTCTTATTTCTATTCCGGCACCACCGTAACACAATCATCCCGCAGAGTGTATTTTTCCCCGGTAAAAGGACATGTAAAATCAGCGTGACCAGTAAGTGGTAAGTCCATTTTTTTTCCATATTTACTCATCCAGCCAATCTGTCGTGCAGGATTACCAACCATCAGGGCAAAAGCGGGAACACTCTTCACCACAACTGCTCCGGCACCAATAAAGGCATATTCAGCAATCTCAATACCGCCGACAATGGTACAATTCGCCCCAAAAGTCACCCCCCTTCGAACAACAGTGTCACAATACTCATCCTTCCTGGAGATTGCAGCACGGGGATTCATCACATTTGTAAATACCATACTGGGACCACAAAAAACCTCATCTCCAATGCTCACGCCTTCATACACAGAGACATTGTTCTGGATTTTACATCTGTCCCCGATGGTCACGTTAGGCCCTACCACAACATTCTGACCAATATTGCAGCTACAACCGATCTTTGAACCAGAGAGGATATGACTGAAATGCCATATTTTAGAATTTGAACCGATATCCACACCGGAATCGACGACAGCACTCTCATGGCAAAAGAAATCCGCCTGATTACTGTGGCTGGTTACCTGGACTTTTTGTTCATTTTCCAGGGACTCCTGACACCGATTAAGTACCTTTAAAACTCTTAACCCTTCCTCACCGTCTGTGCGTGGTTTGCTTCTGTTTTTTATACAATCCAGAAAATGAGCACATTCTGCCTTAAGGGGTTCATCCTGTTTAACCGTAACTTTGACAGCCTCTGCCTTATTGGCAACGGGGATGTTATCACTCCACTTTATAGAGTGTGGATACAGCAGCAATTTGTCATCCCATGGCGCAACATCATCAAAAACAGCCATCTGCTTTTCACCAACAACAACAAGCTTCTGTTCCTTAAAAGGATGAAGCCAGGAGACGAAGATATGAGCCTTGATGCCACTTGAGAAATTCATCAACGTCATAGTGGTGTCAGCAATTTGTCGGTGGAGATAATTCCCACCCTGAGCACGGATGGATTCAGGCATTTCCCCGGTCAGCCCCAGGATGACAGAAATATCATGGGGAGCAAATGACCAGAGTACATTTTCCTCTCTACGCAGTTTCCCAAGATTCAATCGATTTGAATATATATACTGGATACGACCAAGTTCCCCGGCATCGACAAGTTCTTTAAGTTTGAGAACAACCGGATGGTACCAGAGTAAATGTCCGACCATAAGTACACAGTTCTGTCTTTTGGCAAGTGCATTTAATTCAGCACCTTCCTTTTCAGAGAGACAGAGCGGTTTTTCTATATAAACATCTTTTCCAGCCAGTAGTGCTTCCGTTGCAAGGGTGGCATGAGTCTCTGCAGGAGTTGCGATAGCAACCCCCTGTATCTCAGGATTCGTCAAAATCTGGCTGTATGCAGTCGCTGTATTTATACCAGGGTACTGCTCTTCAAAACGTGTCAGGGTCGTTTTGTTTGTATCACAAATGGTATGCAGCGCTTCAAGGGTATTAAAATTACGTACTAAATTTTTACCCCAGTAACCTGACCCAACAACAGCAATATTTGACGCAAGAGTATCCATTATATCCCACTTATTTGTTCCGGGAATATGCTTCCCAGTATCCCTTCACCTTCCAGGATAAGACTCTACTTTATGATCTTATTATTTCCTGATTTTCTAAAAACCATTGATAGGTTTGAATAAGACCCTGTTCCAAGGTAATATGAGAATGCCAACCGAGAGTATTAAGCTTGCTGCTGTCAAGCAGCTTTCGAGGAGTTCCATCAGGCATTTCTGTATTAAAAACAATTTCTCCCTTAAACCCGACAACATTGGCCACAAGATGAGCCAAATCACCTATGGAAATTTCTCGACCGCTTCCAATATTAACCGGTTCCGAATCGTCACAGGATTCCATAAGAAACACACTGGCATCAGCAAGGTCATCCACATGCAGAAATTCCCTTAAAGCCTTTCCGGTGCCCCATACTGTCATTTGAGCATCACCGTTTTTCTTTGCATTGTGACATTTAAGCATGAGCGCCGGTAACACATGAGAATTTTCCAGATCAAAATTATCCCCAGGACCGTACAGATTTGTCGGCATAAGACTAATCGCGTTGAATCCATATTGCTTTCGATACGCCTGGCACATTTTAATTCCTGCTATTTTCGCAATGGCATACCACTCATTGGTGATTTCAAGAGGACCTGTTAACAGATATTCCTCTTTCATCGGTTGAGGACAAAGCCTGGGATAAATACAGGAGGATCCGAGAAATAGAAGTTTTTTGGCTTTGTTTTGATACGCAGCGTCAATAACATTTGTCTGTATCAACAAATTATCGCGGATAAAATCTGCAGGAAAGGTATCGTTCGCGTGAATACCGCCTACTTTTGCAGCAGACAGAAAGACATATTCAGGCTGTACATCAGCAAAATATTCCTGCACTGCTGCTTGATTTGTCAACTCAAGTTCAGCATGTGATTGAGTGAGAATGTTCGTATATCCCGCCTTGGTAAGAGATCGGCAAATTGCTGCTCCAACCAGGCCACGGTGTCCGGCTACGTAAATAGATGAGTGAGAATCCATAAGCCTACTCAAAATAATTATACGCTTTGTATCCCTTCTTACTCACAATCTGATCACGTTCAGCAAGTTTCAGATCTGCAACAACCATTTCCTGTACCAGTTGCTCAAAGGTAATCTCAGGAACCCACCCCAATTTTTCTTTAGCCTTTGCAGGATTACCAAGTAGAGTTTCAACCTCCGTTGGACGGAAATAACGGGAATCAACATGAACAATGGTTTTTCCACTATTCTTTTCGACACCAATTTCCTGAAGCCCCTCACCCCGCCACTCAATCTGCATGTCCAGTTGTTCTGCCGCAATCTGAACAAACTCACGAACTGAATGCTGCACCCCTGTAGCAATAACAAAATCTTCAGGCGTTTCCTGCTGCAGCATCAACCACTGCATTTTTACATAGTCTTTAGCATGTCCCCAATCGCGTTTGGCACTCAGATTGCCCAGATACATATCTTTCTGGAGACCTAGTTTTATTCGCGCCAGAGCACGAGTGATCTTACGGGTAACAAAGGTTTCTCCTCTGACAGGTGATTCGTGATTAAAGAGAATGCCATTGCAGGCATACATGTTATATGCTTCCCGATAATTCACACAGATCCAGTAGGAATATAATTTCGCGCAGGCATAAGGAGATCTTGGATAAAAGGGTGTTTTTTCAGTCTGCGGGGTTTCCTGAACCTTTCCAAACAACTCAGAAGTCGAAGCCTGATAAAATTTTGTTTTTCCTTCCAGCCCGAGAATACGAATGGCCTCCAGGACCCGGAGTGTACCCAATGCATCAGAATTCGCTGTATACTCAGGAGTCTCAAAAGAGACTGCCACATGACTCTGAGCAGCAAGATTATAAATCTCATCCGGTTGGATTTCCTGAATAATACGAATCAGATTGGTGGAATCAGTGAGATCACCATAGTGAAGAGTAAACCGTACATCTTCTTCATGAGGATCCTGATAGAGATGATCAACCCTGTCAGTATTAAAAGATGATGCCCTTCGTTTCAGACCGTGGACATCGTAGCCTTTCCCCAATAAAAATTCAGCAAGGTACGCGCCATCCTGCCCAGTTACCCCTGTAATAAAGGCTGTCTTCATTATTATTTATCCTCATTGTGTATAGCTGCAAAATACTTATTCTGTTTAAGCACATGACGTTTACCAAAAAAACTGTGCTTGCGCAAGGCGGGCTTGTCTTAACTTTGTATCATCCAATCCCTGCACAATTGTTCAGAAATCGGGTGCCCTGTTATCCTGTATGTTGTCCCTAAGCCTTGAATTTCTAATGCCGCTCCGGGATCCTCTTCCACTGTTTTTCCGTATCGCACAACCAGGCCTGCAGCCCTGGCAATAATCTCGTCTTTATTGCCACTGGTTAACAAGCGGTTATTGGAATTCCGAAGCAGAGCAGTGGGGCCTGGTCTGTCAGGCATATGAACCAACACGTCAGTATCTTCAGCCAGATTCTCAATTTTGATATTTTCTTTTTCATTGCGGCCAAGGATTACCCAAAAGCCATCCGGAAGAAGAAACTGGCGTCCGACTAACAAAAAACGAACATCAGTAACAGTTATCTCCTCCGCCTTTATTACAAAATCACCATTGTAGATCTTCTCTATTCGTGTACTGAGGATAGGATCAGCCAGCATACAGCCACCAGCAGGTGCGGGAAAATCCGTTATACCATATTCCTTTGCAAGCTGTATCTGTCTCGATCGTCCGCGACCACTGAAGTTAAGGAGCTTTTCACGATCAATCCACCCTTCAGTTTCAGCCGTTGTCGGGGTCATGAGTTTTGCAGAAAGCGGTCGCAGCAAGAGGCCGTCATTCTCTGAATCACGTTCAATAACCCGCAAAGTATCACGACGCTGAGACATGGGACGTTGCCCAAGCACTTCGCCACTGACAAGAAAAGACGCTCCATATTCAGGCATCATTTCCCTTGCCCGACGACACATGAGAATTTTGCAATCAATACAGGGATTAAAATTTTTGCCAAATCCGTGCGATGGATTATGCAGCAGATCAAGATAATTATGACTGAGATCATGGAGAACCACTTCTATTCCATATTTATCCATAATCTTCTGTTTGTATTTTTCTGGATCATCGAGCAGTTCATAATCGAAAAACGGGGTCACAAATTTTACCGCCAGGACACGTACACCAAGGGATGCCACCAGCTTCGCGGCAAGGATGGAATCCAAGCCACCGGAGAAAAGGGCAAGTGCAGTTATCTGTTTCACGCAGCGCCCCTTCCCTTTGCCAGCAGTTCTTCAGCCCAGGCACGTGTTTGATCAGACACAGACTCCCCTGCCAGCATTCTGCTCACTTCATTGAGGCGCTGCTCCGGCGTAAGCATATATATTCCTGACTGGGTTCGTCCGTCCTCCACACCTTTTTCCACGAGAAAATGGGTATTCCCCCGGGCTGCAATCTGTGGCAGATGGGTTATACAGAAAACCTGATGGTGAGTGGAAAGTTCCTGAATTTTTCTAGCCACCGCCTCTGCAGCCTCTCCCCCGATTCCGGCGTCCACCTCATCAAAAATCACTGTCTCCACCATATCCTTCCTGGCAAGGAGACATTTAAAGGCAAGCATCAGACGAGAAAGTTCACCACCGGAAGCCACTTTCACAAGAGGTCTCACCGGCTCACCGGGATTTGCGGAGAAAAAGAATTCCACCTTATCCCAGCCCCCCTGCCGCAGTGCCGCCACATTCTCCCCATGTTCCTGAAAACGAACCTCGAGCCCCGATTGGTTAAAGGCAAGGGATTCAAGCTCTTTCCCCATGGATTGTTCCAATGTTACCGCTGTCTTTTTTCTTTTTTCACTGAGCTTTCCAGCAAAAAGGCAGAGTTCGCTTTCAAGTGCCAGTACCTCGGCCTCACATCCACTCACAACCTTTTCGAGGTTTTCTATCTGCTGCAACTGTGCCTCAGCATCTTCGGCAAAAGCGATTACAGCTTCGAGGCTGTCTCCGTATTTTCGCTTCAAGCCCTGAAGCTCATTGAGGCGCTCATTTACAGTGTCAAGCCGGTAGGGATCATTGTTCAGGGAATCTCTGTATTCCCGCAGTTTCAACACCAGATCTTCAGCATGATAACTGAACTCTGCAAGCTCAGTTGCCAGTTCCTTCGCGTCGCCATCAAGTTCTGCAGCCTGACTCATATCCATCCGAATCTGGATCAGGCCGTCAAGCAGAGATTGCTCCATAAGACCGTGGGATTTTCTGCTGATCTTTATCAGAGTATCGGCACTTTTCAGTCGTTTCTTTTCTTCAGCGAGGAGTTCGTCTTCCCCTGGAATCGGCTCAATGGCCCTGATTTCCTCCAACTGGTACTGAAGAAAATCCCTGCGCTGTTCCTTTTCCTGTTCCTGTTTTTGAAGCTGTTCCAGTTCGTCTCGTTTTCCCTGCCACCTCCCAAAAAGTAGATCAAACTGTTTTCTCAGGGGCCAGGTCTCTCCCATGGTATCAAGAAAATCCAGATGAAACCAGGGCTGCAGCAATTGCTGGTGATCATGTTGACTGGCAACATTCAGCAGGCTCACGGCAAGTTCCGCTGCCATTTTGGTAGTGGCGGGAGAGCCATTAATATACATCCGGCTCCTGCCCTTATTGGTCACCACCCGTTTCATAACAAGGGTTTCTTCAGCATCGATCCCCTGCTTGGCAAATATTTCCTGCAACAGCTGGTTATTCTGAGAAACCTCAAAAAGTGCCTCCACAGTGCAGCATTCAGCCCCATTACGAATCCAGTCAGCAGATGCCCTGCCACCAGTAAGGAGGTGAATGGCACGGAGCATGATAGATTTTCCGGCTCCGGTTTCACCGGTCATCACAACCAGTCCATTTCCATTTTGGCAGCAAAGATCAAGATGAAGACTTTCAATCAGAGCAAGATTATCAATTTTCAATTCACAGAGCATATGAGAATAATGGATTCCGGGATCAGCCCGAAAAAAAAATATTTTGGCACTCTCTGCCTTTTTAATAGCTTAGACTTACTTTCACAGTCGACGCGTATCAGGACTCTTTATAAAAACAATTCGTGGATGTATCTGGGCCGCCTTACTGACCGTTTACTAATACTACAACTTCAACAAACTTGACGACACTGGCAAACAAGGGTATTTTAAGAAGAATTCTATCGGGTGTCTCTTCCTCTACCCTAAGTACGTTCATACTATCTCAAAGATACGTTGATTATGCCTACTCAAACGGTTCCGCTCAGTGCCAGCCTGGAAGACTACATAGAGGCAATATATCATATCATAACCAAAAAACAGGTTGCCAGAAGTAAGGATATTGCAACCCGACTGAGTGTCAGCAGGGCATCCGTAACAGAAGCCCTTCGTACTCTCTCCAAAAAAAAGTTAATTCATTACGCACCCTACGAACCAATCACTCTCACTACTGTCGGAAAAAAAACAGCGGAAGACGTTATTTTTCGTCATGATGCCTTAAAGCGTTTCTTCACTGAAGTGCTTGCCATCGATCCGAAAACTGCAGAAGAAGGTGCCTGCAAAGTAGAACATGCTGCCCCTCCTGAAGTCATCGAACGAATGATTTCCTTTATCAACTTCTTACAGGTCTGCCCACGAGGTGGCGATGACCTTCTTGAAGGCTTTGCAGATTACTGTAAACGCGGGACCACCAGAAACAATTGCAACGAATGCGTCTCTTCCTGCAACCTGCAAACCAACAAAGAGTAAACTTTGCATTACTCCCTGTCAGGCTTGAATCTGGCTAAAAATCTCACCTTCTTCAGGAAAACGATTTAACGCTTTTTTGGAAAAAATCTTCCTGCCATCAACCACAACTTCAAAAACACCACCATCCGATGCAATCAACTCAACGTCTGCATTAAACCGGGTAGTCAACTCTTCTCCCAGACTGGAAGCACGAGGTTTATAGTTTCACTTCGTGCAGTATTCAATGGAAACCTTCACGCAAATTCTCCTGTTCTTATTTGTAAGCAAGTAAAAATAATCTGACGGATTCTAACACATACGTTTGGGAAACAAACCATTTTTCACAGGAGCCCAGCTCCAAAACGTGCTTTTTCCACTCAGTCTGGTATAATATTTTCTTTTGACTTGGCCTAATGGCCTTTTTTACTTTTACAGATTCTCCGAACCCCACTCTTTTATCAGTAGAATAATGCAGGCACCCAGCCCACAAAACAGCCTCCTCCCAATGCTCGATCACCTCAACAGGATGGAAGAAGAGAGGCTCTCTCCGGCAGCTACCCGTTCAACAGATGCTATACGTCGAAGACAGGAAGAGCGTAACGGGTACCGACAAGCCTTCAGCCTTGATGCGGATCGCATTATCCACTCCCGGGCCTATACCCGCTATATTGACAAAACCCAGGTATTTTGCATGGTCTCCAATGACCATATTACTCATCGGGTTCTCCACGTCCAGCTGGTATCACGAATTGCCAGAACGATAGGTCGCTTTCTTAAACTTAACGAAGATCTCATTGAAGCTATAGCCCTTGGCCACGACATAGGCCATGCCCCATTTGGACACGACGGAGAAAACTTTCTCGCAGATCTCTGCAGGAAACACGACCTGCCCCCCTTTCAGCATAATATTCAGTCGGTTCGTTTTTTGAACCACCTGGAACGCAAAGGACGGGGCTGGAATCTCAGTCTGCAGACCCTCGACGGTATCCTCTGTCATGATGGTGAGGTCCACGCCAACAGAATAAGCCCGGGCACCGTTAAAAACTTTGCCTCGTTTGACAGGGAGCTTGAAAAGAAAAAAGAAAATCCAGGTTACAAACTCGCTCCCATGACCTTTGAAGGGTGTGTCGTCCGCATGGCTGACACCGTGGCTTATATCGGAAGAGACATCGAAGACGCCATTCTACTGAAGCTCATACGACGCGAAGATATCCCGGAATCCTGCCGCACACAACTTGGCCGTACCAACGGAGAAATCGTTTATACCCTGGTCACAGACCTTATCCGTAACAGTGTCCTTCCATCCAGTGGTGACAGCAGAAATGGACATATCGGGTTTTCTCAGGAAATCTCCGAATTTCTCCAGGAACTGAAAACATTCAATTACAAAAACATCTATCTTCACCCCAAAACCAAGACAAATCTTCCCCTTATTCAAAACTGTTACGAAGCACTCTTTACTCACTATCTCACGCAACTGGAAAGCGGGCAGACAACAAAACCCGTAGATATCATGACCGACATGGATGCGTCCTATCTTGAATCACACACACCTGCCGCCATGGTTTGTGACTATATAGCAGGAATGACAGATGATTTCTTCCTTAAACAGGCTGCAAACGTCGGCTGTAAGGTACCAAGAAAACAATGAAATATAACCTCCGAAAGTTCATGCCCGGCGAAAATACCGGCATGATGATTATTGCCTCCGTGATTGGTCTTCTGGCCGGTCTCTGCAATATCGTTTTTCGGACTATTGTTCATTGGGTGGATGAAATATTCATGGTTGGCGGAAAAGATCTGCTCAACATTGACCAGGGCGGCTGGCACCTCCTGTTACTCCCCCTCATTCCCATGGCCGGCATGGTTCTTTTGATTCCCCTTTCACTTCTTTTTCCAGGAGAAGTCAACGGCTACGGATTTACGAAATTTCTCCGCAAAGTCAATCTTGAGGGCGGATATATCAAGGCAAGAACCATAGCACTCAAGATTATCACCACTGCCCTTACCATCGGTACCGGGAATTCCGCCGGTGTTGAAGGTCCAATCGCCGCGATTGGTGGCGCAGCAGGATCTCAGGTTGGACAGTTTTTCAGAGTATCCGGCAGCAGGATGAAAGTATATATTGCAGCTGGCGCTGCAGGTGGGATAGCAGGGATGTTTAATGCCCCCATAGCCGGTATATTTTTTGCTTCGGAAATTGTACTCCTCGGCACCTTTGAAATTTCCTCCTTTTCCGCTCTTGTCATCGCTTCTGCTCTTTCTACCGTTGTCACACGAGCATATTACGGTGAAATACCCGCTTTCCCGATTCCACACTATGTTATGGTTAACCCCTTCGTGGAGTTGCCACTCTACATTCTTCTGGCAATCATCATCGGACTGATTGCGGTCTTCTATATCCGTGTCTTTTACTGGGTAAGAGACAAATACGAGGCATTGCCTCTACACCCGCAGCTGAAACCAATAACTGGTGCCTTTCTCATTGGCTGCATGGCGATGGCCTATCCCGAGATAATGGGAGATGGATACAGTTTCATAGAAAGAGTCCTCAATGGTGAGGGAGCTATTTTGCTTCTCTTTATTCTCATTTTTATGAAGATTTTTGCAACATCCATAACCCTTGGATCAGGTGGAGCCGGTGGAGTTTTTGCCCCTGCCCTCTTTATTGGGGCCATGATTGGAGGCTGTTTTGGACATATTGCCAATATGGTATTCCCCTCTTTCACTGCAGACCCCGGAGCATACGCTACGGTTGGTATTGGTGCTTTTCTGGCAGCTTCAACGCATGCACCCATGACCGCGATCTTCCTTCTTTTTGAAATGACCGGCAATTATCTTATTATTATCCCCATAATGCTGACCTCCATTATTGGTGTGGTGGTTTCCAAAAAATTCAATTCCGACTCCATCGACACCGTTGACTTTACCCGTGAAGGGATCAATATCCATGAGGGTCGTGAAGCCGCCATTATGAAGTCCGTCCGCGTTGGTAAGGCCATCACCGAAGATGTCGATTTTATTTCAGAACGAGCCAATATCAATCATCTCCTTGAAATATTCAGAATGGCAAAAAGCAGCTTTTACTTTCCCGTTGTTGATGACTCAGGCCGAATGACCGGTATTATCTCCATGCAGGACGTGAAAAACATACTGCACAGGGCAAAAGCAGAACGGGTCTGTTATCTGGTAGGCGGGATCTGCAGCAGAGACGTTATTATGTTGACCCCCGATGACTCCCTCTATACGGCAATGCAGCTCTTCGATGTGAAGGGAATTGAAGAAATTCCGGTTGTGGAAGATCTGGAAAACAAGTGGGTTGTGGGAATGCTGAAACGCCGTGATGTGATTGCCGCATATAACCATGAAGTATTAAAGAAAGGAATTGCCGAAAAAGCGGAGACAATTCGAATCACCTGTGGCGGGTAGGAATTGACAAGATTAGCAGAGTAGATTATTTGTTTCCCAATAACTGCATATCATCTGTTCAAGTTGCCTAGGATGCTTGCAGTTTTTTTTCGCTCACAACCATCGGTAACAGCAGATACATGCCGACACTTGTAGTGGAATAAATATATATTGTCTGAAGCAGCATATAAAAAGCACCCATAGCTCAGCTGGATAGAGCACCGGACTTCGAATCCGGGAGTCGTAGGTTCGAATCCTACTGGGTGTACCATACAGCGATTCTCCTTTGGGACACAAAGAAATGCGCCCCAAAGGAGATTCTCATTACAAACCACCACAGCCATCAGCTCAGTTCATCAACCGTACGAGTCTGGTTTACATCCTATTCTTATCTGTTCTTAGATAAGATAATCTTGAAAAATCACAGCAAGTCCAAGAAAAGCCAGAAAACCCATAACGTCGGTTACAGTAGTCAATATGATACTAGAGCTTTGTGCTGGATCAATACCCATCTTTTTCATCAAGATAGGAATTGAACTCCCTGCAAGGCCCGCAATGGCCAGATTTAAAATCATACCAAGGCCGATAACGAGCCCTAACCATGGGTTACCATGCCATAGCCAGGCAATAAGGGCCGTCACTATTCCAATAGCAACGCCATTAATTGCTCCCAAACGTGTTTCTTTCCATATGAGTTCCCGTACTCTCTTTGCCGGAATTTCACGCATCACAAGCCCACGCATCACAACAGCAAGAGATTGTGCCCCGGCATTTCCACCCTGCCCGGCAATAACCGGCAGGAATATCGCCAGAATTGTTATCTTCGCAATAATACCCTCAAACATTGCAACCACAGCCGCTGCAAGAAAAGCAGTGACCAGGTTTACATTTAGCCAGAGCAGTCTCTTTTTCAAGGCAAAACTGATCGGGGAGAATGTTTTCTCATCGCCGCCAGCACCAACCATTTTCAAGAGGTCGGCAGTAACATCCTCCTTGAGGCCGGTTAGTAAATTTTCAGCTTTGATAACCCCAAGAATTCTGTTTTCATTATCTACTATAGGTGCTGCAAAATATTTGCGCTTAGCCATCTCCCTGGTCGCCTCACTCCTGTCGAGAAAACAATGAAGTGTGTAAACATTTGCAATCATAAAAGAACTAAGAGGCTGCTCTGGTCTTGCAAGCATGAGATCACGCATATTCAACACACCCTGCAGAATCCCATCATCATCGACAACATAGGCATACGATGCTGGAAAGGTCTTTTTACTGGCAAGCGCCCTTATTTTTTCTATCACATCTCCAGCTTCTTCATGTTTCAGGAAAGTAAGATAATCCGTTGACATATACCTCCCCACGCTCCCTTCCGGATAGGTATACAAATCCCTTATTTTTTCTAAAAGTGTACCGGAGATATGGGGCAGCAGGCGATCCCGGGATTGTGTAGAAAGATGCATGACGATAGACGCCGCCTGATTAGGTGGAAGGGAGGTGAGGATGGATGCCGCTGACTCCACATTCCGCTCTTCAAGGAGGGTTGCAGAAAAACTGGTCTGTAGTCTGCGGATTATCTGCGCCACACTTTCAGGTGACATGTTTGCCAAAATTGCGGCCGCATCTTTTCTAGGTGTTTCTTCAAGGATTTTTACAGCCTTGCCGATATCCTGGGCCACAAGACGTTCCACAAACACCATAACCTGCTGTATATCCTGCATAATAACCTTAAGGTAGTTTTCTAGTAACAAACATCAGGAGTAGTTGCACTGCTCACTGTTAAGAATCATTCGAAAGTTATAAGAACTTCAACATCCGGCCATCTTTTCTCGACTGGTTGAAACGAAGGCGGGGCAATTATTTTACAGAGAATTTTACTATCACTGGAAATAGAACTGAGATATATCGGGGTGGTTGAAACAGCGAGAGTCTTATTTTCCTGCTGACTCGGTGGTGTAAATACCTGGATCTCTGCGGGGGATACTTGAATTTTCTTTATTTTTAAGCCACTTGGCAATTGACCAATAAACTGTGGAGTTATTGGTACGGTTTTCTTAACAATACCTGCCAGAGTCAATTCAAGCTCTGCGGGTGAGATATCAAGTAGTGTTATCTCACTGGGATATTCTATATTGTCACCTGTCACAGGAACTCTTTGAGTACCTTCCGCCATCTTGGACAAGTTAATCAGGGCATTGGGGGCTGAGAGAGCAAAATCGTTCATAGCTGACTTGGGTCCAGCTGCGTGAATAACGAGCTCGTACACCTTGGTTCCTACAAGAACCAACCCTTCGCCGGGAGAGGTATATTCAATAGGAACAGTGAGGGTTCGCTCAACCAGTTGTTTCTGACCCAGGATCACTGTAGACCAGAAGATAATAGCGACGAGCAGACTGCACATAACCTGCAGCACGGTTCTCGGGCTTAGGGAAACTGCCTGTGCAAAAGGGGTGACACCAATCCTGGTAAAATGTTTTTCTATCACCTGAATAATCTCTTCCGGAGAATTTAAGCGGGTCATTTCCCCATCCATAAAAGAAGAAACATGTCCCCGCTCTTCCGAGACAAGAAGTACAAGAGAGTCAGTTTCTTCCACCATCCCCATGGCCGCATGGTGACGAGTCCCGTAATCTTCAGACAGAGTGGAACTCTTTGACATGGGCAGTCGCACACCGAAATGGCTCAGAAGGTTGTCAGCGATGATCACAGCACCATCATGCCCTGGAGAATTGGGATCAAAAATACTTTTTATCAACGAAACACTGGGAAGCGCTTTAAGGACATTGCCTCCGGATATTTTATCCTGGATCTGTTCTTTCCCTGGAAAGACGATTATCGCCCCCCGTTTCTGTGCTGCAAGGGCCCAGAGGCTGTCAGCCACTATCTGATCAGTATCGCTTGAAGTGATATTTTTCTTAGCGACAGCGATGGAAACCATCTTCTCGAATATTTTTCGAATCTCTGGCTGGAAAATGACTATCACACCAAGCAGGGCAACATGACTGACATTCTTGAAAATCCATTCAATACCCTCCAGATTCAGGACACTGGCGAGGATAAACAAAACAAATGCAGCCAGTATCCCTATCAGGATTTTCCAGGTACCAAGCCTTAAAAATGTTCGATGGAGGAAAAACAGACCGGCAGCTATCAACACGATATCAAGAAGAGCCTGCCAGTTCAGAAAAATATCCGTATATATCTGCATTATTTTCATCTACTTTCCTTGTTTACAGTATTTTATGTCATTTTGTTACTGCCAACCAACCGGAATGGGTGGGTATGGAATTCATCATTTTTTTCGCCCCCTCCAATCTACTTTGTAATACATTCCAGGACTCATTCTCTTCCTGAGCATGGATTTGATATAACGAGTTTTCTTACTGTTGCCACTGAAGATTGAAATCGTTTTAAATATAAAGTATCCTGTTAAAAAGTCTACTGTTTAAAGAACGTTATCCAGGAGTGTACCTCTTCAACAAACTCCTCCCATCCCCCTTCAATCACAAGGAGAAACAAACATGACGATTACGCTGCCTGATCTTCCTTATCAAAAAGACGGTCTGGCTCCACACATCAGCTCACAAACCCTGGAATTTCATCATGGAAAACACCATAGTACCTATGTTGCCAATCTTAACAAACTCATAGAAGGCACAGATTTGGCTGGAGACACCCTGGAGGATATTATCAGAAAGACAGTAAAAGATGAGAGTAAAACCGCAATCTATAACAATGCAGCACAGGTATGGAACCACACATTTTACTGGAACTGTATGAAACCTGGGGGTGGCGGGATGCCAATGGGAGCCATCGCTGAAAAAATAGTTGCTGACTTTGGTGGGTATGACACATTTGTTGAGCAGTTAAAAAATAGCGCTCTTACACAATTCGGAAGTGGATGGGCGTGGCTGGTTATAAAAAACAACAAACTGACAATTATGAAAACTGCAAATGCTGACACCCCCATAGCCCATAATATCAAACCGTTATTAACGGTTGATGTCTGGGAGCACGCCTATTACCTGGACTACCAAAATGCGCGGGGTACCTATCTTGATGTTTTTATTCAAAACCTCATCAATTGGGAATTCGTTAACAAAAATCTGGTTTGAAGTAATAGCGACCAGCACTGACAGAAGATATCTCGGGAGACACAAGAGGGTGGCATGGCAAGATTCTTAAAAAATAAAGAGGCCTCCATGGGCAAGTCCCCTGGTGAACTGATTTTTATCGGGGAACAGAAAATAGATGAATCGAGGATCCAGATTCTTGATTATGATCAGGAACATCTGGATGAAAAATTTCTAAACGATATCAAAGACGGCATTCCTTATAAAGATACGGCGACAGTCACCTGGCTCAACGTATACGGCCTCCATGATACGGAATTGCTCAAAGCCATTGGCCAGGGATTCGGACTCCATAGCCTGGTCCTTGAGGATATCAGCAATACAGGCCAGCGCCCGAAAATGGAGGATTACGATGATTATATTTATTTTGTCCTCAAGATGATGCGTTATGACGAGGATGAAGGGAGAATCCACAGTGAACAGTTGAGCATGATCCTTGGAGAAACCTTTTTAATCACCTTTCAAGAACAACCGGCTGATGTCTTCGAGCCGGTTCGGAAACGGATAAGGAACCAGAAAGGGAGAATCCGCAAGGTGGGTATAGATTATCTTGCATATGCCCTGCTGGATACCATAGTCGACAATTATAATTTTATTATTGAACGGATGGGTGAACAGATTGAAGACATTGAAGATGAAATCCTCGACAACCCAACGAAGGATGTCCTGACGCGGATAAATAACTACAAGCGTGAGATGAACTACCTCCGCAAAACGATTCGTCCTGCCAAAGAATTTATTCTGCAACTGAGCAGACTGGAGTCAGACCTTATCCAGGAACAGACCATCCCTTTTCTCAAAGACCTTCTTGATCTCGTCAGCCAGGCTGTCGAGGTTATTGACACTTACCGGGAAATGCTTTCAGACCACTTGAACATTTACAACACCGGAATAGGTAACAAACTGAATGAAATAATGAAAGTCCTAACCATTTTTTCGGCAATCTTTATCCCTCTCACCTTTATTGCCGGTATTTATGGAACAAACTTTGAATACCTTCCGGAACTGCATTTTCGCTACAGTTATTTCGTCTTCTGGGGTGTAATGCTGGCTGTTGCTCTAGTCATGGTCCGATTTTTTAAACGTAGAAACTGGCTCTGATTCCTGATGATCAACTCAGATATTGCTCCCACTGTCGTTGTTGCAGAGCTGACAAAAATGTTTCAGGAACGTTGTGCAGTAGACAATATCAGTTTTTCCATCCGGGGTGGAGAATGTCTTGGCTTCTTGGGGCCAAATGGAGCCGGCAAAACCACCACGATCAAGATGTTGCTCGGATTAATGACAAAAAGCAGCGGCACTATAACTCTTCTGGGGATGCACATTCCGGAGCAGTTGCGTGAAGCCAAACAGCTTATTGGTGTGGTCCCTCAAGCGGACAGCCTGGATCCTGACCTCACCGTACAGGAAAATCTACTCACCTATGCAGCATTTTATAACATTCCACGTCGAATAGCATCGGCAAAGGCCGACGAACTTCTCCAGTTTTTTGCACTGACCAACAGAAAAGATGAGGTGATAGAGCGTCTTTCAGGGGGACAGCGAAGAAGATTACTGCTTGCCCGGGCTCTCATCAATAACCCGAAACTGCTTATCCTGGACGAGCCCACCGTCGGCCTTGACCCCCAATCCCGCCAACTGATATGGCAACATCTTGAAATGCTGCAGGAACAGGGGATGACCATGCTGTTAACCAGTCATTATCTCGATGAGGTGGAGAGACTTAGCGACAGGGTTCTTATCCTTGATCACGGAACAATTGTCACCGAGGGAATTCCACAGCAATTGATTAAAGAGCTTGTCGGTGTGGATGTCTTTGAAGTGGAGGGGGGGCAATCGGAACTTGACACCCTGGAAGAAGCTTTCCAAAAATGTAACGCAACCACCGAGCGAGTAAACGACAGGCTTTATGCCTATACTCAGGAAGATTGCAGCCGTCTTGAAGCGTTACTGGCAAACTCCCGCAAATGGCTGCGCAGACCTGCTAACCTGGAGGATCTTTTTATCCAGTTAACCGGGAGGTCATTACGAGAATCATGACCTTTTTTCGCTTCCGGACAGTCTGGCTGCGTAACAATCTGGTCTGGAGTAAGCACATCACTTCGACCCTGATAGGCAACCTGGGACAACCTCTGCTCTTCCTGCTGGCCATGGGCTACGGACTTGGCAAACAAGTAGGAACCATTGAAGGCCTGACCTATCTGCAATTCCTCGCTCCCGGCCTCGCCGCCTCCTCGGTCATGTACAGCGCCGCCTTTGAAACAACATATGGTGCCTATACCCGGCTGACAATTCAAAAGACTTATGAGGCCATCCTGGTTACACCGCTTGGGGTTACCGATATAGTTCTCGGTGAGATTTTCTGGGGGGCCAGCAAAGGTTTGTTGTCCGGTATCATCATGCTTGCAGCCCTGCCACTTTTTGGTGTCTGGCCTTCTCCATGGACCCTTACCCTGCTACCATTACTTTTCCTTTCCGGGATATTTTTTGCTGCCTTGGGGCTCATCATGACCGCCCTTGCTACCAATTATGAATTCTTCAACTACTTTATTTCTCTTGTCCTTACACCTCTCTTTCTCTTTTCAGGGATCTTCTTCTCACTCCATTCCATTCCTGAAAGAGTCAGAATATTTTTTGAATTACTGCCCCTCACTCCCTTTGTTACATTGTCTCGCATGCTCTGCTATGGCCAGTTTGATCAGCCATGGTTTGTAAAACTAATAGGACTGTCTGTCCTTACATTTTTTACCTGCCAGGTGGCTATCTTTCTCATACGAAAAAGGCTTATTCAATAAACAGTTTCACATGCACTTCAACAAAGAAAAAAAGCTTCATCATTATGATCTGCTCCCGAAATGCCAGTCCTGGCGGCTCTTCTCCCCCCGCTCATCGCTGTTTGTTGTTCTTTTTTATTCCTGATTACCATCCAAAATCAGCTTTGTAACCCAAAGTTGTTCCGTGTCGATTATATGGGACGCCATAAACCCATCCCTGGGGGCTCTACTGCTACTGCGGCCGTCCAGGCCGCAGATGCCCATATAATCAACACGAAAAGAAATCCTCCTCAGGCGGGTAGGCTGAGGATTTGTAGTAATCATGTTTTTATTTCACGGTTTCGCACTCATTAAAAAGAGCAATCGAACAGGTCTCACGGCAGTAATCATGATCAAGAATAGGGAAAATTTTTCTGGTTGCCGTACCTTTTCCATCAAAAATCATTTCTGCATCAATATCTGCAGACAATCCTGAAGAAACAAATACCTTCTGAACGGGCGGGTTGATATTAATAAAGACAGGCCGGACCCCTCTCGTGTCAAGTTCTTCCAGGAGCAGTCTGAGTTCATCAATTCCTGTCAGATCGACAAAGCTTACTGCCTGAAAATCAAGAATCAAAAATTTAATGGGCGCTACCAATGCATCCAAGCGCTCGCTAATGAGTTCCACCAGAAACTGGGCATTCCCGAAATAGATTTCACTGTCTATCCGTAACTGCAGGATCTGCGGGCAGTCAGGTTTATCCATCAGATCACCATCAACAAACATGTTCAATTCAGGATCCTTGGTTATCCTGACAACAACCGGGTGCATGGTTTTCCAGAGGAAAAAGATAAGCGACATCATGACCCCGAGAAGCAGTGCATAATCAGGCTTGATGACCAGTCCCATAATAAATACGGTAACAGCTACAATACCGTCATGCCGGTTTTTCTTTAAAAGGGCAAAGACCTCTTTTGGATTAAAGAGGAGAAGTACGGCATTAATGACCAGGGCGGCGAGTACCGCCTTAGGAATACTGGTGAAAAGCTGGGTCAGGAAAAGCAGAGACAGAACAACAATAATGCTTGATAAGATGCTGGAGACGCCAGTTTTTGCACCAACGGCAAAATTAATGGCGGAACGGGAAAAGGAGCCGCTTACCGGGGGGCAATAGAAGAAAGATCCGATACAATTGGCCAACCCCTGACCAATCAGTTCCTGATTGACATTCACCTTCTGTTTGGTCTGACTTGATATCGCCTTCCCTACTGAATAGGTCTCCGCAAAGCTCACCAGGGCAATCACCATTGTCGGTCCTGCAAGTTTGCTGAGCATCTCAAAACTGACCAGGGGAAGATTAAAGCTGGGCAGACCAACCGGTATTGCACCTATAACTGCGATTCCCTTCTGATCAAGATCAAACACGATGACCATCACAGTACCTATCACCAGGGCAATCAATCCTGCCGGCAAATTTCTGTTAACATGCTTGATGAAAGAGATGAGAATCAGGGCCGCGATCCCCATAACACAGGTATAAGGATTCAAACTGGGAAGTTCCCGGACAATATTAACCAGCATGGGCAGGATGTACTCATGTTTTCCAACAGAGATACCAAAGAGATGCGGAAGCTGGGTGGAGATGATGATAAGGGCAGCGGCTGCAGTAAAACCTTTGACGGAAGAATGGGAGATAAAGGACATGATCAATCCCATGCGAAGGGTACCGAGAAAAAGATAGAGGCATCCCACCATGAAAGAGAGGGTAAAAGCCAGAGAAATATAATCCGCAGATCCGGGTTCAGCGAGGGGAGTAAGGGTTGTGAGAACCAGAAGACTCATGATTGCAATAGGCCCGGTTGCAAGTTGGCGCAGACTGCCCCATAGCGCTCCTATGACAGGAGTTACAGCGGCCGCATACAGCCCATAAACAGGAGGCATGCCTGCAAGCATGGCATAGGCCATTGACTGTGGTATCAACACCACAGCAACTGTCAGTCCTGCCAGAGAGTCGCTTCGCAGCTCTTGAGAGCTATATCCCTTAAGCCAGCTCAGGAAGGGAAAAAAACGGGCCAGTCTTGATGATCTCTTCTGTACAAACATAAATTTCAACCTGTGTTTGAGGGAGCACATCCTTTTTTGCAAGCTTAGCTATAAGAGTATATTTCCATCAGAATGAACAATGAATACATTACTTGTAGCACAACAGAAGTTGTTTGACGAGTAACATCACTCCCTGGACAGCTCTTAAATATTGTTAATTATTTTTTGCTATTGTATTCTCATTTAGAGTCTTTTTTGACATTTAAGAGCTGTACAAGGGCAGCATGGTGCAAATACCGGGGAATCGTCCCACTGGTTTTTCACCACTAAAACATTAAACAGTGAGGTTGAACTATGAACAGCAAGCTGGTTACGGGATTTATTTTCATGGGTGTACTGGTATTCCCTGCACTGGGACTTTCCAGCGAAACGGGTCCTGCCGAAATAGATCTTAAGGCACGTTTTCATATAGAAGGGAAGAAGGAGGCTGTTATTTTCCCCCATGCCACACACCAAAAAACTTTGGAATGTATAAGTTGTCACGCCGATCCAAAGGGAGGGAAACTTAAGGTTGCCATAGTTAACATCAGCGGAAGCGGGAATGACTTCCACAAAAAACTCTGCTGGCCGTGTCATGAAGAAAAGCAAGTTCCAAAAGGAAAATCCTGCTCCACCTGTCACAAAAAGTAGGAGGTTAGCATGGCTAGAGTCGAACGAGACGGACATGCACCAGGGTTCACAGCTACAGATTGTAACGGAAACAGTTTTACACTTTCATCTTTCATTGACCGAATGAATGTGCTGTTGGTTCTGAATCGTGGTTTCTCCTGACCATTCAGCCGCAGGCATCTGGCGCAGTTGCATCAGGAATATCAAAATTTTGTTAGATTGAATACAGAGATAGTCGTCATTGGATCTGAAAATGCCGACATTTTCCAGAAATACTGGATGAAGCAAGAGTTACCGTTTATCGGCATACCTGATCCGGAGCATACCATTCAACAATTATATGGACAGGAAGTCAATCCCTTCAAGTTAGGCAGACTTCCAGCGCAGATGCTGGTTGATTTGTCCGGCAGGCTCCGCTACGTTCATTATGGGAGCTCCATGGCTGATATCCCTTCCTGTAAGGAAATATTGGATTTGCTGAAGATAGAATAGAACACTATCAGGTGAACAGAAGTGAACGAACTCAGCACCCCCCCCGCAGCGTCGGAAGCCAAAATAACGGCAGGTAAGCTGGGTACCTTTAACGGTGTCTTCACCCCCAGCATCCTTACTATTCTAGGGATTATACTCTTTCTGAGGCTGGGTTATGTGGTGGGAAATGCCGGGCTGGGAAAAGCCCTGCTGATTATTGCCCTGGCAAATCTCATCAGTGTACTTACCAGCATTTCCCTGTCTGCAGTAGCTACTAACCTCAAGGTTAAAGGTGGTGGTGATTACTATCTTATTTCCCGAACCCTTGGCCCGGAATTTGGTGGATCCATAGGGCTGGTTCTTTTTCTGGCCCAAAGCGTATCCATTGCTTTTTACTGCATGGGATTTGCAGAGGTTATTGGTACTTTTTTCCCCTGGATGCACCACCTGACCATACAGCTGATAGCATCCGGTGCGGTGGTGTTTCTTTTCTTTTTCGCCTGGCAGGGTGCAGACTGGGCCGCCAGATTTCAATTCGGCGTCATGGCCCTGCTGGCCGCCGCCCTGCTCTCTTTCTTTGCTGGCACAATCCGCAGTTGGGATGCAGCAATTCTTGCAGCCAACTGGGCATCACCGGAAAACGGTGTTCCTTTTTGGGCCCTCTTTGCCATTTTCTTTCCAGCCGTCACCGGATTCACTCAGGGGGTGAGCATGTCCGGGGACCTTGCTGATCCAGGAAAAAGTATCCCTCTGGGAACTTTCTGGGCCGTTGGACTCTCTATTGCTGTCTATTTTTCCGTAGCGATCCTGTTTGCCGGGGTTCTGTCAAATGCCACTCTCTCTTCGGATTCCGGTGCCATGAAAAACGTATCTGCAGTTGGATTCCTTATTGATGCCGGGGTTATTGCAGCCACCCTTTCCTCTGCCATGGCTTCCCTTATGGGGGCGCCACGGATCCTGCAATCCCTAGCTGCTGATAAGATTTTTTCTTTACTGACCCCCTTTGCCAAGGTAAATGGACCTGCTGCTAACCCTCGTCGAGCCCTACTCTTCTCCTCCGGTATTGCCTTTGTCACAATTGCCCTTGGAAAATTAAATCTTGTTGCCAGCGTCGTTTCGATGTTTTTCCTTATTTCATATGGATTGCTCAACTATGCTACCTATTTTGAGGCCAAAACCGAGAGTCCTTTTTTCCGTCCACGATTCAAATGGTTTTCACCTTCCCTGAGTTTATTAGGTTTTTTTCTCTGTTTAGCAGCCATGCTTGCAATTGATCTCAAAAGCGGTGCTGCCGCTATTGCCCTGCTGTTTGCTGTTTACCAATATCTGAAACGCACAGCCGGTCCAACCCGATGGGCTGACAGTTCACGTTCCCACCATTTACAGCAGGTACGCAGGCATCTTCTCGCCGCCGGCAAGGAACCTGAGCATGCCCGCGACTGGCGTCCACATCTGCTGGTATTTACCCAAACTCCCGAGCATCGGATCCCTCTATTGACATTTTCCTCCTGGATTGAAGGAGGCAGCGGCTTCACAGAGGCTGTACAGATTATCGAAGGCGAGGGAGCGGAAGCCAGAGCAATGCATAAAGCTGCTCACCTTGCATTGACTCAGGCCATAGCTTCTGGCCACTATGATATGTTTCCCCTTACCGTAAGTTCTTCAAATTTTACCCAGGCCATGGGGGTTCTTCTTCAAAGTTCTGGTATTGGGCCTTTGCGTCCCAATACGGTGGTTCTTAACTGGATGGGTGCCTCCGTAAAAGCACTTTCGGGTCTTGGAGCCTATACCTACGCAAAAAACCTTAAACTTATTTTCCGACAACATAAAAACCTCGTGATCTTGAGTATGGACGATGAATCCTGGATCCGACTTTTGGATGAACCGATGGCAGGGCGCCGGATTGATATATGGTGGCAGGGAAATGGTACCAGTCGCCTGATGTTGCTTTTAGCCTACCTGATGACTCGACATAAACCATGGGATCAAGCTACTCTCAGAGTGTTGACTCAAAGCGACACGCTGCACATTGAGCGTGAAAAGGAAAAATTGAATAAAATCATGGAGGATGTGCGTATTGATGCCGTCGCTGAAATCATTGAGAACTTTGAAGCGGACACTATTGTTCAGCAGTCAGCAGATGCGGCTTTTGTATTTCTTCCTCTGAAGATTGACCAGTATCGTCTACTTGACCTCACCGGGAAGTCTTTTGAACGCTCTCTCCCCCGTCTTCCAGTTTGCGCTCTGGTTATGGCAGCTGAAGATATAGATCTTGACGCAACTCCTGAGGAAGGTCTGCCGGCTCAGATCGGCCGGGCAACCGATGAGCTGGAATTGGCACTGAAAAAATCAGCGGCAGCTGAAAAAATTGCCGCTGAAAAAATGATGCTTGTGGAAAAGCTGAGCAGTCAACTCAGTATTCTGGAAGAGAAAAGTGTTCCCGAAAAAGTTCCACCTAAAGAGGGGGAAAAACTGCAAAGAGAGATAGCTAATGCTGAGTCCGATGCCGAAAAAGCTCATCGTCGTGCGATCAAGGCCAAATTTAAAGCCGATGAAGCAGCAAGGAACATTGATAACTTAGAACCGGAATTACAATCAAAAATTGAACCGCCTGAATAGGCGTTTCCCGCGTTATTTGTGCCACCACAAAAAAAAGAGCACTCCCAACAGGACATAAGAGATATTTATTATCTGAAGCACCACACAACAACACTCATGGTTCAGCTGGATAGAATACTGGACTTCGATTCCTGGAGTCGCTTGATTATTACAAACAGTTTCATATAATTACCTACTTACTGGCATCTCCAACCCTTTACGAATCATTTCAACAAATTTTGTCAACAGGGTTGGTTCAAATAGCATCTCCCGCCGTCTGCCTGATATCTCCAAAATTTCCTCGAATTTTTCTATTGTCTTAAATGGTGGAGTAATTCTTGGGTAGTTCACTGTACAATTACAATAATGGGTTACTATTTTCCCTATTTCTGTGGTTCGAAGTAAATTTTTCAGTTTATTATTTTTAAACCTTACTGTTCCTTGATTCTTTGCAAACTGTATAATGGCCCTTTCATATCCAGAACTTTCTAAAATTGCAACAGTCCTATCTAACAAGCTAGAAGAGTCATTCATTGTCTCTATATACCCAATTTTGTGAAGAATAAGACATTTCCCTAAGACATTTCTCTGGAGACTACTCAGTTCATCAAGATATTCTGCAAAGAGCATTCCAATGACGAAACACTGGGTTGAGTAAGTAATCAGGTTACTGTATGAAGAAGCATTTTTTGTTAAGATATCATCATTGAAACCGTATGAAGTCATGGTCATTCGATTTCTAAAGGAGATTATCTGATCATCGAAAACCTCCCTTACGCGCTCTTTTAAGCTTTCCTTTACCGCATTTACATCCTTGAACATTTTTTCCAGCGTAAAACTTTTCTCTGTGATGCTCGTCACCTGATTTACCAGCAGAGAGAGTTTTTCTTCAGAGGTTACCTGCAGTTCAATCACAAGCTGGGGATATTCTTTATTGAGACGTCTAATTTCTGCTTTTGACCAGGAGCCATCAGTTATAACTTCTCTATTCGGATTACCCAAATCTTTTACAATACGAATGAGACCGATATTTTCAGGAACCTGACTAATATGCAACGTCAGAAGTGTGTCTTCATTCGCATTATGGCTACCTGTTTCCGCCAATGCATTCATAATTAATACCTATGGTAATGGCTCTCGAAGAGCCGAATCACTGTTCACAAGAAAAAGCATTAATTGACTGAATCTTCAAATTATTCTCTGTTTTAATTTGGCAAATGTCCAGAATAAAATATGTCTTTTTTGACAGGACAGTAGCCAAAAACGCCAGAAGTACTGAAATCACTAGCACCACAAAAAGGAGAGAAATAAAAATAAATAGGACTGAATATAAACGTTATCTTGTGGAGGGCAGAACCAGCTTTCTTAGCAAGAAAAAAGCAACAGGTATTCGTGATGACGTTCGGGATTGCGGACACGGATGAGATCTTGAATCGGATCACTGCAGCAGAGAGAATTCCTATTCTCTGACAAGCACTTTGCTTTCTTTTATATCCTGAAGAACAAAAGATTCCAGGGTTTCGTCCAGGAAGTTCTTTTTGCAGTCGATATCCATGGTGAGATCTTTACGATACTTCATAAAGCGACAGCCACCAAAACAGAGCAGAAGATAAAGACAATTGCGACAGGCTTTATGGTTCTCCCAGTTTTTAACCTGGTACTGCTTGCTATAGTTTTGGATACCTTGATGGATATCCCCACAGGCCAGCTCATCCTGGCCCACAAGGGCCGGACATTGGTAGATATTTCCATCATAGTGAATGGTAAAGGTATTGTTGCGATCCACCATACAGGGCGTGGGGGTGATCCCGTCGGAATCCCAACCGTAATCCATGAGCTGCTGTCTAAGAAATATGGCGGCTTCAGGGAGCCATCCGAACAACAAGGATTTTCTTCATGTTCATCTCCTTGTTTGAGGATTGATAACTATTCCAGTGAGTACAGTTGGCATTTTCACTGGAGGATTAAATACTCTTGTTGCGTCTTCTCCTGTCAGGTACTTCCATTCTATTATTCTTTTAAAAAAAGAACTTCATTCCTGCCTCCAGCCAGCGCCCACAGTTGGCTCGTAATTCGTCTGCGTACTGACTGGCGTTGGTGAGGTTATGACCCACAAAGAAGATCTCACTGCTAAGCTCTTTATTTGACCAGATTTTTTTACTGATACTGATATCCCAGAGTACGGCGTCATCCACAGGATTGTAGGCAGCAGGGGCCTCCAGGTCACCGTAGTGGATAAAGTTACCGCTCAGTTCCACTGTGATCAGATTTGGGTTGTCATAGAGGGCTATAAGGTTGGTGACGTGTTGATAGCCATTTTCACCATTATCATCCTCGGTGTGGGTATAGGTGAAATTCATCTCCAGGGAGAGGGAATTCCAGGGAAGAGTAGCTAGTTCAAGCTCTATCCCCTTTCGGGTCTCGGTGCCACTATTATCATAGGTGGAAAGATCAGCATCCCAATGGAAGGCATCGCTGACATCATCATAGAAAAAGGTACTTTTAATGCGGCAGAAACGGGCCGCCCCGGTTTCCAATCCGACCTGATAGGACCAGACCCGTTCAGGCTCCAGTTGATCGTTAGCCCACGAGGCCCCATTGTCAGTATCTGTGAAAACGATGGGAGGTTTGCGGAATCCTTTGCTGACGGTAGCCCTGAGCAGGGTGTGTTCGGCAGCCAGCCAGGTGGCACCAAGACTGGGGCTGGTCATATCGCTGGTATCCGACATCCGGTCATAGCGGAGGCCGGGGACGAGGGTCAGCTTGCCAAAGGCAATGGTGTCATTGCCATAAAAGGCAAGGGTTTCTTCACTGAGTTTGGCAGCTGGAGCCGTTGACAGCTCATCACTACTGGTAATTTTATTGCGCAGATAGTCAAAACCTGCCACAAGTTGCTGCTTGCCCAGATGGTAATCGATACGCCCGTTGAGGCCGGTGGTTTCCTGCTCATCACGATCCTTCCACCAGGGAACCTCACTACCGAAGTCTATATCTGTGAGGATAAAGGTGTTATCAAGTAAATAGCCATTGAGGTGAAGATTGAGTCCACTTACGACCATGGCATCAAAGGAGGCGGAAACAAAGCTGCTGCGGTCAGTAACATACTCGTCAAAGTCATATCCAGAGAGTGGGAAGTGACTAATCTGGTATTCCGGTGCCGTGTACGCTCCACTCACCCTCAATTGCATATTGGAAGAGAGATCAAAGTCAAACTTGCCATAGATACTGTTGTTCTCAAACGCTTTATCGTCTTTGATGCCATCGGACTTCTGACCCGTAGCTGAGAGATAATAACCAACAGGGCCAAAGGCCCCGGCAATATCCCCGGAGTAATCCTGGCTGCCGTACTCGCCAAAAGATCCGCGGAGCGAACCGCTGGGCCGGCTGGCCTCTCCGGTATCTTTGGTGATAATGTTAATCACTCCGCCCAGTGCAGACCCCCAGGTAGAGCCCGCTGCTCCCTTAATCACTTCGATGCGTTTGATGATGCGTACCGGCACCATATTAGTGAAGATCACATCATCGGTGGCCTTGGAAATACGGATACCATCCAGATAGACCGCTACCTGCTGGTAGCTGGAATCATGGATACTCAAATAGGCTGCATTGTTAAAATCTCTACCTGCAAAATCGACAGAGAGACCGGCAATCCGGTTAAGCACCTCATCCACCCCATGAACATTCATCCTTTCGATCTGTTCTGCGGAAATAACAGTCACGTTTTCGGCCACCCGAGACAGAGGCTTGGGAGCACGAGTGGCACTCTCCACCTCCTGGGTGTCACCATAATAAAGGGCAAGGAACTCATCTCCATCATCAGAATCTGAGAAGTTTACCTCTGCCCATGCACAGGGAGCCAAAAGTATCAAACCCAGTGAAAGACCAATGCTCTTACTTGATAGTATTTTTCTCAATTTCTTATTCTCCATAGACTTGTTTGCTGTTTATTAATTACAAGGGTATTATTTTTTTTGGGGGAGGAAAGGAAAGAAGAGTATAAATCAATTCCTACTGCTAACTCTCAAATTTCTCACAATTTTATTCACAAAAAAAACTTACCACCCAAAAATAAAAATCTAAAGAAAAATTAAATCAAGGTTCTTGCAATATGAAGCAATTCAGAAACTTTTTATCATATTAGCAATAGAAACGATGTAATCTTTTCTTGTTTTCCTTGCTTAAATCGATATGCTATATAAAGATCGTTTTGCTTAGAAATCAGTCAATTATGGTGCCAAAAACCACATTATATTAAGCCACTTTCCCCACTTATGGGGTCTGAATGAAGCGAACACTTTTCCTCACTCTCTTTTCTTTCTTGGTCTTATTGGGAAAAAGCTGGGCCTTTGAAATCCTGGTGATCCAATCTGGAGAGGCACTCCCCTACGAACTCACACGGCGGGCATTTACCGAGCGCTTGCAGCTTTGCCTTCCAACCCAGGGCATCAAGGCCATCGCAGAAAACTCTATTCAAAGCCATACCATGACAAAAGGAGGAAATCGTTCTACGGTTCTCCAAATCATTGAAGAACAACACCCAGACCTGGTGGTTGCCATTGGCAAAAAAGCTTTACAGATGGCAGCCCTTGGCTCCAGCCCTGTGGTTTACCTTCTCGTTCCCAATGCCCAATCCATCCTTCCTGTGGGACACCAGGCCACAGGAGTCACCTTGGAGCATGATGGCGGCAGCGAATTCAGTGCAATTTTAAAAATTCTTCCCAATCTTAAAAAAGTTGGGGTCGTCTATGATCCCAAGAGAACCGAAACCCTGATTCTACGAACAGTTGCAGCCAGGCCTGATCTCACCTTCATTCTCAGACCAATCAAAACATCTAAAGAAGTCGCAGCTCAGCTGGAAACTTTAAAAAATAAAATCGACCTTCTGTGGATGGTACCGGACATCACAGCTGTATCACCGCAGACAGAACAAAGCTACTACAGCTTCTCCCTTGAGCAGCAAATTCCTCTTTTTAGTTTTTCCACCAGGCACCTGTCCCATGGAGCCACTCTGGCTACTGTTATAGACTGGAAGGAAATTGGAGAAAAAGGAGCTGAACTGGCACTTCAAATACTCGCTGGAGTTCCTGTTGCAGACGTTCATCCAGTGCAGCCTGATAACGTACAAATCAAAATCAATACCACAACAGCCCAGAAGATTAACCTTCACTACATCCCCTCCCCACGATAACTATGATTAACTCAATCAAAAATATAAAGAGAAGCTATAATGCACGAATTCTTCTCCTTTTTATTGGAGGCATGGTGGTTCTTGCCATTGGTCTTGATCTCTTGTTTATCAATATTCAACGCAAAAGTTACACTCGACATACCCGTCAGAGTGGCTTAGCCACAGCCAGATTACTGGCACAGTCGGTCCAGATAGGCGTCTTCTCTGAACTGCCAAGTGCGATGAATCCAATGGTTGATTCACTGCTACTCCAAGATGATATCTACAGAGTAGTTATATTAAATAACCAGAAAGAAGTGCTCCTTGACAAACACGATAATCAAGCAACAGCAGGAGAAGATGATGACTACCTTACCCAACTGGCAAAAGTTCATTTGGAAGGCAATCATTTTCTCGACAGACCTCATTCCTTTGTCTTCTGGTGGCCTGTAATGAGCAGTATTTCTTACAATGATGAAGATGATCTCTATTTTCAAGACAAAACCACTGCCATTCAAGAAAAAAAGCATATTGGATGGGTGGCTATCTCTACTTCAAAAAAGAAATTTGAAATTGAGGTTCAGCAGCTTATCATTCGAACAGGTATACTGGTTGCTACTGCCCTGTTTTTAGCCATCTTCAGCACTATCACCCTGCTAAACAAAATGATGCGTCCCCTGAGAGATCTGGTTCATAAAGTTGGAGACGCTCATGGAGAAGGAAAACATAACGATGAAATCGACATCCTGGACAATACCTATTCAACGTTACTGGAACGACTTGAGCAGTCTTTTTCCACAATCGATGAACTTCGCCAGAATCTTGAGGAAAAGGTAAAAGTACGAACCGAGGAACTTGCCCTTGCAAATAAAGATCTTAATAAGAAAAAAGACACTCTCAAAAAAAGTAATGCCAGCCTCGAGAAAGCACTGCAGGAGTCAAAAGAAGCTCAAGCTCAGCTGATTCACACCGAGAAACTTGCAGCACTGGGCCAATTGGTTGCAGGGGTCGCCCATGAGTTCAACAACAACATTAACTTTATTGTCACTGCGGCACCTATCCTGGGGAAAACTCTAACCGAAATCAAAAAGATTACTGAGGCTTATCATGAGGCAGGAACGAAACAAACTGAAAGTGAAATGCTCGAAGGTTTGAGGCGGGCAGAAAAATTACGAAAAACAATTGGTATTACAAACCTCTACAGCAATATCGACCATGTCCTGAACTCTATCTCAGAAGGATGTAGTCGCAGTGTCAAAATAATACAGGAACTCACCTCGTTTTCACGTCAGGACAGTGATGATTTTAATATATTCAATGTCAACAAAGCCCTTCTCTCCACATGGAAGTTTGTGGATCTCAGAAACAAAAACAAGGTACAACTCATAACTGAATTCACTGAAATTCCGGAGATACTCTGCACTGGAGGAAAGATCAACCAGGTATTTCTCAATATAATGAATAATGCTACTCAGGCAATCACTGATAAAAAAGGCACTCTCACCCTCACAACCTCCTGTGATGAAGAGATGGTACATATTCGTTTTGCAGACACCGGAAGTGGCATTGAGAAAGAAGATCTCCCAAGGATTTTTGACCCGTTCTTTACCAAAAAAGCAGTCGGACAAGGAACAGGACTTGGGCTGGGAATATGTTATAAGATCATTGCTCAACACCATGGCAAAATCCGTGTTGAGAGTGGTGCGGGAGTGGGAACTGCCATCACCATCAGTCTGCCCATTCATTCAAACGGCAATGATCGACCAGAGTGTGAGCTGAGTCTTATCTCAATTCATCCGCCGGTCTCCACTGAAGAGCACGTCATTTGACCTTTTTTTATTGTTTATTCCCGAAGTATGGGTTCTTTCCGCTTGGTGACATTGATCAGCTGAAAAGAACGCATGCAACTGGAGGCCTTGAATTACATCCATCAACAAATCATTACCTGATTACCACTAACGTCTGAGGAGGAGTTAGTTCGTGTTGATTATATGGGCATCTGCGGCCTGGACGGCCGCAGCAGAGCCTCCAGGGATGGGTTTATGGCGTCCCATATAATCGACACGGAACAACTCCGGGTTGCAAAGCTGAGTTTCGATGGTAATCAGGAATCATTAAGGCAGTAGCTGTTACTAAAAACAGGGGCTTTCTTATCCTGTACCACACCCACTGTGATCCTTTTTCAGACGGACTCAAGGAAAAGCGTCAATCTGGATAATACCTGCCTTCTCCACTCTCTGTTATTTATTTCCCGCAAAAGACTTCACTGCAGAAGAGACGGTCTGTCTCAAGACCACCATCTCCGAAAACAGTTCACCCCCCAAGAGAGTATTCAGAGAAGCCGTTGCAGGCCCTATATATTGCGCAAAAAACACCTTTCCACGCTGCTTGGTTAAAAAGGAAAAAGCTCCGACAATCTGAAGGTTTCGCTGTAAAGCCAACAGAAGATACTCTTCGACAAACTTTCTTCGATCAACATCAATTACCATTTCCAGTTGATCCAGGTACAATTCCAGTAACTCTTCCTGAAAGTCAAGGGGAAGTCCGACATATGGATCTATCAACAGGGACGCCAGATCATAGGCGAGAGGCCCCAGTCGTCCTCCCTGGAAATCTATAAAACAGGGTTCATCACGATACAACATAATATTACGGGATTGAAAATCCCGATGAAGAAAGTAAGAAGCTGGGATATGGGATGACCTGTCGGCAAGCTCCAGAAATTCCTCACCCAGGCCAGACGGTTCTTCATTCCCCAGATAACCCTGCCAGAAGGCACGAAGAAAATACTCTGACTCGCGCTCGAGCATCAGTTTTTTATCGTAACGGGGACTATCCCAGCACCATTCAGGATCAAAGCCCTCCGCGCCCCGAATCTGCATCAAGGCGAGTTTTTTTACCACAGCAGTGTAGCTGGCTCGAACCTGCCCAATCCAGTCATCAGCTTTCCGTTTTTCTACAACATACTCATGAAGCTTTTCATCTCCCAGGTCTTCAAAAAGCAATACTCCGTACTGTTCATCCCAGCCATACTGGTCAGGAACCCGCACCCCCTGTTGTAAAAGATGCAGGCCTATGGATCGGGCAGCTTTTGCCTCAGCAAGATCAAGAGTATCTTGCCTAGGGGGAGCAACCGCCAGGCAAATATTTCTGTCACCTTCCATTATCCGCCAGAACTTTCTGCTGGAACCATCACCTGCCAGTTTTGTAATCACCAGCTTGGGTGATATGGAGTTCGTAATCCCGGCTTCCTGCAAAAGTGCATGGATAACAGAGAGAATTTTTGTTTCATTTTCATCATTCATGTATACAATGTAGCCATTCAAATAAAGCTTCTGCAAGAGAAAAGAGGAAAATCCATCCTATGGCTCAGCCAGTGTCCAATATATTCCGTGACTCACTGCGTAATAACGATGAGTTCACCATCACCTACGAATTGGTGCCAGGCCGTGGGTCCGGCGGTAAACGACTGGAAAAAATCCTCCAACTTGCAGAACTTGCCAGAGATGATGGAAGGATAAAGGCCCTTTCCATCACCGATAATCCAGGTGGCCACCCTGCACTTTCGCCTATTTCATTAGGTCTGGATATTCTAGCCATGGGTATTTCCCCCCTGCTTCACTTCTCTCTCAAAGATAAAAACCGTAACCTGGCTGAAAGCCAGTTATTTGAGTGTCATCGCCATGATTTACTGAATCTTCTTGTCCTTGGTGGCGACTTTCCACGTTACGGCTTTCAGGGACAGGCAATGCCTGTTTTTGATCTTGATTCCACTCAACTGCTGACTCTCATAGAACAACTTCGCCACAATTTCACGGTCACCAGAGGGGCCCCAGGACAGGCCATGGATCTCCCCAGGATGGATTTTTTTGCAGGATGCGTGGTTTCTCCCTTTAAAACACTTGAGTCTGAGCAGGTATGGCAATATGTAAAACTCCTCACCAAAATTCAATGCGGTGCCCAGTTTGTTATCAGCCAGCTTGGTTATGATATTGTAAAATATCAGGAACTCATACAGTTTATCAACGAACAGCAGCTACGGATTCCGGTTTTGGCCAATCTCTTTGTACCAAGCCTTGCCGTTGCCAGAATTATGAACAAAGGACTGGTACCAGGTGTTATTCTTCCAGATGCTCTTCTACAAAAAATGGAAGATGAAGCAAAATCCAGTGACAGGGGGGAAGAAGCCCGACTGTTGCGAGCAGCTCGAATGCTTGCCGCTCTACGCGAAACCGGATACTCGGGAATACACCTTGGCGGCAATAATCTCAGTTTTAAATCAATCTCCTTTATACTGGACAAATCAGAAGATTTTACAGAAAAGACAGATCAAGCAGAGACTCATTTCCCTGAACCCGGCACCTGGTATTTATACCAGACCTCTTGCCGGACACCGAGAAAACGCACTCTCCCCTTTCTCTTTTCCAGTAACCACTTTATCCATAAACAGATATTTGCCGAGAAGGGATTATTCTTCTCGATTGCACGAAAACTCAGCATAAAAGCACTCAGCAACAGTTTTCTCAGCCGAACGTACACGCTCGTTGAACATCTGATAAAAAAAATCCTCTTTCATTGCCGAATGTGCGGAGACTGCACCCTGGCCGAATCTTCCTACCTCTGCCCTCAGTCCGGCTGCCCCAAGAAAATGATTAATGGGCCCTGTGGCGGTTCCAATAATGGCTATTGCGAAGTGTACCCGAATAAACGGCTCTGCTTCTGGGTTCGCAGTTATCATCGGGGGCTGGAACCCGACTGTCACACCATTCACAGTCCAAAGCCAATCCCACCAAAAGACTGGTCATTAGACAAAACTTCTTCCTGGTTGAACTACTTTTCTGGAAGAGATCACTGTGAATTGCAAGTAAAAAAAAAGAAGGCTGAATACTGAGGTGAATACTGCCATCACCTCAGCCTTCTTTCCTTTTTTTTCCTTTCTTTCTCTGCTAGAATAGCAGATTATGCACACCCTAAAAGTTCAGCTGGGCCTCACCCTCTCCGTTCTCCTCTTTATCAGTATGCTCCTCTTTGGTTTTGTCATACTGATGCTCTGGCAGCGTAACGGCATTACCCAGGAGATCCGGGGCAGTGAAAATCTCCTTTATTTCGCTGCGGCATCCATTGCCCCAGGAGAAGTCTCTGCCAACAATCCTCCCTTTACCGACGATATCCAGAGTTTTTTCAATGACAATGGCATTCTCTGCCTCCAGTGGCAAAATTCTCCAGACCGTCCTATGCATTCCCATGGTAGCTGTCCCGAGGATTTACCCCTTGCACCATTGCTTTCTGCTGCTGCAACCAGCACTAAGACACAAACAGGCTATTCAGGGATGTCATGGAATGGATTTTTTCTTTCAAAACAGTACCTGCTGATAGCAACCCCTCTGATTCCTGACCAAACCAATCAGGGGGCAATTGCACTTATTCGGTCACTGGATAGTGTTTCATCCTCCATCCGTGAAACACGAAAAATATTCTTTGCCTATCTCATTATCAATGTACTTATCTTCACAACCATAGGCTTTACACGCTTGATAAATCTGGTGATAAAGCCCATTGAACGACTCTCCCGCCTGGCCGACTCGCGCACTGATCTTGATGCTACGCCTTTTTTATCCGGGGAGCGACTGGGAGAGTTCACTCAACTCTCTCTCAGCCTGAATCGTCTGGTAACGCGGATAGACGGCGACAAACAGGAACTCCGTCACAGCGTCGAATCTTTAAAAAAGGCCAATGACGAGCTTCAGAAGAACCGGGATGAGATGATCAGGGCAGAAAAACTTGCATCAATTGGCAGGCTCTCTGCCGGTCTGGCCCATGAAATCGGCAACCCGCTTGGTATAATCCAGGGATACATTGATCTTCTCACAGAGCAAACTCTCAGCAACAGTGACAGGAAGGCTTTTAGCAAACGTGCCACCCAGGAACTTGACCGTATCAATACCCTTATTCGAAATCTCCTTGATCTCTCCAGAACGCCCGTGACATCTTCAGCCGAGACCATCGATATCCACCCGCTCCTGACTAACCTCATACAAACTGTTCGTGTCCGAAAGACCAGACTCCCGATCCGCTACAGTACAGATTTTCAGGCGACTGCAAGTGAAGTTCTCAGTGACAGTGACGGTCTGCGTCAGGTCTTTTTAAACTGCATCCTCAATTCAATAGATGCCATTGAAGAAACTGTCGACAGTGCTGACAACAGCATCAGCATACATACGGAAAATATGGTGTCTAAAAACGAAAGAAACTGTATTATCACGACCATTAAAGATACCGGAGCAGGTATCAGCAAGGAAAACCAAGAGGCCATCTTTGATCCATTTTTCACCACCAAGGAAGTGGGAAAGGGAACCGGCCTGGGGCTTGCTGTTGCACACAATCTGATCAAAAAATCCGGTGGCACTATCAGTATATCATCAAAGAGAGGTCGGGGAACATCCGTTATCATCACACTCCCTCTGTCACTATCTCAAAAGAAATAATCACAAAGGATTAAGTGCATGACAGATACCAACAACAAACGTCTTCTTATTGTTGATGATGAAGAAAATATGCGTCATATGCTCTCCGTGGTCACCGCCAAGGCCGGGTACCAGGTAACCATGGCCGAAAATGGCGAACAGGCCCTTGCTATCCAGAAGAAAGCACCCTTTCCTCTTATCCTCTGTGATCTGAAGATGCCCAGAATGGATGGATTGCAGTTTTTACAGGCAGTTGCAGAAGACGGCAACCAGCCCATCATTATTATGATGTCCGCATATGCGACAATAGATGATGCAGTGGAGGCCATGAAAACAGGGGCCTACGATTTTATCACTAAGCCCTTCAAAACAGCGGAGATACTTCTGGTTCTGGAAAAAGCTGTTGATCATCTTGAGTTACGCGAAGAAAACGTCAGGCTTAAAGCCAAAGTTCTCGAGTTACAGGGAACAGAGGGCTTTGAAGATATTATCGCCCATTCTGAAAAGATGCAATCCCTGCTGCAACTCACTGAAAAAGTAGCCCGCTATGACACCACCGTTCTCATTACCGGAGAATCAGGAACGGGAAAAGAACTGATCGCCAAGGGAATTCATCAGAAATCCGAAAGAAAAGAGAAACCCTTTATAGCTGTGAACTGTGGTTCCCTCCCGGAAAACCTTCTGGAGAGCGAATTTTTTGGGTATGTCAAAGGGGCATTCACCGGTGCGGATAAGGATCACAAAGGCTTGTTTGAAGAAGCAGACACAGGTACTCTTTTTCTTGATGAAGTTGGAGAGTTACCCTTGAGCCTACAGGTAAAATTACTACGGGTTCTTCAGGAGCAGGAGATCCGACCCGTTGGCGGTGTCAAAACAAAAGCTGTCGATGTCCGGGTAATCACAGCGACAGCGAAGGACATGGAACGGGAGGTGGAAGATGGCCGGTTCCGTGAAGATCTGTTCTATCGTCTCAATGTGCTTACCTTACAACTCCCTCCACTACGCGAAAGAAAAGAAGATATCCAGTATCTCTGCACTCACTTTCTTGCCATCCTCAACGAAAAGATGCATCTTGCCATTGAAGATATCTCTCCCGAAGCCATGGGAATTCTTCTCGACAGGGAGTGGAAGGGAAACATACGAGAATTGAAAAACTGTCTGGAACGAGCAGCCATCGTTGCCGAGACAAACCACATCCTGCCTGTTGATCTCATCGGCTCTCGGGACAACAGTTCCTGTGATGGCAAGATCAATGAAATACTGGGAACTTTCTCCCTGAAACAGGCCAAAATAATCATAGAAAAAAAGTTAATCAGTCGAGCACTGGAGGCCAGCAAGGGCAATAAGAGTATGGCTGCCAGAATGCTTGAAATCAGCTATCCCTCGCTGCTTGCCAAAATCAAAGAATATCTGTAGGCAAATCCTCTATGAAAGAATCTTTTTTTCTCAAGACCTTGTTTTTCTTCTATCAACTCCTGTGGGTCTGTGCCACGCCTTTTCTCCTTCGTTCTCCACGACTCAAAGAGGGTGCGGAAGAACGTACTCTCAAAAAAGTTAACTTCTCAAAAGTTGACATATGGATGCACGCAGCATCCGTTGGTGAGGCCTATATAGCAAGACAGCTCCTGAAAAATTTTGAAGATGACCTGAAACTTAAAATCCTTATCACAACGAATACCTCCCAGGGTAAAAATATCCTTGAAAAAGATCTGGCTGCAGAACAGAGGCATGCCGTCAGTATTGCCTATATGGTGTTCGACAACCCGACCCTGGTAAAAAAAGCCATCCGCATCGCCGACCCGAAGCTTTTGGTCCTTATTGAACTGGAAATTTGGCCAGCCCTTATGGCCGAGATAAAACGACAGAAGAAAAAGATGATTATCGTCAATGGTCGAATGACGGAAAAAAGTTATAAGGGATATAAAAAGACCGCCTTCCTCTGGAAGAGGCTCGCACCGGATATTATCCTGGCCAACTCAGAAGAAAACAAAAAACGGCTCCAGGATCTCTTCCAGCAAAAGAGGAGCTATTACGTTTCAAATATTAAATTTGACCAGATAAAAACATGTACAATTTCTAAAAAGGCCGTGACAAAAGACAGGACCCTCATTCTCGCCTCAATCCGAAAAGAGGAAGAAAGTGAAGTTTTTTATCTGATAACAGAACTGCTGAAACGCTTTCCGGATCTCCATATAGACCTTTTTCCCCGTCATCTGGCTAGGGTCAGTAACTGGAAAACACTGCTCACAGAAAGTCATATCAGCTGTGCGTTGAAAAGCGCCTCCTCCCTGAATGCCGTAGCTTCAGTACTTATCTGGGATATTTTTGGTGAACTACTCAACGCCTATCAGCGTGCCGATGCCGCCTTTATTGGTGGCAGCCTTGCTCCACTTGGCGGACAAAACTTTATCGAAGCATTTATGAACGGAGTCACTCCAGTAACCGGGCCCTCAATCTCAAACTTCCTCTGGGCAGGAAACGAAGTCTTTGAGAGCGGTCTTGTCAAAAAAGGCAGCAACAAAGAAGAGGTACTGAAATTACTGGAAGAAACACTTAGAAATCCAGAAGATAAGGCAACAATCCAGCAGAAGGCAAATAAATATATCCAATTAAAGCAAGGAGGGAGTAGAAAAACCTGTCGACATATTGTAGATTTGCTGCAACACTCCGACGTGAACTAAAAACTCTTTAGACATGCTGACAATAAACATATGAAAGTTATAGCAATTATCCCCGCCCGCTTTGAATCTAAACGATTTCCAGGAAAAGCTCTCACCGATATCCTGGGGAAAACGATGATCCAGCGTGTGTACGAGCAGGTTCAAAAAAGCCCTCTCATCGACTCTGTCTATGTGGCAACCGACAGTGATGCCATTCGCACCTCAATTGAAGAAATTGACGGCAGGGTCATAATGACATCAGCCCAATGCAGCTCAGGAACGGACAGGGTTGCAGAGGCGGCCAGATCATTGCACCTGAAACCAGACGATGTGGTGATCAACATTCAGGGGGACCAACCATTCCTGAAGCCGGAATGCCTTAATGACCTGGTACGAGCCTTTACAAAAACTCCTGCACTGACCATGGGCACTCTCGCCCATGAACTCACGAATGAAGAAGAGATAAACAATCCCAACAATGTAAAAGTCATTTTTGACAGGAACTCTTTTGCCATCTATTTTTCACGGGCCAAAATTCCATTCAACAGAGACAACACAGACGACACTCTCTACTATAAACACATTGGGATCTATGCTTACTCCAATCTTTTTCTCCAGGAATTCACCGACCTGCCATACTCATCACTTGAAAACATTGAAAAGCTTGAACAATTACGTGCCATTGAAGCTGGATACAAAATACAGGTAACCGTCACGGAACATGATTCTCCAAGTGTAGATGATCCGACCGATATCGAAAAACATACTGCAGCACTGTAAATCAGCCCTATCTGCTTCCATGCCTTCAAATGAACAACTGTCTTTCTCCCCTTGAGTGAAAGTATTAGATGGTTTTTTATCTATCATTAACTATGATGCTGTGAACAATAACTGTGATTGATTCTTGTGCCCGTTACACATATTTCCAACTGTCTCTTTTTTTAATTTAGCATATGCCTAACAAAATAGTCCTAAGGCGATTATACGCTCTTATTCGCCCCTACACATCTCTGTTTGCAATAGCCATGATAGCAGCGCTCGCCGTTGCCGGGTTGAGTGCTCTTCAGGCCTACATGGTCAAACCCCTGCTGGACAAGATTTTTGTCGAGAAAAGTTCCTACTTTCTCGCCATTCTCCCGCTTGCCCTTATCCTCCTGTTTGCAGTCAAAGCTTTTTTCTATGGTCTAAATTTCTACCTTCTCGAAAAAATTGGCCAAACCGTAATCCGTAATATGCGCAATAAAGTTTTCGAGCATATCCATCTCCAATCACTCTCATTCTTTCATAGAACACCCACTGGTGAGCTGATTTCCCGAGTTATCTCTGACATTAATTTTATGCAGGCCGCAATATCAACGGTGGTTGTCGGGTTACTGCGTGATTTTTTACAGGCTGTCTTCCTGCTTATCGTTATATTCACCATGGATTGGAAACTGGCCCTGCTTTCTCTGGTTTTTCTTCCATCGGCAGCCATACCCATCGTTAAATTCGGCAGGGCGTTTCGCCGGATCAGTACCACCATGCAGGAACAGATTGCTGATGTTTCCAACACCATGCACGAATCCATCACCGGCGCCCCGGTGGTTAAAGCATTCACCATGGAAAAATACGAGTCCAGCCGTTTTTCAGTGCAGGTAAACATGCTTTTTAACACCATGATGGAAAAGGCAAAATACCGTTGTATCCAACATCCATTAATGGAAGTAATTGGTGGTATTGGGATGGCTCTTATAATCTGGTTTGGCGGTAAGGAAGTTATCGCCGGCAACTCCACACCGGGAACTTTTTTTGCCTTCCTGACGGCCCTGGTAATGATTTATGAGCCCATCAAGGCAGTAAGTAAAATCAATGCAACTATTCAGCAGGGGCTTGCCGCAGCGGTGAGAATTTTCCAGTTACTTGATCAAAAGCCGGACATCCTCTCGAAAGAAAATGCTGCCGAGCTTACACCTTTTCAGAAAGAAATAACTCTTCGTGATGTACATTTCAGCTATGATGGTATATCTCCAATACTGAAAGATATTAACCTCAGCGTTCCAGCGGGTGAAATCCTGGCTATTGTTGGCCCCAGTGGTTCTGGAAAATCAACCCTCACCAGTCTGATCCCAAGATTTTTTGATATAGAAAACGGTTCTCTGCTTATTGACGGTGTAAACATCAAAGATGTTACCCTGGAATCACTTCGCAGGCAGATTGCCATCGTCACCCAACAGACGATCCTCTTCAACGACACCATCCGTGCCAATATTGCCTATGGTGACCAGGACAAATCGAACGAAGATATTGAGAGAGCGGCCGATGCAGCTCATGCCCTCAACTTTATACAGGAACTCCCAGAAGGTTTCGATACAGTTATCGGTGAATCCGGGATACGACTCTCCGGCGGTGAAAGGCAACGTCTCTCCATTGCCAGGGCTATCTTGAAAAATGCTCCCATTCTTATCCTGGATGAGGCTACATCAGCACTCGATACAGAATCGGAACGACTGGTGCAAAAAGCTCTCGAAAACCTGATGAAAGATCGTACCACTCTTGTTATTGCTCATCGTCTTTCCACCATCAAGAATGCCGACAGGATTATTGTTATTAAGGATGGAATGATTGTTGAAGAGGGAACCCACGACACACTTCTCAGCCAGAATGGCGAGTATGAAACCCTCTATAATATGCAATATCAGAACTGACAATACAACACACACTTTCTTTCCTGACCACATATACGAAACTTAATTACGGTTCTCCGGCTACTTCATGTCAATCAGCAAGTTCAAATCCATAAAACAATGCCTGAGGCGAATCCTAGGTCAAAACCCTGAACAACAGCTACTTTTGCAGTGGGAAAAAATTTATGGCCCGTTTGACCATAACAACTATGACCAATACACTTTTCATGATCTTGACAGTGAATCCGGGTACTATCATGGAGAGATCATTCGCTGGGTTCAAAAACTCTCCCCTGCGCCAAAACGGACATTGCTTGCCGGGGAGGCAAAACAGGCAGCGGTAAAACTGAAAGAAATAATGGCACTTGGTAAAGTCACCACAACCGGAGTTCTGGATGTCGATATCTTCTGGAATTTTGAAGAAAAGGCTCCTGAACTCGGCAAATTTGATCTTATCATCAGCCAGGCAATTCTCGAGCACCTCATCACCCCTTATGAACATCTGGTTTCTTTAGCCAGCCTCATGAGTCCAGGCGGATATCTCCTGGTGCACACGGTAACCCCAGGGTTTGTTTATCACAGGTACCCCATTGATAGTTTTCGTTTCTTTCCAGATTTTTTCGAGACCTTTGCCCAAAGGAATGATTTACTTGTCCACCGAAAAAGGGTACACGACAATCATATCTTCTATATTTTCCAGTGCAAAAACAGCACAACCGAGACAAGTTAAACAGCAAATCATTTCTACCATTCAGTTTATATGAATTCACTTAACCAAAAGATAGTGGCAGCGACCTCACCACTCCTCATTCTATTTGCATTCGCATTTCCACTTTCGACATCTGCAGGATCAGTTCTGGCAGTACTTCTCCTTCTTTTCTGGATGCTGTCGGGGGGACTGAAGGAAAAACTTAACGAAATACGTCTTAACCCCGTCGCTGTCGCCGTTCTCCTCTTCATCGCTCTTCATATCATCGGGCTACTCTGGAGTGAAGACCTGGCTCTTGGGCTTCATATTCTAAAAAAACAATGGAAGTTGCTGCTCTTCCCCGTCTTACTCACTCTGGTAAAGAAAGAGCATGTGAAATACTACATGGCAGCCTTTATCTTCGCCATATTCCTGAGAGCCTGTAAAGCCTACATGGTTTTGCTTGGCATAATCACCCTTCCACCCTCCTCCGTTTTTCTTACCGAGGGTACATCTCATGTGACCTACAGTCCAATGCTGGCCCTGGCATGTTATATCCTCCTGCAGAATCTGCTCTTTGCCAGCAACAAACCCATTGCTCAGTACCTGCAGTCTGCCCTGCTCCTCTTTTTCTCTGTCACCATGTTTATCACAGTCGGCCGCACCGGACAGATAGCCTTCTTTCTCTTTATAGCGATAACGGTTTTTCAATACTTTTACCGCCGGTCAAAACTGCAACTCATAACAGGCCTTCTGCTTATACCGCTCTTAATAACAGCAACCTATTTTTCTTCCTCCACATTCAGAGTTCGTACAGATCAGGCATATACGGAAATGCAGAATCATCGCCTTTGCGGCAACACCTCCTCCGTCGGTCTGAGAGTCTGGTTCGCTCAAAATACTTGCCAGCTAATAAAGAACAACGTTCTCATCGGCGTGGGAACCGGTGATTACCCTGCTGAATATGCAAAAATCAACAAGACAAACTCCCCGACTCTGCCAACCACAGATAATCCTCACAATCAATATTTACTGACAGCATCACAACTTGGCCTTTTCGGTATTATCAGTTTGATAGCTATTTTCATCTCTCAACTTGTAGTAGCCGGCAGGATAAAAGATTCTCTCACGCCTTTACGCCAGGCCTTTCCCCTATTTTTTCTTGTGATTATGCTGGGTGAATCATACCTTCAAATACATGTAACCGGATTGCTTTTTTCTCTTTTCAGCGCCATATTGTATAAAGATTTTTCACAGCCCACTTCTCTTGATGACTGATAATTTATTCATAAAAAAGAATTTCAATATTTGCCTGTTCTGTGACAAAAAATTCTACACACCAGAACTGGAGAATATTTTCAACGATCCCGATTTCCACCTTTTCTCACCAACGACCATAATTCTTCAGGATAATTTTAAATCAAGAATTGGTGTGATTACGGTAAATGGAAAAAAACTTGTTATTAAACGACACAATTTCAAATCACGCTGGCAGCAATTCAAACGTTACTTCCGTCAAACAAAATCAAGTAAAAGCTGGTACTACTCCAGACTATTGATAAACAAAAATATTTCCATTCCTCATCCTGTTGCCTGTCTTGAAAAACGGTTTGGTCCGTTTCGGAGAATTTCCTTTTTTTTCTATGAATACGTGGAAGGGATTCAGGGGGAAGAGTATCTCAGGCAACTAAGCAATTCTCCTGCAGAAGCTTCGGAAGTTATCGCCGCAGTGCTGAACACCATCGATACTATTCAGACTCTTGGCTTAATCCATGGTGATATCCGGCTGGCAAATTTTATCTTCAGTGAGAACAAACTCTACCTGATAGATTTTGATGATGTTCGAAAAAGAAGTTGGTACAAACCCAAATCAATGAAAAACCGTGACATCAGAGGATTCAGGAAAGATCTTTGTTTTAATGCACCCGAAAATCTGCTGCCACAGTTACTGAAACAACTGGATCAGTATTGTCTGGAAAAAAATATCACCATAAGCGGTCCAGATTATCAAAAGGTATCATTATGAAGTACCATAAGGAGACTTTCGTCTACGAAGGACTCAAACCGAACAACATTGACAAAATTCAATTGGACATGATCCCTCCCGGTAGCCATGTCCTGGAAATTGGCTGTGCCACTGGATATATGGGGGAATATCTGGTGCAGAAAAAAGGTTGCCGGTTTCTGGGACTAGAAACTGAAAAAGAGTCTGCTGTATCAGCTGAGGAACGCGGCCTTGCCATTCTGTGTGGAACGATTGAAGACCAGGCAATCAGTGAACAGATCAACCGCCACGTTAGGGAACACGGTCCTTTCCAGATAATTTTCATGTCTCAGGTTATAGAACACATTGCACGCCCTGAAGTCACGTTAAACCACCTCAAGCAGTGGATGCACTCCGACTGCAGCCTGGTCATTTCAACCTGTTCCATTGCCCACTGGAGATGCCGTTTTCGGCTCCTTGGCGGAACCTGGAAATACGAAGACTATGGCATATTTGACCATAGTCATCTGAGATTCTTCACTATCAAGAGTTTCCGGGAACTCCTTGAACAATGTGATTTCAAGGTAATTGATTTCGCCTATTCCTTTGAGGACATCTGCCCATTTAAAATACTCTTCGATACCCGTATCCTTGCACCCTCCGATCTTCTTCGTCTGATCCCTTTTGTCGGGATGCGATTACGCAAAAGCTATACTGATCTTTTTAAAAACTTTATTACCAAGCAATTTGTTTTTAAAGTTCAACTTAACTAAACTTCGTCAGTTATGTTTTTTAGCTCACCCAAAAAACCACCTGCCACCAGGGAACAGTTCAGCAATCCACTCTTTAGTATCGGAAAACACACCTACGGCAAGCCTGATATCCGCACCTACGGTGACAACACCCGCTTGACCATCGGGAGGTTTTGTTCCATCTCCTCAAAAGTCACTATCATCCTTGGAGGAAATCATCGAATTGACTGGATCACAACATACCCCTTCCCGGCCCTTTCCTCCAGATGGCCTGAAGCGAAGGACATCAATGGCCACCCCGGAACCAAAGGAGACTTGACCATTGGCCATGATGTCTGGATTGGTCACGGGGCAACCATCCTCTCCGGTTTAACCATCGGTTCCGGTGCAGTAATCGGTGCCTGCAGTGTGGTCAATCAGGACATCCCCCCCTACGGAATAGTTGCTGGAAATCCTGCCCGGTTACTGAGGACCCGCTTTGATCAGGAGACCTGTAATGCTCTTCTGGAAATGAGCTGGTGGAACTGGCCTGAAGATACAATAAAAAAACATATGGAGTTACTCTGCAGCAACCGCATTCATGAACTCCTCAAGGTTACCTGATGTATCGCCCTCTGCTCTGTAGTGTTATTATAGTTTCCTATAACAATTTTGATACAACAACCGGTCCCTGTCTGGACAGTCTGGCTCAATCACCTGAAGATATGGAAATAATTGTTGTGGACAACAACTCGGACAGTTCCACAAAACAGCTACTGACTCTGGCCGGAGAAAGAGATTCTCGAATTAGATTGTTCTTTCTTGATGAAAACAGGGGCTACGCCGCAGGAAATAACATCGGAGCCAGGGCCGCCAGTGGGGAATTTTTTCTCCTCCTGAATACCGACACCCTGGTACCACCAGGAACCATATCTCTTTTCAGCTCCCTTATGCAGCAAAACCCTGATTGGGATATGTTGGGACCGGTAACAAACAACTGTGGTAACGATCAGCAAATATACACCACGGGAAAAACCCCCGAAGAGATCCTCAGCCAGGGAATTCATTGGAGCAATCACTCAGCAAAACTCAGCTTTCAGACTGATCGACTTATTTTTTTCTGTGTGCTGATACGAAGAACACTCTATGAAGAATTACAGGGCTTGGATGAAGATTTTGGTCTTGGTTATTACGAAGACACTGATTTTGTTTACAGAGCGATAAAGTCAGGGAAGCGGATGATGATAAGCGAAAAGATTTTTGTCTACCATCAGGGGAAAGGTAGTTTTTCAAAGGTGAGTGGTGCTGTGCGAAAACTGATGAAAAAAAACCGGAAACTGTTCAAGAAAAAGCATGGTCACGGTGAGACCACTGACCACTGGCGAATAAAGAACCTCCAGGCCATGGAGAGGTATCTGAAGCATCTTAATAAAAACACACCGTTGGCAGAGCTTCAGTACTCCTTCTCAAATCGTCAACGAATTGCAGAGGAACTGATGCCAAACAGCCCGCTTAAACGTTTCTTCTATCGCCGTAACCTTATCAGGACTATTGCTCGCTTCAAGAGGAGAATCAACCAGCGGCAAAGTCAGGACTCTGTTACAATATAAAAAAAATCTGATAAAAACTATTATCAGCTGCAGGCCTCACAGTTTCCGATATGCTTATCCAGTCCATTCTCACACCAGTTTTTTTTCATCCTTAAAGTATCCGAAAGCAGATCATTATTTTGGCTCAGGAAATCTCTCGACTGGGACTTGTGGTAAAGATGATAGGCCAGGGCATTAAACTTCACATTCTGCCTTCTGATCCCGATATTCAACAGACGGGCTGCAAACTCTGTATCTTCATGCCCCCATCCGACAAATTCCTCATTGAAACCATTTACCGTCACAGCGTCTTTTTTCCAGAAGGCAAAATTACAAGTCTTAATCCCACCCAACCTACTGTTTTTAAAAGAAAGAACCCTGGACAGAAAACGGGAACGAATGCAGTTTTTCCGATTGCCAATACTATCACCGAAAACACTTACCCGAATGTCACCGGAAGCAACAATCTTCTCTGTTGTCTTTTGACTTAATATAACCCTGGATCCCTGAACAAAATATCCGGGTGTCGCATAGTATAGATGATCTTCGACAAAATGTTCATCGAGCATTATATCTCCATCAACCAGAATACAGTAATCAGCCATGCTCCTTGCCATTGCCATATTCCGACATCTTGCAGGACGAAAGCCCCTATCCTCCTGCCAGCAGTGGTACACAGGGATATCAGTCTCCTCTCGCATCTCTTTCACCAACTCAGCCGTCTCGGTGGTCGAGCCATCGTCAGCAACAATTATTTCCGATGGAGGTACAACCTGATTCAGTGCTGTCTGCAGCGTCAATCGTAATGTATCGGTATTATTATACGTAGTTATAATAAGTGCTATTTGCATGGTGAGGATACCTTAAAATTTGTAATCATAATCGTCTACACAGCTCAGAAAAGAAGCAGAGCCTGTTCATAAACCTGATCCACGGAAATTGAATGCATACAGATAAGGTCTTCACAGCTTCTTTTTCGACAGACCAGACAATCAAGCATTTCATTTCTCACAATTTTACCGGGCACCTTGTATGGCCCAACCAGTTCTGGATTCGTTGGGCCAAAAAGAGCAACTACAGGAATTCCGGCCAAGGCCGCCATGTGCATGGGACCGGTATCCACCCCTATGTAGAGTAATGACTGTTTAATCAGAGCCGCAGACTGGATAAGGGATAACTCTCCTCCCGTTACCAGTGGACGAGTAACCATTAATTCGGCGATACTGTCAAGTATTGGTCTGTCTTGACGGGAACCAGCCAGAACCACGTTAGCACCTGCTTCCTGCTGTAACCTGTCTCCAAGAGCTGCCCATCGCTCAACAGGCCAGAACTTTGTCTCCCATCGCCCCACTGGATTACAATAAACCAGTGGTTTCCCGTCATCTGGAATACATTCCCTTACCCTCGCCAGATCCTTATCACTCGTTTGCAGGAAAAAATCTTCGTCTTCAACAGGACACCCGAAAAAGGAGGCAAAAAGTAAATTTTTGTCCTGAGCATGCATTATTGATTCAGGAACTTTTACCAGTTGATGCTGAAAGAGAGTATTTAGCTCCTTGGCAACTGAGAATCCAATCCGGACTCCGCCAGGATTGCAGAGTGCAAGTATTCCACTACGAAATGAAGCGTGAAGATCAAGAACCAGGTCGTAGGGGTTTTTGGAAAGGGATTTCCTTAAATCCCTGAGCGTTCGTAATGTTGCCATAACAGCTTTTAAAAAAGCAGTTTTCCCGGCATTGGGTTCGCTGGTCGAAGGGATATCGATTACAAACACATCATCCACTGCTGTATCCCTTTTTACTATTGAGGCAAACGCCTTTTGAACAACCCATCCTATCGAAATTGCAGGATGACATCGCTTCAGTGCATGAACGAGAGCCAGAGTATGAATAATATCACCAAGTGAGCTTTGCTTAACAATTAATATTCTTTGACATTTCAATAAAATATCAGTTTTTGAGCGTTCTTTCTTTGAGGACATAATTTTGAATTGAAAATTAACGGCAGGGGCCATGACGGGATTTTTTCAACACCACAGTAACTGAAGATGTGATCTGGTTCACATTATTGCAATCTGAGTAAGTATGATCTTCAGTCAGTGTCACAGATATTTAAAAGATCATACAGTAATGACTCAAAAAAACCATTACAAAATAGTAGAACATACGGTACTATTTGCAGGTTTGACGCTCAAGTACCACTGTCAGGGCGCCGGAAACCTCATTGAATAAGCACCTCACAACACAGAACCACAGACAACCTATTCATATGCAGTTTATAAAAAGGCTGGACAAGAAAATTTCCAAACTTACCTCACGCAAACATAAGAATTCGAAAAATATCTTTTACCTCAAGGGAATGACCAACATTTTAACTCCCGCCATCTATCTTCGATGGAAACTCCCACATTTGCTGGCCTCAATCTCCTGCTATGACCAGAACTCTATTCTTGACAGGGTCGCTTATTACAATAAAAAGCAGAAACCATTCACTCTGGGAGCGGATCGAGTTCAATCGGCCGATCTCACGACCCGGAAAAACTTTGTCTATTATCTTGATTTCAAGAAATATTGCCGTTTCTTTGACCCGTCATTTTTCTTTCATTACCAATTTGGTGACGTCGTTACAGTCCCGGTACATCCAACCTTTGTCAAAAGCCGGCCACTCACAGAAAACAATGCAAATGGAATTATTTTAAAACTCAACAGCATCCGCCACTTCACATTTGTAAAAGACCCTCTTCCATACCAGCACAAAAAAAACAAACTTGTCTGGCGTGGAAAGGCCGGTGTTCAGGAACGAAAAGATTTTGTCCGGCAACATTTTGACAATCCACTTTTTGACATTGGCCAGTCAAATCAACCGGAGGAGGGAGGGGATCCCAGACGACAAAAACGATTTATGTCCATAGAAAAGCAGTTGCAGTATAAATTCATTCTCTCCATTGAGGGCAATGATGTGGCAACAAACCTTAAATGGATTATGTCTTCCAACTCCCTCTGTTTTATGCGAAAACCCCGTTTTGAAACCTGGTTTATGGAGGGAAGGCTTCTACCTGACATTCATTATGTTCTGTTACGGGATGACTATTCAGATATTGAAGAAAAAATGAATTACTATCTGCAGCATGAAGAAGAGGCTCTGAAAATCCTAAAAAATGCCCAGGCATACATACAACAGTTTCAAAACAATAAAACTGAAACGCTGATATCCCTTCTGGTATTTAGAAAATATTTTGAACAGAGCGGACAACTCAGATGACCGACATCAATCCCTTTCAGCGCGGTGGTGCCTTACGGGGAGCAGCACCAGCCAATTTAACTATAATCTGATTTGATTTATGAAGTCTCGCGGCCATGGCCTTAAAAAGATGACGGGAGACATCAGGGTATTTTGCTATAATTTCGTCCAGCTTGTCACCGGGGTACCTCTTGATTGCAGACCTGCCAAGTGAAACAATGGATGCATTTCGGGGTTCACCTGAGAGGACTGCCATCTCACCAAAATATTCGCCAGGTTCTGTAAGTTCGGCAATCTTCTTTCCACCCTTTAATACCGACAAGCCGCCCCGAAGCAGTTTGAAGAAATCCACGTCGGTATTCCCTTCACGAATAACCACATCGCCATCTTCATAGTTTTCTATATCAGGATTGAGAAGATATGCAGGGAGACTTTCTTCATGAGCAACGGTCCTGCGAAGAGCCTCATCCACACTGGTAACTCCCTGCCTTACCTTTTCAATGGCCGCATCGCGTAATGGAACCATTCCCTCCTGAACAGCAATTTTACGTAATTGGTCTTCGGGAACTTCAGCACTGATCGCTTTTGCAACTTCATCGGTCACCTCCAACAACTCAAAAAAACCGATTCGGCCTCTATATCCAAGACCGTTACATTCAGGACAGCCAACAGGGCCATAGGTGACAACATAATCGACTTCATCTTCATGAAAACCCATGCTGATGAGTTCCTGAGGGTCACGCTGTTCAGGTTTTTTACACGCCTGACAGAGCTTCCGCCCTAGTCGCTGAGATAACACCATTGTCACAGCAGAGGCAAGCATGAAAGGTGGTATACCGATATCTATAAGACGAGCAATGGTTGCAGCACTATCGTTGGTATGAAGGGTTGAGAAAACGAGATGTCCGGTCATTGCCGCTTTAATAGCAATCTCGGCAGTTTCCATATCACGAATCTCACCTACCATAATAATATCCGGATCCTGACGAAGAAATGCCTTCAGGGCAGCAGCAAATGTCATTCCTACCTCAGAATGAACATTGACCTGATTAATCCCCTTAAAGTTAAACTCCACCGGATCTTCTGCTGTTAGAATCTTAATATCCTCAGCGTTCAATGAGTTCAGGGCAGAATAAAGTGTAACGGTCTTTCCGGAACCCGTGGGACCAGTGACCAGAAGCAACCCCTGGGGCCTGTTTAAACAGCGTTTCAATGCCTCAAAGGTCTCCTTTTCGAAACCAAGCTTGGTTAAATCTACGTTAAGAGACCCCTTGTCAAGAATACGAAGAACAACGGATTCACCAAACAGCGTCGGAAGAGTAGAAACACGAAAGTCAACGGAACGGTTACGTCCCAGCCGCATCTTAATACGACCATCCTGAGGGATACGACGCTCAGTAATGTCCAGATCAGCAAGAATCTTGAGGCGTGCCGCCATTGCATTTTTGATGCTCAACGGCAGGTTCATGGATTTAAAAAGAGAACCATCCTTACGGTAACGAACCTGCATGGTCTTCTCATAGGGTTCCACATGGATATCAGAAACCCCATCCTGAACAGCCTTTACCAGAATACCATTGACCAGCTTGATAATAGGAGCATCGTTAGCAGCAAACTGATCTCCAGTACTCTCATCTTCAATAGCTTCAATCTCAAATTCATCTGCTGCATCGGCTACGATCGAACCAAAGTCATCAACCTCGGTGACCGCCATTTCTTCTTCAGCTTCATCTCTGTTGGTGAAGAAGGTTTCAGCCTCAGCATCATCAATCTTATAATAGGTTTTATAGGCCTCAACGATATCTCTTTCCATGGAGACACAGACAGCCAGATTTTTTCCCACCTCATCCTGAAGCTTTTCGACAGCTTCAGTATCAGTAGGTTCAGCCATACTTATCTGAAGCGTGTTGCCAGCGATACGGAGAGGAAAAGCCATATACTTCTTGGCAATTTTATAGGGCACAAGAGTAACGGCATCTTTACTGGGTGGTTCTTTACTTATTAAAACAGGAGTGAAGTTATGTTGACGACTGAGAAAATTATAGACGGTATCAGCATCGATATAATCAAATTGACGTAGGATAGCGCCCAAGCGGCCTCCGTTCTTCTGGAGTTCTTTCTTGGCTGTTTCAAGCTGAGCAGGAGTGATATAGCCAGCTTTACTTAAGAGCTCTCCGACTTTTACTTTTCCGGCACCAGAGCGATCCTTTACCGTGCCCTTGAGAGAACTTCTTTTATTCTCTATCTTCTGTTTTACAGCCATAGTATTACAATTAATTTAGAAAATTAAAATACACCCATAAATAGTGCCAGTCTCCAGTATGTCAGTCCATTTAACAATACAACCTTTTATTTAAAAAAACAAACGGGTTAAGAAAAGTTCACTTTTCCTAACCCGTTATTTTTAAGCTCACGGGAAACTCCCCTGGCTTTATCACACATTACTACTTGTTTTTACAATACTAAAACCTTAGAACACCCCTTTTACTTTTCCAGTCTCAACATCAACGTCAACCCGTCGATACGCAGGATCAGAACCGGTACCAGGCATCAGGCTAATAGCTCCGGCAACAGGTACAACAAATCCAGCGCCTTTGTATGTCAAAATGTCACGAATAGGCAGCGTCCATCCCTTTGGGGTTCCTTTAAGAGCAGGGTTATGAGAAAGAGAGAGGTGTGTTTTGACCATACAGGTTCCCATCTCAGCCATATCAGGGTCTGCCCCAAGACGCTTCAGTTTAGCCTGAGCCTCTGGAGTATAACTCACGCCATCTGCGCCATAAACTTCCCTTGCGATAAGATCAATACGCTTATCAAGAGGATCGCTCAGGTCGTACAGGAATTTGAAATCATTTGGCTCTTCACAGGCATCAACAACCGCATCCGCAAATTCAAGAGCACCCTCTCCACCATGTTCCCAATGACGGGAAAGGGCAACACGAGCGCCAGCCGCTTCACATATACGACGAACTGCAGCAATCTCGTTATCGGTATCAGTATAGAAAGCATTGATACAGACAACAGGATTGATCCCAGCCTTTTTAACAGTTTCAATGTGATGAATAAGATTCTTGCAACCCTCTTCGACCCAGCCGACGTTCTCAGTGTTATACTCAACAGGCATGGGCTTTCCAGGAACCGGAATTGGCGCACCACCGTGACACTTAAGAGCTCGAATGGTCGCAACAACAACTGCGCAATTTGGCTTGTTTCCGGAGAAACGGCATTTAAGGTTCCAGAATTTCTCGAATCCGATATCTGCACCAAAGCCTGATTCAGTAACGTTATAATCAGCAATTTTCAAACCAACACGATCAGCAATAACAGAAGACTGACCAATAGCGATATTTGCAAATGGTCCTGCATGAACAAGTACCGGCTGACCTTCAAGTGTCTGCATCAGGTTAGGATTGAGGGCCTGAACCATCCATGCGGTCATGGCACCATCAACTTCAAGGTCAGCTGTGGTGATAGGTCGGTCCTGCTTGTCGTAAGCAACAACAATTTTAGCAATACGGCGGCGCATATCAGCCAGATCGTTGGCGATGGCGAGAATGGCCATAATCTCGGAGGATACAGCGATTGCAAAGGAAGATTTCATGGTGAAACCATCCATTTTACCGGGTCCCTGACCGATGGTGATATCACGAAGGGCCTGAGCACAGAAATCCATGATCCAGTTAAACTCAACCTTTTTGGGGTGGATATCAAGGCGTTTCAGATTACGCTGAGCAAGCTGCTCATCGGTGTAATTTGCCTCATGCTGCATACGCGATGTGAGAGCAACCATACCAAGGTTGTGCGCATTCATAATGGCATTGATGTCACCGGTCAAACCAAGGGAAAACTCCGTAAGAGGAATACACTGGGCAAGTCCACCACCAGCAGCTGAACCCTTTATGTTCATAGTGGGCCCACCGGAAGGCTGGCGGATGGCACCAACAACTGATTTATTCCGTTTACCAAGCCCCTGAACAAGCCCCATGGCGCATGTGGATTTCCCTTCACCAAGAGGGGTCGGACTGATGGCGGTCACATCAACATATTTTCCATCAGGCTTATCGGCAAGACGACTCATGATCTTATTAAAATCAAGTTTCCCGACATAATGACCATAGGGAAGTACTTCTTCCTTATCGAGTCCCAGCTGTTCACCAAGCTCATAAACGGTTTTCATACGGGACTCAGCTTCAGCAGCAATTTCCCAGTCAGCATGTTTCGTTGGATCAAGAGCCATATTGATCTCCTTTTGTTATAAAAATTAATTTGTTAGACCTGATTGCAGTCAGGACGAGTTGATACTTCATCAGAATTGATGCTCTATATAACTAATTTTTAACAAAGTGTCAATACGAGCACAACAGACAAAAAAAGCCCTTATCCAGAGAACAGGATAAGAGCTTTTCTTTCAGTACAGAACTGGCATTTTATTGTTTGGTCGAAAATTCTCCACAGCGAAGGAAATTTTGCAACTAAAAACGGAAAGCAGGCTTCAGAACATAATTACACCATCAGAAGATCGCCGGATAGCGTTTTTTCATTTCAGCAGCAAGCGGAATCATAACTTCCCGCATGGAAGGTTCGGCTGCAGGAGTTGTTCGTAATTTAAAAATATGGCTCCACTCTGCAAGATTACAATAAACAATAATTTCTGTCTTGCAGGAATTAGGCAACACAGTCCGGGCAGCCTGAGGCGTGGAAGATTCAAGGAGTTTCAAATATATTTTTTCTGTATCTTCCATGGCCTTTTGCCAGAGCACAAACTCGTCGCTCCCCTCTTTATAGAACAGGGGTCTGATAAAAGTCACCTGATTATCAAACTTATCCTGACTATAGCGGCAGTAGCGTTGACTTTCCTGCAAAAAAGAACAGGGACGATGTCGCACGATTTCGTGAGTCACGGCACGATTTGTGATAAACTTCACACCAAGAAAACGATGCTTGGAAATATTTTCCTCTGGAAGCGAATCCACCTCCTGCAAATCCAATTTCCTGACCGTTATATCTTTTCCCTGTCCATTACCACCGTCCCAAACACCCTCGAAAAGATAGGAATGCCTGGCAACCATAAAAGCAACCATGGCTTCAACCAGCGCATTCGTCCCTGCTCGCTGATACAACTCTCGAAGACTTCGAATGGATGCGGTCACCAAAACCTCAGAACCCAGACGATCGATAAAAAGATATTTGGGTTCTAAGGCCAGTAAAGCATCAAATTGGTCATCGGAGCACACAATACCCAATGTGACCACCGCCATTTCCATCACAGAATTGTGACCGTGCTCAGCTATCTTTTTCACAAAAGGAAGGGCAGAATTTTCATCAATAAGGCCCTCACTCTTGTAACAGATACGTCCACAGGCCTCAAGGCGCACAACAAGTGATGCCCGATCCAGATCATCCTGAATTTCAAACGACGGGTCAACAATCCGCATAATTATTCCGCCTCCCAGAAAGGTGAGAGTTCACGCAGTTCGGCAATAATCGGAGGCATTTTCTCCAACACAAAATCCACTTCAGCTTCGGTATTATAGACACTTAACGAGTACCTGATGGAACCATGGGCCGCAGTAAAGGGAACCCCCATGGCTCGCAGAACATGGGATGGCTCAAGAGAGCCTGAAGTACAGGCAGAGCCTGATGAAGCACAGATATTATACATATTCATGTGCAGCAGAATGGCTTCACCCTCCACAAATTCAAAACTGATATTTGTGGTGTTGGGAAGTCTGTCTGTTTTGTGACCATTGAGCATGGATTTGGGCACTGTTGCAAGTAACCCCTCCTCAAGCCGATCACGAAGGGCTCGCACTCTGGTATTCTCCTCCTCCATCATCTTTCCCGCAAGCTCACACGCCTTGCCAAGACCAACAATAGATGCCACGTTTTCGGTACCACCGCGCCTTCCACCTTCCTGATGGCCACCTGCCAGAAAGGGAACAAAGGGCGTTCCCCGCTTCACATATAAAACTCCAACACCTTTGGCAGCATGAAGTTTGTGACCGGATATGGACAGAAAATCGATATCAAGATCCTTCAGATTTATAGGAATCTTCCCAACAGCCTGAACCGCATCGGTGTGAAACAGGATTCCCCTTTCTTTGGCCATGGTTGCCATTTTTTCCACGGGAAAAATTACACCGGTTTCATTATTAGCCCACATCACAGAAACAATGGCTGTATCTTCGGCCAGGGCTTCTTCATAGCTCGCAAGATCAAGGGTGCCATCGGATTCCACCTGAAGCCGCGTGACCCGATGCTTGTGACCGGTAAGCCTGTCTAAATTTTCACAGAGATGCTTAATGGCAGGATGTTCCACCCGGGTGGTAATAATATGCCTTTTTTCGGGAAAGGCCTGCAGGGCAGAAAGGATCGCTGTAGAGTCACTCTCCGTCCCACAGCTGGTGAAGGTGATCTCCGTTGGCTCTGCACCGATCAACTCAGCCACCTGCCCTCTCGCCTTTTGCACAGCGCTACCCACCTGACCACCAAAATTATGCATGCTGGATGGGTTACCGTAGCATTCGGTCAGGAAGGGCATCATGGCATCAACCACCTCAGGAGCTACCCTGGTGGTGGCATTATTATCCATGTAAATCACTTTATCTGCATCACAGTTCATCATTTGGCCTCCTCAACAATCAGCGTGTCGAGCACCAACTCACGCAATTTTTTCTCCACATACTCTTTGAGAGTTGTTTGTGACTTGGCACAACTGGTACAGGCGCCACGCAGAGAAACCATTACAAAATCTCCATCAACATCAACAAGTTCAATATCACCACCATCCTTTTTAAGAGCCGGCTTTATCTCACGCTCAAGAACTTCTTCAATTTTTTTGATCTTCTGAAGAGTCGTCAAACGTTTGGGTCCTTCAGCAGTAACCGGAACAATGGGAATCCCACTGATCGTCGTCTGGAGAAGATCACGCAGTTTATCTTCACATTTTCCACAACCGCCACCTGCCTTGGTGAAGTTAGTGATTTCCTCAACGGAACGAAGATCTGATTCTTTAATTGCCCGAATCACGTCAAGATCGGTCACACCAAAACATTCACAGACGACTTCACCTTCAGCCATGGGCAGGATTACACCACGATAATCGGCAATGGCAGCCTCCAGAGCTTCACGTCCCATAACAGAACAGTGCATCTTCTCCTTCGGCAGACCACCCAGATAATCAGCAATGTCGTCGTTAGTAATTTTTTCTGCTTCATCGACGGTCATACCGATCACCATAAGGGTTAGAGCAGAGGAAGAGGCAATGGCAGAGGCACAGCCGAAAGTCTTGAACTTGGCATCAACTATGACGTTATCTTCAATCTTTAACGTCAGCTTCAGGGCGTCGCCACAAGCCAAAGAACCAACATCCCCGATACCGCTTGGATTCTCAATTTCCCCAACATTTTGAGGATGTAAAAAGTGTTGCTGAACTTTATCCGTATATTCCCACATGATCTACTCCTGAGTGTTCTTAAATGAGATACCAACAACCCCAACGCATGGGATTGGAAAAATTTCGAGACAGTTCAGCTACTCTAATACTGCAGAAGCAAAAATCAATGAGAAATGCTTTTTATATAAGACCTATTTCATCCAACATTCCACGGGCCGCCTCTACAAGCGCCGCAGTGCCACTTTTTGTTCGCGATTCAACATAGAAACGCACCTTTGGTTCCGTCCCGGACGGCCTGATCATCAGCCATGAACCATCCTCAAAAATCATCTTTCGGCCATCAATGTCGATCACCTGAGTGATACGCTGCTCTGTTCCACCCACATTAACAACTGCACCCACGCCATACTTTTCAAGTTTCAACAGAGCAGCATGCAGCACTTCTCCCTGAACACTGACCGGAAGACCGTCTCTGTCAGGATAAAAGGCACCATATTCCTTTTCAATCTCCGCAAGATACTCTCCAAGATTTTGCCTGCGACTGATTACCATATCAAGCGCCAGAAGGAGACCGATATAGGCGTCCTTCTCAGGGGTATGGCCAATAATAGAGATACCATCGGATTCTTCAAAGTAGACAAGAGCCTTACCAATAACCGGTTTAAACTCTTTGAATCCTACTCGAGGCTCAAAGGTCTCTTCTCCGAACACCTCGGCCAGACGATTGGCAAGGTTGGAGGTCGCCACGGTTTTTGCGACCATTCCTTTCTTGCCTTTACCTTCATGAAGAAAGTGGTAAGCCATGGCACCGAACTGGTTCATGCTTATCTCAACCGTGCCATCGGTGAACCTGATCCGATCACCATCGGGATCTATAATGGCTCCAACCTTCAAAGGTTCTTTTCGTTTCTGCAGGGTCGTGATGACGCCAACCATATTAGCTGATGATGGTTCCGGGGCTATCCCGTCAAAAGTAACATCGGAACTGTCACGCAACTGTATTAACCTGTCGTTTTCAACCCCCTCAAACAGTGCCGGAATATGTATCCTGCTGGCTCCGTGAACTGAATCTATAACAGCCACAATTTCTGTATCCGTGGCAAACCTGTTCATAATATCGTCATAATGAACATCGTGAATGTCTTTATTGTTGCGAACAAGCTGTTTCCATGTCCCAAGGGCATCAAAGGGCAACACATCGTCACGATCAGCAGCTGAAACAACGGGTTTATCCAGTGCCACAAATGGAGAGCCTGCTCCTGCTATGATCTGCCGGGCCTTTTCGGTAATGCGCCCGGTAAGCTCTGTCGCGGCAGGGCCTGCATCCGCAGCGTTATACTTAAAACCGGCATACTCAAGGGGATTATGGGAGGGGGTCAGGTTCACTGAGAAGGCGGCGTTGAGTTCGAGCACTGCAGCAGAAAGAACTCCGGTAGTAGATTCCCCTGCATAGTGAACAACAAATCCTGCCTTGACCAAGACTTCAGTCACGGCTCCGGCAAGTATTTCTCCTCCAAAACGGTTATCAAAACCGAGTACACAGCCACGCTTTCTGGCCTCATCCAGGCTGGTAACACCCAAAAACAGACCAAGTTCCGGCTCTTCATCGAGTGCGACGTAAAGGTCTACAATGGCAGCAGTCACAAAAGAGACTGAACGGACAAACAGATCTTTTCCTATCATGCCACGCCAGCCGGATGTTCCGAATTTAACAGCCGTCACCGGCTCACCAGCATTACAGATAATTTCATCCATAATCAAAGCGTAAACCTGATCTATGGCCTGCTGCCACTGCACTCCTTCTGCTTTACGCAGCGCAACCAATTCCTTGACAAGGCCAAAATAATCACTTTCAGAATGGTCCTTACCGATATTACACTTCTTATAGAGTTCTTTTATTTTTGCAGCCTGAGACATGGCGTCGCCCTCCATATTTTCCATAGAGATTTATTGACATCATTCAATTAAGAGTTAAAAAACAGTATCACACTTCCACCCGCAGTTCTACTTTTTCATTCCAGAAAAGCCGGAATTTACCGCCCTATTACTTGACGGATTGACAATTATTTTTATATAATGCATCAGATTTTTTTGACTTTCATCTTTCATCCTTTTATATAAAGGCTGACTTTTTCATTTCAGGCATATTCGTATTATCGGACGTGTCCTTTCAATCATTACTTTAGCAGGAGAAATAACGATGGCCAAAAGTCACGACGAAGAATTGATCCTATGGTTTGACGATATCGGCATTGAAGATGTCCCTCTGGTTGGTGGGAAAAACGCATCACTGGGTGAAATGTATCAGCATCTCACAGCAAAAGGTGTTGCTGTTCCCCATGGATTTGCCATCACCGCATACGCCTACCGCTACCTTCTAAAGGCTGCAGGTGTCGAGCAGGAGATCCGCGACGTTCTCGCTGATCTTGATATTGAGGATATGGCGAACCTTGCTGAGCGTGGGGAAAAATGCCGTAATATTATTCGTCATGCCGAATTTCCGGATGATCTTCGTGAAGCCATCATCAAGGCCTACAAAGTGATGGAAGGGCAGTATGGTGAAAACTGTGATGTTGCTGTTCGCTCATCTGCAACCGCAGAAGATCTTCCCGATGCCTCCTTTGCCGGTCAGCAGGAGACATACCTGAACATTCACGGCTACGACGCAATCATCGATAACTGCCGTAAGTGCTTTGCATCCCTTTTCACCAACCGCGCCATATCGTATCGCCAGCATCAGGGATTTGGTCAGTTTGATGTCTATCTTTCAATTACTGTTCAGAAGATGGTTCGTTCCGACTCTGCCTCTTCCGGCGTCTTGTTTACCATCGATACCGAATCGGGCTTCAAAGATGCCTGTTTTATCACCGGCGCCTGGGGTCTTGGAGAAAACGTGGTCCAGGGTGCAGTTAATCCCGATGAATACTATGTTTACAAACCTAAACTGAAAGAAGGCAAACGACCAATTGTTGGCAAGAAAGTTGGCTCCAAAGAGATCAAAATGATCTATGACAACGATCCTACCACTGCTGAGCCCGTAAGAAACATTGCCACCACCATAGAAGAACGTAAAGCTTACGTAATCAGTGATGATGAGATTCTTAAACTTGCCGAATGGGCCTGTATCATCGAAGATCATTACGGAAAAGGAATGGACATCGAGTGGGCCAAGGATGGTGACGGTGTTACTGTGGGAACAGGTGATCTTTTCATCGTTCAGGCTCGTCCCGAAACTGTTCACTCCCAGGCCGGCACAGGCATGATGGAAACCTATAAGCTACTGGAAAAAGGAAAGGTCCTTGTTGAAGGCCTGGCTGTTGGTTCAAAGATCGGTCAGGGTGTTGCTCACTGTATTAATGATGTAAAGGATATCGGAACCTTCAGAAAGGGTGAAGTCCTGGTCACCGACATGACCGACCCCGACTGGGAACCCATCATGAAAATTGCCGGGGCAATCATTACTAACCGCGGTGGCCGTACCTGTCATGCTGCAATTATTTCCCGCGAGCTTGGCATTCCATGCGTCATCGGAACCGGAGATGCCACAGAACACATCAAAACCGGCATGGAAATCACCGCATCCTCTGCTGAAGGTGAAACCGGCTATGTTTACGAAGGTTTGCTCAAGTTTGAAATCGACAAACAGGATCTTGGCAACCTGCCCGCCACCAAGACAAAAATAATGATGAACCTGGCTATTCCTGAAAAAGCCTTCACCGAATGTCAGATTCCTAATGATGGTGTCGGTCTTGCCCGTGAAGAGTTTATCATCAACTCTCACATCGGTCTGCATCCTCTGGCACTGTATAATTACGAAGAGCTGAAAAAATCCGACGATCCCGTGAAAAAGGACATCATTGCCAAGATTGATGCCAAAACAGGAGCATACAGCGACAAGCGTCAGTTCTTTATTGATAAGGTGGCTGAAGGTGTCGGCCGTATCGCTGCTGCATTCTACCCCAATGACGTTATTGTCCGTCTCTCTGATTTCAAGAGTAACGAATACGCAAACCTTGCTGGTGGTACCCTGTACGAGCCGAATGAAGAAAACCCGATGATTGGATGGCGTGGTGCCTCCCGCTACTATGACCCCAAATACCGGCCTGCATTCGAGCTTGAATGTGCTGGCCTGTTAAAGGCCCGTAACGATATGGGTCTGGACAACATCAAACTGATGGTTCCATTCTGCCGTACTCCTAAAGAGGGTAAGAAAGTAATCGAGGTTATGAGAGATTGTGGCCTGGTTCAGGGAGAGAATGGCCTTGAGGTTTACGTTATGTGCGAAATCCCAAGTAACGTTATCTCTGCTGATGCCTTTGCCGATATATTTGATGGTTTCTCAATCGGATCCAATGATCTAACCCAGCTCACCTTCGGACTCGACCGTGACTCCGGTCTTATCGCTGGTATTGCTGATGAACGTGACGATGCTGTGAAAGACATGATCCGCATGGTTATCGCCACCGCCAAACGACGTAAGAAGAAGATCGGAATCTGCGGTCAGGGTCCATCTGATTTCCCTGACTTTGCCACCTTCCTGGTTGAGCTTGGAATTGACTCCATGTCTCTTATTCCAAACACTGCCATCAAGACTCGTATGGCTGTACATGAGAAGGAAAAAGAGATGGGCGTCGCACCCTGATCATCTTTTCACAGGTTAAATAAAAACAGGAAGGGGCAAGGTGATAGCATCACCTTGCCCCTTCCCGTTTGAAGGCCCCACAAAATATCTATCCATGATATTCAGCTCCGTTACCTTTCTTTTCCTCTTTCTGCCCATTGTTATTGCCGGCAGCTTCTGTGCTGGAAAACCATACCGGAATTATTTTCTTTTTGCTTCAAGTCTGCTGTTTTATGCCTGGGGAGAGGGTGGCTATACCCTTCTGCTCCTTCTTTCCATTTGCATGACCTATTTTCTTGGCCGTGAAATTGAACGGTCCTCTGGAAAAAACAAAACACTGCTCCTGGGACTTGGTATCCTTTGTAACCTTCTCCCCCTCTTTATATTTAAATACCTCCACTTTACTCTTGCCACCCTTGCTCCTCTGTTTTTCGCCACCGGTCACGACTCATGGCAGATGACAAACATTCACCTCCCTGCAGGGATCTCTTTTTTTACCTTTCAGGCAATTTCGTACCTCATAGATGTATACCGGTGTGTAGCTCCTGCCGAAAAACGTCTATTGAATTGTGGATTATACATTTCCATGTTTCCGCAACTCATTGCCGGCCCCATCGTCCGCTACCACGACATAGCCCACCAGTTACGTGAACGCACTGTGAACAGAGCCGGATTTGCTGCAGGCACTGAACGTTTCACATTCGGACTGGCCAAGAAAATCCTCCTCGCCGACCCCCTTGGCGTAAAAGCGGACCAGCTATTCAACCTGCCCTTCCATGAGCTCAGCACCGGAGACGCCTGGCTTGGGGCAAGCTGTTTTACCCTACAGATTTATTACGATTTTTCCGGATATTCCGACATGGCCATCGGCCTTGGAAAGATGTTTGGTTTTCGCCTGCCTGAAAACTTCAATTATCCCTACATCTCACGCTCCATGAGAGAATTCTGGAAACGCTGGCACATTTCATTATCCACCTGGTTACGTGATTATTTATATATACCTCTGGGGGGCAGCAGAAAAGGGGCGGGAAGAACAATGGCAAATCTCCTCATTGTTTTCCTTCTTTGCGGTCTCTGGCACGGTGCAAACTGGACCTTTGTTGTCTGGGGGCTCTGGCATGGGCTGTTCCTGGTACTGGAACGAGTTGTTCCGCTCAACCAAAAGAAGATCTGGCATCACATTCCAGGATGGCTCTATACAACAACGGTTGTAATGGTTGGCTGGGTTATCTTCAGAAGCCCCTCTCTTACTTTTGCCTGGGAGTTTCTTCGGGTTATGGCAGGCGGGCAAACAACAACCGAAGGCTCAATAATTTCACTCCTCACTACCGATACACTTCTGTTCACCCAACTCCTTTTCGCGTTCTTCTTTGCCTTTCCCACATATTCACTTGGCTCAAGACGTATGCAAAAGCTACTCGAATGGAAACCAACTCTTCTTACGACGAGTTTTCTGGCCACAGGGCGACTAAGCCTGTTCACAGCACTCCTCTATTTTATTTTTATCAGTGTTGCCGCCCAGGCATACCACCCCTTTCTCTACTTTCAATTTTAAGACAATGACCCAAAATCCGATAGTTTCAAAGCTTGTTGATTTTCTGATCATTGCTCTCTTCCTTGGAGCCCTGCTGAGCCCTTCTGTCCTGTGGCTGGTTGAGAAAGATGTTTTTTATTCAGATGTGGAAAAAAGGACATTACAGTCTTTTCCCAAGATAGACAGCCTGCACTCAATCAGCACATTCACCCGCTCTTTCGACTCCTACTTTCAGGATCATTTTGGCCTGCGCGAATGGTTGATTCACCGCTACCAGCGTGAAGCACAAAAACGTTTTGGCATAAGTGGCGTAGCCGATGTTGTCGAAGGGAATGATGGCTGGCTCTACCTCTCATCTGGTAATATTCTGAATGACCTTAAAGGAAAAATTCAATTCTCAGAAAAGGAAAAAAAGGTATTCTGGCATCATTTAATCGAGCAGGAAAAGTGGTTAAAAGAATTGGGGATCGCCTACATTTTCCTGGTTGCTCCCAATAAACAGACGATCTACCCGGAGTACCTTCCAGAACATTACCAGTCTTCTCTAAAACCAAGCCGTCTTGACAGACTCCTTGCGAAAAAACCTGACCACGGAGGAGAGAATCTGCTTGATGTCAGATCGCGCCTGCAACGGGAAAAAGACCAAACTCAGCTATACTTTAAAAGCGACACCCATTGGAATGCCCATGGCGCATTCCTTGCCTACCAGGCAGTAATGGAACGGAGCCAAATCGTCTTTCCCGAAATCCAGGCACTAAAAAACATCCATTTAAAACCTCATTGGGCAGATATGTCCGATGGAGACCTGGCGGTAATGATGGGTGGAAAGGATACCATAAGAGAACAACGTCCCGTACTTGACACCAGCGACTTCACTGCAACACCAATGAAACTGAGTAAAGAGACTGCAGATATCATCCCTTCACCACTACTGCAGACCTTGCACACCATAAAAAAAGACAGACCACTACGTGTTCTTGTTCTGCATGACTCCTTCTTTAATATTCTCAAACCCTATATCTCTGAAAGCTTTGGAGAAGTCTTATATGTAACGCGCTATAGAAATGGTGCAACAATGCAATTATTCAATCAAAGCACTCTCCAAGACCTGGTGGCTCTCTACAAACCCGACATTGTAATTGAAGAACTCGTTGAGAGAAACCTGCAGCGTTTCCTCCCGGCAATAGCGGAGGGTGATCAAAAAAACAACTGACTTTCCAGGCATTTGGCAGTACCCGACAAGGAATCAGACAAAACACAGGAGGGACTTCCTCAAATCCTAGAATCAGGGTGAATAAAAATATTTCATTATCTTTTTCTTTATCAGTGTGAGAGGATAAATGTACCTGATTATCACTAATCCTCAGCCTACCCGCCTGAGGAGGAGTTTTTTCGTGTTGATTATACGGGCATCTGCGGCCTGGACGGCCACAGCAGAGCCCCCAGGGATGGGTTTATGGCGTCCCATATAATTGACACGTAACAACTCCGGGTTGCAAAGCTGAGTTTAGATGGTAATCAGGTAAATGTATGGCAATCATACTCTAATCCTGACTGGAGGAAGATCCATGGAAACTCACTGCACCGTTGCTTCAGCTGGCAAAGGAAAACGTTTTCAGGTTTTGATTGGAGCAATCCTGGTTCAACTTATACTCGGTACGGTCTACGGCTACTCTATATTCTGGGAGCCACTGACCTCCAACATTTTTCCACCCATCATCACAGAAGCGCAGCAAACATTTCAAATCAATGACGGGACTTTTGTAGAAGACACCATTGTTGTTGCAGACACCACCGCAGTCAAGATAGAGCTGGCAAAGCAGCAGGGCATACTAAAATATGCCTTCTCAATCTGTATTTTAAGCTTTGCTGCCGTCATGGTCATTGCGGGACGGGTTCAGGATATTCAGGGTCCAAGAGTTCCCGCAATTATCGGTGGACTTCTGATGGGTAGCGGTTTCATCTATGCCGGTCTGATGACAAACGCCATTGTTTTTTACCTGGCCCATGCCTTTTTCGCAGGTATTGTAACATTGCTCATCCTTATGCTTTTTCACACTTTTTTTGGTCACGCCCATGAGGAATCGGTTATAGTCCGTTACGCTCCCATGGGTATAATGACCACCTGCATTGTTGCCAGTGTCATGCTCGGAAACCAGTACGTCGGCAAGGTTGCAGAAATGGACAGGCTTCTTCTGCTGTGGGGGACTATCGGTTTTATGGCCGGGGCCGGAATCGGCTTTGCCTATGTCTGTCCCATTGCAGCTTTGATGAAATGGTTCCCGGATCACAAAGGTTTGGTAAGTGGCATTGCTGTTGCCGGATTTGGTCTTGGCGCCTATCTCTTCAGCCAGAAATGGGGAGCACTTGGCTATATCGGGAAACAGGGAATATTTCCCTTCTTTATTATACACGGGATTATCTGTATAGTCGGCGTTACTGCCGGTGCACTTCTTCTTTCCAACCCTCCATCAACACACCCCGCAGCAAAAAAAACTGCTTTGGCAGATTCAAAATGGCAGCAAACTCTTAAAGATCCCGCGTTTTATCTCCTCTGGTTGATGTTTTTCAGTGGTGCCATGGCAGGACTCATGGTCATTGGAATTATCAAAGTCTTTGCCGGAGAACAACTGGTAAGTGCGGCCATGGAGACGGGAGCTGCCTTAAATGCTTCTGAAATAAGCGCGTTAATGTTGAAAGGCTCTCTGGCGGTTGGCCTACTGGCAATATTTAACGCAGTTGGCAGGATAGTCTGGGGGTTTATCTCAGATCGGATTGGCCGTACCGCTGCTTTTGTTGCTATGTTTCTTCTTCAGGCAGGCATTATGTTTTTCCTCGCTGGAATGAAGACAGAGGCATCGCTGAGCATTGGCGCCGCATTGGTCGGGTTTAATTTTGGGGGAAATTTCGCCCTGTTCCCTTCCGCCACCGCAGACTTTTTTGGCGCCAAAAACCTTGGTGCCAATTATGGCTGGGTTTTTACGTCCTATGGAATTGCCGGGGTGGTCGGCATTGCAGCTGGAAATTTTGCAAAAGTTATGACTGGCAGCTATGCTGCGGCATTCACCCTTGCCGCAATTCTCTGCCTGCTCTCCGCAGGACTTGCAATAGTCTTACAGGTCCTGCAGAAAAAGAAAGCAGCGATTGAGGGATAAGTTTCAACTCTCTACTTTCTGCTCCCTGAGATACACATCACGCTGTGGAAAGGGTATGGACACATTATTCTCGTTAAAGACGCGATATACCTCCTTTAACAGCAGATGGGTCTGTCGCCCTTTTTCCCGGGGGTCTCGAACCCAGAGAAGTAGCTGAAAGTTCACAGCGGAATCCCCGAATGCTCTCAGCCTTACCCGTGGTGCAGGTTGCTTCACCACCTGATTGTTTTCATCGGCAACCCGCAAAAGCAGATTTTCCACCATGTCAAGATCCGTCCCGTAGGCAACACCAATATCGAGACGTATCCTGAATCTCGGTTGGGGTGCAGATTCATTGATGATCTTTGAATTGGCCATAATACCGTTTGGAACAGTAATCATAACATCATCACGAGTCAGAATCTTTGTTGACCGGATACCAACCTCCACGACCTCACCGCGCTCACCGGACTCAATAATAATATACTCACCAACCTTATACGCCCGATCCATAAAAACGGAAATGCCACCAAAAAAATTGGCCAGTGTATCCTTGGCGGCAAGAGCTATGGCGATTCCTACTATTCCCGCTGATGCAAAAAGAGGGGAAAGATTTACCTGCCAGATAAGGAGAATCCACAGGATGGTAAAGAACAGGACAAGAATCCTTGAAACATTTTTAAAAAGAAGGAATATATCAGGATCAATATGCCTCCCTCCAAGTATCCTGCTCGCTGCTTCAAGACTGGTTCTACTGAGACTTCTGGAGAGAGCAGCACACCAGACCATAAGGATAAGTGTTTTACTTCCGTTGGGAATTATCCATGCAGCTGATTGTGGAAGTGCCGGTTCCACCGAGCAGGCATGGAGGACTCCTATAAGAATGACGGTGGCAAGAAAGGGTCTGTGAAAAAAATCGACCAGAAAATCATCGAAATGCATCCTGGTTTTCTTTGCCAGCTTTCGCAGGGAGCGTATAAGCAACAGATCAAAAACCTTTGCAAGTACGGCATAGATACAGACGATGACCAACCTCTCAAGCAGGTCATATTCATGGAGGAGTGGAAATCCACGAAGAAAAGAGTCGAGCTGGGAAAAAAAAGTGAGTTCCATAATAGCTGGTATTTATTCCTTCGGTGCAAGAGGCACTGCCTCATCGATAAGCATCACCGGGATATCATCCCTTATTTCATAAAGCAGGCCGCATTTTTCACACAGGAGTCCATCCTTTGTCTCATTCAACACCACAGCTTCCTTACATTTAGGGCAGGCTAGAATATCCAGTAGTTCCTGACTAATCATTACTCTTTCTCCATGACTACTTGTCCTTTGTTCTTCTAAAACTATTTCTTTTCAATCGAGCAGATCACCATCTTCCCACTCACCTTCCTTCACCTTTCCGTCGGGGTAACTTAAGCGTCCCTGACCATGTTGCATACCATCCAGCCATTCCCCTGTATATTTCCTGCCATCGAGCCAGTCCATGGTTCCCTGGCCATTCATCAGATTATTGGCCCACTCACCCTTATATATTTTCCCGTCAGGAAATTTCATATCCCCTTTTCCACTGCGCTCTCCAGCCTTCATCTCTCCTGTATATTCGCCGCCGTCAGGATAGAGCATGGATCCTCTCCCATCTGGGGCCTTATTGCGTATACTTCCTGTATAGCGTGTCCCATCTGACCACTCATAGGTTCCATCACCATTCACGCAATCACCCTCAACGCAGCCGCCAAAACTCTGACCAGCCAGTATCATCAACGAACAGACAGCCACAAGAATTTTTTTCATTTGCAAACACTCCCAGTAAGAATAATAGAAATATATAATTATTTATCTAAAGAACTACTCTTAGCATGAATTACCAGAGATTTCATCTCGAATAAAAGGCTACCTTTTCCTCTGTAGACTGTTAAACGAAGACGTGGTACATTCCAAAAAATTCTTCAGACTCAAAGGACAACATTATGAAACATACAATTGGATTTATTGGTGGCGGGCAAATGGGTGAAGCCCTGATTCGCGGACTTATTGACTCCGGTCTTTACCAGGCCAATGCGATATCCGTTGCAGAGCCAAACCAAGAACGCCGTACTTATATCTCTGACACTTACGGCATTCAGGGATTTGCCAACAGTGAACAACTCTGGAAAAACTCTGCTACTATACTTCTTGCCGTAAAACCTCAGATCATGGCGAAGGTCCTCGCTGCAAGTAAAGACTTTGTCAGCCCCGACCATCTGATTATCACCATTGCAGCCGGCCTTCCTATCTCCTTCTACGAACAGGCACTTGGGCGTGATGACTGTAAAATCATACGGGTCATGCCAAACACTCCTGCCCTGATTCTCGAAGCCGCATCGGGTTTCAGTGGCAATAAAAACACAGGCCCCGACGACCTGCTCCGTTGTGAGGAAATCCTGAACAAAATCGGAAAATCCGTCCCCCTCGATGAGTCATTACTTGATGCTGTAACCGGACTTTCGGGATCAGGACCCGCCTATGTTTTCACCTTTGCAGATGCCATGATAGACGCGGGAATCAAGGCAGGACTGCCGAGACCCACAGCCGAAACACTTGCCCTCCAAACTATTCTGGGCTCCGTAAAACTTCTCATTGAGAGCAAAAAGCATCCTGCCGAATTACGAGCCATGGTCACATCCCCGGGTGGAACCACGATTGCTGCACAACACATTCTTGAACGCAGCGGATTCAAGGGAATCGTTATGGATGCCATAGAAGCCGCAGTCAACCGCTCCAAAGAGCTCGGGAAAACTGACTGATATGACTCAACTTTCAGAAGCCTTTCGCACAAACCTCACTCTTTCACTCAGGCATGCTGGAATCGTCTTAAAAAAGAACTATTCCCCCGCAGCTGAGCTTGCTCAGAAGATTGCAAAAAAACTGGCAAAACACGGTATTGCGGTTACCATCGACGGCTTCAGTGACGATCTCGATGTCCTTATTGTCGTCGGAGGTGACGGCACTCTTTTGCACGTCGCCGACCAGGCCGCGCGTTACTCCGTTCCGGTGCTTGGAATTAACATGGGATATCTTGGGTTTCTAACGGAGAGAACCGAGGAAGAGGCATTTGCAGCGGTGGATGAGCTGATAGCCGGGGCAGTTACCATTGAAAATCGGATGATGCTGAAGGCATCGCTCAATAAAGACGGCAAAACAGGAAATTCCCGATACGCATTAAACGATGTTGTCATCAATAAAGGAACAACTGACCGGGTTCTTGAGCTTTCAACACGGGCGGATCAGGAATACATCACAACCTATAAGGCAGACGGCCTTATCTTCTCCACCCCCACCGGATCAACGGCGTATAACCTTTCCGCCGGCGGCCCCCTGGTATATCCGGGAGTGGCCACCATGCTGGTAACTCCCATCTGCCCATTTATGCTTGGATCCCGGCCCATGCTGTTGCCCGCACACAGCCGGCTGCGGACATACCTTGAAGCCGGACGTTCCTATAAGGCTCAAATCATTGTTGACGGACAGCCGGTCTGGGACATGGATGAAAAGGACACTCTTGAGATTGAGGCAGCAAAACACTGCCTGCGCCTCATTATTTCTCCGGATCGCGATTATTTTGCAATCCTGCGCAATAAGCTGCATTGGGGCATGAGATGAGAAACCGGGTGACCCCAGATTGCGCCCTCACCCTTTCTTCTTTTTAATTCCATATTTTTTCATTTTATACTGTAACAAACTCTTGGTAATCCCCAACATCTCGGCAGCTCTGGCCTGAACATGCCCGGTCTCATCCAGTGCCTGGTTCAGCATTCTGTCCTCTATGGCATAGAGGACATCATTAAGTCCAGCACCAGGGGGAATGACTTTACTGAGATCAAGATCGCGACCAAAGACCTTCTGTTTGTCATTGCCGAGTGATTCCGGCTGTACATCATCCGCTCTGATTTCATTATCATCACAGAGAATAGCGGCGCGCTCTATTGTATTCTCGAGCTCTCTGACATTTCCCTCCCAGGGAAGACTCACAAGAAGACGCATGGCCTCCTTGGTGATGCTGAGATCTTTTTTTCCAAGACGATCGGTCACAGATTTTACAAAGTAGTTCACCAGCAAGGGAATATCATCCTGACGTTCTCTCAGGGCTGGTAATGCCAGGTGAATGACATTCAGACGATAGTACAGATCTTCGCGGAAATTTCCACTGCTTACTTCTTCCCGTATTTCCCGGTTGGTAGCACTGACTATTCGTACATCAACATGCAATGTATTGGTACCACCGACCCGTTCAAAACATTTTTCCTGAATGGCACGGAGTAGTTTTGCCTGGAGAGCCAGTGGAATCTCTCCGATTTCATCCAGAAAAAGTGTACCACCATCTGCCAGTTCAAAACGTCCCTTACGCATGGCCACAGCACCGGTAAAGGCACCTTTTTCATGTCCAAACAGCTCACTCTCAAGAAGGTTCTCGGCAAGGGCCGCACAGTTTACAGTGATAAAAGGCTTGTCGGCACGAGGGCTGTTATAGTGAATCGCCTTAGCCACCAGTTCCTTACCGGTACCACTCTCCCCGGTAATCAAAACCGAAGATGGTGTGGGGGCCACCTTTTCAATCAACTCGTACATCTGCTGCATATGTCTGCTCTTTCCCACCATTCCGGAATAACCGGTACGCTCCAGCATCTCCTGGCGCAGCCTGCTGTTTTCGCGAAGAAGAGCATAATGGTGAACCGCTTTATTGATATTTACGAGCAATTCATCATTGGAGAACGGTTTGGAGAGATAGTTGTAAGCACCTGCCTGCATTGCAGCAACGGCCTTTTCAACCTCAGCAAAGGCGGTTATCATGATAACCGGCAGGTTGGGGTTGTTCTCTTTGACCTTCTCTAACAGTTGCAGACCGTCCATACCCGGCATCTGCATATCGGTAATAACGAGATCAAGATCGACTTCCGCCACCTGTGCTATACCGTCCGTACCGGAGGAAGCAGTAAAAACTTCAAATCCTTCGTCACGAAGGAGTTCCGAGAGAACTATGAGGTAATTGGGCTCATCATCAACAACAAGTATTGAGTACATAATAGATTCTTTTCTTATATTTATCAGTTAATAGAAGGTTGCCTGCCAAGCCATATTTTCATTTTATCGAGAAGCTCCGGAGGAACATGTACGTTATTGCCACCTGCCAGTCGGGTCCCAGGACGAATGTCTCCGTGATAGTCACTGCCTCCGGTGAGCAGCAGATCATTTTCCTCTGCCAGTATCCTGATTCGTTGCCGCACTTTCTTTTTCTGCGTTGGATAAAATGTTTCAATCCCGGCAAGACCATAGGATTTCAAGACAGGCAGCAGCGTCGAAAGGATTGTAAGAGTTTTATCAACCTGGATGGGATGGGCAAGCACAGCAATTCCTCCGGCACGCACAATAAGACCAATGGCCTCTTCAGCACTGTAAGCAAAGCGTGCCACATACGCCTTTCCATCTTTTTTAAGATACTCATCAAAGGCTTGTGGTACAGACCGCACCAAACCATGTTTCATCAACAATTTGGCAATATGGGGACGACCGGTTTGACCGTAGCCCGAGATCTCCTTTAATTCCGTTACCGTCGCAGGGACACCTAATCCCTGTAACTTGTGAATGATTTTTTCATTGCGCCCATCTCTTGCCTTCTGCAAGACAGAAAGAGCTGCGGTAAGTTCAGGGTGAGCGGGATCCAGGTAATATCCGAGAATATGCAAAGCTTTCTTTTTATGAACAGCGCTCACCTCAAGACCAGGTACCACCTCAATTCCGTATTCCACACCGGCAGTCAGTCCTTCACTCACGCCATCCATTGTGTCGTGATCAGTAATGGAAAGCGCCGAAACCCCACTGCGTAACGCAAGCTGCACCAGTTCCGTCGGACTTTTAGTCCCGTCTGAAAACCAGGAATGGGTATGAAGATCAATGGACATAAAGGGGCAGAAAGAGCTGAACAATTTTTTATAACTTCGTAAAATCAAAGAATAACGCAGTAGACTATATACACTGCTTCCTGTTTGGGCAATAGTGAACTGCTCCGGCAACTTCCGGAAAGCCTGCTCTTGACAGTCCTGTCTTTCATTCACATTTTAGTCATAGCGCATTTTTTTTCTACCCATCATTTTTAAGAAAAAAAGAAAGGAGTATCCCGTGAACAGCCTGATTATCACCTGTCCATCCTGTGGAACAAAGAATAGAATTCCCACCAGCAAGCAGCATCTTTCACCAAAATGCGGCAAGTGTGGCAAACAGATCCCCGTTTCCCCTCAGGCCATTCCAGTGGAACTTGGTGATGCAGATTTTCAAACATTTATTGCAAAATCCTCATTACCCGTCATGGTTGATTTCTATTCGCCCACGTGTGGTCCGTGCAAAGCAATTGCACCTCTTATCACAAAACTATCAAAGGACTATCTCGGTAAAGTTATTATTGCTAAAATTGACACTTCCAGCAACCCTGGAACTGCCATGCATTACAAGATTCGTGGAGTACCAAGCCTTCTGTTTTTCAAAAATGGCAGGATGGTTGATCAGATCGTTGGTGCTCCACCGGAAGCTCAGCTTCGTCAAAAACTCAATGCCATGGGCTAAGAGAAATTGTGCTGCGCAAAATGTTTTTCCTTCAGTTTTCAGCCAATCATCCGATAGAGTTATGTAACTCTTAAAAAAATGATCGACAACAACTAAAGGTATCCCATAATGCGCGTGGTTTCCATCCTTCTTCTGGTATTCTTTCTATGTAGTTGTTCACGTATTCCCCAGCCGGCTTCCTACGCTTATAGCGAACAGCAGAAGATGCAGGCCGCCCACCATTGGGACGTACTGGCAAGCGACGTGGCAAATCAAATCAACAATCGGCTGATTATAACTGATTTTGTTGACAAAGCGGTCTATGTCAAAACCACCTGCGGCGATGATGCGTCCCCCTGTGAACAAGGACAGACCACACAGTTTAACGAAGGATTCCGGGATCTTCTTATAACAAGACTCGTCAATTTCGGTGTTCCGACAAGCCTTGAGAAAAAGGTTTCGGATATTGAAGTTAACTACAAGGTGCAGGTGGTTTATCATGCGAGCAACCGCTACACCTTACCTCCAGGTACGCTGTCCGTAATCACTGCGGCAATCTCAGTTCTCCGCCACGCTCCAAGCACTATTCAAATGCTGGCTCTTGCAGCAGGAATTGACATTGCAAATTCAGCGGGACCTGTGAACGGACATTACGAGGTTATCATCACCACATCCATGGTGGCCGACGAACAATACCTATTCAGAACCTCAGATATTTACTACATTAATGACCCGGATTTCTGGCATTATCAGAATGCCCCAACGGGTAAAACTATTCAGATGGTCTCTACCATCCAATAATATTCCTTTCCATGAAACCTCTCTACCAGATCCTCCTCATTGTGTTGCTTACTCCTCTGCTTTCCAGCTGCTCATCATTAAACTGTACACGTCTGGAGACTCTCCTTGGTGCCGATATTGACCTGATCAATCTGGGGAACAAGATCACCGACGACCTCAGTAGTTCTGCCATGCCTCCATTGCGACCACGACATCCCGAAGACGCAGTTCTCACCTCAACATTCGTGGATCTTGACAACCTGGAGAGCACATCACAGATGGGTCGCTTACTGCAGAGCCACATAGGGGCACGACTGGTCCAGCTCGGCTACACGGTAAAGGAAGTGAATCTCCGCAATACCATGAAAATCACTCCGGCCGATGGGGAAACAATACTTTCGAGGGATCTCTCCCAAATCACCCCAGAGCAGCCGGTTCAGGCAATCCTGGTTGGAACCTATTCGATAAACAACCGTACATTATACATAACGGCAAAACTGATACATCCGGTGAGCAGAAACATCATTTCAGCTCAAAGCTACAAACTCTGCATGGATGATAATCTGCTTGCCATGTTTAATCTGCAGCGACAGACTCATAATCAAGACAACAACATTGACCAGCCATCTGAGTCGTTAATAGATAAAATTTTCTATTAATAACAAATATATGATTTATTGCACCACCTCTGTGTATCGTACCGCAAACCTGCTATCCACTCTGTCCTCCCCTCCCCATTGATATGCTCATAATCCGCTGTGCTGCATGCAGAAAAAAACTCTGGCGATATGACAAGATTGGTCCAGGAGAAGTCCTGCGCTGCCACAAGGATCGTATTACCAAGATGTACAACTCCAGACAAAATGGCCATAAGATCCAATGCCCATGCGGAAAAAATATCGGAATAGATAAGGGGAGCTTTTACACAATGATCACTAAAGCATTCACCTACAAAGGAACAAAGAGAAATTAATCTTACAAAAAAACCATGTTTTTTCTGGACTTTTACTGCTTTTCCTGCTTAAAAAATGCATACAGGTCAATTAAAAACCTAATTACCACTAATCCTCAGCCTACCCGTCTGAGGAGGAGTTGTTTCGTGTTGATTATATGGGCATCTGCGGCCTGGACGGCCGCAGCAGAGCCCCCAGGGATGGGTTTATGGCGTCCCATATAATCAACACGAAACAACTCCGGGTTGCAAAGCTGAGTTTCGATGGTAATCAGGATTAAGAATATGTCACCACTGAGCGGCCGTGTGCTTGGTTTTAAAAATCAATTTGATTATTTTCACAATGCGATTCCCTTTATTGGTACTCACTCTCCTCATTTCACTCATCGTTCTGGCTGCCCAAGGGTTTGCTACAGAAAGTATGATCCCCTCCAGTGACAAATCACAAAACGCATACCGACGAGTAGCCCCTACACTCATCCGGACAATGCAAAAGAAAGGGCTCTCTCTGGGTGATCCGGTTTTTATCAGAATTTTCAAGCAGGAAAAAACTCTGGAGGTATGGATCCGACAGGGACTCACTTACACTCTGTTCAAATCCTACTCCATTTGCCACCATTCAGGGGATATTGGACCAAAGATACGAGAGGGAGACAAACAGAGTCCGGAAGGATTCTATACCGTAGGTGCAGACCAGTTGAATCCAAATTCCAGTTACCACCTTTCCTTCAATCTCGGCTTCCCGAACGAATATGACAGAAGTCATAACCGCACTGGCAGTTTATTGATGATTCATGGCCGCTGTTCTTCTGCTGGCTGTTTTGCCATGACCAATTTTCGCATGGATGAAATCTATGCCATTGTGGAATCAGCCATTATTGCCGGACAGAGTCAGGTACCGGTACATATCTTCCCATTCAAGATGACCCCGAAAAAAATGGCTGCACATAGGAATTCAAAATGGATTGCTTTCTGGGAGAACATCAAGGAGGGGTACGACTACTTTGAGGGACACCATGCGCCCCCGGTGGTCGTAGTTCAGGATAAACGCTATCAATTTATCACATTCCGACCACTGCTCTTTGGTGGCACTCTTCCTCCTCCCGTGCCACGTCTTACAGTTGCTACGATGAAGAGGAGTTTCAAACTCCAGGAGACTCCTGTTCCTTCTGAGACTTCCCCAAAACGACAGCATCAATTGCTTGCAAAGGTTGACAGGACTACTCCTTCTGCTCCAAACCTTCTAGGTCAAGGAGACTGATCATTTTTCCATCCACGCTGATCAACCCCTCTTCACTCATTTTTGCAAATATCCTGGACAGTGTCTCAGGGATTGTTCCAAGCAAACTTGCCAGCTGCCCCTTTGATATCTGCAACTCTACCTGTTTAACATTTCCCTGTTCTTCAGCTACATAGAGAAGGTATCCCGCCAGCCGGGCAGGAACCTCCTTTAAAGAAAGGTTTTCAATCTGAGTCGTAAAACGGCGCAGACGCATGGAAAGGACCGCTAGCATATTCATGACAAGAGAGGGCATGGTATGCACAATGTCCACAAAGGCTTGACGTGAGAAAAAGATCAGGCTTGTCTTTTCAAGAGCTGTTGCATTTGCGGGAAAAGGCTGGCCATGAAAAACCGGAACCTCACCAAAGGGCTCTCCTGGACCAAATATGTGTAATATCTGTTCTTTACCTGAAATGGATGTCTTGAAAATTTTCACCCGGCCGGTTGCCACCATGTAGAAACCGGTTCCTGGATCACCCTCAAAAAAAATTGACTCTCCGCGACCATACTGTTTGATCACAGCAATTTTCTCTATCTCATCCAGATGTTCTGAAGAAAGCCCACCAAACAATTCACTACTTGCTAATATCTCACGCATTCACTACTCTCCATAAAAAAACATCCTCTTAAAAAACTTCAGGGGTCTTGCAAAATCAGTATTCTCGTTTCGATACAATTTTTCACGCACCGAAGAGTTGGGGGGAAAAGGCAATTTTTCAAGATATCCTTCACATCAGTTACACTGTAGCATATTATAACACCCAATATCATTATCTTTTCTTTCCACTTTTTTTATTCTTTTATGACTGAGAACCGTTACATACTCCATATTGACATGGATGCGTTCTTTGCCTCGGTGGAACAGATGGACAATCCCAAGTATGGCGGCCGCCCCCTCATTGTAGGTGGAAATCCCGAGGGACGTGGTGTGGTGGCAGCATGCTCCTATGAGGCGAGAAAGTTTGGGATACGGTCTGCACTCTCAGCTGCCAGGGCGGTTAAACTCTGCCCCCATGCCCTCTTTGTCCGCCCACGAAAGGAGCGTTACAAAGAGGTCTCCATACAGATTATGGAAATATTCAAGAGATACTCACCGTTCATTGAGCCACTCTCCCTTGATGAAGCCTTTCTCGATATTTCTTCAAACCACGAAACCATGGAAGCTGCCGCTGAAACTGCTGAAGAGATACGGAGCCGGGTTTTTCACGAAGTGGGTCTGACCTGTTCCGCAGGGGTTTCCTACAACAAATTTCTAGCCAAAGTTGCATCCGACATGAAGAAACCTGATGGCCTGACGGTTATACCAATCGATGAGGCAAGGTCACTCCTTGATACGCTGCCTATCGGGAAATTCTTCGGTGTTGGCAGGGTGACTGAGAAAAAAATGCATTCACTGGGAATTCATTATGGCCGGGACATTCTCCGCTTCGACAAAGCTCAGCTCATACGTTTCTTTGGAAAAGCTGGAGCGTTTTTCCATGATATTGCCCGAGGTGTGGACAATCGCCCGGTGGAATCACAAAAGGGACGTAAATCAATTGGAACCGAAACCACCTTTCATTCAGATATTGATGATATAGATGAGATAGAGAAAATCCTCAGAGACCTTGCACTCAAAGTAGAACAGGGCCTCCAGAATAAAAGCTGTGGCGCAACTACCGTTACCCTGAAGGTTCGCTATCACAATTTCACCACCGTAACACGATCCTGTACCCATTCGATTCCAATCAACAGTGTCGATGAAATAATGAAGTGCACTCGACAACTTCTTGAGACAACGGATGCTGGAAAAGTAAAAATTCGCCTTCTTGGCATCAGTCTTTCAAATCTCACCAACACATCCCTAAAGATACCTGTGCAGCTGGATCTCCCTTTTTTTTGACCCATACGGAAAAGTCTGTTTACTTCCGGTAGAATGATTACTATTGTCTCAAATTCGGGGACATACATTCACCTTTTCAAAAGCTCTTCACTGGACAACATATACTCTCATGAAAGATCTAATAAGTTCTATTTTAAATATTTTCCGCTGGATTGGCAAATTCATCACAGGTATCCGTATCTTCACTCTGAACATTGCCTTTCTTGCTCTACTGGTATTCCTGTTCGTCTCACTCACCTCCAGTACGACAGAAAAAGAGGTGAAAATTTCAGAAAGCGGAGCCCTTGTGCTCAGTCTATCCGGTGACATTGTTGAGGAAAAACAGGTAAGTGACCCCATTGCCACACTGATAAATGAGAAAATTGGATTTGACACCATTCCATCGGAAACCCTTTTTCAAGATATCCTTGATGTGATTGCAGCCGCCGCCAATGATGACCGGGTTACCTGTATCCTCCTTGATCTCGGTGAACTTGGTTCAGTAGGACTTAATCAACTCCAGACCATAGGTGACGCATTAAACGCTTTTAAAGCCAGTGGAAAAAAAGTCATCGCTGCCGAAGATTTCTACCAGCAAAAAGCGTATTACCTTGCAAGCTTTGCCGATGAGATATACCTCAACCCCATGGGTGGCGTTGACTTGCATGGTCTCGGCACCTTTCGTCTTTTCTTTAAAGATGCCATCGACAATCTTAAAATTAACTACAATATTTTTCGTGTTGGAACCTTCAAATCTGCCCTTGAGCCCGTCATGCGCAATTCCATGTCAACTGAAGCACGATCTCAGAATATGACCTGGCTCACGGCACTTTGGAATACCATCACCACGGATATCATCAGGGAACGGAATCTCAGTCAGGACAGTATTCAAAAATATACTGAGAACATAGCATCGGAACTGGCGACGGCCGGTGGAGATTCTGCCCGACTTGCCCTGGAATCAGGGCTGGTTGACGGTTTAAAAACCCGTGAAGAACTTCGTCTGTTTCTCACAACACTCAGTGGTAAAAATGAAAAGGGTGACTTTAGACACATTCCATTCAACAATTATCTCGCCACTGTCTCCCGCTCTTATACCGACGCTCCTGATGCTGCTGGTACCATCGGTATTATCATCGCAGAAGGAGCCATTTTGAGCGGCAAGCAACCGGTTGGAATGATTGGCGGTGACACAATGATCGAACTTCTACGACAGGCCCGTGAAAACAGTAGAATAAAGGGGTTGGTGATTCGTATTGTTTCCGGTGGCGGTTCTGTCTTTGCATCGGAACTCATCCGCCAGGAAATCCTTGAATACAAAAAAACAGGAAAACCACTTGTGATCTCCATGGGTGCCATGGCTGCCTCCGGTGGCTACTGGATCGCAGCCGATGCCGATGAGATATGGGCATCACCCGTTACACTCACCGGCTCCATTGGGATTTTTGCAGCCATTCCCACCTTTGAGAACTCACTCTCAGACCTTGGGATTTACAGCGACGGCGTGGGAACAACAAGCCTGGCAGCAGCACTTGATATTACCCGACCTCTCTCCCCCCTTCTGAAGGAAGCCATAGAAATCAATCTTCGTCATGGCTATGAAACATTCTTAAATATTGTTTCCAAGGGGCGGACCATCGCTCCGGAGACCATACATACCATCGCAGAAGGGAGAGTCTTTGACGGGCAGAAAGCAGTTAAACTTGGCCTTGTCGATAACCTTGGTACACTCGACAATGCCATTGACTCTGCTGCTGGCCTTGCCGGGCTCGAAGAATATACCGCATCCTATATCCACCGCCCCCTGTCGGTTAAGGAAGAATTCTTCCAGATATTCTCCGGATCCTTCACAAGAAGCCTTGCTGCAATGATCCCTCCTGTCATTCTGGCAGCGTTTAACGACCTGATAGACCCAGTTAGCGAAATCATGTTACTCAACGACCCAAAGGGGCTCTATGCCCATTGCCTGATCCATGATCTTTCACTTTAACTGGAAGCATTTGCAGTTTTTGCAAAACCGATTACCATTCAACCTCTAATCACCTTAAGAACAACTATTTATCTGTTGAACTTTTTCTCATAAGGAACCAAAATATTATGAAAAACTTTCTTTCGCTTCTCTTCTGTATGACTCTCTTCTGCCTTGCAGCATCAGACAGCTCTGCGACAGAAACCTTCATTATTTCTGGTAACCCCAAGGCCCCACCTGTCGTATGGGAGCAATATAATACGCTCACCGGAATTGGACCAGACATTGCTCAAGCAATCCTGACAGAACTGCAACTCAACTACGACCTTAGGGTAGAGGGCGACTGGCAGCAGGTTCAGGACAAATGTAAAAATGGAGAGATCGACATGATAGTCTCCGCCTACAAGAATGATGCGCGTGCAGAATACATGTTTTTTTCCATGCCCTATCTTCAACAACACACCGTCATTGTCGTGGAAAAGGGTAAGGAATTTCCTTTTGGCCGCTGGGAATCACTCATTGGCAAAAAAGGTGTTTCTAATATTGGAGAAAGCTATGGTCAGGAATTTGATACCTTTATCAAAAATAAGCTGAGTGTACAATTTATTGCCTTTGAACGTGCAATAGAGCTCCTTAACCGTGGAGAAGCCGACTATCTGATTGTGGATCTCTACACCGCCCTTATCTATGCAAGGCTCCTTCAAGGTGAAGATGCCATCTCTATTCTTGAACCTCCAGTCACCACCCAGGCTTTTCATATCACTATTTCAAAGCAGTCCCCCATGGCAGTGCAGATGCCCGCCATTAACAAAAAACTCTACCGCCTGGTGAAAGACGGAACCGTTGAGAAACTTTTCTACAAACATTTCGAAGATTGGAAAACGCTTATCGAAAAACGATCCAGGTTTTACAACAGGGATTCCAATATCCGCTCTCAAGAACATGATCAATACCTGAAGACTCAAGATGCCTACGAAAAAGAAAAAATTGGCAGTCTCCTGATGGGAAGCCGAGAGGGATTGCCTGCAGCCGCCGAGTGATTTATCTGTAAAAAGTCATGGTAAAGTAGTGTATGAGATGTCTCCCGCCAAATAATCCACAGCCTGGCGTGGCCATTTGGCAGGAGACATCTCATACATGGATTTTTACATTCAACCTTCGTTCCTGTCATCAACCCAAGCCGTCATCTTACGATCTCCATGCAATTTGCAGATATCCTTCCACAACTTTGGCCAAGCCTTATCTGGCCTCTTATTCGCCTGATCTTTTTTATCTCCGTTGGCCTGCTCGTTGCAAATTTCATCGAGTCTCTTAACTGGACCAGTAAAATAGCTGCTCTGTCGCGTCCTCTTATCAGATTAGGTAATCTTTCAGAGACAGCTGGTGCTTCATTCTCTATGGCTTTATTTTCAGGAGTGTCGGCAAACACCATGCTCTCTGAAGCGTATGAGAAAAAAACTATTGTGAAGAAGGAACTCATCCTTTCCAACCTCTTTAACAGCCTGCCAACCTATTTTCTCCATCTGCCCACAGTATTTTTCATAACAGCTCCACTTATTAAGGGTGCTGCAATCATATATGTGGGGCTCACCTTTGGAGCTGCAATTTTCAGAACTGTTTCGATTGTCATACTGAGCCGATTTCTCCTTCCCGCCGTCGAGCACCCGAAAACGCAGCAAGCGGAAACCGAGACCCAGAAAAACACAATGATTAACTGGAAAGGAGCCTTAGAAAAAAGCTGGAAACGATTCAAAAAACGAATACGGAAAATCATTCACTATACCGTACCCATCTATATACTTATTTTTATTATGCACCGTGTCGGAATATTCGATGCTCTTGAAGCAGGTATGGCTGATTATCTCTCCTTCCTTCCCTGGCTGACCCCACAGTCCATGGGCATAATAACCCTCCATATTGCTGCCGAATTTACCGCAGGACTCGCTGTAGCTGGAGCTCTCCTCCAGGAGGGAAGTATGGATTACCGGGAAGTGGTTCTCGCCCTACTGGTCGGAAATGTACTGTCTTCTCCGGTACGGGCAATCCGGCATCAGTTTCCCTATTACGCCGGAATTTTTCAACCGCGAATGGCTGCAGAACTGATAGTCTACAGTCAGATATTTCGTGTTGGAAGTTTAATGCTAATGGGTTGTATCTACTTTGTTTTCACTCTGTAACAATTAACAAATAATCAGATTATGCAGTTCGTTCCTGTCATCATCCTGTATTGGAAACTCCTTTTCCAAAATGTCACCAACCATTGCAATGGCCTTACAGAGAGCCTGGCACTGCTCCTTTCTTCGTATTCCATCGGTAATCACCGCAACAGCATCCTGCCATTTTTCCTGCGGAATACGTTTATTGATACCACTGTCTGCAATTATCCAGGCACGACGCTCTAAAAGTGAAATATAGATCAGAATGCCATTTGCATCCTTTGTTTTATAGAGTTTCTCAGTAAAAAAAGCTGCAAACGCAGAATTCTGAACTTCTTCATCCTTTTCACTACTGGAAAGAAACCAACGCTTCAAGCCTGGAAAAATTTTGATGAGAAAATGCGTCAGCAGGAACAGCGGAACAAACAATGCTAGGAATACCCACACATTAGTCGGTTCCAGCCAAAACTGTCTGGCAACCATGGGACTTCCTAGAAGGGCTCCAATTGAGGCAACAAGGGTTCCTCCCCTGACTGCAGCGAGAGGATAGGAATGACTCTCACACACCAGCATGGGGACAAGTTCTCCCGAAGTTTTCAACTCTGCCAGATGCACTGCATCGGAGATCTGTTTTTGCTCATCAGCACTGAAAAATTTCTGCGCCATGGATTGAGTTTTCATCGCTACCATCCTCCAGAGGCACCACCGCCACCAAAACCACCGCCACCACCACTGAATCCTCCTCCAAAACCGCCGGATGAGCGGCCGAAACCACCTCCTCCCGCATAAAAACCGCCACCACTGCCAGCGGAAAGAGAACTGACAAACAGACCGGCAAGAGCTCCGAGTGGGATTAGAGCCAGTAGCCAAAAACCCAGCTGTGGCAGAAACATCAGACCAAGGACGGGGGACCCTATACCTCCAACAACAGCAGCCACCTTTTTGTTCTTATGCAACACCCGTCCAATAAACGAAAAACCAAATATCAACAAAAATATCAGTCCTGCAGGATCACTGTCGTTCACGGCTTTTGTGTTTGCTGCACTGGCAACAAACTCCCCCTTCACAGCGGCAACCATTGCCGTCACCCCGTCGTGTATCCCCTGATCATAATTACCCTCTTTAAACCGCGGTACAATAACGCCACCTATTATACGGCCCGCGACAAGATCTGTCAGGCTCCCTTCCAGTCCGTAACCGACCTCAATACGCAGCTTCCGTTCATCCCGTGCAATAAGAAGCAACGCCCCGTTGTCGAATCCTTTCTGACCAATTTTCCATGCCTCTACTACCCGCAGGGAATACTCCTCCAGGACTTCACCCTCAAGGGAAGGAATCGTGAGCACAACTATTTGGGTCGAGTCAGTGGCTTCAAAACCTGTAAGCAGGGTCTCGAGATCTGCCCTGGTCTGCGCAGAAAGCATCTGGGCAGTGTCATTTACCCGACGTCCAAGGGGGGGAACTTCAAGAGCAGCAAGGGGAGCTACCTGAAAGAACAGCACAGTCATGGACAGGAGGACTATAAGCAGCTCTCTTTTAAGAAACTTCTGAACCGCTACCATAGCTTAGAATGTTACCTTTGGCGCGACCTTTGCACCCTCTTCCGCTTTGAAATACTCCTTACGTTCAAGATGGAGCAAAAACTTATTGGTCAAACTCTGAGGAAACTTGCGAATTGCACCATTAAAACTGGAAACAGCGGTGTTATAGCGTTGCCGGGCGACATTAATACGATTCTCCGTCCCTTCCAGTTGATTCTGGAGATCCAGAAAATTCTGATTGGCCTTGAGGTCAGGATAACGCTCAACCACCACCATCAATTTTGACAGGGCAGCAGTCAAGCCTCCCTGGGCCGCCTGAAATTGCTGCATTACTGCAGGATTATTTAAATCCTTTGCTGCAATCTGCACCGAACTGGCCTTTGATCTGGCATCAATTACGGCCTGTAATGTTTCCTGCTCATGTTTTGCGTAGCCTTTAACCGTTTCCACCAGATTCGGAATAAGATCAGCACGCCGCTGCAGGGTGGATTCCACATCAGCCCATGCCTTAAAGACGCCCTCTTCCTGGATCTGCAGACTGTTATAGCCGCAACTGGAAAGTACGACGGATAAGAGGGAGATAAAAGACAACAAAGCAATTCGTTTCATGACGGCTCCACTTTTAAATATAGTTTTCAGATTTATTACCCATATAGACTCCATAAATAGAACGCCCTCATTTTAACAGTTCATCCGATTCATTTCCAGAGTAATTCCCTCACAAGATAAGGAGATTGACAAAAACTCCCATCTTCACTATTACTTTCCATCAATCTTTCTCAGCCCTCCCATGCCATTTTACACAATGACCGGTACAAAACCACTACTCATACTAGCACTGTTACTACTCATCCTCTGTGCAGCAATTATTACCGCAACCGGGATGGGATTCCTACAGATCAGCCCCGGAGAGGTCCTTGAAATTCTTTGGAACAAACTCCTTGGCAGAGACTCCACCACCATCAATCCCACCTTTCCGTTTGTTGTCATGGAGGTACGTTTGCCCCGTATTCTTACCTCGGCGCTTGTTGGCGGTGGTCTTGCCGTGGCTGGAGCCGTATTTCAGGCCATCCTCTTAAATCCGCTGGCCGACCCTTACACTCTTGGAATATCATCCGGTGCTGCTTTTGGCGCCTCGCTTGCCATTATCCTGACCCTCTTCGGTGTTGTTGTTCCAGCATGGTTTTCAATTCCGATCTTTGCATTTATTGGTGCCATTGCCACACTTATCGGAGTCTTCTCCCTAGCCTCGACCGATAACAAACTTTCATCCAACACCCTGATACTTTCCGGGGTTATTATTGCAGCTATTCTTTCTGCCGGTATCGGATTCATAAAATACCTTGCAGATGAACAGGTAAGCATCATTATCTTCTGGCTTATGGGCAGTTTTGTCGGCAGGACCTGGAGCGATGTTCTCAGCACCTCGGTAATTGTCATGCCTGGACTTCTCTTCACCCTCTACTTTGCTCGTGATCTGAACATTATGGCGCTAGGGGAACGCACGGCAAATACTCTGGGTGTTGAAAGCGGCCGAGTCAAAAAGATGCTCCTGGTGGGCGCCTCACTGATCACCGCCATCTGTGTCTCAGTTTCCGGAATCATTGGTTTTGTGGGTCTCATCATCCCTCATCTTCTGCGTATGATTCTTGGCCCCGACAATCGGATTCTCCTTCCCGCATGTTTCCTGGGGGGGGCCACCCTCCTTCTTGGGGCCGACACTATCACCCGTGCCCTTCTGCCATCCGAGATCCCAATTGGTGTCCTGACCTCCCTTATCGGTGGACCGTTTTTCTGTTACATCTTCCGCAAAAAACAGCTGGCAAATGTATCATGAGGGACAAAAGACTTCTTTTTCATATCGAGAATCTTTCCTTTGGGTATCGTAACAATACGGTGCTTAGAAATCTCGACCTCCAACTGCAACAGGGAAGATTTTATGGCCTGATTGGTGCCAACGGCAGTGGCAAGTCCACACTCCTTGAACTCCTTATGGCAACCCTTCCTCCCCGTTCAGGATCTATCAAATACAGAGGCAGGAAATTAAGCGATTATTCACGCCAGCAACTGGCAGTCAGGCTGGCGCTCGTCCCCCAGCACTTTTCAATGGACTTTGAATACAGTGTCAGGGACGTTGTTTTTATGGGACGCCATCCCCATATTCCAAGATTTTCATCACCTTCAGCCCACGATAGAGCGGCTGTGGAACAGGCCATGGAAACCATGGATATTCTCCATCTCCGGGATCGCCCCGTTATCGCCCTTTCCGGCGGAGAATTACAGCGAGTGGTCATGGCAAGAGCCCTTGCCCAGGAAACAGAAGTTCTGGTCCTTGACGAGGCAACCTCCAACCTTGATATTCAGCACACCATTGCCATCATGAGGGTGATACGTGAACGTGTTGACAACACTGGACTCACCGTTATTGCTGCCATCCACGATCTTAATTTAGCAGCGGCATTTTGTGATGACTGCCTGGTACTCAAGGATGGGACTCTTTTCGCCAATGCCCCGGTGGCTGAAATTTTCACCAGAGACCTCCTCCAGAACGTCTTTTCCGTCAGGGCAAACGTCACCCGCACTCCCAGAAACGGGCGTCCGCAAATTCACTATCAGTATCAATAAAATGCTCAATATTTTACGTCTTCTCATCCTTGTGACACTGATCCATTCCGCTCTGTCCTGCTCCCCTCTCCATGGCAGCGACACCAAACCCTCATTTTCACGTATTATTTCACTCTATCCTGCCCATACGGAGAACCTCGCTGACCTCGGAATAACAGGGGAACTGATAGGGATCGCAACCAGCGACACCTACCCTCCTGAAATTCTCAGTAAACAACGTTTCAGCCATCGCGACAATGCTGAGAAATTCATCGCTGCAGGTCCAGATCTGGTCCTGATCAGACCCATGATCGCAAATGCTGTCCCTCAGCTCATTGACCAGCTAAAAGAGGCCGGGATAACGGTTATCTCGCTGCAGCCACGCAGTATCGACGAAATGCTTGCCTACTGGATACAACTCGGCAGCCTCACTGGGAGAAACACAGCGGCTGCTCAAATGGTTGCAGAGTTTAACAATGAGCTTCAAAAGATTCACCAGGCCACCCAAATGGTTCCTCTCCAGAATCGGCCAAAAGTCTATTTTGAATCTATTCACTCGAAAATGAAGACGTTCTCTCCCACATCTATTGCAATATTTGCGCTCGAACAGGCTGGCGGCATAAACATTGCCACGGATGCCACCGCTCGTAGAGACACCAACATTGCCGCATACGGAAAAGAACGTATCCTCTTCCACGCTGATGAAATAGATTTTTTTCTCGCCCAAGAGGGACGAATGAATCGTGTCACGACCCAACAGATTGCCGAGGAACCTGGATTCCTTGCTATTAGGGCAATACGAGAAGGAAAGATATCTCTTGTTGATGAACAGCTGGTTTCACGACCAACCAGGCGAATTCTCGAGGGAATAAAACAGATAAGAGCCATTCTTTACCAATAAATTAACCCATAACTTATTCAATAAAAACATGCTCTTACAACACAACCAGGCATCCTGATAACTTAAGCACACTCACCATACTGTTTTTTCATTCTTCATAACATGCTGTGTTTCAAGCATATTCATAAATTCCCTTAACAAAACACACCAGTACGACACTGTAGCATTGAATATTTTTCACCGGTGATCTACACAAACAAACGCAAATTAATGTGAGTTGAAAAAGACCGTGCCACTCCCTGTGGTATTGGCAAAAACAAACCTCAGATTTTAAAGGAGATCCTACAATGAGAAGATTATTGGCACTTATGGCCTCTTTAGTTCTTTTTTAAGTGTAGCCGTTGCACCCGTTTGGGCTGGTGGAGATAAAGTCCAACATGAAAATGGTCAGGAAATAGGACCTGGAAGTGATGCTCAAGGAAATCAGGTAGGTGGTGATTGAACGAAATAAACCTTTTAACTGAATAAGCAGTGTCCAGCATGGAAAACGGCACTGCCTTTTTCAATCGGATACTGCTTGCCACCTGGACAACTGCAGCTCATATTATGTCAGACTGCATGTTGTATTATTACAGTATCCTTAACTCTTGTAATATCATCATCAAGAGCAAAACCACTCAGGGACAAAAAAGAAATTTCCTGGTTTTTTCGTTTCTCAATTCCACGATTATAGTAATAATCGTAATATACCAGGAGGTGCTCACAGGCAGTTCTCAAATCGTCTCTCTCAATACAATCAATTATTTCCAGAAATCTTGGCCGGGTCAATTTCTGTGCAATACGCTGACAGGCCTCGGTCAACTCCTGCCTATCGGTAGTGCTGTATTCCTGAACCAGACGATCAATTCTCGCTTCCACCGGCACTTCGATTATCAGCAGAGGTGCTGCCCGCATCTGCAAAAGCAAGGGTGGGGGAAGATGGACTGAGCCGATAACATAACTCTCGTTTTCAAGAAGCAGTACGTTCTCAGGATCAAGTCTTTGCAGTTCCTGGTGGAAATCGTTTTCAAACTGCTCCGTGGTCGGTTGTGCTCCCTCGTTAATATGACCAAAAACTGACCCCTTATGGTGGGCCAGAGCCTCTAGATCGATCACCTGTATTCCCTGCGCCTGAAGCCCTTGCAAAATAGCAGTCTTGCCGCTTCCTGTTTTTCCACCAAGAATACATAATTTCCGTGGCTGTTCGATACAGCTTCTGATTCCACGACGATAGGCCCTGTATCCTCCATGCAAACGTTTGACCGCAACTCCTGCCTCATTTACCAAACGACAGACTTCACTGCTTCGCTTCCCACCTCTCCAGCAATAGATGACAATATCAGCCGGCAACATTTCCTCGATAAGGGTGATAATTTGCTCGACCTTTGGCCTGGCAATTTCCTCGCCAAGAGCCAGGGCCTGTTCCTGATCCACCTGTTTATAGATGGTACCGATTCTGGCGCGCTCATCGTCTGTAAAGAGGGGAATATTTACGGCTCCAGGAATATGTCCCTGAGAAAATTCTACAGGAGAACGTACATCAACAAATTGAACCGTGGGACAGGGAAAAAGCTCTTTAAAAGTAACCGACCTGGACAATGCTTCTCCTTTTTGTTAGAAACTCAATTACCATTCAGCCACGCATAAGAATCTAGTGACAGTTTTCTTCGGGGAACATCTTTTATAGTGATATTTGGTTTTAGAGGCATGTTACACCAAAAGAGAGTTCTCCACAGCTGTATATTTGACAAAGCTTTTTGTTGCCAGCTATACTGAAAAGACAGCTTCCAATAATACTATCCCCCTCACTCTGGATCCCGAAAATGAGAACCTCCCTCAGGCCTGTATGTAAACATTTCATCCTGTTACTTCAGTTTTTTTTACTCGTCAGCATGACATCCATTCCGTCGCATTCACTGGCAGAGAGCAGGATTCCAACCGAATTACAACAGTGGATTCCCTGGGTCCTCTACGACCAGGAAGAAAAATTATGTAGTATCGATACCACAGAGAGCAGCAGACGTTACTGCACATGGCCCTCGGAGATTGAGCTGAATGTACGTGAGGACGGAGCAACCTTCAGCCAGAAATGGTTGATTGAAACCAGAAGCCTGGTTCTACTTCCGGGCAACACTCCCTTCTGGCCTTTCAATGTACAATCCGGTGAAAAGAAACTTCTTGTAAGCACTGATCGGGGGCGCCCAGCCATCTGGCTTGATCCCGGCGCTCATACAATAACAGGAAGCTTTGCATGGAATAGCCTTCCCGAAAATCTCCTTGTCCCCGCAGAAACCGGACTCGTCCACCTCACACTTCTAGGTAAAAAAGTAACACGCCTGCAACTCGATCAACAGGGCAGGCTGTGGTTCAAACATACTAAGGAAACACAAAAAAACAGTGAAGAAAGTCTTACTCTTCAAGTCTTCCGTAAAATCACTGACGGTGTTCCCTTAACTCAGCAGTTACATATCCAGTTGATCGTTTCCGGCAACCCACGTCAGGAGACCCTCGGACTCAAAACGGGTAATCCCTTCATTCCGCTACTATTGAACTCTCCACTTCCGGTACGCATTGATAGCAGTGGCAGACTGCAGATCCAGGTTCGACCGGGTCAATGGCAAATCCAGTTGACCCTGAGAAACAGTGAACCGCTCTCTCCAGCGACCCTGACCATGGGAGATATCGATGGCACCTGGCCCACTGAAGAGATATGGGTCTTTGAAGCAGACCCCAAATTACGCCAGATTGAAATCAATACCCTCTCCCCGCTAGATCCCTCCCGTACCTCACTTCCGGAAAAATGGAGAAATTTCCCCGCATATCTGATCACAGCCGAAGGGGTTATGACCCTCACTCAAAAAAATCGAGGCAATCCCAACCCTGTACCAAACCGCCTCAAGATCCATCGAAAAATATGGCTTGATGAGCAGGGAAGCGGACTCACCGCGTATGATGCTCTCAGCGGAACCATGACGCGTGATTGGCGACTTAACGTTAATCCATCACTTATCCTGGGGAAAGTAGAGGTCGAAGGAAGTTCAAGACTTATCACCCAACTTAAGGACTCTGACAGGACAGGTGTCGAAGTACGACAGGGCAGCCTTGAACTGTATGCAGAATCGCGTATTCAAAAAAATGTCTCACAGGGATGTCTTGAAATCCCTGCGCTCGGCTGGGATCATACCTTCCAACAGCTCTCCATGGAACTGAACTTGCCACCCGGGTGGAAACTGCTCACCACCACGGGGGTTGACAGGGTGTCGACATGGCTTAATCGCTGGACTCTGCTCGATATTTTCATGGTTCTGATCATTGGCCTGGCCACATCAAGAATCCTGGGACTTGGATGGGGGGGGATTGCGATTCTTCTTCTTTTTTTCTCCTTTCACCAACAAGGGTCGCCACGCTATCTCTGGCTGCCACTCCTTGGCCTTCTCGCCATGCAGCAGGTCATCACGGCCACGACCGGAAAACGACTCTGTAGAATGGCCGGTCTGGTAATACTCATTGTAATCATCGTAAGCTCCGTTCCCTATATGATTAACCAAATACGTGTGGGAATTTACCCACAGCTCGAATATGGCGATCATTTTAGAATTACCAACGAATACCAGACGGATAGTGAACACCTCCCACTCGCCTCACCCACCATGGAACATGACGCCTCATTGACGGAATCCGCTGCTTTACCTCAACCCAGGAGCAAGACCGTTCGAAAACAGGCCTATTACAGCCTGGGCACAAGCCAGGTACCTGAAAAACCCAAAAGCATACAGATTGATCCACAGGATATGATTCAAACGGGGCCTGGACTTCCCGACTGGAAGTGGCAGCAGATCTACCTGAGCTGGAATGGCCCTGTGAGTCCGGAACAGAATATTTCATTCTTTTTTCTTACCCCATTCAGCAACACCGTCCTGGCCTTTGTAAGAGTTTTTCTGCTTACCCTGCTCATTGGGGGATTTCTCAGGAAGTTTCTGATATCCAGTGGCAGGACAGGTGTCTCTAAGCAGACTAAAACCCTTGGAGCTTCTCTTGTATTTCTCATTGCAATTGTCTTTAGCCCCCAACATGCATCGGCAGAAGTCCCCCCTCCTGAAATCCTCCAAGAATTACAGGAAAGGCTCCTGAGGGCACCGGAATGTGGTGACCAGTGTGCAACAATCAGCAACTGCATTATCCGTACAGAGGAGAACCTGCTGACAGTTGAACTCCAGGTTGATTCTCTTATCAGGGGGGCTATCACCCTTCCTGGAGAAAACAGATTTTTCCCCAGGATCACCCTCGATGGACAGCCGGCACAAATTGTACGTCTGGATTCCCAGGGCTATTCTCTTATCCGTGTTGAGCAAGGCAGCCACACTATACTGCTCCAGAAACAACTAAACAGTCAGGATAAAGCCTCTTTTTCTTTTCCTGTATTACCGCGACAGGGACAGGCACTCCTTAATGACTGGTCGATTAATGGCCTTCACGAAGATGGTCGTCTGGATAAACAGATCAGTCTCAGCAGAATTACGCCTGCTGCCAGGGAAGACAATGCCGGGACAGACGATGCTGACACCATCCAGATACCAGCATTCGTAAGGATCGAACGGACACTCCATATGGGGTTAAAGTGGACGGTTTCCACCAGAATCATACGTCTCAGTCCTGACACTGTTATTGCCCTCGACATTCCGCTTCTCCCCGGAGAACATGTCACCAGCGCTGGCCTCCAACTCAGAAAACAGCATGCTCGAATCAATATGGGGTCCAAACAGAAGAGTTTTACCTTCCACTCCTCAATGGATCCGGTTGATTCAATCAGGCTCACGGCGCCACTCACTTCCTCCTGGACCGAGATCTGGTTTCTTGACGTAAGCCCAATCTGGCATGTGGAAACGCAGGGCCTGCCGGAAATAAACCAGACCAATCCAGCCGGGAAACGCTATCCGGAGTACCATCCGTATCCTGGTGAATCCCTGCAACTCGCCATCAGCCGCCCTAAGGGAGTTACCGGCCCCACAATGACAGTTAATCGAAGCAAAGTTGTGGTGAAACCGGGTCTGCGTGCTACCGAAACAACACTCTTTGTCTCCCTCAATGCGAGCCGTGGCCTACAGCACAGTATCACCCTGCCTCCAGATATCGATTTACAAAAAACCCTGATAAATGGCAAAGAGTTCCCATTACAGTTGAATAACGGTCAGCTGAGTTTTCCAATACAACCCGGACCGCAAAATCTGGAAATAGGATGGCGCAGTAAACAGGGCGTCGGTACCAGACTGACTACAGAAACCATTGACCTCGGGATCAAAAGTGTTAATGCATCCATTGAGATGACCGTCCCCTCCTCCCGCTGGATTCTCTTAACAGGAGGACCACGGGTAGGTCCTGCGGTTCTCTTCTGGGGAGAATTGCTGGTTATTATTCTTATTGCCCTGCTCCTTGGACGCGTCAAACTTACCCCCTTAAACACCTTACAATGGCTCCTTCTGAGTCTTGGCCTGAGCCAGGTTCCAGCACCCATTGCTGCGGTGGTAGTTGCATGGCTGCTTCTCCTCGGGTTACGTAGAAAAAAAGGTCATGAAATAACCCAGACAGCCACTTTCAATATAATGCAGGTTGTCCTTGTTCTCCTCACCTTCGCCGCTCTTGGAGCACTGTTCTTCGCTATCGAACAGGGACTCCTCGGTCATCCGGATATGCAGATCGGTGGTAATGGCTCAAATGGCCACTCTCTCCACTGGTACCAGGACAGGGCTGACTTCCTCCTGCCATCAGCATGGGTCATAACGGTACCACTGCTCACCTATCGTATCAGTATGCTCCTCTGGGCACTCTGGCTTGCCATTGCACTTCTTCGCTGGCTGCGCTGGGGCTGGGATTGTTTCAGTGAAACCAGTACCTGGAAAAAAGCTCCACCAAAGCCAAAAAAGAAACCAATAGTACGAAAACGCAGAGTCGTTACTCCTTCAGGAAAGACAGCTGTGAAGAGGAATGAGACAACAGAGGTAACGCCCGTGAACAAAGAGTAATATTTTGATGCCAATATGATTCTTCGGACTTTACAAAGAGACGGAGACTGACTACTTTTGTTTCATATACACAATATTATTCTGTTTGCAGAAATACCATGGAGTGAAATATGTGGGACTGGATACTGGTCTATGCTGTTGTCTTTCTCTTTGTTTTTATTTTTCAATATATGGTGCACTTCTTTGATCCCAAAGAAACCAAGGAGAAGGAGCATCAGAGCAGAGATACACAAAAAACAGCGAAATAACTGACACAGATACACATGACGAGGGCTTATGCAGAAAGATATTCTTATTGCCATTGATGGCTCGGTATACTCAAACCAGTCCCTTACTTATATCAGTACCCTCTTTGCAGCAGATCCACATATTCACTTTCATCTCTGCACCTGGATCACAGCTGGAAGTTCCATCATGCCCTCTGCAGCAGATCAAAAGAACTCGCTTATTCCGACGAATACTGTTCAAGGTACAAAGGAATCCTCTGCCAGGCGCTACCTGAAAAAAGCCACTGAAAAACTTCTCCGCAATAATATCACCTCGGATCGTATTCACAGCTCCGTTCACACCTGCGGCTACAATTTTGCAGCCGCAATTCAGCAAACGGCAGAGAAAGATTTACTGGATGCCGTCCTCATTGGCAGACGAGGTCTGAATGGAATAAGTGAAATGCTGATGGGTTCCGTGTCAAGCTCCCTGTTTCAAAAATGCCACAACACGCCTTTATGGATCATTGACGGGGAGGTACAATCGAAAAAATTTCTCGTTCCGGTGGATGGTTCCGTAAACTCACTGATGGCCATTGACCATCTCTGCCATATTTTTGCAGAGAGGACAGATATAGAGATCTGTCTCTTCCACTGCACAGCCATTTTTGGCAAAGAAATTCATTGTAAACCCGAGCTTTTTTATAAGAAATGGGGAAAGGATTGGAGTGACACACACCTTTCCGGTACAGACTGCCTCTTCAATGGTCCGCAACAGCTTCTTCTAAACGCAGGAATCCCCGAAAAACAGATTCAGATACTTCCGGAAAGCACCGATATTGAAGAAGCTCACAGCATTATCCGCGAAGCTAAAAAACGAGATTGTGGCACGATAGTCATGGGAAGAAGAGGAAAAGCCACATCGAAAGGGCTGTTTGGAGGGGTTTCTGACAGGGCAATCAAACATTTTCAGGATCTGGCCCTCTGGGTTGTTGGCTAACTGCCAACAACCCATTCCCTGACTCGAGAAAGTTCGGTGAGTCCCCAGAGGCCAAAAAGATGGTGTCACTGCTTAGACAGCATCCTTTTCACAAGCATACAGAATCCATTAGCCGTCACTTTTCAGGAAGAATAGTGATGCTGGCTGCATTTTCCGGGTTCAGATATTTTGCGCCCAAAGCTTGAACATCTTCAAGAGAAAATGAGGAGAAACCAGAGAGAATAGTAGTGGGCCACTCCAACTGTTCTGGATATCTGGCAGAGTTTGCAAGTACGGATTTCAACCAGTAACCGTTAGTCCGAACCATGTCCCTCAAAGAGGTAAGCATAGGCTCCTTGGCACGTTCAAGTTCCGCGTTACTGATATTGCCCTGCCATATTTCTCTTGCTATGGTTAACACTTCCTGGTGCAGTATTTCCACCTGACCTGGATCAACGATAAGAACAGCCCGCATAACCCCGAAACCGTCATAGATACGGCTCGATGCATTGTATACCTGAGGTGAATAAGATGCTCCGAGTTTTTCCCGAACGACTCTTCTCATTTTATCCGAGAATATTTCTGCCAGGAGATGTAACCCCCTTGTCTGTTGAATATCCCAAAAATCATCCGTTTTCCAGGCAACAACGAGCATCGCCTTGTCGATGGAAGAAGGAACTGTCAGGCTGAGACTTTGCCCCTGTGGAAAAGAGATGTTCACCTTCTCCACCGGAGTCGAGGTTCTTTCGGGCAGGACTGAGAAATATTTTTCAGCCAGACGAAGCACTTCAGCTTCATCAAAATCCCCAACAAGAGAGATCTCGAGCGCACTCTTCCCGGCTGCGGGCAAAAACCACTCCTCAATCTGTCTTCTATCCAGTTGAGAAAAAACAGTCCATGGGGGCAGGCCAAAACGCTGACTTCCCCCTGCAAGAAAAGATTCTCCCTGCATACTCATAATGCCCTGTACTTCTGTTGCTGCCCCATCATAAAACTGCTTAAACGTATCCATGCTTACCTGAAAGGCATTCATATCTACTTCCGGGTCAGCAACTAAACTCTGCAGTACCTGAAAGAGCAACTCAGCATCTTTATTGAGAGACTTTCCCTGCCAGCTAAAAGAATCCGGATTGACACGAAATGTCGTTTCAACGCTGGCCCCTGAGAGAATTCTGTCAAGCTCACTCTTGCTCAGGGTTGATGTGCCGGATTGATTTATAACGGAAGTTGTCAACATGGAGAGGGCAGGCGCAGGTTCCGTTGAGGCACCGTGGCCAAAATCAACAGAGATCTGAATCTCATTTGGGGCAAAGGTGGTTTTTTTTAGATTCAGAACAACATTGTTATCAAAGATCACACGCTTACTTCCAATGTCAACAAACTGCTCCTTGCTTTTTACGGGCGTCGGTTTCCCAAGATGGAGATAGGGGAAATCCTTCTGAATTGTATCTGCATAGGCAACAACATCTATGTCCATTGCGGCCCTGTAGTTCGATTCAATAACAGGAAGAGGATCTTTTTCAGAAATAACTGCATTCCCATTCACTTTCACCAGACGATTGGAATGTGACCATAGATCCCGAAATTCCTTTTCAACATCCGCAAGAGTCATCGACTCAAGAACGGGAGCAAACAACGCTTTGTCCTGTTCCGGTGACTGCACTACCCGATTGTTGTTAATACTGCGAATAATAGATGATACCAACTCCTTGGAGTTTTTACTTTTGGCAGTCAGTACTGCCGAATCAAGCTCTGCCTGTAACTCTTTTTTCACACGCTGTAATTCAATCCCGGTAAACCCAAAGTTCAGGGCCTGCCGCAGGCTGTTTTCAATCAGAGACAAACTCTGTTGCCATTTATCCGCATCACTCTTGGCCCCAATTTCCGCGTACCCAATGCGATTTAAAAAGGTTCCGGAATACACTTTTGCAGAAGTAAAGGGTGTGTCACTTTTTCTTGTAAGTTCATCGAGACGATGCTGAACAATCTTACTTGCTACATAACCTGTCAATTCCTTCACCTGCAGTGCAAAAGAATCATCCTCGGGTTCCACATTCCACAGACTTGCAATACTTGTTTCAGTAACTCCCATTTCAGCTTCATGATGATAAAAGAACTCAGAACCTTCATGCTGCAAACGTCCAAATTCAGGACATGGAGGCTGTTCTCCTTCTCCTGTCAGTCCTGCAAATTTTTCCTCCACCAGGGGCTGAATTTCCTCGAGATCGAAATCACCAACCATAACCAACATCATATTTTCAGGGCGATACCAGGCATCGTAAAAGCTCTTCATCAGAGAATGGTCTGCCTTGTTCAAAGTTTCAAGGACCCCAATAGGCATGCGCTCAGGGAGCATGGTACCTCGCATGGAAAATGCCGTCTCTTTCACATGGGCACGATACCCAGCTGAATCTCTACTCCTTTTTTCAGCAAGTATTACTCCCCGCTCCCGATCAATTTCCGTCTCCAACAACAGGGCACCCCGGGCATAGTCAGAAAGAACCAACAATCCCTTGTCTATATCCTGAGCGGTGCCCTTTGGTAAAATAATATCGTAAACGGTCTCATCATAGCTGGTATGCGCGTTGGTATCCCCACCGAAACTCATTCCGATTGACTGAAAATATTCGACCAACTCTCCTGGTTGAAAATGCGTTGTCCCGTTGAAAAGCATATGCTCAAGGAAATGGGCAATGCCTCGCTGATCATCATTTTCATTAAGAGATCCCGCCTGAATGTTGAGTGACATCGCCACCCTGTCTCTGGGCTCAGAATTCTTTTTCAGTATATAGCGAAACCCGTTCTCAAACCGCCCGAAGGTAATGGATGGATCTGGTCTCAGATCACTCTTTTCATGAGGCCATGCCGTAGAAAAACAATCAGCCAGACAGGGTGATAACAAAAACGTTGTTACAAAAAGAAAACCCGCTAAAACAGCTATTCCAATTTTTTTACAAAAAACCATTCTTTCTCCTGTTCTATTCAGGTTATTCATTGCCATACTATCACTCAAGGTGAAATCTGGAAGAAGCAATGATAATATGCTACATTCACTTTGGCAGTAGAAAAACAAAACATATCGTTTACAAAGGCTGCCGTATCAAGGCAATTAAGAATTATAACCATTTAGTATGGAATCGCAAGACCATGCAGGACGAAGATGAATATAAATATACAGCCTCGATTTATGACTTTCTACTCTCCCGGGGCCTGCGCTCTATTCGTCGTAATATCAGAACCATACTCAAGCATTCCGGGGCAAAAAATGTTATCGATATCTGCTGTGGGACCGGCGAACAGCTGCGAATGTTGAGTGAAGAGAATATGCTGCTCACCGGAGTTGACAACTCTCCTGCAATGATCAGCAATGCTCGCAAGAAAAGTCCGTCGTCCATTCACTATCTTGAAACAGATGCCACTCAATTGCCCATCGCTGACAATAAATACGACGCTATCGTTATAAGTTTTGCTCTTCATGAGAAGGCTGCCCCTCACCATAAAGCCATCTTCAGAGAAGCCTGCAGACTCGTGAAGCATAATGGTCATATCATTATTGCTGATTACTCCACTCCCACACAAAGCTGTTCCTCGTTTCTCATTGGGAAAATTCTTATCCCTATCATTGAACGGGCAGCCGGTCTCAACCATTACCATAACTACAGAGACTGGATGAATCAGGGGGCACTCGAGGGCTTCCTCCAAAAAAACAGCCCAGGAAAGATCACTCTTGTTGCGCCGCATTCCAGGGAATGTATTAAGATATTTGTAATTTCCAACAGTAAGGACGATCCTTTATCGGCAAGCATCAGGGGTACCAACCGCCATCAACAGGTAGAAAGGGACACGTAAAATGGATATATCAGGAAAAACCGCACTTGTGCCAGGAGCATCAAGGGCCATAGGCAGGGAAATTGCCAGAAAATTAGGGGAAGCGGGGGTAAGGCTTATTCTTCCCACCTTTGACTGGCCGGAATCCATTACGGAGATGGAAGAGGAATTTAAAAACGCCGGATTTTCGTTTCTTTCCCTACCAGTTGATCTAAGATCGGATGCTGCCGTACGAAACCTGGTAAACCAGATAAACAAGAAGTATGGCAGCCTCAATATTCTGGTGAACAATATTGAACGCGGAGGCATGCCAGTCGTTCATGGAAGTTATGACCTCCCGCACAATGCTGAGCAATGGGATCTTGAGATATCCACAACCCTGAAAGCCAAGTGGCTCCTTTTCCACCACTGTCTTCCACTTTTACTGAAGAGCAGCGAAGGAGCCGTTGTCAACATCTCTTCCATCTCAGGCATCAGCGGTCGCAGCGGAGCCACAGCACCATTTTTCAATGATGCATATAGTGCTGCAAACCGTGCTATTTCTTCTTTCACGGAAACCTGGGCACGTGAAGCCGCGCCATCTGTTCGAGTAAATGAATTGATGCTGGGACTTATCCGTCAGCGACATGGAGAAGGAACAAGAGGCTGGGGGGAACTTGAGCAAGAGGAAAAGAAAGCAATCCGCAGCCAATGCCTGCTGCAACGAACCGGCACTCCTGAAGAAGTTGCCGAGGCAACTCTTTTTCTTATCAGAGATGCAGACTACATGACAGGAAGTATCCTGAAAATAGATGGCGGAGTGACACTTGGGGGGCAACCGGTTCCACCAATGCCAAAGGGGATATTGAATTAAACATCCAACGAAATAACGAACGTTTTTCTTCCCTGGGTTTCGTCACTCCCCCGTTAAACACTTGCAATTGGCTACTACTTTAATAATTAAATATCACGTGCCCATTCGGGAATATGTTTTAAGATATAATCCTGAATCATTTCCTTTTTCTGATCCCTGGGGACATCACCAACCGCCTTCTCCAATTCCTCAAAATCAAACCAGCACACTTCACGATCGTCTTTATTGTAGACAGTGAGAATTTGCCTGTCCTGATTATGGATATCCTCTTCTTCCTGAATTGCCCCAACCAGCTGCAGCGCCTCCTCACGAGGGAGAAATTTTATCTCTTCACTCATATCCAACTCCTTTGAAACAGAAAAAGGGTGACCAGGAATCAATCCTTATCACCCTTAATAACTTACATAAATACACCACCCAAAATTCTACTCAGGCAGGCTTAACAACTGCCCCCGAACGAATACAGCGGGTACAAACACGAGCCCTGACAGCACTGCCACCTGAAGTCAACATGCGAACTCTTTTGAGGTTCGGCAACCAGCGACGTCGGGTTTTATTGTGTGCATGAGAAACATTATTTCCAGTGGCAGGCCCTTTGCCACAAATCTGACAGACTTTAGCCATGACGATCTCCTTATATGGTTTGATTCCGAAAGAGTTTACAACTTTCGGATATCATAAAAAAATTTCTTTCATTTTCCTTTGACAAACGAGAAACTGCTTTTTATACCTGTTTTCCGCAAGAATGGCAAGTGTTTTTCCACAGAAGCACCTGCCTGGTCCTACCAGCCCCTGAAAAGCCATAAGACTACAAAAAAACCTTTATTGACAGGGGTGATAAGGCTTAGTAATTTTACATATTCCTTATTTTTTCTTTATTACTAAATTTTGACCTGTATCAATGCATACCTGCCCACACCTGTTAATTTCTGACCAGCCATGAATAGATTTGCGATCACCATCTACAACGTGGTACATAACAGGCAGCAAAAGAAATACTGTGAGACCTGACAAATACCTTGCTTTTTCAGAAATATTCTGATAAAGAAAACCATTTAATAATTATTATCAAGGATCAAATGAAAAAAAAGAATCCCCTATTCAGCTTTTTTTCTTCTGTTAAACTAGCTCTTTTCACTCTCTTTCTTCTTGCGGTCACTTCCATCATCGGAACAGTAATACCCCAGAAAGAAAGTATGAGCTGGTACGCCCAGAATTACAGTGAAACCACTGCAAGAATTTTTCAAGTTCTCTCCATCCCTGATATGTACAACTCATGGTGGTTCCTGGGATTACTTGGTCTTCTTGCCTCAAACCTTATCATCTGCTCCATTGACCGTTTTCCAGGCGTATGGCGGCAGATAAATGCCGACAACCTGGCAACCGATCCAAAACGTATTCAGAAAATGCGTTTATCTGCCAGCTGGACATCTAACAAAGCTGAAGAAACCCTTGCCACCGAGCTCAGCGACAGCCTTTCTTCCAAAGGCTGGAAAGCGTTCCAGCGTAAACGTGACGACACACTCCTTCTTTTTGCTCAAAAGGGTGCGATGACCAGAACCGGCGTGTATATCGTTCACGCTTCCATTCTTGTTATTTTTCTTGGAGCCATAATTGGTGAGTTATACGGATTCAAGGGATCGATAATGTTACCGGAAACCCAGGCCACCAATACTATTTTTCAAACTGGTACCGGAAAATCAATTGATCTCGGGTTCACGGTGCGCTGTGACCGATTTGATATCGAATTTTACGATTCCGGTATGCCTAAAGCATACAAATCTGTGCTCACGGTATCTGAGGACAACAAAGTAACAGTGAAAAAAGAGATCGTTGTCAATGATCCCTTAACGTACAGGGGAATCACTTTCTACCAGTCAAGCTATCAGGGCTATGAAGATTTTTTACTGACGGTTACCAACCAGGAGAATAACGAAACTCAAACCGTGCCCATGCCCTTTCAACAGCAGCAGGAACTCAGTAAACACAATGCCCGTATTGGCATCATTAATGCCGAGGCAATGGGACAGACCATCACACGAATGAAGGTGTGGTTTAAAGACGACCAGGGACCAGCCTCAACGTTCTGGCTTAAAGCTGGAGACCAGGTAACCGTTGAGCGTCCCGGAAAAAAATATACCATCGCAGGAAAACAGATGTATGCAACCGGACTTCAGATAGCAAAAGATCCTGGAGTATGGATTGTGTATCTTGGATGTGGACTAATGATCCTTGGACTTTTTGTGGCATTTTTTATGTCTCATAAACGTATATGGATACTACTCACTCAAGAGGACAACGGAACAACAGTCCTGGTAAGCGGCAGTGCAAATAAAAATAAAGTCGGTTTTGAAAGGATTTTCACCAGTCTCTCCTCGGACCTGGAAACTGACACTAAGTAATCGACAGAAAAAAGTAGACATTGGAGTTTCACGATATGGACAGTTCACAACTTTTAGGCATTACAACATTCACCTATATGTTTTCCACCATTCTTTATGCCATAATTTTTATATTCAAGGCAAAAAAACTTGGCCCCGCTGCAACCATCTTTACCATCGTCGCCTTTCTCGTACAGACTGCTGGTCTTCTTCTCCGATGGCAGGAATCCTACACTCTTGGATATGGCCATGCCCCACTTACCAACATGTATGAATCGGTGGTCTTCTTCGCCTGGACGATCATAGCACTCTACCTCCTTATTGAATGGAAATTTAAAACCCGGGTCATAGGAACATTTGCAGTACCCTTCGCTTTTCTTGCCATGGCTTACGCCTCATTTGCCACCGGGATCAATAAGGAGATCAGCCCCCTGGTCCCTGCTCTGCAGTCAAACTGGCTCCTTGCCCATGTTATCACCTGTTTTATCGGTTATGCTGCTTTCGCAGTAGCTGCAGGACTCGGAATCATGTATCTGGTCAAGAACATGAGTGAAACGAGACAGACAACAAATGATGAGTCCCTCCTCGGGACTCTCCCTCCCCTGAAGGTTATAGACGACATAACCCATAAGACCATGGTGTTCGGTTTTCTCTGGTTATCCGTTGGTATTATCACCGGCGCCATATGGGCAAATTCGGCCTGGGGAACATACTGGAGCTGGGACCCCAAGGAAACCTGGTCTCTTATCACCTGGTTTATCTATGCAATCACTCTTCATGCCCGTTACACCCGTGGCTGGGGTGGAACTCGGATAGCCTGGCTTGCAATCTTCGGTTTCATTTCTGTTATTTTTACCTATTATGGAGTAAACTTTCTCCTCTCCGGCCTGCACAGTTATGGTTCAAATTAACGGCCATTTCTTGACAACAACGACAAAAAAAGGTAGAAACTATCTGCAAGGTGAATGACCATTCAGCCATATGCTGAAACACATTATTTTTACAGGAGGATGTAAAATGAAGAAAGTTACACTGATCGCTGCAGCAACAGCCCTGGTTTTAGGGCTCTGTTTTACAGGAGCAAGTTTTGCCAATGATGCAAACGGTCCTGCTGAGATAACTCTTGAATCTACCATCGACAAGGCAAAAAAAGCCAAACCAGCAGTTTTCCCCCATGCAAAGCATCAGGAAAAACTTACCTGTGGTGACTGCCACCACTCCAAGGATGCTGACGGCAAGCAAGTTGCCTATGTTGAAGGTCAGAAGATTGAAAAATGCGAGTCCTGCCACAACAAAGCTGCAGGCATGCCTGACAAACTCAGCACTTTTAAAGATGCTGCACACGCAAACTGTAAAGAATGTCACAAGAAAACGGACAAAGCCCTTGCCAAATGTACCGTTTGTCATCCTAAAAAATAATAACTTCTCAGGATGCGTCTGCTGTTAAGCAGATTTGAAATAAAAAAAAGCCCGCCCTCACAGATATGAGGGTGGGCTTTTTTTATTCTCATTCGAGACCGCCTATAGCAAGCAAATCCCTTCTCTCAGCTAGCCTGCATTTTCGAAATGTCACCCACTCTCAAGAAAAGGGCTGATATTGCTGTAAGCAAATTAAGTCGATTGGCACGAACCCCATCATCTTCCGCCATCACCATTACTTCATTAAAGAACTCATCAACGGGTGTTTTGAGAATCAGCATTGCTGCGAGGGCTCCATTGTAATCACGGGCAGCAAGCAGGGGCTGAACCTCTTCAGCAAGCTTTCCAAAAATCGACGCCAGATTCTGCTCGGCTTTTTCAGTAAGAAGAGCTTCCTGCACATCCGTTGCACTATTAACTTTAATGATATTGCAAATACGCTTATATGAGGCGGCAAGAACCGCAAAATCCTCTTTAGCACGAATTGCGCTTAGTGCCTGAATTTTCAACAGACTATCATTAACATCATCAAACGCAACCGTTGTTACAGCTTCAACTGCCTCAGCATCGACACCGAGAGAGAGTTGATCATTGACAAATCGACCACGGATAAAAGCAACAACCTGTCGCACGGTTTCCATACCACCGTTAACCTTATCCCCATAAAGGGAGAGAGCTTTATGCACCACATCATGCAGAGACAGAGACAGTTCAAAGTGCTCTATAAGATGGAGGATAGCAAGAGCAATACGACGTAATCCAAAGGGATCAGCTGTTCCCGTAGGAACCTGACCTATCCCGAAACAACCGCTAATCGTATCAATCCTGTCGGCAAGCCCTACCACAGCACCCAGCAAGGAGGTCGGAAGTTCCGCACCTGCACGTTTGGGAAAGTAGTGTTCCTGAATGGCGAGAGCCACAGCCTGTGACTCGCCGTCCTGCAGAGCGTAGGCACAGCCCATATTTCCCTGCAAGGAAGGAAACTCACCTACCATGTCAGTGAGAAGATCGGTCTTACATAAGCGGGCAGCACGACAGGCATCATCGACTGAGTCAGGTGCAAACTGCTCAGCAAGAAGACCTGCAAGCTTCACAATACGCTCTGTTTTTTCAAGCATGGTTCCCAGTTCTGCTTGAAAGATAATTCCGGTAAGGGCATCCACGCGCTCTTCAAGTTTCTTTTCCTTATCACCTGAAAAAAAGAAGAATGCATCCTCCAGACGTGCCCGTAAAACGCGTTCATGGCCGGCACGGGTCAAGGCAATATCCTTAACATCAGTATTGTTTACCGCCACAAAGTGGGGAAGAAGATTATTTTCATTATCAACCACGGGAAAATATTTCTGATGCTCCCGCATGGATGTAATAAGTGCCTCATCCGGTAACTGCAGAAATTTTTCATCAAAACTGCCACAGACACCGTAGGGTTTTTCCACGAGGTTACAGACGGTATCAACCAGTGCTTCATCAACAGCAACCCTTGCAACCGTTGCATCAAGTGTTTCGGAAACCGCCTTCTCTATCTCGGTCAGCACCAAACTTCGCCGTTCAGCCTGATCAACCACAACAAAGACATTCTGAAGATTCTTCTTATAGCTGGCAATATCATCTACTTTCACATCTTCATTAGCCATAAAACGATGACCTCGACTCGTATCTGATGCTGCCGTGCCCTGATAGGAAAAAGGAACAATCTCACTATCATAAAGAGCAACGAGCCATTGAACAGGTCTGGCAAAGGAAATGCTATGACTTCCCCAGCGCATGGATTTGGGAAAAGAGAACCCCATCATCAAACCATTGAGAAGGTCAGGAAGCAGCTCCGTTGTCGCCACCCCTTTTATTTCCTGAACGAGCATCAGGTACTCGCCCTTATCTGTTTCAACGACTTTGAGATCGCTGACATCTGCCCCCCTGGAACTGGCAAAACCTATGGCAGCCCGGGTAGCATTCCCTTCGCCATCAAACCCCGCCTGCCTGGAAGGCCCCATAAGCTCATTTCGTGAATCAGGCTGTGAATCAACCAGATCTTCGACCAGTAATGCAAGACGACGCGGAGTTCCTAAGGTACTCACTGAACCATGAGCAATTTTCAATTCCCTTGCCCTGGCAATAAAATTCTCTTTCAACTGGTCGAGGGCTGGTTTTTGAAACCCGGCCGGCAGTTCTTCAGTTCCAATCTCAAAAAGTAATTCAGGCATAATTATTCATTTTTAGTGTAAATTTGATAACAGCTCTTTACGAGTAAGAGTCCATGGTGGCAAATGTGGAATAGCCCTCTGCGAGATTTTCAACTTTTACCGAAAATTCTTTGATCGCCTCTTCCTCTCGAAGACTCCCGGCTATTCGACGAGTCAGAGACTCAACAGACATACTGTTTTCTCCCTGAATGGGCGCCATATTACGCTCTCCTTCAATAACGGTCTCAACAAGAGCAATCAGATCCTCAATCCAGATAAAATTCTTAAATTTAACTGCAACAACAGCACGCCCCCAATGTCCAAGAGAACGTGGCAAGCCCTGACCTGTTTTTTTAGCAAGTGCCAGAGAGACCGGAACTTCAATCCGGAATTCAAGATCATCCACCACTTCAAGAGAACCGTGCATGCAGCACTCATACCTTCTCGATTTCAAGGTCTCAGGATCTCCCAGCTTATTGGCGAGAAAGTACGCAAAAGACATTTCAATATGAGCAGCTTCGGCCTCAAGCTTAGTCTTCATTTCTGCAAGAATATCATGGAATTTCCCGATATCAATTGCCCCATGAAAACGATTGAGAATCTCAACAAAGCGGCTCATATGTGTTCCCTTAAAATGATGGGGAAGATTCACATACATGTTCACTGAAGCAACGGTGTGCTGTTTAGAACGAGCTTTATCAAGGACTGTGACAGGATAGGAGATGGTCTTCACCCCCACCTTCTTGATATTAATGCGGCGGTGATCCTCCTGATTCTGGATATCTTTCATTTGTAAGGAAGACTGAGGTCTGAAGGATGAAGGAACAGAACGGTTGAAGGCCACGTGAAAGGCGGTCTTTCCTTCAGGCTAAAAACCTCCAACCTACATACCTTCTCGTAACAACAAAATAACTTAATGATAACTTTCAATTTTTTTCATAACAGCAGTTCAGGAACAAGTCCTAAGAGAGGTGTTTACGTACAGCTTCTTTCAGATCATTAATATTGGATGATTTCACCACATACTCGTCGGAAGCCCAGGCTCCAAGATCCTGCTTATACTCGTTATATGCAGAACTCAGGATAACAGGCAACTTGGGATTTTCCATTTTCATCTGACGTAGTGTTTCAATCCCATTCATCCCAGGCATCTGAATATCGAGGATCACCAGATCGGGAGACTCCTCTTTAAATTTCTGGATACCTTCCTCACCCGTATAGGCTGAAATCACTTCGTATCCCTCATCTTCGAGCTCTTCACGATAGAGCATCTGGATACCTTCTTCGTCATCAACAAGTAAGATTTTTTTCATGAAGTCCTCTAAGATATTCGCTCCAGTGACTCCCGCAGGTAGGAGGCAGCTTCTTCGGGCGGCATGGGGTTAATATAGAATCCCGAGCCCCATTCAAAACCTGCAATGGATGTGAGCTTGGGTACAATCTCAAAATGCCAATGGAAATGATCCATGTGCGGTGAACGCAGAGGTTGTGTATGAAGTACAAAATTATAAGGAACTTTGGGGATGCAGGCATCAAGCCGGCAAAGGCTTTCTGAAAATATTTCGGCGAGAGATGCCAGTTGTCTATCATCCTGCTCATGGTAGGCAGAGGAGTGACGGATGGGTAAAATCCACATCTCAAAAGGAGTTCTCGGAGCAAAGGGAGTAATGGTTATAAAATATTCATTCTTACAAACCACTCGAATGTCCTGTTTCAGCTCCTGACTGATAATGTCACAATATACACAACGTTCTTTATAATTATAATACGTTAAAGCACCCGCCAGCTCCGATTCTATTTTTCTCGGTAGTACCGGAAGTGCTACAAGCTGTGAATGGGAATGTTCCAGAGAGGCACCGGCGGCCTTACCGTAGTTTTTAAAAACCAGGACATAGCGAAATCGGTCATCATGTTCAAGATCTTTAATACGAACCTGAAAAGCCTTAAAAATCATGATCATATGTTCTGAGGGTAACTCAGAAAAAACATCATCGTGGTTGGGGGATTCCACGACAACTTCATGGGCACCGATCCCATTCATCTTATCATAGAGTCCTTCACCTTCGCGGTTAAGATCTCCCTCAATCACCAGAGCCGGATATTTGTTCGGCACCACCCGGACCTTCCAACCGGGAGAATTGATAATATTACTTTCACGGCCATAAGCCAGTACTTCATTGGGGGTAGTATTTTCATTGCCGGGACAAAGAGGGCAAAAACCACCGCTACCCGGTGATTCAACAATAACAAAATCCGAAGGTCGCTTCCCACGTTCCCTGGCAATGATAATCCATCGACCGAGGACTGGATCTTTTCTTAATTCCGGCATTTACACTATTTCCTTAAAGACTTTTCCTTTGATTCCTGGGCAGTTTTACACTCAATACAGAGAGTGGTGACCGGCCTGGCCTCTAGTCTCTTCAAGCCAATAAGTTCTCCGCAGCTGTCACATTCCCCGAAATTGCCATCTTCGATTCTCTGCAGGGCCTCTTCAATTTTTGAAAGCAGTTTCTGCTCCCTCTGTCTTATTCTAAGTTCAAAACTACGACCCGATTCTGCACTGGCACGGTCGTTAGGGTCCGGAATGTTTCCAGACTGATCATTCAACTCAGCCAATGTCCTTTCTGCTTCCTTCAGAATATCTGCTCGTTTTTCCTCAAGTTGCTTTCGGAAGCTATCCAGTACTTTATGTTCCATTCAAAAAACCTCTCATTTTAAACATAAAAACATTCAATATGAAAAAGAGACATTGTATACCCAATCACTCAGGTCGAATAAATGTCCCGCTCTTACCACCAGTTTTCTTCTCCAAACAAATATCACTGATAACCATTGCCTTATCTATAGCCTTACACATATCATAGATGGTCAATGCAGTTATTGAAACAGCTGTGAGCGCTTCCATCTCCACACCAGTTTTACCGGTAATGCCGACAACTGCCACGATCTCAATCTGACGAAGGTCATCATGATACACAAAATCTATAGTAATTTTTGTTACTGCAAGGGGGTGACAAAGAGGAATCAGACTATCCACTTTTTTTGCTGCCATTATTCCAGCAACACGTGCCACTCCAAGCACATCCCCCTTGGCCATGGAACCACTTTTTACTCGATCATAGGCATCCTGCGACAGGGTAATTTTCCCGCTTGCCGTTGCCACACGTTCAGTATCAAGCTTCCTGCTGACGTCCACCATTATGGCATTGCCATCAGCATCAAAATGAGTCAACTCCTGTCCCTGATTTTCTTTCATTCTAACGTCCCAAGGCTTCCATCAGGATTCCTTTTTCCCCAATACTTCATGAAAAAGTTTGCTAAAGAACCCCTCGTTTTCTTTGTGTTGCCCATGTTTCTGGCAGAGTTCATCAAAGTTTTCCAGGACCTTTTTCTGTTCATCACAGAGATTCGTTGGTGTCTTCACCTGTAACTGCACAATCATATCACCACGAACACCACCACGCAGACTGGGAACACCTTCTTTTTTCAGAGTAAAGCGCTCACCGGATTGACTTCCTGCCGGGATGCTCAACTTCTTCTTCCCGTGGATCGTCGGAACATCCACCTTACAACCAAGTGCCGCCTGAACCATGGAGACAGGAAACTCACAGTAGATAGTCTGCCGATCACGTTTAAAAAACTCATGTTCCTGGACATGAATAACAACATAGAGATCGCCGGTTGGACCGCCACGGCGCCCACCTTCACCTTCTCCACGAAGACGCATCTGAGCCCCGGTATCAACGCCAGCTGGAATTTTCAAAGAAACCTTTTTACTTTTCTCCACCAGGCCGCTTCCATTGCAATCACCACAGGGTTCGGTCACGATCTCCCCCTCACCATGACACTGCGGGCATGTTGAAGAAACCTGAAAAAAGCCCTGGGATCGAATAACCTGACCGCGTCCATTACAACTTGGGCAGGTCTGACGTTTATGACCTGGACGACAGCCACTGCCCTCACAGGTCCAGCAGGTATCACGCTTGTTTATAGCCACCTCTTTGGCAAGACCGTGCACGGCCTCCATAAAGGTAATTTCGATATCGTAGCGGAGATCGTTTCCGGGTTGCGGTCCGTTACGACGGCTACGTCCCCTTCCGCCACCAAAGAGATCTCCAAAGAGATCTCCCAGGCCAGAAAACATATCTTCAAAGTTGCTCGGCCCCTGATATCCACTGCTTTTCAGACCTTCATGGCCATAGGTATCATAGATTTTTCTTTTTTGAAGATCGCTGAGCACCTCATAAGCCTCGGTGCATTCTTTAAACGATTCCTCTGCAGCCTTATCATCGGGATTACGATCCGGATGATATTTCATGGCGAGCTTACGGTAGGCTTTTTTGATCGTGCTACCGTCTGCATCCTTGCTGACTGACAGCACTTCATAATAACATTTCTGCATTTTTTCTCTTACGGCCTGTCTACTGTTTTGACGAAGTTACTAACCTGCCATCGTTTCAGACAGCAGCTTTTTCTTCTTCAGTATTTTCTACTTCCACTTCTTCTGTCACTGCTTCATTTACAGCATCGGGCAGATTTCTAATATTCTCAAAGGTAACCTTCTTGGCTGCCACTTCCCGAAGGGTCATAACAACCTCTTTGTTTTTACCTGCCACGAGATACGGTTCGCCATGTCTGTGCTGACGAATCCGTTCCACAGTCAGATGCACAAGATCAAAACGTTTATTCTCACCAATGCTTTCCAGACAATCTTCAACGGTAATTCTTGCCATTCATAATCCTCAATTCTTTATATATTTACGATAGCCCTTTATCCAGCCACCCGAAAGTGTCAACACTTTCTAACTCTGCAGTGTATAAGCACCTGTTACTTTGTTTCAAAGGGATTTTTGAGCAGCATAGTCTCATCCCGATCCGGTCCGACGGAAACAATAACCGGTTCAATCCCTGTAAAATCCTCTATGCGTTTAATATAATCTTTTGCATTAACAGGGAGATCTTCAAGAGTACGAACACCTGTGATATCTTCCTCCCAGCCGGGCATCTCTTCGTATACAGGGGTAACTCTGGCTGCCTGATTAATATTTGACGGCATGGCAGTTACCTTTTGTCCATCAAGATCATAGGCATTTGCCATTTTAATCGTCGCTTGCCCGCTCAGAACATCGAGCTTGGTAATGGCAAGACCGGTTAAGCCGTTCAAGCGGGCCGCATCGGCGGCGACAACACCATCAAGCCAACCACATCTGCGTGTTCGACCGGTTGTAGCACCAACCTCTCCCCCCTTTGCCTGCAATTCTCTCCCCACAGAATCAAAGAGTTCCGTGGGGAAAGGGCCCTCGCCAACGCGAGTGGTATAGGCCTTCAAAATTCCAATAACGGAATCAATGTGGGCTGGGCCGAAACCGGAGCCGTTACAGGCGTTTCCGGCGATGGTGTTTGACGATGTCACAAAGGGATAGGTTCCATGATCGATGTCGAGCTGTGTCCCCTGAGCACCTTCAAACAGGATGTTTTTTCCGGCTTTACGGGCAACATCGAGTTCAACAGAGACATTACCAATATAGGGGATAAGCTTTTCAGCAAATTTCTGGAATTCGGAATAAATCGTGTCGAAAGATACAGGTGTTGAATTGTACTTTGTTGTGAGTATAAAATTATTTTCTTCCACATTTGCCTGAAGCTTGTCGCGAAACAGAGAATCATCAAGCAGATCACCCATTTTGATACCGGTACGGCCAACCTTATCCATATAACAGGGGCCAATACCACGGCCGGTTGTACCTATTTTTTTCCCATCGGCAAGAGCTGATTCCTTGGCATTATCCATGCTCTGATGGTAGGGCATGATAAGGTGGGCATTTTCGCTGATAATCATGCGTTCCGGGGTAACAGGAAGACCCTTCTCGTTCAGCTCATTGATCTCACCTAGCAGGACACCGGGATCAATAATAACCCCATTCCCAATCATACACCGTTTATTTTCATAAAGAATACCGGAGGGAATGATATGGAAGACAAATTTTTTGCCATCCACCACCAGAGTATGGCCTGCATTATTTCCGCCCTGAAATCGGACTATACAATCTGCATAACGGGTCAGAAGGTCAACGATTTTCCCCTTCCCTTCATCACCCCACTGGGTACCGACAACCACAACACTGGACATTTCCTATCTCCTGTTCACTCACATTTATTGCGTTACGCATTGTATCAGTAAAACAACACAACATCAAAACGCACCTGGATTTCGTCAACGGACAACCGCGTCAATATAGTCAGACAACCCTTGAAAGTCAATCTTTTGCGGGCCGACCAGGCGAACCAGATCAAAAAAACATATTTTACCACAATATCTTTGGTTCTTGACCTGAATCAAGGCTATTCTCTGCGGAAGTTTGCTACTATTGCCCTATATTTTTCCAATCATCTCCACTTTCAGCTTCAGGGTTTTCAGTATGATCAAAAACAGAGAAATGCGTGCTAAAAAATTTTTTCACTCTCGTCTGAGTCTTTTACGACTTTCCTGCCAATCGCTCTTCGCTCTTTTCTGCCTCTTTATTGGCTGGCAATTCTACTCTTTTTACCTCTGGGCTCTCGATCCCATTACACATCAGTACGTGGCAAGGCCGCCTTCAGTTGAGGCCTTCCTGCCTCTTGGCGCCCTGGTCAGCCTGAAACGATTATTTCTCGGCGCAGGATTTGACACCATCCATCCTGCAGGCCTCACAATTTTTATTGCCGCCCTGCTGATAAGCCTGTTTCTACGCAAAGGATTCTGTGGCTGGATATGTCCCGTTGGCTTTTTTTCTAATATGGTAGAACGGTTCAGTAAAAAAACAGGGATACTCCTTTCACTTCCCGCCTGGATCGATATCCCCTTACTCAGCCTGAAATATCTGCTCCTTGGCTTCTTTAGCTATCTTATCCTCTGGAACATGGGACTTGAGGATCTCACTGACTTTCATCGTTCCTCCTACAATCTGATATCAGATGCAAAAATGCTCCACTTCTTCCTCCACCCAAGCACCCTGGCAGGATCTATCATGCTGGGAATACTACTTATTTCATTTGTCCTGCGAAATTTTTGGTGCCGCTATCTCTGTCCCTATGGCGGCCTGCTCGGTATCCTTGCCCTGATCAGCCCATTTCAGGTCAAACGCGCCCCTGAAACCTGTATTGATTGTAAAAAATGTGAAGATGCCTGTCCCTCTTCCATTCGTATCACCCGAAAAACAACCGTACGCAATGCCGAATGTATCGGCTGCCTTGAATGTGTCCAGGTATGCCCTGCACAGAAATGCCTGACCCTTGCAGTTCCCGGCACAAAAGATACCAACCTGCTCCTCCTGCCGGGACTTCTTTTGGGACTATTCTTCACCTGTTACATTATCGCCCTGATCAGCGGTCACTGGCACAGCCATGTTCCAAACGAAGTCTTTCAGCACTACTATCAGCTGATTGATACAATTGGCCATCCCTGAGGCATCCTAATGCATTCTGCCAATAGCGGCGTAGGAGTTGACACCCCACAACAAATACCTTACATTTGCCAGTCATCAGTCGAACAGTTCTGAAAACTGGAGGTTCGGCCCAGTCTCCCCCTTGAAAATTTGAGGCTTTCACATGTTTGGTATTGGTTTACCTGAGTTTATTCTCATACTTGCTCTTGCATTAATCGTGGTCGGTCCTGACAAATTACCGGACCTTGCCCGTTCCGTGGCCAAGGGAATCCTCGACCTTAAAAAAACAGCCAACACACTTAAAGAAAGTTTGACTGAAGAAGGAAATCCTCTTGAGGATATTAAACCGGAACTGCAGAAAGCAGCAAAGGCACTCACCGATGATGTTCTTGGCGACAGCAGTGACGACTGGTCCAGCAAAAATCGTGATAAAATTTACGACCTCAGAAGTACTGGAGAAAAAGAATCTTCTGAAATTATCGATATAGAAGTGGAAAAAGATGCAGATAGTGTATCGATTATGGAAGAAGCTGTGCGGGAAGAGCCCGCAAAGGAAGTGGATAACTCCAAAACCAACGAGATCCTGGCAAAAAAAGAATCGACGGAGCAGCAGAGCTAGTGTCCCTTATTGTCAGAAGCCTCGAGCAGTTTCGGCCCCACCATGAAGAATTACGGCAGCGCCTTATCAAGGTCTTTGCGGCACTCATTCTCTGTTCAGGGGTCGCCTATTTTTTCTCAGAGAACATTGCCCGCTTCTTTATGGATCCTCTTTTTGCTGCCAGCCCACACCTGGATCACTTGGTTTACACCAATCTTCCCGAAGCCTTCCTCTCCTACCTGAAGCTCTCACTTCTTATTGGCATTCTCTTCAGCTTTCCCTTCAGCCTCTTTCAACTCTGGATGTTCATTGCCCCAGGACTCCGTAGCAGTGAAAAAAAATTCGCCGTTACTGTTGTCTTCTGGGCGACCCTTCTTTTTGGCGCAGGTGCCGCATTTGCGCTATTTGGCGTCTTGCCGCGTATGCTGATTTACTTCATGAGTTATGCAAGTGAAAGCCTGGAGCCCTTACCAAAATTCGGAAAATATCTCACCTTTGTTGCCCGTACCGTGCTCGCCTTTGGCCTCTCCTTTGAGATACCATTCCTCATGGTCATGGCCGGCAAAGCAGGCTTTGTAAAAGCTCAATATTTCCGCAGCAAGCGACTTTACTTTTACGCAGCAATCGTCTTTATGGCCTTCCTTCTCACCGCCGGAGATTTCATGGCCACCGGCCTTCTTGCCATTCCACTCTTCTTCCTCTACGAGGCAGGAATTTTCCTCACTGCCCTTTTTGGCAAGAAAAAACCTGAAACCAGCTGAGTTATTCCGGTTTTTTAAAAAGAAGAACATCATCCCCGATAAAGAGTAACTCTGTCTGCCATTTCCCGGCAAGCCACCTCATGGTCTCGCTTGCAAAAAAACAGACGTGGGTAGGATCTTTTTTATAATGCCAGGTGGAAAACGCGGCCTTATCGAGAGCAAGTTTTGTCATGATGCCCAGCCAGCCACCGGGAAGAAGAAGAGACCAAAGCAGTGCAAGATCTGCAGCCGGGTCGTGGAGATGTTCAACCACTTCACTCGCAGTGATGAAATCATATTGGATACGAAGAGATTGGGTATCCGGCGCGTAAAAAGGATCATAAAGGCTAACTCTATGGCCTGCTTCTTCAAACATCAGCGAAAGGGTCGGCCCTGGACCCGAGCCAAAATCGAGACCACGACTGTCTGGGAGGAGCCGTTTATGCAAAGGGTTAAACAAACGGCCGAGAAAGGCACGATACCTGACATCATCCGGTGAATTCTGATGCTTGTCATACTCTTCCCGCTCTGCCCTTAAGGAAAGTCGTTGAACCGGGGGAATGTGGGTAAGATGACAGAGTGTACAGCGATAATAGCTGCGAGCGGTATCACGGTGAAAAAGTTCACTGCTCCCTGTACTTTGACACAGAGGGCAAACTACAGGATTCCTCTCCATATCCATCCCCCCTGCTACACAGGCAATATTTCCTGTTTCAGGAGACAGCAGGAAATTCTGTGTAGTGGTTTCCCCTGCGCATCGTAGGATATGGTATCCGGCTGCAGAAGCCTGTTCATAACGCAACCCTCTTCTATATTTAACTGGAAGAAGTTATCCTCCGTCAGTCTCATATTCTGATTGGGAACCAGAGTTTCATTTTTAATTTCAAGAGCATGAATCGGGTGATCTTCACAGAGCGGGCAACGATACACCCGGCCATTTGGAAAAATAAAGAAATTTTCGGTCACAAGACCGGCACACTCAAATTTTTCATTCGGGTCAAGAAAAACCTTTGGGAAGGTTACGTGAATTCCAGCCTCGGCCGCCTGGATTGCGACACGGGGAACGACATCAAGCCATTGTTCAGGGCTTACCTGCCACCCCTGTTCCCCTGCGCTTGTTTTGGCTGAATTCCCGCGCAAGCCGATTACCTGAATAAAAAAACGTTTTACTCCAATATCCTGAAGTAGTGGTATCATGCGATGCAGATGCTCAATGTTCAGGTTGGATACCGTGTAAATCACCGAAACGTTATACCCAGCCGCCACAGCTTTGCCCATATTGGTAGTACATACCTCAAAAACACCTTCACCACGAATAGGATCATTCACCGAAGGATCGGGCCCATCAAGACTAAAACTCAAATAATCAAGGAGATCCGGGCTTGTCTTCTCCAGCAGATTGTTAAAAAGATACCCATTGGAATCAACCGTTACAGCCATTCCCAATTCTTTCGCTTTCGCTATACCATCAGCAAGATCCGGGTGCATGGTAGGCTCACCTCCCAGAAAGATCACATTGGACTTTTTGTTCGGATCGGCAAAAAGTTCAAGCCACTTCAGCATGGTTTCTTTTGGTAGAGTGGTTGTCCCGTGCTGACTGGTATTTATATAACAGTGGCGACAGGAAAGGTTACATGCGGTAAGGATATGAAAAAAGATATTGCGTTCGCCGGCTTGGAAGGCAACGGTATTAGCTTTTGAGGTCATGATTTTTTATGTAGAAGGATTAGCTATTAAGACTGAAGGTTTAATAAACAAAGTTACTGGTTCAGGGTGTAGTTGGCAAGGATTGAATCCTTCCAGTATGTATTCTCGGGATTAGCAAAAAATTCCTGAAACAGTGCAAGACTCTGCTCACGAAGGACATTCGGAGTGATAACAACGTCCATCTCAGCATAGAGTGGATTCAACTGTTTGAGTGGAAGATTAGTGCCTCCCCCCATAACATCTTCATAGGCGTAGACAATGTGTCGAATTCCATTGAGTATCATGGTGGAGTAGCACATAAGACACGGTTCCATGGTAGAATAAACCACTAACTCACCCGGTTTGACAATTTGCCCCTGAGAGAGAAAGGTACGCAGGGCAACAATTTCCGCATGGTCAATTTCGTTCACTGCAGCAGCAAATCCTCGACTATGTATCCTCCGTCCACTTGCAACAACTCTGCCCCCCTCGACCAGAATTGCACCCACAGGAAATTCGCCCTGCCTCAGAGCTTCCGTTGCCTGATCCAAGGCAATTTGCATATACTTTTCGTGATTCATGCTTAGATTCTCACAGTTTCCGGCCAAAGTGGAGAACCGATTTCGCCAGGGAGATCCCTGTCTGTTCCTGAACAAAATCGTGTCCCTTATCAGAAAATGGCAGATATATCAATTCAGTGGACATTGGCTGAAAGCTCAAATCAGGAAGGAGCGGCAGGAGTTTCTTTTTATTTAAAGCAGCACCTGCCAGAATACTCTTCAAGGACTGGATAGCTTCTTTTCTCTGCAGGGTAACAGGATGCATCCTCTGTACCATTTTTGGTTCACCATCTGGAATCTTTGCCTGCCTGAGTGTAATATTCTTCCCCATCCGTAAAAATGTTGAAGGCCTGAGTTTAAACGATGGTACCCAGAATACAAGATCCATCTCTGTATGTTTTTCCTGAATTACCAGCGGCTGGTTGGTTATTCGCAAAAAATCAGCAAATGTTTCGAGTCCAAAGGCTGTTGAGCGCACCCGTATTTTCCAGAACGGAAGATAATACATAGAAGTCTCCGCTGAAACAACGCAACTCCAATCAATGGAATGAAATTTCCCCTGTTGTTCGGCCCAGGAAGAATGACAGTTGTGGCAGGAAAGAATCAAACTGTCATGCTCTCCCGTGAGTGCATCTCCACATTGTGGACAAAGAGTGGCGAGAAAATGCGGTGTCCAGGTTGGATGATAGCCACTCCCGCTCTTTCGCATATTTTCGGCAGATCCACCACTTGCCAGGGGTTTATTGGTCACAGCATCATAGAGGATCTCATCCTTAATATACAAAGGCAGATAAATACAGCTCAAGGATTCGCCAATATAGGCCCGATGATAAAAGGGAGCTTTAATCTTTTCGGAATCAATCACTGTGAGCAGTGCTGCCCGTTCAAGGAGTGTTTTAGCCTTCACAGTCTGACGGAGGAAAGTACCTTGTATCTCTTCAGTCACCAAAGAAACCGGCATTGCCTGTGGTCTCAGACCAAGAGAAGGCGGTAAGGCTCTGGCATTCATTCCCTGCTGAGTAGTATCAACGACCTTGTATTTCTGATGTTTTCCTTTGCAATAGTAGATATTGCCTTTAAAGCGGAGATAGGGCGCATAAAACATTTCACTGCGTTCAATATTCTCCGGCGCCCTGTCAGGGAGAACAAAGCGGAGCACTCCCCGGCTTACCATAAAGTTTTTCACCTCACAATAAGGACAACGAATCAGCCGGTCTGCTTCGTGAAGTTCTATAGGGGCACCACAGGAAGGGCAGTTTTGATGGATTGTCAGATCCATGATATAAATTCGCGAAAGGCGGTTTGATGTTTGAGAAAAAATGAGCAGTAAATCGTTTCAGGTGCTGCAGGTTCACTTGATCGTTTTTTGCCACAAAAGTTTTTCCTCTGCAGCAAGGACAAATCACGCAGAGATGTGGTGCCTGGAACCATTTACAGTCGATGGCCGCATTGGTTGCAGTAGGTCGCCCCCGGGATGTTTTTCTCATGGCACTTTGGACAGACAACAGCCCTTGGCTTTTCACTCGCCGAATGACCACACTTAGAACAGAATTTGGCATTGGGTGCCATGTTTTTCCCACAGTTAACGCACTGACTGAACACAAGTTGCTGATGCCCGCAAAGCGGACAGAACCGGGCATCAGCTGGAATTCTGTTCTGACAATCGGGACAGACAATCTTCCCAAGAACTGTCTCTTCCGGCGCTGCAGTTGAGGAAACGGATCCTGCAGCAAACATCGCCGGCATCATCATCCCCATACCAAGCCCCATACCTGCCCCGGCCTCACCCTGATTTTCAGCTGCCTTCTCCATGGCCATGGCTGCCTTCATTTTCACAAACTTCTCCATGTCATCAATAACATTGAGCCTGCTCTTGTCATCGATTGCCTTCTGGACTTCCTCCGGTGGAGTGATTGAGGTAATATAGAGGTGGCTCAGATGAAGCCCGAAGTGAGAAAAATCACCCACCAGCCGTTTTTGAAGTTCAATGGAGAGCTCATCAAACTGTCCGGCGAGGTCAAGGATGGTATCAAGTGTCTCACCAAGATAATCATTAAAACGTGACACTATCACTTGCTTGAGATAACCGGCAATATCATCGGTGGTCAGTTTTCCCATGGTTCCAACCAGTGAATTGATAAACAGCACCGGCTGGACAATCTGAATATTAAAGACACCGTGAGCCCGAAGCCGAATCAGCCCTAGTTCACTATCCTTGAATGCCACGGGGCTCATGGTTCCCCATTTCAGGTTAGTGAAATATTTCAAATTTACCATATACACTTCAGCCCGTAAGGGGCTGTTACCGCGCCATGGGATGGATAGAATTTTAGTGAGAATTGGCAGGTTTCCGGTTTTCAGGGTGTGACGCCCTGCAGCAAAAGCATCACAGGCCTTTCCCTTATAAAAGAGAACGGCGGCCTGACTTTCACGAACTGTAAGTTGGGCACCCCACTTAATTTCCCCTGATCCGGTTTCCGGAAGACGATGGACCAGCTCTTCACCTGTCTCATCAAACCATTCAATATTCTCAAGAAAGACTGCACTGTCAAACTGGTTCATATCCTCTCCTTTGTCATACCCGAGTGTGTTGCATCTTTGTATAATGGAATTATAGTATAACAAAGTCGCAGAAAAAAGAAAAAATCATGGAGAAAGAGAAAGTATGGAACTAAAGGACGAATGGGATCTTGCATCGGCAATGAAAGTACTAAAGCATCAGACCGTGGATGCCAGACTCTGGGCAGAGGCAGTTGAGTGGCTTATTCTTTACGGCCCTGATGATGTACGCGAAATACTTCTCGCCTCCTCCGGTACAGCAACCCATGAATGTTTCCCGGATTTACAGGCTAAAGGATACGCCCCGGATGGACAACCCTGCTACCGTGTGGAAGATCTGGCCAGAAATCTTGATATCAGTGAAGATGAAGCACGGAAAATGATACAGGAAAAAGAAAAGGCACACAAACTCCACCACTTTATTGATGAAGAAGATACAATGAAGGTACAGTGAAAAAAGAAGTCCCCAGTCTTACAAAGAGTCTGGCTTTACCTGCTCAAGAACGACCTTTTCTCCCCAGTGGTACATAAGAGCACCTGGTTGACAGACCGTTGTGCACTCTCCGCAGTTCCAGCAATAGATAGACTCCGCCATACCCAGGGATGGAGTCAGCCCCAGAGGACAGATCTGATCACACCGACTACAGGCTGTGCAGGCCTGGAGATCCTGAACAACCCGCAGCTTCCTCCTGCTGCCAATGATATTTAGAGTAGCCCCCAGAGGACAGAGATAACGACAGTAAAATCTCCTAGTTACCAGGTTCATCATAAGAACAAAAAGAATGATAATCCCCTCCAGGGCCAGAGTGTGAAAAAAAACGGCGATCATTATCTCACGCCCCACAAGGCCTGGCGGCGACATAAAAACGAATATGGGAGCCGCAAGAATGAGAGTCAGCAAAATTTCGGCTATCAGGGCGTACCAGAGAATACGACGTGAAAGGACCATTCTATCCCTGAGCCGTTTTTTACGGGTCACCTTCCTGCGCAGAAAATCGAGAATTTCATGAAAAAAACTAATGGGACAGAGCCAGCTGCAGTACACCGACCCGAGTAAGGCAGCGAGACATACTGGAAGCAGCATACCGATGAGGGTGGGAAGGAAAAGATGTTTTGTAACCAGGAGACTTTCCAGGCCTTCCAGAGGTGACACAAACCAGAGGTTCCCGATTCCAAAGGACTGATACCATCCCTGGATAAAATTTATTTGCAGGTAATAGTTGAGAAATGGATTGACCAGGATAAGAAGAAACGCCCCGGTTAGAACCAGAAAACGTATTACATGGATCCTGTTCTTCTTTTTTTCTACCATTGCACACGCTCCCGGGCATAGATGGGTTCAATGGTAATTGCCTTTTCTCCATCTTCTGCTGTCACCGGACAGGCATGTGTACAAATTCCGCATCCCACGCAGAAATCCTCCAGCACAACAGGACGTAACTGATCCAGGCTGATGGCCTTTTCTTTATATGGGCAGACATCAAAACAGGTTCTGCATATGGTGAGGCTCTGCCAGCTGTAACAGGTATGCTTATTCACAACAGCCATTCCCATACGGGTCTCATCCTGCCGGACTTTCAGAAGGGTACCGGTGGGACAGACCTCCACGCACTTCATACAGAGGTAACAGGGGATCTTTTCCGCTGCAATAATTGGTGTTCCGGCATAAATACCGGATCGAATGTCAAGGAGGGCGATTGAACGGTAAGGACAAACCTCCACACAACGCCCGCAGCGGATACACTTACCGGCAAATATTTCTTCCGGAACCGCTCCAGGAGGACGCAGCCTGTTAGTCCCAACCGGGGATTTCACCAGACTCCAGGCTCTGGCAGCTGCAGGGAGGAGAACCGTCGCAGAAAAAGCGCCGGTAGCTATTTTTATAAATTCACGACGCTTCAAAGGAGGCCTGTTTTTGTTTCCTCCCTGTAAACACTCCGGGAGTACTTTCACCACTGGCAATCTGTTCAGCTTCGTCTTCCATGTTCATGTAGGTCATCCCCACATTAAGAACATCGTCCAGCTTTTCCATCAACTTGACCACCTCCCCCAGAGCATCAGAGGAGTCGGCCTCAACCACGGTTACAATATTTCCTTTCTTATCAGCACCATACACCTCAACCCCCTGCAGAGATGTCAGTTTTTCCACAATCACATTGCGTTCTCCGGGCAGCGTTTGCACGACAAAACCACCAATTACCATAGAATTCCTCTCGAACTGGATACAAGCTGTCTCCCTGAAGGTTTCAGGGAGACAGCCTTGTGTTAAGGATAAGGTATTGATCAGACAATATAGGGTTTCAGGGCCTTAGGACCGGAAACTCTCTTGATCCTGCAGGCACAGATCTTAAATTCAGGCTCCTTGGATCCGGGATCATAGGCATCTTTAGTGACCTTATTAATCATCCGATCCGGATGCTGATCATGCCAGTAAGCAAAGACCATTCCCTCAATGGGGCCTTCATACACCTTGGCCGGCATGATATTGGTTCCACGCCTGGAGGTAATCTCCACCATATCTCCCGGTTTGATTCCCATGCGTTTGGCATCTGCAGGATTAACCTCAATATAGGAATAGGGGTTGGCACGCAGCAACTCTTTGACTCTCCCGGTCATACTCATGGTGTGCCAGTGGTCAATAATGCGCCCCGTGGAGAGATAGAAAGGATATTCCGCGTCTGGAATCTCTTCAGGATCGGCCTGTGGACGCTGCCACAACCAGAGTTTCTGATCCGGGTGGGCCGGGCCATAAAACTGATACGGCTTATCATCCTTACCATGGCTGTCAGCCATGGGGTCCATGCCACGGACAAATTTCTTCACAGTACCGCCAGTGAGGGCAAACGCCTCTGTCGGGGCTGGCCACTGCACTCCATCGTACATCTGCTCCAACACCTCATAGCTTGCACCACGCAGATCATTATCACGCCCCTTGGTAAGCTTCTGTGAATACTCATCCCAGATAGCTTTGGGAAGTTCATAACCTTCTTCAAGCCCCTCAAAGGGTTTTATACACTGGGCAATGACCGGGTCGTTCAGTTTCTCGGCGAGCTTCCTGCCCCACTCCCTGATAATCCAGACCTCAGGCTTGGCACCTTTTGGTGGATCTATGGCCTTGCGTGTGATCTGAGATCGTCGCTCAGTGCAGCCATATACTCCGGTTTTCTCAAAATGAAACGCAGTGGGCAGAATGAGGTTTGCTGCAAGCTCCGTGGTCAGAGTGGGAAAGATATCGGTACAAACCATAAAACAATCATCTTTAGCCATTCCCTCGTTATAGAGGTTACAGTTTGGCAGACTCTGTACCGGACTGGTACAATGTACCCACATTGCCTTTATTTTTTTCTCATTCACCGCGGTGAACATGGCCATGGTGTGATAACCGGGTTTGGGTGGTATGCGCCCCTTGGGAATACCCCAGGCCTCTTCTACCTGGTTGCGCAGTTTTTCTTTTGCCACCAGACGGTGTCCTGGCAGGATATGACAGAGTCCGCCACCTTCTCGAACACCACCGCAGGCATTTGGCTGGCCGGTAAGTGAAAGGCTGTCTGCTCCCTCTTTTAAGAGCTGACCTGTAAGAATATGGAGATTGTGTACCAGATTGTTTGCCCAAACCCCCTGTTTTCGCTGATTCAGCCCCATGGTCCAGAAACTTAATGTCCCCTTGGAAGTGGCAAACCTTCGTGCAACCTCACGAATCTGATCGGGAGTCACCTTCCCTCCCATGATCTTTGCAGCGTATTCAGGAGTATACTTCTCCAGAAACTGCTCATATTCCGCAAAGTCGATGGAAACGGCCTTCCCCTTTTTAATCGCTACGTAGTCCTTGAGAAAAGCTTCATCGTACAGCTTCTCTTTAACAATGACATGGGCCATGGCATTTAACAGGGCAAGATCGGTTCCCGGATGGAACTGCAGATGGATATCGGCAATACGGGAAGTAAGGGAAATACGGGGATCAGCGTTAATGACAGTAACGTCCGGGTTATCCAGTTTTCTTCTCATCACCCGCCGGAAAACAACGGGATGCGCCTCAGCCATATTGGATCCAATAATAAAGATACAATCCGCTTTTTCAATATCGGCATAGCCACCTATCGGCTCATCAGCACCAAAGGAGGTCAGATAACCACCAACGGCACTGGCCATACAGAGCCTTGGGTTACCTTCAACATTATTCGTCTGCAGCCCTCCGCGAAACATTTTCTGGAAGAAATACGTTTCTTCGGTAAGGGCCTGGCCTGATCCGTAGTAGGCCACGGAATCGTTTCCATGTTCCTTGACCGCAGTAGCAAATTTATCTGCGGCGATATCAAGTGCCTCATCCCAGGATATAGGTTTGAATTTGTCTTTTTTACTGGCTCGATAGAGAGGAGTTGTCAGTCGGTCGGCATGGTTCATCACCTTCCAAAAGTGCATCCCCTTCATACATACATAACCAAAATTAGTTCGTGACTCGGGTACTCCACGAAGGGCAACGGGGGTTCCATTCTTTACCCCCAGTTCAACCCTGCATCCCACACCACAAAGTCTGCATGATCCGCGGTGCCAGACAGTTTCACTGGCTGCATATACCAGTCCTTTTTCGTCAAAAGGCAGGGTCACTCCAACATAGGCCGCCGCACTCAGTGCTGCAGTTCGTTTCAGAAATTCACGTCTTGACTGTGTCATGGCTTCCTCCTATTTCGCATTGCGTTTAAAAGTATGGGCAGTATGACAAGACCAGCACTTCTTGTCTTGAGGACATTTTTTTATCTGGTCAACATGACAAACCATACAGTCAGAAGCCTCGGGCTCTATCTTCATATTTTCATAAGTTCCATGACATTGATAGCACTTGACCATACCGATACCATGCAATGAATCAAACCATTCATTGTAGATTTCGGGTGTGGCTTCCTTGTGACATTCAAAGCATGGCAGAAGCTTTTCCTGCTCCGTTATTTCAGGATGAGCTGACGTGGCCGAAACTCCAACACTACCGCTGTCACCTGCGCCAGCACAGACCCATGAAAGAAAAAAAACAGCTAACAACAGGTTAAAACCAAAAAGTTTTTTCATCTAAAACCTCCCCTTGTTGAAAAAATGAGATTCAAATCCCTCTTCCTGCGACCCTCCTTCTTCTCCTCAAAATCAAACAATATTCATCTATGCATCGATACTGACGACAGCACGTTGATTATTCCTTTTCCTGTACAACACCTGCCTGTTCTTTGTTCTTCGCCTTTCGTTCCTCCAGTATTCTTCTGGACTCTTCAAGGGAAATAACTTCAGATCCGAAGATATCCTCTTCGGCCTTTCGCTCTGCAATATCGTAAACTGACATCCCATAGGGATTTCTCTTACTGAGATCCTTGTAGTCATTATTGCGGTATGCATCGGGCATTCTGGGCAAATCAGAACTATCTGGCAGATCCGCAGCTATTGCCCCAGAACTGGACAGGACGAGACTTATCACTAATAGGAGTCTTTGTATCATAGTGTTTCCTTGCAAAAGGGAGTTCATTTATCCATATATTTTTGGGTAAGCAGATCCGACTGAATCATGATATAATTATCGCTGGTGATATCACTTTTTTGTACTTTTTCTGACTGCTGATTTTTCTTGTTCATCATCTCAATCATGTCGGTTATCGTTTCAATATTTTCTGAGGAGGTGAATTTTACAGTCGCCAGGACAACGAGGGTATTAAGCATCCCCTGCGATTTAACCGTCCTGTAAAGCTCCTCGGATATCAATCCGTCTTCACCATAATTCCAATAAATAGTTTTTCCATGGGCCTCAGCAGTTGGCTCTCCATAGAGCATCATAAGCTCGCTGATCGTTACTTTAAAATCGTTTTTGTTAGCTTTTTTATTTCGTTTGTAAACCGCTATCACGACATCTGACTGCGCATCAGCAATAACAAAGATATCTCCATCTTTGAATTTTACTGTTCCTGGATAGGCCTTGTAATCATTATTTTTTTTAGAAATTTCCAGCTGTTCTGGGGTCATTTTTTTGCCAATAACATAAGATCCGAGGCCAAGTTCAAGACCTGCAATCCTGTTTTGCAATTCAGTTTTAGACAGAGCCGAATAGTCAACTGTCTGACTGACTCCAATTCCACAGGTATAAAAAAACAGGGACAGTGTGAGAAAAAGAGTCTTGGTTTGCATTGTTGTTGAGAAGTTCATTTAGTTTTCCTTTAATAAATGTGGTAAATATTTACGGTTCAGGCTTGATGATTCACTGAAGTAATCAGCAAGCCAAAACTGTAATCATTGCAAAAAACACATTGGATGAATACAAAAACAGACGAATAAAACGCCCCGGAACCAGAAAGATTCCGGAGCGTAATACTAGCAGGAGAACAACCTGTTACTGCTTGTAACGTGCTTTTTCCTGAGCTTTGATGTCTTTCATTACATCTTCACCAAAGCCTTTCTGGTACCACTGGTGCTCGGGTTTAGCGAGAAGTTCGCCAACAATTTTCTTGTATTTTTCACCCATTCCTTTGGACTCGGCAAGATGCATAAGTTCTGGAATGAATTTGAAATAGAAGTTATGAGCAACATCATACATTCCGTGCCAATGGGTATAATCCGGTCCCTGCATGGCAGCACCGTGACGGGCACGACGCCCTTCATGATGCCAGAGTTCCCACCAATGCCATCCAAGCTCGGTATGAAAGGTTGATCCGTGGATCAGACCATCTTCCATTGCCATTCCGTACAATTTACCAGCAGGTTTTGCAAACTTCTCATTGTAGGTTACAACGAGAGCGTCAAACTGGGTGTAGAAGTTATCCACCTTCTGCTCACCATGACACTGCTTACAAACAGCTTTCATATTGTCGCGACGCTCACTCCAGGCAACAACCTTGGTGGCTTCTTTTTCCACGGGTACTTCCTTCCACTTATCGTCTACAAATTTGAATTCCTTGTACTTGATAAGCTGTCCAGGCTGAGGGGCAATATCACCAGGGATATCTTTCTGAGTACCGTCTTCAAATTCAACACGGTTCAGTTTAACAGATACCTTGGGACGAAGAGTCCAGGAAATACGGTCACCAACATTATGGGTGTTCGGTGCAACAGAACCATCTGACTTCATATAGGAGCCCATGTGACAAGTGGAGCAGGTAGGAGCTGTGTAATAGTCCTTACCAAGTACCCATTTACCGGATTTATGAATATTCATACCATTCATCCCCCTATCACGGGTGGCGGTAAAATAGGCAATACCATGCTTGGACTCGAGATAAATCTCAGCCTGTGGGTGATCAGGGCCAAGATGGCATTTTCCGCAGTTCTCAGGCTGACGAGCTGTGGAAGCCTTAAATGAGTGCTTACCATGACAGGCATTACAGGCACCTTTGGTTCCATCCGGATGGAGACGCCCAATACCAGAGTTGGGATAGGTCATGGGATCGAGCATAACAGCTTTGTGCTGATTCAAAAGTGGTTTACCATCAGCACCTTTCTGGATTTTAATAACAGAACCATGGCACTGCCAACAGCCATTTACCGCATCGGCCTTGTCTTCCATGGAACAGATAACCTCGCCTACGACGTTATCCAGGGAGGCCATAATCTGACCGGCAGAAGCGTGATGAGAAGGTGCCTGCTGTTTCACTTCATCGGCATGACAATACCCGCAGTCCTTGGGGGTTATAATGGTCTTTATTAATGCCCCTTCATGCATATAGCCCAACTCATCACCTTCATCAGCAGCATGGCAGTTGAAACAGGCAACTGAGCCATCCTGGGCCGCTGCATGGGGAGAGTTTTTCCACTGCATAACCAGTGAGTAGTTTTCTTTCTGATGGCAGTTGATACACTTGATGTTTGCCTCTTTAATCGCTTCGTCCTGAGTATTCGTGGATGCTTTAGTCGTTGCAAATGAAGGGCTAGCAATCATTAATCCAAGCGCTGCCATCGAAAGATATGTCTTCCAATATTGCATGTTTTCTTTCCTCCCATAGGAAAATTTATAATTTACCGGTTAGTGCCGGCTCTCACAAAAACGTGTCTTGTAAAACAACTTTATACCCCTCCAGCCCCCTCAAAAAGAAGATGGCTGAAGGGTAACCAGGGTTTCTTCTAAACCGCTTCAACGCCCTCATCATCCACCCAGAATGGCAGAACTTTGCCGATTATCCAGAGGATGACAACGGGAGCTATCATGATAATTATCGCTGGCAGAATACCCTCTTTCTCGAGCCACATTGGATGAAACGTAGTGGCACCGCGTTCACTTTTAGACATCAACTGTCCACCGACAACAACGTTCCAGCGCATAAGCAGTACCTGCAAAAGGATCATGATGGAAACGATGGGTGCAAAGAAGAGCAGTAATCCATCCTTAAAGCGGATCAGACTCATAAACATCAGCAGGAAGAAGGGGATCACAGAGAAGATTCCAACCTGAAAAACCCAGAAAGTGTTAAACAGTGGTCCTGAATACAGTGTTTCAAGGGTATGCCAGTGATGTGTTGCCATATAGAAATGCGAAAACAACTCAAGCATCTCAAAAACAAAATCAAGAATAAAGAATCCCCAGAGAAACTTGATAAGTGTCTGGACACAATCCATATCTATAGCTCTCCCGGAAATCTTCATCAGCAGGATATAAGTAAGAATAATCCCGGCAATACCGGATACACATGCAGATAGCAGAAAGATAAGGGGCATAAGTGGTGTTGCCCACAGAGGATTGGCCTTAATACCGCCAAAGATAAATCCAACATAGCCATGGAGGACACAGGCCATGGGGATACCGATGGCAGCTAGAAACGCGATAATCTTATGGTCAATTTTCAACGCCTTCTCAGATACATTGTCACTTCCAATGGCAAGGATTCCGTACAGCACCCTCATAAAGCCTGTGGCCTTCTCTCTCAAACCCACCACAACAGGCCTGAAAATAAAGATAATCTCAAGCAGGAGGACAATAAAATAGGCTGAGTAGATGTAACCAAAACCTGCCATTGCAGATGTTGGATTTGGAGTAAGCATCATCGACAGCGCGCGTTCCGGATGTCCAAGATGGTTGAGCAGAGGCCAGGTTGCACAGATAAGAAAAGCGAGTGCAAAAAGGAGTGAAAACCTGGCCACTGGTTTTAATGCCTTTATATGAAAGACATGATACAGGGAGGAGACGATAAAGGCACCGGCTACAAGCCCTGTAATATAAGGATACAGGACGATCATCAGGCTCCAGTGAACATGAAGATCATTGGGAAAAATAAAATTTGAAATTGCGGCGACAGTCTCGCCATGGGCTGCTACGCTCATTAGACCACCTCCCTTCTCAATCCAAGGTAATGAAGCGCTGGCTGGTTCCCCATACCCGGCTTAAGTACGGAAATCACGTGGGGTTCACGTAAAAGCTTATACACTTCGGACGTTTTATCATTCAGATCACCGAATTTACGCGCATGCACAGGACAGACATTGACACAGGCCGGTAACAACCCCTGACGCACCCGCGAATAGCACCAGGTACATTTTTCAGCGGTTTTGCTTATGGGATTCAGAAAACGCACCGAATAGGGACAGGCCTGAATACAGTAGCCGCAACCGACGCAGCGATTCTTGTCAACAAGTATAAAACCGTCTTCGGTCTTGTATGTCGCCCCCACAGGACATACCTGAACACAGGAGGGTTTCTCACACATATTGCAGAGTTTGGGGACAAAAAAGGTGTCCCGAACCGGATAAGGAATATCCGTTCTTTCTTCGGTGTAGCCATCAAGGCCACCATTGGGTGAGTCAACAAAGACCTCATCGTGGTCGTCAATAATGTACCTTTCAACCCAGGTACGGTAGTTGCCGTCGGGAACATTATACTCATTTTTGTCTGCAACACAGCAGGATCCACAACCGATACAGGCTGTAACATCCACTACAAAGGCAAATTTCTTCTCAGTGAAAGGTGAATCATCTCCCCTTATGCCTGAAATTTGTTCCGGTAAACGCTGGTCAAGTGCAGCTCCGGCAGGAATGACCATAAGCAGTGACCCGGCAATGGTACCACTGAGGACGTTCTTGATGAAGGCACGACGGTCTTTCTGTATTTCTTTTTGTATATCAATCATTACTTCTTCTCCTCCTTCATCTCCATACCCATCATTTCGTAGGCAGCCTTTATCCAGAGCAATGGATCATGAACCATATGACACTGATTACAGTTATGCTCCACGTTCACCTTCTTCTCTTCAAGATGCTGCGGCATGGCAACAACCTTGATGGATTCCTCAGGACGAGCCCGGATAATCTTATTATGGCAGCGAAGACAGAGTGTTTTTATCTCCATGCCTCTTGTAACCGGCATCTTTGCAACATATTTGTCGTCTTTTACATGATCCGCATAGGGGCCGTGGCAGAACTCGCAAGACACTGTTTTATGAACACCGGCTTTATGAATGAGTCTGATTGGACGATGGCACTCGTAGCACGACTCGTTGGTGTGGCTTCTTATTTCAACGTTACGCTGGTCCACCAGATCACTTCCCCGATAATGACCATACTGGCCCATGGTATCGGGAAGAAACATTCCCCTTACTAACAGTCCAAGAGCCACGGCACCAACAAGAATCACCGCTAATCTCAGGACATGCGCATAGTCACTTGATTTATACTTCTTCTCCACCTAGACCTCCCCTTAGGTTATTCATCTTTTGACTTTCTCCCCCTTGAAACGATATAAATGCAGACTCCTCTAAAGCCTATCACTTCAATTCATATAAAGTCAAAGCCATCATAATTAAAAACAACTAGCAAAAAGTGTACCTAAAATATTATCTCTGTAATTTCAAAAGATTACTACACATGCTTCCCTGAAGTGCTACTTCAAGGTAACACACCACCAATCCCATGATACCGTTTAGTAACAAACAATAAAAAGGAAAGAACTAAACTAAATAGTTAATTACTGAAGATATTCGACAGTTTCGACAAAAGATGTTACCTTTCGGTAGCGCAACATTTCACACAACACATACTTTCCCCAACTCCCTGTAGAGAATCATATGAAATCAATTATCAGTTTCAGAACCCTTTACCTGTGGATGGAATCTAAGTTTTCCCTGCGCGGTAAGTTCATAGTGGCCATTGGCACCATAATTTCTGTCTCCTATATGGTTTTTCTCTACAGAACTTCCCTGGTTGATAATGAACTGATTATTTTACAGGCTCAACAGCAGGCGCGTATGCTCTACAATCAGATTCTTATTACCAGGCAATGGGTTTCTGAACATAATGGACTCTTCGTTATCAGAAAGGATACCGTGAACAAGAATCCATACCTTGATCTGCCAAGCATCAGGGATCAGGAGGGGAATGAATATGTGATGCGAAATCCGGCAATGGTCACCAGGGAACTCTCCGAATATTCGCAGGATAAAGGTCTTGGCAGTTTCCGCGTTACCAGTCTGCATCCTGTTAATCCCGAAAACGGTCCAGATGAATTTGAAAAACTCTGTATGATAAACTTCGATCATGGTTTTTTAGAGTCTATCGCAATCAGGGACACTCCCCAGGGCCGTGTTGTACGCTATATGGCCCCTCTTGAGACCAAAGACTCATGTCTGGGATGCCATGCCCGCCATGGTTACAGCCAGGGCGACATACGAGGAGCCCTGTCAATCACCATCCCTATCGCCTGGGCCGATGAGAAAATACAGGCAAATAACAGGTCTCTTTTTATCATTGGATTTATCAGCTTTGTCCTGGTTTCCATAACCCTGTTAATTATGTTCAACACCCTCGTTGTCAGCAGACTTGACAGACTCTCCACCGCCATAAAATCCTTTCCGGAAACAGAACCAGACCAGCTGATGCTACCATTCGGTAACGATGAGATTGGCCACCTCAGTGATCATTTTTCAGAACTCTGTCAGCGTATTGTCCGCTACCAGAAAGAGATCGAAACTACCAGGCAACAGACTCTGTTCAACGAGAAAATGGCCTCCATGGGGATCCTCTCAGCAGGTATTGCCCACGAAGTCAATAATCCACTTGGGGGAATGCTTAATCTGGTCAAATCCATGCGGGAAAATCCAGAAGATTTTGAAATGCATGAACGGTACCTCCCCCTTCTCCACAAAGGACTGAAACAAATAGAGCACACCATGCGTCAACTCCTCAATTTTGGCAGGCAGGAGCCGTTACAATTACGTAAAATAAACGTGGCGACTCTGCTGGGTGAATGCCTCGAACTCCTTTCTTACAAATTAAAAGGCATTGTTATTCACCAGGAAAACAGTATTGAGCAGGAATGCTATGTCGACGCAGAGGCCTTGAAACAGATTTTTGTAAACCTTGGTCTCAATGCTATCCAGGCAATGCCTGACGGCGGCTCATTGCACATACGCTCCGAAATGATAGAGCAGCAGCTTCGATTCACATTTACGGACACAGGCACAGGGATTGCTGAAGATATTCTGACTCACATCTTTGATCCTTTTTTCACAACTAAAGATGTCGGGGTAGGAACAGGCCTTGGCCTGTCCGTCACCTATACTCTCGTTGGTAAAATGAAAGGAACGGTAGCCGTTACAAGTGAAGAAGGAACTGGAACCACCTTTACAGTCACCATCCCTGAATACCCCCAAAATACGATGGAGATATAATCAAAAATGGTACGAATACTTCTTGCTGAAGATGATGAAATAATGCGTATTTCTGTCTACGACAGATTAAAGCAATTTGACTGGGATGTTGATCAGGTTGAAAATGGCCTTGATGGCGTAAAAATGCTTGAGAAAAATGATTACCATCTGGTTATCTCAGATATTCGGATGCCTGGTATGGACGGGATACAATTACTCGAGAAAATCAAGACGCTCTCACCTGAAACTGACATCATTATTATGACAGCTTACGGATCTGTGAATGATGCGCTTGACTGTCTTCGCCAAGGTGCCTCGGATTATATACTCAAACCCTTCGATATGGATGATCTTATTATCCGCTGCAACCGGCTCCTGGATTTCCAGCGGGTTAAAAATCAGGTTGCTACACTTGAGGAGAACTGTCGTATCGTCGATCGTGGCCTTGTCGGCAAGGCACCTGCAATGCAGCAGGTATACTCCATTATCAGCCAGGCGGCCCCAACAAATACCACCATACTTATTACCGGGGAATCTGGAACAGGAAAAGAACTTGCGGCACGGGCAATCCACAAGGCCAGCCTGCGCAGAGACAAGCCATTTGTTTCCATTAACTGTGCAGCTATTCCCGAGGGGCTTATGGAATCTGAGATGTTTGGCCATGAGCGTGGCGCTTTTACCGGGGCGGACAGAAAACGGAAGGGGAAATTCGAACTTGCTGACAATGGAACATTATTGCTTGATGAACTTGGAGATCTCCCCGGCCCACTCCAGGCGAAATTATTACGGGTCTTACAGGAAGGTGCATTTGAACGTGTGGGAGGAAGCTCCACCATCAATGTCAATGTGCGAGTTCTCGCCTGCACCTCCAAGGATCTGCAAAAAGAAGTGGATGAAGGACGGTTTCGTCAGGATCTCCTGTTCAGGCTCAAGGTAATTCCCATCGTCATGCCACCACTTCGGGAACACAGGGAAGACATCCCGGAACTCTGCAATCATTTCCTTAAAGAGTTCAATTCTCCGTACAACACTCCTTTTTCCATATCTCAGGAAGCATTGAGCTGCCTGGAAACCTATTCATTTCCGGGTAATGCCAGAGAACTGCACAACCTCATGGAACGGGCTTCGGTTCTTTGCAGTGGCCCGGTAATCTATCCTGAAGATTTACCAACGGAACTCTGCGCGATAGAAAGTTGCAAAGAAACGGGATTCAACCTCGCTGAAAATATGGCCATTGCTGAAAAGGTGTGTTTGCGCAAAGCGCTGAATCATTGTGGGGGGAACAAAACCAAGACATCAGAACTTCTTGGAATCAGCAGGAAAAATCTGTGGGAAAAATTAAAAAACTATGACATTGATTAGGACAGATTGCTTACAGTGTGTATAATTTCTCATCATGATCAGGGGCAGGCTTTACCCCGGAGAGGGCTTTCTTTTTCATACCATCAAATGAAAACAGATCGTCACCATCAAGTTGACCTTCCATCTCCTTCTCAATCAGGTCCGGATCTTCCCCCTTTTCCATTCTGGAGATTGCCTCTTCCATGGTGTCACCTAAACTCATTCCGGTTTGCTCCGTGAACTTTCTCATCAGGGAGGCCATCTGCCGCGGATCTTCCTCATTCATCCCTTCCGCCTCCTGCATCAGAGAACCGAAGGCCTCCTCCATCCTCTTCTCATCCATACCTGCCATCATATCGTCACTTGCTTCTACTGCCCTGCCAATGGTAGCAAAGGTGGACATCTGACGACTGATTTCTAATTTCCCACAACGTGGGCAAGCGGGTTTAGAGGTGGTGTTGATCCGATTGGAAAGGAAGTTAAAGACTACATTACAGTTGTCACAATAGAATTCGTAGATAGGCATGTTCTGGGTGTCAGGGGGTAGGAGTGAGGAGTTAGGAGTTGGGAGTGAGGAGTAAGGCGTTAGGCGTTAAAAGCAATAGGTGGATTTCTACCCCTCACCCCTCACAACCAAGACAGCATCAACCTGTTCTTCTGTCACTTCATTGGTAATAATCACATCACCGATGGTTATCGGCAAAACATAAAAGACAGATCCACCTATACTTTTCTTATCGCTCTTCATATAGGATTTAATCAGTTCAGCATCCATTCCTTCAGGAATTTCTGTGGGCAGGCCAAAAGCATGAATCAGTGTTGCAACGCGCCCGGCTTCCTTTCGTTTGCAGAGTCCTGATGATACAGCAATACGAAGTGCAGCTACCATGCCGATGGCAACAGCATGACCATGAATCAAGGTAAAGTTCGAAGCCGCCTCAACAGCGTGCCCTATGGTATGACCAAAGTTCAGAATACGTCGCAGATCTGATTCCCGTTCGTCCTGTGCCACAACCTCTGCTTTAATCCTGCAACAGGTATGTATCATCTCCTGAATAATCGCAGGCTGCAAGCCAAGAATTGCATCCAGGTTTCTCTCCAGAAAGCAGTAAAATTCCAGGTCACGAATGACACCATACTTTATGACCTCCGCTATTCCACCAAGCAGTTCCTCCAGGGGAAGTGTGGTAAGGACGGCACTGTCTATGTAAACCGCTTTGGGTTGATAAAACGCCCCCACCAGATTTTTACCCTCGGGAATATCAACTCCTGTTTTGCCGCCAACTGAGCTGTCCACCTGGGACAGTAACGTGGTTGGAATCTGAACAAAAGGTATACCGCGCATATAGCTTGCAGCCAGGAATCCGGTAAGATCGCCGGTTACCCCACCACCAAGTGCAATGAGTCCTGATTTTCGATCCATTCCCATCTGAGCAAGCTTCGAGGAAAGATCGGCAAATACCTGAAGATTTTTTGAAGCCTCACCCCTTGGAAAGCTGATCAGTTCTGCAGCTACACCTGCATTCTTCAATGATGCCATAAGAGTAGCACCATACAGGCTGGCAACATAATCATCGGAGATAACCACAAAACGATCGGCGATGTTTCTTTTGGCAATATCCGCACCTACGGTTTCCAGTATTCCATCCTCAATAAAAATAGGATAACTGCGATCATCAAGGCCTACGGTTAAGTTATATTTAGACATAAGAGAAAAAAGAAAGGACAGGGATTATTCGTAATAAAAAAAAGGGAGACACCGCTCAAAAGCAGTATCTCCCTCGGAAGACTTATACAAGTCTGTAGGACAAATTACATGGATTCGCCAGAAGCGGCACCCTGCATTTTGACCTCGACTTTCTCGGTCAGGCTTGCATAGTACACTTTCAGGTGATCCAGAACTTCGTTACGACCAAAATGGTCTACGATCTCAGCGCCATCGGAGAGGGCCTTACGAAGTTTGGTACCGGAAAGGATAACGCGGGAAGATTTGTCATGAGGACAGGTACGAAGAGAAGCCATACCATCACACTCGGAACAGTAGAAGGTCCAGTCAATTTTCATTGGCTTGCAAAGGAGATCTTTTGCATCATCACCGGTGTGAGGAATACGCTCAAAGATTTCCTGAGCTTCGAACAGACCATAGAAGTCACCAACACCAGCGTGGTCACGACCGATCAGCATGTTGTTAACGCCGTAGTTCTGACGGAAGGTAGCATGAAGGAGACCTTCACGAGGACCGGCATAACGCATATCAAGAGGATAACCAGAGTTGATAACGTTCTCTTTTACAAAGTAGTTTTCAATGAGGATATCGATAGCTTTTACACGAACAGGTGCTGGAATGTCGCCTGGCTTGAGGTTACCGATGAGGGAGTGAATGAGAACACCATCACATACTTCAACTGCGATTTTTGCAAGGTACTCATGAGAACGATGCATTGGGTTACGAAGCTGAAGAGCAGCAACATTGGCCCATCCGCGCTCGTCGAACATTTTGCGGGTTTCGGCAGGGGTAAGATATACTCCTGGGTACTCTTTAGGATACTCACCCTGAGAAAGTACTTTAACAGGACCGGCAATGTTCACTTCTTTTTGAGCCATTACCATGATAACGCCTGGGTGATCATCTGGAGCGATTTTCCAGAAGTTTCCATCTACAGACTCTTCGCCTTCACCCATGAAAACTTTCTCACATTCCCATTTTTTATCAGCTTCGGTCATTTCAAAAGCTTCGGTTACATGCATGGTAGCAAAAACTTCACCTTTTCTGACAAGGGCAATCTCATCACCAACATTAACGCCATCGGCTTTATTTACATCAAGGGTAATGGGTACAGGCCAGAAGGTTCCGTCAGCCATGGTGAAATTCTCACAAACGCCTTTCCAGTCAGCCTTGGTCATGAAACCAGAAAGAGGAGAAAAACCTCCAATTCCCATCATAATCAGATCGCCTTTAGCGCGATCAGAAATTTCAATCTGCTTCAGACCTTTTGCTTTTGCAAGCTCAGCATCACGCTCTTTGCCCTCAAGAAGAGCACAAACAAGACCTTTTCCACCATGTGGTGCAACCAATTTTGAAGCCATAATGATTCCCTCTAAGTTAATTTTCAAAAATGTACCGAACCAATTTTTTTTGGAACAGCAATGAAATGAACAAGCATTCAGTTAAACGTATACATATATAAATCTGTGAGGAGAAAAGTCAAGAAAAAACATTGGCGATTCAGTGGTCCAAATCAAACCCTAAAAAAACGAAGGCGCAGAGCGTTGGATACCACAGACACAGAACTCAGTGCCATTGCTCCACCCGCAATCATAGGATTGAGGGCGGGCCCACCAAAGAGCGTGAGTAGTCCTGCTGCAACAGGAATACCTACAACATTATAACCAAAAGCCCAGAACAGATTTTGACGAATATTTCGCATCACGGCACGCGAGAGTGCTAGAGAGGTAATCACCCCATCGAGATTGCCCTTCATGATGACAATATCACCTGATTCAATAGCAATATCAATTCCGGTTCCCATCGCAATACCGACATCGGCACGAGCAAGTGCCGGTGCATCATTAATACCGTCTCCGACCATGGCAACCTTCAGCCCTTTTTTCTGAAGATCTTGTATGACGTCTGCCTTTTTATCTGGCAGCACCTGTGAGATCACCTCGGTCAACCCGGCCTGCCTGGCAATGGCATTCGCTGTTGCTTCCTGATCCCCGGTAAGCATGATCAATCGCAAACCCATTTCACGCATACGCCCAATCGCAGCTGGCACTTCAGTTTTCAGAGTATCAGCAACAGCGAAGATGGCCACAAAGCTGTTATCCACAGCGAGATAGAGGACGGTTTTTCCCTCGGCGGATAATTCATTTACTTTTGCTTCCAGCTGACTGACCCCGACACCTTTTTCTTTCAACAACTGTTTATTGCCAAGCAACACTGTTCTGCCATCCACCTGCCCCTGAATCCCCTTACCCTGCACTGCCTCAAATTCATGAGGCTGTATCAGGCTGATGTTTTCAGCAACCGCACCAGCCACAAGGGCCATAGCCAGGAGGTGTTCCGAATTCTGTTCACAGGATGCCGCAAGAAAAAGAAAATCTTTGGTGTCCATCTCATTCTCAACAGTCAGGATATCCGTAAGCTCTGGTTTTCCATGGGTCAGGGTACCTGTTTTATCAAAGACGACAGCATCTATTTTCTCTGCCATCTCGAGCGCCTCACCACTCTTTACCAGGACGCCAAGCTGTGCCCCTCTGCCCGTACCGACCATTATAGATGTGGGAGTTGCAAGGCCCATGGCACACGGACAGGCAATGACGAGGACGGCAATGAAGAATCGAAGTGACGTTGAGAAGTCAGCACTCCCTACAAAATACCAGCAAAGTCCGGTGAACACGGCAAAGACCATAACAACAGGAACAAAATAGAGACTGATGCGATCAGCCATTCCAGCTATTGGAGCCTTGGATCCCTGTGCTTCCTGGACCATCCGGACAATACGTGACAACATGGTATCCTGCCCCACCTGCTGAGCCCGAACATGCAACACACCATTGGAATTCAAAGTACCTCCAATAATCACATCCCCCTCAGTTTTAGAAACAGGAAGACTCTCTCCAGTAAGCATAGATTCATCAACAACACTATTCCCCTTAATAATAATACCATCAACCGGGATTCTGTCGCCTGGACGAATAAGAAGGATATCGTTTTCTTGTATTTCCTCTGCCGGGATTGTTTTCTGTTCAAATGCCTTCTCATCCCCAACCAGCACAGTTGCAGTCTCAGGAGTCAGTTGCATAAGCTTGCTGATAGCCTCGGAGGTATGAGACTTGGAACGGGTCTCCATATACTTGCCCAGAGATACCAGAGCTATCAAAACACCAGCAGATTCAAAATAGAGATCCATAACCTTCATCTGCACATGTATTCCCATTAGGATCTCAACCATGTTCCAGGTTGAGTAGACAAACGCAGCGCCGGTACCGACGGCAATAAGGGAGTCCATGTTGGGAACCCGCCTGAACAAAGCCGGAAAACCGTTTATATAAAAATTACGGCCAAGGAACATGATGGCAACAACAAGAACAAACTGAATCAGGGCAAAATTCTGCGGATGCGTATGAGGATTGAGAACTTCAGGCAAAGGCAGGCCCATCATCTCCCCCATGGAGATAGTAAAGAGAGGAATGGCAAGAAGCATCGAGAAGATCAGGTTCTTCTTCATAAGTGCAAGACGAGCAGCGGTCTCAGCTCTGTTTTGCTCAAAAAGATCTTGCTGAGCACTTATGGACTCAAGTTCAAAACCCATGCCTGCCACGCGCTCTGCAATTTCATCAAAACTCTGTTGTGTTTCATCCCATTGCAGCTCCATGGTTTCCGTTGCCAGGTTCACCGAAGCCCTCACAACACCATCCATCCCACCGACAACCTTTTCGATACGACTGGAACAGGCCGCGCAGTGCATTCCTTTCACTGCCAGTTTTAGATTTTTCATTATATGCTACGCCCCAACTTCAGCATTATCGCTTGAAATATCGATGAAAATGAATAAACTTCTACAATACAACAATAACTCAATGATGGAGAAAAACAATGACCACTGTATCAATAAAAGGAATGAGCTGTCCCCACTGTGTGGCATCTGTAACAAAGGCACTGCAAGCTATCCCGGGGATATCCAATATAGAGGTGAATCTAGAGAAAAACGAGGCTACTTATAGAGGAGATGTGAGTAAAGACGTTGTGAAAGAGGCGATTGCTGGAATTGGGTTTGAAGTAGTTGGATACCCTACCTGAGAAAAACTGTTCGTCAGATTTCAACTCAGCCATTAATTGTAACTTTTTTTTACAATCTGGGCTGACCTGTCTAGTTTATTAACACAACTCGACCTAAAAACTAACAGCTCTCCGATACAAAGAAAATGCACCTCCCCCCACTCCCAGTTGCTTCTACCAGTACTTCCAAGCATCAACAGGAGCGCTGGAACATTATTTGCTAGCAATTCATTGACTTTTAATACATCATTACAAAACAGAGACACAATACAGATTTCTGACAGACAGATAGAATTTTGGAGGAGCAGAATATGTCAAAAAAATCACTGCAATTTTCATGGTACCATCAACGGGTGCTCTATGTTGCCCTGGCAACCTTTGCTGCTTTTGCCACCACCATCATTCTACCATCGCAGCTCACTGCTGCCAGTTGTGATGACTACAATGCTGTCCCGCCGTTCCTGGGAGCTCAACTTGCGCCAAATGTCATGTTCATGCTTGACAACTCCGGGAGCATGAAAAATCCGCTTGGCCAAACAACTGGATACAACTGCAAGAATACTGACACTGCCTTTGACTCAGACTTCACATATTATGGAATGTTTGATTCAACGAAAACATACAGTTATGACGCAACAATTGCCGTAGATCCAAGTCCTTTTTCCGGTGCAGCAGGTATGCCCTATAATGTTGCGGTAGACACGACCTCCACTGGTGCTTTCAAAGAAGACTCCACCTGCACATTGGGACTTGGGAATAATTGCTGGAGTGGTAACTTTCTAAACTGGATTGTAACGCGACGCATAGATGCTGCGAGACAGGTTATGATTGGTGGAAAAGTCGAAAGTCGTGCCGGCTACAATTACTTCACAGATGACCCGACAGACCTTGAGTGGAAGATTGTAGGCAATAACGAAAGAAGTGATGGTTCTATTTGTAAATCCTATAGTTCAGCACAAAACTACTCACCTTTTCCAGCAACTTCAACATTCACAGTTTCAAGTCCTGCTGAAGATGGTACTACCCAAACACTTTACGACCCCTATGCCAAACTTTCCAACAAAATCCCAAATATTATTGTTGACGAAAACGGTACAGTCATTGGAGAAGCTGGAATTATAAGCAACCTTTCAGCCGATTCAGGTGCCGATAACTGGGAGACTGTAGCCCTAACAAAAACTGATTACGCCAATCCAGTTGTTCTAGCCAGACCTCTTTCGTACAATGGAAGCGACCCATCCGTTGTAAGAGTCGACAACGTGCTGACTGGATCATTCAAAATCCGGATTGAAGAATGGGAATATATCACCAATAAGGCCCATACCAATGAAGATATCTCCTATATCGTTCTGGAAGCAGGAAGCTACACTCTGGAAAATGGTCAGCGACTGGTTGCTGGAACAAAAACAGTTAATGATGCCTGGACTTCCGTGGCTGCACTCGGATATGCCTCCAAACCGGTAATTTTAAGCACTGTTAATACCAACAATGGAGGTGATACCACAACAACCCGTCTTAAAAATATTAATAACGATGGTTCCTTCGAAATACAACTGCAGGAGGAAGATGCAGGTGGAGGTCACACAAATGAAACGGTTGCTTACCTTGCCCTTGAGCAGGGAACGTACGATGTCGGGATCCTGAATTTTGAGGTTGGCACTGAAACAGATGTTAACCACACCTGGAAAGAAATTACTTTTGGGACAGAAAAGCAGGGACCAATCTTTCTCGCCGACATGCAGACAAGCAATGATACAGACCCGGCGAGTATTCGTTACCGCTCACTTGGCTCTGATTCTGTAGAGATTTTTATAGATGAGGAGTCCTCCGTTGATAATGACGTAACTCACAGCAATGAAGATGTTGGATATATTATCATCAATCCTCCACCTCCTACATCCTTCAATATAGCCCTGATTGTTGAAGAAGAACCCACCGGCCTCCTTCATGAACTCGAAGGTGATGTACGTCTAGGCATCAGCTTTTATCGTTACCAAAAAGACGACGATGGGGAAACAGATATTTACAACCAGGAATGGGCTCACGGCGGAACAATGAGTCTGGATATCCCGAACAATCCGTTCATTAAAGCCCCAGCCACTTATCGTACTATTGACACTCCCATTAAAGCCCCACTCGCTGATGTTGTAGACGCAATCGAACATTATCCTCTTGTTTGGGGGACAACGCCTCTTGCGGAAAATTACTACGAGGTCCTCAGATACTTCCAACAAGATACCCCATACTATGAAGACAAACCAACAATTGGGACCACCTACAATTACAAGGTGGATGACCCCGATGGGGCGACACATCTCTGGGATCCATATTATTTTGATGAATATGAGGAGACTATTCGCTGTGCCAAATCTTTTGTTTTAATTTTCACAGATGGCGAACCCTACAGAGATGATTACGTTCCTGATTTTTATGACTCCACAGGTAATGGTACAGCGGACACTGTTGACTATGACGATGACAGTAACACGGACGATTGTTCAGATAGTGGAGACACGGCAAATGGTTGCCAAGACATCTTAGACGACCTCGCCTATTGGGCCTACTGGGACAAAGACACTTCAGACTTCCGTGATCTGCGCGATGACACGGGAATGACAGGAAACCAACATATTGAAACCTATACTGTTGCTTTTGGAAAAGCGACAATCCCGCAGATTCTTCAGGATACCGCTGACAATGGTAATGGAGAAGCCTACGCTGCTGACGATGGGCACCAGCTCGAAACCGCACTTGCTGATGCCTTTTCGAACATCCTGACAAAAACTGCTGCAGGATCCTCGATCTCTGTACTTTCAGAACGAGCTACTGAAGGTTCCATTATTCATCAGGCCCTCTTTTTTCCTGAAAAATCATTTATCGATGACGGAACCACACGATCCCTTTTATGGACAGGCGCTCTCAATACTTACTGGTTCTTTAATTCCGGCACAGTATCAAACATCAGAGAAGATAATGCTGTTGGAACAGAATTTTATCTTGATACGCATGACGATCATGCTCTCGACTTCAGAATTGACGCTGAAGGCAGCCTGAACATTGATTACTACAGCCTTATCGACAGCCAAAATGATGACGATGGAAAGGCTGATGCATTACTGGGTTCCTACAACTCAATTGATGACGTTAGCAGAATATGGGAAGGTGGCTATCAGCTTCAAAAACGTGACGTTGCTACTCCCGACGAATGGGTAGCAGGAAGCAATGGTGGCCGTACGATTTATGGCATAAACGAATCTGGAACCATGAGCGAATTCCTTGCTGATAACTACACCCTCTTTAAAAAGAATATGCGCCTGGACGAGACACAGACAGATATCCCTGATTGTCTTGGTGTTGCGGCTGACGAAACCGACCCGCCAGATGCTGACAAACTTGAAGAGATTCGATCGATAAACCTCATGAGTTATATTCGCGGGGCCGCAGATGACTTCAGTGGCACAAGTGACAAAGTGACAAGTAGTGCCTGTCGTAACCGTGTTGTAAATGACGCTGGAGAAATCTGGAAACTTGGTGATATTATTTATTCAACCCCCCAGGTTGTCGACAACGAAAATTTCTCAATCGTTCTTGCTGCGGCAAACGATGGAATGCTCCATGCCTTTCATGCCGGCAAAATCAGAACAGATGGACTCACAACTGAACAGGCGGTTCGCCTCTGTGACAACAATTCTGATGCTTCTTGTCTTCAGGACGAAGTGGGTGAAGAACTTTGGGCCTTTATCCCGCAAAATGCCATGCCGTATCTGAAATATCTTACAGACCCTGCTTACAAACATATCTATACTACAGATATGGCACCTTACCGCATTAAGCACGGCACTAAAGATATTATAATCGGTGGAATGCGATTTGGTGGTGCTGCCGGATGTACCTACGAATCAAAAGACAGATGGTGTGGTGATCCTGACGATGGAACACAGGTGGTTGCTCCCGGAGCAGACCCATTAACACCCGAATCTGCCGTAGGTCTGTCTTCCTATTTCGCTCTTGACATCTCTGATCCGAGAAATCCCGTTTTTTTATGGGAATTCACTCACCCTAACCTTGGCTTAACCTACTCCGGACCTGCATACATAAAGCGAGGCGGCAACGCCTACGTCATGTTTACCAGTGGTCCCCTGAACTACAGGGCCGAAACCAATGGTGACCAAGGCAGTGTGGATGCCCAAAATTTAAATGTATTTATGCTGAAAGTTGACAGTGATTTCAACCTCGTTGATGTGGATAACGATGGTGATACTGATGCTGACGATATATTCAAATTCACCGGAGACAGTAAAAAGGACGGCTTCATCACTGACTCAGAATTGGGATCATATAACAGCGCCTTTGGTGGCCGCTTATTCACCAATGGCATTGATCAGGATCGTGACGGAAATACCGACATAGTCTTTTTTGGTGTCAATGATGCCAATGGTACAGCTGGAACCGTGATTGCCCTCGTCCCCAAAAACGCTGTTGATGGAGATGGTAATATTACCAGCTACGACCCAACGGACAAGGCTGATGTTACCGCGGGAACGGATGAAACACCAAACTGGTATTTTGATTCAGTTGTCGAATCGACCGATTATCCAGTTACTTCAAAAATCGTATATGGAGACTGCTTCAATTATCCAATGATCTACTTTGGTACCGGTCGTTGGTTTTACAAAGACGATTCTCCTGGCGTAAACCAGACAAAAACAGAAAAATTATACGGCATACTCATAAGAGATTGTCTGAATGATATTCTTGCAGGTAAAACATGTTCTCTTAACTACGCTCACAACAATAATGACATATGTCAGGAAGTAGGCAATCTTGATGACGAGAAAACGTTAGGCTGGGTTGTTGACGAACTGGAGCCAAAAGGTGATAGCTACGCAAAGGAACGGACAATTACTGATCCCACTTTTGCGAATGGTACTAACATAGTATTTTTTACTACCATGCAACCATCATCCAATCCTTGCGATTTTGGTGGTCGTTCAAGAATGTGGGCGCTCAACTGCATGTCTGGAGACAGTATCTGGGGAGGCTGTGATGGCTACACAACTGACTACAGAGATGGTTCTTTACTCCTCCAGCTCAGTGGTGGTAACATAGAAGGAGCAGGCTTAAATGAAGACGATTTCTCCGAGGAAGGCGGCAAGTCCACAAAGTGGTTTACCGGTATTCCTCCTGAATCACCCACTCCATTTATTCCTCCCAGCCCAAGTTTAACTGGAGAAATCATTTTATGGCTGGAAAAATAACCAACACAAAAGGGTTCACCTTGGTTGAAATCGTCGTTACGTTAGCTATAGGGGCGATTTTGATGGGAGCTGCCATGGTTGCTTATAAACAGATATCAACTGTGCATGTTATACAAACGGACCTTGATAAAATGATCACATTTCTTCAAGACAAACGTTTAAAAGCTTTTACCCAAAAGACTCCGATAATCATAACAGTTGCCACCAACCAGCTCACAAACGACCTGGATACTGATCTGGTTGACATGAACAATGATTTTACCGGCTCAGCAGGGACGTTTACTATAAACAGCAGAGGACTTTTCAATGTTGGAGGCTTTATCCGCCTGACGACCCCCATAACTGAGTATTCATGTATCAACATAGCTAACAGTAGTGTTCGGGAGGGAAAATGGAATGTCGCAACTTCATCCTGTGATGCGAAATAAAAAAGGCTTTACGTTACTTGAGGCACTAATTGCAATTGTCATTCTTGCGGTTATGATGCTTGGTAGTTTGAAGGCCCTTTCTGGCCTATACCAATTTTCAACAAACAACACCCTAAGAGACCATGCTGTCCGTCTGGCGGATGAGATATTGACGGACTACCGGAATATCCCGTACAATAATAGCCTCCTCGATTTGGGTACAAAAGCTCAGGTCAATTATCAGCGTCAGGTAAACAATGCTAACGTCACCTTTACAACGGAAGTAACCGTCACCCAGGCTGTATCTACTGTTGCAAAATCTGTCGGAGTTCAGGTAACTTGGAGCACAAAAGGAAAACAATACACTAATACAACTTCTACCATCGTGGCAAACAAGTGAAAAATAGAGGATTCACCCTTGTTGAACTTGTGATAGCAATGTTTATCATAACTATCATCCTGACATTATCATCCCAGACTTTCAGAAGCCTTATAATGGGAGCAAATTCGCAAAAAAACATTACTGAAACTGAACTTGGGAAAATTATCGGAACTGAAATGATTCGACTCGACCTTGAGCATGTTGGTTTTGGTATTGCCAGCAACGAGGCCAATCTTCCCATGGCTTGGGATGGTACAACTCTCACTCTGCGATCAACCATAAATAATGGTAATGCTGGAACCATTGGCTGGCTCCTTTTGAACTGTACCGTAGGTTCGGTGCCAACTGTTATCGTTGACCGGAGACAGGATACTACAGTCAACACGGCTGTCTTACTATCAAAAGACAAACAATTCGTTGCAAATCAAAGCATAGCCGCCCAAACAACGGCACAATGTCTCACGTGTCAGGACCTAAACACAAACCTCACTCCTGCTAATAACTATATAGCGTCAGCATATCCCTATGTTGCCACCGTAAGCGATGGCTGTTCTACGGCCACTGGGGGACAGTACTGCAATATCATCACCTATTCGATCAGTACAACAAACACATTGACAAAATGTGCCACCGGAACCCGGAACCTTTTACGACGAGTTGGTGGAGACGCACTGAATGGAACTGGCGGTGATCGGATTCTTGAATGTGTGGCCGATATACAGATACGCTTCGACTGGGATCTCAATAATGATGGCGATTTATTAGATGCTGGTGAGGTTAACCTAACGACTATCCCGGTAGGTTCTACCACCAGTGATATAATAAGTAGTATGAAGAATATAGATATGTATGTTCTGATGCAATCTGGCGCAATGGATCCGAACTACACTTTTAGCGGAGACCTGACCATGAACGGAGCCCTGCCTGCTGCTAACGCCGCCGATGGTTTTAATACAGCAGCAGTAACTAATTTCTCTCAATATAGATGGAAAGTTTTGAAAGTCAGCGCTAAACCAATGAGTTGGTAATATGAAAATACTTCACAATGAAAAAGGGATGGCCCTTATAACTGTTCTCCTCTTTGGCCTGGTTGCTTTCGGAGTTGTTGCTGGAGCCTACTTCATGACGCTGACTGGTACCCGTATGTCAGGCGTTGAAAAACGCTATATCTCTGAGCTGGATGCTGGCAAAGGCGTATCTGACTACGTAATGGGGAGACTGGTTCAAGCCAACCTGAGGTGTAATGGTGGTAACACCTGTGTTGGTGACACTACCCCTGACACATGTGCAGCTGCATCAACTATTGATATCTCCAGTACAGTTTGTGCAGCACTCGGGAAACAAACTAACGCAAATGGCTGTGTCGACCTTACAGCCTGCTATATGTCCATCACCACTATAAATGAAATTGACCCCATAACTTCAAATACAAACATCATAGACCTCGTTTCAATTAATGTGAACTCTTCGAATCCCATTCGTGGTGAACAGGCTAATATAGACTTTGTTTTGCGAGTTGAGTAAAACGATCATAGTAAATACACAATCGAGGCATGGAGTACTCCAAGTGTTGAAGAAAATGAAAGTAAACAGAAATAAAAAAGGCTTTAGTTTGGTTGAGCTTTTGACAGTAGTTGCTGTCATTGCTATCCTGGCAGCTATAGCGATCCCGCAGTATTCTGCCTATCGCAATAAAGCCTTTATAGCAGTTCTTAAATCTGACGCACATACATTAGCAAATGCTCAGGTGGCCTACTTTACCGACCATGGTACCTACTCAAACACAGCTGCTGCAGTACAAACGGCTATTTATGGAGGGAACAATATCTCCCCTGACACCACTGTGGGTAACTGGGTTGGCAACAGCACCTCCTTTAGCTTTACAACTACCGATAATGTTCATGGTGGTTTGGTTGTTACCTACGACAGTGATGCTGGTGGTATTCAGTGACAATAAATGTCATTGAATGTTTTTTTTTGTCAGTTCAATCCGGTTCTACATCTTCTCGCAACAATTCCCAAACAACTCAACATGATCCAATTCATTATTTTCATAAGATAAAATAAATATTTGTATTTCTAAACGACTCATGGCATACTTGTTGAAGTAGTTTGGGTAAGTAAGACATAAATAAGAGGGGATTCGAAAAACGGTCTCCTAAACTCCCACCTCACATAGGAGAAATCACATGAACACATTTCGGAAACAGCTTCGAAGAAAATCCGGACAGAAAGGTTTTACCCTGATTGAATTGATGATTGTTGTTGCAATTATTGGTATTTTGGCTGCTATTGCTATTCCTCAGTTTTCCTCATACCGTGCCAAAGCTTTTGACAAAGCTGCTCAAAGTGATCTGAGAAATTTCAAAACAGCAATGGAAGCTGGCTATGCTGATGCCCAAGCATATCCGAACCTGTAATTATTTGGTTTAAATTAGAAACAACAACATCAACAACTCTATCAGGAGATATATAATGAAAAAGGTATTAAGTATTGTTTTTATTATGAGTATGTTTTCTTCAGCGACCGCTTTTGCAGCTACGCTAGACGATACGGCATCCACACAGCTAGGCGATGCTGACTTCAAAGTATCAACTAATGTAGTAATATCTGCTACTGCCACCAACGTGGCCTATGCTGCCGCAAGTAAACATACCGCCGGTGGATTAACTGCTTTTGGAACAACTGATACAATGACAGATATGTCTACCACAGATTTAGCCGCCGACGCTGATCCCCCAACCCAGGCAGACGCAACAACATTAAGTGGATTTTAATAGCAATTAGTCTTTTCAAAAAAAACCACACCAACAGAGACAGGTCGCCAGGCGCGGCTCTGTCTCTGTTGCATTTTATAAATGTTTTCAGTCTTTCTAATAAGCTTCAAGGGAGTACTACGAGACAAGTTATACCAAGGTATAGTTTGTACAGCTGTTATATTTCTCACCATTCCTGCAGCAAGCACTTTTTCTCTCCGACAGGTTGCCGCCCTGGCGACTACACTTTCTTTATCCCTAACATCATTTATCCTTTTACTTATCTCCGTATTTTTAGGAGGTACCTCTCTTTGGAAGGACATTGAAAGAAAATACGTTTACAGCACCCTCGGGATGCCGATCACCCGAACATCTTACCTGCTTGGTAAGTACTTTGGAATAATAGGTTTTGTCCTGATTACAGCTTTGTTTTTAGCAATCATGACTGTTGGAGCAATCTGGTTTGCTGCCGCAGCATACCCGCCTGATCGTCCAATACTCTGGAATAATATAGCCATAGCCATATTTTTTGATGCCCTCAAATATTCTCTGCTTATTGCTATCGCTTTTGTTCTTTCTTCAGTAAGCACTTCTTTTTTTCTACCAATTTTTGGTACCATTGCGACCTATCTTGCCGGGAGTGCCACCCAGGAAGTATTTGACTATATTCATACAGACCAAGGTCAGCAGTTATCAGTAGTGACAATTCAAGTGGCTAAGTACCTCTATTACATTTTACCAAATTTCAGTGCTTTTGACCTGTCCAGCCAAGCCACTTATGGCTTAACTCTTAACAGTAGTTCTTTATTGTTGATAACAAGTTATGGAGTTAGTTATATCGGGATTATACTTGGAATAGCATGTCTTTTGTTTTCACAAAGGGAAATGCAGTGAGGACAGCCTCAACACTCCTACTCTTTACTCTTGTTTGCCACATTAGCATCCTGCCCCATTTCACCCATTATATGCAGGAACGGCCTTTTCTCCAAAAAATAGGTTATACTCTTCAACCTGCCATTATAAAATTCGCCGCCACTGATCAAAAAGATCTCACAGCTGTACTACTTATTTTGAAAGTAGTGTTTCATTCCGGCCATCTGCTTCAACTTAACCCGAGTCATCATTCTCAATTAGCAGAGCAGGAAAACACCTTCACTCTGCTCAAAACCGCGTCCAGACTCGACCCATATAATATGGATGGCTACTATCTTGCCCAAGCAATGGCCTGGGATAAAAGAAATATTCCTGAAATAACTGAACTTCTTGAATACGGTATGCAATATCGTGATTGGGATTTTTATCTTCCATTTTTTGCAGGATTCAACTATGGCTATTTCCTGAAGGATTATCCAAAAGCAGCTAAATACTATAAGCTCGCGCAAAAAATCACTCACTCCCCACTTTTCGGCCGTTTAGCTGGCAGATACCTCTATGAAGGCGGGGAAACAGACATGGCTGTAGTGTATCTTGACACTATGGTTAAGAATACTAAAAATAAATCTGTCCGGGAGTCTTATCAACTTCGCCTGCAAGCACTGCAGGAAGTGCAACGCATAGAAGATGCTGTACAGAAATACATTACCCAAGAGGGTACCAGCCCGTCTGACATAAACACCCTTATTTTCGGTGGATATCTCTCAGCTCCTCTGGTTGACCCATATGGAGGTACCTTTTACCTCGACAAAAACAAAAAACCAAGAAGCACAAGTAAATTCTCTTTTGTGCCTAATAACGAATAGTTACCACCAAATGCAAGCCATTTCAATTTCAAATCTGACAAAAGTTTATAAAGCTAAAAAAGGTCTCCCAAATCTCGCCCTGGACAATCTTTCGTTGCAAATAAATAAAGGTGAAGTTTTTGGTTTTCTTGGCCCGAACGGAGCTGGAAAAAGCACGACTATAAAAATCCTTCTTGACCTTATTCGCCCCACAAGTGGCAACGCAGAGCTCTCTGGAATTAATATTTCAGACGCCAGAGCTAGAAAAACCGTAGGATACCTACCAGAGCACCCAACCTTTTTTGATTACTTAAGTGCAGAGGAATATCTCTTTTTCACAGGTCAGGTCTTTGGAATAAAAAAAGTCGACCTTTCTGTTACAATAGAATCACTCCTTCGTCGCCTCAAACTTTGGGAAGTCCGAAAAAAACCACTTCGCATTTACAGTAAAGGTATGGTGCAGCGTCTCGGAATTGCCCAGGTACTTGTCCATAATCCAGATATTTATATTCTTGATGAGCCTATGTCCGGTCTTGACCCTCTGGGGCGTACACTTGTCAAGGAAATCATTCTTGAATTAAAAGAAGCCGGCAAATGCGTATTTCTTTCTTCTCATATTATTTCGGATGTTGAACAAATCTGTGATCGGATAGGTATCATTGCAAATGGGAAACTTATTGCTGTTGAAAAGGTGTCTGAAGTGATGCAAAAAGGCATCATCGGCTATGCTGTCCACCTTATACATCCCGATGGAAGCATATATGAACAGAGGATAGACAAAAACGAACTTACTCGTTTCTTTACAAGTCGTGAAAGTACGGCGGATCCAGTTAGCCTTATTGAACCACTCCGTAAGGATCTTGAAAAATATTTTCTTGAACTCATCAACAGGGAACAGGCATGACTGTTCGGGCACAGGTTCTCTTTTTGATATTTGCCTGTTTGGCTGTTTTTTACCCTTCTTTTTCTGCTGAGATCTGTGCTGTTGACGATGCACAACTTTTCACATCGCTTGAACACAGAAGTTATTCCAACCCTCTTGATACATTCGTCCGAAAAGGAAAATCAACCCTTTATTACCGCCCAATTCTTGGTGTAACATTCTGGGTCGATAAAAACGTATTTCAAATCAACCCATTCTGGATGCATCTGGAAAATGTTTTATTCCACCTCATTTCTATCCTTCTACTTTTTTATATCGCCCGACTTCTGTTTACCGTAAACAAAAAACAACCAAATTATTTTCCACTTTTCACAGCACTACTCTGGGGCCTCCACCCTTTGACCACAGAATCAGTGAATTGGGTTTCCGGACGTACAGACCTACTAGCCGGAATGTTTATCTTTGGTGCGACACTTTTGATTTTACACTACAGACAATCTCAACGAAAAACGTATCTACTGTTCGCAGCCATAGCCAGTCTGTTGGCAATGCTCTCCAAAGAAGTGGCTGTCGCCTTCATTCCAGGGGCCATACTCATACTGTTCGCCATACCAGCAACTATACAAAGCAACTCAAAAAGTTCAAACAACAGACTCTTCATTCTTTTTGCCACACTCGCCACTACTATTCCGTTGGCCCTTTTTTTCATAATCCGCACTGGGGGAACAATTTCGAACTCCAGTAGAATCGGCCTGACGCTTCAGTACATGGATATTAATCTTGTACACTCGCTCATGTTGTTTTGCAGAGCTCTAGGTTTTTACATAAAAAAAATATTTTTCCCATGGCCTCTGAACTTTGCCATACTGGAAGTTGATCCACTCTATGATCTTTTAGCTATTCCTATTGTGATTCTCTGCATATGGCTACTATGGAACAGATCACTCCTTGCCGCATTCTTTCTAACTGGAATCATTTTACTAACCCCCTCCTTCTTAATTGTCCTGAACCAGATCGCCTGGACCCCTTTTGCTGAAAGATATGTCTATATAAGTATGGCCTTTATTCTTTTGAGCACTATTGGGATATTTGCACGAAATCCATCGCGAAAGAACCAGTCGATTTATAGCCCACTGATGGTCATTCTTTTGATAGCTTTTTCCTATTCAACTTATCAGCGAGGTCTTATCTGGCATTCCAATTTAAAAATCCTTGAAGACACATCAATAAAATCACCATATTCAAAAAAGATTCATTGGGTCTATGGCGCAGCACTCTCAAAAAAGGGCGACCATGAAAAGGCACTTGAAGTCACTAAGATGGCTTGCAGTTTACAAAGTCCCCCATTAATGAAAGATTATACGGCTGAGAGAAATTTAGGTTTTATATATTTTAACCTTGCGAGATACAACGATGCCCTGGACACCTTCAAACAAATATCAGTAAAAAGTGACTACAAATACGCTCCTGCCTTGGATGGCTTACTTATTACATACTCTCAACTGGCCAGGGAAACCAATAATCAAGATGAACGAGAAGGCTACTACAAAGAAGCAGGAAAAAGTGGTACGCTATTATACAAAATTAAGAAAGACCCTTTTATCTGGTATAATCTTGGCAAACTATCCCTTGAACTGCAAAAGACACAGCAAGCAAAAGAATATTTTACAATGGCCTACGAAGCATTCGCAGATGATAGCCCATATAAAACCTACGCGAAGAAACTCTCACGAAAATAGAGGTAACATTGCACTGGTACACACTCCTCCGCCCAAGGCACTGGTTAAAAAACCTGATGCTTATTTTTCCACCGTTTTTTGGAGGAATTTTCTTTCTACCGGAAACACTCGCCCACTTAATTCTTCCTTTTGTTTCATTTAGTCTCGGAGCAAGTGGGATGTATATATTTAATGATATTGCAGACCTGGAGAAAGACAAACTGCATCATTCAAAAAAAAATCGTCCCTTGCCTGCTGGGAAAATTTCAAAAACATCAGCTTTATACCTGGGAACAACTGTTACACTCCTCAGTCTAATACTTGCCACTCAAATCTCATGGCTATTTTTCCTTTACCTTCTAGCCTATCAGACCTTGATTATTTGCTATAGCATCTGGTGGAAGCAGATCGTTATATTAGACATTTTTTGTATTGCCACTGGATTTCTTCTCCGCCTTGAGGCTGGAGGCGCAGCCTTTGCAACTCCGGTTTCTGAATGGCTGTTTCTCACTGTTTTTTTTCTTGCTCTCTTTCTAGGAGCCGGCAAACGGTTGGCTGAAAAAAAATCTTTACGCACCAACGCTTCAGCACATCGCTCCGTACTCTCACAATACCGGACGGGATTCCTTGAGAGTATCATGTTTATGACTGGAGGAACTGTTTTGGTGACATATTCAATCTATGTTATTGGCCGACCATTTCTTATATACACAGTCCCCCTTTGCTGCCTTGGGCTTTTACGATACCTGCATCGGATTTGGTGTGGACAATCGGGTGACCCTATGGAAATACTAATCAATGACCGAATCATGTTGATTATATCAATATGCTGGTTTCTTGTTATTAGTTATTCGATCTACACTTGATGTTTTTTTTCGCTGACACAATTTAAGCCTATCCTGCATGTTAAATATTGACAAGATCGCAAATCGAGATATTGTGTAAGTATGCATATCATCACTCGTAAGCGACTAACAGATTTTGCCAACGAACATCCTCAGTGCGCAACTGCTCTTGAATCTTGGTATAGAATTTTAAAAAATTCCACCATTTTAAATTTTTCCGAACTAAGAACTATATTCCCAAGCGCAGACCAAGTTGAAGGATTAACAGTATTTAATGTTGGAGGGAATAAAGCAAGGCTTATAGCCGCTATTCACTACAACACACAACGATTATATGTCCGTAATATTCTGACGCATAAAGAATATGACAAAAATAAATGGAGGGAGGGATAAAATGGAAACTCAATTAGAAGATATCGCCAATGTATGGCCCAAAATTAAAAGTATTTTCTCTGTTCCCCATACCGAAGAAGAATACGAACACCTTGTTTCCATGCTGGACAACCTCATAGATGAAGTAGGTGAAAACGAAAATCACCCACTGGCCTCATTAATGGAGAGTATTGGTAATTTAATCGAAACCTATGAGAACAAGAATGTCCCAACAATGCATGGCCACCCAATTGAATCATTACGCTACTTAATGAAAGAGCACAATCTGAAACAAACAGATCTACCAGAAATTGGTAGTCAGGGCGTTGTGTCAGAAATTTTGAAAGGAAAGAGGCATTTGAATATCAGGCAAGTCAAAGAACTAAGCTTAAAATTCAACATATCCCCTCTTGTCTTCATCCAAGACAATTAGAAAAAAGCTATAACACGAACCAATTCAACGTACAATGAAGCCAATTCATTCACACAATTAGATACAGGGAAGACGGCTCAAGAGTTTAGCCGATGAAGATGTCTTCCTGCTTGTAGTGAACCCATATTTTGGTTTTGGGTGAGATGGCAAAACTGCTGGGTATTCTGCCAAAAATGGAATAAACGCTCGACTGACTACCGAAATGATACAAACAGTTCCGTGAGTCGCGCAGCGGGATGAAAGGGTGATAAAGGATGTAGGTTGGGCTATGGATTATCGTCAATAACCACATGGTGTAAAGGCTTGAGCGTATATGAATATTATTCCTTCTTTTATCCGCCACTATATTGAGCATCGACCCAATCTGCTCAAGATTGTCGATAACATCGGTTGGCTGTTCTTTGATAAAATTCTGCGTATGGGGGTAGGGCTGTTTGTTGGCGTATGGATTGCCCGCTACCTGGGGCCCGAACAGTTTGGACTGCTGAACTTTACCACCGCATTTATCGAGTTGTTTGGTGCCATTGCTACCCTAGGACTGCAGAGCATAGTGGTGCGGGACATAGTTCACAACCCCAGCGGCAAGGAAGAAACGCTGGGCACCGCCGCCATACTGCAATTTCTTGGTGGCCTCATTGCCTACACACTGATTCTCACAACCATCTTTTGGTTGCGGGCAGATGACGCCTTGGCCAAAGCTATTGCCAGCATCCTTGGTTCCATGATGCTGTTTAAGGCTGCCAAGGTTTCCGTTTACTGGTTTGAATCGCAGGTATTATCTAAATACACCGTCTGGGTGCAGAATGGCGTATTTCTGCTCTTCGCCGTCATCAAGGTCGGGCTCATTTTACAAAACAGCCCACTGATTGCCTTTGCCTGGGCAATAATGGCCGAAGCGCTGGTCGTAGCATTGCTGATGTTGTTGATGCTAGACCTACGCGGCCCCCAGCTCAGTAGCCTCACCGCCAGCTTTAAACGTACGAAGACCCTACTGGCAGATAGCTGGCCACTGCTGCTATCCGGCATTGCAATTATGATCTACATGAAGATTGACCAGATCATGCTTGGACAAATGATCGGCGATGAAGCAGTAGGTATTTATAGCGCAGCAACGAGGGTTAGCGAAGTTTGGTATTTCGTCCCCATGGCAATTGTAGCTTCTGTCTTCCCGGCAATACTAGAGACAAAAAAACGGAGCGAGAAGCAGTATTACGAACGGCTGCAGTGCCTGTACGACCTGATGGTATGGATTGCTATTGCCGTGGCACTACCAATGACCTTCTTATCCACGACCATCATTTCGCTGTTGTTCGGAGATGCCTACGAGCAAGCAGGTTCAGTCCTGGCCATCCATGTCTGGGCTGCCGTTTTTGTCTCTCTCGGTTTAGCTAGCGGCAAATGGTTTCTTGCTGAAAACCGCCAAATCTTGAGTCTTCAGCGGACAGTTATGGGGGCAATTGTCAATGTTGGTCTAAATTTTCTATTCATACCACTACACGGAGTATTGGGAGCGGCTGTGGCTACTGTAGTTGGACAGGCTACAGCATGTCTATTTTATGATGCAATTCAAAGAGACACCCGTAAAATGTTTGTGATGAAAATACGATCATTTAACCTTCATGCCATTTGGGAACGCACCACAACAAGACTTTAGGACTAGAACCAATGAACCACTACACCCTACGTCCCCGCCCCCTCACCACCAGCACTAAAGGAAATATCCTGCACTTACTTGTCAAATCCCATAACGAAATGATGCGCCACGATATTACCGTCGTGCTTTATATGGAGGTGGACGAAATCTAACATCTGCTTTTCCGCACTCTCCATCCATTTGTCGCTTGATCCGGTACCAAATCACCAGGACCAGCGTGCATGTGGCCATCAATACGCTGGGACTAGCCTGGCTGATTAAGGTGCGGATTTCAGGCATCCACCAGCGAGTCTCTATGACGACCAGCAGATTTATCCTCGGAATAGGGGTTATGTCGGTCATGTCAAACAGATCTCTCCGCGTTCCTATTGACGAGGGCAAGCGCTACGCTAAAACGACTACCCTCTATGGAGACGGCCTTAAATAACGCCAGCCCGATATTGAGCTTAATCGCCGCGAAGTTAACTGGGGCGCCCAGGGTGTCCCTGGAAATAGTTTGAAGCCGACCATTGGCTACTTCGACGAATTCATTCAGAGCCAAGACACATGACAGACCAAACCATGACTCAATCTGTAAAATTCACACCGCCAGCACCGTTAAACACTGCCGTGCTGTTTCTAGTCTTCAACCGTCCGGATACGACATCTCAGGTGTTCGAGACCATTCGCAAAGCCAAACCGCCGCGTCTCTACGTGGCTGCTGACGGCCCACGTCCTGAATATGAAGGTGAGGCCGAAAAGGTAATTAATGTACGGGAAATAGCTACCGCAGTTGACTGGCTTTGCGAGGTGAAGACTTTGTTTCGAGATAAAAACCTTGGATGCAAGTATGCCGTGAGCAGTGCCATCACTTGGTTTTTTGAAAACGAGGAGCAGGGGATTATTTTGGAAGATGATTGTTTGCCGAATCAGAGTTTTTTTTGGTTCTGTGAAGAGCTTTTGAAAAAGTATAAGGATGATGAACGGGTAGGTCAAATAAGTGGGTTTAATGCCCTTGGGGACTTTAGCATAAACAATAAATCATATCACTTTTCAAATTTTGGGAGTATTTGGGGGTGGGCGAGCTGGAGGCGAGCTTGGAGTTTCTATGATGTTAATTTGGGTCTTTTCCCAGAAGTTATCCGAGGGGGGCTATTGAAAGGAGCAATATTAAACAATCAAGAGTATAAAACAAGATTGAGTGCTTTTGAAAATACTTATGCTGGAAAGATAGACACTTGGGATTATCAATGGATTTTCACAAGATTAGTCAACAGATTTCTCATCGTTATCCCACATGTTAGTCTTGTGAAAAATATTGGTTTTGGTGAAGAAGCAACCCATACAACCTCCCCTGGCAGTAACATGGGTAGTGTAGAAAAAAAAGATATTACGCTCCCGCTAAAGCACCCTGTTGTTTTTTTGCCAAATATAAACTTTGAGGCACTGGTTCACGAAAGAAAAAAAAGTGCCTTTTTTCCAAAAATCATACATAAAATAAAGAGACTATTAAGATGGGTGAAAAGATAAAAACATTGTCAAAGGGGAAACTAATAAATACCGTATTCGAGATTGAGTTAAACCACCCTAATATTTCAGGATATGAGGAAGTGGTGCATATTCAATCAGACAGCTTTCGCTTAGAAATAAAAAAAAATGACTACATAAGGTATGCATTGGCAATATTGTTAGCAGAAGAAAACCTGAGAAACCTAAAGGGTATAAAATGACTTCTAAGTTAGGAGAATTGAGGAAAGTATTTGATAGCTTGCATGGCAATGAGGTTGAATTTATTTTTCTTAGGGGTTTTTCTGATGTACCAAAAAAAGTGTCACTGTCTAATGATCTTGACATATTATGCAAGCCGAAACATAAAAAAACGATCGAGGTGCTTTTTTCGCAATTAGGTTATAAATGCAGTGAAGACTCAAGAGACAAAAACATATATTTATACAATGCAGAACCGCACCAGCACTTTTTTTGCCGAAAAAGAGATTTGCATTTTGATATTGTTTATTCCCTTGCTTACCAAAGTCCAAACCACAATGAATGGGTTTCTGTTCATCAAGAAATTCAGAAATCTATTTGGAAAAATAAAAAAAGAGTACAAGATATATGGTTTTTTCAGCCAGATAATACAGATTTGGCGATACATTTAATATGCCACTCAATTTTTGACAAAAGAGAATTCAGAAGAAAGCATATTAAAGAACTAGAAACTATAACACCTTATATCGACTTTGATAAGTATCGTCATCTCCTTACGTTGATATTTTTCAAGTTTACCCCATATTTAATAAAATTAATCGAAAACAAAGATTATGAAAGCGTTTTTGCTTCTTATATGATGTTCAAGGAGTATTAAGATGAGTAATCTAGCTGTTATTACGCTTGCTGATGCAAGTAAAAGAAAAGGCGATATAAAGAGATTTGTTATAGAGGACAATATTGGCGAGTCGATTCATCTTCATATTGATAATATGAGAGTTGATTTTACTATCAAAGATTTCCTTGAATTCACTAAGTTTATTCGATCATCCTTAAAGGAATTGAATCTTTTCCAGAAATATCAACTTGAAAAACTTGACCCTCACTTCCTCTTTGAAATGAGCGATTTAATAAAGGATATACAGCGAGTTGAAATACAAACTTGCCGATTGGGTGATTTGAGAGCTCTAGTTCGTGTAAAGGTACCAAAGATCAGTGACGTAATGCTGCCAAGGCAAATCAAGTGTTCGCCAGCCTATCGTTTCTTGGAGGGGGAAAGCGGTTGTTTAACAGAATATGTCCAATACAACTATCCTGGAGTCGATAATGTAACCCGGTTAGAAAAGCTGCGTAATTCAATCAAAAAAAATGGCTATTGCCATGAATCTGGTTATATAGTGCTTTTTGGTGATCAAAAGCTTATTCGAGACGGCCAGCACAGGGCAGCAATTCTTGCGTCTTTGGGTGGTTTCGATCAAGAGATACCGGTAATGGTGTTCCATTTTGCTGGGAATCGTTGGCGGCTTAAGCCATATCGGCAGATGACTAAGGCTATTTTAAAAAAGGTTGCTGTTTCCGGATTGCAAAAAGTGAAAGGAATGCTACAAATCCTTGGCAACCAAGGATAGCGGTTTGTGAACCTTTTGTATTGGATAAAATGGCTTCTCCACCCAGTTCGAGTTGCGTTTTTTGCAGTCGTCGATTGGTGTGCCGCGTTGACTGCTGCCAGGCATGAAGAAGCTTCTGATGCCGTACTCTTGATACGTGTAGATGCCATTGGTGACTTCGTACTTTGGTTGGATAGTGCCAAATCAATAAGGGAGCATTATGTCAACCAACGAATAATCCTAACATGTAATAAAGTTTGTGTTGATCTTGCTGCAGCGTCGGTTCTGTTTGACGAGGTGCATGGTGTTGACCTTACACGTTTTACAAAGGATCTCCGATACCGTTGGCGGACCATGCGAGAGGTTTCCTGGCTTGGCGCATCCTTAGCTATTCAGCCGACGTTTTCACGGGTGCTGCTTACGGGTGATGCATTGATAAAGGCGAGTGGTGCGCCTCTACGTATTGGCTCAACCGGTGATTTGGCCAACAGGCATCAGTGGCATAAGTGGATTGGTGATCGCTGGTACACCAGCTTGGTTCCAGCAAGTGTACGCCCCTTGATGGAGCTTGACAGGAACTCGGAATTTCTTCGTGGTCTGGGTATTGAGCAGGCGGTTTCGGCAGTGGCGAAGATGCCGGTCGTTGCCGTTTTGCCATCAGCAAAGTACATATCCAGCGCCTATTTTGTTATATTTCCTGGTGCATCTGCGACGGGCCGTATGTGGCCTGCTGGGGCATTTGCCAAGGTGGCGGACGCTGTTCATGATTTATATGGGTGGCAGCCAGTGGCTTGCGGCTCAAAGGCGGATCGAGCAATCGCTGCCGAGATGATCAAGTACTCCAATTGCACTAATTGGGTCGATTTCACCGGAGACACAACCCTGCTTGAGTTTGTTGAAATCCTGCGTGGAGCGCAACTTGTCGTTGGCAACGAGACATCGGTTGTACACATTGCGGCATCGGTCGCCACGCCATCGGTTTGTGTGTTGGGCGGTGGGCACTTTGGGCGCTTCATGCCCTATTCTGATGCTGTGTCTGGAATGAAACCAATTGCAGTTTATCGTCAGATGGAATGCTTTGGGTGTAATTGGAAATGTCATATTAGAAGTGACATTTCACGCCCCTATCCCTGTGTCGAAGCCGTAAATATTTCTGATATTATAAGTACTGTAAAAACTGTGATCGATTTGGAGGAATTAGATAGGTGAGTATAAAAGTCCAGTTGAGACTGTTTGGTTTTGTGGCTATATCAAAAGTAATTGTTTAGTTCAGAAAACGGTTTTAAATGAATCCAACAGAACAAAGCCGCATCGACGGCAGACAAATTTCGTGGGAATCAGCGAACAAGCCCGCCGATCAACCTCTAATCACAATCATCACTTCAACTTTTAATGCTGCAAAAGACCTACACTGGACGGGAGACTCAATCCGCAAACAAACGTATCCTTATATTCAGTGGATCATTGCTGACGGCGCCTCCGCCGATGATACTCTTTCAGTGGTTAAGCAATACGAAGATATTATTGACCTGTGGTTCAGTGAACCGGACCAGGGGATTTATGATGCTTGGAACAAAGCGCTGCGACATGCAAAAGGGGAATGGATACAATTCATAGGCGCTGGGGATGAGTTGGCTGATCCTGACACTCTTGAAAAAATGGCATCAGTCCTTGCGAAGGCGCATCCTTTTCATGACTTAGTATATGGAAATTTACTTCTGGTGTCTGAAATAAAAAGACAAGTGATAGATATAATTGATAAGCCGTGGTGTGAATTGAAAAATGAATGGACTTTACTCCGCCCTCAATTGCCACCGCATCCAGCAACATTTCACCATAAGTCACTTTTTGTAGCTAATGAGCCTTTCGACATTCGTTTAAGAATTTCTGGAGATAGTTACTTGATGATGGAATCAATATTAAATAAGGAACCTGAGTATTTCGATCTTTTAATTGATCGAATGCCTATAGGCGGTGTTTCTGGAAAGCTCACATCAGGTCTTGGTATTTTACTTGAAAACAGACAGATCTCAAAAGAATTGGGCTATCAAATTCCATTGTGTCATCAGTTTTATGAATTTCCTATTTCGTTATTAAAGCTTTTGGTAGTGACAATTTTTTCAAAAAAAATTGGCCTTGAAATCGCAGATATGTTTCGTCTTGCCTGTGGTGAAAAAAAAAGATGGAGTGTGAAATAGGAAGCTAACCTTAGCAGACATGATTTTGTGGAACCGAAAATTAGTATTATTATCTCTTCGATTAACGCTGAAAAATATATTTTCAATATGTCTCTCATCAGTAATGGATCAAACTCTTAAGAATATAGAAATAATTGTTATCAATGATGGCTCTACAGAGGCAAGCCGTTAAGATGAATCCCCCAAACGTAAGTCTAATAATTCCAGCATATAATGTAGAAACATATATCAGTGAATGTTTAGAGTCTGTTGTGAATCAAACACTAGAGAATATTGAAATTATAATAGTAGATGATGGGTCAACAGATAACACACTTCAAGTTAGTGAAAAATATCAATCTATTGACTCTAGAATAAAAATAATCAAGCAAGCCAACTCCGGAACCAGTTGTGCGCGTAATATTGGGGTTAAACAATCTACCGGCGAGTATGTTTTGTTCATAGACAGCGATGATTGGATTGCCAACAATACCTGCGAAATTCTTTACAAAAAAGCTAAAAAACACAACCTTGATGTATTAGTATATGAATATTATCTAGCGATTGGAGATAGACGTATAAAACGAAACAGTTATCTTCACGAAAACATAATAACTGGTAAAATATTTCTCACTGAATCCCTAAATTACAATTCGTTCTGCCTATCTGCATGCAACAAATTTATTACTCGTGATTTGGCAATAAAAATTCCGTTCCGAGAAAATCATGTCCACGAGGATATCGAGTTTTCCTACTTAATCATGTTGGATGCAAAACGCGTTGCAATGTGCAATGAGTATTTATACTATTATAGACGTTTCAGAACTGGATCAAATACCAGTGAATTAAAGATGAAGAACATTTTTGATTTATTCAAAATATACAATTTCATCGAGACATCAATATGTAAAAGTAGTTTTTCTGATGTACTGAAAAGCAATGGCTACAATATTGCAAAATTTGAAAAATTAAATATGGAATCAGTATACAAATTAATAGACAAATCAAACAAAAACGATGGGACAAAACAAATCATCCATTTCCTTAAAAGTAACAACGAATTCAGAAGACTAGGTTGGTTCTACGTCCTAAACGGAAAATCAATAAAACATAAATTATCCTTTACACTTTTTTGGTTACAACCCAAAATATTTATGTCCCTCGGAAAACTATCCTACCCAGTCTTAAGATTGTTGAAGTTAGCGGTATAAGATGATGTCTATTGATGCAAATATCAAAACAATCCTCACTTATGGCACTTTTGATTTTCTCCATGTTGGCCATATCCGTCTTTTAAAACGTGCTAAAGCATTGGGAGACTTTTTAATCGTTGGTCTTTCGGCTGATGATTTCAATCTACTCAAACACAAGTCATCTTTTTTACCTTTTGATCAGCGAAAAGAAATCCTTGAAGCAATTTGTTATGTTGATCTGGTTATTCCAGAAAAAAGCTGGGATCAGAAAATCAAAGATGTATTGCACTATAAAGTTGATATCTTTGTAATGGGTGATGACTGGAAGGGAGAATTTGATTTTTTAAAAGAGTATTGTGAAGTCATCTATCTCCCCCGCACAAAAGACATCTCAAGTTCTTCTTTAAAAGGTCAATTACGTAATGGCGGATAAGCAATCTAAGATCACTGAGTCCCAGGCAGATGCAGCGATGTCTTTAAAAACATGGTGGGCGCTCCCTTTTATACAACCAGTTTCGCGTAAATTAGTTGTATATGTGGTTAACCGCACATCATTGACTGCAAACCATATAACATTTTCTGCCATTGCTTTTCGCCTGATAACAATGAGTTGTTTTCTAACAAACAGTTACCCAGGGCTAATTATCGGTGCATTAAGTTATTATCTTGCCTATGTGGGTGATTGTGCTGATGGGACTGTAGCCAGGATCAACAAACAATCATCAGAATTAGGTCGCTACCTTGATCACATGTCCGACCTGGTAGGAGACATCCTCATCCTGCTCTGCCTGGCTTGGTCACAAGGGATGCTGTCCTCTCTTTGGATTTGGGCAATGCTGTTTATGCATGTCGCAGAATGCTACATAAGCTATCTGATGGGATTTGCGGTAAAGCAACATAAAGAAACCTTAGGTACTTTCCCTTTCTTTCGATGGTACAACCGATACCGTCAATGGTGGTTTCAACGTAATATCAAGTCCTTTCTCTCTTTCCCCGATTACACGGCCCTGATTTTCGTATTTTTCCCCCTATTTGGAATGCCAGGGCTAGGGTTGCAAGTTGGTTTTTATATGCTCATGATGGTGGTATCGTATACAATTTTTTCCACTTTTGTATCTCTCCACACAGATATGAAACCATTTCCCTAAAGATAAGGGCTACCAATACTTTGATGAACACACTAGAAGCATTCAGGACCTCAAGTTCACCCCGTATCTGCCCAGGATGCGGCGATACCACCGATTCTGTTTTTTACCGTCTTCTCCATAACAATGGAGAATCGTTCATCTACCGTTGCCAAAGCTGCACCCTCGAATTTCTTCGCCCCCTTGTTCTATTAGACGTTGAGGAACGTAAAATGGAATCTGTAGACGGTGCTGTAGAATTGTTTGAGAGTAACCTATTACGTACCCTCCACAAACGCTTAATAATAAACCCTGAAATTGCCAAAGCAAGACAGCTCCTCGGGAAAAAGGATTTCAGGATGTTGGATATTGGCTGTGGTACCGGGCTAATCTCACAAATTTGGGCAGAATCTGGAGCAATTGTTACAGGACTCGAGCCATCACCAAAAAGAGCAGCAATTGCTCGGCAAAGAGGACTCGACGTTTTGTCATGTTATGCTGAGGAATTGAAGCCAGATCAAAAATTTGACTTAATTGTCATCCGTCATGTTGTCGAACACTTTGAACATCCGCAGAAAATATTACGTGAGCTGATTCCACAATTAACAAACAACGGACTACTCCTGATAGTTGTGCCAAATATTTATTGTATCGGCAGAAAGATATTCGGAACAAACTGGACATGGGTTCTTCCCTGGCATTGCAGTTTTTTCAACCCAAAGGCGCTTCGCATACTGCTAATATCCTGTGGGTATAACGTATCAAAACTGTACCAAACGCCATCACCTCTCTGGTACCCTCAAAGCTTTACTCGAAGGTTCCCTCGTATTGGTAGAGCCTTGAGCACGACCCCACTCTCAATGCTATTTTTCGCACCACTCATTGCCCTAGGCTATTTGACAGGTCGTAGTGATAATATCACTGTGTTTGCCAGGCCTCAAAAAAAATCATAATCGTCAATCCTTCCCTGATGAACACTCTCTTTCTAAAAGGTATTGACCAACAATTTGGCTCACTCTTAATTCGTCTTTTACCCCGGTTCAAAAATACCCGACGAGAATTTCCTGCTGCACCCAGTTTTTTATTCATCCGTCCTGGTGGTATTGGAGATGCAATCCTTCTTATTCCAGCAATTCAAGCCATCAAATCTGCTTTCCCTGACTGCCATATTGAGATATTGGCTGAAACCCGAAATGGAGCAGTTTTCACCTTGTGTTCAGCCGTAGAAAAAGTCTACAGGCATGATCATTTCATGGAACTCTTCTCCTGTTTAACAAAACGCTATGACTGTATCATCGACACCGAGCAGCACCACCGTCTTTCTGCGGTCGTCTCACGTGTTATCCGCAGTGATGTCAAAATCGGTTTTTCTGGAAACGAGCGTGTCAAAATGTTTTCAGATTGTGTTGACTACTCACACGACACTTACGAGGCAGATAGTTTTCTCAATCTGCTGGCACCACTCGGTATTACACCACCAGAAAAAATATCCAAACCATTCCTGCAACTACCTGAGTCCGCAAAACAAACAGTCCAAAGACTGCTTACACCTTTGCAGTCAGAAACATACATCTGCATATTTCCTGGAGCAAGCATCCAGGAAAGACAATGGGGGGAGGACAATTTTTTTCGCCTTACCCAACTTTTCAATCAAAAAGGATTTCAGGTAGTAGTTATTGGCGGAAAGGAAGACATCGATACTGGCAATGAGATAGTCAAAGGAAACAAAGGGACAAATTTAGCAGGAAAAACAACATTTGCAGAGTCTTTTGCTATCATCCAAAACTCCCACTTACTGATTAGTGGGGATTCCGGAATGCTGCATGCTGGTGTTGCCCTTAACAAAGCAACCGTCTCTTTATTCGGTTCTGGTATTGCTGCCAAATGGGCACCACATGGAGATAAACATATTATCATTAATAAACAGCTTTCATGCTCACCATGCACCAGATTTGGCTACACCCCAAAATGTCCAAACAATGCCGCATGTATGCAACAAATCACCGTGCAGGAGGTCTTTGCTGCTGCCATGAGCCTCATAAACAAAAGAACAGAATGAGAGATCTTGCTTCAGAGCACAGGTGTCCGCATTTTTCCTTTTAATTATTCCACAAAAAAATGATAGGAGAAAATCACACTATCAAGGTATAATTTGTACCAGTATGGCAAGAATGAAATGAATAGTGATACAAAGAAAAACTACAACATGTCCTCTGATTCACTGATTCAAACAAACATCAAATGAACCAACTGAAAACAATACGCTGGCAACAACGGTTCCAGAATTTGGAGAAGGCATTTCGCCAGCTCCAAAGAGGACTGGACATTGAACATCCCAGCGATATCGAGCGACAGGGTATTATCCAGAGTTTTGAGTTCACCTTTGAACTTTCCTGGAAGACATTAAAAGACTATCTCGAAGCCCAGGGTGTTATCTGTCAATTTCCAAGAGAAATCATAAAGAAAGCTTTTCATCATCAGATAATTGACGAAGGAGAGTGCTGGTTGGATATGCTGGGAAAAAGAAACTTACTGGCGCATACCTATGACGAAACCCTCGCCATGGAATCATATAGACTAATCAAACAGGACTTTGCACCAGAAATCACAAAACTGGTTAAATGGTTCCAGGAATGTAATGAGCAGGAAGAGAATTGACCTACCGCCGCAAACAGTGTCACAACTGATTTCCATATTTTCCAGCTACCCTGAAATCGAAAGAGTTGTGGTTTTCGGTTCCAGAGCATTAGGTAACGCAAAATCTGGATCCGATATTGACTGTGCATTCAGTGGGGAAAAAGTAACACCGCAGCTTGTGAGCCGCATCCGAGACTACCTCGAAGAGGAAACCTTACTTCCCTACTTTTTCGATTGTATCCACCTGGAGTCAACTCAAAATGAAAACCTGCTCGAACATATTAAAACACATGGAATAACTCTTTACGCGTCGAATACAGAAACCCCGTGAAAAAGTGTATTGGAAAACGTATTAAGGTTACTTGAGTGGCTACAGATCTGTAACGGTTAGATGTGGCTCAGTTTGTTTGAACAGTGAAGTTACCCCCAGTCATGGACAATGGTTCATATCATATCATTCAGGACACAAACTGTGGTGAGACAGCTAGTAACATCCACTCAGGTTATGCTTTGGAAATCATATCGCCAAGCTCATCTGCCATAGCCTGAATGGTTTCCCTTTTTTCCCCTTCAATCATTACCCGGATAACTGGCTCTGTACCCGATGCTCGCACCAGTATCCGTCCGCTCTTACCTAGTTTTTTCTCCATCTTCTTCACAGTTTCTTGAAAATCTATGAAATTTGCGAGATCAATTGGCTTAGATGTCCTCACGTTATTCAAAACCTGGGGATAGGATTCCATCACACGCGCAAGCTCTGACATTGGTTTGTTGCGTTTCTGCATAATAGCAAGAAGACAAAGAGCAGCCAGATTCCCATCTCCCGTTGTAATATGGTCAAGGAAGACCAGATGGCCCGATTGTTCACCGCCAAAGGAATATCCTTTTTGGCGCATCTCTTCTACAACGTAGCGGTCGCCGACCTGGGTACGAACCATTTTTCCGCCCATTTTTTTCATGGCAACTTCGAGTCCCAGATTAGACATAACCGTTGTCACAAGTGTTTTTTTCCGCAGCTTCCGCTTCTTCATGAGATCTTTGGCGCAAATCGCCATGATATGATCGCCGTCAACCACCTTGCCTTTTTCATCACAGACAATCAACCGATCGCCATCACCATCCAGTGCCAGACCAATATCAGCACCAGTCTCCTTGACCTTCGCTGCCATCAGTTCCGGATGCAATGCTCCGCACAGGTGATTGATGTTTTTACCGTCGGGATTTACCCCAAGAGTTGTCACCTTGGCTCCAAGTTCTTCAAATACGTGAGGAGCAACGCCATAGGTTGCCCCATTGGCGCAATCAAGGACAATGTGCATGCCATCAAGCTTCTGCTTTTTAGGGAAAATATTTTTCAGGAACACAATATATCGTCCCTTGGCATCATCGATGCGTTTTGCCCGGCCAACTTCTTCCGCAACCGGTCGCAGTGCTGCCATCTTTTGAGAAAAAATAAGATCTTCAATATCGGCCTCAAGTGCGTCGGGCAATTTAAACCCATCGTGTGAAAATATCTTAATACCATTATCCTGAAACGGATTATGAGATGCCGAAATTACGACACCGGCGTCTGCCCGCATAGAAGTTGTAATAAAGGCAATGCCTGGTGTTGGCAGAGGGCCGACGAGCAGCACATCAACTCCCATGGAACAGATTCCGGCAGCCAGGGCATTCTCTATCATATAACCTGACTGTCTGGTATCTTTACCAATTACAATACGGTGACGACCATTACGGTTTTTAACAATAAAAGCTATGGCACGACCAACCTGCATGGCTATTTCAGTGGTCATGGGGTAGATATTTGCTACTCCGCGAATACCGTCAGTTCCAAATAATTTTCTCATGATTTATTTTGTTTGAATTACTTGATTGTGAGCACAAAGATATACTCTACAGTCACTCTTGTGTGGCGGGCCCCTCAGGGACAACAACCTCTTCAATCAAAGTCACAACCTGAGGCTCAATACGAATCACCCGAATGGGATTATCAGTAAACTTGTTAGTGGGAATTGCCTTCACGTGCATCTGGCCATCATTTTTTTCATCCACTGCAGTAATGGTAAATAATGACTGAAGATCCACCTTTTCCCGGATCAAAGTTTTGGGAAGTGCAACGGTGATGGACACAGTAGCTGGAGTAACTCTTTGAGGTGCGCCATCTTTTTCCACTTCAACGGTCAGATTTGAAATCTTCTTCTGCACTGTTTCAACTGCAATATCAAGATCGGCTGTGATTGTGGTGGCACCAATCAAATCTACAATCACCGGGTCAAGTTCAAGGGGAATCTGAATTTGAGTCGATTTCCGCAACCCGCTAATATCAATTGGCTTTGTACGCAACACGTCAAATTGTGACAATACAGTTTGAGGGCCAGTAATGGAAATCGAGTCTGGTTCCATACGAATCTCTTTTAATATAAAATCCGTTGCAAGCATGCCAACGGTGACAGGATTCACTGAAAACTGTTTCTGGATCATTTTATCCAGTGAAAGAATCACGCTCTTGGGCTGAATACGGAGAACCTTTACCCCACGGGGAACACTGATAACATCATTAGTGTTTTCAAGTACCATGGTACCTGGCGTTGCCTGGGAAAGGTCAATATGACGGGAAATCCCACGGTTTCCAATGTCCATAACCAGACTACGAGGGCCACTGACAGAGACTTCAATCTCTTTCTTATACTGATTGGAGATAACCAGATCACGAGGCAGATTAATAACCTCGACGGGCACCATAACATTCTTATTTACAATGTCCTCTCCGCCCACAAAATACCAGAGCACAATGGCAAGTCCAAGAGAAACAAGGCGAAGCACCCAATCCTTGGGAGAGAGCTGCATCCAATGACGAAAATTAAAAACATTCATGTGCGCCCCACCCATTGCTTCCAGCCGTTAGTCAGAGTTTCTTTTGGAAGAAAAATATTTCGCAGGGTATTGGTGAGAGTCATCTCATCGTGCATGGCAGTAAGAGCGCCATGCTGAACAAGTGATACTTCCTGGGTCTCCTCAGACACAACGATAATAACCGCATCTGTCTCCTCGGAGAGTCCAATTGCTGCACGATGGCGGGTTCCAAAACGTTTGCTGATATATGGATTTTGAGAGAGTGGCATAATACATCCCGCTGTCTGCACCCTCCCCTTATAAATAATCACACCGCCATCATGAAGAGGAGAAACCGGCATAAAAATTGAAATCAGCAATTCTTTGCTCAGAACTGCGTTTAATTTAAAGCCAGAATCAACAAACTCACGTAGTCCTGTTTCTCTTTCAATGACAATCAGAGCACCTATACGCCGCTTTGACAAATAATAACAGGCACGAATAATCTCATCGAGATCCTTTTCGGCCATATCAAGATTTTTCTGGAAAGGGGATTTTCCTACCTGAGTCAGAGCCCGGCGAATATCCTGTTGAAAAACAATTACAATAATAAGCAGGAGAGAACCGAGAAATGTTTTCAGCAGCCATTGGAGAGTAACAAGATCAAGAATGGAGGCCATAAAATAGACCATACCCACCACGATTAACCCCAGCACCATCTGAACAGAACGCGTACCACGGATAATGGCTATAAGCTGATAGATAATAAAAGCTACTACCAGAATATCCAGGACATCTTGCCACCGTAAAATATTGAAACTTGCAAGCATTAGTGTTCGGTCACGTCATCAGAAGGGGATTAAGAAAAAACTTTTCTTTATACTACTTGAATTTAACAACTTTTTCCAAACAAAATTCATCTTCCTTTTTTTTTAGCAGTTATTGACTGTTTTTTTTCATTCAACAGCAGGGGTACCGTCCACACGATTGACGATTCCTGAAGCATCCGGTAGTAATCACAGGATTGTGATAGAGGAATAAAATAATCCTGCAACAAATCTCCATTTTTTTAATTTTTTTGTTTTCGATGTCAGGTATACTGGTCGCAGATGAGACAGCGTGACTTATCGCACACCCTTACATTCAAATACAACAACCATTACATATGCAAGTTAAAGCACCTTCTAATACAGTTTATTCCCATGTCTGATCATTACGGCTCCATAGCAATCAATTCTGACATCCCATCCCCAAAACCTCAGAAACCGCAGAAACATCGAAAACCTGGCAAGCCCGCCAAGAAGCCGACAACACCACGAAAATCATTTTTTCTTCCCATTCTGGTGTTTTTTTTCATTGCCACATACTTCCTGACTGCAATTTATATTGTCCCTCTGGCAATAAAGAAATACATTCCCCGCTATATACAAAAGCAATTGGGCCTCACCCTGACCATTGGGAGTGCCCGGCTCAATCCACTCAATTTCCAGCTTACGCTAAAACAGCTCACCGCAGACCTCGATAAAAATGCAACAACGGACCCGCTACTCAGCGCCCAGTCACTCTTTATCGATCTTGACCTGACTTCCCTGGTTCGCAACTCATTCACCTGTGACAAACTGACAATTGAAAAACTGCAACTGAACCTCATTCGATATAAAGATACCCACTATAACATTCCAGCTCTTTCACGTGTTTCAAAGAATCAGGAACAGGGCGATATTATACATTTCGCAACATTGCCATTTCTCTTCTCACTCAACAATATTGATATCAACAACAGTCGTATTCTGTTTGAAGATCAAGTCACTGAAAAAAAACATGCTGTTGAAGATCTGCAACTTGCCATTCCGACACTTTCCAATTTCGATTTCCAGTCAAACAATTATATCCAGCCTCATTTTTCTGCAGTCATCAATGGTAGCCCGATCCAGTTGACAGGTGAGGCTGTTCAACTTCCTGACAATCAGGGATTCCAGACAAAACTTTCCTGTAATATAAAGTCTCTCGACCTGGTTCCCTATTTTTCATATCTTCCGTCAACTGTCCCTCTTTCCATAAAAAAAGGATGGGCAGACACCACTTTAGAAATAAGTTTCGCCCCTGATAAGCGACAGGGAGATCGCCTCAGCATTGATATCAAGATGGATGCGATGGATATTGAGATGCAGGGAAACGATGATACTTTTCAGCTCATTGTGCCTGCCATGAAGTTGGATGCGATGCTAACACCCGTCGGAAAAGAATTTCACATCAGAGATATAATAACCAAAAATATTGAACTCTCAGGCAATGGGGGGCAACTCCAGGCAGTCCTGCAGCAGATTTTCTTTCCAAGCCATCCCCAGGGAACACTTCCTCCAACCATCATTATTGACAGATTCCTGACCGACCAGAGTAAGCTCACCCTGATTGACGAGACGATCAAGGGAAAACCAAGCACTTCAGAGTGGAGTGATCTGCAGCTTACCATCAAAAATTTTGATTCTACCAATGCGACGGGAATCTTCCACGTCAGTGGAAATCATGCCCCGAACAAAGCCGACTTTTCGTGGCAGGGAAAGTATCAGAGTAGCGAGACAATAAAGGGAAAACTCCTCCTCAATAATTTTCCCGCGGGTATCCTTTTCCGGCAACTGCTCCCGGAATCAAAGGACATGATTCATGGGACAGCTACACTTTCTGGTGATCTCAGCATTTCCCCCAGAGAGAACAATTCAACTGGCCATACCCTTGACGATGCCATATTGCAACTCCATGACCTGAAGTTTCTCCACGGCAAAGACACCTGGCTAAAAGCAGATTCCATTCGCTTTACCCGTCTCAGCAAAACAGCAGACCAGTACAACCTTGGTAATATTTTTCTTAAAGATGCGTCACTGACTGTTACCGACAATACGCTTCCTCCCCTGTTAAATCAGCTTTTCACAGCTAAAAACCATCCACTCATACAGGGTATTGATTTTGAGGGAGAGGTCACCATAAAAAACAGCAAAACCCAAAAGAAACCTCTCCTCATTTCTGAAATCCGCTTCCAGACAAACAGACTTGAGCAAACTTCCACCACAGAAAATTTTGCTTTTTCGGGACAACTGCCGCAAAAAGGTATCGTGAAAGCAAAGGGTGTCTTTAATCTTGCCCCCATACAGATTGAGGCAAATCTCGCATTCTCTAATATTGACTCACAGAGTTTCTCTCCTTTTTTTGTCAGTTGGCCACTTTTATTTCATAGCAAAACCACACTTCACGGAAAAGGTACCTACAGTTATCCCGACGCCTCCTTCCAGGGGGACATCAGGCTAACTGACTCGCTCCTCCAGGTAGCCCCTAAAACACCGCTCCTTACCTGGAAATCAGCAGAATTAAACGACATCAGTTGTCGCCTCACACCTTTCTCACTCCGGGCGGAATCCATGCTGCTCAATTCTCCACAGCTTCAATGGCAGCGAAGTGCTCAATCAGCCTTTCAGGATCTCCAAAAAGGAATACGGCTTGTAGCAGAGAAGAGTGCAGAAGAAAAAACAGTCTTTCCTCTTGAGATACGGAATTTTAATTTAAAAGATGCTTCCATAAGCATAACAGACAGCCGCCTGTCCCCTTCATGGTCGACAACAGTCAATGCACTGGAAGGAACCATAAGGAATCTCAACACCACTAAAAACGGCCTTGCCATCTTTAGCCTGACCGGAAAGCTGGAAGAGTCTCCACTCGACCTGTCTGGTGCTCTGGCTCTGTTTGACGATTCACTTGAGGCTCGTGCAGGAATGAAATTCTCTGACTTACCACTTAAAATATTTCACAAACAACTGGAGTCATCCACGATCAGTCCAGAGCATGCAAGCCTGTCCCTGGAGCTGAATATGATTGAAAAAGATTCACTTTTCAGCAGTAAAAATAAAATCATTGTTACAAACCTTCAACCTGCTTCCCTCAATTCCGACACGGCGCTGGCGCTCGCCTTTCTGAAGGACACTGATAACTCCTTTCCGTTGGATATAGCCATTACGGACAGCAGTCGCTCACTCCTCAAAGAAGCTCTGACTACCTTTCAAACAACTGTCATCAAAGCATCTTACACCCCACTCCTGCTTGACCGCCGCTTTAAAGATCTGCAGGATCAGAACACTGTCTCCTTTCAGCCAGGCTCAAACCAAATTGACAGTAAAGGTAAAAAGATTCTTGGCCGATACGCCGAACTTTTACATGAACATCCCGGACTCGGCCTTACAATAACAGGACTGGCCGACAACAAAACAGACCGGCAAGTATTACAGGCATTACAGGAAGAAATAGAACAGCAACGAGTTGACAGTATCAACAGTCAGGCTCTTGCCGAATACCAGAAGAAGCAACAAGCCGCAATACTGGCTGCACCGCCGGGAAACACCGTAAAAGAAGAGAATATCCCTAAAAAAGATCTTGCCGGATATAAACCGATTCAGGCCAAGCCCGTTTCCATCAGTGATGAAACCCTGCTCGGCCTGGCCAGGGAACGTAGTCTCATCGTGTACGATTTCTGTGTCCACAGCCTGAATATTTCTCCCCGGCGCGTAACCATAATGAACAAACCGGAAATCACCGATGCCAGCGCTACAAATGGTTCCCGTATCGGTATCACAACAGTTCGCAGTACTCCCTAATAATTATGCTAAAACCGCCATATACCCGTTACGACCAGCTCTATGTCTACAATTTTGACCGCATTGATTTAGGCATTATTGATGATCCAGACCTTATCGGTACCTGGATTGAAGATGACACCGCAATCCTCTTTTTTCATAAGGAAAAAAAGGAACTTGTCGAAGCTATCTGCAGGCGGAGTGGCGCAGAAATCATCTATGACGCCAATCTGGACTATCAGGATTGGGAGGCGGGACTGGATATCACCACCTTCTCTGTACCGCCTCTCGTTGTTGCTCCACTATGGGAAGTCGACCAGCTGAACGACAACGAGGAAGAAATCACCATTCAGCTCGACCCAAGTGTTATATTTGGCTCCGGGTTTCACCCTACCACCAGACTGTGTCTGCAGACGATCAGTGATATGCTCTGCTCCACCCCCAGGCAAATCAATACCATGGTGGATTTTGGCACAGGAACAGGATTACTTTCCCTCGGTGCTGCCAAGCTTGGGGTCGATACAATACGATCCTATGACAACAACCCCTTTGCATGTACCGTGGCCGAAAAAAATGTAGGCTTAAACAACTGTGACACACAGATCACGGTTATGGAGGCAGACCTTCGTGGTGTGCTTCCCGATACCAGCGTTGACCTGGTGGTGGCAAACCTCTACAAAGGGCTGCTGCTCAGTTTTTTTGAGAATCCGGATTTCTGGAATGCACGCTACTATATTATCTCGGGATTTATTCCCTCCATGGAAGAGGAACTCCTCGCTGCCCTCCCCATGGATAAACTCAAGCTTCTTGAAAGAAGAAAATCCGATACCTGGCGACTCTGGGTACTTGCCAATACAATGGTCTGATCCTCCGTCAACGACTCTCAGCGTAATGCAACTCTTTATTGACACATACGGCCACCTACTCAGCCTGCTTGGCCTTCTTTCAACTGCGACATTCTTCCTGAGCCTGCTTATCATTCCCTGGATCATCGGTATGCTCGACAAGGATTTTTTTATCCACCTCCACGAACACAAAAAAAAGGAGGATGAACATCCTGTGATATTCATCCTCCTTCGTACCCTGCGCTACTTTTTAGGATTCATCCTTTTTCTTTCCGGGATCCTGATGCTCTTTCTCCCAGGCCAGGGAATCCTTACCATTATCCTTGGCATCTCTCTGCTGGACTTTCCTGGAAAACGGGCGCTGACAGATCGTCTGCTCTCCTATCGTCCAGTGCAGAAAGGACTCAACTGGATCAGAAAAAAAGAGAACAAACCGGAGTTTTCCTTTGTTTCTCTAAGGTAAATCCAACTCCACAAGAAGACGCACAACATTCTTAACATCGGTTTCGTCGGGATGGCCAACTGCAGCTGGAGCGTCAGCCAACCATGGCGGCTGGGGATCTTTCTTGCTGGCCATTTCCAGAACCTTTTCAGGAACCTGACCGGGACAGGAAAAGGTGGCAATCACATGGCCCTTGGCAGCGATGGATTTCGCAGCATTCATTGCATTCTCGGCATGTGGCGACCCGGCAGCTGCACCATGAGTAGCAAAAAGATACAGATCCTGTCCCTCTGCAATTTTCGCCAGAAACGCCTGGGAATCAGGGTCAGGCTGACCACCCTGCAGCCAGAAACCGACCGCAACAAAGTCGTATCCGGCAGGATCTGGAGCGTCTGCAACTGCAAAAATTTCTTTTTCTCCGCTGAGATGGTTGTAAACCGCCTCGGCCAGTTTTTTGGTATTACCACTTTTTGACGAGTAGACGACTAGACTTTTCATGGAAAATCCTCCTTTTTTTTTACATACTCTTAAAAACGCTTCTTCTATTTTCCTATTTCAATTAACTGTAAGAAACTGTATCCAGTTGCGCAAGCATATTGTGCCATTGTTTAAAACTTTTGACTAAAACAGATTATTCATGTCCACCCCCAACACTCTTCAACAGGCACTCCTCGACTGGTTTGACAAGAACCAGAGAGATCTTCCGTGGAGAAGCAGCTATACCCCCTACCAGATATGGATATCAGAAATTATGCTCCAACAGACTCAGATGGATCGAGTTACTGTTTTTTTTTCTCGCTGGATGAATACATTTCCAGATATAGCAACACTGGCAATGGCCTCTGAAGATCAGATTTTGAAGTGCTGGGAGGGACTGGGCTATTATTCAAGAGCACGAAACATCTTGAAAACTGCACAGATCCTTGTCGAGAGACACGAGGGAAGGATTCCAAGCAGCCGAAAGGAGCTGCTGAAATTGCCCGGCATCGGTCCCTATACGGCAGGCGCCATAGCTTCCATCAGCTTCAACCGTGACGTACCAGTGGTTGATGCCAATATCGAACGGATTTTTGCACGGCTCTTTAATATAGATCTGATTTCAGGAAGCCCGGAAGCAAAAAGAATCCACTGGCAGAAGGCAGAAACACTGCTCCCCCCCAAACAGGCGAGAAACTTTAATCAGGGCCTGATGGAACTAGGAGCGCTTATCTGCCGCCCCAAAAAACCGGATTGCTCCCTGTGCCCCCTGGCACCATACTGTCTGGCCCTCAAACACGATCTTATCCCTGAACGGCCTATACCCAAAAAAAGTACAAAGATTCTCCCTATTGAGATGGCTACGGGTGTCCTTCTTCACAATGGGCAACTCTTTATTCAGCAGCGCCTCGAGGATGATGTGTGGGGATCGCTCTGGGAATTCCCCGGTGGGCGGTTAAAACTGGGAGAAACCCCAGAGCAGACGGTCGTCCGGGAGTTTTTTGAGGAAACGGAGTTTAAGATAGAGATTGACTCAAAGATCACCACCACCATCCATCATTTCACCCGCTATAAAGTCACTCTGCACTGTTTCCTTGTGACGCTTGCTCAACAGGATAGCGATCCAGTTCTCCACGCCGCGCAGGAATTCAAATGGATCCCGTTTACTGCTCTTGCAAGCCACGCCTTTCCGGCGGGCCATCGAAAGCTTATCAATCATATGGAAGAATCAGGTTTTTTTCTCAACCAGTCTCCCTGCAAACCAGATTAAAACCAGTACCGGCACCCCAAGGACTGCTGTCATCAGAAAAAATGTTTCATAGCCATAACTTGAAACGGCAGTGCCCGAGTAACCACCTATCAATTTAGGAAATAATGTCATCAGTGATGAGAACAGAGCATATTGAACAGCGGTAAAAGAGATATTGGTAAGACTGGAGAGAAAGGCCACAAAGGCTGTTGACGCCAGTCCCGCACAGAGATTATCAGCACCAATCACCACAGTGAGAACAGTTATATTCTCCCCGCTTTGCGCAAGGAGCATAAAGAGCAGATTGGTTGCTGCAGCCAGAACTCCACCAACAAAGAGCATACGGTATACGCCATAACGAATAGTAAGTACCCCGCCAAGAAATCCACCAGCAAGTGTCATCAAAAGGCCAAAAGTCTTTGTGACTGTAGCTATCACGTTCTTACTAAAGCCCATGTCCAGATAAAACACATTGGAAACCACCCCAAGGACAATATCTGAAATCCTGTAAAACCCGACCAAAAGGAGAAGGACAACTGCTGTTTTCACTCCATAACGGAGGAAAAAGTCCTGAACCGGTGCAACATAACTCTCCTGCACCATGTCCCTATCAGCAAGCCCTGCTTTAACAGCCAGAAGAGCCCCAAAGGCCGCCACTCCAAGCGCAAGAAAGAGGCGTACTGTTTCCACCATAAAGCCTATGAGTTTTCCATGTATGCCAGCGCTTGCAACCAGTTGTTCTTTCAGCGAGGCAACAAAGGAAGCACTGAGAAAAAAACATGCTGCAAAAAGAGCAGCAGCAAGCAGAAAAAGACAGAGGAATCTGATATACTGAATGACTGTATAGCGATAGGGGGTTTTGCCAGAACCCTGAGGTTCGTCTATAACACAGGTCGTAGCTACCCCAACCAGCATAACAGCAGCCATGACAAGGTAGGTTCCACGCCAGGCGCTCACATTGTACAACTCACGCGACGTCCCCAGCCAGGAAGCGATATAAAGAGACCCCGCACCTGCCACAAGCATGCCGATCCGGTACCCGGCAACATAGGTGGATGCCAGCATGGCCTGCATGGACTCATCGACACTTTCAATACGATAGGCATCAATAACAATATCCTGAGTCGCAGAAGAAAAGCCGAGAAAAACAGCAGCCAGGGCCATATATACAAGACTGGTATCACTGCGGGTGGGATCGGTAAGGCCCATCCAGACGATAGCTGTAATCACCGAAAATTGAGAAAATAACATCCAGGAACGACGACGGCCGAACATTTTTGTCAATAGTGGCAGGGGGAGTTTGTCGACAAGAGGTGCCCATATAAATTTAAAGGAATAGCCGAGTGCCGCCCAACTGAAAAACGTTACCGCAGAACGACTGACTCCGGCTTCACGCAGCCATACCGAAAGGGTTGAAAAAATAAGAAGTATTGGAACTCCAGCCGAAAACCCGAGAAAAAGCATGGTAAGAACTCTTGGATGTACCCACACCCTCAGCATATCAATTTTACTGCCACTGCTGCTATTTTTTTCAGCCATTCTTCTCTTTTCCCCGCAATTGATTTATGGTATCAATGAACTTATACTTTTTTTTATTCTCTCATACTGGTGAACACCAAGTAAGCCAGTACTCAGTACAGTACCCCTTGAGGGGTGAAAGCACCTTCACCAAATTCTTTTCAAAAAACAAGAAAAGAATACATAAGGTACTTAAAGAAAACAGGTTTCCAACCACTTGATAAAACCGGAACCACCGCGACTATGCCAGTTAAGATATACAATACACTTACCAGAAAAAAAGAACTCCTAAAACCCATCGAACCTGGGCATATAAAACTCTATGTCTGTGGAATTACATCCTACGATTACTGCCATATTGGACATGCGCGATCGGCACTCGCCTTCGACATGATAGTCCGCTACCTCAGGTATCGTGGCAACAAAGTCACATACATCAGGAATTTCACTGACATTGATGACAAAATCATTGCACGCGCAGAGGAACAGGGAACCACAACAGAAGAGCTCGCTAATCGTTTTATTGATGAATTCTACGTTGACATGGACAGACTTGGCGTGGACAGGCCAACAATGGAACCAAAGGCCACCGAGCACATCCAGGAAATGATTGACCTGGTAAGTGAACTCATCGATAAGGGCATGGCCTACCCCGCCGGGGGAGATGTCTACTATAAAGTGCATTCTTTTGATGGATACGGCAAACTTTCAGGGCGGAACCTTGACGATATGCAGGCAGGTGCCCGCGTTTCCGTCAATGAAAACAAAACAGATCCCATGGATTTTGTAATGTGGAAGGCATCCAAACCGGGAGAACCCAGCTGGGATAGCCCGTGGGGCCCTGGAAGACCTGGCTGGCATATCGAATGCTCCGCCATGAGTCGCAAATATCTTGGTTCCACCTTTGATATCCATGGCGGTGGTCAAGATCTGATCTTCCCACATCATGAGAACGAACTGGCCCAGAGTGAAGGTGCCAATAATAAACCCTTTGTCAATATGTGGATCCATCATGGCTTTGTCACCATCCGTGATGAAAAGATGTCGAAATCTCTTGGAAATTTCCTTACCATCAGAGATATTCTTGCCCATTACCACCCTGAGGTGCTGAGATTTTTTATCTTTTCCACCCAGTATCGCAACCCGCTCGATTTTTCCGAGGCAGCCATGCAGGATGCCATGACGGGTCTCGATCGTCTTTATGAGTGTATTGCCGCCTGCGATGCTCTTGGAACGGCTCATTCTGACAGTGCTGAAATCGTTGCAACACCAAAAGACATAAAAAAGATAGAGTCACTGGAAGAACGATTCCAGAAGGCCATGGACAATGACTTTAATACTGCCCAGGCCCAGGCAAGCCTTTTTGAAACAGTAAAGGTCATCAATAAGATTATCCAGCAGCTTCCTGATGTACCCGCGACCTCTGATTACAATCTACTGAAAAGTGGTTCTGCAGACATCGTAAAGCTTGCCGCTATCATGGGAATAGTTCAGGAAAATGCAGCCGAATATCTTGCCCACAAGAAGGCTGCCATGCTTGCAGAAACTGACATCAGCGAAGCCGAGATTCTTGCACTTATAGCAGAACGCAACCAGGCTCGAACAGACAAAAACTGGACCCGAAGCGATGAAATCCGCGATGAACTTCTCGACCGTGGAATAGAGCTCAAAGACGGACCGGAAGGAACCGGCTGGAGCGTAAAACGGAGCTGACATGGCATCCATCATTCGTTCACCGGCTGTTGCCGGCAGATTTTACCCTGGAGATGCAGAGTCTCTGCGACTCGCCATTAGGGAATTAGCAGGCAACCATCCTCTACCTGCAACAAAACAAAAAGTTCTGGCCGCCCTATCTCCTCATGCCGGATACGTATACTCTGGAGGGGTTGCAGCTGAAACACTTGGCAGGGTAGAAGTTCCGGAAACGGTAATCCTTCTTGGCCCCAACCATACCGGAAAAGGCGCCCCCGTAGCCCTCTCCACTGCCACCTGGAATATGCCCATGGGCAGTGTCCCCGTTAACCGTCACTTTGCGCAGGATTTACTTGAAGCAACAGATATTATTGAGGAAGATGAACTCGCACACACCTATGAACATTCACTGGAAGTGCAGATTCCTTTTCTTCAGATGGTACAACCGAATCTCTCCATTGTCCCCATCACTATCTCACACGTCTCCTATCAGATTCTGAATGAACTTGGCCTGGCCCTGGCAGAAGTCATCAAACAAAATGATAGCGGAAATATCCTGATTGTTGCCTCTACCGACATGACCCATTACGAACCACGGGAAGCAGCTGACAAAAAGGATCATTATGTGCTGAAGAAGATAGCAGATATGGATCCGAATATACTCTACCGTTCTGTCATCGGACACAACATTTCAATGTGCGGAATCATGCCGGTCACCGTTGCCCTGATAGCAGCCTTAGAACTTGGGGCCACGAAAACCGAACTTGTCCGCTACACAGATTCTGGTGAAATCTCCGGTGACACCAAACAGGTCGTTGGCTATGCCGGAGTCCTCATATCTTAAGGGTCTTTTTCCTTGACAGAACTACCAAAACTGTCTAAATAATCTCCCTCAACAGCACCCATTCTGGGGGATGGTCTAACGGCAAGACAGCGGACTCTGACTCCGCTTATCGGGGTTCGAATCCCTGTCCCCCAGCCATTGAAAATTCAAGCACATAGAGCGTTTTTGCCCTATGTGCTTTTTTCATTTGCCCCCCCCTATCCCACTCCTGTCCCACGTTTTTTATTTCTAATGGCAATAAACAAAGCCCATGTATTGACGTCACCTGCAGTGGGGGATTAAGCAGGGATTAAGGGACAGACCACGATTCCGGCGTGAATGGCCAAGGGAAATTTCTGGAATTCCACATAACTCTAAACAATCACACTCCTCCTGTTTACCTAAATTTTTATGTTTCCAGTCGGTTGAGTTTCAGTCACTCTTTTGAAATCGAGATGTATAAAAAACATCTAAACCTGCCTATATTGCACGACAGTTACCCTTGCCACCGCACATCTTTACAAAAAATTCATTTGAATTATCAAACAAATAGCACATTTATTCATTGAATAAGTATGGATCGTCTGTTTTAATGGATGGTGGTTTATTTGAAGGAAGAGGAGCGGAAATTATATTAACTTAAGGTATTTCTGCCTAGGCCATTCTTGCCCACTGGACATCTCCCATAATATCTATAAAAAAACAGTCCGGTTATGTTTGTGGGAAAAATGACGCAAACCGTCTGTTTTTCCACTTTTTGGCCCTAATATGGCAATAGCTGGAAAATAGAGATTTCAAGGTAATAAGTGGACACTATTTTCCATGCAGAATGTTTTAATATCAAGATAAGAGGAAAATGTAGCCAGATATAAGGTAATATGATGGACATTGTCCATGTATTAACACTGTTATGTATATGAACACCAAATGAACACCAAGAAACCAATCGCCCTTTTCACAATCCTCTTAGCAATTGCCAGTTATGTCCCGCAAATTAAGGCCGCAGAGGGTTATATTGGTGCATCTAAGTTGCATGTCATAGGTGACTATTGGGAGTTCAAAAATAAAGAAAACATCATCATCATTACAAAAGACGTAGTTGCCACATCAACCAATATGAAAATTGAGTGCCAAAAGCTGGTTATTTTGCACGAAAATATTTCTAATTCAGGCGACGAAAAAATGGCTGAGAAGGTAAAAAAACTCATCGCCACAAATGATGTTAAAATTCAAATTAATAACGGCCATTCAACATCATCAGGAAAAGCGGAGTACGACAAAGAGGATGATAAAATCATATTAACAGAGCACCCCATAGCTTATTTAGGCGAACATGAAGTAACCGGCTGTAAAATCACTTATTATATTGAAAATGCATCGTATGAAGTTGAGAGCTGTCCAGACCAAAAAGCAACTGGTACAATTACGCCAAAATAGAAAATACATAACAATTCGCTCAAGCACGACGCGCAAACTTGCGCTTTGCTAAATCGGCTTCGGCCATCTCAATACAACTCGAACCTACTCTAACCTCGGCTAGGCGCGCGTCTTAGCTTTGCGTTATGTTTGTAAGGATGAAATAATGGAAGAAAAAGTTATTAAGTCTTTGATCCCCAAAATTTATGATGATGTAGTGCACGGTGCCGCAAAAGAATTTGGCAACACTTTGACTGAAGCAATCAAAGTAACCTTACGTCCTGTCTCCGGCCTTATATCAACAGTAGATAAAACATTTGACTGGGTTGAATCCGCAATTGAGCAAAAGTTCAAAAATGAGAGAAAAGACCCTTCAACTATCGTTAGCCCAGAACCAGAGATGGCAATCAGGGTAATCCAAGGACTACAGTCAACCATAAATGCAGAAGACCCGCTGCCAAGAACTATGTTTGTAAACTTACTTGCAGGGAATATGGATCAAGAAAAAATTGATACTACCCACCCAGCTTTTGCAGAAGTTCTAAAAAATTTGGTATCCGACGAATGCCGAATTTTCTCTGTTATTGCTTCGTCGCCATACAATATTATAGAAGCACATATATTTGCTAGCCTTTATATGAAAGTAGAAAGTGGTTTTCAGTTTTCTAAAGACAGTTTCCCTTTACAAGTTAAGGCTGGCATAAAAAATAATTCCAGAATGTGGTTATACATCAGCAACCTAGAAAGACTCGGTCTTGTCAAAACTAAAAAGGAATCATTATTCCCTCACGAAGACTGCGGTTCAAAATATTCTTATGGAGTTATGGGTAAACTTTGGAGTGAATTTGAAAAATATAAAAAAGAAAAAAGAAAAGATGAGCGTTGTCCTCAAACACTAGATTCATCTTACTTTTGGTCAGTTAAATTAACAACCTTCGGTAATGATTTCGCTGTTGCAACAGGTGCAAATTGGGCATATAGCGGTGAAAGTAATAAATTCAACATTCAAAAATGGGCAATAAATTAAAGTTTCGCACAGATAAACACTGCTGTAAATATCATATGTGCATGAAATAACATAACAAATCAATCAACCCGACTTGCGAGCACGCGCGTTCTCTTGAGTTAGCTTCAATAATTTTAGCCGTTTGAACTTGGTAGCCAACTGGTTGGCAAGCCGGTTATCTCTGGCGTTCGGCTGGCGGAGATAGGTAAGCCTTGCATAAAATTAACCCTTGATAAATAAATACAGATAGTTTACAAAATGGTCCCCCCTGTGGTACCATAATGAGAGATGACCTGATGAGTCGTATAGAAAAGCTATTAGGAGATGCGATTGCCAACCCAAAGAATGTTAGCTTTAAAAATCTTTTGAAGTTAGCAGGGAAAGCTGGCTTTGAGAGAAGAAAAAGTTCTGGTCATGGATTCATGTATAAACACTCAACCATCAAAGCACCCAATAATTTGATGAACTTTCAACATGATGAACGAGATAAAAGCAAAGCTAAACCCTACCAAGTAAAACAGTTACTTAGTTTCATAGAAGAATTTCAGATAAAATTATAATAAAGGGATCATAATGCACAAATATTCTATAAGTACCTTGTGGAGCGAAGAGGATGAGTGCTTTGTGGCGACTTCAATGGAATTTCCATTTTTGTCGGGGTTTGGCGAAACACAAGAAAAAGCAACTGCACAATTAAATTTGGTTTTAGCTGATGCAATAGAAATATTAAAAGAAGATGGTGAAGAAATTCCGTTGCCACAAACAGCGAAAAAGTTCAGTGGACAATTTCGACTACGACTACCTGTTTCACTCCATGAACGGTTGTCAAAAATAGCTGAACAAGAAGGAATTTCTCTTAATTCACAAATTGTGTCAATGCTCCAAGAACGCTCCAGCAAAGTTGAAGTGTACAAAAACGTTATTGATGAACTTAAAGCGATCATTGGTCAAACAGCGGGTATGGCTAAAAATGTTGCCATCCTTGCCTCTGAGCATTCTCAATATTTGAATATCACTACCGACATTGAAGGTACTAAAGAAAGTGCAGTCGGTGCATTTTTGTCCGGCAGCTCAAATAACTTCAGCTTACAATAATTAAGAGTATTAAAAGGATGATGATGATATGATCCGACATGTGACGAGTCTCATCTGTAGCAAAGTAATAGCAGATGAAAGAACTAAATTACCAAGTTTTATCGAGGTGTTAAGTGGAGCTTCATTTGGCCTTACAGGTCTGCCATCTAAAATACCACCATTAATACTCACCTCAACATGGTTCTATAATTCTAAAAATAAAAGAAATATTCGTTTCCGTATAGGGATAATTGTTCCCGGAACAGAAAAAAAAGAAATACTACTGGAACAACCAATTGTAATTGGTGGTCCTGTAGGCAGGACAGCAAACATAAACGTTGAAATAGCTAACCTTGTGGCTGAGCATGAAGGTGAATACTTGATAACGGTTGAAACAAAAAGAAATACACGATGGAAGTTAGATAGCGAAATTCCATTTCTAGTTGACTTAATAAAAGAACCTAAGAGCAATGCACCTTCCCCTGGATAATCAAAAATATTTATCATATTTTCATACCTTTAAAAGGCCGGATACTCATGAGAGTGCCTGGCCTTTTTTAGGTTTAGCGACAAGCCAGATGGTGAAAATCGCCGAATCGGGTAAGGGCGAGGTTTTCCCTCGCCCTCCCCACACCACCCCACAAGCGGCTCCGCATAGGGCGGTTCATTAAGGTCATCGGGCCTGAGCCGGATAGTGAATCTTCACCCACTGGTCTTTGACAGATATCAACCCAAGTTCTTTCAGCCATTTGTTGGTCATGCCCGTTTGTGCAGCCAGGGTTCTGGCGAGATGCCATGGGCCTTTACGACTTAATGCTGTCATAATTGCCTGTCTTTTGAAGGTTCCCAGCTTGAGAAGATTGGACACTTTGGTTCGTGTATATCTCCATTGTTTCCAGAAACACATTCGTATCCTGCGACGGAGCCATTCGTCTACTATCGGGATCGGGCGATAATACTCCGAAATGCCGTAATAGTTTATCCAGCCCCGTACATACTCTGCAAGTTTGTGTAGGCGGTATTCCATGGAGACGCCCCAGCTTCTTCCGGTAAAAAGACGAATACGTCTTTTGAACTCACAAAAGGCTTTGTCGCTCCATCTTATTTTGCCTCGCACAAAGACAAACCCGAGAAAACTGCATTCCTCCACTTTACCAAAACTGCTTTTCTTCTCGTTGACGATTAGCCGTAGCTCTCTTTTCAGGAATCTGCTGACACTGGCCATCACCCGTTCTGCTGCTGAAAGACTTTTCACTAAAATGATGAAGTCATCGGCATAACGAACGAAGTGGTGACCACGTTTCTCCAGTTCCTTATCCAGATCGTCAAGAAGAATATTTGCAAGAAGTGGCGAAAGAGGACCGCCCTGCGGTACTCCAAGCGGAGTTGCAAGACGACGGCCATTAACCATTACGCCAGCCCGAAGGTATTTGCCGATAAGCTTGAGTACACGTTTATCTTCTATCCGACGTGATACCCGGTTCATCAGAACATCGTGGTTGACTGTGTCGAAGAATTTCGACAAATCCATATCAACTGCGACTTTGTAGCCCTGTCTGATGTACTGCTTTATCTGCTTCACTCCATCATGGGCTGATCTGCCCGGTCTGAACCCACAACTCGATTCTGAAAAATGAGGCTCGAAAATAGGACTCATAACCTGAGCGATGGCCTGCTGGATAACTCTATCCAGCACAGTTGGAATCCCAAGAGGACGAGTACTGCCATCCGGTTTGGGGATTTCAACTCTCTGAACAGGAGAAGGGGTGTAATTCCCTTCCAGTATGGTTGAGCGTATTTCAGGCCAGCATTCACGAAAAGTGAACGGGAAATCCCCGACTGTTATTTCGTCGATTCCGGGAGCACCTTTATTACTGCGCACCTGTTTCCAGGCCTTACCGACATTCTCTGTCGAAACTATACGTTCCAGTAGTTGATCGTTTGAGAACTGCTCATCCGCGATACGCTTATACACTACTCCCCCGTTCAGGTTCACAGTACGTGTAAGATGTCTTGGCAACATATTTCTCTCCTTAATGTTCAGCCCTTCACCGTGTCCGCGGCATTACCCCCGGCTTTGGACTACTATGGCTTCTGCTGACTTCTGCATTCTCACCATTCCGATTGCTCAAAGTGGTGCCGTATTTCATCATTTCCTGTCTGTCTTCTTTCTTCGTATCTCACAGACGGGCAGGACATTCCCTGTCTATGCCGGGATATTTGGAAACCGGAACCCCACCGGTAATTTCACTGGAAATAATTTCATATTGCATGGAATACAGATCTCCCCGAATAAGAGCGTGAACTTCCGATATGCGAGCGCATCATTTACCGTATCTCCTGTTCCCGGGCGTAATCATGTTGTGCTGACTGACCCAGAGACTCGGCCTTATATGATATTTCTGTTCGTCACCCCATATCTTTGCCATCCGGCTTCCTTCAGACCCTACCTCACGGTAACGCCCTTGCCATTGGCTAGTAATTTATGTTACGTTTCACAACGTTACATGGAACACTTACAGGGGACTCTAACCCCATTAGTTCACGCCCATGTCGGGCGTACACCAGGCGTTTAACCAGATGCGAAGAGGTTGGTTGCCTCATCTGCATCTTTGGGTGGCGCACTGGTTAACTCAAACGTTGAGCCTGTAGAATAACCATAACCACCTTGATATTATTGACAAAATATGCTATATTTTGCCGAAGTTAACCAAACAGACAACTGAACATCTAAAAAGAGGTTCATTGTGGCAAAATACAAGCCCTATAACCCTGCACAAGGTCATTTCCTCCCGGTCTTTTTCAACAAGCAGCTTCAGAAAGGTACTTTTGAGTACTCCATCAACTATCTTATAGATCATGAAATGGACTTGTCTCATTTGGATAGTCGTTATCGGAATGACGAAAATGGTGCCCCCGCTTATGATCCCCGTATCTTGTTAAAAGTTGTTTTGTTTGCCTATTCCAGAGGGATAACCTCAAGTAGAGAGATAGCCAAGTGCTGTGAGGAAAATGTGGTTTTCATGGCTCTATCAGCCCATAGCAGACCTCACTTCACAACCATTTCTAACTTTATTTCCAGTATGGATAAAGAGGTGATCACACTCTTCCGGGAGGTCCTCCTCGTCTGCGATGCAATGGGCCTCATCGGACGAGAGATGTTTGCCGTTGATGGATGTAAGCTCCCTTCAAATGCCTCAAAAGAGTGGAGCGGAACGAAGAAAGATTTTAAGAGAAAATGCCTGAAGTTGGAAAATGCCATTGAACGTATCGTCAAACGTCACCGTGAAGCAGATCTAACAAAACCTGAGAATAGAGTAAAGGAAACCGAGAAACAGTATGTTTCAACCCTGAAGAAACAGGTGAAAAAAATAAAAGAATGGATGGATGATAATGATGACAAGCCAGGCCATAATAAGACTCCCACCAAGTCCAACATAACAGATAACGACAGTGCCAAGATAAAATCCTCCAATGGTATAATCCAGGGATATAATGGCGTTGCGATGGTGGATAACAGGCACCAGGTGATCGTTGGAGCTGCAGCCTACGGAGAGGCCACCGAATACAATTTACTATCTCCGATGATAGAAATAACGCGTAAAAACTTTGAGAGTATTGAGAGTGACGAAGATGTTTTCAAGACCACAAAACTGACCGCAGACAGTGGTTTTCACACCAATAAGAATATGGAGATGTTGGCAGAAGAGCAAATAGATGCCTATATCGCGGACCGCTATTTCCGCAAAAGAGACCCCCGGTTTGACAATGCTGGTAGATACAAAGAAAGAACAACAGAGGAACGCAGGAAAATAGATCACTCGCGCAAGCAGTTTCTTCCAAAAGATTTCACATTTGACCCAGAGTTTCGTTATTGCGTATGCCCAGCGGGTAAGCGGATGTACAAAAGCGGTTTTCCATTATTAAGAGGAGTGAAGCGTGCTGCTTTTACAGGCCAGAAAAAAAACTGCCGCCCATGTAAACTGAGAACCCAATGCCTCCGGTATCCAGAGAGAACAGAAGTACGACAAGTGACATGTGCGCTTGGTACGGTACCTACAAACACAGGTGCATCTTTTGCTGATAAGATGAAAAGCAAGATTGATTCTGTTATAGGCAAGGCCATCTACGCCAAGAGAATAGCAACAGCAGAGCCACCTTTTGCACATATCAGACATGTCATGGGATTAGATCGTTTCAGCTTTCGAGGGAAAAAGAAGGTCAACAACCAATGGCTGTTGTTTTGTGTCGTCCATAACCTGAAAAAGGTGCATAACTATGGAATGCCAGGAGCAACATAAGACAAACAAAGGGAAAGGCATGGGTTAGAAGATCAAATACATGCGTCTGTTATGATTTTCATGACAAATTTAGCAGGTGTGATATAACCAATTAGGATAAAAACAATTTAGTCTAAATCAGAATTCTGAAGTCAGGCAGGAGAACCTTTCTGGAAATTGGGTTTTTCTGCAGACTCGTTATTCGCCTCGAAACAATAACCATTGCACGAACCTCCTGAAGTACGTTATAATGTACCACATTCCACACCAAAGGAGATGCCCAAATGCAAAGATTGAGAGTAGATCAAGATATACGTTCTATGTCAGAATTCAGGGCAGGAATAGCTTCTTTTCTTAAGCAAGTCCACGATACTAAAAGACCACTAATTATTACTCAGCATGGCAAAGGTGCTGCTGTATTGTTGGACGTAGGCGAATATGAAGCTATGCAGGAAAAGATCGAATTGCTAAGTGATGTGCAAAAAGCAATTAGCCAAATTGAAAATGGAGAAGGAGTAGCACACAAAAACGCAAAGGATATGATCTTAAAGAGAATATCCAAATGAAAATAACCTGGTCTCCATTAGCTATTGATAGAGCCTCGGAAATTGCAGAATATATTTCATTAGACAATCCTACGGCTGCATCAAAATGGATTGATGATATTTTTGAAAAAGTTCTAATCTTAAATTCAATGCCCAAAATGGGCCGTACTGTTCCAGAAATAAACAGAAAAGAAATAAGAGGAATTATTTTTGGTAATTATCGAATAATTTACCGAATAGAAGAGATGAGTATTGCCATTCTTACTATCCGTCACACTAAGCAAATACTACCTGTAGATGAACTAATAGCATAACAAGGCGCTGCGGGAAAATTTTGCCAGTCCGATCTTTGGGCAAATATCGGGGTAAAGTGGCGAAATCCCCTGAGCTATAACGTACAGCCATTCCGAAGATTCAATATCCTGTCAATGTCCCAGATTAATAGATCTACTGTTCTTCTCTTATTTTAGCCTTATAATTTATGGGCTGCTATAAAGGAGATGAGTGTCTAGAATACTCGTGGCGATTCACACAAACCAGCAAGCATATCCTCCCTCACTAAAAGTTGACATCTAAATAGCGTGAGTATACACCTACAGTATGGATGAGATACACAATAGTATTATTCTTCACAAATGTCGCAGTTTTGCCTGGGACAAGGGAGTTGTTGATAAGAATTTGATCAAGCATGGGATTATATGAAAAATTTCACAGTAAAAAAACTCTTATTACCCATCTCCGAATATGCAACTGTATCGCTTGGCACAACGCTCTTCGACGCAATTTTAGCGCTTGAGCAGGCTCAGGAAAAATTCTATCACGGCAAATATCAGCACCGAGCCATTCTTGTTCTGGACGATGAGAAAAAAGTTGTCGGCAGAATCAGCCAACACAGGATACTCAAGGCTATAGAAGCCGGAGAGGAGCTTTCAAAAGACCTCAGCAAACTTAAAATGTTTAATTTCAGTGACGCATATATCGAAAACATCAGAGAAACTATTCGTCTTGACACAAAAATTTTCACCCAACAGGCCCTAAAAAAAGCTGCCGGTAAAAAAGTGGAAGAATTCATGCAGAAACCGACACCTGATGAATACGTTGCAGAATCAAGTCCACTTGATATTGCTGTTCACAAACTGGTGAGTGGCAATCACCTTTCACTACTTGTCAAAAGGGATGAGGAAATAATCGGTGTCCTGCGCATAGCAGATGTTTTTGTCGCAGCTTGCCATGGAATGAAGGCATTGAATATTGGAGAAAAGTAGCACGACACAACACTCCATGATTCCATGGAAAAGTTAATAGGACAGACTTCTTCCCCTATTCAAGGATACGCCATGTACGAAATTGAAAAGATTTTCAACAGAATCATCCAGCGAGTGAATATCAATCTTCGAGATCTTACTTTTGACGTAAGCCCCTTTGTTAAAGACCATATCAATCTGGAAAAAATGAGTGAATTCTATGCTTTTTATGGAATCACAGCAGATATCCCACTCAACCTCAAGTTTATTCACAGTGGTCTTGCAGGCAGTTATTTTCTTGGTAATTGTCGAATATCAGATTCGCTGCTCTACAAATCAGATATACGAGGTGACGAACTCAAGCGAAAAGGGGACACCTTTCAATACAAACACTTCAGTATTGATCTTGCAAAAGACGAGCTTATAGACATAGAAACCAGTGCTCTTATAAAGACACTGGTGCACAACTACTCTCATGATCCCGAGACTCCCGAACGTTTTTTCATCAAGGATACACTGGCGCTTGATTACTCAAATATCCATGGAGCGCCCTCTGATGGCTGTTTTCTTGGTTCTTTTGCAACAATTGATCTTACAACCATGCGCGATTGCGTAATAGGCCCTTATTCCTACATACAGGCCGGCGAGATCAATCACCTCAACGTCGAACCTGGAACAATTTGGGTCAACAGCCCGGGACAATTTAATTTTCTCTATCAATATCCCACAAAAAGACTCAAGCAATACATTCACTGTTCCCCTGAAAAAGGGCCAACTGGGCTCCTGATTGATTTCATTGAGGCACGCAAAGATGCATTCAATACGATTTTTGACGCTGCCAACCTGGAAGACACAATCAAGGTACCGGAAAACGCCTCACTTGATCGTTATGCCGTCGTTCTGCCAAGCACAACGATTTCAGAAAATGTACTTGTTGCCCAACGTGCCTACCTGGAAAATTCCTATTTGGGCAGGGGGGCAAATGCTCAGGAACATTGTTTTATCATTAACTCTCGCCTGGAAGGGGGCAATGTCACAGCCCATGGTGCAAAAATAATTGAAGCCGATCTCGATGAAGGTGTGTTTGTAGGCTTCAACAGTTTTCTCTTCGGTAAACCAGAACATCGGCTCATAATAGGAAAGGGGTGTGTGATCATGCCTCATACCATTATAGACTCCGAGGAGACTCTCTCCATTCCTCAAGACACTCTGGTTTGGGGACTCGTCACCAATCAGCAGGAGCTTCAGGAAAACAGTATTTCACTCGAGAATCTCAAAAAAATTGAAACACATACCAACCAGGGAAACATGTTTTTTGAAGGCAGCGGATCCACCTTTGTTCAGGCTTTTAAAGACCGGATACAACACATTCTTGAGGTTAACGGTGCCTTTTTCCATGAGCATAACAACAATGTTAAAGGACACGCACAGAATAACCGTAAGCTTTCGTTAAATAATATCCAACCATTTCTCTTTGGCAACATGCAAGGGGTGTATCCGGATATTACCATTCTCCCCTGATGGATAAACTTTGCAGAGGGTGGTTTCCACCACTGTCCCCAGGCACAATTCCTATAAAAAAAAGAAGATCGCATGCAGCTATTTCATATTATCGCCATTCTTATCAGCCTGGCTGCCGCATTCAGTTGGGTAAATTACCGCTTTCTCCGTATGCCGACGGCCATTGGCTTAATGACCATTGCCCTTGTCATGTCCCTTGTTTTAATCGGTCTGGCTAAGTTTGGTTACGGTACCATTGGACAGGAGGTTGAAAGAATGCTCACCTCCATTGATTTTAATGCGACCCTGCTCCATGGAATGCTCAGTTTTCTCCTTTTTGCCGGAGCATTACATATCAATCTGGAGGATCTGGCAAAACAACGTCTGGTAATTGCAATCCTTGCAACAGCAAGCGTTATCGGGGCAACTTTTTTGATTGGTATTGGCGCCTGGTACATTTCGGCCTTGTTGGATCTGAATATTCCGATGATTTATTGTCTGCTCTTTGGTTCTTTGATATCACCCACCGATCCCATCGCGGTTCTGGGCATCTTGAAAACCGCCGGAGCATCTAAGAGCCTTGAGACAAAAATTGCTGGTGAATCACTCTTTAACGATGGTATCGCTGTTGTTGTATTTTTGGTGATAGCAGCGATGGCAACGGGAACAAAACCTGTAACGGTTGAGACCATATTTCATATTTTTGCAACAGAGGTTGTAGGTGGAGTTTTATATGGTCTGCTTCTTGGGGGCATTTCTTTCTGGATGCTGAAAAAGGTTGATAACTACTCCGTTGAAGTGCTCATTACCCTGGCTATCACCACCGGTGGTTATGTGCTTGCCGAATCTCTCCATCTATCCGCTCCCATAGCCATTGTTGTAGCAGGGCTGCTAATCGGTAACCACGGCCGTAAACTTGCCATGTCTCAATCAACACGTGAACACCTGGATACATTCTGGGAATTGATTGATGAAGTTCTCAACGCTGTGCTCTTTGTCCTTATAGGTCTGGAGTTGGTAATAATCACACTCGATCAAAAATATCTATTGGCAGGATTACTGGCAATCCCTTTGGTGTTAAGTGCCCGTATGATCAGTGTGGCCCTTCCCATTGGAATTATGCGGCGTTTTAGAAGTTTTTCGCCAGGGGTTGTTTCCATTCTCACCTGGGGAGGTCTTCGAGGTGGTATCTCTGTGGCACTTGCCCTTTCTCTGCCGTCTGGTGATATCCGTAATGCGCTGGTTACCATAACATATATGGTTGTTGTGTTTTCTGTTCTGGTGCAGGGATTGACCCTTGCCCCTCTGGTACGCGCCACAGCTTCCCGGGCAGAAGCTGAGCTTGGGCGGACACACCTGGACACATGAAAATGCTTTCTTTCACCTCCCCCACCACGCCTTTACATAAAAAATTCAGCTTGCACCTGATAAGTTCTTGTGAGAATGCATTAAGGATATTAAATAGAATAATAGTTATTGAATTACTTCTATCAGGAGTCTGTGATGTCAGCAAAACACCTATCCATGCTTGTCTGTCTGGTTATGCTTATCCCGTCATTTGTACAGGGTGAAGAAAAAGATCCCGTTATCCAGACCATTGAAAAAGCTCTGGACGAGTATAAAAAGAATGATTTCAGTAATGCAGCAAGCAGTCTCGATTATGCAAGTCAGTTGATTCGCCAGAAGAAAGGTGAAGCATTAAGCAGGATGCTTCCTGAACCTCTCACAGGCTGGACAGCAGATGAGGGCAAATCCCAGGTTACCACAGCTTCTCTTTTTGGTGGCGGTCTCACAGCCGAAAAAACCTATACAAAAGAGACTTCTGTTATAAACATATCCATCGTTACTGATTCGCCACTGATGCAATCCATGGTTATGATTTTTTCCAATCCTATTTTTGCAGCTTCCGCCGGACAATTTGAATTAATCAATGGCTATAAGGGGATTGTTAATTTTAAAAACAATGGCGGTGACATTAACATCGTTATCAACAACCGTTTTCTTGTTACCCTTAAGGGACAGAATGTATCCCGTGAGGAGCTTATGGAGTATGCGAAAAGCATCGATTTAAAATCTATTGCTGCTCTTCCATAATTTTAAATCAAAATAAATTATGTAGTTTTCACAGGGATGGCTTGATCGGTTATTTCTGTTGGAATCCCGTCCCTGTTGTTTCAATGGAATTGGCCTTCTTCACAACAACAGGGACGGCTTATGCAGCACCTGAACTGTTGTACTATTATTACGACGCTATTCTGCGTATAGAAACCACTAGTTAAAGACAATCATGGACAGTAAAGAAAGTAAAATTGCCGATGAAGTGCTCCTGAAGATATCCAAGGAAATAGCCATTAAATTTATTGAGGTGGGCAGACTCACCCCGGCGACCTTTGAGATCGGTTTTCCCAAAATCTTTGATACGATTAAGGCAACCGTGGAAAAAGAGTAATGGAACTACTCCCTGATCTGAACCGCGCTCCTGAAACCATCCGCCACATCCACATCATGGGGATCTGTGGTACCGGCATGGCAGCCCTTGCCGGGATGCTGAAAAGTTCCGGATACGAGATCAGCGGCTCCGACAAATCAGTTTACCCCCCCATGTCTGTTTTCCTTGAAGAAATTGGTATTACGGCCCATGACGGGTACGGTAAACAAAATCTGGAACCACGCCCCGATCTTGTTATCGTGGGGAATGTCATTACCAGAATAAATCCTGAAGCACAGGCACTGGCCGAGGCTAAAATTCCATACCTCTCTTTTCCTCAGGCACTGGCCCATTTCTTTATTCAATCGCGAACATCCCTTGTGGTCACCGGCACCCACGGAAAAACCACAACATCTTCCATTCTTGCATCCTGCCTCAATCGGGCAGGACTTGACCCCACCTTTATGATTGGCGGTATCGTCCGGGAATTTGATGCCAATTTTCGTCTCGGTAAGGGAGAGCATTTTGTCTCAGAAGGAGATGAATATGACACAGCCTTCTTTGACAAGGAATCCAAATTCCTCCACTATCGGCCAGACATTGCAATTATAACTTCGGTGGAATTTGATCATGCCGACATATTTACTGATCTGGAAGCCATTAAACGATCCTTTAAAAAGTTTGTTTCACTGCTTCCCAAAGACGGCCTTATCATCGCCCATCTTGATGATCCCAATGTGATGGATGTTGTGCGTGATGCCCCCTGCGAAGTACAAGGTTACGGCCAAAACACAAATCTGGACTGGTCGCTCCATAATGTCCGGGCAGAGGGTGGAATAACTCATTTCACCGCCCGCCTGCATGGTAAAAACTGGGCTGATTTCTCAGTACAGTTACCGGGTACCCATAACTGCCTGAACAGTTTAGCTGTTGCTGCAGTTCTCCATCGCATAGGTGTCACTCCTGCTGCCATCAATCAGGGACTCAAACAGTTTGGAGGTATCAAGCGTCGCCAAGAGGTACGCGGAGTAGTAAATAACATAACCGTAATTGATGACTTTGCTCACCACCCTACGGCCGTCAAGGAGACATTAAAAGCGTTAAAAGCTGCTTACCCAGGGCAACGCCTGATTACTGTTTTTGAACCACGCACCAACTCTTCACGACGCGCTGTTTTTCAGCGCGACTATGTCAGCTGTTTTGATTCTGCCGATCTTGTCTTTATTCGGGAACCGGTCCCCCTTGATAACGTGGCAAGCGATGAGCTTTTTTCTTCCAGACAACTTGCTGATGATCTAAAAAAACGCGGTCTTCACGCCCAATCCTGTCCTGATACCGATGCTATTCTGGACAGCCTGTTGCAAATCCTCCAGGCCAAAGATGTCGTCGCAATTCTTTCCAACGGTGGCTTTGACAATATTCATCAACGACTCCTGGAGAAACTCCAGTCAATCTGAAAAACAGACTCCCCTTTTCCTGACATAAATCCCTCTAATTTCTTGACCATTAGGCCAAGATACCGTAGTATTGAGCGCTCATTCATTTCACAGTTCAAATCTTATCCGCATTACCTGTGGAATATAAAGATTCGACAAAGTTCAGTTCATTATATTTTTTTAGAGAGGACCCACCATGAAACTCGCTGTTCTAAAAGAGACAGAAGAGGGCGAAAACAGGGTTGCTATCATTCCGGATTCCATCAAGCGACTTAGCCAACATGGCTTTGACGTTTTGATTGAAGCAGGTGCAGGCCTGGCGTCCGGTCATAGTGATCAGGATTACACGGATAAAGGAGCCACCATCGTGGCGACTGCCGCAGAACTTATCAGTCAGGGTGACTGTGTGATTAAAGTTCGCCCGCCATCCATGGAAGAAGCCGAAGCCCTTAAAGATGGCTCCTTCTATATTTCCATTGTCCAGTCGACCCTGCGCCACGACATCGTCAAAAAATTTCAGGATAAAAAAATCACGGCATTCGGTCTTGATATCATCCCACGAACAACTCTGGCGCAATCCATGGATGTTCTTTCCTCGATGAGTACCATTTCCGGCTACAAGGCAGTGCTCCTTGCTGCAGATAATATCAACAAGTTTTTCCCCATGCTTATGACTGCCGCTGGAACGATTGCCCCAGCGAAAGTTCTTGTTCTCGGTGCCGGAGTAGCCGGGCTTATGGCCTGTGCCACCGCAAAACGTCTTGGTGGAGTTGTTGAAGCATTTGATGTCCGCCCCGAAGTAAAGGAACAGGTCAATTCAGTCGGTGCCAAGTTTGTTGAAGTTCCAATAAAAGAAGACGGGTCGGGCGGTGGCGGTTATGCCAAAGAGATGTCAGATGAATATAAAAAGAAACAGGCTGAACTGATTTCCAAACACATTGCTAAATCAGATGTGGTCATTCCTACCGCTCTCATTCCCGGCAAGAAAGCGCCTATTCTGATCAGTGAAGAACAGGTTAAATCCATGAAACCCGGGTCTGTCATTGTCGATCTTGCGGCTGAAATGGGAGGCAACTGTGCGCTCACCACACCTGGTGAAAATATTGTTGTCCATGGTGTCCAGATTATCGGTCATGCCAACCTGCCTTCCACCATGTCCTTTCACGCCTCTCAGATGTTTTCCAAGAATGTTGAAAAATTCCTTTTCCATCTCTGTGATGAAAATGGTTTTAAGATGAATATGGAAGATGAAATCACCAGTGGATCACTGGTCACCAAAGATGGCGAGGTCATCCACCAACTGACCAAGTCACTCATGGCCGGATAAGGAGAAAAAAATGGATACAGGAACAATCATTATCGGTTTGACCATTTTTGTACTGGCCTGCTTTGCAGGGGCCGAGCTTATTTCAAAAGTGCCGCAAACCTTACACACCCCACTTATGTCCGCATCAAATGCCATTTCAGGTGTTGCCATCCTTGGTGCTTTGATTGCCACGGGTCGCCCCGAAAGTATTGATGCAGAATCCATGCTTGGATTTTGTGCAGTTGTATTTGCCACGGTGAATGTGGTTGGTGGATACATGGTAACGGACAGAATGCTTCAGATGTTCAAGAAAAAGAAGCGGAAGAAAAAAGAATAGTACAACCAGAGAGTTAACCTATGTCTATTGTTAATATTATCGATTTTGTATATCTGATATCGGCTGTACTGTTCATGCTTGGTATCAAGAATCTGAGCTCTCCAGCCACGGCAAAACTCGGAAACAAGCTGTCCATGGCTGGAATGTTAGTGGCAATTGCTGCCACACTCGCTTCCCCCGACATGTTCGGCTACACCATGATCATCATCGCCATTGCCATTGGTGCAGCCATCGGTGGCTATGCCGCTGTGAAGGTTGAGATGACCTCAATGCCTGAAATGGTTGCCCTGTTTAACGGGTGCGGTGGTGCTGCATCAGCACTTGTTGCCATGGCTGAGTTTAATGGTCATACCGGCGCATTTGCAAACTTCACCATGATAACCCTGCTTCTCTCCGTTATTATTGGTGGCCTTACCTTTACCGGTTCCATTATTGCCTACACCAAACTGCAGGGGATAATTTCCACACGCCCCATTACCTATCCATTCCAGCAGGTTGTCAATGCCGGGATTGTACTGCTAACCATTTTCCTTGCCTATTTAGTATTCCAGAACCCGGCCAACACTTTGGCGTTTTATTTTATTATTCTTCTGGCTTTGGGTCTTGGCGTTCTTGCCGTTATCCCGATAGGCGGAGCGGACATGCCGGTTATTGTATCACTCCTGAACTCTTACTCCGGACTTGCAGTTTCCATGACCGGTTTTGCCCTTAACAATAATGCCCTTATTATTGTTGGTTCCCTGGTTGGAGCATCGGGCCTCTTCCTCACCAAAATCATGTGTGATGCCATGAATCGCTCGCTCGCCAATGTCCTTTTTGGTGCCTTTGGTGCCGTTGATGACTCTGTAGCTGACGGTGGCGAAGGTCCCACTGGAAGTATGAAAGGATTCGAGGTTGAAGATGTCGCCATTACCCTTCAAAATGCAGATTCCCTGATCATTGTTCCAGGTTATGGTATGGCCGCTGCTCAGGCTCAGCATGTTACCCGTGAGCTCGGTGATTACCTTGGAGAAGAAGGTGTCGATGTTCGATATGCCATTCACTCAGTTGCCGGTCGTATGCCCGGGCACATGAACGTTCTTCTTGCCGAGGCTGATGTACCCTATGATCAGCTTTACGCCATGGAAGATATCAACGACGATTTTTCAACCACAGATGTGGTATTGGTCATCGGTGCTAACGATGTTGTGAACCCTGCCGCAAAAACCAATCCAGGCAGTCCTATTTACGGTATGCCTATTCTGGAAGTTGATAAGGCACAAACCGTCGTTGTCTTGAAACGTTCCATGAACGTTGGGTTTGCAGGAATTGAGAATGAGCTTTTCTTCAAAGACAACACCATGATGCTCTTTGGTGATGCCAAGTCCTCTATTCAAAAACTGCTTTCAGCAGTTAAAGAATAAAGTATTCCGTTTTTCATAAAAAAAGGCGGCTTGAGAGAACTCTCAAGCCGCCTTTTTTTTTCGTTTTCTTTATTTTCAAAGAATCTCTTGAAGTTCTACTTTCAACCGGGATACCGCTTCAGTAAAATCAAAATTCTCCCCCCCTAATTTCCCCTCTCTTTCAATGCTTGCGGCAATCTCGGCGATCTCAGCAAGACCCAGATTCAGAAGAGCACCCTTCAGGGTATGTCCTACCCGGCCAATTCCAATCAGGTCACCTCCATCAAGTGCTGTTTCCAGATCATTTAAATGATTTTTGAGAACAGCGAGAAAGGTAGGAAGCATGACGGCAACCTTCTCAACAGGTAATTGATAAAAATCCCGTACATGTATTTCCACCCGATCAGACAAGGATAGGTCTGTCATTTCACCCTACACCTCCTTTGTCAGCCAAGGCCTAACAAAGCTAATTGCTCCTGCAGTGTGGCCCTACTAACAGGTTTGGTCAGATACCCTGCACACTTCCCCTTCACCAGAGCCTCCATGATGTTTTTCGAATCATCAAGGGCTGTGATCATCAGAACCTTCACCCTCTCTTCCTCTGCTATCCCCTGCTCTTCTTCCAGCTTTCGAACAGTCTGAAGTACTGCCTGTCCGTCCATTTTCGGCATCATGATATCAAGACAAAGCAGATCAAATGACTGTTCGGTCGTGCTCAGACTTTGCTCGAAAATTTCCACAGCCTCAAAACCATCCCTGGCTACGTGACACTCTCCATATGGTTCCAGAAAATCAGCAAGCAAAACCTGGTTAACAGGAGTATCTTCTGCAATTAGAATCTTCATTGTGCTCCGATTAAATTTTAGAATTTCTCATAATTCTATGCTATACGAATGGATGGATTATTCAAATAAAAAACAGAATCCCTCTGGATTGTTTTTCAAAACATGAGATCTCGAATGAACGCCCTCCAGAGACGGATAGAGAAGCTGGTCATCTCATCCTCCCTGTTTCATCCCAAATCATCTGTTGTCTTAGGTGTTTCCGGAGGTGCTGATTCTATAAGCCTGTTACACATTCTCTCCAACCTCTTTCCGGCCACCAGACGTATAGCTGTTTACATTGACCATGGACTACGCCCTCTGGAAACCGAAGCTGAAAAGAAACTTGTCCGAGAGCAGGCCATGGCATGCTCTGCACATTTTGAATCTCTTACCATTGATGTCACAGGTGAACAGCAGGCAAAAGGTTGTTCACTTGAAGAAGCCGCCCGTGAACTCCGTTATCAGGCGCTTGAAACGCTCAGAGTCTCCCATGGAGCATCCGTTATCGCAGTTGGACACACAGCCGATGACCAGGCTGAAGAGGTTCTTCTTCGTCTGATTCGAGGGTGTGGAAGCAGGGGACTCAGTGGCATGGACTTGCACCATGGACACATTGTTCGTCCTCTGCTCCAGGAGACGAAAGACACCCTGCTCTCCTATTTAAAAGAACAGAATATTCCTTTTTGCCTGGATAGTTCCAATCTTGACAGACGCTTTTTGAGAAACAGAATTCGCCTGGAGCTATTACCAAAACTTGAAAATGACTACAATCAAGCGGTGCGCCAGACTTTGCTTCAGACTGCAACAATCCTCAACGACGAGGACAAGCTCCTCGAAGAAATAACTACAATCGCCTATCAGAGTGTTGTCGTTAAAGAACAGGATATGCTCTCTCTTTCACTTACTGGTTTTTTACAACAACCGATTGCCATTCAACGTAGAATCCTTGACAGGATATGCTGGACGCTGGGATCAAAACCGTCCTATAAGAAAATTAAAAGCCTGCTTGCCCTTGCAGAATCAGAAACCCGCAAAGAAATTCACCTCAGCAATGGTTTACGAGCAGTTCGAGAAGCTGAAATCATTTGTTTTCACCGTCCATCTCTTCGGAGCAGCTACCGTGGCACTGGAATCATCCGGAAATCATTTTCTCCCATTATCGTAAATGGCCCAGGTGTCTTTCCCATAGAAGAGCTTGGTCATACCCTACACATACAGTGCTTGCCATTTTCCCCGGCCCTGCCTGCCACTCCGGACACCCTGTTCCTTGATGCTGATTTGATACAATTTCCTCTTTCCGTCCGTCATATCAAGGAAGGCGAATGCTTTCAACCACTTGGTGCTCCAGGAAGAAAGAAACTATCCCGTTTTCTCTCTGATCACAAAATACCCATTATGGAAAGAGATAAGTATCCTCTTATCCTCTCAAAAGATACAATTCTTGCCCTAGTCGGCCTGCGCATAGACCATAATTTTCGAATCAGAAAACAAACAAAACAGGTATTGGCACTGCAATGGCTGACTTCATAAATATTCCAGCTTACCACTAATCCTCAGCTTACCCGTCTGAGGAGGAGTTTTTCGTGTTGATTATATGGGCATCTGCGGCCTGGACGGCCGCAACGGAGCCCCCAGGGGTGTGTTTATGGCGTCCCATATAATCGACACGGAACAACTCCGGGTTGCAAAGCTGAGTTTCGATGGTAATCAGGCAAATATTTTCAAGATACCACTCAAAGCAATTTAAACGTTCACTCCTGGCAACCTCCCATATTCCTCCTACTGAACAATCCTATTTAAAAAATTGATTTGTTTCCAGCGAATGATAATGGTATTCACAAACGACTTTTAATTAATAGCTACTGGGAAACAAAAAAATGCAAAGCTCTCTCTGTAAACAGACCGAAGAACTTTCTTCTTTTCCAAAAAAGGATATCACTGAACGCAGAGATATCTCCCTTATCACCTGTCCTATTTTTCGTGATGAACTTGAAAGTGTTCTTGCCGAATTGAATCTAAGTCCACATATCGACTACATGCATTATACCATCCACAACAATCCCCACACAATGGAGGAGCAATTGCAGGAAGGTATCGACAGAGCCATCAAAAACGGGGACAGAGTTCGCTTTCTCGTAGGTAAACATTGTAAGGGAAAACGGAATATAGCTGATGTTGTTGAAGACTGTGGAGGAAAGATTCCTCACGCAAGAAACTGTATTGATATGCTGATTGGTGATGACCTTGCCAAAGAATTACAAAAGAACCGCACCTCTCTTATGACTCCTGCCTGGATCAGGATGATTAATCAGTCCATTCAGGATGGTCAATGGTCTGTTACCGACGCTCGCCTGAATCTTGGCTGGTATAACAAGATTATTATTCTAGACACGGGGATGGATTCCTTAAGCGATGAACAGATTATGGAATTTTACGATCTGATCCAGGTGGAAATTGATATTTTACCTGTGAAGTTAACCCACTTTAAAAAATTACTCTTGAAACTCCTCAAAGAATAACAACACATTCCATCATTATAGTCCTTTGTGTAAGAATTTTTCTCCTGATTCACTCAAGCCCATTCCCGCCCCCTTCACTCATCCTCCTATCCAATAAAGTGACTCAACAAAAATAAATTCACTTCCACATGTGTAACACACTGTGGTATACTACAGTTGTCAGGAAATCAACCTGACAAATCATTCCACAAAATCAGGGCCAGAATACCGTGGGAAATGAAACTTAAACTGATCCGGAGTCACATACCTTGCTCACCCCGCAGACTGCTCCCAACCATTCCCCCACATCGGAAACCCACCACGGCGGCACCTGGGAGCAACTTTTCAACGCTATCCAGGATCCTGTAATTGTTGTAAGCCCCGATGGCACCATTATTGAGGCAAACAATGCAACGCTGCTCGCTGCAAAGAAAGAGAGAAAAGAGGTGGTTGGCAAGGGGATCTGTAAGATTGTTCATGGTGGCAGATGGCCGCATATCAAATGCCCCCTGGAAGAATTTCTCAAGACCTGTTCTCCAAAAGTTGAAGAGACTCGACTTCCCGGACTCTTCGGTGAATATTCCTTTACCATTTCCCCGGTTAAAGAGCCCGATGGAACAATAGATAAAATCATGCTCATCGCCAGGGAACTCTCCGGGGATGAAAGCCGCCGAGTTGACTCCATACGTACTGCCAAACTGGCAGCCATTGGTGAACTTGCTGCGGGCGTTGCCCATGAGATCAACAACCCCATCACGGGCATCATCAATTTTGCTCAAATACTGCTGGATAACTACAAGCTTGATGCCACCGGAGAAAGTATCATACATAAAATTATCCATGAAGGTGATCGGATAGCCTCAATCACCCACAACCTGCTCTCTTTTTCACGGGCAGACGGTCGTGACCAGGGACCCGTCAATCCTGTGGAAGTAATCAGAGAAAGTCTTACGCTGGTGCGGCATCAACTGAGCAAGGATGGTATCAGGATAGTAACAGACTTTCCAAAAAAAGACTTTTTCATCATTGCCGATTTCAGACAACTGCAGCAGGTTATTCTTAACCTTATCAGCAACAGCCGCTACGCCTTAAACGCCCGATACCCTTCCCCCAATCCACAAAAGAAGATTGAAATCACTTGTGAGAAAAAAAAGAAGGGACAATCCTGTGTGTACTTCATAACCATTAAAGATTATGGAACCGGTCTGCCTCAATCCCTTCTGGAGCGCCTCTTCGAACCGTTCTTCACCACGAAACCTCCTGGTGAGGGCACAGGACTCGGACTCAGCATCAGCTATGGAATCATAAAAGACCATGGAGGTGACCTGCGGGTGAACTCCATACTCGACCAATTCACAGAAATGATCATTGAACTTCCAGCAGGGATCTGAATTTATGGAGCACGACTTATATTCTGCCCACATCCTTATTGTCGACGATGAAGAGTCTATCCGCCAGACATTCGAAATTTTTCTTACCTCTGAAGGGTATCAATTTGTCAACACCGTAGCAACTTTTGATCAAGCCATTGAAGCAATTAAAAACACCACATATGACCTTATTATCAGTGACATTGTGCTGATAGGTCCCTGCGGAACAGACCTTCTAAAGAAAACCAGGGAACTGAACATAAAATGTCCTGTGGTGATGATAACAGGATTCCCTAACCTTGAAACAGCTACTGAATCCGTCAGACACGGCGCCTTTGATTACATTTCCAAACCTGTAAACAAGAATACCCTGCTGCGTTTTACCCGCCAGGCACTTCTGCACTGGTCTCTTGAAAATAAAGCTGAAGGACTGCTTCGGGAAAATGAAAAATTCCGTCGTTACCTTGAGACAATTTTTCGCTCGGTCAGCGATGCAATTATAACGATAGACGCCAATATGCAGATTGTACAACTCAATGAAACAGCAGAACAATGGCTCAAGGATAAAGGGGCGGAGGGACTTTATGATCTCGATCAGTTCCCAGAAGAAGTCGGTATGGCCTGTCTCAATGATGCCCGCAAAGTTCTTCAGGACGGCACTGAAGTGAGAAAACATCTTATTGAGTGCCATACTGCCGATGACTCCACAAAGATCATCAGCTTAAATGCCTCACCGTTGCGTGGCGAAGATGATGAATTTCAGGGCGTTGTTATTGTAGCAAGGGATATGAGTCTCGAAGAACCAAGAGAAATCAATGAAATCCGGAACCGATTTCATGGCTGTGTTGGCTCCAGTAGGGCCATGCAGGAAGTTTACAAAATGATCGAAAACATCGGTAAGGTCGATACCGCCGTCCTCATTACAGGTGAATCCGGAACCGGAAAAGAACTAGCTGCCGAGGCCCTTCATGCCGAAAGTTCACGACGTGACAAACCTCTTATCAAGGTAGACTGCGTCTCCGTAAACGAAAATTTACTTGAAAGCGAGCTTTTCGGCCATCGTAAGGGTGCTTTTACCGGAGCCGACCGAGACAGAGAGGGCATGCTGCTTCAAGCTGATGGAGGAACGCTCTTCCTTGATGAAATTGGAGATATCTCGCCGCGGAACCAGTTACTCCTTCTCCGTTTTCTCCAGGAAAAAACGTTCACCCCGGTGGGCCAGGATACGCCTTTAAAGGTGGATGTGAGGATTATCGCTGCCACTAATGTTGACTTTCAAAAAATGGTCTCCGAAGGAAAATTCAGGGAAGACTTATATTACCGCCTCAAGGTTATCGAAGTAAGACTGCCTCCCCTGCGCGAAAGAATCAATGGTATCCCACTGCTTGCTACCCATTTCCTGACAATTTTCAGAAAACAGCTTAACAAAAAAATTGCGACTATTTCCGACCAGGCGCTTGAATGCATGGCCAGTTACCAATGGCCTGGAAATGTCCGGGAACTAAGACATGTCATGGAAAGGGCATGTGTACTTTGTGATGGGCCCATGCTCCTGGTACAACATCTCCCCGACGAACTCCAGAATCCCCCCAAAAAAGAAACAGTATTGCAAAGTTCCCCTCCATTCCCTCATCACCATGACCATCCCGTTGAACTCTTCTCCATCAGCCCCCATTATCAACGGGAAGATGAAAAAATCATCAATGCTCTCAAGCAGGTAAATGGAAACAAAGTAAAGGCAGCAAAACTTCTTGGAGTAGCCCGCTCCACCCTCTACAGACAAATGCAGCGTTATAATATAGAAGAATAGTCTACACCATCATCCGTCCTTCTCTCCTCTCTTAGCACCAATGCATCCTTTACCCTAACTATTTGAGATTTTATCTCATTTCCAATAAGGGACACAACGGGACATTTCCGGGACAGTTGTGGGACATCGGCGGGACACCCCTGGTACACATTTGGGACACCACCAGTAATGTCTTTCCTGGCACACAATTATGCACCACATTGTGGCACATTATTTATCCCTTTAATATCGAGAATTTACCCCACAACGAAGTCTTTCTTTCCCGTTTCTCTCATAACTCTGGCACGGAGCATGCAACTAGAGAGGCAGAACAGAACATCCCCCTCACACCATCAAAGGAGACCCCATGAGTGAAGCGACACTGACAAAACAAAAAGGCCAGGCCAGGACTCATGAACAAACAACAACAAGCGCCTCCGCTGAAATTGACAAAGTGATCCTTGGCAGCGTTGCAGCCTTTACAGGCGTTGTTGCATTATGGAGTGTCGCATGTCTTATGAGTGCCATGTTCCAGGCCGGTGGCCCCCTGCAACTTGTTGGAAGCTACTTTAAAGCACTGGCAGGAATGTAACGATACTTTTCAAACACATCAATGAGAGGAAAGAAAAATGGATGACACAGTACTTACTAAACAAAAAAGTAAATCAACGGTTCAAGACAGTACGACGAGTTCAGTTTCCACCGAAATAGACAAGGTTATTATCGGAAGTATAGCAGCATTTGCAGGGGTTGTTGGACTCTGGAGCATCGCCTGTCTTGCCAGTGCAATGTTTCAGGCAGGTGGCCCCCTGCAGCTCGCTGGAGGCTGGCTCAAAGCTGTAAGTGGTATGTAAGATCTTCAGGAATGGAAATAAAAACCAATGAGGGAATAGAAGTAAAAGATATGCCGCAGGGGGTTTTCACCCCTGCGGATGTGTCTACAGTGAAGTCCTCATTTTAACCACCTGTGATAAAAAGGCTAACATGGATGGTCAACGGTAAGGCAACATAGCTACCTTTCATTACCGACACTATTTCGAGGTTCACCTGCTCCCCTCAGGAAAAGCCCACGCAGTTAAAACTCTATCAGCTGGTGCTTTTCCATATTCTTTTATGGCAACCTAAAGGACTCTGCTATATGGCTCTTCTTGTCCGCAACATGCTTATCTGCTTTCTCTTTGCCGGCCTGGCCATGTTTATGGCACTACTCTGGTTTATTGAACACAGACATCCCAGCCAGGATTACAGCGAAGTCATAGAGCATTTAAATAACGATCAGATCGTAAAACTCGAGTTTACCGGTAATAAAGTTGCATTCACCAATCGAGAGGATCACACTTTTGTGACAACGGTGCCGGATGTCAGTAAATTTCTGGAAAGAATCCAAGGTAAAAACATTCGCGTTATTGTAAAAGCAGACAGGTTTACCATTATTTACGTAACAATTCTTTCTGTTTTTGTGGTTCTCCTGATCATGGCGACATGGTGGTCATCAAACCGTACTAAAAAAGAAGAAGAAAGCAAATTTGCCAGTGAAAAGCTGATCAGCCTCAACGGCAAGGATCTAAATCTAACCTTCAAGGACATAGCCGGGATTCCAGAGGCAAAAGAAGAACTCGAAGAGATCGTTTCCTTTCTCAAATATCCGGAAAATTTCAAAAAGATTGGTGCAACCATTCCCAAGGGAATCCTGCTTCAGGGGCCCCCAGGCACGGGTAAGACCATGCTTGCAAAAGCAGTTGCAGGTGAGGCAAAGGTGCCGTTCTACAGTTTCAGCGGTTCCGATTTTGTTGAGATGTTTGTCGGCGTCGGCGCCTCACGAGTGAGGGATCTCTTCAAAGAAGCAAAGAAGAACACTCCGTGTATTGTTTTCATCGATGAGATTGACGCTGTTGGAGCGAGTAGAACAGGTGGTGCCTCGGCAGGAGGCCAGGAAGAACGGGGCCAGACACTGAATGCCCTGCTCGTTGAGATGGATGGATTCAACACAGAAGATACCATTGTCGTACTTGCTGCCACAAACAGACCCGACATCCTGGATTCTGCACTGAAACGTCCCGGTCGTTTTGATCGTCAAATCAATATTCTGGCTCCAGATGTGAAGGGAAGACTGAAGATTCTCGAGGTGTATGGAAACAAGGTTGCCCTGCACCCGGAAGTCAATCTAGAAGATACCGCCAAGGCAACCTCCGGCTTCACCGGTGCTGAACTCGCTAACCTGGTAAATGAAGCTGCACTTATGGCCGCCAGAAAAGGCAATGATCAGATAATTAATGAAGACTTTGAAAGGGCTCGTGATCGTATCCTTATGGGAATTGAACGTAAGGGACTGGTGATGAGTGAAGAAGACCGGAAGATATTGGCCTTTCATGAAGCAGGGCATGGAATTCTTGCAAGCAAGCTTCCAAAATCCGACCCACTCCACAAAATCACCATCGTCCCACGAGGCATGGCCCTGGGCCAGACACAACAACTGCCAATCAGTGACCACCCTGCCTATTCAAAGGAGTACCTTCGTACTAAGATCATAGTACTTATGGGCGGACGTGCAGCCGAAGAACTTATATTCAAAGAGCAGACCACAGGCGCTCAGGGAGATCTTCTGACAGCCACTCAAATTGCCACCGATATGATATGCAAATGGGGCATGAGCAATACCCTGGGACCACAGGCCTATGCCGTGGAAAGCGGTGGGTTCCTTGGCGGCGCAGGAAGTCGTCTTATAATGGGTGTGGAAACAACAAAACGAATTGACAAAGAAGTCAACGAACTCCTGACAGGCTGCTATGAAGAGGCCGTCCGAATATTGAAACAGGAACAGTGTCTTCTAAAAAATCTTGCTGAGATTCTCCTTCAGGTAGAGACGCTGGACGGAGAGGAATTTGAGATCATAGTCGAATGCAGCTTGAAAAAGGAGGCTGCAGCCGTAGCAAATCCAGAACAAAGCTGTAGCACCTGCACAGTTAAGGAAAACTGCAGTCAGCCCCAAAATCTCCGGGAAACAAATGCGATCGCTGCGTAGCTTAAGCACAGCCGCCTTTCTTGGGACAGCACTGCTCCTTGCCATGCTCATAATTACTGGCTATTCCCAGAACCGTCTTATGGGTACCTACAATTCCATCGTAGAGGACAGTGAGAAAACCATTTTCCTCTACTCAACTATTCGCGAACAGGCCACCGAAGGTCTTCTCTCCGAAAATTCCACCCAGCTCCTTGCTGCCGCCCGGGAAGTTGAGCAACTCAACACACGATATATTGCCTTACTGGATAACCGTCTTATCCCGGCACAATATAAACTCTCTTTTTTAAAGAAAATTGATCTTGAAGAAATCTCCATCCACCTCAAGAAAAGCGCTGAAACCACCGCAGACAGGACACTTGCCCTGAAGACTCTCGGCCTCCTTCGTCAGATTAACAGTCAATTTCTTCAGTTTGATCGGATTGTCGTCGGAGAAATGAAAAACAGGATCATGTATTATCAAAAAAAAGCTCTGGTCCTTATGGGATTAATCATCTTCCTGACGACTTTCACCCTGATTATTCTTTACAAAAAGTCAGTTCAACCTCTTATTTTTCTTTCGAAACAAAGCCACCAGGCCCTGACGGACAAAACCCGGATTCACCTCAAGAATGAGCACAAAAACAGTGTCGAAGTTCAGAATATAATCCACTCTTTCAATCAACTGCTCCTGACAGCAGAAGGTACCGAGCAAGCCCCTGTTGTCCCCAGCAGAAGAGAAACCGAGTTTTCTGCCATTGTAAATGAAGTCACAAATAGACTGAACGGTATCATAAATTATTCACAACTGCTGGCAGATTACTGCGAGGCTGAACAAGTTGGAGGAGAACAAAAAAAGATACTCTATAAAATCATAGAAAATGGTGAAAAAAGCGCGGCTATTTTACAGAAAAGCTTAAATGGAGGAGAGATATGAGCGATCAGCAACAGAACAACGGAGACGGGAAAGGAGATCAGGAACTGGGTGCCTGGGAACGTTTACTCGGCTGTACCTGGAAAACCCCACTCGGATTTTTGGGAGTGGGACTGACAACCGTATCCATCACCCTGATCATATTAGGTCTCATCGGCCATCTCACTGGATTAATAGCCAATCACTATTTTGCTATTTTTACCTTTCTTTTTTTACCGGCAATGATGCTGTTTGGCCTCTGCCTTATCCCGCTCTCCTGCTATTTTCGACGCAAAAAATGGTTTAAAGACAGCCTCATTAACACGGAACATCTGAAAATAGACCTTGCTGATAAGGAGCACAGAAAGGGTATTTTACTTTTTATTGTTCTCTCAGTAGTCAACATCACTGTTCTGATTCTGGTTGCCTATGAGGGATACCACTTTACCGATTCATCCTACTTCTGTGGCGTTGTCTGCCATCAGGTTATGGATCCAGAATACACGGCCTATCAGAGGTCACCACATGCAAAAGTATCCTGCGTTTCCTGTCATATCGGCCCCGGAGCAAACTGGTATGTCCAAGCCAAGCTTTCAGGACTGCGTCAGGTAAAGGCAGTTATCGATGGGGATTTCAATAGACCAATTCCTGCTCCCGTTGAGCATCTGCGACCTGCACGGGACACCTGTGAATCATGCCACTGGCCAGAAAAGTTCCACGGTAAGAGAGTTAAAGAATTTATCAGTTTCACTAATGACAATCAGACCGATGCAGATACCCAGGAAATATCCCTGCATATCGGTGGGCGCAACCCTATAACTTCCGAATTTGAAGGTATTCACTGGCATGTCAGTCACGACATAAAGGTTGAATATCAGGCTCTTGACGAGAAACGTACCAAAATTGGAAAAATAAAGGTTACCAGACCCGGTGGAGTGACAGAGGAATATTCAATCGCTGATGAAGTGCCCGAAGAGGGAGTGGCACTTAAATGGCGAACCATGGATTGTATCGACTGTCATAATCGTCCCACCCACGTCTATGATGGCCTCGAAGAAGTAATAGACTTTGGTCTCCACTCCAGGAAAATAAACCCTGAAATAGCAGGAATTCGTGAGGACAGTATGAGTGTTCTCAAAACAGAATATTCCAGCAGGGATGAAGCAGCGGAAAAAATCGTTGAAGACCTGCTCGAACATGTTGCAAAACGTCATGGAAACGAATTCGTAGCAGAACATGAAAAGGAGATAGTTGTATCAGGTTCCTTTCTGCTTGAAGCATATCTGAACAATGTGTGGCCAAAAATGAAAGTCACCTGGGGAACATACCGGCAACATCTTGGACATCAATATGCAGATGACGGCTATGGTTGCTTCCGCTGCCATGATGATGAACATGAAACGAAGTTTGGCAAAATCATCGGACAGGACTGTAACATGTGCCACGATGAGCCTTAAACAATAACTTGAGATAGTTGACTTCCAAGGGGATCGAATGAAGATTACGAATCTAAAAAATTTAAAAAATGAAGGCACAGAGAATCTTCCCTCAAAAGAGAGGCGCTGTTTTCTGCAACTTGGACTCTCCATCACGGGTGTATTTTTAGGAGGAACAATTCTCTCTTTGACTTCGGCCCATAATGCAACGGGAGCCCTTAGCGGCGGGAAAATACTGACAACCAAGTCTCCCTACAGCCCGCACTACACAATGGTTATCAGAGAAAAGCATTGTATCGGCTGCGAAAAATGCATGGAAGCGTGTCGCAGCACCAACAAAGTCCCTGATGATGGCTTCCGCACAACAGTACTTGAACGCAGTGTCCCGGTAGCACCCGATCATAGGGAGCGCGTCTTTATGCCAATCCTTTGCAATCACTGCAACAATGCCCCCTGTGTACGAGTCTGTCCAACCAGAGCCACCTACAAAGATACGGTAAACGGCATTGTCCAGATGAATACCGACAAGTGTATTGGCTGCAAGACCTGTATGACGGCATGTCCCTACAATGCCAGGTATTTTGATGAAGCCATCAGAGCGGTTGATAAGTGTAACTTCTGCTACAACAGCAAACTCAAGGAGAGCAACGGTAAAACAACAGCATGCGCCTCGGCCTGTCCCGCAAATGTCAGAGTTTTCGGAGATCTCACCGATCCGACAAGCCATGCCTACAAACTGATCCATACATCTGGGAAAGTGTTCTGGGTACTGCGTCCTGAATTGGACACCCTGCCAAATGTCTTTTACGTGGAGAGCTGACACAGACAAAAAAACGTACCAGCAACTGAACCCTAACAGACAGGAAAAGCATGATGACAATCGAGCAAAATTTTGATTCAAAACCTTCACTACTCGGCACTTCTGAACTCCTTTTTACAGGACTCACGCTACTCAGTATAATAGGCCTTTCTTTTGGCCTCCACTCGTTGCTGGTTGGACATCACCATACCTTTGGAACGACAAGAGAAGTGCCATGGGGCATTCTTATCACTCCTTACGTATTCTTTGCCTGCCTCTCCACTGGACTATGTATCATTTCCTCTCTGGGACAGGTCTTTAGAATAGAAATTTTTCAACCTATTATTCCACGAACCGTCTTCCTGTCTCTCGCCACCATGGCCACAGGTCTTATGTGTATCACTCTGGAACTGGAGAACCCCTGGCGGGTAGGTCTGAATGCACTCTCATCCCCACATCCTGCCTCGAATATATGGTGGAAGACCACCATATACAGCCTCTTCCTGATCTTTATGCTCTTTAACTTTCTCGCCCTACTGGTAAAAAATGAAAAAATGGCGAGATTTTTTGCCATAATCGCCTTTATCACGGTGACCATGGGAAATCTAAACATGAAATCCGACATGGCTCTTCTTGGCGAAAGAGGCTTCTGGAATGAGAACTACATGCCTCTCTATTTCCTCTCCCTCTCAACGCTTTGTGGTTGCGCAGCGGTGATCCTGTTCACCTGGGCCGCCAAACTTCTGAAAGGAAAGCCCATGAACCGGGCCGAAGAACTCGCCATTCAAAGTACGGGAAGACTGTTTATGGTCCTTCTCCTGGCAATTGCCTATTTCACCGGCATTAAGGTTATGGGTGGTTTTTTTCCTGAATTCACAAAAAATCCTGAGGCTATGTATAACTTGGTTCAGGGCAATTTCTTTTTGAATTTCTGGATAGGCGAGGTGGGACTGGCTGTTGTACTGCCATTGATTCTTATTGGTGTTGCCGGAGTACAAAACAGAACCACGATGGCCATTGCCAGCATATCCTGTCTTGTTGGTTCATTTGTTCTCTTTTATGATCTGGTAATAGTTGGCCAACTGATCCCCCATTACTATCAGTATAATGTGGTTGATCTCCCCCAATACTACCCATACAGCCCCAGTCTCCATGAAATCATGATCACCACTGGAGCAATATTCTTTTTTCTGGCGGCATTTATATTTGGTGAGATAGTACTGAAGAAGATGAAGATAAAAAGCTGAACAGGAATACTGCAGAGATTCAGTGGGTGTCTGTTATCGTGTTTTTCTCAGAACGCGCTTATCGCCCACTCGAATAGTAAGCTTCATACGATCAAAGTATTCAAGAAGAGGAATGGAGAACTTCCGTGTCAGCCCCGTGAGATTTTTAAAGCGCGGGGCATCGATCTCCCCTTCATTTTCGATAAAAGCTGTCATTTTCTCGCGTAATGCATCAATGGCAGCAGCGTCATAATAAAGGCTTTCGCTGACTTTCACCAGTTTACCTTCTCTCAGCAAAATCCCAAAGACCTCTTTCACCAGCGATTCCGGATAATCATTGAACTGTTCCATGCTCTCCCGCATGGTTGGAGCGATTAAGCCTTTTTCCCGATACCAGTGCTCAAGATCCTCCTGTAATTTCTTCTCATCAGCCTGTAGAGCAACCTGATGCGAGGCAAGTCGTACCACTGAATCTTCCAGAGCAACCAGTTCCTTCTTCTGCAGCTCCAGGAGACAGAAGTGAAAGACCTTCTGATCAACATTGGATCCAAGCCCTGAACGCAGTTCCTCCTTTGACAGACCTATCTGCAGTGGATTTGAACTATGATAGCGTCCAAGGTTTGTTAACACAACTTCTTCCACACCGTCACTGACACTTTTGGCAAGATAGCGCTGGCTGGAGGAATCCACCACCACAATTTTTCTCGATGATAAGGGAGTGGTAATTATTTTTTTCAGCTGTTTTCCAAAGATCCCAAGACGGACTGCGAGTTCATCAAACGTGAGTCCCGAGGTTCCACTTTCTCGTAGAAACAGCAGAATTTTCTCTTCTACGTCCTCACCACGCAATACAGTAAAACTCCGGATGTTCGCCTCTCGATCACGCTCGGTGACACGCTTGCGTTTCCGCGGAGGCATATTGCCAAGAACCTCGCCGCCACCTATGGTGCCGACGGGCGAATAGGAGCGAACCACATAGCGATCCCCGGGCCACACCGCAACAGCCTCTTCGAGTAGGATCTGTATACTGGCCGTATCTCCAGGCTGCAATAAATCACGGTCAAGGAGTGAAATTCTGCCCATGACCTCAGCTGTTCCCAGATGGATCCGAACCCGAGTCCGGTGTTTTAAAGGTTTTGTATTTGACGCAAGATAAAGGAATTCACAGTCCAGCATATAGCCTGGCAAGAGACTGCCGGGGGTAGCGGCAACCATTCCGCGAGCCACTGCAGCAGTATCCACACCCTGGAGATTTATGGCAGTACGATGCCCGGCTTCCACGGTTTCAACCTCCGCGGAATGTACCTGGATACCACGTACTTTAGAAACCATATCAGTGGGATAAAAACAGAGTTCCTCTCCAATGGCAACGCGTCCAGACATGGAGGTTCCGGTAATCACAGCCCCGAAACCTTTCATGGCAAATATACGATCAACGGGAAGACGAAAAGGTCCATGCACCTCTTTAAATTGCTGTCCTGCAACGAATGTATTGAGAAGCCCACGTATCTCGTCTATCCCCTCGCCGGTGGTGGAAGAGACGTGGACGAGAGGCGCATCCTCAAGAAAACTGTCTTTACAGTATTCCCGTACCTCCTCGGTGACCATCTCCAGCCACTCTTCATCCACCATGTCTTTTTTGGTAATGACGATGATCCCCTGTTTCACTCCTAACAGACGACAGATTTCAAAATGTTCCTCTGTCTGCGGCATAATCCCTTCATCTGCTGCAATGATAAAAGCAACAAGATCCATGCCAGAGACTCCGGACACCATGTTTTTTACGAATTTTTCATGGCCAGGTACATCCACAATTCCCAGGCGATGGCCACAGGGAAGGTCAAGGTAGGCAAACCCCAGTTCAATAGTAATCCCACGCTTTTTTTCCTCCTTGAGACGATCGGTCTCAATACCGGTAAGCGCACGAACAAAACTGGTTTTGCCATGATCAACATGACCTGCTGTACCTAGGACTATTTCACGCATAAGGAATTGTTGGTTATTGAATAATCAGCTCAAATAAGGATTAGATCGGGCCTCTTCTTCGATGGTTGAACGAGACCCACCATAACCATGTCCCGGCCAGACAACTGTTTCCGGTGGTAGGCTAAGCAGTCTTCCCTTGATGGCCCTGATCAGCTCATCATGAGAGCCACCGGGAAAATCAGTTCTTCCGATACCGCCAACAAACAGAGAATCTCCAGTGATCAGATCCGGAGCACAGTAGAGACAGATCCCGCCAGGGGTGTGTCCAGGAGTATGGATAACAAGAAGTTCTTCCTCACCAACAGTGATCACGTCACCATCCTTCACGGTACGATCCGCAGGAGGAGACGGTTCAAGGCCAAGCATGGAAAAATAATTCTGCACTTCAGGTTTACTGAAAAACGCAGAATCAGCTTCGTGCATGATAATATCGGCGCCACTTGCCTCTTTAAGTATTCGATTGCCGCACACATGATCAGGATGACCATGGGTGGCAATAATACTATCGATGGTAAGTCCGGCCTTCTTTACTTCTTCGAGGATAGTATCCTCATCGCCGCCGGGATCAATCACAGCACACAGGGAAGTTTTGGAGCAGCCGACAATATAGCAGCACACTCCCATCGAACCAACGGTAATTTGTTTTAAGAACATATATTCAGGAAAAGAGAAGTTAAAGGCTGAAGACTGAAGAGAAACAACTCAAAGCACTGAGAATCTCTTTCAAGTCCTTTACCAGTAGTATACCCAGAGGGAAACGTTCAGCAGTGCCTCACATGTGTTCGATCCCCTTTCCCATAATAGTTTTCGCTGTATGGAAAAGGAAGATCGGGCACAGGTGGTGCTGACAAATATTTTACCGCATATCAGCAATCACAGGTATTTGGATTGCATCCCCCACTGCCACAACCACAATCCGAAGAACCAGAATCAGTAGAAGCCATGTTCAGGGTTACGGGGGCGGCAACTGGAGGCAGACGCAGCTCAACAGCATCAATTATCTTGGCAAAAGCCGCAGTTGCGGGACTCTTGGCATCGGATGAAAGATAGGGAACACCATCATCTCCAGCGATAACAACCTTCGGATCCATGGGAACAGCACCAAGGAAAGGCAAATCAAATTCACGGGAAAGCTCCTCCCCGCCGCCAGTCTTAAAGATATTCACGGTAGTGTTACATTCAGGACAGACAAATCCTGACATGTTTTCTATAATACCAGTCACATCCATTTCAACTGTCTTACAAAAATTGAGCGATTTCCGGACATCGGCCAGGGCAACCTTCTGGGGGGTTGTAACAACTATAGCCTTCACGTGAGGAATCGTTTGAGCAACGGAAAGGGGTTCATCACCGGTTCCTGGAGGAGCATCCACGATGAGGTAATCTAATTCACCCCAATCCATATCAGCGACGAACTGACGAATAGCCTGAATTTTCAAGGGACCGCGCCAGATGATAGCCTCGTCCCGATTTTTCATCATATATTCAAGGGAAACCACCTTAAGGTTATCATTGTACTGAAGGGGAGCAACGAGATCATTGGGATTCTTTGGCGCCTCAAGGCTTCCCTTAAGATTAAGCATCCGAATAACATCCGGGCCATGAAGATCAACATCCATCAACCCAACTTTATGACCTCTTGCTGCAAGACCGAGTGCCAGATTGACCGAGACGGTGGACTTACCTACCCCACCCTTTCCACTCATTACAAGAATTTTATTTTTGATCTTCCCAAGAGATCGGGTAATGGCATTGTCCTGCTGCGCCATTTTAGCTTGTTGGGATTCTTTGGTATTGCTACCGCAAGAACTGCTTGAACAGGAACTACTTGATCCACATGAACTAGACATAACATTCTCCTCATACAATATATAAACGTTTATAAAACAGAATTATCTGTTATTTTCCAGCCGCAAACAGTCGCGCCACAGCTAATGAACTGATCACTCAGGCGGCTCACAACCAAGGCATACACTAATGCTGTTCTCCGGAAAAGCAAATATTTTCCATCTCCCAAATTAGAATAGTAAAATGGCAGCAAACAGTGTCTGTTTTTATTGCTTTCTTCTTGATCTAGCCGTAGTATGGAAAGTTTTTCATGTATATGTTTCACAATTCAACTCGTTCTTAACAGGGATTCCATAAATGCTAGGTTGGTTCAAAAAGAAATTTTCAAAAAATGATGAGGCTGCCACACTAAAAGAAAAAGAGAAAGGAATAGTCTCGGATACCGTTCTGTCCTCCCCGGAGTGTCTGCCATCTGTCACAGAACCCAAAAAGTCAGACAGCGCCACAGAAGGAGTTAAAAAGGAGGAAGCATCTGGATTAGGAACGATGTTTCAGCGCCTCTCCACACGCCTCAGCAAGACCAAAGAGTCACTTGTCCACCGGATGGACACTCTCTTTCTCGGCAGAAAGGAGATCGATGCTGACCTCTTTGACGAGCTCGAAGAAATCCTGATCACTGCGGATCTCGGTATCAACACCACCATGGAACTCCTTGATGATGCCAGAAGAAACGTAAAGCGCAACGCACTCTCTGACCCGCAGGAATTGAAAATCGTACTTAAAGAAAAGTTACGCTCTTTTCTCATGGAGTCCGACCAGCCGGCGGAACTTGTCAGGCCAGAATCGGGACCTTTTGTGATCATGGTTGTCGGGGTGAATGGCGTTGGAAAAACCACAACGATTGGTAAAATCACCAAAAAGTTCAAACAGGCCGGTCAGTCTGTTCTACTTGTTGCTGCAGACACCTTTCGCGCCGCCGCCGTAGCCCAATTGAAGATCTGGGGAGAGCGTAACGACGTCACCGTTGTCCACCAGCAGGAAGGAGCTGACCCATCGGCCGTAGCCTTTGACGCCATAGATCTTGCCGTGGCAAAAGAATACGACGTGGTTATTGTGGACACTGCAGGACGCCTCCACACCCAGGTCAACCTTATGGAAGAGTTGAAAAAAATAAAACGGGTCATGGGGAAACGGCTTGAAGGTGCCCCGCATGAAATTCTGCTGGTGCTCGATGCCACAACAGGCCAGAATGCAGTTTCCCAGGCAAAGCTTTTTAATGATGCCGTTGGGATCACCGGCCTTGCACTCACCAAACTTGATGGCACGGCCAAGGGTGGCATTGTTGCCTGTATTTGCCGCGAGCTTTCAATCCCCATCCGTTTTATCGGTATTGGAGAGCAGATCGATGACCTCCGCGACTTTAATCCCGATGACTTTATCAATGCCCTTTTTGGTGACGAAACCCACAACCACTAATATTTATATAATTTTCCAATACCATGCAATACCAACGACGTGAACAACCAGGGTGCGGAGGGTGCCTTCTTGTCCTGCTTCTTTTCATACTTCTTACCAGTGGCTTCTCGGGGCTATTTAACTTTCTTGGTTTTCTCCTCTACTCCGGCATTGTAGCTGTTCTGATATTTATTGGTATTTTCTGGGGATTCAGTTACTGGATTAAAAGCAAGGTTTCCACATACGAATCGTCTCAGACGGAGAGCCATAATCGATTTGTATGGCTCCTGGTTCAAATTCTCATCAGCATTGCCAAGATTGATGGTACTGTAACCAAAGAAGAAATCTCCACCATTCAGCGTTTTTTCCAGCAGAATCTCCGGTATGATCAAACCAGGATGTACTGGGTCAAAGATCTTATTAGAGAGGCCGTTGACTCAACACAATCCATGGAATCCCTGCTTCTGGAATTCCGCAATACCTTTGCCTACGAACCGCGCCTCATTCTTCTTGAACTCATTTATCAGGTGCTCTATACCAAGACACAGGTACCCGAGGCAGAATTGAAGGTAGCCCGGGATATTGCTGATTATCTGCAAATCAAGGAATATGACAAAAGAACCATCGAGGCAAAATACAAGTATGGCAGACAGCAGCAGAGCAGTTCAGGAAGGGGGGGCTCCACGGATCATTATTATGCGGTACTGGGACTCAGTCCCGGTGCAGACAAGGATGCCATCAAAAAGGCGTACAGGAAACTCAGCATGAAATATCATCCGGATAAGGTGAACCACCTGGGCCAGGAATTCCGTGCTGTAGCCGAAGAAAAAATGAAAGAAATCAATGCTGCATATGATTTCCTGAAGAAAGAATAAAAGCTTATCAAGAGACATATTAAGGAGTAAAATAAATGACTATTTCAACAAAAATGCGTGGCTTTGCCGAAAAATCATCCTGGATTCGTAAGATGTTTGAAGAAGGCGCCAAGATGAAGGCCAAATACGGAGCCGAAAATGTTTTTGACTTCAGCCTCGGTAACCCCGACGTCCCGCCACCGCCTGAGTACAACAGGGTTATTCAGGAAATCGTTAAAGACGAAACACCCATGGTTCATGCCTATATGCCAAACGGCGGCTACCCGTGGGTACGTGAAGCACTTGCCGGAAAAATGTCCCAGGAGCAGGGCATAGATGTCTTCCATGGCGATATGCTTATGACCTGTGGAGCTGCTGGTGCCTTAAATGTGGTGATGAAAGCTCTACTCAATCCCGGGGAGGAAGTGATCCTTCTCGCTCCCTACTTTGTGGAATACAATTTCTACGTTGACAACCATGGCGGAGTAAGCAAGGTTGTCCAGACCGATGCTGAGTTTAATCTTGATATGGCAGCCATTGAAGCCGCTATCACTGAAAACACAAAAGTTGTAATCACCAACTCTCCCAACAACCCTACCGGTCAAATCTACTCCCAGGAGTCCTTAAACAAACTCGGCGCACTGCTGGACAAGAAAGGTGCGGAGCTGAAGACCACCATTTATCTGATCGCCGATGAGCCCTACCGCAAAATCATCTTTGACGATAATGTGGTGGGCAGCGTCTTTCAGGCGACAAAGAATTCCATCGTACTCTCTTCCTACTCCAAGGATCTCTCTCTTCCAGGCGAGAGGATTGGATACCTGGCTGTACACCCCGACATCGCTGACAAAGCTGCCCTTCTCGATGCCATGACCCTTGCCAATCGTATTCTTGGTTTTGTCAACGCCCCTGCTCTTATGCAGCGCGTTGTTGCAGAACTTCAGGATGCAAGTGTCGACAACTCCATCTATGTCAAGCGACGTGAAACCTTCTGTAAGCTTTTAAGTGACGCCGGATATGACTTCATTCCACCCAAGGGTGCCTTCTATGTCTTTCCAAAAGCACCTATTGCAGATGATGTGAAATTCTGTGCAATTCTTCAGGAAGAAAAAATCCTCGCCGTTCCTGGTCAGGGATTTGGAGCACCCGGTTACTTCAGACTGGCCTTTTGCGTCGGTGACGACGTTATAGCAGGATCCGCTGCTGCATTTCAGAGAGCCATGGACAAGGCCAAGGCCCTGTAACGCTATAACTCGATTTTCCGTTTTGTGGTAATATGTCTCTTTACTACATAAACAGGGTTCGTTATATACCTGTATCAGGCTGAAGGTGAAAAAAAAATACTCTTATCAACCCTTCAGCCTTTTGCCTAACTACCTTGAACAAAAGCCCATGACAACTTTAACACTCATCACCTTCGGTGCTGCCATGTTTCTCCTGGCAGCATCCCCAGGACCTGGCGTCTTTGCTACGGTGGCACGTGCCCTCTCCAATGGCTTTGCCCATGCTGCTATCCTAGTACTTGGCATTGTCACAGGAGACCTTATATTCCTGCTACTCGCTGTCTATGGCCTTTCCGCCATGGCTGAAATACTTGGTAGCTTTTTTGTCTTTGTAAAATATGGTGGCGGGCTTTACCTGATCTGGCTGGGAATCAAAATATGGCGTTCTGCGCCGGAACCAGTTTCCATAGAAGGCATTAAAGAACTGTCGTGGAAAAAGAATTTTGGTAGCGGACTGATTATCACCCTTGCAAATCCAAAGGTCATTCTCTTTTACCTCGGTTTTCTTCCCACCTTTGTTGATCTTGCCAGCCTCAGTCATCTTGACATTCTGGCAATCAGCATCGTGGTTACCACAGTCCTTGGAAGCGTTCTTCTCTGCTACGCCTGGACAGCTGCGCGAGCCGGACAACTCTTTAAAAGTGCAAAAGCTCTTAAGATGACCAACAGATGTGCAGGAGGCGTAATGATTACAGCAGGCTGTGCTATTTTACTAAAAGATTGAGAAACGCCTCCTTTTTTTACCCAGACAAAAAACCATCATGCGAAGAAAAGAAAAAGAGATTACAGACCACGCTGAACTCCTTGCGATTATAGCAAAAGCGAAAATCTGCAGACTTGCCATGGTGGATGGAGACACACCTTATGTAATTCCGCTCTCCTTTGGCTACCATGACAATGTACTCTATTTCCACGGTGCCAAAGAGGGAAAAAAGATCAATCTGATTACAACCAACCCGAATGTCTGTTTTGAGTTTGACCATCTCATTGAAACGGTTGCAGCCGAAAAAGCATGCAGTTGGAGTATGAAGTTTCAGTCCATTGTAGGATTTGGCAAGGCTTCTCTAGTGGAAAATAACGAGGCGAAAAAATTTGCCCTTGCTATCATCATGGCACAGTACAGTGACAAGCAATTTGACTTCCCAGACAAAATGGTACAGGCAACTGCTGTTATCAAGGTCTCAATAGAAAGTATTTCAGGCAAACAATCACTACCCACCCAGTAGTCACAAGCTCTGTTATGAACATTTTTATGTTCCTCCCAAGCATTCCCAGCCAGTATGTTTTACGAAGCATCCAACTTGCATTCAGCCTGCTCCTTATCCTGTTTTCCTTTCCGGCCATGGCTGCAACACCTCTTAGTGTAGACCTTACCGGACTCGAAGCCCCCTTTCGGCAAAATGTCCTCCTTTTTCTCGATATCAACAAAATGAAAAATGACGAGGATCTCACCCCGCGTTGGATCAAGAAGCTACACCAGCAGGCGCCGCAGGAAATTCGTGAAGCCCTGCAACCCTTTGGCTATTATATTCCAGAGATTCGCTCGGCGTTGATCGAAGAAGATGGTCAATGGTTCGCCACCTACAGAGTAGACAAGGGAGAACCTGTTGTCATAACAGGTAGAGACGTACAATGGTTTGGTGAAGGAATGAACCATCCGGCACTCCAGCAGAGCATAAAGGATTACCTTAGAAAGGCAGGGAAAACCCTGATCCATGCAGAGTATGAAGCAGCAAAGAATACTTTTATGAACATAGCCTTTTCCAATGGATATCCAAAGGCAAGATTCATAACAAGTGAATGGCTGGTTGATCTTGATAGCAACACTGCAAAATTAACTCTTCACATGGATACCGGTCCTCTGTATTACTTTGGAAATATCACTTTTCTGCAGGATTTTCTTAATCCAGACCTGCTCACAAAATACATCACCATGGAAAAGGGAACCCCCTATTCCTATGAGGCCCTGCTGGAATTTCAGCAGAATCTGATTGCAAGTAATTACGCCAGAGAAGTAACCATTACCCCACGTTACGAAGAATCACTGGATCAACAATTACCTTTGACTGTGATTATGAAACCGATTGCCCCACATAAATTTACATTTGGGGTCGGCTATGATTCCGACACAGGAATTCGTGGATCCGCACGCTGGGACGACAGATTACTCAATCGTTACGGCCACCACTCGGAGCTTTCTGTCAAACTTGCCTGGACAGAAAGCATCATTCGGGCTCAGTATAATATCCCGGTTGTAAAACCTCTCACTGACAGATGGGTATCGACAGCCAGTTATGAATTTGACCAGACTCCCGACACAAGCAGTGCCACCCTTGAAATGGAAACAGCATTCGTACGAAGAAACCTTGCCGACACACTTCTTTACAAAGGCTTCGTCCTCGCTTCAAGCGAACAGTTCAGTGTTGAAGGTGAGCCCGACGAAAACACTGCTCTCTACAGTCTTGGTGGAACCTTTCGTTTTTCAGATACAGAAGAATCTATTTTCCCTCAATACGGCGACTATCTGTTTATAGATCTTCGCGGTGCCTCAGAAGCACTTCTTTCCGACACATCCTATGCCCGTCTTCACATGAAGGGAAGGTACATGGTGGGATTAGGCAAAAATGGCCGTATCGACACACAAATTGAGATAGGCACAACCTGGGTTGAAGACTTCGACATGTACCCGGCCACCCTCAGGTTTTTTGCCGGTGGAGACACTTCTGTCCGTGGATATTCATACGAATCACTGGGGCCGAAGAATGCTAATGGTGTCAGCGTCGGTGGTAAAAATGTAGTAACAGGGAGCCTGGAGTATGATCATCGAGTCTCCCAGTCCTGGGTATTAGCAGGATTTGTAGATGCAGGAAATGCTTACAATGACAAACTTGGGGACGCATATGTCGGTGCAGGGGTCGGGTTGCGCTGGCTGGCACCCTTTGGTTCGCTGCGTATCGATATTGCATATCCGGTAAGTGAAAGTCCTGAATTAAATGATTGGCGATTTCATATTGGTTTTGGAGCAACATTGTGAAAAAATGGCTCCCTGGCGCAGCGATTGCCTTCTTCGGACTCGTGTCCCTTCTGTTTACAGCTGCGTTCTTTCTGCTTGGCACCGAAAGCGGAACTCAATTTCTTATTGTTCAGGCTGAGAAACTGCTCGATGAAAATCTGCAGATAGGGACTGCCAGAGGCAGGATTCTTGATCGCCTGGAACTTGCTGATATCAGGTTCAGCAGTTCCACAGGTGTTGCTCAGATCAGACATCTGGTACTGGACTGGAAGAGTACAGACCTGTTCAGACTCCACCTTCACATTTTGGAAATTTTAGCAGACGATGTTTCCTACGAAGCGACTCCCCAGAACAGCCAGGTAAACCAGCGAGAAAGTGGCCCTGGAACACTGCCGGAAATCGCCCTGCCCATCAGGCTCAGCATTGAAAAACTTGCCCTGAACAACTTCACTTTCTTATCCGCCCCGGACACGGAAGCACTTTCTATTGACAAGGCAGCCCTTAAACTGGCATGGGACGAAGACACCATACAGATCGAGACACTTAATGTTACCACGGACATGGCATCCATTCAGATACGGGGGAAAATACATCCCAACGCCAATTACCCCCTGCAGCTCACAACTGATGTTACGACCCTAAGTCAAGCGATTCCAACCATAACAATAAAAGGGAGCCTTAGTGGTGATCTGGAGGAATTGCAGATAGTGGAAGAAATCAGTGGCGACATCAGTGCCAATCTGGATATAACCGTGAAAGAGATCCTTTCTGATCCCGGCTGGCATGGAAAGCTCACGATCGCTGAACTTATCCCGGCAGCTTTCGCTCCGGATATCCCGGGAAGAGTGACGGGAAAACTCACCACAAGCGGGACACTCAAGCAGACAGAACTTGCCTCAACGCTTAGCATACGTGATAAAACAGCAGCTGAAGTCAACTGGGACGCAGACATAAACGTTCAGGTAAATCTTGAAAGTCTCACACTTGACATCAAACAATTCACCCTGAAACAACCAGAAAACGAAGCTATTCTCGATATCACAGGAATCGCTGACATTGGACAAAACTTCTTCGATTTACTGCTGCACTGGCAGGAGCTGCAATGGCCCGTTCACGGAGCTGCAGACTATGGCTCTCCCAAGGGTGAAGCTACCCTCAAAGGAACTATTGATTCCTATCATATAGTTCTTGATGGCCTGCTTACCGGCAATGACCTTCCAGCGAGCACGGTCAACCTGAACGCGCAAGGTTCCGCAGACAATCTCAAGAACCTGCAGCTCACTCTTGGCCTTTTGGGGGGCGAAGTTGTTCTCCAGGGTGATGTTGCGTGGGGACCAGATATCAAATGGAACCTGAAAATAAAAGGCACACAGATCAATCCCGGAATCTACTACCCAGACTGGCCTGGGAGACTCAACTGGTTGATAGGATCGAACGGTTTTATTGAAGAGGATGGCGTTAGTAGTAATATCATAATCGACAGTCTGAATGGCAGGTTACGGGAACTCCCCATCACCGGAACGGGAGGTATCACAGTAAAGCCAAATGATATCCGCATTGAGGATTTAAATCTGGCATCCGGCAGCGCAACAATCACTGCCTCTGGCAACCTCGGTGAACAATCCAATCTGCAGTGGAAAGCAGATATCGCAGATTTTTCAGACCTCCTGCCAGACAGCTCCGGACAAATCAAAGCCTCCGGGACGATACGGAAGAGCATGACAGAACCACAGATTGACATCGCGCTTTCTGGAAACTCCATTACCTACACCGATTTAACCCTGGATACTATTCAAGCAGATGTGGATCTCGATTTAAGCTGGACCAACCCCTTTTCTTTCACTTTCAACGCAGGCGGCCTCAAATCGGGATATAGCCTGATTAACGCCTTTTATTTACAGGGAAAAGGCAACAGAGAAGAGCACACAGTTCAAATCAAAGCAGACCATGATATGGCGGATATCAGCCTTACCCTCAGCGGAGGCTACAGTGACGATAAATGGCGTGGACTGCTCGATACATTTTCGATTCTTTCCACGGAACTCGGTAATTGGCAGATGCAGGAGCCTACAACAATTTCCGCCTCTGTGACTGCTGCTTCGCTTGCCCCTCTCTGTCTCAGAAGAGACAATTCAGATCTCTGTATTGAGGGAATGTGGAATTCTGAAAACAAAGATACCAGTGGAAACTTACGAATAAATAAAATTCCGCTTAACTGGCTTTCCCCATGGTTCCCCGAGACTCTGGAGAGCCTGACGGGTCTCTTTTCTGCCCAGGCCACGGTCACCATGAAAGACAAACTCAAAGTTGATGCAACTGCGGCAATAACACCTGGAGAAATCTCCTATCAAACTGAGAAAGCGGAAGGGACGCTTCCCCATGAAGGATTAGCCCTCAAACTGAAGATCGTTGACGATGCCCTCGAGACAGACTTTCATATCAGTGCAAATTCGAATATCCTGAGTGGTCATATACAATCACCAAATCTTCTCCAGAAAGATATTGGAGGCAAGGCGAAGCTTCAGGGTACTCTCCTGGTTAATGCCAAACACTTCGAGCTGGTCGAAGCTCTGGTTCCCGATGTTAAAGGTTTAAGTGGAGCCATAGACCTCAATTTCACAATTCTCGGAACCGTCGAAGAACCTGACATTGATGGAAATGGACAACTTAGCATTAGCCACGTCCTTATTCCTGTGATAGGACTTGATCTCACGGACAGCAGTTTTGATCTTACAGCAGACAACAAAGAGATAACCCTTAAAGGAAGCCTCCAGTCCCCCGAGGGATCAATGCAGCTTGAAGGAAACGCAACTCTTGACAGCGAAAAGGGTTGGCCTGCACGTCTTACGCTTAAGGGCAACAACTTCAGACTGGTCAACCTGCCCGATATTACTATATTGCTTTCATCTGACATTCTTTTTGAAAAAAACAATGGCCTTGTGAGTCTCACCGGAGTAGCCAGCATTCCCAAAGCCGATATTTTACTGCGGGAATTACCACCTGGCAGCCTGTCAGCCTCTCCTGACGTGGTTATTCTTCAGGAACAACAAAAGGAGAATGAGGTAAAATCGCCATTTCGTATGCTGCTCAAAATTAGTCTTGAAGACAGGGTGCACTTTGTGGGACTTGGGTTTAACACCTACATCAATGGTCAAATAACCATCCTCTCCGAACCGGATGAACAGATGATCGGCAGTGGTGCTTTTTATATTGAACAGGGAAGTTTTCGGGCCTATGGTCAGGATCTTGATATAGAAACAGGGGTGATTTCTTTTGCCGGTGGCCCGTTAAGCCAGCCGGGCATAAATCTTCGAGCAACACGTACCGTCGGAGATGTTGTGGCGGGAATCTATGCCATCGGTCCACTGAAAAAACCCAGGTTGACCACCTTTTCCAACCCGCCGATGTCTGAAAGTCATGTAATATCTTACCTGCTCACCGGATCCTCGCCAGAGACATCAACGGGGACAAGACTCTCCATTGGCAGGCAGATCAACAGTAAACTTTCCGTTTCAGTGGGCACGGATGTGAAAACGGGTGAAAGTGAGTTTATAACCCGCTATCGCCTGAACCGCAATATTCATCTCCAGACCACAACCGGTACAAGCAGTAATGCCGGAGATATCTTCTACACCATTGAACTTGAAGATGCTGCTGTCGTACCTACACGCCTGTGGTGACCATTTGGTCATAAATCCAGACTGCCAGCTATTTGTTTACAGTCCCTTCAAGAGAGAAATACGGGTTATTCTCGTGGTCAAAAAAAAGGCAGAATCAACTTAATGATTCTGCCTTTTATAGCTTACTTAGTCAGCTTTCCAGAAATCTTCTTTTTCTGCGCCGCATTTAGGACAAACCCACCCTTCCGGGAGTTTTTCCCAGGGAGTACCAGGCTCAACCCCATTCTCATAATCCCCTTCTTCAGGATCGTATATATAGCCACAAGGGCATTCCCATTTCTGCATAATAACACCTCTTTTAGAATATAAATTTTTTCATCCCATTCTGCTTTTTACTGCAAACAAAGTATCAGTCAAAGGCCTGTTCTGTCTTCCACACTTTCCAGACCTTACCAACAAGATCAATTCCCGGTTTGAGCGTTGCCTTACCTGGTCGCCATCCAGAAGGTGTAGCTTCTCCGCCCTTGGTTTCCCGTACCAGTTGAAATGCCTGTACCTGACGGAAGGTCTCATTGACATTTCGGCCAACTGGTGGAGTGAGAACCTCATAGCCCTGAACCACACCATCGGGATCAATGATAAAACGGCCACGGGCCTCAACTCCCGCATCCTCGTCATAAACACCATAGACGGTCCCAACTTTACCGCCCGCATCTGAAAGCATTGGAAAGGGGACTCCGCCGTCCACCATCTTACTCAGCTCATCTTCATCCCACATCTTGTGGGTGAACATGGAGTCAATAGACATGGAGAGGACTTCAACACCTAATTTCTGAAGTTCAGGATATTTTTCAGCGACCGCTGAAATTTCAGTAGCTCAGACAAAAGTAAAATCACCCGGATAAAAACAGAGTAAAACCCATTTTCCCAGATAATCTGAAAGCTTGGTGTTAATAAATTCTCCCTTATGGAATCCCGGAGCTGTGAAGTCCGGGGCTTTTTTACCAACTTTAATCATGGAAATCTCCTTTTTTGCTGGTTGTTTTTCATCTGTTACTTTGCTGTCCGGCTCTTCACCAACCGGTCCTCCGGTAGGTCTGGCACATCCCACAGCTGCTTCTTCAGGCATGTTTAGCTCCTTTTGGGGTTGGCAGTTTGGATGATGGTGAAATCATCCACCTCTTGTTGATATCTTTGTAGTATATATGTATATGGTAATTAATTTCCAGCATTTTTGATTAGAAACAAATAAGATACTGTAATATTAACTAATTATTTCTCGCTGGTCTCGAATTGCAAGGTTTTCTCCACCATATCTATAATGGGTACGGGTGGCACTTCCTTAATTCCGTAAATGACATCCAGGTGCATATCATCGGGAACATGACTAAGAAGTTTTTCAGCCACTTTCTGGTTTGCCTGACGAAAACGAAGTTTTACATTCAAGGTGATCGGAGTACTGCTGTTACTGCTCAGCCCATAATGCACCTCGCGGTACCCCTTCGGGGGTATTGTATCGTGCTTGGAAAAACTGACTATTTCCCAGGGATCAAGAGCAAAATGCATATTTTCCCCCATTCCGTCTGAATTAAACAGTCTGGTTCCTTCTGGAAGTTTTCCTTTTTCATCAATATGCCCACTGCTCATCACGACCTTTCCTGAGGCATCAGTGGCTGTCACCTCAAGCCACATCTGACGAATATTTGTCAGAGAGGTTGGAAGGTTATGCCCGGCACGTCTGTTATTCACTCGAATCTTCACTTCAGCCAGCCTGCCGTCCCGATAAATGGGATCGATATCCAACTCAGCTGCAGCCTGTAACCGACCTACTGCCATCTCATATTTTTGGCGGGCGCTGACAGCCAACTCCTCATCTCCAGCCTTTTTTGCCGCCATTTCAGTCAGTGCATACATCAGAAAATTAGCGCCGTTAAAATAATGATGATATTCACCTCGAACAGGTTTCTGGAAGGTGTCTGCAGAACGTTTGAACGTTTCCAGATCAACCATATGGCAGTCCTGACAATTAATATCTTTTGCTGCGTAGGTACTGTTTTTCCACTCCGTATACGTCATTTCCAGAGGGGTATGTTTTTCGTAATGGGTGACCTGATGGCAGGAGGCACAGAGCTCCGTCTTCAGATGGAGGGGGGACTCAACGCACTCATGAAACCCTTCGCCACAATCTTCACTGGCAGGAAAGGGACCGAATTTCGTAAGAATGACTTCGCCATCCACTTCTTTTCCGGGAGACAGGATCATCGACCCGTTTTCCGGTTGATGGGTCGGAGTCTGCCAGTGGGTATGTCCCTTTATGGAATGGCAGACATCACAGGAAACCCCAGCCATGGCAAGAGGACTCAGATCTTTCAAACCCGCCCCTTTTACTTCTCCATTAACTACAGCTGCTGCGGTATGGCAGCCTTCACACTGTTTTGCAACATCATGACCCACTGCTTCAATAGCAAGTTTCAACTCTCCCTGATAAATAGGATCCTGAAAAGCAATGGAGTGCATGGAGCCACGCCATTCCTCGTATTGCTGAGGATGACACTCGGCGCAGGTTTCGGGTTCAGTAAATTCCGCCGCTGACTTCTCCCATTGGATCAGTGATGGTGCATAGGGATACTGCTCCATGTCCACACCATTTCCTGTTGCCATTGCCAATGATGCAACAGCGATAAGGCCTGCACTCATTCCAATAGTTATTCCCGAATACTTTCCTTTCATTCATTCTCTCCTTCATGGGTAGATTTTTTTTAGTTTGCCAGCGTGGTGATTACCGACAGTACATTACAGTGTATCATTTTGATTCGATTTCTCTATTTGGAAATGCGCTGTTAAACCCAAACGAAAAAGACATTTACACATAATAAAAGCCCTAACAGAAAAGTCAATAAAAGAAGAAACGTTCTCATAAAATAATATTTACCACTAAGACACCAGCGATTACTTAACGTAAAGATGGAGGCTTTTTTTGACTAAGGTGACCAGAAAGGATAGCAAAATGGTAGGAGAGTACAGTAAATTCTGTGGATCAGGAATCCTGGAGACAAAGGCTGGTTGGTACAGCAAGGACAACTCTTAATTCAAGGGAGTTGGCTTTCCTCAATGCCATACTTCCTTCCTAATTCGTAAATCCTTCCCGATTGAAGTAATTCCTGGAATTTTGTTTCAAAATGTTTTTTCAGATCTTGTTGCTCTCTTGAAAAGGCAAAGAAGGCGGGACTGGCAAGCACTGCCTCCATAATGATATAATTATCATCAAGGCAGGCCTGCTCCCACAGGTTCTTCATATCAGCAAGATAATCAAGTACAGCATCTATCCGCCCGATTTTGAGCATCCGCATCATTCCCAGCAGGCTGTTATTTTCACTGTATTCGATGGGGAAATCAAAATGAATATCAAAATTATAACCACTTCTGGCTGCAATCCTTTTATTTTTTAGGGAATTGAGCCCCTGCCATTTCTGGGCCAAGTCTCTACTCATAAGGAGGTCTACGGTATCATTCTCGACGACAGCTTTTGCAATAAAACCATCATCCATATCCCCCCTGTTCACCCCCAGGGTAAGATCGGCCCGGGAGGTTTCAACCATACGGAGTCCACGTCTGAAAGGAACATAACTTATTTTAAGGCTATATTCTGGAGATGGATAGATTTCTCTCAGTATATCAAAATAATAGCCAGTACCATCCCTATTGGAATATCCTTCCCAGATATCCGTGGCAACGTGAATATCCTGTGCGTAACTCAATGGAGAAAAGACTCCCAGGACGACCAGAATGATAATGGAGCGAAAGAAAAATATATCAATCCACGTTATCAGATATCTAATAAACTTACTCAAAGACTGGAACCGCTTTTCTCTGTTCGTTTATAGCCACCATGGTCACCGTGGCCTCCGTCACTTTAATCTCCTCATCGGACCATCTTGGACGGGCAAAGACAATAATATGAATTTTAAGGGAACTCCTGCCAATTGTTATAGTCTCACACCAGAGACTGACTACATCCCCTACCTGTACAGGATGATGGAACTGAATGGAATCCATGCACACGGTAACATAGCGATGGTGAGCCTGCCGCTGTGCCTCAACGGCCGCAGCCTCATCAATCATGGAAAGAATCACCCCACCAAAGATATCACCATCGGGATTCGTATATTTAGGTAACATGACGAGACGGATAGCAGGTTCTTTTGAAGGTGCTTTCATGGTAACCTCAATTATGCCTCTTCAGAATTAAGGATTAATATCCCGTGATAAAATTTAAGAATTCATCATGAACTGTCGCGTATCATTCCAGAAAATACAGGTGATAACAACACTTTTTTCCAATGGCAGGTAATTCCCAACACAAACAACCATCTTCAATTTGACTGTTTCATCCTGTTCCCGTACAATACCTGAAAATCAACTTCCACCTAAGAGGATCTTTAAATGATGGAAATCACCTATCCCGGACTGATGTGGCTCAGTATCGGTGTGACATTTTTTGTATTGGAAATGGCCGTTCCAGGCTTTGTTCTCTTCTTTTTTGGGCTTGCCGCATGGCTCACGGCCCTTGGCTGCTACATCTTCCCATGGAGCGTCAACACTCAGCTTGGAGTATTCCTGGTGCTCTCACTGGTCTGTCTTTTCGGCCTTCGGGGAATAGTTAAAAAGGTCTTCATTGGAGATAAAAAGAACGAAGAAGCAGATTCTATCCTGGCAAGCGGTGGCGAAAAATGCGTGGTTACCGCCACGATCAAACCACCCGCAGAAGGACAGGTCAAATTTGCCGGCACATTCTGGCGTGCCGTATCAGATGAAGCAATAGAGTCAGGTGAGGTCGTTGAAATAGTCGAACAGAAAGAACTGCTTATTACAGTAAAAAAACTTTCTTAAATCCCTTCAATCAAGGAGAATAGAATGGAAACTTTTATAGCCCTTGGCATCCTCATTGCCTTTTTACTCATCATTCTCATTAAAACTGCGGTAATTGTTCCACAGCGTATGGAATTTGTTGTGGAGCGGCTTGGAAAATACAGAGGAACCTTACAGGCAGGATTTCACATTCTGATCCCCTTCTTTGACCGGGTGGCCTATAAACGAAGTCTCAAGGAAGAACCGATCGATATTGAGGCACAAACCTGTATCACTGCCGACAATGTCACATTGGAGGTGGACGGTATTTTGTATATCCAGGTTATTGACTCCAAAAAATCAGCCTATGGAATTGATAATTTCCATTTTGCCGCTGCCCAGCTTGCCCAGACCAGCCTTCGCTCGGCCATAGGTAAAATTGATCTTGATAAAACCTTTGAAGCACGAGAAACCCTGAATGGCCAGGTTGTTTTGGCACTCGACGAAGCAGCAGAAAACTGGGGTGTTAAAGTCCTTCGTTATGAAATCAAAGATATCCAGCCGCCACGTACAGTCCTGGAGGCCATGGAAAAGCAGATGAAGGCGGAACGGGAAAAGCGGGCTGATATCGCACGGTCTGAAGGTGATAAACAGTCTACCATCAACCGGGCCGAAGGTGATAAAGCAGAAGCCATTGCCAGGTCAGAAGGCGAGAAACTGAAACGGATTAATGAAGCAGAGGGAAGGGCCAGGGAAATCACCATGGTTGCAGAGGCCACTGCCGAAGGAATCCGAAGAGTAGCCGAAGCACTAAGCATGCCGGGTGGAAGCGAAGCGGCAAATCTGGAAGTTGCAAAAAGCTACATTAACGAGTTCGGAAAACTAGCCAAAGAAAACAACACCATGATTCTTCCCGCCAATCTTACAGACGTGGCTTCCATGGTAACTGCTGCCATGTCCACCATCAAGCAGGCCAACAAACCTCTTCAACCAAAACCACAACCGCCCGTCAAAAGACCTGTCCGGCCTCGGGAAACACTGCAACCATAAACACTCTCTCCGTCCATTGCATGTCTGAGCAGTCGCCTCAGACATGAAATGGGAAGAACAGAGGCGTAAGAAAAACCGTAATCACACCAACAAGCATAGTAAGTGGAATACCGATTTTTACAAAGTCACCAAAACTGTATTTTCCAGGCCCATACACCATAAGATTTGTCTGGTAACTCACAGGAGAGATAAAGCTGCAGGATGCTCCCACCATAACCACTATCACAAATGGCATAAAACTCACATCCAGGGCCGAGGCAATGGACATGGAAATGGGGAACATGAACACCGCCGACGCCACATTAGTGACCATGGCATCCATAAGTACACAGCCGAGAAAGACCACGGCAAGTGCCATATAGGCATTGTCGCCGCCAAGCAGTCCCAGGAAATCACCTATTACTGAAGATAATCCCGATGCAGTTACTGCAGACTCGAGTCCCATGGCCGAAGCAATCACCATAAGAGTTGAGAAATCAACGGAACGTCCGGCGTCTTCCAGATTCATGCACCCGCTAAGCAGCATCCCTCCTGCTGCAAGCAGTGCAGCATTCAACATACTCATAAGGCCAAAGGCAACGGAAAACACCATGGTTCCCGTTATCACAGATGCCAGCAGGGCCTTATCCGTTCGCTGAATACGGGCGCCACGAAGTTTTTTAGTCATCGCAAAATCGGTTTCGTTGCGGTTACGATAGAAAAACCTGTCTTTCACTTCGAGCAGGGCAACATCACCTGCCTGAATGACCGTTTCTTCCAGTGGATAATGCATGGCTGCCTCACCACGGGCAAAGGCCACCAGCCATACTTCAAAATTTCTGTCTGCAGCTTCCACCTCTCCGATCTGATGCCCTATCATGGGATTCCGTCGGGACACAACCACTTCCACCAGATGATGCCGATGACGATCAGCCTTCTGTTCTTTGGTCGAATAGAGCGGTTTAAGCCCAATCGTCGCCCACAAACCTTTTGCGCCACTGACATCGGCAGAAAAGCTCAGCATATCTCCTGCGACTAAAGTAATATCAGGATTCAACTCCAGTTTGTTTCTGTTTCGCGAAATAGACATGATATAAAAGCCGTCACTGGCCATAAGTCCCGCATCATCAAGGGTTTTTCCAATGAGCGGACTCTTGTCTTCAATGGCAAGTTCCACCCGGAACCATCTGCGTCGCACTTCCCCCTTCACGTCAAGCCCTTCAGCAGTTGCAGGAAGAAGAGATGTCCCAACCGTCATAAGGAAGACAAGCCCTACAATCGTAACAGGTACCCCAATCAAGGAGAGATCAAACATTCCAACGGGAACCATATGCGGCAGATCAGCACCCCCACGCTTAAGGGTCTCATTGACAAGACCTGCAATCACAAGATTTGTAGCGGTTCCAATCAGGGTACAGGTTCCGCCCAGAATGGAGGCATAGCTTACCGGAATAAGCAGTTTCTTCGCATCCAACCCGCAGCTCCTGGAAAGATCCCTGATAACAGGGATCATCATGGCAACTAGTGGAGTGTTGTTCAAGAATGCCGAACCAAAGGCAATATTTGGCAATATTTTGAGCTGGGCCTTTAAAATGGACCGTGGACGCCCGATAAGTTTTTCACTGAGGATTGAGACAGCACCGGTTGAATACATTCCGGCGGCAATCATAAACAGAGCTCCAATGGTCAGGACTCCTGGATTACTAAAGCCCTTCAGAGAATCATCCAAGGGGGCAAGTTTAAAGGTGATGGTCAGGGTCAGGGCTCCGATAAATACGGCTGCCGGGGGAAGTTTACTGAAAATAAGAAGACCAAATGTTACTAGCAGAATACAGACAACGATAACTAGAGGAGACATAAGTAAACTATTTTTTTCCTTTTTTATCTCTGTTTTTGTCGCGGATATACAGTTGAATAGGAACCTTATCCAAGCCAAGTCCATCGCGAAATCTGTTTGTCAGATATCGTTCATAAGAAAAATGAACCCCTTTGGAACTGTTACTCATGATGACAAACTTTGGAGGCCTGCTTCCAACCTGGGAGGTATAATAAAACTTCAGGCGTTTATTCTTATAAATTGGTGGCGAATGATCCTCAACTGCATCCTGTAACAGTCGGTTGAGAGCAGATGTCGGAAATACAGAGGTAAATTGCCGATACACGGAACCTATTGTGGGAAAAAGTCGTTTAATTCCATAGCCTGTAAGGGCTGAAGCTGTGAGGAGAGGTGCAAATCCGACAAAGGGGACAGCGAGAGCAATTTCTCCCATAATCTGTTTCTGACGCTCTTTGTCATCCTTCACCAGATCCCACTTATTCACAAGCAGAATTAGTCCCCTGCCCTGCTCCTGAGTATAACCAATCACCTTGGTATCCTGCTCGGTGATTCCTTCCTCGGCATCAATGAGAACAACAGCAATATCGCATTTCTCAAGGGCTGCCAGAGCCTTGAGGATGGAAAATTTTTCCAGTTTTTCTTTAGTCTTACCCTTCCTTCTGATACCAGCAGTATCGATCAGGAGATAGTTATATTTCCCATGTGTCAGCAGAGTATCCACGGAATCCCGTGTCGTACCGGAAACTTCGGAGACCACCATTCGGTCGTGTCCCAGAATCCGGTTTATCATGGAAGATTTTCCAACGTTGGGTCGTCCAAAAAATGCAACTTTTACCGTCCCATCGGGAAGATCAATCTCATCATCACTTTCAAGAAGGCTCTCATCGAGTGCATCCATTAAGGTATGGAAACCATATTTATGCTCGGCAGACACCGCCCATAATTCATTTACTCCCAACTCATAAAACTGAGCCATCTGCTCGGTTTCCTGCTCAGGACCGTCAATTTTATTGATCACGTAGAAAATGGTTTTATCTGTTCGCCGTAAAAGGTTTGCCACTTCCTTGTCAGCAGGTGTTACGCCTTCACGACCATCAAGCACAAAGAGTATGATATCCGCTTCCTCAATGGCAGCAAGAGCCTGGTTTCGGATATGTCCGCCCATGGTATCACCGCTTGCATCCTCTATACCGCCTGTATCAACGAGCATGAAAAGCTTGTCGTTCCATACGACCTTTTCGTAATGGCGGTCACGTGTAACACCGGGAGTAGGGTCAACAAGCGCCTTTCTTGAGCGTGTTATACGGTTAAACAGGGTCGATTTTCCAACATTGGGGCGACCAACGAGGGCAACAATTGAATGTGTTTGAATAGGCATAATGGGGATTATTTGAGATCTGCGATAAATTTATTGGATGATTCAATGGCCACATTCATAGACTGAATCAACTCTCCAATCTGTCCTTCAAGATTGGTGAATTCAGACTGCAGGGAACCAATGGCCTGGGCATTCAGGTTGTGTTTCAAAAAGAGTACATTATCGTGAAATATTTTCAGAACCGGTTCCATGGTCTGTTCTGCTGCCTTCATGGTAGCAAGCATTTCATTGTAACGTGTTTTGGTATTTTCTAACTGCTCTTCACTGGAGCGTCGCAGTTCTTTACTTTCATACTGTTTCAGCTCACTCTTCCACTCTTTAAACAATGCATTGGCAACAGATTCAATTTTACCAATCCGGATGGAGACATCATCGGCAGCTTTTTTGCTCTTCTCGTACTCTTTATTAAGTTTATCATAGGCCTTCTTCAGATCCGTCTCTTCGAGTTTTACGACTGAATCAAACTGTTGCAGAGCCGATTGAAATTGCTTCTGAGCCTGCTGTTGAGAGTCGCGGCCATCCTCCACGCGATCGACCAGGATATCACGTTTATGTACGCCAACTTTCTCCATAGCACCATAGTAGGTGCTGGAACAGGCTGTCAGAGCAAAAAGCATATAAACACAGGAACAGAAAAACAGAACATCTTTACATAACAATTTCATTTGATAACCCTCTTCAGGAGTATTGTTGATGAATGGTATTGTACGTCAGAGAAACCTACACTGAAGGCTAGTCGCTGGCCACAAATAAACGCAAGTAAAAAATCAGCAATGGGATGACTTTATTCCCATATTCCAGCAATTGAGGAGTTACAGGAGGGACATTTCCCCTGAATAAGGTTATTTTTTTGAATGAAAAATCCATGGCGCAGGATCACTTCAAAACCGCAGGATGGGCAGGAACTATTCTCACCACCCTTTCCGGGCCTGTTCCCTGCGTACACATACTGCAGCCCCTGAGCTATTCCAATTTCACGTGCATGCTCAAGACTTTCTAAACTGGTTGGAGGTCGATCGGTTAATTTGTAGGTAGGGAAAAACCCGGTGACATGCCAGGGGATCGATTTATCAATTGAGACCAGAAAATCAGCAATCTGTCGTAACTCTTCGTCGCTGTCATTCAAGCCTGGAATTAACAGAGTCGTAACCTCCACCCAAACCCCGGCATCATGCATTCTTCGAATACTATCCAGTACCGGCTGCAACCGTGCTCCACAGACAGTTTTATAAAATTCATTCCGATAGGATTTCAGGTCAATATTGATAGCATCCAGCACTGGGGTCAGCAGTTCAGTTGCAGGTTTACTCATATAGCCATTGGAAACAAAACAATTTTTAAGCCCCTCTCTTTTTGCAAGACTCATACAGTCATAAGCATATTCGAAAAAGATCGTCGGTTCCACATAGGTATAACTGATAGAGTTACATCCTGCTGCAAGGGCACTCTCCACAACAGCTTCCGGACTTTTCGCGACCCCTGGCACAGCATCACTGCTGAAAGAACCTGGTTGTGAAATAGAGGCATTCTGGCAATGGCGACAGGAAAAATTACAGCCCACAGTCGCAATAGATAAGCTTCTGCTTCCGGGAAGAACATGAAAAAGTGGTTTTTTCTCAATGGGATCTATATGTTCGGCAATTACTTTCCCATACACCAGACTGTAGAGCACACCACCTTTGTTTTCACGAACCCCACAAAGGCCCCGACGATGGTTGGCAATGGAGCAGTTATGACTGCAAAGCAAGCAGGTAACCCGATCGTTTGATTCCTTCTGATAGAGAAGCGCTTCTTTCATCATCCCCCCTAAAAAAAACGAATAAAAAACACAGCAACCTTTCTGCAAGCCAATGTAACTTTAGATTCTTTTGAAAATTCAGAAAAGGAAACAGAGCGATAAAAAGCAGATTGACCGGGATCAGGAAGGACAAGCTTTCTGGGAGTAACACGGGAACAGACTCCCTCAAGGTGCCATTTTTTCATGGAATGCCTCCATCAACAAATAGAGATTCAAGAAAAAAAATACCTTTTTACAACCACTGTTTTAGTTTATCATAAAGAGACACTGGAGTCAACGATCAACCACAACATATTGGCACAACCACCTACGGCAGCACCACATGCTGTGGACATATCCAATAATCTCGACATCTTCTGACTTCACAAAAAATACGTAGGGAGCGACCGAATCCAAAATGATAGAATTCATACAACAGTTCAATCCAGTTACCCAGGCCTTCTTTGCAACGCTCTTCACCTGGGGTGTTACTGCCGCAGGGGCGGCACTTGTTTTTTTCACAAGGGCAGTGGATAAAAAGCTGATGGACTCCATGCTGGGTTTTGCTGCAGGAGTAATGATTGCAGCCAGTTTCTGGTCTCTACTGGCACCTGGTATAGAGATGGCAGACCAACTGGGCCAAACGCCCTGGCTCACCGCAGTTATCGGCTTTATGGGAGGTGGGATTTTCATGCGAACAATCGATGCATTCCTGCCACATCTCCATCCGAGTCTCAGCATTGAAAAAAGTGAGGGAATAAAAACATCGTGGCAGCGCAGTACTCTCCTGGTTCTCGCCATAACCCTTCACAACATCCCCGAAGGGCTTGCTGTTGGTGTCGCTTTCGGCGCCGTGGCAGCAGGGCTTCCCGCTGCATCGATCGGAGGAGCAATTGCCCTGGCTATTGGCATCGGAATTCAGAATTTCCCCGAAGGTTCCGCTGTATCGATGCCGCTGAGAAGAGAAGGCATGTCCAAGTGGAAAAGTTTCCTCCTCGGTCAGTCTTCAGGCATAGTAGAACCTATTGCCGGGGTGGCGGGTGCACTTTTTGTCCTGAAAATGCAGAACATCCTCCCCTATGCTCTTTGTTTTGCTGCCGGGGCAATGATCTTTGTTGTGGTGGAGGAACTTATTCCAGAATCTCAGAGAAGCTACGAAAACATTGATATGGTTACAATGGCAACGATGCTTGGTTTTTCAGTGATGATGATACTTGATGTATCACTGGGCTAAACCGGCACTCCCCCCTTTAAGGGGGAGGAAGTTACCTCTCTCTGCACCCAGCTGTAAGTATTGTGACCGCTGTCACTTCTTTTTTCTTTACAGAACACCTCTGGTATCAGCCACTACAAATGGTGTCGACCGAATCCCAATACTTTCTTTTTTGACCCAGAGTCGCATAAAGGGAATGACATTACCGGCGGTGTCCACCATGTTGGTCAAATCCTCCACAAACGATATATCACGAGTTAAAAACTCGAAATAAGAAACATTACTGCTGTAGGGATCTATTACCAGGATAACTTTATCTTTATCATAGGGATGTTTCTGTGGAGTGCCGCTGAAGGAGACATGGGTTCGGCGTAAATCCTTCTCATTTTCAGGTTTCTGATAGACCTGGATGGCAAACTCTTTAACTGCTTCAGGAAAATTTTGTAAAATCATACACTCTCCTTGATCAAAGGTATTCTATAACACAGTAGTTACATACTGCTACCAGATGCCCTCTCTTCCTTTACCCCTAATCAGGGGAAAGTGATCAGAGGACTACTGGTCATGGTTATCCGCTTTCTGGTTCCAGGACCGGTTTTCAGCAGTTGCACAGTCGCCTGTTCCGTATAAAGATCCGCTGCTGACAGACAATCCACTGGGAGAATAACATCAAGCCCTCGGAATCCGGCAGCCGTTGCCGTGTGCATAACAGCGCCATGGGCGGCCGTTCCTGTGATTATAACTTTAGCTATGTTCTTCTCCTGAAGAATCTTTTCCAGGTCAGTTTTCCAGAATTTATCCACAGACGACTGGACTATTGCTTCTCCATTTCGAGGTGTAACTGATGGCAATATAGTCTCGGGAGTTCCCTTGGGAGTCAGGCTATAGATTACTGCCACTCCGGCTTTTCGAGCACGAGCCATAAGGTCAGCAATACGGGGAACGGTTTCCAGACACCTGGGTCGTCGCTCCATATTGCAGGTCAATTCTTCAATATCAAGAATAAGCAGAGCCGTATCACCCGGGCTTATAGTCACGGAAGACAATTCAGGATTTTCCGGAGCCTGAACACTCTTCCATACTGCATCAATAGGGGCACTTTGGACAAGGATTGGGGAGAGAAACAGGGTAACCAGAATAAAGGAAATTGTTCGTAACATATTATCCTCCTGATACGTTTTTGATAAAGAAACACTTATGCTTACTAATATCATCAAAGATTCATCTTCGTCAAGTAACCAGCAAAAAACGACTCTGTCGGGTTTCCACGAAAAGGCTTATGCTTCCCCCTGATTATTATCCTATTTTTATTTTATCAGAGTTCTACAGCAACTAGTCAGATCACCTATTTTAACCTACACCGCAAAACAGTGCTTTACTGTTGCGATATTGGATCTTATGATAATATACATTCTTGTATGGAATGCGATACACGTCATATTTAGTAAAATGGAGAGTTACCAATGACAAAGAAAATTTATCTAACAGCTATAACAGGGGTGTTTTTTTTGAGTCTAACCTCTAGTGTAAACGCTACTACTATTAATTATTTCAGCCAAGATAGTGATGCAGATAAGACGTCAGTTTATACATACTTTGATAATTTCTTAATAGAAACATTTAATCAGGCACCCATCAATACAGCACCGTCAGGTTCTTTAGATCAGTCCTGGACCTGGACTGGAAGTGCAAATGTTGTAAACGGCTCTGCCAGTGGTCAATATGCTGCTCCATTTGGAACTACTTCCAGAGACCAATCAAACTACCTTTCGGTGCCTAACCCCAGCAGTTCAGGAAGTATCACAGCACAACTTGGTGCGACCTATGACTACTTTGGTCTTTGGTGGGGGTCGGTGGATACATATAATACTATTTCATTTTTCAATGGTTCCACATTGACACAATCGTTTACTGGTTCAGATATCAAAAACGGGAATGATGAATATGGTAACCAAACGGCACCTTCCACCAATGTCTATGTGAACTTTTTAGACCTGGAACGATTTGATAGTTTTGTGCTGACTAGTACCAGTTTGGCTTTTGAGATAGACAATATTGCAGTAGGCAATGCCCCCGTCCCCGAACCTGCAACTATGCTTCTCTTCGGTACCGGACTGGTTGGTCTTTCAAGCTTGAGATTTCGTAAAAAGAAAAAGTAGTCACCTTTAGCTTTTCCACTTTCAAGGGCAGTCTCATTTCGATGATTCTGCCTTTTTTTATGGCTCACTCCAGCAACCCACTGACGCTAGAACTCGTAACAACAGTTCTAATAAGGAAGAATGGGGGATAATAAAAGTAAGAAAACAAAAAAAGACAGAACCAACTGAATGGCTCTGCCCTTTGAATTACACGATAGGGTGAAAAGTAATTTATTTTCTCTTTTTCCTGCTTCTGACATAAATCAGCCCGGAGAGTCCAGCCCCAAAAAGTAATAAAGTTGTTGGTTCTGGAACCGGGTCGGTCACAGATAAATCCCAGCCAATAACATCAAATGCTCGGAGATCAAGTGGTGTCAGGAAATCATAATATTCTCCGTATGCCGTAGTCGGATCCATACGCCCCAAACCAAGGTCATCTTCCCAATGGCTAGCCTGATAACCGTCTCCATTATATCTGCCGGTAGAAAACGGTGCCAGATTTGTGGTTCCTCCATCGAAGGAAAAATACGAGTCTCCCCACCCTCCTTCAACAGACTCATAGGTCCAGTCTAAATACCCAAACAGAGAACCTGATTCGTATTCGTTTATATAATCGGAATATCGAAACAGATCCAGAACAGAGAAATATCCCTCATCTTCTAATGTATTGCTGCTACCTTCGCCACTCCATCCCCAGTCCCATGAGCCATTACCAGGCCCATCCAATCCGTAATAATCCATAATATCAACACCACTCACAAAACCGAGGGCGTGACCGATTTCATGCACCATCACTCCTGCAAAGTCCAATTTATCACTATCTATGCCATCACTGCGATCGTAATCAAAAGAAAAGTTACTGCTCATCAAGACGGAAGCATCAGCCTGTCCATCATCATTTAAGAGGCTGAGGGCCTTCAAGTTTGCCCTGTTCACCCAAAGTTCAGAATTCACTTCAACGGTGCTGGAAGAATTAAGTATCCAGGCATGATTGTCATCATACAAATCATTAACGACAACATTCAGGTGATCAGTTGTTTGAAGATTACTTGTAGCAAGAATATCATCCGTTGAACGAACATCGCCTGCAAGGGCATTACGGATATCTCCGTAATATGTATCAACCTTATAGGATTGCGCGCTGCCTATAATTCCTGTACCTAACGCCTGCATATCAATATCAACACGGACGGTGACATTATCAACAAAAATTGATTCCCAATAGGATGCGGCTTCATTAAAAGCACTCATCTGAATTGCATTAATGCCCCCACCAGACAGATCATTATATAAAATTTCCAGCGCATGGACACGATTGCTAAAACCCAATAGAAAGCAACAGGTTACTAAAATAACAATTTTCCTCATGTCATCCCCCAAGGTCTCAACAAAGCAGACTCAAATGTTTCTGTTGGATTCTTCTTAAACATCCTCTCGAATCATGTGCAAAACTATTGTGTGTTATTATAGCAAAAAAACAGCCCCTCGTCTACAGAAGCACATCTTATTTAGCTAAAATATCGTTTTAATTTGACATGGCAGCAATATGAACAGAGATGCTATACAAGGAATGATGAACAGAACTAATTGTTACTATTTCGAAAAAAAACACCAGAGAGGCAGCTAGGTCAACTTATCGATCTTCCGCCACCCATCATCAAGATAGAGATAATGAGGATCAAAACGACGCTTATAATTCATGGCTGCCACCTCTTCGATATAATAGCCAAGATAAAGATAGGAAATATCCAGCTTAAGACAGGTTTCGATCATGCTGAGAATGTTGAAGGTTCCAAGGCTGCGTGAAGCCTCGTCGGGATCAAAGTAAAAATATACCGCATTCATCCAGTTCTGCCCGACATCCACAATTCCGGTACCAACCAGTCGTCCCCGCAGGCGAAAGCGGAATTCCATACCCGGAATGATCCGATTAAGAAAGAAGCCCTTATAATAGGATTTTCCGTCATTGTATTTGTGGGGATAGCGACTACGAAGGAATTTTTCACAGAGCCTGATATTTTCCTCACTTGCGGTAATTGGCGCAAATTCAACCTCAATATCCTGATTTTTCTTGAGCACCCGACGCTGATTCCGATTCAGTTTCATTTCCTGGGGATGCAGACGAATAGGAACGCAGGCCGAGCAGTCGGGACAATGCATGGTGTAGAGACAGTTCCCGTTTCTCCGGTAGCCGGAAGCAAGAAACAGCTCCATCGCCCGGTCTGAAAGCGGAGAAAACAGAGCCTGGTAAAACCGGGCATCATGCGGAAGATGATAGGGGCATTCAACCGCCATTTCGGCAAAGAAATGATCAATCCGGGATTCCATAAGCTCAAAATCCCGGGCACACTGTTCATCGTACAAAGACATTTTCATAAAAAATCAGACTCAAGACTAAAAACTGAAAAACTCCATTTCAGCCTTTTCACCTCCCATCCTTATATTTCACTTACACCAGTCCCTGGTCCAGCATGGCATTCACAACTTTTACAAAGCCTGCGATATTTGCCCCTGCAACATAATTTCCCTGGACACCATAACTCTCCCCTGCGTCCACACAGGTTTTGTGTATGGAATGCATAATCTGTTTCAAACGATCATCAACCTCTCCTCTGGGCCAGGAGAGACGCATGGAATTCTGGGCCATTTCAAGACCTGACACCGCCACACCTCCTGCATTGGCAGCCTTCCCCGGAGCATAGAGGAGACGATGTTCAACAAAGAGATCAGCAGCAGCAGGAACCGACGGCATATTGGCACCTTCACTGATCAGCTGAACCCCATTATTCACAAGGTTTTTCCCGTCCACCTCATTGATTTCATTCTGGGTGGCACAGGGAAAGGCACAGTCAGCCGTATGATTCCAGAGTGGATTATGATCCAGTAAGGGGTCAAGAGGTGTATAAACGGCATTCCGATACGTCTCAGCATATTCGCCGATACGGCCCCGTCTGATGTTTTTCAAGTGCTGGACAAAGGCAAGTTTCTCACGGTCAATGCCCTCTTCATCATAAATATACCCGGATGAATCAGAAAGAGTCAGTACCTTCCCGCCCAGATCAAGTACTTTTTCCGTAAGAAACTGCGCCACATTTCCAGACCCGGAAACAAGGCAGGTTTTCCCCTCGAGAGTTTCCCCACGGGTAGCAAGCATCTCGGCCGCAAAATAAACTGTTCCATAGCCCGTGGCCTCGGGACGAATCAAACTTCCACCCCAATTCAGACTCTTTCCGGTGAGGACACCGGTGAACTCGTTACGGAGTTTTTTATACATTCCAAAAAGAAAACCGATTTCACGGGCTCCCACCCCTATATCTCCTGCGGGTATATCGGTATTCGGCCCGATATGGCGAAACAGTTCAGCCATAAAGGCCTGGCAAAAGCGCATCACCTCAGCATCGGACTTCCCCTTTGGATTAAAATCGGAGCCGCCTTTTCCACCACCCATGGCAAGAGTGGTTAACGAATTCTTAAAGACCTGCTCAAATGCGAGAAATTTTATAATCCCGATATTCACAGAAGGATGAAAACGCAGACCTCCTTTGTAGGGGCCGATGGCAGAGTTCATCTCCACCCGGAATCCGCGGTTCACATGAACCTGTCCATCGTCATCCATCCAGGGAACGCGAAACATAATAACCCTCTCCGGCTCCGTCACACGTGCCAGAACCGCCTGTTGCCGGTACTCGGGGTTACGCTCAAGCACTGGCTGTACTGAGGCCATAACTTCTTCAACTGCCTGATGAAATTCACGTTGTTCTGGATCTTTGCTTTTGATTAAGCTGATAATGTCATTCATATATTCCTCCATAACACTAGATAAATTATTCGGTAAACATTAAATTCTGAGAAGTCTTATAATCACATTCAGTTTATTACTTTCTTCGTACCTCTTCACAGGTTTTCGCTGTCCCCCCCTCTCCATCCTTCTGGTAAATGACAGCCAGTTCCTCTTTTCCGTTACACTTCATCACAAAGGAAACGGAAAAACGAATATGACGTAGATATCGGGTATCCTGAAATTCTTTCTGCCCCATAAGCCAATCCCAATTGAGACAACTATCCACATCTTTCCCACTGCATATTCCGGAAGATCCATCCTTCGTCTCCTTAACCGTCAGATAGGGAATACCAAGTGATGTTATATTCTGAAAAAAATGAGACCCCTGGGAAGGATCAGCATGAAGCTGTTCATTCTGCAGCTCGACTATTGCTCCAACCCCTGAGATATCACGCCACTGCACAGGAATACCAAGCCATGGATCGGCAGAACCCCAACGCCCGGGCCCAATCAGTAGATAGGGACGTTTCTCAGCCTGGAGCCGTGCGTTCAATGCATTAATCTCTCCTGCAATATTCCTGGTGGCTCCGGCATCAAAGCTCTCTGGCCTGACAAGAATGATATCTGCCATGGTCTCCAGTCGGCCATGCCCAAGACAGGATCTGGAGAAACAGAATGCCCTTTTGATTTCCTGGGAACAAATCGCGACATCACTATTTTCGCCACCCGTCACCATGGGCCGCATTTGTAGAAAAAAGAATTCACTTCTATTGATCTTTGGATCCAGACGTACAGCAAACTCGATTTCCACCTCACAGCCCATTCCGCGCCGGCCAAGATCAAGTAACTCCAGAAGAATTTCAGGCAATGGATAGAGCTGATGTTTAAGAATCCTGGCAAAGGTAACGACCTTGACTCCAGGCATAGCAGTATCCCGGATTCTGTTTTCATCAGGAATATAGGTTGAGGAAAGAATCTGTACCGGATCTTCATTTTCTGCATCCTGAACCAGTCGTTTAACCAGGTTTGACCCCTTACGATCCAGTTGGGTGGAATGACTCATATCGAGTGCATAGAAATGGCGTTGAGAGTTTGTGAGGATATCATCCACTGTGGAAAACTGAACAAGCCGTTTTGGGTGTGCCGGAGAAAAACGCAGCGAACGCTCTCCCTCAACGACGGTCTTACCGATACCAAGAGCAATATGGGAAATACCCTCCTCCGCCTTCATTTTCATCACCGGATAGTAGTTATGTGATTGGGCAACACCTGAGATATGCGGGTAGTAAAAACCTCCATGATCCTGGCCCACTACCTGCTGGACAATCACAGCCATGGAATCCTCACGGCCCTGCTCGGACACCTTGGAATAGGCCCTTGGACTCTCAAACCAGGTTGAGGCATATACAAGCTTGACTGCCTCTTCGAGCTGCTGGCAGCGAAGACTGAAAGACGGGTGATTATTGGGCAGAAAATACGTGGAATAGAGGCCTGCGTAGGGTTTAAAGTGAGCATCTTCAAGAAGGCTTGAAGAACGGACCGAAAGAGGGAAGGTGATTTTTTGCAGAAAGGCACGCAGATCCTCCTGCAGCCAACCGGGAAGTTGCGCTGCAAGAAAGGTTTCGGCAATCTCTTCATCACTTGCATTTTTATCCAGCCGTAACTGATTTTCACTGATAAAATCATCAAAACCATCTGCGGTAATAACACAGGTCTTGGGAAGGCTGACATTATTCTGTGACAAAATAGGATGAGATCCCCGTGACTGCTGTAATTGCATCCACATAAAAGCAAGCCCCCGCGCCTTTCCCCCAAGAGAGCCGTTTCCTATTTTCACAAAATCCATAACATCAGGATCAAAGTACTCACGAGAAAACTTCACCACGACTCCAAGCTGTCGGAGCTTACGGAGAGAATGTACCTTAAAGACCAGATCGTCACGCAGATCAGCGCAGTTTTTAATTCCACTCACATGATCACGATGGAGGCGTGCTGCAAGGGCAACTTCAGCCCGTGCCATAACCCAATTGGAAAAATGGTTGCACTCGGCATGATAGCGCAACGATTCAGATGGCAGAATACGGAGCTGTTGCTCAAATTCATACAGATTTGAAGCACGGGCAATTGGTGCGCCATCGGGATGTCGAAAAACAAAATCACCAAAGCCAAGATAATCGAGAAAAAACGAATGAATTTCATCTCTAATGAAAGGTGAATCCTTGTCAAGAAACACAGCTGGGATCTCCTTGGCACGTGCTCTGTTTTCAGGTTCCGAAGAGAGCATCAGCATGGGCAGATCTGGAACCTCACCACGCATCTTTTCAAGAAGACGAATACCCGCTTCGGCATCCATCTTCCCCTGTCTCGGATAGCGAACATCGGATATTATGCCAAACAAATATGGTTTGTAAGCCTCACACAGAACCATGGCCTCTTCATAATTAATGGCAGTAAGTATTTTAGGCCTTGCCCGCATGCGCAGCAATCGATGGGGTTCGTTGAGACTTTCATCGAGCACCGCCTGGGTCTGACGGACTACTTCATGATAGAGGATAGGAAGAACAGTCGATCTGTATACCGGCGAATCCTCAACCATAATGATCACCCTCACCATGGCCCGGGCTGTATCGGCATCGACATTGACATGATCTTCAAAATTCTTGATCAAGGAGAGGAGCAGATCTGCCTCACAGCACCAGAGATAGATATCATCAATGGATTGGCAATCAACATTCTCAGGTATGGGATATATACCCCGAAGGCTGTGAGATATAAGAACAACCTGCTGAACAGGATGGATCTTTTTTATTGCAGCACCGAGGGCAAAGGCGTCCATGCCCCCGACGTTTGGCATGGTTATAACCAGATCAAAGGATTGGCGCCGTAGGATTTCAAGAGCTTCTTTGCCCGAAGACACCAGCGTGATGCGGGGAGCACCACTCAGATTCAAGCCCTGGTACTCATTTACAATACGAGTCGCAAGGGAACCATCCTCTTCCATAATAAATGCGTCATAGGGACTGGAAACCAGAAGAATTTCCTGTACCTTGAAGGGCATCAGTTCATGAAATATCTTAAAATGAGGATCAAAATCAGAGATTACTTTTCCAGACTCAAAACGCATACCGACCGCCCCACTTGCCTATAGATAACGAAACCAGACTCAGATACGGTCAGTGTAGCACATGGGATATATTATGAAAGGGAAATGGAAAAGTGCAGGTGGTGAAAGCAAAAAAGCACGATTTCTCTCAAAAAGAGAAATCGTGCAAACCATCACAGAAAAAACCAGGATTAAATAGCGTTGGTTAGAAAATTTATCGCCTCATTATCCACAAGGCCATATTCCACGGAGAGGAGGACTCCAGTCTTCTTATCAGCAAACCACCAGCGTCGGCAGGGCTTACCATCGATAAAGAGATCCACCCGGTTTGTAATGGCGATAAGCTTATTTTGCTTGGCCAGCTTTGCAATGACTTTTCCCTGGTTCTTAAAATCTTTTGCAGAATGTACACATAATGTCGCCACTTTCTTTGCCATACAATCCTCCCTGTCCGGACATGAAGTTTAATAGCTTTGCCGGGTCTCTTCCAGAGTGTATACTTCCCTCGCCCGACCGATACAAAATGTAATCCACTGCCGTAAAAAGTGATATTGACTTTCCACATTATACCGCAGCACCACTCTATTTAAAAACAAATTTAAAATAAATCGTTAATAAGTGAGTTTTCCATGACCAGCAGCCAACATTACACACGTATTTCCGCAGCTCTTCAAATCTCAACGCCTCAGGTCACGGCCACCGCCGAACTTCTTGCTGGAGGGGCAACGGTTCCTTTTATATCCAGATACCGTAAGGAAACGACTGGATTACTCGATGAAATCCAGGTCGCAGCCATAAGAGATCTTGTGGCAAAGTTTGCTGAACTTGACAGGCGCCGTCAGGCAATTTTAGAATCTCTCAGCGAAAGAAATCTTCTCAGCGAAAAGCTGAAGGATAGCCTGGAAAAAGCCGATAATGTAATAAGTCTTGAAGATATCTACCTGCCTTTCAAACAGAAGAGAAAGACCCGGGCGCTCATGGCAAAAGAGCGGGGCCTGGAGCCCCTGGCCAGAGCAATTTTTACTGGCGTTGAAAGTAATGTGGATATTTCTTCCTTTATCACCCCCGACATGGAAATATCCTCGCAGGAGGATGCATACACAGGGGCAAGAGATATCATTGCCGAGTGGATGAGTGAAGATTTAACGACACGTTCGCATCTGCGCAAACTTTTCCGGGAAAAAGCAATTCTCAGTTCTACTGTGGTAAAGAAAAACCGGGAATCCGGCGCTAAATTCCGTGATTACTTTGAATGGCAGGAGGAGGCCCGCAAGGCACCAGGCCATCGCATTCTCGCGATGTTTCGTGGTGAAAGTGAGAAGATACTACGCGTATCCCTCAAACCCTCTGAAGAACTTGCACTCGCTCTCCTTCGCAGCCGATATTCAAAGCAGGGCAAACTCTCACAGCAGATGACACTTGCCATGGAAGAAAGCTATAAGCGACTGCTCGGTCCAAGCCTTGAAAAGGAACTGCACAGGGAACTCAAGGAAAAAGCCGATCAGGAAGCGATACAGGTATTTGGTGGCAACCTTCGCGAACTCCTTTTGGCCCCGGCTCTTGGGCAAAAAAGGGTCATGGCACTCGATCCGGGATTTCGAACCGGGGCCAAACTGGTCTGTCTCGATGAGCAGGGAAAATTGCTCCATTTTTCAGCTATATACCCAACCCATGGGGGGAAAAAGGAGCAGGAGGCCGGGGAAATAATACGGACCCAATGCCAGAAACAGGGAATCCAGGCCATTGCCATCGGGAATGGTACAGCCGGCAGAGAGACGGAACAATTTGTCCACTCTCTTCACTTGAAAGACGATATCCTGATCACGCTGGTCAATGAAAGTGGCGCCTCTATTTATTCGGCATCGGACGTGGCCCGCAGGGAATTTCCTGATCATGACATTACTGTTCGGGGGGCCGTTTCCATAGGCAGACGCCTTCAGGATCCTTTGGCAGAGCTTGTCAAACTCGATCCTAAATCAATAGGAGTAGGGCAATATCAGCACGATGTAAATCAAACCGAACTGAAAAATGGTCTGGAAGATGTGGTGGTAAGCTGTGTCAACAGTGTTGGAGTTGAGGTCAACAGTGCCTCCCGTGAACTGCTTACCTATGTTTCAGGCCTGGGCCCGGTACTTGCCGATAATATCATCGCCTATCGCAATGAACACGGCCCATTCCTCGACAGGAAAGACCTCAAGCATGTGCCCAGACTGGGGGCTAAGGCCTACGAACAGTGTGCAGGTTTTTTACGTATTCACGGTGCCAAAAATCCACTTGATGACTCAGCCGTTCATCCAGAGCAGTACAAAACCGTTGCAAAGATTGCCTCTGACCTCAGTTGTAACATCGCTGACCTGATGAGTAGCAAGAAGCGAAGAGATTCGATCAACCTCAAACGTTACATTTCAGATACTCTTGGATTAGCAACCCTTCATGATATACTCGAGGAACTGGCCAAACCCGGGCGCGATCCACGCGAAGATTTCGTCAGCTTCGCCTTTGCAAAAAACGTCAATACAATTGATGACCTGATTGCCGAAATGAAACTGCCGGGCATAGTGACCAACGTAACCCGTTTTGGTGCCTTCGTGGACATTGGAGTACATCAGGACGGACTCATTCATATCAGTCAGCTGGCAGACAGATTTGTCCGTGACCCCGCTGAAGTGGTTAAAGCCGGACAGCAACTGACGGTACGGGTACTGGAGGTTGATAAAGAGCGGCGACGCATCGCTCTTTCCCTCCGGGAGCTGTAAAAAAAAGCCTCCTATCTATTTAATTATTTGCTTTCATGCTTACTGTCTGGCATGTTTATGTGGTAAATTTTCAGAGCAATCGCATGCAGTACATTCAAACAAGTATAAGGAACAGACCATGAAACGGAATATCGGCAAAAACTATTCTCCACTTTTTTTTCTCTCAGCCCTTGGAAACGGCGGCCTCACCGTAGCCTTCTTTATCTTTTTCATGTTTATGACACCCCACCCAGATACACCCATTGCGACTTTTGACTCGGTGTGGACTTCTCTTGCAGCCACTTCACTCCCCGTCAAAGCACTTGCTGCTGTCTGCTACGCCCTTATGCTCTATTTCGCATTCAATCATCTGCGAATGCTGGTGTGGAATATCCGGGAATACCGCTTATTCAAGAAAACTGACGACTATAATGAGCTTATTCAGGGTAGTAATGAAATATCTCTAATGACCATTCCCCTCACCCTGACAATGACGATCAACGTCATGTTCGTGCTCGGCGCAATGCTGGTTCCCGGCCTCTGGAATATTGTTGAGTACCTCTTCCCCTTTGCCTTTCTTGCATTTCTGGCCACAGGTATCTATAGTCTCACCCTGTTTTACAACTATTACCGCAGACTACTCACCGGTGGCAACTTTCAGCATTCCAAGAACAACTCTCTGAGTCAAATGCTTTCATCGTTTACTTTTGCCATGAATGCCGTAGGCTTTGCCGCCCCCGCCGCCATGAGTGAGAATCCTGTAATGATCAGCATTGCGGCATTCTGTTCCATTTTCTTCTTTGCCATAGCAACCCTGCTTGCGATCAAGAATCTGTTGTTAGGTTTTCATGCCATGATGGACAAAGGGATTAGTCGTGAAGCCAGCGCCAGCCTGTGGATTCTTATTCCCATCCTTACTCTGCTTGGTATTACAGCTATCCGCCTTCATCACGGATTTCACACTCTTTTTCATGGTTCCGGCAGCCCATCCTTTTATTTTATCTGGTGCAGTTCTATCGTGTCCATCCAGATTTTTGCTGGCATCCTGGGATTTGTAATCATGCGTCAGAATGACTATTTTTCCGAATTCATCCATGGTGTTAATCTCGATCCTGAGATTGCCGCAGCCAGGACTCCCGCCAGTTACGCCCTTATTTGTCCCGGTGTGGCATTTTGGGTTTTCGGGATGTTTTTTCTCGACAAAGCTCTTATCCATTCTGGTTTGCTGAATATTTTTTCCGTACCATATTTCATCCTGTTAGCACCCTTACTTTTTGTTCTTGTAAAAACAATCAGAGTAAACTGGAAGTTGAATAAACGGCTACTTCAGGAAGGGACGGAATAGGGATACAATCAACAGAGCAAAACAATCCTCAGCTGATTACTCATGGCGGAGGGCAATGATCGGATCAAGACTGGCAGCGCGTATTGCCGGGTAAAGTCCGAATATGATGCCGATTCCCGAGCTGATACCGAGTGAAAGGATAACACTGGATGGAGTAACAACTGTGGGCATTTTCGCCATTGTTGTGATGAGCCAGGGGATGAAGATGCCGATGGCAATGCCGATAAGCCCACCGGTTGTGGAGAGAACAACCGTTTCGATGAGAAACTGGATAATAATCTGCCGGCGTTTTGCTCCGATGGCCCGGCGAATACCAATTTCCCTGGTTCGTTCAGTAACGGATGCCAGCATGATATTCATGATACCAATACCGCCGACCAACAGGCTGATACCTGCGATGGAGCCGAGTACAATATTGAAGGTACGTTTTGTTGATTCGGCCTGACGAAGAAGAGCAAGGGGAACGGATATGGTATAATCCTTTTTTTTGTGAAATATTTTCAGCATCGATTCTATGCCTGCCGCAGTTGATTCCACATTGGCTGTGTCATCCACTTCAGCAATGATCTGGTGAAGTTCGACGAGTTCCCGGGTACGAGACCCCGCGCTCGACATGGTGAAGACATCGCCGAAAGTAGCCTTTGCAACATTGAGCGGAATATAGGCGTCAATCTGCTGGTCTGGACTCTGTAAGCCTCCCCCTTGACTGTTTTCACTTCTGACGACACCTATGACTTCGAAATAATCACTACCCAGCTTAATCGTCTGGCCGATAGTACTTCTGGTTGCCAGCAACCGTCTGGCTCCATGCTCTGTCAGCACCACGACATTACAGAAATTATCAAGGTCATAACGGGACAGGGTACGACCGGCGATGAGAGGTCGGCGTACCAGCTCGAACCAGTCAGGTGTGGTGCCGAGGATGCGCATATCCATGACTCGTTCTCCCAGGCGTGCTTCCTTGCGAACAATTTTAACCGGGACAACTTTCAGGACATTAAGAAAGCTCTGGGAAACCCGTTGTACGTCTTCATACAAGAGACCATAGATGCTCATCAGAATACGGGTATTCTGCTGATTCTGTTCATCGGCCGGTTTTTGGGCAGTGATGATAATGTTATTGCTACCAAGTTTGCGGATTTCATCAAGGGCCTGCTTACTAGCCCCCTCCCCCACGGCAAGCATAGCGATAACACTGCCGACCCCGAAGACCATTCCAAGCATTGTCAGGGATGAACGAAGCTTGTGCTGAATCAGGTTCTTGATACCAAGTTTTATTTCACGTAAATATTTCGTAAAAATCACGGCACCTATCCCTCAAGGCGCTCTATAGCGCCATCTTTCATATAAAGCCGTTTGTGGGCAAAGGCAGCAATGTCGGGTTCATGGGTTACCATAATTATGGTTTTCCCCTGATCATTGAGTTTGCAGAGCAGCCTCATGATTTCAGCGCTGGTTTGTGAATCCAGGTTCCCGGTTGGCTCATCGGCAAGGAGTAATCCCGGATCATTGGCCAGGGATCTGGCTATGGCAACTCGCTGCTGCTGTCCTCCCGAGAGTTCCATGGGACGATGGTTGAGACGCTTTTCAAGCCCCACCATGGCAGCAAGCTTTCTGGCGCGATTCCTGCTCTCTGCAGCATCGATTCCCTGATAATAGAGGGGCAGTTCTATATTTTCTTCGACGGTGGATTGCTGGATAAGATTAAAACTCTGGAATATAAATCCGATATTGCGCAGTCGTATTTCACTGAGGGCATCATCGTCCATAAGGCTTATATCATTCCCCCGTAAAAGATATCGTCCCGATGTGGGCCGGTCCAGACAGCCAAGGAGGTTGAGCAGGGTGCTTTTTCCAGAGCCACTGGTGCCGAGAATGGCCCAGAAGGAGCCACGTTCAAAAACGAGAGAAACCCCGGCCAGAGCATGGACCTTTTCTGCCCCCATGGTATAGGTTTTCCAGATATCCTTGAGAACTGCCTCAGCTTTCCTGGTATCTGTTGGTATCTGTTTCTGGTCTGACGTCATAGGGGATCAGTCTTTTGGCTGCCTGTTTGTACCGTTGCCATTTTTCGGTTTCTTACCAAAGGCCTCACGTTGTTCCGGCGTCATGTTTTTAAGGCCTTTAGACCGCTGTTTGTCCGATTCAATTGTCGAGCCCACTTGACGAGTCGCTAATGTTTCCTGGGTGTTTCCTTCGGTCGGGATCATGTCTTGTGACGTTTTGGCTGCCTCGGTAAGCGGAGGGGCCAGCAGCACGTTTTCGCCGGGTTGCAGCCCCTCGAGTACATGAACCATCCGGTTGTTGTCCATACCGATTTTCACCTGTCGTACAATAAATCTATTGTCCCGAACGACGAACACAGTTGGCTTGCCGTTTTGTTGGATGACGGCTTGGACCGGCACATAAATGGCGTTGTCAAACTGGTCAATAATGATTTCAGCCTGACAACTCATGCCGTTTCTCAAGCCCTGACCGTTCCCGTCAATATGAATGACGGAGTTGTAGACCTTGAGATCCGGATTCATAAAGGTACTGGTCGGGTCAGGCAGAGGAGCAATGCTTGCAACAGTGCCGGTAAAAGTTCTGTCGGGCAGGGCATCAATGGTGATCCGCACGGGAAGACCGATTCGGATCTTTTCCAGTCTGGATTCGTGAATTTTAACCTCGGCGTTATATGAGGAGGTGGTTGGCAAATGGATCAACTCCTGCCGTTCCCGCACAGCCTGTCCCTCATCAAGCGGTTCCTCTGAACTTCGCCAGTTTATTTTGGTACTGGTGGCATAAATGACAGTACCCTCCATGGGAGCATATATCTTGGTTTTTCCGATCTGCACAGTGATCTTATCCAGTTTGTCCTGCTGTTGCTGGTACTCAGCCTGGCTGGCTTTGAGTTTGGCTTCTGCCTGAGCTATGTCTGCTGACACCTTTCGCTTTACTCGTTCCAGGGCCATGGTCGTCTGCCGCAGATTGCTTTCTAGTTCTGCCATGCGTCGCTTTACAGTGAAATTCTGGAGCAGATCCAGCGCATCATTTGCCAGATCAAGATCCAGTCGTACCTTCTGCCAGGCAAGCTCATCCCTTTTCAGTTCCGTCTCGGAAATATATTTTTCTTCATATATTTTTTTTGACCATTCAAATGTATTTTTTGCATTGGTCAAGGTTTCCTCAGCCAGGGTGATTTTGGCCTTAGCCTCTTTTTCAAGCTTTGGATACTCACCCTCCTGATATTGAATAAGATCCTGTCTGGCAAACTCCAGGTCAAGGGTGGCCTGATCAACGTCAGCCAGGGCCTGGTTTTTGACCACTTCAAGATTTTCACGCCCATTAATAAAGGTCGCCTCGGCATTAATCACCTGGATCTGCTGGTTAACACGCTGGTCTTCAAGCTGGCTGGCATCGAGTTCAACAAGAAGGTCTCCTTTTTTGACTTCTGTCCCTTCATCTATTAGAAAGAGAATGACAGTTTGTCCTTCAACCTCATTTTTCAGAATGATCTGCTCTCGTGGACGAATGGTACCTGCCTGGGTAACATCGATCATAAGAGCACCCTGCCGGACGGAAAAAAATGCTTGTTCAGATGTTTTTATTTCCTGACCGGATTCTTTGCTGAAGAAAACCAGATAGCCGAGAACGAGCAATATCAAAGAAAAAAATACAATCATCCAGGAAAGACGCAGGCGGGATATCCCTTTCAAAACGTTATTGGGTAAGTGCATCAGAATTTTCTCCCGGTATGTGTTCATGCCAGAGTCCATTACTGTCAACCTGCAGAATGCCAAGATCGCTCTGCATCCTGATTTCGGCAACACGGTAGTTGACCATGGCTGCTGTAAAACTGTTCTGTGAGCTTAACAAAGCCTCCTGGGCCTCCAAGAGGTCGCGAATCTCTGCTCGTCCCGCTTCCAGGTTAAGAGAAGCCCCGTAAACCCTGCGTTCGGCCAGTTTGACCGCCTGGTACTGAATTTTCAGGCTGGCCCTGAATTGCTCCAGATTACGGATACCGTTTCGTATCTGCAATTTGATCTGATCCTCCATTTCCTGAACATCACGTACAGCACGTTCCAGCAGAATATAGCTGTCTCGGTAGGCACTCGCCTCGGCAGTTCGTTCCAAAGGCAGGTCAAGGGTTAACAGGCTGGTGTAGATACCATTGGAAAAATCAATCCGGTTGTTGCTGTTGAGAGATGCATCGCTTAAGCTACGCCGTTCACCGACGCTGACCGAACCAAATAAAGAAAGTTCCGGGCCAAGTTGATCCGCAGCCACCACTACTTTGCGTTGCGCATCATATACCCGACCCTGTTTTATGCGAAGATCCAGTCGATTTGCAAGCGCGGTGCGTATCGCATCGTCAGGTTCCTGTTCAAGGGGGCCTCGATCTTTAGAGGTTGGTGGTACAAGGACGATGGGAGCATCAAAAGGAAGGGATAGTGCCATTTCATCAATGGTAAATAAATGAGCCAGCCTGGTGTTAATATATTCCTTAAGCGTGTTAAATTCTTCCCTGTTCAGGGCGATATCAACATCGGTAGGCAGGCCGATCTTTATGGCAAACAGATCCAGGTCACGTTCAAATGTTTGGCGTGAAACTATCCAGCGGTCTCTGGCCCGCAGTTCGTTCTGGATAGCCTGATCGACCTGGGCCTGAGGTGTTTTACCGGCTTCTGCCAAACGCTGTGCCCGGCGGGATGCCTGTACAAGACCTTTATAGTTCTCCTCCAGATTATGGACCTGATCCTCCGAGTTGAAGACAGTAAAATAACTCTCGATGAGGTCTGTAACAAATTCTTTTTTGTAGCGCTCAAAGCGCCATACTCCATACAAAACTTCTCGCTCAGCCTGAGTCAGCGGCTCAGTAACGATATGTTGTCCTGAACCCCGAAAAAGAGGAATGGTGATACTGGCATCACCAAAAAAAGAGCGGGAAAAAAGTTTTGTGGGCTGCAGTAGCTGGACCAGATCAAAACCTACTCTGGTGGTGAAAGTGGCACCGTTCTGGAAAGTGCGGGAAAGTGAAGTCGCTGCAGAAGCTTCGCTGCCTGACACAACACTCTCCTCCGCACCGATATGCCCGTCAGTGTATTGACCATATACCTGTCCTGAAAGCGTGTTGCGAAAAGCATCCCGCTCAAAATCAAGATCCAGGGCCATGCGAAAAAGGTCTTCCTTGCTGGCCTGGTATTCCCGGCTATTGTGGGCAGCGATCTGTAAGGCCTCAATGAGTGTGAGAGAAAGAGGGGTGGCCGCAGTCTGTAATCTATCACGCTCAGGGACTGGTCGAGTGCGTTTTTCCGGCCAGTGCTCGATCTCTTTTAGATAGCTGCTGCCAAGGGAAGAGGAATCGGCATAGGGGAGATTCTGATCAAGCAGCAGTCGCACGCGAAGGGTCTCTTCGGGAGATTCGATGTTGAATTCCTCTTGGTGCCCAAGGGCCTGCTGCTGTTTCTGCTTGATTATCGTGTAGGCATTTTGATCGCTTTGTTCGCGGTAGTGGGTGGGGGAACAGCCGGCAGCCAAGAGGCAAAGTGACACGACTACGGACACAGAAAAGGAAGAATATTCCACGCTTTTCATACCTCAAAAAACAATGAAAGAACCGGATCAATGCCGGTATGGACAGGAGAAAGGTATATCTCCTCTCCTATGAAACAAGTAAGGCAACATATAACAACAACAGTTGTTATATTGACAGGAAAAGCACACTGTGTCATCAATTTCTTTACTTGTCCGACTGACTTCACGGGGACATACCTTAACCTGATTACCACTGATCCTCAGCCTACCCGCCTGAGGAGGAGTTGTTTCGTGTTGATTATATGGGCATCTGCGGCCTGGACGGCCGCTGCAGAGCCCCCAGGTATGGGTTTATGGCGTCCCATACAATCGACACGGAACAGCTCCGGGTTGCAAAGCTGAGTTTCGATGGTAATCAGGTACCTTAAAGAAAATCACACATTGTGTAGAATAATTCCATTTCAAGTAAATACCCCTGGCAAGGATATATATCAAAGAACGACGAAATATCTTAGTAAAACCTGACAACTCACAACCAACTGAAGACATCATGAGAAATGGAATCGCGTATAGGGAATTGTGAGTGAACAGAAACAAGGAAGTCAATAGTATAATCTTGATTTACCTTACTTCCTGCTTATCCTGAATACATGACAAAGCAAAGAATAGCCTGTTCCAGAATACTGAAACAGGGCAACCAAATACAAGGGCATGGAAAATGACAGAACCGGACACAGAGAAGAAGCGGCAGAAAATGGCGTCACAAAAGCCTTCCTTTCAAAAGGTATTACAAAAAAGCAGTCTTTCTTTTCTTGCTATGACACCACTCTTGCTCGCAACCATTGGACTCGTTGGCATATTCCAGGTGCTGGTGACCCCAAAGATGCTCACCTCCATGTTTCGTGGCAATCCTCTATTAGACACATTGACAGGAACCCTGAGTGGCGCGGTAGCCGCTGGTAATCCTATCGTCAGCTATATTATTGGCGGCGAGCTGCTTAATCAGGGAGTTTCACTCTATGCTGTGAGCGCCTTTCTTTTATCCTGGATAACTCTTGGTTTTATCCAGTTACCCGCCGAGATTGAGGTGTTTGGCGGACGCTTTACCCTCTACCGGAATATCCTGGCCTTTATCTTTGTCATGATTACAGCAGCGCTCACCACCCTGACCATGCAGGTGCTATCATGAAAAAAAACCATAATAAACCCTTCGCCTTTCGTGGTAAATACCTCCTGCTGAGTGTCCTTGTCTTTTATGGTGTCTTTTTTCTCATAAATAGTGAATCTGCCCAGTTAGCCCTGCAAAAAAGCAGTACTGTTCTAACAAAAATTCTGCCAATATTTTGCATTGTAATCCTGCTCACTTCCATACTGAACTATTTCGTAAAACCAAAACAAATCGCCAGGCACCTGGGGGAAGGGAATGACATTAAGGGCTGGTTATGGGCCCTGGCCGGAGGAGTCATCAGCCACGGACCAATGTATGCCTGGTATCCTCTTCTTGAGGATCTGCGCAGTCATGGGATGAGGGACGAATATATTGTCGTCTTTTTTGCTTCCCGGGCTATTAAAGTTCCTCTTTTGCCAATTATGATCGACTACTTTGGCTGGACCTTTACCATTGTTTTTTCTTTTTATATGCTCTTTGGTGCACTCATTCAGGGATTGTGTATGAAAATGTTGCCCCTAAAGGACCATAAATGATGCTTTCATGCGTACATCATTCAAACAGTCACACTATGCTTACTGAAATAAGGAAAAAAGATGTGCCCCGAGGCCTGGTTACCAGGAGAGTCACTCTCTAAGATCAGAGTCACGGCTAGAAAGAGGAAGCATACCTGCCTCATCATCCTTCACCTGCATCGCCTGAATAAGTTGGTCCAATCCTTCTTCAAGGTAGGTGAGGTGATTATCACTGAGGTTCTCAAGTGCCAAAGACAAAGTGCCCTGGGCAGGGCGAGGAGCTGTTGCCAGTAACTGGGTTCCTGCTTCGGTGAGATAAAGATGGACAGCACGCTGGTCAGACTTGCTTCTGTCCCGACGGGTCAACCCTTTATCTTCAAGTTGATCCAGCATGTTGCTACATGTCGACGGATGAATTGTCAGAGCCCGGGCAAGCTCTGAAACCTTGATACCGGGATTGGCAAAAAGTTCCCACATCATCCACAGCTTGGCGCTACTCAATCCGCATTGCTGTTCGACGGTTTTGGCATGGACCTGAATAGTTCGGAATAACACCCGCAACTGTTTGGTGATATTCTGCATGCAGTCCTGGCGATTTTCCATAAGACCATTCTCTTCTCTTGTTACTTTAAAGATCGGTCTCTTAGCATACGCAGAAACCACTCACATTATCTAGGTGCATATACGATATTTTCCCAACTGATGTCAATCAATCATTGACTGCATGGTCATTCTGAAAAATTTGGGCATATTTTAATGGAAAAAAAAGCCTGAATCTTTCAAAAAAAGATCCAGGCTATAAAAAAGGGAGGTAAATCCTTATTTAGCTGCAGCACGTGCTGCGGCAAGCCAGCCATTCCAGGTTGCGCTGTTTTTTGCAATCCACTCGTCCACATGACGACTGATATCTTTTTCAGACTTTTCACCTTCATTCATTTTGGTGTTTTGTTCGTTAATATCAATGAGAGGCAGGGCGAAGAGCTCGAAAAATTTCTGCGCTGCAGGATTTTCAGCAATAAACTTCTTATTCGCAACAATCCGTATATCAGAGACTACAAAACCAAGTTTAACGGGGTCACTCACCGCACCTTCGATACCAGAGACAGTCATTCTGTCTTCAGCAACTTTTTGTGATTCGGTGGGTATTATTTCTGGAACATTAATCCACATCACATCCTGTCCAGGTTTGAGCTTGAAAATAGTCCAGTTTGGAGCCCAGGTATAGAAAAAGACGGGTTCTCCACTTTTGTAACTCGCCAATGCAGAAGCCATCCCGGCCTCATATGATGCCTTGACGGGGTTGATGTGATCCTCAAGACCATAGACATCCATATGGTGGGTAATGACCCCCTCACAAGCCCAACCTGGAGGACATGCAGTCAGGTCTGCTTTGCCGTCACCGTTTTTATCAAAGGCTTTTTTTACATCATCCCGTTTGAAGTCATCAAGAGACTGGATGTTATATTTTTCGACTTCTTTTTTTGAAACAAGATAGCCCTGTAATCCTCCTGCCTTGGAAACATATCCATATTTAGCGGCCTTTTCGTCAAAATTTTTCGGCAGCTGGGCATCATGCATGGGGAACCAGCCGTTGCACCAGTAATCAAGGTCACCAAGAGTTAATGCGTTGTAAAAGATTGGATTGGCAAGGTCTTTTGGTTTCTTGGCCTTATACCCCAGCTCTTCCAGGCCGCGACGAACAAGGGCCTCCTGAAAAAAACCGGTATTCCACGTTGCACGAGCAGGCTCGACCGTTTTCCCTGCTCCTGGTTGGTCCTCCGATGCCATGGATTGTCCAACAGACAGAACCAGGCCAATTGTTAAAGCAGTTAGAACTTTTTTAAGCTTTTGCATCTTGATCTCCTTTTTTGTATCTCTTTATGGGTTTACAAATAGTGCTAATCTATACCTGTGTTACAACTGGTCTCAGGTATTACTTCTTTTGGGCCATGGCCTGGGTGATTCGATCCAGAATAATGGCAATAAGAACAATCCCCAAACCACCTATCACGGCCTGCCCGATATCAAGTGTATTCAAACCAAGAATAACTGGTGAACCCAGGCCCCCAGCTCCAATAAGTGCGGCAATGACGACCATGGACAGGGCCATCATTATGGTTTGATTGAGACCTGCCATGATAGTCGGCATTGCCAAAGGAATCTGTACTCTTCGAAGAACCTGCCAGCGGGTTGCACCAAAGGCCTGGGCCGCTTCTATGAGCTCAGGGTGAACCTGACGAATTCCAAGACTGGTAAGACGGATCACAGGCGGCAGGGCAAAGACGATGGTTGCCAGAACGCCTGCCACATTGCCAACAGAAAAAAGCATGACAATCGGTACAAGATAGACAAATGCCGGAGTTGTCTGCATGGCGTCCAGCAGAGGGCGCAGGCTTGCATTGAACCGATCGCTTCGTCCAGCCCATATGCCAAGCGGTACCCCAACAAGAACACAGAATACCACAGAGGAAAGAACCATGGCCAGAGTGGTCATAGTATCTTCCCAAAGCCCGAGGAAACCGATCAGGAAGAGGGTAACAACAGAAAAGACAGCAAGTCCTTTTCCGGCAAAGCGATAAGCAGCAATCACAATTACTGCAATGACGATCAGAGGATGCAGGGCATTAAGCCCTGCATCAAGTCCATTCAGGGTTTGCTCCACGGGCCACTTGATGGTCTGGAAAATGTCACGATAATTCCCCACCAGCAAGTCAACAGCCTGTGAGACCCAGGCATCTAACGGTATGACTTTGTCTTCAAACATACATGTATCCTTTGTGTCGTTTATTCATTCGGCTTACTGCTCAGTTCGGTGGAGTGTCTGTAAGAATCTGTTCTTAGAGACCACCCCCTTATAGACACCCTGTTCGTCAACCACTGGTACCGGCCATGAGCGGGATGCAACCTCCGGCAAGATATCCTGCATAGAGTCACCAAGTTGCACAGTGCAAACTTCAGTCATAAAACTCTGGTCAATGGGATTATCAGGAGCACCATTTTCCAGGAGTTCTTTTAGTTTTTCAGCAGTAACCAGACCCAGAAATTTATGATCCGAATCGAGAACATAGGCGAAATCTCTATCCTTAATACTCAGCAGTTCATGGGCTGACCTCAGGCTTCCGACACGAGATTTGATGATCGTCAACTGCGTGTCGTTCCTGACGATATCCCCTGCCGAAATCACACTGGTGGGATCCACGCCACGGAAGAATGCTCGAACATAGTCGTCTGCAGGATTTTGCAGAATCTCCTCGGGAGCACCAACCTGAACCACGCGTCCTCCTTCCATGATGGCAATTCTATCTCCGATTCGTAGTGCCTCATCAAGGTCATGAGAAATAAAAACTATCGTTCTCTGATCTCGTTTCTGGAGTTTGAGCAACTCATCCTGCATTTCCGTCCGTATAAGTGGGTCAAGTGCAGAAAATGCCTCATCCATAAGTAGAATATCAGGATCAACGGCAAGGCCGCGGGCCAGACCAACGCGCTGTTGCATACCACCGCTGAGCTGTTTTGGATAAGAATCCTCCCATCCTGAAAGCCCAACCTGCTCAAGGGCTTTTATTGCACGTTTTTTCTGCTTGGCCTTATCAAACCCTGCCAGATCGAGACCGAATGAGGCATTTTCGAGGACGGTAAGATGGGGCATAAGGGCAAACGACTGAAAGACCATGCTCATATTATGGAGACGGAACTTGACCAGTTCATCTGGTGACATTGTTACCACGTTCTTTCCGTCAACCAGAACTTTTCCACTGGTTGGCTCGATGAGTCGATTCAACATGCGAACCAGGGTCGATTTCCCGGAGCCGGACAGTCCCATAACGACAAATATCTCACCACTGTTCACTACGAAATTGGCATCCTGAACGCCGACAGACATGCCTGTTGCCTCAAGTATTTCATCCTTGTCCTTTCCCTGCTTGAGCAGATCCAGAGCCTGTTTTGGGTTGTCACCAAAAATTTTATACAGATTTTCTACGACTATTTTTTCCATACAAGTATCTGTTCTCCGGAATACATTTCAAAAGAGAGGTCACCGGTTCATTATCGAATAAGCTACATTAGCTCAGACAGTCTGACACTTTCCACCGTTCAGTCTTACTAAGGAGATCCAGGCAGGCGGTTAAACTCAAAATTACTATTTTGCAATATTTAATTTGGCAATACAATATTGTCCAATACAATTTTGGAAGGATACTAATATCGATGACGGTGTCAAGGGAAAATGTGGTAGCTGGGACTGGATTTTTCAGAGAATTACTTTTGTCGAAAATTCTTTAAAGAAGCTAATATGCTGCTGAAGAGACCCATCTAACCTGAAGTAGTCATAATGCTTAATTTGTAACACCAGTGCTTTTTTATGTGTCCCTCCTGCTGAGATAGCTGTATCATGAAAGAGATGTTGCTCCATACTCACCGCTATGCTTGTCGAATCGTTCAGGTTAAATTATTCCGAGGTGACGATATATGTTACTTAGAAAATATTCCCTGCCCCTAGCCTTTATTTTCCTCTTTTTTTTCAGTAATCCAGGGTACACGGAGCACTCTCCCCTATTCAGCGATAACGAGCTGGAACAGCTTAAACTGACCCAGGAAGAATGGTCACTTGAACTGGCTCAGCATCAAAAATTCCTCTCGGTAAAACAAGATGCTCAACCATACACCACAGGTGACAAAATCAAATTCGATAGCGACAATGAGCTGGGACCAATTGTCTCCATAATTGATCCTACGCCGGTGGGAGACATCTACCGCTCTGCTGCTCCGGTACGACTTCTGGTTTACCTGAAAAGTCGTATGGCACCAATCAATCTCGACTCCTTGCGTGTCAAAGGAAAACGTGGTTTTTTTTCCTTAAATATCACTGATCGGATGATGCCCTTTATGCGCGATCCTCTGGATGGTGAGAATGCTGACTATGTTATTGACGCAAGAATCCCCAAACTGAGTGCTGGTCATTACGTACTCACCCTTTCCCTGGCAGACATGCAGGGTAACCAGGAAGATCACAAAGCGTTTTTAGAGGTTTTCTGAAGGAGACAAAATTTGTTTCCTCTCTGATGCAAGACTTTCCGCCAATATGCCCCCCTGTAATCATTTTACATAACTCAAAAAAAGTCTGCAAAGGCAGGAACTATTTAATTTGAAATAAAGCTGGCTTTTCAAAAACTATCTTTATAAAGTGCTGTTTTTTTACTTGACCTGCCCATTCCTATAACTAACCAGTAAAGCAATGAACAACTGCCTGTATTTCATCTTTTCCTTCCTGTTTCTCTGCCTTACAGGCTGTTCTCTCCATAGCCCCGGCCCCTCACCTGACACAAACCGCTATGTCGGTCCAACAAACCGCCAGGATGAACTGATCACCCGCTTTTCTCCAATTTTCCAGGTACCAGGATGGGATCGTCCGCACAACCGCATCGGCCTGGCAACTGCAGCAAAGACTGATGAGGTTGAATGCATCTCCGTCGACCCGGACCGCTCAGTTATCTATGCCGGCACCTTCCCCTTCTCCACTGCCAATGGAAACTATAGCAACCTGGTTTACCGGATCCACTTTTCCGACACACCATTCAGCCTCTTTCCATTTTACCTGACGGCCGGCAAAAATCCTGGAATCCTGGTAATCATCACCATGGACAACAACCAGAATCCACTGTTGGTGACTACGGTGCAAACCTGCGGCTGCTATATCGCCATCGTTCCCACTGCCCACCTGTCGGTTACTGCCTACCCTGAACAATGGCCGGATGACAACCAGAATATCTATGGGGAACTACTGCCGGCAATACTTCCTCCATACTCGGCTGACGATCTACTCGTTATCCAGGTTCGACCTGAAATACACCGGGTTAGCGCTCTTTCCATTATCTCAGGAGACACCCCACTGGATGCACCCTTTATCGAGGCAGAAGTGATGAACCTGGAATCACTGAAGGCACTGCAACTTCCAGACGGAGGCAGCACCAGTTTCTATTACCAGACCTGGCCCCTGCAGGGTCATGTGAAGGGAGCTATCAAGCCATGGGAATCACTGCTCCTCAGCCTTATCAGTTTTGATTTCTACGTTGGGATGGACAAGGAATTCACCGGCACCGGAACTGGCGCTAATCCCTTCTATACAAGTCTGAAGGTCTGGAATCGCAGGGTTTCAGACATGAACGACTTCCCCGGATTCCTCAAATTTTACGGGTGGAAACTATGACAAGCGGATGCCGACGACCACCTGCCACTGTACTCCTGCTTCTTTTATTGCTGCTCGCATTTCCACTGCAGAGCCCGGCAGCTGATATTTTCCTGGATGAACAATTTGATGGGATTGAGCGCTGGGAATTGTTTTCATTCAAAAATATTGAAAATCGTTCCACCTATCAAGCAACCGATCTGATGGGAACATCGTGCCTTGAGGCCAGTTCCGATAACTCCGCCTCAGCCCTGCTTCTCTCTGAACGGTTCGACGCCTACATTTTCCCCATGATTAGCTGGCGCTGGCGAATCAGCAACATATACCAGAAAGGGGATATAAGCAAAAAGGAAGGTGACGATGCTCCTGTACGCATCTATGTGATGTTTGAGTATGACCCGGAAAAAGCTTCCGTATTCAAGAAGATAAAATATGAAGTTATCCGAGCCCTATACGGGAAATACCCTCCTCACAGCTCGCTCAACTATGTCTGGTCCAGTCGGAAACACCCCGAACACTTTCTCCCCAACCCTTACACCGACCTGGCCATGGTTTTCCCGATGGCATCCGGAAAAGAAGATGTGGGCAAGTGGCTGGAACATACCGCCAACATTCTCCAGGATTACCGTTCCGCCTTTGGCGAAGATCCCCCTTCAATCGCCGCCATTGCAGTTATGAGCGACTCAGACAACACTGGTGAATCCGCCAGAGCCTGCCTCGACTATATACGGATTCATACATCCCCTTCTCCTTGAGACAGCCTCTCACAGACATAGAGGAACGTTCTTGCTTGATTGCTTTTAGGTGCGCTACAACCAATTTTCCATTTCAAATGGTCCTTGAAGTTTCTTGATAGGCTTTACTTGCAACTTGAAATGGTATTGCGTCCCCCAATTTATGAACGCAATAAATTCTTTCCACTAAAGCTGATGTCCGGGGTGACCGTCGAACTCCTGTAAGTCCATGTGAAATAGCTGTTATTTACAGATTTCATTCACTATCGAAGTTTTTTTAACAATCGCTGACCATAAGGACAAACTGCTGAACAGATTCCGCAATTGTGTCCTTTGTGATATTGAAAATAATGTTCCTTTTTCCATTGATCACATGCTTGCACATCCAATATTTCCTCCCGAGCCAACCCCGGATACCACTCACTACCTTTCAATGCTTTTGCAGGGCAAGCCTCGACACAACTCATGCAGCTACCGCAAAAATTCTTTTTCACCGGCGGTCCACACGGAATTTCAATATCAGTAAAGACGGTTCCCAACCGAACCCATGAACCGAAAGGACGCGTAATGAGCTGACAATGACGCCCTATCCATCCCAAACCCGCTCTTGTTGCCGCAGTTTTGTGTGGAAAATCTCCCTTAATGTTCACAGGATCTGAACGTACTGATGCCGCTAAAGGTAGGGATTGAAAACCTCTTGATTTGATTTCTACTGATAGGGTTGTTGATAATTCATTAATGTGTTTGTTCACTCGTGTGTATTCATCGGCATATGCCTGGTTAGGCCCTTTATGGATACTATCCATTATTATGGGATTCATGGGAATCACAAATGAAATAGCGATTGGAAATCGATTTCCTGCTTGATCTGAAGGTGTTGAAAAATTTCGAAGGTCTGCGGCACCCCATAGAGAAATTTCTTTTGCTTCCATCCACGCGATAAGCCAAGTAGGGTGGGTAGTAGAGTTGGTCGACATTCTGTTTCTCCTTCTACTCTTGAATTTTAAATATAACGCAGAATTCACCGAACCGGCGAAGTTTCCTGGTCCAGTGGAGCAGTTGGTTATGAGTTTTTAATCCAGTCAAACTCCATTTGGCGAGCTGTCTTTTCTGCTAGTTCTATTGAATGCAATTTACTTACAAGATATAGACTCATGTCAATACCTGCGGATATTCCACCCGAAGTGACTATGTTTCCAGAAGTGGTCCCGAAAAGTCGAGCACTTCTGCTTGATCATAAATGTATATGTCAATGTTCATAATTGTATCTTTTGTGCTCCTAAGGGCCTGGGTAACCGGTTTAAATAAAGTTTTTATTGTGAAGTAGTTTCACCTGCACCTCAACGATTAATGCGAAGCAACCCTGCACCAAGGATTGTAACCATTGATGCAAATACTTTAATTAAATCAAGTCCTTCTTTAAGTACAAACACACCTAGAAAAAGAGCAAAAATTATACTTGTTTCTCTCAGGGCAGTGACTACTGGAATAGGTGCCATGGTGAAAGCCCAAATCACCAATGCGTAGGCTGTAAAAGATGCACCACCACTGCTCAAAGCCAACTTGTAATTTTCTTGGGCCACGATCTTGACCATCCCTGGCTTAATAAAATTTATTATAATAGTAAAAATTATGGCATTTAAGATCGATAAGCAGCCATAAAACCCAAGTGCAGTTGTAGCGACACGAGCCCCCAGTCCGTCAACTAGAGAATAAGCAGCAATAAATCCTCCAGTAACTATTGCTAAAATTGCGGCTTTATAATTTTTTAAACCATCGACTTCGTCGAACCAATGATAAACTTATTATACCAGATCCAATAATGGCTATTGCTGACAGTTCTATTTGGTCAAGGTGAGTTCCCAAAAAAACAACTGAAACAACAGCGACAACTATAGGAGCTACTCCGCGAGCTAAAGGATAAACTTGGCTTAAGTCACCAATACGATAAGAATATAGTAAGAATAGTTGATAACCAGTGTGCAACAACGCTCCAATAACGATATAAGGAAGTGACTCAATTTGAGGAAGAGGTGAGAATAATAGTACAGCGAGAGCAAATGGGGCATGTCCCAGAACTACTGCTGTCATACTTATGTGTTTGTCCTTCTTTTGTTTAATAAGGAAATTCCATGACGCATGTAGTGTAGCTGCAAGTAAAACGACTAACATAACCGAAAGGGACATTATTAATACCTATGACTTTACATTGAAATTAATTTTGCACTGATCTTTGGAATTTAACCTTTAAGCTCACTGGAAAAAAATGTGCATACCTAAAAGTAACCCAAACCCTTGACCCCTTTTTCCAATGCAGTGATTTGTCAGCCCATTTTTATCGCACCAAAAGCAGCAAAACAAGAATTTTTGTGTAAAATTTCAGTGCGTTTAAATCCAACTTTCCGTAGCAAATCCAGTTGATATGTAACTGGCCGCGGTGAATCTTCTTTGTCGATGTATTCAAATACTTTTGTCCTGTAATCGGCACCTCCCATAGAGCAAAGATATTCTCCATACCGTTCCCACATGAGAGATTGAACTGCTTTGGACTCATGAGATATCAAATCCGTAATCCAGATGCTTCCGCCAGGGGCGGTTAAATTGTAAAGCTTTTTGAATGCTTTTTCCCAATCCTGGTCATCACGTAAATGATGCAGGACAGCAGCAGCAAGAATGATGTCATATCCTTGATGTGGCAAATCAATCTTACGAAAATCGCCCTGAATAGTTTTGATTTTCCCCGAGTTTACTGCTGCAATACGCTCACAAGCTTTTTCCAACATCGGTAAACTCAGGTCAATAAGATCACAATCGAAAGGAGAGGCATACTGTAAAAGTTTAAGCGTATTATTTCCCGCTCCACAGCCGATATCCAAAACTCTTCGTATGTTGCTGGTTGATTTAACTGCCGCTCGTGTAATCAGTTCCATAGCTAATGGAGCATCGATAGTCGCAGACTGCCCGGTTTCAAGATTTGAAAAACGTGCGACATCATTATCAAATCGTTTTCTTATCTCTTCGGTTGATGATTTCTGTATAAAAGGTGTCTTCATAATTCCTATTTATCCGGCTAACGTCCCGCATTAAAAATGCACAACGATATTTCTGCATCCTCTCAATGCAGTGCTTAGCACCTCCCTATTTTCAATTGAAGATAAGGGGTTGTACGATTCTTGATAGTTGATGGATATTCAAATTTATATTCACAGCCAATTTTCTCATAGAATCCTCTGAATTAGAATCAGCAAGAATACCCAATTCACAAAGGCCATGGGAAGAACACCTTTCCCGTAAGTGATCAAACATTTTTGTTCCTATTCCTTGACCTATACTATGAGACTCGATAAACACATGCTCAAGCCAGAAACCTTTGCTTATGATGATACCTGAAATTTCAATATCATCTTTGAGTTCCACAATTGAATAATAACCGATAATCTTTCCAGCGTTTTCAAAAACTAATACATCATTGTTTTGTATGTAATCGGAACTTATAATCAGTTCCTTGGACCATATTTCGTAAAACTCCTTTGGATAATTCCAGTATCCTTTAGAGTTAAAAGATATTTCTGTCAAAATTTCCGCTTCTTGAATTTCAGCTTGTCTTATCATTGGTTGTATTACACTAACGTCGCAATTCTCCGAAGTAGGGCGGTAGCGAGACGTCCGTGTGAAATTGCCTTGTCATGTTTCTATTTTGCAAAGTTGATTTCAACTCCGACTTTGCCGCCAGATACATCAAAACCACCAGATGGCTCAACATTCATAAGCTTGTGAGAATTTGCCCACTTTTTTCCATCAAGGCTTGCCCAATATTTATATAAATAAATGTCTTTTTTAAAACTCACCATTGCCTTTGATGAAACATTTTTTTCAAACACATTTCCTTTAACTGAGAATTCAACAGGAAATTCTTTATTTGCAGGAATAAAAACAACATGATCTTCTGACGCACGGCTGACTTCACCAATTGTAACGACTGGCTTTGTTTCAATTAAGGACGATGAGGGCGTATTCATTGACGCACAGCCATATAACAGTACAAATAATGAAGCGATTACAAACGACTTAATTAACTCCACGATTTCTCCTTTTGAACACTGTCATTGAGTGGCGCACGAAATACCTTTCCCAAAAAAGGCGCACAGCAACTTCGCGTCCACTCGAATGAGTGGATATGCTGTCGCCGTTATTCCGAAACCCTATACCTACTTGGTTCTTCAAAAAATGAGACATCGGCATACCCTGCATATATTTTACCTGAATGGATAGTACCACCAGGTATAAAATAACGATCGCCTTTTACGAAAGTGTGTTTCTTACCATCAATATTTAGATCAATTTTTCCTTCGAGGACAATCCCGAACTGGCTTGCGTGTGAATGCTCTGCGAGGTCCACGTCAGTCTCGAATTCCATAAATACAATCTGATGGTTTTCGGCCTGGGAAAGATACGCTTTTAAGCCCTCCATTGGAATGTGCGTATTCCAGTGAATCCGGCCACCCAGTCCACTTGATTCCGGCCAGTAATTCCACGGCAAAGCGGCCACCCAGTCCAGAGGATTCCGGCCAGGGTGTCGGAGCGTAGCGACGCGAATATTTCCTTCTTACTCTGTGTGTTGCTCTCACGTCAAGCGTGCTTTCTTTTTTCTCATAGATTCTCCTTTCAGTTTGATTTTGTGAGCGGCATGTACCAGACGGTCAAGAATGGCGTCGGCTAAAGTCGGATCTCCGATCCGCTCATGCCAGTGCTCTACCGGTAATTGACTGGTTACCAAGGTAGATTTGAGGCCGTGTCTGTCTTCCAGTATTTCTAGTAAATCATGGCGTTGCTCCTGGTTGAGTGTGGCCAGTCCATAGTCATCAAGTACCAATAGATCTGTTTTTGAATAGACAGTCAGTAACTTCAGATAACGGCCATCCCCCTTGGCAAGAGCCAGATCTTCAAAGAGTTTACTCAGACGGAGATAGAGAGCACTATAGCCTTCTCTGCATGCCTTTTGGGCCAAGGCACAGGCAAGATAGGATTTGCCGACTCCAGTGGGGCCGGTAATAAGCAGATTGGTATGTTCCTTTATCCAGTTGCAGTCAGCCAGCCTGGTTACCAGTGACCTATCCAGACCACGCGGATGACGGAAGTCTACATCCTCGATTGAGCCATCCTGCCGCAGCTTTGCCTTTCTGAGTCTGGTCTGAAGTTTTCTGGTTTCCCTGACCGCCTGCTCGCGGTCAAGTAACAGACCGAGGCGTTCTTCGAAACCCAGGTTATCTGCAGTGTCCATGTCCATCTGTTCCTGGAGTGCTGCGGCCATGCCGGTGAATCGAAGAGTTGTGAGTTTTTCAAGTGTTGGATGCAGAAGCATTTTATCGTTTCCTTTTTGTTTTAGTGGGTTGAGGGAGAATAATACTGAGAGCCACGGATATTTGCGTGATTAACCGGCTTGTCCTCTGTAGCCGGCTTCGGTAGTGGCTTCTGATCAAGGCCGCTTTTGAGTATGGATTCCACTGAGCGGTAAGAAAGGGCGTTGATATGCAGGGCCCGATGGCATGCTGCCTCAAGGCGTGAATCTCCATAGGCTTTGCCAAGACGGAGAATGCCCAGCAAAGTGCGATAGGCCTGTTGTGGGTGAGCTCTTTTTACAAGAAGCGTCTCTGTGAGGCAGAGTGTCTCCGGCCCGACCTTGGCAGCCCAGCGCTTGAACCTGTCCGGATTCCACTCCATGTACTTTCGGTGGTTGACAGGCATATGCTCTTTGACGGTAGTGTGGTGCCCTCGTTGATTCTCCCGGATGTGACTGGCCACCCGTTTACCACGAAAGTAACACTCAACCGTGCTTTTGGTATAGCGCACCTCAATCTGTTTTTTGACCAGGTTATATGGAACGGAATAGTAATGTCCCTCGACCTCCACATGATAGTCGATATGTACAGTGGCCTTTTTCCAGTAGGATAATTCATAAGGGCTGGCTGGAAGTTGTTTCAGGGCAGGTTTGTCCAGTTCTTCAAAGCGACTTTTACGGCTGCCGGATAACTTCTTGAAAGGCTTGTTGTTCAGTTGCTCAAGGAGTTTGCCTATTTCGCGATTGAGATCGTCAATGTTGAAGAAAGTATGTTTACGGAGTTTTGCCAGAATCCAGCGTTCCACCAGCAATACACCGGCCTCAGCCTTGGCCTTGTCCCTTGGTTTTCTAACCCTTGCAGGCAGCACCACGGTTTGATAATGTCGGGCCAGATCATGATAAGTGGGATTAAGGTCAGGTTCGTAACGGCAGGCTTTTGTGACGCCACTTTTCAGGTTATCTGGAACGACAACTTCCGGAACCCCACCCAGGAAAGCAAATGTACGGACATGTGAACCGATCCAATCCTCAATCTTCTGGCTGGGAGTGGCCTCAGCATAGGTGTAGTTGCTGGCACCAAGGACCGCAACAAAGACCTGAGCCTTTGTGATTTCTCCGGTGTGTTGGTCAACGACATCGACGGTTTGGCCTGCGTAGTCGACAAACAGTTTCTCACCGGCTCGGTGTTCATGGCGCATGACCAGATCAAGCTTGCCGGCCCAATCCCGGTAACTATGGCAGAACCAGCTGTACTGGTAGCCGTCAGGATGCTGCTCTTTGTATTCCTGCCACAGCAGGTTCAGGGTAACCCCTCGTTTGGATTGGAGCTCTTTGTGGATCTCAGAGAAATCTGGAATTAGCCGGCTTGTCCCCGGTGGAGGCGGTGGAGGGAAAAGGGTTTGTTCAAGGCTGCTGTCGCTTAGGTCGTCAGGAAGGGGCCAACCCAGATCTGCTCTTTTGGTTCGTTGTAAATAGTCACTTACCGTGCTGCTGCCAATACCGCAGCTACGGGAAATTTCACGGTTACTGTGCCCAAGTTCATACTTGAGTCGTAGTACCTCTCTAATTTTTCGCATAGATAACCTCTTCTTCGGCATGAGCCCTCCTTGAATTTTATTCAAAAAGGCACTCTCTACCAGTTGGTTCTATGCGTCGCTACTCCCTATTTGGGGTGACCGGATTCCTCTGGAATCACTGGCCGGAATGAAATGGAATCGGTGGCCGGAATCACGTGGAATGAGTGGCCGGTTTACTCTGGAATCGGTGGCCGGAATCGTCTGGAATATGCAGAATGTCGGCTTTTGGTAAATTCCCAATTGGTTCAGGGAATATAGTATTCATATTTACTCCTTTTCTCATGGAACATATCCGTAGTGCTTCTGACATGTTTTTGCTATATCATACAATCACCACAAAGGTCAAAGGGAGACTTGACCCCTTCCACCCTTCCATTGCGATTGGTCATGTAGGGAGATGATGGCCTGTTCCAGTTTTGCTTCGGTTAACAGAGGTCCCCGGGTGGAAAAAAGCAGTTTTTAATTGTTTCCTTTGCTCATTTCAGGATATGGTACATACCGTTTAAACTGAGCTATTGGCTTTTCAAGAAAACGATACGAAACCATTGCCAGAGCGACAGTGAAGAGGATTCTCAATAGGAGAATAGTAACACTGAACCTATTCGTCGGTATGTCTATTACCGGTTTTAGTAGTGAAATCAAAATACCCGAAAAATTATGGATCAGAAACAATCCTAAACTAATCTTTCCCAAATACCTTAAAACCCTGTTTCCTAAAATCATACCAGCGATTCCACCATAGCCCTGAGAGGCATGGAAAAGCAACCAGCCTATTCCCAACAACATACATTCACGCTGAGCAACAATAGTCACAGGAGATGAAAATCCGAGCCATTTAGCCACTTGAAAAGCCACATACAAAACTCCCCCCCACAAGCATATCTTATAAAACAAAGTCAAATCACATTTTTCAGCTGTTAAATATCCGAGTAAAGAACCAATCCCAAAAGCATCCAGATACATACAAGGAAGAACTGAAAGCATTTTGATCTCGGGCCAACACAATGGAATGGTAAATCGAAACAGAACCGTCAGACAAATACAACCAAAGAATACTTGTTTATGCCAATTTCTTGGAAGAAAAAGAATAATCCCAGGCCACAACATATAAAACTGCATAAGCACTGCTAAGAACCAGAAATGAGATGTCTCATCGTGCCAACTCTGGATGAAAAAAAAATAATAGTTCGAAAGATACGTTATGTGCCACGGCCAGGAATCGCGTACAGAGGCAATGCCAACCACATATGTTAAGAGGATGAGGATATAATAAAGTGGACAAATACGTAGAAAACGATGCGCATAAAATGTAGCCAAAATCCTGATTTTTTCACTGAACAAGGAAGAATCACAGCGGGTATGCACTAGAGTCCGAGTAACGAAAAATCCACTTATAATAAAGAAAAACTGTAAACCAAAATCGGCAAAAACCAGAAAGCGATACTGTTCTGGTAGCCAATGATAAAAAATCATCATTCCAACTGCCAAACCTTTAATACTGTCAAGCTGGGGCATGTACGAATAATTACTACTCTGCAAATTCATCTTGTCGATGTCTCCCCCTTGCGACACACTGGTCCTTTAACAATAAACAAAGTCTCCTTTTGACCTTAGAGGCCAAGCAAAAGCCAAAAAGCAGATTTGCCCCCTTTCGTTACCAAGAATAAAAAATGTGATTATTTTGTAAATTCAACTTGTCGTATCATTATGTTGTCATCCGCCAGCTTTATCCTACCCCGTTTCTAAGTGAACATGATACCAAGCGCCATGATATTCCATACGTAGTAGTATTGACATGTTTTTGCTATATCACACAACCACTACAAAGGTCAAAGGGAGACTTGACCCCTTTCATTATTCAATTCTTTTGTTTGCACATCTTTTATATCCATTCGAAATTCAATCATCTATCATAGATAGAGTGATTTGTGTTAAAAAGCAACCATTTCATAGTCTCTTTATGTCTGATTTTATTGAGTTTTACGAACTTATCCGGCAGGGATACCGAAATTATTAGATTGTACCTGCAGAGTTCTCTATCACAAACTGGTTTCAAAACCATATTCCCCGTTAGACACGATTTAATAGCCGATTCGGGTTGTGAATCCTGCATTTTGACAGCAAAAGGGGTCAAGCAAAAGCAAAAAGCCCCTCTGAAAAAGATCAGGGGGGCTAAAGGGAAGGGAGAAAAGATCGATGGAAATCGACCTTTCGAGAAGGCTCACTGGATAAAACGGGCAAAGAAACAACATACTTCATTAAACCGCAAATCCACTTACACGTGTTATTAGCGGCCATATTTGGCAACAAAGCTTGCTTTACCAAGTGAATTAGCATTAATCATAAAACCAATTAATGCCGAACTTGCATCTTTGGGAAGTTCAATTTTTTCTATTTTAAGTGCATATATTGTAAAAATATAGCGATGGGCCTTGTCTCCTTCTGGTGGGCAAGCACCGCCAAAACCATTAATCCCAAAATCCGTACGCCCTTGAACAGCTCCTTTTGGTAGCTTTTCTCCGCTTTCACTCCCTGCACCTGTTACCAATTCAGTGGTAGTACTAGGTATGTTGTACACAACCCAGTGCCACCACCCCGAACCAGTAGGAGCATCTGGATCATAGACAGTTATAGCATAACTCTTAGTGCCATTTGGTCCGGAGGTCCAGCTCAGATCAGGAGAGATGTTTTTCCCTGTACAACCAAATCCATTAAATAGTTGGCTTTCAGATAAAAAGGAATTTGGCTCAATGGCATTGCTTTTTAAAGAAAATTCTTGAGCATGAGTAACTGATACTGCCAATATCAAGGTAAAGATTGTCACAAAAAAATACTTGAACATAATGTCTCCTTATTGAAAGTTAATGGTTTCTTCTATCGCTAACGTAGTGTTGAGCGGCGAGGTTCAGTGAGTACGAATGCCAAAAGTAAAATATGCTTGCTGTAAATATTCATATGTCCTGTTTTGCTTTATCAAGTCTCGTATAAGAGTGATCTTGTATCATCTGAATCCACAGTTTTTGTTGATTTGAAGATGTTACAGCACTGTACTGCCCCTTTTAGGACCTAAATCAGTTTTCGGCTTATTCTCAGGAGTGGTTTTTCAACTAACGAGTAGCTGGCCATGCCAACAATAATGACAAATACCAGTGCAAGTGGAAGGACTACCATATTATCAGCAAGACCATTGACAGAAAAAGTCCCCCAAATCCTCCCGACGAGGCTTAAGCTCAATATATGCGACAGGTATATGGAATATGAGGCATCTCCAACCCTGATCAGATAGCGGTTCATGAGATAGCCATTCCTCTCTGCATTGATCAGACAGAATACAATTGCCAGAGCAGGGATACCAAAAATGAATACCCTCCACCAATAGAGCGGTTCGATCCTTCCTGTAACAACAGTAAAGAGATAGTATCCGGAGACCGAGGCCACGAGAGCAGCTAAAGCGAGAACAACGAGGATAGCAGGTTTTACAGTGAAGTTCCTTTTTTGGTACAGGATTGCCAGAAAACAGCCCCCAATAAACTCGAGAGTCAGAGGATGAAAAAGTATCCTGAGAGTTGGGAGCGTAACAGTAAACAGGACACTCCCCAAAACAACAATTCCGCCCCAGCCCACAAGCACAAATGGCAGTCTTTTTTCGGAGGAAAAGAGCAGTGCCAATGAAAAGACAGTGTAAAAATAGATTTCATGGATAAGAGTCCATCCAACCATAACCAGTGGCAAATAATGCGACGGGATCAACAAAAAAGACTCAAGAATAGAGATATGGTTTCCCTGTTTGCTGTTAACCCAGGACGGCTGGATGAGAAAAACAACCAAAACCAGTAAAGTGTACACCCAGTACAATGGATAAATCCTTGAAAGACGGCGATAGATAAAGGTTACTGCATGCCTGAAATTGCGAAATTTTCCTCTTGTTACGGTGACCATTACAAAGCCACTGATCACAAAAAACATATCCACCCCGAATATTCCAAATTGCAGAATATCTGGAAGGATCGTCTCCAAACCGCCATATTTCCGCTCAACACTGAAAAGGTGTAAAAACACGACAAAAAGGACAGCGACACCACGGAGCGCCTGAATATTCTGTATTCTATCTTGTTGTTGCATTGAATATGATGGTAACAAATATGTGTGGTGGTTTGGGACTAACTCCGGTTCGCTTTTTTTACAAAAGCGACTGGGACAATTCATCCGGGGTATTAATATTGCTCCAGGCACCACAAAGTGACGGTGGAATAACTGGAGTTGCTATCTTCGCACGTCTGGCCACCATGGAAATCCGTAAGACACCGGAGGAGCAGAGTTCTTCAAAATAGTCTTTGGCCTGCGGTTCATAGAGGGCAAGAAGAGGTTCGACAAAACCATTTTCCTGAAGACGGGGAACCGTTCCGAAGGAGTCGGGGCTTCTGCTGGCAATCAGCCACTCCAGAGATTCCGTGGTAATATTAGGCATATCGCAGGCCAGTAGCAACCAGCAGGAATCTGGTCGCCAGCGCATGGCTGCAAGGATTCCTGTGAGTGGGCCCTGTACTCCGGGGACATCAGGAATACGTGTAAGTGCGGCAAGACTTTCCGGCACCTCCCCCCGTCCTGAAAGAACGATCTTGCTGGTAAAGGGCTGCAGCAGATCCACGGTATTCTCAACCCATGTTCTGCCGTTGACCCCAGTAATCAGGTGTTTGGGGCGACCCATGCGGGAACTGCGACCACCGATAAGCAGACAGGCACGAATGGGTGCTTCCTGCTGTATTCCTGTTAATTCTCTCATATCTGCAGGGTGACTGTATCTGGCAGGATGGGAAGAATACCCGCCTTTCGGCCAAGAAGAAGAAAACTCTCAATCGCTGCCATCCCTTCTGGTCCAAGATTCTTGGAAAATTGATTCACATACAGATCTATATGATTTTGCATCACCTGTTGATCCATCTCCTGAGCATATTGCTGAATATAGGGAAGACACTCTCCGGGGTGTTCATCGGCCCAGACAATGGACTCATGGATCGCCCTGTCTATCTGTTCTATCCGCTCTTTTCCAAGGGAACGTCTGGCAGCAATGCAGCCCAATGGTATGGGATGCCCCGAGGTCTGCTCCCACCAGGTGCCAAGGTCCTGCAGACAAGTCAGTCCATGTTCTGCATAGGTGAAACGGCTTTCATGAATAATTACCCCCGCATCCACCTCTCCACTTGCTACCGCCCCCATGATTTCATCAAAACGCATTACCACCAAATTTGTGGCTTTAGGGGAATACATACGAAAAAGAAGAGCGGCGGTGGTCAGGCTGCCCGGGATAGCAATACGTGCATCATCAAGAACTGCAGGGTCAAATCCGGGCTTTGCTACAAGAAGCGGGCCACAGCCACGACCAAGAGCAGCGCCTGCGGAAAGCACACAATATTCATCCAGTACATGACCAAGGGCATGAAAGGAAAGCTTGGTGATGTCGAGTTTTTTCTCCACCGCCCAGGAGTTCAGGGTTTCCACATCTTCAAGCAGTGGTGCTGCCAACTGCACATCAGGCAGTGGAATCAGACCATGGGTCAGTGCATAAAAGATATAGGTATCGTTTGGACAGGGTGAATAACCAAGAGTTACTGGAGTTGTCATTCGTTTTTCAAACCTTTAAGAAGCATGGCGGCCGCCTTTCCTGCCTGATCACAGGCCTCCTTTAATTTCCAACGCGTTAGATCACGATCTTCGACATAGTTGGAAACTGCACGCATTTCAAGTAGAGGCAGCATATATTCCTCGCAGATCCTGGCAACGGCTGCGCCTTCCATGTTTTCACAGAGAGCATCATACCTTTGCCTGAGCATTGCGCCACGACCGGCGGTCGCGCTCACTCCACACACGGTAACAAAATTTCCGCGCCGAACCTGAAGACCGTTTTCTTCCAGCAGAGACTCGGCCCGATTGAGGAGATCGGAGTCCAAAACATACTGAAATCTATGCAGCAAGTCCTCAGCAAGGGGTTCCATACGGTCTGGATAACAGATTCCCATATCTCCAAAAAATTCTTTCTCAGCAAAACAGATCTGCAGAAGGTCTGCCTGTTTTTCTCCATCAGCCAGATAGGCACCAGCGACTCCGAGATTCAGGACAGCATGAATTCCATTCTCCCCCTTGCTCTTTTCTCTTTCAAGGAACCGGGTCAGATTGAATGCTGTTTCCACCATACCGACTCCAGTGACCAGGCTCATCCATTCGTCAGCCTTACAAACACTGTAATCCAGCAGTGATTGGAGCTCAAATTCTGTTGCGCAAACGACAAGGAACATGGTAGGTAAACCTTTTTCCAGAATACCAGTTGGTACATCCAACCGATTTTTTTCAATCTACACTTAGCGAATTACGCATGCAACAGGAATTCACCCTCCAGGCCTACAACTATACACTTCCACCTGAAAACATTGCCCAACACCCGGCAGATGCCAGGGAAGATTCGCGCCTTCTCATCCTCAATCGCCACACAGGTAAACAGGAACATGGAAAATTCCATCAAATCATCGACCTGCTGAATCCCGGCGACCTGCTTGTAGTAAATAACACAAAAGTCTTTCCAGCACGGCTCCATGGACACAAGAAGAGTGGTGGCAAGGTAGAAGTTTTTCTCCTTTCTTACCCCGTTGTATCCGAGGGTCATAATGGAAAAAAACATGCCGAAGTGACAACGCTTATTAAAAGTTCCAAACGGCCGAAACCCGGCTCTCTGCTCCTGCTGGGACCGGACCTTGAGGCCAGGGTGCTGGAACTGCTTGATGGCGGGAAGGTCACTGTTGAGCTCTCCTATTCCAGCGATAAAGAGCTCTCCACAATCCTTGAGAAGTACGGACAGGTTCCACTCCCGCCCTATATCAGCAGGAAAGAGGGCAGTACCGACGAAGACAGGAAGCGCTACCAGACGGTTTATGCTCAAAACCCAGGAGCAGTCGCTGCGCCGACAGCAGGACTTCACTTTTCAGAGAATCTGTTAGAGGCTATTCGTAACAAAGGTGTGGAGTTTACAGAGATCACTCTCCATGTGGGGCATGGTACTTTCGCTCCAGTTCGCTGTGAGGATATCAGGAAGCACAGGATACATCAGGAATATGTTTCGGTGTCACAGGCAAGTGCTGACAAAATTAACGCAGTGCGAAAGGCAGGAGGAAAGATATGGGCAGTGGGTACGACCACGGTGCGAACCCTGGAGTTCATGACCGATCCTGACGGCAGGGTACAGGCAGGAGAAGACTGGTGCGGACTCTATATAATGCCTGGGTACAGGTTCAAGGTTGTGGACAATCTTATAACCAACTTTCACCTGCCGGAATCATCGTTGCTGTTTCTGGTTTCAGCACTCTGTGGCCGTGAACACCTGATGGACAGCTACCGGGAAGCCATCAAAAAGGGCTATCGGTTTTATTCATACGGTGATGCAATGGCCATCCACGACTGAAACCAGAGAAGAGTGATCAGGAATTTGCTGCAGCGCAGGGACAACTGCCGCTCGACTTACAGGGAGGGGCCGCCGTACTACTGGTGGATGTACTCTTTCCTGCTGGCTGTGTAGAGGCGTAGCCATCAGCGTACCAGCCGCCGCCTTTCAGTTTAAAGGAACTCATGGACATGATTTTTTTCACAGGCCCACCACAGTCCGGACACTGAGATAAAGGATCGTCGGACATTCGCTGCTGAACCTCAATAACTTTTTCACATGCTGGACACTCATACTCATATACTGGCATTTCTGACTCCGTCTCACTATTTGTCTTGTTTTTTTTATATTGTATTCCCTGTTCCCAAGGTACAGCGTACTGTAATGCGCAGGTTTCGGCCTGTCAACTCCCGCTATCATTTCCTGGAAGAGTTTCGCAGTATCGGGATATTATGAAGTAGGCTGCAGCTCCTGCCTTCTCTTCACTTGACTTTTGTAGTTCCCGGTTTACTATCGATGCAAACTGAGAGTTTTTTTATACAAAATCAATTGCAGCTGCAAAAGAAACCACCGTTGCTGAGGAAACAACAGCATCCGGCAAAACCATCAATTTACAACCACAGTATTATCAATGATAGGTATTTTTGATTCAGGTGTCGGCGGCATGACAGTAGCTCACGCCGTTGAACAGCTGCTCCCGGACTATTCACTCGTCTATTACGGTGATATTGCACGGAGCCCCTACGGCCCCAAAAGCCCGAAAACCATTATCGACTACTCCATCCATAACACCGAGTTCCTGCTGGATAAAGGTGCGGAGTTAATTATTATTGCCTGTAACTCAGCATCTTCAGTGGCCACGGAAACCCTTCGGGAAAAATTTAGCGTCCCTATCATTGAGGTGATCACTCCGGCGGCCAACCGTGCTATTTCATCAAGTCAAAACGGCAGAATCGGAGTTATCGGCACCAGGGCCACAGTCAGAAGTGACATCTACCAAAAAACAATTCTTGCCAGGCAACCAGACTGTAAAGTCTTCCAGGAGATATGTCCCCTTCTTGTACCACTTGTTGAAGAAGGCTGGCTGAATAAGCGGGAAACAAAAATGATTCTCCGTCGCTATCTTGCCCCGTTTAAAAACAGACAAATCGACACACTGGTACTTGGCTGTACCCACTACCCTCTACTAAAGAATCTGATTCAACCACGGATCGGTAAACGGGTTAAACTCATTGACTCTTCCATTGAAACCGCTCACTATGTAAAAGAATTCCTTCTCAGTAACCCGAATATCATATCGAAGAATGGAAATGCCAGTCACAGATACTATGTCTCTGACAGTACAGAAACAGCCCGACCAGTTGCCGAGCGTATATTTTCCCGTCCAATGGAGCTAATTATTGCATGAAAACTTTCCAGGCAGCCAGACTCTCTCTTTTTACCTTTCTCTTTTTCACCACCCTGCTCCTGCCCTCTTTGGTAAATGCGGCAGAAACACCTGAGGAAGTCGCCTCACGACTGCAGAAGCGCTACGACACTATCTACTCATTTACTTTTGACTTCAATCAGGACACCAGAGGCCAGCTCAGTGGACGCCCCAAAAAGGGAAGCGGCCAGGCCTTCTTTTTGAAAAGCAATGCTCCAGGTGAGAATAATGGTAAAATGCGCTGGAACTATTCAACTCCCGAAAAACAGGTGCTGGTGAGCGACGGTGTCACATTTTCAATGTATTTTGCCTCCATGGCCCAGATGATCATCAGCCCGGCTTCTGCTCTGCAGCAGGATCTGACCTATTCTTTTTTCACAGGATCCGGTGATCTGCTTGAGGATTTCACTGTCCTCCCCCCCGATCTGACCCTGAGTCCCGAAGACCAGACCACTATCATCAAATTGATTCCCAAAGCAAAACAGTCTCAGGTCGCCGAAATTCATCTCTGGGTGACCGATGATTCCCTTATTCGACGTATAGAAATACTGGATCATTTCGACACGCTGACTGTTCTTAATTTCAGTAATCTTCTGGTCAATACTCTTGACAGAGACAATACCGAGCTTATGGAACAACTCTTTCATTTCAATCCACCGGAAGGTACAGAGATCATCAATCAATAATGGAACAAGCAACTCCCTTTCGGCTGGGACTGGTCTCTATGCCCTGGTCGATTTTTAATCGTCCCTCCATCCAGCTTGCCGCACTCAAATCCTGGCTCGACACCAGAGAAAACGGTTCCATTGTAACAAGCCTTTTCCATCCCTACCTCAATGCCGCCGCTGCCATTGGTACCGAAACCTACCACTATCTCGCAAAAAACAGCTGGGCTGGTGAGGCACTGTACAGCCCCCTGCTTTTTCCTAAACAGAAGAATCAGGCTGAACAACTCTTTTATGAAAGCTGCCGCAGGGAAAAAGGTCTTAAAGACCTTGATTTCGATAGATACGTACAGCTCCTCGACGATGCCCTGGAACGGTGGCTCGACAGCCTGGACCTTGCAGCCTATGATCTCATTGGATTCTCCGTCTGTTTTAACCAACTGATCTCATCACTCACAGCGGCGGATAGAATAAAAAAACGCTGTCCAGACCTGCCTATAGTCTTCGGTGGCTCCGGCTGTGTCGGCGAAATTGGGGTATCCCTCCTCCATGGTTTTTCCCAGATCGATTTCGTTATCAGTGGTGAGGGCGAGAATAATCTGGCACAACTCTGTCATACGCTCCATTCTGCAGGAGACACAAGCACCTTACCACCCCAGGTCTTCAGCCTGAAAACAGCAGCACATATCAGCAGCAGTTGCCCTGGCATTTCAGATTTGAACACTCTACCGGTACCGGATTACGGCCCCTACTTTCGGGAAATGACGCATACCTTTCCCACTCAGCCATTCGTACCCATTCTCCCCATTGAATTTTCCAGGGGATGCTGGTGGAATAAATGTACATTCTGCAACCTGAATCTCCAGTGGCGCGGCTACCGCTGGAAACAGGCAGACAGCATGCTCAGAGAAGTGCGACAGCAAAGTACGCGGCATAAATGTCTTGATTTCTGTTTTACGGACAATGCCCTGCCACCAAAGGAGGCCGACAGTTTTTTCAACACCCTGGCCCATGAAAGGTGTGATTACAGTTTCTTTGCCGAGGTACGTGTTATTACAGATCCAGACACCCCTCGCAACTATCGCAGAGGCGGCCTCACCACCATTCAGGTGGGTATCGAATCACTTTCCACCAGTCTGCTCAAAAGAATGAAAAAGGGAACCACTGCCATTGAAAACATAGCCGCCATGCGCCAGAGTGCCGAGGCCGGCATTCAGCTTGATGGAAATCTGATAGTTGAATTCCCTGGCAGCTCCATGACCGAAGTAGAAGAAACCCTGAACAACCTGGATTTTGTCCTCCCCTACGCACCTCTTGCCCCTGCCTCTTTTTTTCTCGGTCATGGCTCACCTGTTGCAAAAGATCCCGGAAGCTATGGGATTCTTGCAGTAACCCAGCATCCAAAGAACAAAAAACTCTTTCCTAAAGAAATCCTCCGGAATCTCAACATGCTTATCAAGGGTTACCGTGGTGACAGGGGCCGTCAACATAAGCAGTGGCAGGAAGTTATCAAAAAAATCAGCAACTGGAAGAAATTTCACGATAAACGTAATACTGCACACCCGCCCCTCAGCTATCGGGATGGCATGACTTTTCTCCTTATACGTCAGGAACAGCTGGACGGTTCCACACTGCAGCACAGATTACAGGGTGCCTCCAGGAAAATTTATCTTTTCTGCCAAAGGATTCGCAGCCTTGACGAGATCAATCAGGAATTTCCAACAATCAAAGAAGACACGCTGAGAGGCTTTTTACAGGATCTCTGCAGCAAGAAACTGATCTTTCAGGAAGAAAATCAGTTTCTGGCGCTTGCCATTAAGCGCTGATTTCTCTCTTTCCTTCTTTTTGATAAAAAAGTACAATGCCAGAATATTTTCCAGCAACATCCAAATCAAGACTCAACCAACAGGTTATCAACATGTCAGAAGAGAATGCCAGTTTTGCCGAACTTTTCCAGGAAAGTGAATCCAAATCCATCCGTCGTCTGAACCCCGGTGAGAAGATCACAGCAACCATCGTGGGGATCAGCGGAGAATCCATTTTTCTCGATTGCGGAGGAAAAAGTGAGGGTATTCTTGATGCTTCGGAGATACAGAGCACCGATGGCGAGAGTAGCCCGGCAGTTGGTGACAAACTCGATGTCTATTTTTTGCAAACCAAGGGAGGAGCCCAGCTCTTTACCATCAGCATAGGCTCCGGAAAAAACACGGAACACCTTGGAGAAGCATGCCGCAGCGGCATCCCCGTTGAAGGTGTTGTCAAGGAAGAGATTAAGGGTGGTTTTGAAATCACTCTTGGTGGTTCCATCCGCGCCTTTTGTCCCTACTCCCAAATGGGACTGCGTCGTGTTGAAGATGCGGCAGCCGAATATATTGACCAGAGGATGAACTTTCTCATAACCAGCTATGAAGAAAATGGCAGAAACATTGTGGTCTCAGCCCGTGCCCTTCTTGAACAGGAGCGGGAAAAACTCCGTGATGCATTACAGGAGACACTTGCAGAGGGTGACACGCTGACCGGGATTATTACCTCCATTCGTGACTTTGGTGCCTTTGTTGATATTGGTGGCGTTGATGGGCTTGTGCCTATCTCAGAAATCGGCTGGAGCAGGATTGAGAACATCAATGACTTTTATGCAGTGGATCAAAAGGTCAGTGTGGTTATAAAAAAACTGGACTGGGACAATAACCGTATCACTCTCAGCATCAAAGAGACCCTGGAAGACCCATGGGAACAGGCCGCCGCGAAGCTCAGTGGTGGACAGATCCTCACCGGAAAAGTGGCCCGGCTGGCTCAGTTTGGTGCCTTTGTTACCCTAGCACCCGGAATAGATGGACTGATTCATATTTCCAAGCTTGGCAAAGGACGACGCATCAATCATCCACGTGAAGTTCTTGAAGAGGGACAGGAAATTGAAGTTCAGATAGAAAGTATTGATACCGTCGAAAAACGTATCAGCCTTGTTCCTTCTGATTATGTCGGCCCTGAAGACGATCAAAAAGCAGAGGAAAAGTTGGTCGAAAGTTTCCAGAAAAGCAACAAAGAACAACCGTCAACTCTTGGAACATTTGGTGATCTCCTGCAGGCAAAACTTGCGGAAAAATCGAAATAACAAACGTTACTGCACACTTTTCACTCCCGCCTGTCACCTTTCGACAAAGGGAGTGAAGGTGAGTTTTAGTTTTTTTACAACAACGCCTGCCTCACTGCCTGTCCTATCTGAGTCAATGCATAGGGTTTCCTGACAAATTGACTTGCTCCTAGAATAATTGTCTGCTTAACCTCATTGTTTTCTGCAAAACCGCTGGCAATGATGGCTTTCTGCTTTGGATTAATTTTTAAAATTTCCTCGTATGTCTTGCGACCATTAATACCCTTATTCATTATCATATCAAGGATAAGCAAATCCACCGGATACTGCTTAATATAGGCGATTGCCTCTTCACCACTGCCTACGGTGTACGCCTTGTATCCAAGAGCAGTCAGAATTTTCCTGGCTATTTCCTGTTGCTTCTCCTGATCATCTATCACAAGAATGCTCTCTCCATTTCCCTTAAAGTTACTGATAGACAACTGTGAACTTTCACTCCTGACACCTGCTTTTGTTGTAGGAAAATAAAGATCAAAAGTAGTACCACTTTCATCGCTTGTTAAATCAATAAACCCATCATGATCATGTACAGTATTCCAGACTATTGCCAATCCAAGGCCCGTTCCACTTCTCCCCATCGCCTTTTTTGAATAAAAGGGTTCAAATATTTTCTTTATATCTTCCTCTTTTATACCGGAGCCACTATCCGTTATGCTGACAACAATATATTCTCCCGCTTCAATAATCTCATACCCTAAACGGGGCTCTTCAACGAAAACATTTTTGGTACGGACAACAATCGTCCCTTTTCCTTCCATCTCCTCTGCTGCATTACCAATCAAATTCATCAGGACTTTATTAATATGAACCACTGAGCAATAGCTGTTTGGGAGTCCAGGTTCACAACAAACATTGATAGCAACACCTTCCAGGCGGCGATCCATTTGTTTTTTCTTTATTTTTGTAATTAAGCTCTCGACGACAGTATTCAGGTTACAAACTTCTTTTTCAGCAGTAGCTCCTCTGGCTACTGTTATTAAATCCGAAACTACAGAAGCCGCTTCCTTGCCTGCCTCCTGTATGAGTTGGATAGTATCACGATATTCATGTTCATCTCCCATTTGCATCAGCAAGAGCTCCGGCAGGGTAACTATCCCGGATAAAATGTTATTTAAATCATGAGCAACTGACCCGGCCATCAAGCCCAATGTTTCCATTTTACTGGTAATGGCTAATTGCTTTTGGAGCTCGAGCTTTTCCTGATCAGCCCTTACTCTTTGACTTATATCCCGAATAGCACAAACACGAGCTTCTTCTCCCTTGTACGTTATTCGTCGACTACTGATTTCAATAGGAAACTCCGTTCCATCTTTTCTAAGGCCCAGTGATTTATAACATCCAAAGATTTTTTTTTAATTCTTAAACTCACCTCAGCAATGACAGTGCCAGATAAGATTTTCTCAGGAATTTCTTTATCAAGAAGCTCTGCAGGCTGATAACCAAACATCTCAAAAAACTGTTCATTGCCATCCAGCAAACGACCATTAGAATGAATTGCAATGCCCTCCCAGGAAGCTTCTGCCAGCGTTTTAGATCGTTCTTCGCTGATCTTCAGTTCCTTTTCCAAACGGCTATGTTTCATTGCCTTACGAATGGTATTAAAAAGGAGCTCATGATCAAGCGGTTTTTTCAGGTAATCATAAGCTCCTTTTTTCAATGCCTCTATTGCCGTCTCCACTGTGGCATTCCCGGTCAGCATAATTGTTGCTGTCCCCAAATCCTCATCCTTAAGGCTATCCATTATTTGATAGCCAGGCATATCCGGCAACACTACGTCCAGAAGCAAGAGATCAAAGGTATTACCCTCCAGAAGCTCAACGGCCTCTTTACCTGTATACGAAATGGTCACATTATAGCCAGACAAGCTAAGAATCTGAGAAAGACTTTCACAAAACCGTGGTTCATCATCAACAAGAAGAATCCGTGCTGAATCATTCATCTTGACACCTTTTGTACTGTATAGAAAACAACACCCGCCCCAGTTCCTGAAGTTTTGAGTGTCTAAAACGCAATGCACATAAATTAACTGTCAGAGTTTTGCCTTATTGGCAAAGTAATACAAAAAAGAGTTCCATCTGTTCTATTGCTCCTGCACGTCACCACTCCATTCATTTCTGTCACCAGTGAATTAACAACAGAAAGTCCCAGGCCCGAATGCCCTTTTCCCTTTGTACTGGTAAAAGGATCAAACAACTGACCCAGTATCTTCTCAGACACTCCAGGGCCATCATCTCGAATTGTGAGCTCGATACAGTGACTTTTTTTATCAGCTGTGTGGAATTCAGCAAATTCATCCATACAACGTGAGCTGGTAGCAACATACACATTGCCACCATCAGTCATCGCCTCTGCAGCATTTTTAAGTAGATTGATTGCAATTTGTTTTATAGCTCCGGCATCCGCCATGATGTCCGGCAGGTCAGGATCCGGCATAAAGTGTACCTGAAGATTGGAAGAGTAAAAAACGGATCTGGAAAGAACACTCAATACCCCAGATAGTAAGTCATTGATGTCAATCAACTCGTAAGTACGTTTGTTTGAGGTTGAAAAGGCATCCAGTTGCTGAACAATCATTGAGATACGAGTTATTTCTTCATCCAGAACAGTGAATTCATCTTGCAGTGCACCCGTTGCTGGTAATTTCATCTCAACAATTTTCAAGTAATTTCTAATAATACCAAGTGGATTATTAACTTCATGGACAACTTTGGCAGCTGCCATGGAGGCTGCATCCAGACGGGCTTCATGAATCTTTTCCGCGTGCCTTCTTTTCACTTCATCCAGATAAAGAGACATTGCAGCCTGATTGGCCAACAATTGGACAAGATCGTATTCCGACTCATTCAGCAATTCTTTCCCGGTTGAACCATCGACTCCGAAAACCATCACGCCAACTGATCTGTTCTGGGCAGTCATTGGGAAATACAGCATGCCTTTACCACCTACTAGATCAAACAGTTGAGAATCCACACGACTCTCCATCTGGAATTCAGCTTTCTGCGTGATGGAAATTGACCGTTTTTCAAGCATTGATTTTACCAGAAGACTTTTTCCCTGTTCTGTGGAAAAAATAAGCTTCTGCAACTGCTCAGAATAACGGTTTAGGGTCGAAGCTCTGCCATACAATTGTTGTTGTTCGAAGTCGTGTAAAAAAAAGAATACGGTTTCAATATCAAAAAGAATATTGATAGCCTGCTCTATAGCTTTTAAAATGACGTCCCTGTTCTCTGCTGCTACCAAATTTTCAAGAAAGCCATGCAGCAGAGAATAATTTTTTACCTGCTGCTGCAGATCACGCTCAGGGCCTCTAGATTCTGAGAACTGCTTACTGGCCTTCTCTGATGGAGGAGACACCTTTATGCCAAGCCCTTCGGCAACCTCTTTTGTCTCCTCCTCGACTCCTGCACAGATTTCAGCGACCTGTTCAGATCCAAGGTCAAAAAGTTCGCGCCCTACCTCATAGAGATCTTCAGATCCGGCTTCTCCAGCCTGACAGCATTGGTCAGCTAAACAAACAATCTTCACCAATGGGGGATTACCTTTGACCTGTTCCAGAGAGGTATGATGATATAAGACAGCATCGGCAATGAGTGAGTTCAACTTCCATTGTTTCACCAGCCAGGCACCGGCATCACAATGATTAATCCCTATCTGTTCCTCTTCTTTGCTGCATTGAAGAATTGTATTCTTATTTTTACTTTGAATAGCGATGCACTCTTCAGGAAAATTCATCCACAACAACAATTCACCTAGATTGTGAATTAGACCCGCAAGGTAGGCCTCTTCACTATTCTCATAACAAATCTCTTTGGCAATTCTTTTAGCATAAATGGCGGAGGTCAATGAATTCCACCAGAACCTCTCCATTGAAAGATGTTCATTTTGCCTGAATTTGTTAAAAATCTGTTGGACAGAGGCAGTAATAGCGATATTTTTAATTGTATCTGCGCCAAGATACACGACAGCCTGATCAATATTTATGACTGTGCTGTTCAAATTAAAGTATGAAGAATTAACAAGGGTCAACACCCTGGAACAAATGGATGCATCTTTACTAATAATTTCAGAAAGCTCTGAGAGAGCCATCTCATCATTGTCACATGTTTCAACTAGCTTTAACAATACCTGAGGAAGAGACGGTAGATGTTTAGACTTTTGCAGACGAGCATAAATCGGATTTTTATTGTCCATATGGTTATTTCTTTATACGCTGATTTACGTCCTCCCTCATTGTTGGGAAGAGTATACTACTTTGTCTTGCAGAGGTACTGACCTCTCATACCGGAATGAACAGTATCATCAGACTCCGCCACAATCGATTTTTTTTATCAATAAGCAGGGCAGATCTTTTTTTGATACTGACAAGTAAGCAAGCATAAGCTTTGAAAATGGTTAGCATTCCTTTTATTTGTTTTGAAAGTTATCACAACGTTGTGCTTTTACACAAGGTTTAAAATACAAAACGATATCAAATCGTTATTATCAAACAAAAGAGTTTTTCCATGGCCAGGAATTGAATTACATGAGTGTAAACAATATATAGTTGCGGATAAACAAAATGGTTTTTTCGAAAAGACATTCAGTTCTTTGCAAAAGATCACGAATTGGGGGGGGAGGGGGGAGATGATCGAGCAGGTCTATTTAATATTGTTGTATGTATGCATTACTGATTAATAGATATTTCCAGACAATTCCATTATCGAAAAATTTTCAGGTTTAAGGTGAGATTCCCAGACATTGCTTATGTTTTAGAAATAATGGTAATTCAAAAATTCAAGAACACTATTTTTTAATCCCTGCCTTATTCATCTTGTACCGCAGAACACGCTCACTTATCCCCAAAGAATCCGCAGCCTTGGTTTGAACCCATTGGTGTTCCTCCAGTGCTGCTATCAGCATCTCTTTTTCTACCTCGGCCAGGCGCTCACTGAGCAGTCCTCCCGTATTCTTGCCCTCACGTACCCTCATGGGAAGATCCATCACTTCAATTCGAGATCCACGGACAAGAGTAACCAGACGCTGAATGAGATGTTCAAGCTCACGCACATTACCAGGAAATGGATATTTCACCAGCTGGGCCATGGCATCGGTGCCGAACCCAATGTCGCTGACTGCATATTTACCAAGAAAATATTCTGTCAGCTCCACAATATCATCACGACGTTCTCTCAGAGGGGGAACGCGTAATTCAAGAACATTGAGACGAAAAAACAGATCTTCACGAAAACTACCTTCACTCACCATCTGTTGCAGATCCTTATTGGTAGCAGTAAGCACCCTGGCATCAACTTCGATCTCTTTTTCGGAACCAACACGACTCACCTTCTTTTCCTGCAGCGCACGTAAGAGTTTTGCCTGGAGCTGCAGGGGCAACTCTCCCACCTCATCAAGAAAGAGTGTTCCGCCAGCTGCAAGCTCAAAACGTCCACGACGCTGTGAAGCAGCACCGGTAAATGCCCCCTTTTCATGGCCAAAGAGTTCTGACTCAAACAGATTTTCTGGGATTGCAGCACAATTCACCTCAACAAAGGGGCCATTTTTCCGAGGTCCCATCAGGTGTATAAGTCTTGCCACCAGTTCCTTTCCTGTACCGGTTTCTCCGTGAATCAAGGCAGCCCATTCCGTTGGAGCGACGCGATAAATAAGAGACAGCAGCTCCTGCATGGGCTTACTGGAACCGATGATTGATATTGGCAATTCAATCTGCTCAAGTGATTCTGTTATCTTTCCAGACTCCCTCTCAACCATAAGGCCCTGTTCAATTCTACGGATTTTAGCCAGGAGATCCATAAGATCGACGGGTTTTTCCATAAAATCGTCAGCACCGAGCTGCATCACTTTTACGGCCGTTGACACATCTCCGTAGGCAGTAATCATAATTGCCCGCACCAGAGGGGAAGCGCCTCTCATCCGTTCAAGTACCTCATCACCATTCATGTCCTCCATGCGGTGATCCATCAGCACCAGCTCCACGGGAGCAGATTCGAAAATACGCAATGCCTCATTGCCGCCTGCAGCGGTCAGCACTTTAAAACCCTGTTTTTCAAGAAAACCCTGCAGCATTTCCCGCTGGGTTATTTCATCATCGACTATCAGTATCAGCATAGGAATTCACGTGCTTTCGGCTTGTACACCGCTTTTTGTATTCTTCGTTAAATCTGCGAAAAAAACGTTAAGAAGTTGGCAGACTGACCACAAAATGAACAGTCTGCTTGTTATAATCAGCATCCCAGTCAAGCTGTCCCCCGTGTGCCCGAACAATTTTGTTACTGATAACAAGACCAAGGCCGGTTCCTCTGCTTTTACTGGTAAAGTAGGGTTCAAAAAGCAGCCCACTCTTGTCCTGAGACAGTAAAAAACCACCATTCACAATCTCCACAAGACAGACTGTTGTATCGTCTGCCAAATGAATGGAAATATCTATAAATCCGCCATCGGGTTGTGCTTCCACACTATTTTTAACAAGGTTCTCAAAAAGCTGTTCAAGAAGAACCCTATCACCACGAAGACACATATCCTTGTCACAGCTGATACTTACGGTAATGTTCTGCTGCTCACACTGTGCCTGGTAGAGTGTGACTACCTGAGTGACCAGTACCCCCATATCAATTTTATCTCTTGTTATTTCAAAAGAGTGGATGGAATCTTTCAGTCTGGTGATAATGGTATTAGACCGATCAACAGCGCTGAGCATACTGCGAATGAGCTTGCTGTGATCCTTATCAAGAGTTGCAGCCTCGATCTGAAGACGCTGCAATCCCATACCAATGGCGTTTAAAGGATTGCGGAGTTCATGGGTAAGGGTTGCAGCTGCCCTGCCAAGTGCCGCATCTTCGTGCTGACGCGCCATCTTCCTGTCAAACTCACGCGTCTGCTGCAACCGTTGTCGCTGAATCCGATAAAGGAGCCAGGAGGAAAGTGCACCAAAAAGGATGAGAAAGCTGAGGAAAATCATAAACTCTCGCTGCATCTGCTGGCGACGTTTACCAAAACGATCTGTCTTCAAAGCGACAATAAGCCGCTTATCACCAATAGCAATAACCGTCTCTAAGACCTCCTTTGGTGATACGGGATGCACACCGGAGTCAGCCTCAAAACGTACATAGGCAATATCGTACATATTTTCGAACATATTCAGGAGGCGCTCAACGGAAATCTTATCAAGCGTGGCATCAATTGTCCGGGAAGAAAGACCAACCAACACGCAATCTCCCTGCAGCACACTTCCGGAATCAGGGACAGGAAGGTATGTAAACAAATAAAGCTGTTCATCCCCGAGCCGTTCCAGTCCACCTGATTGCCTGCATTTCCATTCGGGAAGCCAGCCGGAGGGTCCACTCACGGCTTCACTACTCCCGGCCTGGACAATTTTCACCCCTGCAAAGCCAGATTCCATGGCAAAAGCGGTCAATTCGGCACTTGAAAAAGGTTCAACCATATCCAGGTAATGGATAAAACGAGCACTGTTTTCGAGGGATGCTGCAACCGTTTCTTCAAGACTCTTCTGGGAGAGTAAGGTATTGCGCAGGTTTACTTCAACAACTGCTGCTAGAATTTCCGAGTGATCCTGAGCATGTTTCTGAAGTTCATGGGAGGCCTGTTGCGTCTGTCTTAAAAAATACCCCCCGACCAGCACAATAAGCAGTGTAAAAAAAGACAGGTTTGTCCGCCAGCTTGGATAGAGCTTCATCTGCCGCCCCCGCCCCCGCCGCCACCGCCACCACCACCACCGTTGCCACCTCCGTTGCCGTTGCCTCCGTTACCACCATTTCCGCCCCTCCCATTACCGGTACCAGCGTGACCATCTCCCTCGGTATTACGATCATCATGTTCAGAAAAGGATTGACTGTATTTCCTGCTCCGTAACAATCTTACACGAACCCCGGTTGGGTCAGAAGAACAACCGTCTCCCCTGCAACCTCTGATGTCAGTGGCAATAAATGTATTAGCCTCAGCTTCGAGCTGCTTTCCCCACAGGCGAATCGTCTCCCCCACAACGACACATCCGGGCAAGCCTGATGATTGGGAAGAATCCTGTAAATCATTTATCTCCGCGATCTTTACCAAAACAGTCTTTCCTCTGGATACCGCTTCATCGGTAGCTCCCAAAGAGGATGGAGCCGGAGCGATCTCGATTGTATTCCCATCCACACTCAGTACTTTTCCAATAAGAAAATCCTGAGCATACGTTAGGTCTACTCCGATCAAAAAAGTCATCAAAAGTATAACTGCCTCAAGGGCAATCACACGTTTAAGCACATTTTTAGATATCCTTCTTTTCATTCACGATCTCATGAAGAACTTCAAATATTGCCATTGGCTCTGTATCATTAGCGGCTGCTATTTCTTTAATGGTCATTTCAGCTTCGGCCTTCACTCCTTTCTGGGCAAGCCCTCTGCGTATAAGCTGAAACATTAAATCATACTCGCTGCACAAAGCAGCAAGGGTCTTGTTACCAAAACCAGGCATTGGAGAATCGGGAAAATCTACTGCTCCCGTGCTTTCTATCTCCATCGTAGCTGATTTTATTACCGAATAAACAGCCTGAGGACTGATTTTATTGGCAGCAGCAATTACCGCAAGAGTATCAGAACTATCACTGAACTGTACCCCAGCCTTACGAAGAAGGTCCATGGCTCCATCCAGATCCAGATTCTGTTTCTTGGTGAAAAGCTTCAAAGAAGAGAGCTCAGCATGACCATAGGGTGGTTCACCGTATGTTTCTGCAGCCTTGTCCTTAATGGATTCTCCAAAGTTGATGACCGTGCTCATTGGCGGAATCTCAAAATAGGTTCCGACACCGACAACCAGGCTGATCAGCACCGCCACATTAAAGGAAGGAGTGAAGACTTTCAGCTCCCGTGATTTGTTTTTCATATAGGCTTTTATGGGAGCCCAGTTGTAATACATATGAAGGAGGCCGGCAAAAAGGAAGAGAAAACCAAGATTTATATGAAGATTACCCCACTCCACCTTGGTAAGCCCCCATAAGTGCCAGTCCGCCCAATAAGCAATACGCCCCTGGGGGACGATATAGAGAATAACTGAGGTAAGAACCAGCAGTATAAATGAAACGAACATGGTCATGGATGTGATTTTTCGTATGTTCACAATAAAACTCCCCTAAAAAAATGTATGCTACCGATCCAAACACGAGTATTTATGGTACTTCCAGCCCACACTGCCAGAAATGTGCCATATTAGATGAAGCAACATAAACACACAAAAAACAATCTGTTACACCTTGATTTTTCTTTTGATTCTGCTAGCTGACTCGACAATTTCGGCTCTGTCGACATTATTGTCGAATATCGATAATCAGGGACGAAATCAGGAAATCACGGGGAAATACTACAAGATCTCTAAAACTACAGAAATCCTGACTAAAGCAAAACGGCCTGACGTTGACGCAGCATTTCAAACATAATAACACCTGCAGCAACTGAACTGTTTAGAGAATCCAACTGCCCTTCCATGGGAATGGAAAGCAGAACATCACACTGTTTACGAACAAGTGGTCGAATACCTGTTCCTTCACTTCCTATAACGACACAGGCTGGAAGAACAAGGTCTGACTGATACAATGATTGAGCGTCGGTATCCTTTATTGCCCCGAAGATCCAGGCCCCGACATCTTTTAAGGCCTGCAATGACTGCGCAAGATTTGTAACCTGACAGATATCGATATGGGACATGGCACCGGCAGCCGATTTTGCCGCAGTTCCCCCGATGGGGGCAGAACGTTCACGGGTTGCAATTATTCCATCAACACCAGAGGCATGGGCAGATCGTATAATTGCACCAATATTATGGGGATCCTGCAGGGTGTCGAGTGCTATAATCCTCGGGTTAGCACCCTGTTGCACAAGATTCTGAAACTTATCAAGTAAAACTTCAAAGGGTATCAGGGCCGTCTGTGACATTTTAGCGATAACGCCCTGATGGCGAACCTGCGCCGCATCCTCGCCCACAAGACGTAGAGAATCCATAAAGTTTATTTTAATACCGGCAGCTCGCGCCTTCTCAATAATCTCTTCACGTTTTCCCCCTTTTCGATCCTTAACAATAAAGATCTCGCTCACCCGCTCTATTTCCTGTTCAAGGGCTTCGATAACCGGGTGAATTCCCCAGAGCAGATCCTCACTCAAACGAATTTTTCGTTCACTTCCCTTCTGAAAATTCCTATTATTTTTCACTTATTCTCACCTAAGCCACTGTAAAAAATACCATAGCCATCTTGTCGCCCGGAGCGGCACTCTTTTTAATCCCCCCTTGAGGGAAATAAGGAACCGTAACGAAATTGATAGAAGTAGCCATGTTATTTCGTAAGGGCTCCTAAATTAATTGGCTCACCCGAAGGAAGCCGATGCCCCCGACTCCTTTCAGCAATGAGTACTGCTCTTAAGGTCGTAGCTGCCACTTCAAGGTTATCGTTGATCACGAGATACTCGTAGTCGTCGGCACAACTCATCTCTTTCGCAGCGTTTCCCAGGCGCACCATTATAGTCTCCTCGCTATCTGTACCACGACCGCGAAGACGCCTCTCAAGCTCAGCGAGTGACGGAGGGGCCACGAACACCGAAACTGCATGCACACTTTTGTCGCCTGTAATGATCGCAGCCCCCTGAACATCAATATCAAGGATAACATCAACCCCCTGCTCCAACTGTTTTGCCACTGCCGGACGGCTGGTACCATAAAAATTCCCGTGTACTTCAGCCCACTCAAGAAAGAGGTTCTGTTCACGCATGGCCTCAAATTCATCAACAGAAACAAAATGATAATCCACACCATCTGTTTCTCCTGGGCGAGGTGAACGTGTGGTGTGGGAGACAGAAAATGCCAGTCTCTCAACATCTCGCATCACCTTCTTTAATAGCGTTGTTTTTCCGGCACCGGATGGGGCGGAAAGAATAAAAAGCTGTCCAGATTTCGTCATCGTTCTTTCCCTCCTGCCCCTTTTATCGCCTCACCCACATGGGGGCCTAGCTGAAGCGCAGTTAAACGCTGATTAATGGTGTCTGGTTGAATAGAAGAGAGAACAACATGATTGGAATCCATCACCAGCATTGAGCGTGTGCGCCGCCCCTCGGTAACATCAACCAGTTTCCCGGATTCTTTGGCGAGTTCTTTAAGTTTTCTTGCAGGAGATGAACCGGTATTGATCACAGCAACAATACGTTCAACCATAACTGTATTACCGAATCCGACATTAATAAGCTGCATAGGGCCTCCTCCTATTCGAGATTCTGCACCTGCTCTCTCATCTTCTCAAGTTCTGCCTTGAGACTGACGGTGAGATGAGCAATATCAGCATCATTAATTTTAGAGGCCATGGTATTAACCTCACGGAGAAATTCCTGGAGTAGAAAATCGATCTTCCTCCCCGTTGCCTCATCAGCATCAAGGAAGGATCTGAACTGATTAATATGACTTTCCAGACGGACAATCTCTTCGGTCACATCGGTCTTATCGGCAAGGATGGCTACTTCCTGGGCTAAACGCTGGGGATCAAGCTGCACTCTGTCGAGCAATTTCTGCAGACGTTCATTAAGACTCTGCTCTCTACGCTCTAAAAGTTCTGGAATACTGTTGCCGATTTTCTGGACATCGGCAGCAAAATTTTCCAGGCGTTCATGGAGATCCCTGGCCATTGCTTCACCTTCCTGGCTTCGCATGGTGTCACAGGCATCAACGGCCTCCTGCAAAGCAGCTCCCATAACGGGCCAGACAGCCTCCAGGTCTTCTTCCTTCCGTGTCAACACCAGAACATCGGGGTAGGAGGCTAGCCCGGAGAGGGTTGTGTCATTTGCCAGATCAAGCGAATTGGCAAGAGCTGCCAGTGCCTTATTATAGGTTGCAGCAAGGCTGCTGTTTACTTCAATTTTGTGAAGATCGGAAAAATCGCCGCTGACACTGAGCAGAACATCCACCCGACCTCGCTGCAGAGTTTCGGCCACCATTTTCCGCGCCCGCTCTTCAAGATCTGCATAGCCCCTTGGCAATTTAATTTTCAGATCAAGGTGGCGATGATTGACGCAACGAATCTCTGCAACCCACTGCCGCCCTCCGGCCTCTGCTTCACCACGACCGAATCCGGTCATACTCTTACTGGACATTTTTTTCCTTTATCAGCAGCTGCTGAATGTAGTTGCAACTTCTTCGCCGTGGAGTACTGCAAGCAGTTCATTCTGATCCACGGTGGCTGTTCCAATTTTTCCGACCACAACACCGGCTGCAATATTCGCCAGGGACGCGGCATCTGTATAGCTCGCCTTTGCCGCAAGCCCGAGAGCAAGGGCAGCAATCACGGTATCTCCGGCACCCGTCACATCAAACACAGCCTGGGCAGTGGTCGGGATGGAAACCAGTTTCTTCCCCTTTTCAAGGAGTGCCATACCAGCCTCTCCACGGGTAATCAGCACAGCTTCACATCCTGTTTTTTCAAGCAGTATCCCCGCAGCAATGCGCAGATCCTCGACACTTTCAATGGTCATTCCGGCCATCTTCTCAGCTTCCATATGGTTTGGAGTGATAAGGGATGCACCAAAAAAACGTTCCGGCTCACTTGGCTTAGGGTCAACCACCACCGGGATTTTTTTTCCACTCTCTTCCCCAACTCTGGCCACCCGGGCGAGAAGGGTTTTCATCAAGGGCTTTCCGATTACACCCTTATAGTAATCAGAAACAATAACAGCATCAAAATCGGACAAATTTTTGTCCAGAAAAGCAGTCATTGAAGCGACGGCAGAGTCTGAGAGGGCCCCGGTTTGTTCACGGTCAAAACGGACAACCTGTTGTCCCTGAGCCACAACTCGTGTTTTCACAGTGGTGGGACGTCTTCCCTTTACAAGGCCAGCAGTTGAGGCACCCAGTCCGTGCAGGAGATCCTGAAGACGCTCTCCCATTTCATCATCACCTATTATACCGCAGAGAACAGCCGTTCCCCCCAACGAGTATATGTTATGAAGAACATTTGCGCCGCCTCCGAGGAGGAATTCCTCCCTGGTAACATTGACCACGGGCACAGGTGCCTCCGGTGAAATTCGACTCACCGTACCCCAGATAAAATGATCAACGATAATATCACCGACCACAAGTATTTTCTTGCCACTGATCAATTGGACCAGCTTTGAAAGTTCTGATTTCATCTTATAGTTTCACCCAACGCTCGGCCATTCGCTCACACACAAAAACCAACGACTCAATATCTAAAAAATCATTTACCCTGCGATCAAAGAGGACTTTCACCTTAGCAGGAAAACCATCCTCCTTTTCCTCATCCCAAAAAAGGACAAACAGCGGCAGCCTTGGAAGGGCTGGAACAAAAAATGCGGCACTGCAACTCTGTTCCGGGTTCTCCTGACGTACTGCACCAAGACCATCTGCCGAAGCTATAAGCAGGTCAGCCTTGCCAGTAAAATGACTGGCGATACGTTCTTCGCAGTATACCCTGAGGGTACGAACCTTGGAAATGGAATTGGGAAGCGACTCCATACCTATCCAATCCTGTTCCGGTTCCGCACCACCGCCAAAATGGACATAGTTATATAACAAAATCTGATCCCTCGGATCCTCCGCCTCTCTACCGTCTATACGAATGCCATCATGGGATATCTCAACATCCTGTCCAAAGAATTTTAGGAGCAGACTGTCTCTTTCAGGCCCGGACCATTCACAGCCTATAGCCTCGGCAGCCTGGCTAAAATCAATATTGGCTGTCTTTTTTTTCAGATAGGCGACCAGAGCCAGATCCTTCTCATCAAGCAGTTTGGCAACACCTTCAAGTCCATCCTTCCCCCTGTCCGTACCGGAGAATTCGTCACCGAGTTGTGAAACATCAACATAGGGACACTTTTCCGGTCTTTCACCACCCTTGGTCACTGCAGCTGCAAAGGCAAGACATGCCGCATAGCCACACTCACCACAGTTTGTACGAGGAGTAAATTTTATAAATTCTAATGGTTGCATTTTTTAATTTGGACAAAGAAAAACGATGCAGAGGATCTATCCCCTGCATCGTTTGTAACAGCATTATTCAAAGAATGGAAAGCTCTTATTTCATACGTTTATTGAGTTCTTCTTTGACCTCATCGCTCACGTCAACACCGGGAGCAGCGTACAGAACGGCAACCTTGGAATCAAGAATAACGGAAAACCCGTTCTTTTCTCCATAAGCATTCACCACAGTCTGCAACATGTTCAGGATAGGCTCGAGTTCCTTATCCTGTAATTGTTTCAGTTCCATCTTTGCGTCTTCGCTCTTTACCTGGAGTTCACGCTGTCCCATCTGTAATTCGCGAATTTTTTCACCTTTCTTATCTTTACTCCAGGCGGAACTCTTCTTTTCAATCTCCTGCTGCAGTGCGATCAATGCATCCTGCTCTACTTTGAATTTTTCCTGAAGTTCGTTCATCCGCTTCTCAAAAACACCCTTTGCAGTTTTTCCAGCAGTGGACTCAAGAAGAACTTTCTGGATATTCATTACGCCTATTTTCTGAGTCTCAGCACTTTGAGCAACACCACTGCCAAAGGTGAAAGCTGTAACTGCAACCAAGGATACTGCCAATAATAAGTGTTTCAACATCAAATTTTCTCCTGTTTTTTTTTAGGAATTAATCAAAATTTTAAACCAGGTTATTTCTCAACAATAAAATCATCACGACGATTTTGCGCCCACGACAACTCATCGTGACCATGGAGAAGGATTTTTTCCTCACCCAAACTCACGGTGGAAATCCGGTCTGCTGCAATACCAACATTTACAAGATATTTTTTTGCCACCAGGGCACGCTTTTCCCCAAGGGCCAGATTATACTCCCTGGTTCCACGAGGATCACAGTTTCCTTCAATGCGGATTCTGATACCTTCATTATCCTTCAGGAAGTCAGAGTTGACCTTCATCCTCGGAACCTGATCAGGCCGAATCGAAGATCTGTCATAGCCAAAATAAACGGGCAACATGGGCCCCGTTGTACGCCCCTCCATTATACCAATGGATCGGGAATCCAAAGACTCTTCCTGACCAATCGCTGTAGAATCCTGCCTGGAAAGTTCTGCTGTATCTTCAGGCTTTTTACTGCTGCAGGCCGATAATACAAAGATAACACTCAGTAGAAATATTCCACTACTAATTTTACGACCCCTAGTCATGCTTTCCTCCTGTGGACAAAATGTCACACCTTCAACAAACATTGTTCTCATACTACTTTTTACACCTGAAATCAGGTTTCTAATTCTACTTTTATTTGCTAAAAAACACCAGACGTTTTCCATTACTTCATGATAAGATGCTATTTGGGTAAAATTTTTTATTCTGACATGTTTTGCACTTGTAAAATAGAGCACAGCTCTCTAGTGTGCTAATGTTAATGCGACTCATTGCAAAATAATTACTGTAACGGTGTACACGCTCCAATTACCTGGAACAGGTAATCAATAATCATTTATTAAGAACAAGAGAACATAGAATATTATGCAAGCAGGTAACCACTCAGCTGATAATTTAGAACTCCATAAACTTGTGGCAAAAAACAAGTTTGGCACATTCTTCGGCGTATCCCAGGAAATCTTTGATAAGGTCTGGAGCAAACTCACTGCTGCCGACTCAAATTCCGTTGTTTATATTTCCATGGAAATCGGGGCAGACCCCGATGTGTTCCACCCCATCAAAGACACCCTCATGGATCTCGAGAAAACAGACAGCATGGACTCAAATACGAAACAGTTTATCAAAAAACTCTTTCATGGCCCCGAAAAAATCCCCTGCTACGGTGGAGGACTTGGGGTACTTGCAGGTGACACCCTGAAAAGTTTTGCCGATTGCCGGGTTCCTGTAGTCGCTGTAAGTCTACTCTATCGTCATGGCTATTTTTCCCAGATTGTAGACTCAAAGCTTGGTCAGATATCCCAGACTGTAGAATGGCGGCCTGAAGACACTCCTGGCCTCTACCTTCTCCACGACCCTGACAATCCCGAAAAGCCCCTCCAGATCGAGATCCCCTTTTTCAATGAATATGATCAGGAAACCATGGCAGAAGCGCAGGTATGGATGAAGATGGAAGTTAACCACAGCCTGGATTATTTTATTCCTGAGCTGTTGCTCGATTTTTCACTCGCAGACAACCCAATACCCATTCGTGATGCTGCCGGCCAGCTATACAACTCTGATTCTTCCATCATTAAAGCGACCCAACGACGAATGCTTGGAACCGGCATTCTTCCTGTTATGGAAGCGATCGGGATCACCTCGAGCACTCTTCACCTCAATGAGCAGCACGGTGTTGTTGTTGCTCTGCAACTTATTGCTGAAGAACTTCAGGGAATGTTAAAACACAGTAACCTCTGCGAAGCCTCCGAGGAGCAGATTTTTGCAGCAGCGGATAAAGTTGCCAAAAGACTGGTCTACACAATTCATACCCCTGTAAAGGCCGGACATGATCGTTTTAACAAATCGGTTTATGCCGGAATCAGCCATAAATCATGCAGGCACATCCTGGAACTGTTGGCCCACGACGACGAATCACCACATTCCTACAACTTCACCACCCTGGCCATGCGTGTTAACCGTACAGCAAACAGTGTCAGCAGGCTGCACAGGGACGTAACCCATAAACAGTTTCCACGTTTCGCCCAGAAAATCACAGCGATCACCAATGGTGTTCATCACCTGACATGGATCAGTGATGCTCGGGCTGAACTTTTTGACAGCTTCCCGGAACTTGCAGGCTGGAGAGACAATCCAGGAGTACTGCAGAATGCAAAAAAACTTCAACATAACAAACAGTTCAGAACATACCTCCTTCGAGCCTGGGAAAAGGATTCTGAAATCCTCTACCAATACATCAACTCCATGCTCCTCCTTCATCGAAATGAGATGACAAGCACCTGGATAGATCCACCTAACCACTATTCAAACATTATCGATGATACCACGAGACTCACACCTGATGTTTTTACAATAGGCTTCGCCAGACGCTTTTCCACCTATAAACGTGCGGATCTGATCTTTGACAATATTGACACCCTTTGTTCTATCGCACTCAAAAATAACTGGCCCATAAACTTTCTTTTTTCCGGAAAGGCCCACCCAGCAGATGAACCTGGGAAATCCGTCATAAAACTCATTCTTGATTATCAGAAAGAACTCCACGTTAAGAGTAAGGGGCTGGTGAATCTTATTTTCATCCCCAACTATGACATGCAGATAGCCAAGGTTATGGTAGCTGGCGTTCACGCCTGGCTCAACAACCCAAAGCGACCACTCGAGGCCTCCGGAACCAGTGGTATGAAAGCTGCCCTGAACGGCGTACCCAATCTGTCTATTATGGATGGTTGGTGGGTTGAAGGCTACCACGACGGTCTCACCGGATGGAAATTCGGTCACGAGGGTCCGGTGGATGAAGCCGATCTCAGTGAATCCCCCGAAGCTCTCCTCTATGCAGAGGATTCAGCATCATTCTACGAGATGCTCCCCGGTGTTCTTGAGGAATTCTATGGTGACAGCTCTCATTCCCGACTGATTGATAAGGCAATCATGAATCTCTCGCTCAACATTCCTATCTTCAACACCCATCGAATGGCGGCAGAATATCTTCAGAAGTACCAGCTCAAACTTCCCGCAACACTGCAGGCAAGGATGGATGATTTCGCAGCACTCTATAATAGCAATGAATGAAAATTTTGATTGGAAGATTCTCGATTATACTGTAAATTTTAGAAAAATTTGATTTACAGCTTCCTCCACAGGAGAACATAATGGCCAAAGCTCATATAAGTGCAACTAATGCCACGGACAAAACCATACGTGCCATTGACAGAAAACGTGAAAGAGAACGACGCTTTATCCTCAACAAAGCCCGTGACAACGCGGAGGAGTTTGCCACACTGGTAACCCAGCGACTCATTGACAGGAATGTCCTTGAAATCAATTCCGTTCAAGCTGTCAGAGATTCTTTTTTCAGCCAACTGAAAAGTCTTCCTGAAAAGGATGAATTTGACATCCAGATGAAAGTTGCCCCTATCCGTACTCTGGTTCCTGACCCGAACATCCTGAGCCTTTACCTCACCGGGTATGTTATTGAAGATCTTATTGACAATCCAGCAATCGAAGATGTTTTCGGTGAAGATCTTGACGTTTACCGCGCTATTGATTCAGTATTCAAAGTTCTCCGACCAGTACAGTGATTCATCCAGATGGACAGCCTTTTCTCGTATATGGTGATGCTCAGGGGAATATAAAGGATCTCCCCGACCTTCATGCAGCAGGCATGAGTGCAGGAAATTACAGACTCCCCGATAAAGAAGATTTTATCCCGCTGCCCGAAGGCAGCGAACTTTTCGTTCTTCCAGGTCGCCTTCCCGTAGGGTGTGATCTCAATAGTGGAGAAGCACTTTTAGTAGAAGAAGATCCCTATTCCAATGAGACTATCCAGGCGGTTGCCGCCTTTATGTCTCCTGCACATACGGCTATTTTCAACAGCGCCTACCAGACTACTGCAAATGCCCCCCGCCTTCCTCTGTTTGCCTATACAGCCATCGGCTGGTACGACGACAGATTCTGGACCACCGCCTTTCGAAGCGATAATGATATTCGTCAGGACTGTACTCAGTTCAATCAGGAGATAATAAACTCCAGAACTACCAGAAAACTCAAAGACAATAAAAAGAACAGACTTATTCAGCATCTTGGAAAATGTTGCCTGACCTATGCTTGCCCGGCAGCAAGAAATTACTTCCTCGGACGCTGGGAGGCCCCATTACCGACATCTCCTGTTTGCAACGCCAGGTGTATAGGCTGTATTTCTCTCCAGGCATCCGGAAAATGTTCTGCCACTCAGGATAGGATTCAGTTTGTCCCGACGCCCACTGAAATTGCACAGGTAGCTGTTCCCCATCTCCAGAATGCGGATAGTGCCATAGTGAGTTTTGGCCAGGGCTGCGAAGGGGAGCCCCTTCTTCAATCTGATACCCTGGAAAAAGCAATAAAAACGATCCGAAAGAAAACAGACCGAGGTACCATCAACCTTAATTCCAACGCAAGTTTACCAGAGGCCATTCAGCGCCTTGCAGGTGCAGGATTGGACAGTCTACGGGTATCAATAAACTCTGCCCAGGAATATTATCACCATAAATACTACCGCCCCCAGGGCTTCTCTCTCTCAGATGTCCTCGAATCCATTCGAGTGATGAAAAAAGAGGGTGCTTTTGTCTCACTGAACTATTTTATCCTTCCCGGTTTCACAGATTCGGTCCCAGAATTTGAGGCACTGTCAACCCTTCTTAACACTTTTCGCCCAGATCGTATTCAATTACGAAATCTAAACATGGATCCTGAGTGGTACATGCGAAGCATAGGCATCGACCAATCAATTATTTCAATGGGTATGCGCCAGTGGCTTGAAAAAATACAAACAGATTTTCCGCAGTTACAATTGGGATATTACAACCCTCCAATCCGTTAGGAATCCATATTTAACCTCTTTTTTATTTCACAACTCTTCTCTTTCACCTTCATTATGTCAAATTTATTTGCATTTTTCTCTTGCTTAAAACGCAAATTGATCTAAATTAGCGTTCAAGAATAATTACCACTCACTTTTTTTCTTAAGGAGCCACACAATGCAACTTACTCCACAAATGCGTTTGACAACTCAGCGTCAGATAATTTTAGAAGAACTCGGAAAGGTCACCTCCCATCCCACTGCAAATGAAGTATATGACATGGTGAGAAAACGTCTCCCTCGTATTGGCCTGGGAACTGTTTACAGAAACCTTGAACTTATGGCTGAAACCGGAATCATCCTGAAGCTCGAAGTTGGTGGAACCCAAAAACGCTTTGACGCAACCATTGCCCCTCATTACCACATCCGCTGTCTCAGCTGCGGTAAGGTTGATGATATCGAACTTCCCGTAATGACCAGTATTAACAAAACAGCCGCTGATCTAAGTCAATATCAGGTTCTCGGCCACCACATAGAATTTTCAGGAATTTGCAGCGAGTGCAGTAACACTGATTCTGAGGTGCTTGTTAACTGAGACCAGTAAACGGCAGTCAACCCTCATTTTTCAGGCTATTTTCAGTAGCAGAAAGGTAAAAAATAAGGCCCGCTGGAATGTATTCCAACGGGCCTTATTTTATATTTTTTCAAAAGAAATTATTCGAAAATCACCTTACAAAAACGAAGTTTACCCACTTTCACCAGTATACTCCCCCGAGGGGTGACATTTTTATTCATATCCGTCACCTTCTCCCCATCAAGAGATACCGCATTCTGTTTGATCATACGACGCCCATCGGAAGTTGACTTCACCATTTCAAGATCAACGAGAAGCTGGGGCAGCCAGATGTCGTCATTGGAATGAATTCTCTTCTCAACAATATCATCGGGAAGACCACCCTTGCGGAATACTTTCTCAAAATTTTCTTCTGCCTGTTGAGCTGCTTCACTGGAATGAAACCTGGCGGTAAGCTCCCGGGCCAACTGCTTCTTGATCTCCTTTGGATGCAGAGAACCAGAGTCCATCTGCGCCTTCAACTCAGCAATTTCATCCTGGCTCAGGTCACTCAGAAGATCGAAGTATCGGAACATAAGTTCATCGGAGGCAGAAAGAACTTTACCGTAAATATCATTGGCAGGTTCCGAAACTCCAATATAGTTTCCAAGAGATTTGCTCATCTTATTTACGCCATCGAGTCCTTCGAGAAGAGGAAGAGTCATGACCACCTGAGGTTCCTGCCCCCTTGAACGCTGTAGATCACGCCCCATCAGCAGGTTGAACAGCTGATCTGTTCCACCAAGCTCCACATCCGCTTCAAGTGCAACGGAATCATAGCCCTGAATGAGAGGGTACATAAATTCATGAATGGAAATAGGATTTCCTTCACGAAATCTGACCTTGAAATCTTCACGTTCAAGCATCCTGGCAACAGTCAGTTCTGATGCAAGACGAATCATATCAAAGGAATCAAGCTTGCCAAGCCACTCTGAATTAAACACAACTTTGGTTTTCTCAGGATCAAGAATTTTAAAAACCTGTTCCTTATAACTTTCAGCGTTGGCTGCGACATCTTCACGAGTGAGTGCTTTTCTGGTTTCAGACTTTCCTGTCGGATCTCCTATCATTCCAGTAAAGTCGCCGATGAGAAAAAAAACATCGTGACCTAAATCCTGAAAATGCTTTAACTTCTGAAGTAAAACCGTATGCCCCAGATGAAGATCGGGGGCCGTTGGATCAAAACCTGCTTTTATCCTGAGCGGAACACCACTTTCTTGAGATTTCTTCAGTTTTTTGAGCAGTTCATCATGACCAATACAGTCAACCACTCCTCTTTCGAGTAGAGTTATTTGTTCTTCTATCGTTGCCATTTTACGTTTATATAAAATTAGGAATTTATTCTTTTACCTTGCATACTGTACTGCACGTGTTTCTCGAATCACCGTCACCCGTATCTGGCCGGGATAGGTCAGTTTCTCTTCAATGGCCTTTGCAATATCCTGACTGAGAAGAGTCGCCTCACCATCCTTCACCTTCTGAGAGTCGACTATAATCCGTAAATCACGACCAGCCTGAATAGCATAGGATTTATCCACACCTTCAAAAGCATCTGCAATGGCTTCAAGATCCTCAAGTCGTTTCACGTAGGACTGGAGCATCTCCTTTCGTGCCCCGGGTCGTGCACCTGAAAGTGCATCGGCAGACTGCACCAGAATATCAAGCACAGACTGTGGTGGCTGATCCTCATGATGAGCACCGATTGCATAGACAACTGCTTCAGGTTCACCATATTTCTTGGCAAGATCACGCCCTATTACGGCATGAGACCCTTCAACCTCATGATCTACTGCCTTGCCAATATCGTGAAGTAATCCGGCTCTCTTAGCCATTTTCACGTCAATACCAAGCTCGGCAGCCATAATTCCGCAAAGGAAGGCCACTTCGAGGGAATGCTGCAACACATTCTGGCCATAACTCGTTCTGTACTTCAACCGTCCAAGAAGATTAATCAATTCCACGTGAACTCCATGACAACCAACATCAAAAGTTGCCTGTTCACCAGCCTCCCTCATTACAACTTCAAGCTCCTTGGTTACCTTTTCAACAACTTCCTCTATTCGTGCCGGGTGAATTCGACCATCGGTAATAAGTTGCAGTAAGGCCAGTCGGGCGACCTCACGACGCACTGGATTAAATCCTGACAAAATAACGGCTTCCGGGGTATCATCAATAATGATATCAATACCCGTTGCAGCTTCTATGGCTCTGATATTGCGTCCTTCACGACCGATGATCCGTCCCTTCATCTCATCGTTTGGCAGGGGAACCATGGACACCGTTTTATCAGCAACGTAGTCGCCGGCATAGCGGGAAATGGCAAGCGCCAGGATGTTCTTCCCCTTACGGTCGGCCTCCATTTTCATCTCATTTTCGATCCGGGCCAATCGTTTTGCTGCATCCATACGAGCTTCACTCTCAAGAGACTCCATGAGCATTTTCTTGGCTTCATCCTGACTAAGTCCTGAAAGCTTTTCCAGTTCAAACCGCTGCTTACCGATAAGAAGCTCGGCTTCTTTATTCTTTTCCAGCAGTTCTTTTTCCTGAGTTTTCAGATATTCGGAATGTTTCTCCTGATCACTCCGCCGCGTATCCAGAGTTGTCCACTCCTGTTTTAACTGTTCCTTCTTTTGCCCAAGCCGTTGCAGCTCTTCTTTGAGTTCCAGTTTTTCTTTTCGTATCTCTTCCTCGGCATTCTGCTTCTGTTTGTAGGCAGCTTCCTTCGCCTTTAGCAGCGATTCCTTTTTTATTTGCTCAGCCTGAGAAATAGCTGTTTCAATGATCAGCTTCCCTTGAGCATTAATATTGGCCTCATGGCCCTCAACAAGCCGCTTTCGCAGTAAAATCCCCACTGCAATACCAGCGACAAGTCCCCCACCAAGATATATAATTAATTGAAAATCCACAAAAGTTCTCCCATGACAACAGACATGAATGTGATAATGAGATAGGAGTAAGTGGAGAACCCCTTAGAAAAAAGGGGGTAATAATGAGGAAATAGCATTTGTGAAGCCCATACAGCGCCCCAAAAAATTCAAGGAACGCTTTCCACGGCCATTATAACAAATGCAAACTGTATGTTTAATCCGCCCGAGAAAAAAACAGTTTAAGGACGCACCTGGTGAACCTGCAAACACTCCAGTTTTTCACCATCCCGTCATTTCCGTAAAATCGGAAATTTCATCCTTTACATATGCTCTCTGTTCCTGCCAGTGACAGAACAATAAACAAAGAACTTTTACGGAACAATCAGCAACAACCAGCTGTTTTTTCATACTATATAAAATCGGCTGCCTCATAAACTTGCCCATGAAACAGTGGATATAGACAGACTCTATACTTCCTATTTTTCCAGAAACTCTTTATTCCTACCGCAGTCAATTCTGTCGGTAATTTCTTGAAAGCATTACATATATTGCAAAACTTTCCAGAATATGCAAACAGAACAAAAACAATGCGATGCTTTTGTTCTGAGAAAAAATAAATTTCCCCACCCTGCCGTGTCTCCAGGAACGTTAAACCTATTAAATAGGTGGGCACACTCATATATCCATCTGGTAATTCGCAAGCGATTTTCCATTCTGATACAGAGGAGTTACCCTTTTTAAGAGAGTTGGCTCAACAACACTGAAAATCACCAACAGGCCAGGGAAAACTGTAAACTCTTCTTAACTCAGCCTAGTATAGCAAAGTTCTCGAAAAAAAACAGGTTATCTTGATGAAAGCTTCTTTTCTTCTTCGATTTCCTCACTGATCCGTTTGCCAAGCCGAATCAATCTACTTTCAGTCTCCTGCTTATAATCATTAAAGTTTCGTTTTAATTCAACATATCTTGAGGCTATATTAAGACTGGCCAGTACCGCAACCTTACCCACAGCAACACTTCCAGCAGTCCCGGAAGAACGGTTCTCCTCAACAAGATCTGTCACCATTGCAATAATCTCGTCCACCTCCTCTTCAGGTGCACTGGTATAAAAGGCAAATTCAAGCCCTATGAGTTTAAAACGAACAAGTCGTTCCAACAGATCTACCTCTCAACTAATGCAGGGTAATGTTTCCAGTGTGAGTACTCAACTATTGCTTCTCATAGCATCCACGGAAAACAGATTTCCCTGCACTCCGGAATCAGAATGTTTTTCAGTAGGTTCGACGTCCTCAGTGGAGATTTCACCTTCTGACTCCCACTCTTCGATTTTTCCTATCAGACTACTAACTCTGGAAGAAATATCTCCGCGTTCATTTTTCATGGCCGCAAGCTCATCCTGCAGAGTTTCAATAGTAGCCTCACGCCTCTGCAGACGTTCTGTCAGCTTCTTGCTTTCATCCCGTAGAGCATTGAATTTAGCAAGCAGAGTCGAAACAAATTGCTCAAGTCTTACAAGTTCATTTTCTTCAGTCATTACGATCACTCCAATATAAATAAAAACAAATAGGGTTCAATTAACAATTTTACACAATTATACCTATGATTTGTTTTATTGCAAGCATGCTAACCACGAGAATATTGCCATCCCGTCGGTGAACCGTTCTTGTATGGCATATGACCGTGAAAGGGATTGGGATCCCCATCGAAGACAAGGGGTAAAAAAAACCTGTCCCCCTCCCACATAGGGAGATCTGGAAGCTCGGAGATATACATCCAGTGAAGATCCCCCTCTTCATTCGATGTTCGAGGTTCTCCCCGATACTTCGTCACCAAAAAGATAAATCCAAACCAGTGCTCACCTTTTACACCAAAACCCGGCCAGTTAACAGTACCCCGAAGCTCAACCTCCGCACATTCAATTCCCGCTTCCTCGTAAACTTCCCTTTTCAGGCACGACAATGCGTCCTCACCAGCTTCCATTTTCCCCCCAAGACCATTATACTTACCCAGGTGCTGATCTCCAACTCTCTTGTTTCTATGAATCAACAGCACCCTCTTTTTATCCTTCGAAAGGATAAATCCAAGTGTTGCCAAGATAGGTGTATACATCAACCACTCCTTATGATTTAATGGGGTTCATACTAATATGACTGTTCATCATTTCCACTACACTATTTATCCTGTTCAGACTCTTATCTCACAGAAAAAAACATAACCTGACACAATGCAAGGATTCAACCTGTATAAAGCTATTTTCACAATGATCTCAAGCTCGCCACAATTACGCCTCCTGCCTGTCGGTCTGCTCTTTTTTCTGTTCCTCTGCCCAGCACCCATTTTTGGCGCTACCCCTTTTCCCCACTACCCGGTTATTGCCAAAAATGTCCGTTTCTGGGACAAAATCTACAGTGAGTATTCCACCAGTCAAGCGGTAATTCACGACTCCAACGACCTTAGTATTATCTACGAGGTACTCCCGATATTCAGCCATCGCCTGCCCGGTGCCTCCAAAGTCAACCAACCGATTTTCAAGGGTATTAAAAACAAATATACTCAAATCCTGACCAAACTGGCACAGGGCATACAGCCACAGACCAGAGAGGAAAAAAGAGTTGCCTCCCTCTTCGGGACAAGCAATCCTGCGCGTTTTAAAACTGCGGCATCATCTGTCCGGGTTCAGATAGGCCAGAAAGATCGATTCCTTGATGGTGTTATTCAATCAGGAGCATACATGGATGAGATCAAAAGCATCTTTTCACGCCAGGGTCTTCCTCTGGATCTTGCCTATCTTCCCCATGTGGAATCGTCATTTAACATCAATGCCTATTCTAAATTCGGGGCCTCCGGGATTTGGCAATTCACACGCTCCACGGGAGAACAGTTTCTCAACATCGACTATGCTGTTGATGAAAGACAGGATCCCATTCTTGCAAGCCATGCTGCTGCCACATTCCTCAAAAACAACTATAAACTCCTCGGCAACTGGCCACTGGCAATCACCGCATACAACTATGGCCCGGCAGGAATGCTTCGAGCCCAAAAAGCCCATTCTGGCTATGAAAAAATTTTTTCAGACTATGAACAGGGGTATTTCAAATTTGCATCACGAAATTTTTACTCCGAATTTCTTGCTGCTGTTCAGGTAGCTAAAAGGCTTGAGAAAGATCCAGCCATTCAACGTAAGGCGCCTCGTTCAAGCTTGAAGTATACCCTTCCCGCATACATCTCTGCCCAGGATATACTGAGTCATTTTAACATTTCCGAGCAAACCCTCAAACAATTCAACCCTGCCCTCAGGCGCTCCGTTTTCCAGGGAAACAAGTATATTCCCAAGGGCTACACCCTGCACCTCCCATACACCAGTCGACACAAAAGTCTCATCGCTAAGATTCCTCCCCATATTTATCATGGAAAACAAAAACCAACAAACTTCCACCGGGTGAAAGCAGGCGACAGCGCTGGAAAAATTGCACAGAAGTATAAGGTCAGCCTCAAGTCGCTACGCCATGCCAACAATCTTGATAAAAACGCAGCCATTTTTGTTGGACAGAACCTGCGTATCCCTGACAGCTCCTCAAAATCATCACAGGCCATCCGGCCCCAAAAGCAAAAAACATTTAATCAACCCGCTAAAACCAGAATCGCAGTAGATGCTTCAAGGACACTGCCATTACTAGCCGACGAGAAAAAACAAAAACCTCAATGGCTTAATATCCAGAGAGCCCGAAGCGTAGTTTTGGGCTCTCTGGGTGTCCGAAACATATTGAGAACAAACGCCACAACCCTGGGAACAATAACAGTCTTCCCCGAGGAATCACTAAAACTCCTTGCCGACTGGCTCCAAGTATCAGCAACTGAGCTTCGCAACTTAAACAACTTCTCTCACAACCGGGAACTTCACCCCGACGAGGATATTAAAATTCTCTTAAATAATGTCTCAGCCAAACAATTTGAAGAAAAACGATTTGACTTTCACCTGGAAACTGAGGAAGATTTCTTTAGTGCCTACAAAATTGTCGGAGTCAGTTCATATACGGTAAAAAAAGGTGATACTGTTTGGGAAATTTGCACAAAAAAATTCGACCTCCCACTCTGGCTATTAAAGAAATACAACGCAAACCTCGATTTCAGCAGTCTTCAATCTTCACAACGATTGACAATTCCGATAGTGAAGGCTATTTGATGCAATCAATCACAAAAGCTTTTACTCACAATATATCAACGCAAAAGGAGTCCACATTGGATATTTCAAAACGTATTGCAGAGATGAAACAACAACCCGGTTTTAATGAAAATGTTGGGATGATCCTCATACATAATGGCACCGTACGCGCCTGGTCACGTGCCAACAACAAAAAAACCGTTGTGGCCCTTGAAGTCACACCGGATCTTGAAAAAATCGAGGCCATTCGCCAGGAATTTCTCAAGCGTGAAGGAATATTTGACATTGTCACAGAAGCTCTCAGCGGACGCTTCCTCCCGGGTGACGACCTGCTCTACCTCATTGTCGCAGGGGATATTCGTGAAAACATCAAACCGGTACTGGCAGAGCTGCTTGACCGGGTCAAGGCGGAAGCGATCACCAAGAAGGAGATAATGGCTGATTAATTTCCCAAAATAATAGGTTATATATGTCAAAAGCAAAGAAGTTCATTAGAAAATTCAAAGACATTAAAACACTTCCTCATGTGGTAACAAACCTGTCCCGCCTCATTGCAGACGAAAATTCCACAATGAAGGATTTTGAAGATGTCATCAAGATGGATCCCGTTCTGGTAGTACGCCTGTTGCGACTTGTCAACTCACCTTTCTATGGTCTCTCTCAGAGGGTTGACTCCATCGGTAGAGCTGTTGCTTACCTGGGTATGAAAAATCTTCACAACCTGGCAGTAACCGATGCTCTGAAAAGTATTTTCCAGGAGAAGGGACAATCACAGTCCTTCTCCAGGGAGAAACTCTGGTTGCACTGTGCTGCTGTTTCCATCTGCGCCAAGATGATTGCTGAAAGAATTTTTGGAGCAAACGGGGATGATGCGTATCTCTGTGGAATTCTGCATGACTTTGGGCTTATCGTCGAATCACAGGTTGATCCGAAGAATTTCTTTGCCGCCTGTGATGCCTGTGAAGACGGAGATTCTCTCACCAGTCATGAACAGGAGCATATGGGGACCGATCACTGTGAAATAGGGTACCAGCTTACCATTGACTGGGAAATGCCAGAAACCATCCAGGAAGCCATCCGCGACCACCACCTCGAAAGTGGCGATTTCGCCCCCTCAAGCCTGACCGGAATCATCCAGATTGCCGAATATATCACCGGCCAACTTGGCTACACAGCCCTCTCCAACATTACTCCGAAACTTCCCTCTCATCTTGTTATTCACATGCAGGATAACATGGACGAATACAAAGTACTCATTGAAGATCTCCCCGAAGAAATGAGTAAGGCCCAGGACCTCTACGGAGGCTAGGAATTTTCATGACTGATAATTTCTCTATTTTTGACACAGTCAGCTCGTACGAGAAGGAAATCAATGAACTGCTGCACCTCCTTTTCATTTCCGTACCCAATTGTTTCGCTATCTGCATCGACAACAAGGGCCAAACACACAGTAAAAAGAGCGGCTCTGCTCCAGATACTTCCATTAGCGAGAAACTCCAGAAACTGCTGCAAGAGAACAGGGAGGAATACGCAGTTGTCAGTACAGAGGACAACAACTGGTCGGCCATAGCTCTTCCAGAAATAAAGGCCACCCTGTACTTCACCTGTCCCACGCACACGGATGATACATGTATCGACAATATCCAGTTCTGTTGCAGGCTCTTTGGAGGCCACCAGAAAACAGTAGCGGCTCAGAAAAAACTGGAAATCCAGAAAAAACAGTTTGATCGTAAGTTTTCAGTTCTTGAAGCAAAATACCAGGCCACACTCGAAGATAACGAAAAAAGTTATCGGATTATCCAAGAGCAGCAGGAAAATTATTCAAAGACCCTGCAAACAGAAATAGAACTCCAGACAAAAGAGTTACGCAAAGCCAAGGTTGCAGCTGAATCGGCTTCCGTTGCCAAAAGTGAATTCCTTGCCTCCATGAGTCATGAAATCAGGACACCAATGAACGGCGTTATTGGATTCACCGAAATGCTCCTGCAAACCGAACTTGACGAAGAGCAGCGGGACAGTGCAGAAACAATCAAACGAAGCGGGGAAGCACTCCTCGGCCTTATTAATGACATTCTCGACTTCTCAAAAGTTGAGGCCGGACAGATGAGTCTTGAATATATCGATTTTGATCCTGAAATCACAGCCCATGACGTCTGTGAACTGGTGCGACCACGTGTCTCAGGTAAACCTATAGAAGTACTTTGTAAAATCGACGACAACCTGCCCGCAAATGTCTGTGGCGACCCTGGCCGGTTCCGCCAGGTTCTGCTCAACCTCCTTGGAAACTCTGCAAAATTCACTGAAAAAGGTGAACTTGAACTAACCATCAATGTGGAGGAGGAAGACGACAAAAACATCAAACTTCACGCTCTTATCCGTGATACCGGGATCGGAATCGATTCCTCGAAATGTGAGTCGATCTTTGAAGCATTCAAACAGGAAGACGGCACCACCACCCGAAAATACGGAGGAACCGGCCTTGGACTTTCAATATGCCGTAAGATCGCCTCTTTAATGGATGGAAGGGTCTGGGTAGAAAGTACCAAGGGAAAAGGATCCACCTTCCACTTCACCGCAATGATGCGGAAGTCATCAATTTCACGTGCAAAAACGCTCAAACAACTGGATCTTGAGGGGACCAGAATGCTTATTGTGGATGATAATGCAGCAAACAATGAAATCCTCGTTCACCTTCTCAATAATGCTGGTATCAAAACCACTGCCCTGCTTGATGAAACGCAAACCATGGCAACTCTGAAGGAAGCAGAAGAGTGTGGTGCCCCCTTTGACCTTGCCATAATTGACCTCCAGATGCCGACCATCACGGGATTTGAACTGGCCAGGATAATCAGGGAGTCAAACCTTAAAAGTAGAGATATCCCTTTTCTTGCCTACACCTCATCAACGGAAAAAATTGCTAAAAAGTGTAAGGATGCCGGGTTTACGGCATTCCTCAACAAACCGGCGCGACGAGCCATCCTGCTCCGCACCCTTTCAAGAACCCTCGGCACAGGCGGAGATGAAATTGATCCTGCAGCAGAAAAGAAACTGGTGACTCAGTATTCAGTGCGGGAAGAAATAAAGCAATCGATCAGGATTCTTCTTGTTGAGGATAATCTGGTCAATCAGAAGCTTGCAAGCATGATCCTGACCAAGGCCGGATACAACGTTGAAGTTGCTGCCAATGGAAAGATTGCGGTTGATATGTTCAGCAGCACCCCGGACTTGTTTGACACCATCCTTATGGATGTGCAGATGCCGGAAATGGATGGATATGAAGCCACCCGGCAGATTCGCAAACTGGGATATACCAGCATTCCTATCCTGGCCATGACCGCCAATGCCATGAAAGGCGATCGCGAACTCTGCCTTGAGGCAGGCATGAATGATTACATAACTAAACCAATCAAAAGAGACATTGTTTTTAATATGCTGGACAAATGGTTAAATTCTCCCAGTTAAACAACAAAACCACCCAGGCTTCCTGAAGCCCCCCTATGTCAGATAAAAAAACAGCACGCTCTTCCGTCACTGGACGACTTCTTAACTGGGCAAGCACCCCACTTCAGACTGCTCCTTTCTCTCTGACCTGGCTTCATACTCTCATTCGGATCGTCCTTATCACATTCAAAGAATTCAACAGCAATGATCTGAACATTCGTGCAAGTGCCCTGACCTACACCATACTCCTTTCACTGGTTCCCATGCTCGCGATGGGTACCGCCGTTGTCAAAGGGCTTGGCGGTGGAGATGAATTACGACAGGTTGTTTACAGCTATCTGAATACCCTTGAAGAAACGACACCGCTTACTCACCTGGCCATACCTGAAGTAATTGAAAAACTTCCAGGCGAACAAGCCAGCCAGCCTGATACAACCATTACCTCCCCCCAGACAGATGAGCCACTCACCGATCAGTTCCGGGCGGCAGCAGATCAGATGTTCACCTATGTTGACAACACAGACTTTGCAACTCTTGGTTCGATTGGTGTTCTCGGTGTTCTCCTCAGTGCTATCCTGGTACTCTCCAACATCGAACTTTCGATGAATACCATATGGCATGTTTCCTCGGGAAGATCACTGCTCAGAAAGGTTACGGATTACCTCACATTCCTTATCCTCATGCCACTCTCGATCAACTTTGGATTTGCCGCCAATGCAGTGCTGAAAAATGACATGCTACTCGATAAATTTCTAAACTTTCTCCCTGGCCCCTGGATAGAAACCGGCCTGCTGCTTTTTATCCCACTTTTTTTTATTACCCTTACCCTCTTTTTGATTTACATTTTTTTTCCTAACACCAAAGTAAAGCTCGGGCCTGCCTTTGTCGGCGCTCTCTTCGCGGGTACTCTCTGGTTTCTCACCCAGAATCTGTATATCGGTCTCCAAATTGGAGTTTCCAAATATAATGCAATCTATGGCTCTTTTGCCACCTTGCCACTTTTCCTGGTATGGATGTTCCTTGGCTGGGTTTTTATACTAGGGGGGGCCCAACTGGCCTTTGCTTGTCAACAGCACCGGAAGTATCAGTTAAAAAAACTCACTCATTCACCACTTGAACAACTGAGCGCTGCCTTTGACATTCTGAACACCATCTATGACTATTACAGCAGAAAAACGCCATTGCATAGAAAAGAACTGCCCATCCATTACCCTGCATATTCCGCCACACTTCTCTTCAGCAGCCTGGAAAAACTCCTACTGTCACAGACGGTTGTCAGTACAGAAAAGGGACGCCTCCTCCCGTCAGGCCCTGCAGAAAAACTGAATTACCGGGAAATTTTTTCTGCAATTCTTGGTAATTCAGTTCCCGAAACCATGGGTGGTAAGGCTGCAATGGATCTCATCAACCAGGCAAAAACCATCTTAGATAAAGATTTTTCCCCTAAGCAGCAGGAAGATAACGAATCAACCACCGGGAATACATAAGGGGAAACAAGCCAGTGTAAGTACCTTCTCGAAATTCTTCACAATAAACGATAGAAAATTCAAAAAAGTACTCACTATTTTCTTGCAATTATTTTAGAAATTGATACCATGTGGGAATAGTTATTTATATGAATACATTAACAACAACATGGAGAATTATGATGAAAAAATTTACTTGTTCAGTCTGTGGCTATACCCATGAAGGTGACAGTGCACCAGATAAATGCCCACAGTGCGGCGCAAGCGCTGATAAGTTTAAAGAAGCTGTGGAAGGGGAAATGGCATGGGCTGATGAGCATGTAATTGGTGTTGCCAAGGATGTTGATCCGGCAATTATTGAGGGCTTACGTGCTAACTTTACCGGTGAATGTACCGAGGTCGGCATGTATCTTGCCATGAGTCGTCAGGCAGACCGCGAAGGCTACCCTGAAGTCGCTGAAGCCTACAAACGTATTGCATGGGAAGAGGCGGAGCATGCCTCTAAATTCGCCGAAATGCTAGGTGAAGTAGTTGTCGCATCCACTAAGGAAAACCTTGAAGCACGAGTTGCCGCAGAGCATGGCGCATGTCAGGGAAAAAAAGACCTTGCTGTTGAAGCCAAGAAACAGAATCTTGATGCCATCCATGACACTGTCCATGAGATGTGCAAAGATGAAGCCCGACACGGTATGGCCTTTAAGGGCCTGCTGGAAAGATACTTCGCCTAAAACAAAATGAGTTTTAAAGCAGCCTCACTGAGTTAAGCCTCTGAAGCCTCTGTGTTCTGCACAGGGGCTTTTTTTATTCTTCCATACAGCCGGACACCAGTATCAAGCTGGATTTTCACCATGAATACAATTGAAGCCCTGCAACAACGACGATCAGTACGTGCTTTTCTTAACAAGGACGTTGAAGAAGAAAAGATTAATGCCATCCTTGCTGCCGCCAGCCACGCACCATCTGGTGCCAATATTCAGCCCTGGCAGGTGGCTGTTGTCTCGGGAGAAACAAAAAAGAAGCTGCAACAGCAGATAGAGCAGAGTTTCCGAAGAGGTGATAGAGGAAATGCTGACTACCAGTACTATCCAAAGGAATGGGAAAATCCATACAAACTTCGTCGTATCCATTGCGGACAGCAGATGTACGACACTCTTAACATAGCACGGCGTGACAAGCAGCGCCGTCTTGATCAATGGGCTGCAAACTATCGCTCCTTCGATGCCCCAGTGATGCTGCTTTTTTTTATGGACTCTGCAATGGAAACGGGATCATATCTTGACTGCGGTATGTTCCTGCAATCGGTGATGCTTGCAGCTCTGGATTATAACCTGGCAACCTGTACCCAGGCATCCCTTGCCGATTATCCTGAAATTATTAAGAGCACACTGGGCTATCCGCAGGATACAATCCTGCTTTGTGGTATGGCTCTGGGATATGAGGACAAGGAGGCCCAGATCAACAGTTATCGTACCCCCCGTGAGGAAACAAAGTCATTCACCCGATACTTCCGATAGACTGCTTTCTTCTTATACAGCAGTGCAATCACTCCATGAAAGCGAGAGTATTAACTCTTAAACACACCACCTAGTCAGATTGCCTAAAAAAAAAACAACTTCTTGATTTATTCTCCCAAGTATGAGCTACTGAAGAGAGAATTTTGTTTACCATTCTGGAGACTATCTTCAACCCCTTCACACTACATGATCACCTTTGCCCGTCAGCTTTCATTTCTAACCTACCTGCTGCTCTTTATTCTGTTACAGTTCATTCTGGCAGGACTGCTGTCCTACGGCAAAAAACAGGTGCTGTATAGTTATCAACAGCAATTTTCATCGGAACTTGAGACCGTTCTTGAATTTACTCTTTCACATTATCGGGATCTCTCAAATTCTTTTTTCCAGACTGAAGTAAATCAACCACCAATTCTGTCATTTATGGAGCAGGCAGGCGGGGCCTCTGAAGAGGATAAAATATCTCTGAGGCAGAACCTTTTCGCTGAAATCCAGCCAATGTTCATGCTTGTAAAAAATGATTTTCTCCATCTTCATTTTCATCTCCCCAATGGAGACAGTTTTTTACGAATGCATAAGCCAGAACTGTTCGGCGACAATCTCCTTCAGACACGAGAAAGCATACGTCTCGTTGCCCAGGAACAACAATTCCTTGAAGGCTTTGAAATGGGACGTCATTTTTATGCTTTTCGCTATCTCTACCCTCTCTTTAATGCTGAGAAAAAATTTTTAGGAAGTGCGGAAATCGGGATCTCCTTTCAACAGTTCCGTAAAAGTCTCCAGAATCTGTCAAAGGGCAGGTATCAGCTTCTGGTCAAAGAAGAGATTGCAGAGAAGAAATTAGTCGCTGAGGGCAAGGCAAATTTTCAACCATCTTTCCTCAACAGCCGTTTCTTCATTCAAAAGTCTGATCTCAATACAGAAGAGCTACAAAACCATTTCCACAATCCAGATGGTATTCCTCCTGCAGTCATGAATACGATCGACAACAAGATCAAAAACCATACGGAAAAACTGCTACAGGGTGGAGAAGCATTTAACGTAACAACGAAAGTCGACGGACAGACTTACCTGGTTTCGTTCCTTCCTATAAAAAATATTACCAATTCTGATATCGGATATCTGGCATGGTATTCCAGGGATACAAATTTTTCCTATATTGAGCGTGGCTATATCATCTCCTACTTTATAGGCAGCGTACTTATCTTTATTATTTTGTTTCTCTATCGCTGGTCCACAAATAAAATTTTCTTTCAACTGACACAGCTCAAGGAAGCCGAAAAAGAACTCGGTAAATCCCATGCAGAAATGGAGCAGATTTTCAACACTGCAGCTGATGGTATGCGTGTGGTGGATAAAGACCACAATGTGCTACGGGTTAATGGACGCTTCCTTCACATGAGTGACATGGAGAAGCAGGAGGTATTAGCCCTCAAGTGCTACGAAGTTTTTGGTGGTCCCTCCTGTATGGGAAGTAATTGCCCTCTTGAGCGTATAGTAAGCGAAGGGGAGGAGTGGATCGAATATGAGTCAGTCAAAGAGTTCTCGAATGGCAGAAAGATACCATTTATCATTACAGCAACACCATACCGGAACAGCAACAATAAGGTCATTGGAATCATAGAAGACTTCAAAGACATCTCTGACCGTAAAGAATTTGAACAACAATTAAAAAAACAGGCACGTACTGATCCCCTGACTGGTCTGATGAACCGACGTGGTTTTATCCGCAGTGCAGAAAAGATGCTTCGTCTCGCAAAACGCCAGAAAAACATTCTTTTCCTGCTCTTTGCCGATCTGGACAACATGAAACATATCAATGATGAGTTTGGACATGAAAAAGGGGATCTTGTTCTTCAGGAAACTGCAAAACTCCTCATGAATACCTACAGAGAAACTGATATTATCGGGCGACTGGGCGGAGACGAGTTTGCAGTTTTACTCTTTGACGTATCAGCTAAAGAGAAGGAAAACATAGTGGATCGCTTCCAGGACAACCTAAGCCAGTGGAGGAAGAACTCCGACGAAACCTTTTCCCTGTCCCTGAGTATCGGGGTTGTCCAGTCCCACCCAGAAAAGGAGGAAGACATGGAATCTCTTCTGCGCCTGGCAGATCAGGCTATGTACAAGATTAAAAGACAAAGAAAAACAGGAAAGGTATGAACATCCTCTCAACGGTAGCTATTCATGGCTGATATATTTATTGTAGATGACGATATTATGCTGCAGCAGATGCTTGTCCGGCAACTGCAGTCCTCGGGACATAGGACAGACTGTGCATCCACTCTCACCGAGGGACTTCAGCAGGTTCTTTCAGGAAAGTACGATATTGTCCTACTTGACGTCCAGCTCCCCGATGGCAACGGCCTGGAATACATTCCCAGATTTAAAAATGCGTCATCCTCTCCAGAAGTTATCATCATAACTGGAAAGGGTGATAAAGACGGCGCAGAAAAGGCCATCGTTAGCGGGGCATGGGGTTACATCGAAAAACCGCATGTACTTAAAGAATTAGTCCTTCATATTGCACGGGTAGAGCAGTATCAAAAAGAAAAAAACAGAGCGGAAAAGATACCACTTGTCCTCAAGCGTGACGCCATTATTGGAAACAGTCCCCAGCTCACAAAATGCCTCGACAGGGTCGCTGAAGCGGCACTTTCCGATGCCAGTGTCTTAATTACCGGTGAAACAGGGACGGGAAAAGAACTTTTTGCCAGGGCCATCCACGAGAACAGTAGACGTGCAGACCATAATTTTGTAACTGTTGACTGTGCCTCTCTCCCGGAAAATCTCATTGAAAGCACTCTGTTTGGATATGTAAAAGGCTCTTTTACAGGAGCTGAAAATAACAGGGAAGGACTTGTCCAACTCGCCAATGGAGGAACCCTGTTTCTTGACGAAGTCGGAGAACTTCCCCTGAACGTACAGAAAACCTTTTTACGCGTGTTGCAGGAACACAGCTATAGACCCATTGGATCAACCCATGAAAAAAAGAGTGACTTCAGAGTCATTGCCGCAACAAACATTGATATAGAGAGCAGCATAAACAATGGATCATTTCGAAACGACCTCCTGTATCGTTTAAGGGCCCTCTCTTGCGCCCTCCCTCCCCTGCGGGACAGAAAGGAAGACATTAAGCCCCTGATCAGATATTTTCTAGCCCGGATGTGGGATCGATCAAAGCTTGATTACCAGGGAATTTCACCGGATTTCATAGAACACCTTACCGCCTATGACTGGCCCGGAAACGTAAGAGAATTGCAACAGACTCTGGAACGGGTAGTCGCCAGCACAGTAAGGACGCCCACATTATTTGCCTATCACCTGCCTGAACACTTCCGTATCCAACAGGCTCAAGCGGCAATACACACATCCCCGCCGCACCACTCTTCCCCGGAAGTTTCTCAAACACCAGAAGAGCTCATACCACTCCCCTGGAGTGAGTACAAAAATAATTACGAGCGTCAATATATTTATGATCTCATGCGCCATACCAATGGAAACATAACAGTAGCCTGTCAGATTTCCCACCTCTCAAGAGCGCGCCTTTATCAGTTACGCGAAAAACATGGCTTACTTGATCCATCCTGAATAACTCACTCTTCTTTTGCCGAACATCAATGGCTGCTTTTGTAGCCATCCAATGGCTACAATAATAGACATTGGTCGCTATTGTAGCTACTCTATTCAAAAAACAGCCAAACAATCAATCACATATCATACTGATAGTACTCACAAAACAACAGAACCCGGACCAACTTCCCACGTGGCCTGTTTTTTGCTAAACAGCCTGCATGAATATTTTTTTTTATACAACCTGTAGATCAAGGACCGCTAGACAGTGCGTAAAACGATTGCTGGAACTTCCGGTTCTTCAATCCATGACGGTTCTCCCCGCAGGATCACTTTTTCTTTCTCCCCTGGCCTTCAGGATGCGCAGCGGCGATTTACTTCTCCTCTATTTAACCGATAAAGAGGTTTTAAAAGAACTGCTTTGCCTAAGAAATGACCTCAGTGAGTTTCGTCTCATTTTGATTCTGAAGGACAATACGATCCTTCGGGAAGCATATGCACTCCATCCGCGATTCATAGCCTTTCAGGATGAAGAAATAACCGAACTTGAAGCCGTTATAATGAAAACTTCAAAAACAGCCGTTCCCTGCGCACACAGTCACTGATAGCGATAAACGAAAAGGGAGCCGGTACTCAAATCAGAACCTCCTGTAATAATAAAGTGGTGTTCAAACGATTGTTTGTGACGGTTATAGGGAGTGTGACGATACCGACGTTTTTTGTACTAGAAAGGAATACTGGAGATAAGAAACCGATTAAAGTAGGATTCAATTACTCTCTGGTCTGATAATCTGCTACAATTCAAGAAACCAGACAAAAAACATACAAATGAATAGACAATTCATGTACTCAAAAAGCCGCCTCCTTTTACTGCTTGTCTTTCTGATTGCCCTACTCTCTGAAGTCGTCGGATGTGAGCAAGCCCAGGATATTAAAAAAATTTCCCTTCAGAAAAGTGAACGAATCCATACCCCGCAAACTACCGTAGAAAATGAACAGACTCTAAAGATTGCAGTATCGGCAATGATCTCCCCAACAGAGACATTTTCGTTCTATAAGGAAATCCTTAACTATATTTCTGTAAAGACATCTCTTCCCGTGCAACTTGTACAACGGGAAACCTATGAAGAGGTGAACACGCTTCTTAAAGAAAACAAGCTGGATGCCGCATTTGTCTGTACCGGTGCCTACGTAGAAGGCCACGACGACTTTGGCATGGAGTTACTGGTCGTTCCCGTGGTTTCCGGTAAGCCCGTATATTACTCCTATATTATTGTACCAAAGGAAAGTGAGGCACAGACTCTGAATGATCTGCGCGGAAAATCATTCGCCTTTACCGATCCCTTGTCAAACACTGGTAAATTATCACCGAGTTATATGCTGGCAAAAGAGGGTGAAAACAGCGACAGCTTTTTCTCCCACGTCACCTATACCTACAGCCACGACAGATCAATAGAAGCCGTCGCAAAAAAAATGGTGGACGGTGCTGCCGTTGACAGCCTTATCTGGGACTACATGGATCATAGTACCCCTCTCCACACATCTCAAACGAAAATCATTTCAAAATCAGAGCCCTACGGCATTCCACCTGTGGTGGTTCCCAAAGAACTTAATAGCCACCTGAAAGAAGAACTGCGTACTATTTTTCTTACTATGCATAAGGACAGTGCGGGCATGAAAATACTTAAGGAACTCAGGATTGACCGCTTTATCGTTGTGCCAGATCCAGCCTATACTACTGTCAGAACCATGCAACAATGGATAGCAAATGAACAGTAAACTCCTTAAAAGAAGACGACTCCGTGACCTGCCACTCGGTTACAAGTTTTCATTTCTTGTCAGTGGAGTTGTTATCATGCTGGGGATTGCTTCCATATTTTTTGTTGAGTCCAAAGTTAGTCACGCACTTCACATTGAACACCGGGAAAGAGGCTTCACCATCGCACGCCACCTGGCAACCCATTGCGTTGACCTCATCTTTACAGACAACAGGATCAAACTTTACCAATTGCTCTCTGAGATTAAAAGCAAAGAGAAAGACATTGCGTATCTTTTTGTGGTCGATACCAAAAAAGAGGTATTCGCCCATACTTTTGGCAAAGAAGGATTTCCCAAAGTTCTCCTGACCGCTAACCCCCTCACTGAAGGGGAATCATTTTCGTATAACCATCTTCAATTCGACAACGATAAAAACATCGTTGATGAGCTCACCGTTCCGCTCCTGGAAGGTATAGCGGGAGAACTCCATATCGGTCTTTGTGAAAAGTTCATCCTCCAAAAGATACAAACCCTTCGGATGCAATTAATTGGTATAGCCAGCATTATCTGTTTATTCGGGGTGTTGGCCGCATTCTTCTTCGCCAGGATCATGAGTAAACCTCTACAAACACTGTCTATAGCTTCCGACAAATTTGGGCGGGGAGAAGCAATTCAGGAGCTGCCGGTAATTGCCCATGATGAAATTGGTCGCCTGACAGCCACCTTCAACCAGATGGTTACAAAGATAAAAAGATCCAGAGCAAAACAGGTAACTGTGGAAAAGGCTTTACGGACCAGTAAAAAAGAGTGGGAACGGACTTTTAACGCCCTCACCGACATAGTAACCCTGCAGACCCCGGATCTGTGCATTATCAAATCAAACACAAGTGGCTGTGTCACTCTGGGACTTTCCAGTAATGCAATTCAGGGACGACATTGTTACGAACTCTTCCATGGCTCAAGTCAGCCCTGTCCTGGATGCCCACTGGTACAAACGTCAAAAACATTTTCTCCCTACACCAAAGAAATGTATCATAAAAAATTAGGGAAAACATTCCTGGTCTCTGCCTCTCCGGTAAAAAACGAGAGCGGCGAACTCACTCATATTGTTCACGTTGCCACAGACATAACGACAATAAAAAAGTCCGAAGAGGACAGAATTCGATTAAAAGCTGCCATAGATCAGGCATCAGAAACAGTGGTTATCACCGATGTGGATGGCACTATCCAATATGTCAATCCTGCCTTTGAAACACTCACCGGCTATAGTCGCGATATAGCTATCGGAAAAAACCCACGAATCCTCAATAGTGGTAAACAGGATTCGCAGTTTTATGCGAAAATGTGGGCTGAGCTCGAACAGGGAAAAGTCTGGAAGGGCCACCTGATCAACAGAAAAAAAGATGGTTCTCTGTTTGAGGAAGAGGCTACCATCTCTCCTGTGAGAAATAATGAAGGCCGGATTACCAATTTTGTTGCCGTCAAACGTAATGTCACCAAAGAAGTCTCCCTGGAAAAACAGCTGCGCCAGGCCATGAAAATGGAAGCAATCGGAACCCTCGCTGGCGGCATTGCTCATGATTTCAACAATATTCTTGCCGCCATGATTGGCTATAGTGAAATAGCAAAACAGCAACTAGGTGATGATGACCCTGTCAAAAAAGACATCGAACAGGTCCTTATAGCTGGAACACGAGCTGCAGACCTGGTAAAACAGATTCTCACCTTCAGTCGCCAGGGGGAGGAAATCCTAAAACCCCTCAACATCCAAAGCATCATAAAAGAAGTTCTTAAACTCCTGCGGGCCTCACTTCCGACAACGATTACGCTTAGAGAAAGCATCGCCCCTTCCTGTGGCAAGGTACTAGCCGATCCGACCCAGATTCATCAGGTATTAATGAACCTCTGTACCAATGCCAAGGATGCTATCGGAGGGGCAATCGGGACCCTGAGTGTTTCATTAACGGAAAAACAGATCTCGGAAACTGAAACAATTGCCGATTGCCCGCAGATAGAACATGGCACTTATCTTGACCTTGAAATCAGTGATACTGGTTGCGGCATTGATACTTTAACCCGGACACATATATTTGATCCATTTTTCACAACCAAAGGGATAGGCAAGGGAACCGGGCTTGGGCTATCCGTGGTTCACGGCATAATCAAGCAACATCAGGGGGAAATCACTGTTACCAGCACGGTAAACAAGGGAACCACATTCAACATCTATCTGCCGGTGATCGACAAACACGTGGTGGAAAAAGAACAGTTACTGACCGATGCCCTTCCGGGAGGAGATGAACGGATACTGCTGGTTGATGATGAGCCCGCTATTACCCATTTACTGGAACGTATTCTGGGAATTTTGGGATACAAGGTGACTGTTGTTTCCAGTTCCACTGAAGCACTAAAGATCTATAGCAAGAATCCTGAGGAATTCGATCTGGTTATCACCGACATGACCATGCCGGAAATGACAGGAACAGATCTGGCCATGAAACTGCTGGCTATCCAGCCGAAACTGCCCATCATCCTCTGTACAGGCTTTAGTGAGGCAATGAATGAAGCACAGGCAAGGCTACTTGGAATCCGCGAATATATCAGAAAACCAATCGATACACTTGCCCTGGCCAAAGCTATCAGAAAGGCATTACCACCCTCTTGAGATGAGAACAGGTCTGAATGGCAGAAACCGCCAAAAATCAGGTAGCTTTTCCAGTCTTAAATTGCTATAAGACTGGATAATCTGGCATGGTCCCGTAGCTCAGCAGGATAGAGCACCAGATTCCTAATCTGGGTGTCGCGCGTTCGAATCGCGCCGGGATCACCATTCAACGCTTTTATTTTGGGGCATACTTTTACCCGATTACCACTAATCCTCAGCCTACCCGCCTGAGGAGGAGTTGTTTCGTGTTGATTATATGGGACAACTCCGGGTTGCAAAGCTGAGTTTCGCTGGTAATCAGGTACTCTTATGTGCCCCAAGATATTTTCCTGCAATCACAGTGTCATTTCCCAAAAATACTGTGCGAGAACTCACACTGTTTCGCCATCGGCAATTTTCCCGGTGGAAAAAGCGGATTCTTCTGTTTTCGAGTTGACAATACAGTTACGACCAATGGTTATACCTGAAGGAATACTCGCCTCCTTCCCAACCAGAGTGATCCCTGTATACAGGTGTTTGGGCTGCTTGATATTTGGAAAATCGTGATTCATCCCTGAACCGACGATGGTATCGCCTGAAATTTTCACTCGCTTATCGCAGATTGTTAAATCGACGGTACTTTTTTTCCCAACAGTGCAATCAGCAAAAAGAATAGAATCCCGGACAACCGCACCTTCCTCCACCACTACCCCCGGTGCCAGAACCGAATTTATTACAGTACCCCGAATGACACACCCTGCAGAGATCATAGAACAGCTCACCTTGGCACTATTGGAGAAACGGGCCGGTGGCCGATCTGCGGGACGGCCATCAGCTTCGATATTGGTTCGTACCCCCCATGCTGCGGGAGAAATCGCACTGTCACGCATGATCACATCCATATTGGCCTCCCAATAGGACTGGATCGTTCCCACATCCCTCCAGTAGCCGTAGAAAGGATAGGCAAAGACATTGTCATTATCAATGGCCCGTGGCAAAATGTGCATACCAAAATCGACTTCCGCCTTATCCCGGTACAGGGAGTCAAGAAGGTATTTATAATCAAAGACATAAATTCCCATGGAGGCAAGATTAGTCTTGGGATGCTCGGGCTTTTCTTCCCAGTCAATAATCCGATTATTATCATCAGTCACCCCTGCACCAAACTGGTAAATCTCGCTCATGGGTACGACCATCATCCCAATCGTCACATCAGCTTTCTTGAAGCGATGGTATTCAATCATGGCATGAAAATCCATATTATAGATGTGATCTCCCGAAAGAAGCAATACCTCATCGGCCGGATTCTTCTCAAGAAAGTCTATATTCTGCCGGACAGCGTCGGCGGTGCCTTTATACCAGTCTGAGTCCTTAAATCCGGTGTGTGGAGGCAATATCTTCAAGCCTCTGCTTCGTCCAGTAAAGTCCCAAGCTTCCCCCATGCCCAGATGCCGCATAAGAGACAGGGGTTTATACTGGGTCAGCACTCCGATTTTAGTAAGACCGGAGGTCATTACATTACTGAGACTGAAATCAATTATCCGGTAATGCCCGGCAAAAGGAACAGCCGGTTTTGCCCGACTCTGCACCAGGATATTCAGTCTGCTGCCAACCCCACCGGCAAGGAGAAGTACCAGAGCCTCTTGTTTTACGCTCATCTCAGCACCTCTTCGGCTTCAACACATTTTACTTTCGACCATTGCTCCGAACTGATATTGGGATAGATCTTCGCGCCTTCACCAATGCACATATTATCGGGTATATGATTATTCCAGCCGATAAGTGTCACCACCTTCGCCTTACTCGTGGCCTCTGGACCAATGCGGACTCCCTGACCTATAACAGAGTTCACATCCATGATAACTCTACTCAGCTTACAGTCAGCTCCGATATGATTATTAAAAAACAGGACAGAATCTTCTACAACAGCCCCCTTTTCAACATGGACTCCCGGAAAAAGAATTGAATTTTTTACGGTGCCCTCAACAATGCAGCCATTGTAGACAAGACTGTTATGAACTATTGCCCCGTCACGGATTAATGCTGGCTGGGCATCCCTGATTCCGCGATGTTCCATATTAGTACGCAGTCCCCAGGCCTCCATATCTATGGGTGGATTCTCCCCAAGAAGATCCATACTTGCCTGCCAATACTCCTCAGTTGTCCCGGTATATCCCCAATATCCAGTATATTTGTAGCCGTAAACCTTCCGTCCCTGTGCCATGAGCTGGGGAATAATATCCCTGCCAAATTCAAACGAACTGGATTCCTGATTTTCCTGTAAAGCCCTGTACAACACCTCCGGCTTAAAAACCAAAACAGTAAGGGATGCCCAGTCTGCCTCAGGAGATTCAGGTTTCTCCCAGTAATTAAGGAGCCGTCCACCTGTCTCTCCATCCTCGTTTGAATCTATGGCGGCGATGCCGAAACGATGAGCCTTGGACTTATCGACCTGGACAAAGGCAATGGTCAAATCAGCATCTTTTTTATGATGATAGGCAATCATATCCTGATAATCCATCTTATAGATATGATCTCCAGAAAGGATCAGGATCTGTTCAGGGTCGTGATATTGGACAAAATCAAGATTCTTGTACACTGCATCGGCTGATCCCCGATACCAGTCCGCATGACACTTGTTGTCACTATTATCTTTAAAAGGAGGAAGAATAGAAACACCACGATTGCGGCCAATCATATCCCAGGCCGCGCCCGTACCAATATGATTGATAAGGGAGTAACTTCGATACTGGGAGAGAATTGCAACCTGTTCAATACCGGAGTGGAGGAGGTTGCTTAAAGCGAAATCAATAACTCTTGCAAACCCGCCAAACGGAACCGCTGATTTAGGACGGTAATATGTCAAAACATTGAGATTGTCAACACGACTGCCAGCAAGAATCATTGCGAGTGTAGTGGACTTCGGCATAATACTCCATTGGGTTTCAGACACTGAAAGTGTTATCTATTGCATACTACATAAACAGTATAGTCTCTTATATCATATGTCTCGTCGCCAAACGTTTCAATGTCTGGGTGGAAAATTCTTTTTCGCCAAGTGAGAGATTCTTCAGGGGAACTTCGGCTCGTGCAGCCTCCTTATGGCCACCGGCTGATCCGACTTCAGAAAAAATACGTTCCGCCAGTTTTCCAGCACTCTTCCGATACCCATCACAACGGAAAATGACAACCAGTTTCTCCCCATAGATCCCCGAAACAAGCACCCAGTCGATCTTATCCACATGATTGAGAAAATTCGCAATATTCACAAGGATATCAGGACTTCTCACCTTCCCTAAATGAGTATAAAATCGTCCCTTTGTATAAATAAGATTGCTGAGTGCGACATTAAAATACTTCAGTTCGGAGCGGCGCATATCAGCCAACTCAAACTTCTTTACCAGATTACGATTGGCAATGTTAAAAAGATAGCGAAAAGAAATCCCGTCAGCCAATACTGACTGCTGAGAAAAATCCTGGGTATCCACCTTGATTGCATAGAATAGAGCAGTGGCGAGTGAAACCGACGGCTTCATACTGCCTGCACGTAAATATTCTATCAACATTGTGGAACAGGCACCATATTGGGGGCGTATATCCACAAATGAGGAGGCATACTCTCCCACGACGGGGTGGTGATCGATAATGGCATCGAATTCGATCTTTTCAAAAACGGGTAGATGACCCGGTTGAGAATCAACCAGAACCTTTTTTGTATAATCCTGGATTTTTATATTTCCGAGGCGTTCCAGAGGAATTTTAAGACGCTCCACCATGGAGACATTATTCAGACGGTGAATCTCATTAGGGTGGGCAATAACAACGGATTTCACCCGATAACGGAGAATCCTTTTGATGGCAAGAGCACTGGCCAGGGCATCCGGATCAGCATTTATACAGACAAGGACATCGTCCTCCTTGTCAAAAACAGCCCAAAACCCGTTGAGACGATCCCGGGCACTCTTCCATACACTCTGGTTGCAACTTTTATTTATTTTTTTTGCCATGTAAAGCACTGCAGCAGATCGCTCCTCACACTCTTTGCGATAAACGAGCCACCAGTTCCTTTCATTAATTGCAGCCACCCGTCATCCGGAAACAATGGGGGACAAAATTTTGAGATATCCTGAGAATACTCTCTATTCAAAACCGAAAAAGTATACCACATCAATTCCCTAAAATGCAAGCGTCCAGAGTGATTGAGAAAATCACTCTTCCATAGAGGAAAACTGTGGGATAGAAGGAAAAAGTGAAGGATCTGTATGGGGAATAAAACGAGCACCCGAAAAACGAATCATAAACTCCTGGTTCACATTCAACTCCAGATAGGTAATGCTGGAGACAATTTTTTCACACTCCTGACGTGCGTCATCATCAAGAAGCACCTGTTCCGCTCCGTGCAGGGAACTGTTTCCGATGGCCCGATAGACAGAGATGGGAAGGTCCGGAAGCATCCCAAGTGTCATTGCATTCTGTGGGTTAATATGACGGCCAAAGGCTCCTGCCACAACAATCTCTTTCAGATCAGAAAATTCCAGACCCACCTGATTCATCAAGGTGGTTAAAATTGCATACATGGCAGCTTTAGAGCGTATCATGGCATCAAGATCAATCTGCGCAAGTACAACCTCTGCTTCAAGCCCGGTCGCACTGATACCTGTCAGCACAAAACAGAGTCCATCATCACGTCTTACAAGGTGCTCGCGCATGAATGCTGCCCTCAGCGGATCCTGTTCTGTATCCGGATCTCTGAATTTTCCACGAATATCTATCATTCTTGTAAGATAGAGAGCTGCTACCAGATCTATCAGCCCCGAACCGCAGATACCCTTCGGAGCCACATCTCCAATCGTCCGATACTCCAGTTCATAGGTGTCAGGGTCTATTGAAACAAATTCAATTGCGCCGGGGCCTGCCCGCATTCCCATCTTCGCCACCCCGCCTTCAAGTGCAGGACCGGCAGCACCGGCACAGGCTATCAACCACTCACTGTTGCCAAGAACCACCTCAGCGTTGGTTCCAACATCAATCAGCATTCTGGTTTCTTCAGAATGGGCCATACCCGAAGCCAGAATTCCGGATATGAGATCACCACCAAAATAGCTTCCAACGGATGGCATTATCCAAACCGGAGCCATTGGACTGATCACCAGCTGCAGCTGTTCACCACGTATGGATTGAGCTCTGTTAAACAGCGGGATATAAGGTTCTCTACAGATATGATAGGGATCAAGACCAAGAAACAGATGGGCCATGGTGGTATTTCCAGATACCGAAAGGGCACGGATTTCTTTGGGAGACACCTCAGCCTGCCCCGCCAGAAGTATTGTCAGGTCATTGATTGCCGTAATAATGACTCCTTGCAATTCATCAAGCCCGGGATCCTTAAAATCTGCTGCCAATGGTTTCTGCTGTCTTCGTTTTGTGGTGGCGTGATGAATACGACTGAGGATATCAGCTCCATATGCAATCTGGGCATTTTCAAGATTTCCTTGAGACAGGATTTCCCCGTTATGGAGATTGAGAAGGGTGGCCTCAAGGTGGGTGGTCCCAAGATCAAGTGCCATGGCAGCAATTACAGGGGGACTCTCTTCAAAAAAGTCAACCAGCTCCCATCCCTGTTCCAGATTGTTCAAAAGGGCCCAACCTGCAAATTTCGCCGCACGAAAATTTCTTGCTACTGCGGTCATACATGGATAGGGAATTCCAATCGAACGACCATCATCAAGAGCCTGGGTCAGTACCTGCTGTAAACGGTCAAGATCAGCAGTATTATCGTGCAGACCTGGAGCCGGTGCATCTACCTGCACCGAACATACTATGGGCTTCATTGAACAACACCTCGTCTATCCTTAACCACGCCTTATACTTGACGTTCACCATCTATGATGTTACCTACTGCAACAAATGCCAATAACAGAAATATACCCTATTTATTACGATCCAGGTAATTCTACAAGCTACTATTCATTTGGCGGTGAAACTGTTTCTATAAAATTTACAGTATGGAAAAAATAATTGCAGTGGCTCTAGGTGGAGCAATCGGTTCCCTGGGCAGGTACTTCATTGCCCTTGTTGCAGGGGAGTACCACACTCAAACATTTCCGGTCGGAACCTTTCTTGCCAACCTCATCGGATGCCTATGTATAGGTATACTCTGGTCATTCTTTGACCGGGTTACAATCAGCAATGAATTCAGACTCTTTTTGTTTACAGGATTTCTCGGTGGATTCACGACATTTTCAACCTTTGCCCGGGAAACCGTACAGATGTTTAAAGCCGGTGAACATCTTCAGGCTTTTACCTATCTAGCTTTTTCAAATCTTTTTGGACTTGGGATGGTGGCCATTGGATTCCTACTGGTTCATCGTTTTATCCGCTGGTAAATTTTTGTGATACTTCTAAATCGATACATCCTGGCCCAGTTTGCCCGTACTTTCTTTATCGTGGCTGCTGCTTTCATTTCCATCTACATCCTTGTCGACTTTTTTGAAAAAATAGACAACTTCATGGAAAGCGGGAAATCAATGGGTCTCGTCTTTAAGTTTTTTCTTTTGAGCATCCCCTTTATCGTTGACATGCTGGGCCCGATCCTGATTTTACTCTCTGGAGTAATCACTCTTGGAATGCTTAGCAATAATAAGGAACTCACCGCAATGATGGCCAGCGGTATCCACCTGCGAAAGATTGTTAAGCCCATCCTCATTGGCTCGATAATCTCCACCATCCTCTTCCTTGCCATGGCCCAATGGGTTTTGCCGCGTACCATAGCGGCAACCAACACCATCTGGTACGAGGACGTAAGAGGTATGGTGCCCCTTGGTATTTTTCGTAATGGTCGGTATTACTATAAGGGGGTGGAGGGGTTTTATTCTTTTGCCAGGCCCTATCCCGACAAAAATCTTTTTCTCTATTTCTCCTACTCCAGCTGGGACAAAGATCACAGGCTGGAAACCCTTATAGCTGCGGACAAGGCAGTATGGGACAAAAAAGGATGGCACTTAACAAATGGCCAGATCCAGAGAAATATTAACCCCAACGATTACCGTACCACCCTCTTCACAAAGAAAAGGTTTGATTTTCCAGAAAGCCCGGAATTCTTTTTTGTTCCCAAATACCAGTCAGCAGAACTTTCTTTGACCGAGCTTTTTCAGGCCACTCAAGAACAAAAAACCGCCAGCGAAACTGCGGTGGCCGAAACGAATTTTTATAGCAGACTGTCCTATACATTACTCGGCATCCCTCTCCTTTTTTTAGGCCTGCCCATACTCCTTCTCTCTTATAAAAAATGGGGCAAAGATCTCTCCGTCGCCATCCCTGCAAGTTGTGGTATCGCCTTCGTCGCATGGGGAATATGGGGAGCATTACAGTCGCTTGCCAGAGTCGGGTACCTGTCCCCCCTACTTGCGGCCATGCTCATTCATATCATCTTTGGAGTAAGCGGGTTCCTTCTTTTACACAAGCAGGGGACCTGATGCCTCCTGTCTCCGTCACAAAAAAGCGTGCAGGCATTGTTGGCGTTCCCCCGTTTACCATCATGGAAATGCTTGCTGGCCCAGATTTTGAAGTCTTTGACCTTGATGAGCCACAGGGAAAAATAGACATTGAAACGGCCTCTCCCTTCCTGCCTCGAGTCTATTGCGGTATCCTGCGTACGGTGATCTCCAACAGTATCGCAATCAAACCGGACATCATTTATATTGACACCGGAGCCGGAAAATGTGACTGCGCCGTTCACACAGCAACGGTTCTTGAAGACATCCTGCCAGACTGTGAAGTCATCAGAACCAGAAACGACGATAGTAAGAATTTCGGAACACCTCTATGCAAGACGAAAATGCCGCTTTTACAAAAGATAGCAGCAATCACTGCTTCAGTGCAAAACCCGAATGCATATCAATCTTTTTCACCCTGCACTGCTACGGCAGGATTCTGGGGAGTGCCACCACGGGACTTTTCTCTGCTTAATCTCTTTCCTGATACCACCCATGTTTACGGGTGGACACGCTGTATGGAAAATAAAACCCCGGACAATCTTGATCTGGAACTCCATTTCAACCCCGACATTCCCACGGTCTTCTTCGCCCAATCTTTCTGTGCAAAAACTGCCCTTGCCCGACATCTTGCAGGCAAACATCCCCATGGTCTCTATCTTGACTGTGACGTGACAGCCGGGAACAGCGCCAAGGCAAAAATCCAGGCATTTCTGGAACTTTCAGGACTATAACGCAGACCCATGTTACTAGCCGACTTTGGAACATCCTACTGCAAGCTGTTGGAAACAGACGCAACAGCCCCGCCCTGCCTGATCCCCACCCGCTCAATCGACAAAAAGCTGAAGGTCGACATAGCCACAGGCCACAACGGTAAACGCTACGCCACCAAATATGTTAACGAACTCACGGCCCTTGCACGTGGAGGCCTGCGCCTGATTGAGGAAAATTCCTTCACTCTGCTTGACTGCGGTAGTCGAGATATTAAATATGTTGCCTACAGTGATGGGAAGATAAAAGATATGGGCTGGAATGCTGAATGTGGTGCCTCCATGGGCTTCACCATCGAACTGCTTGAAAAATACTACACCCTGGACTTTGCCAGCATGGCAATCCCGAAGAATTCCTTTTCCGTGACCTGTGGTGTTTTGGGAATGAGCCACATCTTTGATGCAGTGGTAACGGGTGAAAGTGAAGAGGCAGCCGTTGCAAAATTTGTTAAAGGCATTGCCATTAATGCCTACAATTTTGCCAAACGTCCAGAAAAACTCTACCTCTCCGGTGGGCTCTGTGACAACCCTCTTTTTGTTGGTTCTTTCCCCTGCCCCGTGGTCTCCTTAGGACGATTTGTACTTTTAGAAGGACTCCAGGCTACCACCTCCGTCACCTCCAGGTAACGTTCACTGGATCTCGCTGAGGGATATGGCGATAGAGAAATTTTGGATACCCAAGCATCAGCGCTGTATACACTTTATGATTCTCAGGAAGCTCAAGTTCGTCAATAACCGGCTGGTAGTTGAAGTGAATAGCCTGCACAAGAAAACCTGCCCAGCAGCTGCCGATGCCATGACTGTGCGCAGCAAGATCCAGATATGCCGTGGCCAGGGTACAATCCTCAACAATATGTTCACTCCCCTTTGGGGCAGCATGAGCAACGGCAAGATGAGGTGCCCCACGTAAAACCTTATCAACCCCCTGGTCCCAGGCACGAATCAGTCCAGGAAAAATCTTGATATCACGCATATAATCAACAACCATTCCGGCGATACGTTTTACTTTTGCGGGATCCTCAACCATTATCCAGTGAACTGGTTGAGAGTTATGAGCACTTGGCGAATAGCAACTGACATCCAGGATCTGCTCGAGAATAGAATGCTCAACAATCTTCTTTTTATAGGTACGAATAGAGCGTCTGCTCTCAAGAAAATGCTTTACCGAATCAGGGCTCGGCAGCAGCGTTTTATCCACGGATATACTTTGACTTAGGGGTGATATGGAAATATCGAGTGCATCGACCGTACAGACAGCCATGCAATGCCCACAACGGATACATCGTTTAACCGCAGCTTTGCGCAACTGAGGATAGCCCTCCTGGTCCTGATTAATAAGGTCGAAGGGACATTCTGCAATACAGGAATAGCATTTTTTACAGGTTTCCTGATCGATAGTAAGGCTAATCTTCATATACACTCCAAATATTAATAAAATAGCTCAAGTGGCAACTTTCAGAGTTAAGGATAATGTGCGGCTGTCGCTGACATACTTACCCCAATCATTCGACTGCCGACAACATATATAAAAAGAGCAAAAAAAAAAAAGCCCCGAAACAAAATGTTTCGAGGCTTAGCAGTTGAAGGAAAAGTCCACACTACTTTTTCTTTTTCTTCTTTTTATCTTTTTTCTCAGAATTTTTCTTTGTCTTCTTGGGTGCGTCAACTAAAGGACAACTCGAACAACAATATCCTTTTTTCTTTATCTTCTGACAACATTTTTTTTTAACCATTATATACCTCTGAAAGGTAAATGTTAGCAGAGTCGGATTTATTGCTTTTCAGCTTTCTCAACAGAGATTAAATCGACTTCGAATACGAGAACGGAATTTGGCTCAATCATTGGAGGTACGCCCTGCTCTCCGTACGCCAGAGACGGTGGAATAACAACACGATAGCTTGCACCCTCTTTCATCAACTGCAGCACTTCACTCCAACCGGGAATGACCTGAGTAACACCAAAGGTTGCAGCCTCTCCCCGTGCATTGGAATCATCAAAGACTTTTCCGTCGATCATGGTACCTTTGTAATGAACCGTTACCGTATCTTCAGCGGTAGGGACAGCGCCGCTTCCTTCTTTTAAAACTTCATACTGAAGACCACTCTCTGTAACGATCACTCCTGTCTTTGCTTTATTTGCTGCAAGGTAGGCGTCACCATCTGTTTTATTCTTTTCCTGCAAAGCCTTCAATTGAGCTTCCTGCTCTGCCTTCATTTTTTCGGCAAATTCCTTCTGCACACTCTCCATTTCTTCAGGTGTCAAAAGAGCTTGATTTCCCTCAAAGCCGTCTTTTAAGCCAAGCTGGAGTTTTTCATAATCAAGCTCTTCTCCTATTCCGTTCAAATAACTTCCCATATCAACGCCCAGACTGTAGCTGAGTTTATCTTTAAATGTTTTCAGTTCACTCATTTCGGTCTCGACTGCAAAACCAAGAGCTGGGACAGAAAGACTGATAACAAGGGCTAATCCGGCAAATCGCTTCATCTATGAACTCCTTCACATTTCAATTTTAGTTATAGCAATAGAGGTTACCATTATCATGCTAACCCATTAACACGTAACCACTCATTTCTATCCTGCAAGGTCAATAATGATGATACAAAAATAAGTCCCCCTCAGGGCAGCAGGACCACAAGGGTGATACCTTTATTATGATTATTCAGATGAGGATTGCGTAAAAGCTCCGGAAATCGACGCAACAATTGTTTCACAGAGGGTTGACGGTGGCTGAATTCCTCACCAAAAACAACGGCTTCTATTTCTCCACCGCTCAAAAGATACTGGAGAGTTTTTCTACACTCCAGACGTATAATTCCACCTTTTCCACTGGATCCATACCCGTGAATCAACGTGAGCACAGTAATTTGTTCTAAACGAGCTGTGCTAATTTCATTCTTAAGCCGGTTAAGGGCCTGTTCCACCGTGGGTAATCCCTGCTCAAGATTGACTGTTTTTAAACGGAAAATCTTCTTTTCGGGCCTGACGTGCCCCATACTTTCAATTTCCTGATCATTTCCGCAGTAAGGACAGCGTACAGTTCGAAAATCGATCTCATTGCCACAGATATTACAGGAGTGCATGAGACAGATTGATTACAGAAGAAGATCGGCTGCAGCAGATCTGGCTTCAGCTATAGCCTTCTCCAGCTTTTTTGATTTGGGATCTTTAATCTTTTTTATGAGCTTTTCAAGAGCCCCTCCCATTGCCACACCACCGGCCTGTAAATCCTCAAGGCGGGAAACTGAGACAAGAGCGGCCATGGGACGCCCCGCCCGTTCAATAACATAGGATTCACCGAGAAGAGCCGTTTTATCCAGCAAACGACCAAAATTTTTTCTGGCATACATTGCAGTAATATTCTCTTTCACTCTCTTCCCCCTTGAGCAGTTCATGTTCACCTGGGACCATGCTAATTGACTTCGATTGTGCCCTGTCACTCTATCAGACACGCCTGGCAGTTATAACCTGCTCGATCTGACGGAGATGCTGGAGAACTCGCTGCAGATGCTCCAGCCCCTCAACCTCGACGGCTATGTGAAGATCTGCTGTATCAGCAGGGGTTGTCTTAGCTGTTATCTCAACAATATCAGCATCATCGGCACTAATCACGCTGCTTATGGCAGCAAATATTCCCTTGCTATTCTCGGCACTGACCTGAATTTCAACCCGATGCCCACTGTCCTGATGACTTGACCATTCAACATCCATCCAGCGCTGTGAATCTGTCGCAAGGAGATTGGCACATTCTGCCTTATGAACAGAAATTCCCCGGCCGTTAGTGATAAAGCCAATGATGGGATCACCCGGGACAGGATTGCAGCAGCGACTGATTTTTATCATCATATCGTCAATCCCATCAATATGGATAGCGGAACCAGGGATCAGCTTCTTACGCTCAGGAGAGACTGCTGTCTGCGTATCACCAACGTGACCGCTTTCACTGAGCCTTCGTTCCTCCTCTTCCCTTCTGATTTCCGGAGGCTGAAGAGTCTTGATCAGATGAGGAATGGTGATCGTCCCACTGCCGACCTTAGCCAGCATATCTTCCAAAGAGTTGCAGTGAAGATCCCTTAACAGGAGCTTCACATGACCGCTCTTCACCATTTTTTTCAAGGTGGTGTCGTAGTTTTTAAGTTCTTTTTCGCAAATTTCACGGCCAAGATTAAGAGCTTTTTCTCGGTCTTCCCGGCGGAGCCACGAACGTACCCGGGAACGTGCCCGACTGGTTTTTACCAGTTCAAGCCACCCCCTACGGGGACGTTGGTTTTTGGATGTCACAATTTCTATGATGTCCCCATTCTGAATCATATATTTCAAGGGGACAAGCTTGCCATTCACTTTGGCACCGATACAGTGATCACCGACCTCGGTATGAATTGCATAGGCAAAATCAATGGGGCTGGAATCCGTCGGTAACTCTTTTACTTCACCGGCTGGAGTAAGTGCATACACCTCAGGAGTATCCAACTCGCCATGAACTGATTCCAGAAATTCTCTTGGATCATCAACCTCCTGAAGCGTCTTCACCAGACTTTTCAGTTCAGTAAACAGCCTGGTATCACTGGCAGAGGCATTCTGGCCCTCTTTATAGGCCCAGTGCGCAGCGACACCTTCCATGGCAATACGGTCCATCTCTTCCGTACGAATCTGGATCTCAATAAAATGATCTCGCGGCCCGATCACAGTTGTATGCATGGATTGATAATTATTCGATTTGGGAACAGAAATAAAATCCTTAATACGTCCCGGGACAGGTGACCAGTTTGCATGAATTACGCCGAGTGCCTCGTAACAGTCTTTGATACTGTCCACAATAATACGAAAGGCTACCTTGTCATAGACGCGTTCCAACGGGATTTTCTGGGCAACCAGTTTTTTATAGATGGAGTAAAGATGCTTGGGACGACCAATTATACGGGTGGGTTCTATATTACTTGCAGCAAGTTTTTCATGGAAAATCGAGATAACCTCGTCCACATACCTCTGCCGTTCCTCAAGAGAACTTTCCAGATTCGTGACCAGGTCAAGATATTCACTGGGATGCAGATATTGAAATGCCAGATCCTCCAGTTCCCGCTTCATCCAGTCAATGCCTAGACGAGAGGCAAGTGGAGCGTACAGATCCTTGGTTTCCCGTGCTATCTCCTGCTGACGTTCTAACGGTACCGTATCAAGCAGACACATATCCTGGAGTCTATCGGCAAGTTTGACGAGCAATACCCTGACATCAGTTGCAATTGCCAGGAGCATTTTTCTGACATTGTCGGCCTGGTGAGTCAGTTTGGAATTATAGTGAACATTGGTGATACGAGTACAGCCATCAACAATGATGGCCACATTCTCACCAAACTGCTTTCGCAACTCATCGAGCTCCACACCCTCTTTTAAGACACCATGGAGCAGGCCTGCCACAATGGTATCAAGATCCAGATGCATGGAGGCCAGGGTGGAAGCAACGTGCAGGGTATGATCCAGATAGGGGGTCCCTGAGAAATGCTGTTTATCAGAATGGGTGGCGACAACAAGATCCCAAGCTTTATCAATGGGACTGAGATCCATCCCATTAAGATAGGTCCTGGTCAGAATCTTCAGACCATCCTGACTCACCATAAAATCATTTTTCTCGCTGTCAACCATTGATCATTGCTGCTTCTATTAACTCACGTACCCTTGCAACCACCTGTTGCGGTGCAAGTTCTTCGACCTTACCATCTCTACGGGATCGAAGTTCAATGACTCCATCCTGCGTGAGACGTTTTCCTACGGTGAGACGTAGTGGAATGCCAAGCAGATCAGCATCCTTGAATTTTGATCCCGGACGTTCGTCCCGATCATCCAGGAGAACATCAATTCCTTTTTCCTCCAGATCCCTATACAGTGCCTCTGCAGCCCCGGTGATCTGCTCATTCTTCAAACCGAGATTCAAAACGATCACCTGCATGGGAGCAAGAGGCATGGGAAAAATCATTCCATTTTCGTCATGATTCTGCTCAATGGCAGCCGCCACGATTCGACTCACGCCAATACCATAGCATCCCATAACCATGGGTTTATCCTGGCCGTCACTGTCCTGAAAAACTGCGTTCATAGCCTTGGAATATCCGGTACCCAGCTTAAATACATGGCCGACTTCTATGCCCTCTTTCATGGTGAGGACGCCACCACATACGGGACACGGATCGTCAACGGTGATCTGACGTAAATCAGCCACGCCAAATGGCTCAAAATCCCTTCCCATGTTCACATTTTTCAGGTGATGATTCTTTTCATTGGCACCAACCACAAAATTGCACATGGCCGCAACCTCATTATCAACCAGAAGCTTTACCTTGATGCCGACAGGACCAAGATATCCTGTTGGAACACCGGTTGCAGCGAAGACATCTTTATCATCAAGCATCTCAACATCGACAACACCAAGAAAGTTCTTGAGTTTCACCTCCTGCACCTCACGATCTCCACGGACAAGTACCGCAACGGCTTCCTCACCTGCCTTATACACCATGGTTTTGACAAGTTCTTTGGGAGAAATCCCCATGAATTCGCACACCGCGGAAACTTTTCGCTTACCGGGCGTTTCCATTTTCTCCAGAGGGAGCATGGGACTTTCGTCTCTTCCAGGTGCTGCAACTACGGCTTTTTCACTGTTAGCAGCATAGTCACAACCGGAACAGATCACCAGGGTGTCCTCACCGGTGTCAGCCAGGACCATAAACTCATGGGAGAAACTCCCTCCGATGGTTCCTGAATCTGCTTCGACGGGGCGATACTCCAGTCCACAACGCGTAAATATCCTTTTATAGGCATCATACATGCACTGATAGGATTCCTCTGCCGTACTATCATCAACATCAAAGGAATATGCATCTTTCATAATGAATTCACGACCACGCATCAGCCCAAATCGAGGTCTGATCTCATCCCTGAATTTTGTCTGTATCTGGTACAGATTCATGGGAAGGTCACGATAAGATCGGATTTCACGCCGCGCCAGATCAGTGATAACTTCTTCGTGGGTTGGACCAAGACAGGATTCACGATCATGCCTGTCGACAAAACGAAGCAATTCGGGCCCGTATTTCTTATAGCGACCCGTTTCGTGCCAAAGGTCTGCCGGCTGAACCATGGGCATGAGAAGTTCCTGAGCCCCTGCCCGTGTCATCTCTTCTCGTACAATTTGCTCTACCTTTCTAATGGCAGCAAGGCCAAGGGGAAGGTAGGTGTAAATACCTGCTGTGAGTTTTCGTATAAAACCAGCTCGCAACAGGAGGCGATGACTGACAACCTCTGCCTCTGCAGGGGTCTCTTTAAGTGTGGGAATCAGTGATTTGGAAAATCTCATCTCTATAAACCTTCTATTTTTTTCAATTCCGCCAGAAAAGTCTCCAGCAGATCTTCTTCTTTAACTTTTTTATACAACACGCCTTTTTTGAAGATAATGCCTACACCATTACCACCAGCAAGACCGATATCAGCCTCTTTGGCCTCTCCTGGGCCGTTAACCACACATCCCATAACAGCAACTTTGATCTGCTTTGTCATAGTCTGGACATAGCGTTCCACTTCTTCTGCAATGGAAAAAAGATCAATCTGGGTTCTGCCACAGGTCGGACAGGAGATTAACTCCGGACCACGCTCCCTGATCTTCAATGAGCGAAGAAGTTCAAAGCAGACCCGAATCTCTTCAACCGGATCCCGGGTAAGTGAAATACGAAAGGTATCCCCTATTCCCTGATAGAGCAGTATCCCCAGCGCAACACTTGATTTGACAGTTCCTGCAATCAATCCGCCCGCCTCGGTGACTCCAAGGTGGAGCGGATAATCAGTAAGTTTTGACAACTGCTGATAGCCGCTGATGGCTGTTAAGGTATCCGAGGACTTTATGGAAATCTTTATCTCTTCAAATCCCTGTTCCTCCAAAAGACGGACATTACGCATGGCACTTTCTATAAGAGCATCGGGTTTTTCAGCACAGGGATAACCAAATTCTTTCAAAAGATCCTTTTCAATAGAACCGGAGTTCACACCAACGCGAATGGGAACCTTGTGGTTTTTTGCTGCAGCAACAACCCGGGCAAGTTTTTCCGGACCTCCAAGATTCCCAGGATTAATACGAATCCCTTGAGCACCATTTTCCATGGCAGCCACTGCCAGCCTGTGATCAAAGTGAATATCCGCAATCAATGGTATAGCGATTTTGTCCCTGATGGAGCGAATTGCCGTGGCTGCATCCTGATTCAATACGGCAACCCGGACTATTTCGCATCCTGCATCCTGGAGTCGTTCTATCTGGGTAACAGTTGCTTCTATGTCCCTGGTATCGGTATTCGTCATGGACTGCACCGCAATGGGACTGCCACCACCAATAGGAACACCACCAACGTGAATTTTCCGAGTCTCTCTTCTCACTATCATTTTCCCTGTGCCTCTTTCTTCACCAGGCTGAGTTCTGCATCGGATGCCCGAACGTACAGAGGAACAGCAGAATCCAGGTCCATCACTTCGTTCTGAGTCAACTTTTCACAGCAAAGAAATCCCGTTGCCGCCGCTGACGGATAGTGCAGTGAAAGAGGTGCCATGGTCATATCATCCCCGAGACTTTCCCGTAAAAACTCTCCATAACTCAAAAGGCCGTCACCAACCATCAAAACTGGTTTCGTAACTTCCGCTATAAGCTCCATGGGAGCAAGTGCCTGAATGGTTCCCTGGGAACGAAAAACGCCCAGAGCATCTTTTCTATACCACCGCCGGTAAAGTTCTTTTTTTCTCGCATCCAATACAACACAGAGCGGCTTATCGCCGGAACAGTTCAGGGCCAATGCATCAAGGGTAGAACATCCAAGCAAGGGTTTTTTCATGGCCATGGCCATCCCTTTTACAGTTGCCATTGCAATGCGTAATCCGGTAAATGATCCGGGCCCAAGACCGACCGCCAGGCCATCAATCGCATTGGTGTCGACTCCGTTTTCATGAAGGAGCCAGTCTATCGCAGTCAGTAAACGTCTGGAATGGGTTATCTTACTGTTGAGGGTGAGCATTGCCAGCAACTCACCATCGTGGATATCTCCTCTGGTCAGCGCTACAGAACTGCATGATGTTGCCGTATCAACGGCAAGAATAAGAGGGCCATCACTGCTCACGATCCAAAAATCCTTGCCAGATCGTTATAAAAGACAAAAATCATAGCAACTCCCAGAAATGCAATACCAAGCTGCTGAGCAAAAATCTGCATCTTTTCACTCATGGGTTTACGGCGAATAGCTTCAAAGCTCAAAAACATCAGGTGGCCACCATCAAGAACAGGAATGGGCAACAGGTTCAAAATGCCTAGATTCACACTGAGCAGTCCAGTAAAAAAAACAAAGTTGATCCAGCCGGCCTGCATCTGTTTTCCGGCAATCTGGGCAATGAGAATGGGACCACCAAGCTCTGAGACAGGTACAACCTGTTGTATCAGTTTTACAAATCCAAGAACCGTGAGACTAATATACATCCAGGTCTGGGCACAGGCAGCCTGAAAAGCACCGACCAGTCCAGTTGGAGTATAAAAAAGCTCTTCAGCCTTTACAATACCAATCATATAGCGCTCTTCGACTTTTTCTCCGAAGATATTTTTCACAGGCTGAATGGCAGGAATAACCACAAGTGCAACTTCCTCGTTATCACGTGCCAGTACGAAATGTAGAGCTTCCCCCCTGGAATCCTTCACCAGATTCAAAACATCCATCCATTGCTCAGTGGCATGGCCATTGATAGTGAGAATGGTATCACCGGGTAACACACCAGCTTCAGCGGCAGGAGAATCAGCGGTTACCTCTCCAATCTTCGTAGTATCCCGGCTATCCGGCAGACCCATAAAAAAGAAGACGAAAAAGAAAAGAATAAGACTGAACAAAAGATTAAAAACAGGACCGGCGAGGACAATCAGAAAGCGTTGCCCCACACTTTTGTGGGCAAAGGACGCATCTCTGTCACTACTGTCCACCTCTTCCTGCTCGTCAGGATTTTCTCCAAACATTTTCACATAGCCGCCAAGTGGCAGAGCACTGAGTTGGTACACGGTCTCTCCGACAGTCTTACTATATATCTTCGGCCCAAAGCCAAGAGAAAACTTCAATACTCTTACCTTGAACAGCTTTGCAAAGAGAAAATGGCCAAGTTCGTGGACAAAAATAAGTATGCCTAAACAGACAATAAATGAAACAAGGGTATTCATATAAAACCTAAGAGTTGGTTAGTGGATCGTTTCAGGGTTTCGCTGCTATAATTGTACTTGCAACATCACGTGCCTGACGGTCTGCTGCCAGGATATCATCGAGCTTGTCTTCACTCCCATCCTGCACCTGTTCCATAACTGTAGCCACTGTTGCGGCAATATCAAGGAAGGAAATTTTCTCATCCAGAAAGGCAGAAACTGCTACTTCGTTTGCTGCATTCAATACAGCCGGCAGTACTCCACCTTTTCTGATAGCAGTAAAAGCAAGAGAGAGTGCAGGGAATCTCTCATAGTCAGGGTCATGAAATTCGAGATTCGAGCACTGCGCAAGGTTTAACCCAGGTAAGGACATGGGAAGTCTGCGGGGATAGGAAAGAGCGTAGGCTATGGGGATCCGCATATCGGGGATGCCCAGCTGGGCAATGACTGATCCATCTTGAAATTCAACAAGTGAATGAACAATGGATTGAGGATGAATAACCACCTGGATTTCATCCACAGAGACACCAAAGAGCCACTTAGCCTCAATAACCTCAAGCCCTTTATTCATAAGGGAGGCAGAATCAATGGATATCTTGCGTCCCATGTCCCAGTTTGGATGAGCCAGGGCTTGATCCGGGCTGACAGTTTGTAGTTCCTGAATTTTTTTTTCTCTGAAAGGCCCCCCCGATGCAGTCAGGATAATTTTAGCCACATCTTCGCGATGTCCTGCATCAAGTGCCTGAAAAATGGCACTGTGTTCCGAATCAACGGGAAGGAGCCGAACACCCTTTTCCCTGCAGCGATCCATGACGAGTTTTCCTGCCATAACCAGAGTTTCCTTATTGGCCAGTCCAATATCTTTCCCTGCATCAATCGCGGCAAGGGTTGGAAGAAGTCCGGCAGCCCCAACAATTGCTGATATTGTCATATCGGCCGAAGGAATGGCAGCGACTTCCTGACAGCCCTCGCTTCCATGGCAAATCCGATCCTTGTACTGTGGAGGAAGTGAATGGATCAACTGTTCAGCACCCAGCCTGTCAGCACAGGAGATGAGCTCAGGATCAAATTCCAACACCTGTTCAATAAGTTTCTCAATATTTATTCCAGCAGCAAGACCAACTACTCTATAGAGTCCGGGAAAACGGCGAACGACATCGAGGACATTGCAGCCAATCGAACCAGTGGAACCTAAAAGGGAGAGTGTTTTCATATCGATCAGGAAAATATAAACAGGAGATAATAGAGGGCGGGAGCACCAAAGAGAATCGAGTCGGCCCGATCCAGGATTCCACCATGGCCTCCTAAGATAGTTCCAGAGTCTTTGGTTCCCGTTGCACGCTTCACAACGGACTCAATGAGATCTCCACAGATGCCAACGATTCCAAGAAAAACAGAGGCTGTAAGTACAAATCCCCAGGGAACATTCTCTAACAATAGCAGAGCAAGGAGTGCAGCAACAACGACACCAGTTATAATTCCGCCTATGGCACCCTCAATAGTCTTGTTGGGACTAATCAAAGGACTCAATTTGTGTCGGCCAAAAGCGCGTCCTGAATAATATGCACCGGAATCGGAACCTGCTGTAATTCCGGTGAGGATAAGAAGCCAGAAATTCCCCTCTGGAAGTTGTCGGATCATCAGAAGATGAGCGCCCATAAAACCAACCCAGAGCAGGCCAAGACAACATTTACTAAAGAATGCATAGCTGTCAAAATCTTCTTTATAGAGTGCAAGAGTCCAGAAAGAAAGAAGAAGAAAAGAAACGACAAGCCCCCCGTGAATACCAAGCCGGGGAGAAAAACAAACAGAGAGAAGAGGAAGAATGGTAAGGAGAGTTAGGGATACAGACTGAAAAAATGATCCGGAGCCAAGGGCCATTTTTCCGTACTCATATGCCCCTATAATGAGACCAGCAAGAAGAACAAATGCAAAAAAGAGAGTGGATCCTTTCAAGAGGAGAAGTAACCAACATACAGCAAGAGCAAGTCCTGGAATCAGTCGATTCATCTGTCACCCACTTTTAACCTGGGCGCTTGTCTGGCCATAGCGCCTTTCACGACTTTGATATTGCACAATAGCCTGGAGAAACGCATCCTCACGAAACTCAGGCCACATGATATCCGTAAAATATATTTCGGCATAGGATGCCTGCCATAGAAGGAAGTTGGAAAGTCTTGCCTCACCACCAGTACGGATAAGAAGGTCCGGGTCAGGAAGCCCTGCTGTGTATAAATGAGAATCAATAAGCTTCTCATCTATATCATCAAGTGCATATTGTCCTTCACTCACCTCTCTGGCAATCATGCGAACACCACGCACAAGTTCGGAACGACCGCCATAACTCAGTGCAAGATTGAGAGTAAGCTTGGTATTTCCTGCCGTTTCTTTAATTGTTGTATTCAAAACTTCTCGAACATCCTTAGGAAGCTTTTCGATATCTCCAATACAGGTCAGTCGGATATTGTTTTGGAGCATCTGAGACAGTTCTTTTTGGAGGTAGTTTTTCAACAGTCCCATCAATCCACCAACTTCATCTGCTGGACGTTTCCAGTTTTCTGTTGAAAAAGCATACAGAGTGAGAACCTCAACACCATACTCAGCCGCACACTCAACTATCGCCTGAACGGAATCGACGCCTACCTTATGCCCATAAAGCCGAGGCTTAAGCTGCCTTTTGGCCCAGCGTCCATTACCATCCATAATGATGGCAACATGACGTGGAATATGGTCAGGATCAAGAGATTGTCGTACAGACATAGTATGTCGTCTACTTCTGCAAAGGGGGGAGCATAAAAAAAGAATAACCTCAGGACAGGAAAAGCCTGGCATAGCATAAACCGAGATGCCCGCATGCTCCTTCCGTCAGGAATCAGATCAGATTTCCATCATTTCCTTCTCTTTATGTTCAGTTACCTGATCAATCTGCTTAACGTAGGTGTCAGTTTCTTTTTGAGCATCGTCCTGAAGTTTAAAAAGATCATCTTCTGAAATCTCCTTATCCTTCTTCTGCTGTTTCAGAGCATCAATGGCTTCACGGCGCACGTTGCGCACCGCAACTCTGAAATCTTCGGCAACCTTACGCACCTGCTTGACAAGCTCTTTACGCCTCTCCTCGGTGAGTTGGGGAATAGTCAGGCGGATCACCTTTCCGTCGTTTTGAGGGGCCAACCCTAGATTCGATTTCAGGATAGCCCTTTCAATGGCAGGCACCATCTGTGGATCCCACGGTTGGATAGCTATCATTCTGTTTTCAGGAATGGTCATGGTGGCTACCTGATTGAGTGGCATTTGTGAGCCATAGGCATCAACAGAAATCCCGTCCAGCAGTGAGATGGAAGCCCTACCGGTACGAACCTTGGAGAGCTCATTTTTAAAAGTATCAACACTTTTTTCCATCTTCTCGGCCATTTCAAAAATCACATCGCTCATGCCTAAATCTCCTGTTGCATTACTGGTTTTTCGCTCAATTCATATCGACTTAACTTCCTATTAGAGTGCCAAGTGCCTCTCCACAAACAGCACGACGAATATTCCCAGGTTGAGTCATATTCAATACCATAATCGGCTTATTATCCTCTTTAGCAAGTGCTATCCCGGCAGTATCCATGACGCGAAGATTTTTACTAAGAACTTCGTCATAGGTAAGTTTCTCATACTTTACAGCATCAGCGTGAAGAACGGGATCCTTGTCATAGACGCCATCAACCTTAGTTGCCTTGATAATAATATCAGCATCAATCTCCAGTGCCCGAAGCACACCGGCAGAATCGGTGGTAAAATAAGGATTTCCAGTTCCTGCGGCAAAAATTACTGCACGCCCTTTTTCAAGATGCCTGGCAGCACGGCGACGGATATACGGCTCACAGACAAGCCGCATAGGAATAGCGGACATAACACGTGTCACCACACCGCCACGCTCCAGCGCATCCTGCATGGCAAGTGAATTAATTACAGTGGCCAGCATTCCCATGTTATCTGCGGCAGTTCTGTCCATTCCCTGACTTGCACCCTTGACCCCACGGAAAATATTTCCAGCACCGATAACTATGCCGACTTCCGCTCCAAGATCCATTATCTCTTTAATTTGTGATGATATTTCACCAAGAACTTCAGTATTAATACCAAAGGAATCATCCCCCATAAGGGCTTCGCCACTCAGTTTTAAGAGTATCCTTTTATACTTCAGTTCCATAGCCACTCCGAAAGCAATAGAGATAAAAGATTCATATCAGTGCATCAACAGCTGATGTGAATACGGCAGAATCAAGCACCAACCTGAAAACGGGCAATACGCTTTATGGAAATGGATTCACCCATTTTTCCAATAAGATCAGTAATGAGTTCCTGTATAGTAAAATCTGGATCTTTTACAAATTGTTGATCAAGAAGACAGATTTCTTTGATAAATTTCTCCATCTTCCCACCAACCATTTTTTCGACTATATTTTCAGGTTTTCCTGAATCAAGTGCCTGCTGAACATAAATATCTTTTTCTCGAGCAAGAACATCCTCTGGAATTTCTTCACGGGTTATGGCAACAGGATTGACCGCTGCAACATGAAGGGCAAGATCGCGGGCAAATTCTACAAAAGCGTCAGTTTTTGCGACAAAGTCACTCTCGCAGGAGAGTTCAACCATAGCAGCAATTTTACCACCTGCATGAATATACGTTTCGATAGTACCTTCACTTGTAGCACGTCCAGCACGCTTGGCGGCAACAGCAAGCCCTTTCTGACGAAGGAGATCAACGGCTTTTTCCATATCACCGTCAGTCTCATTAAGTGCCTTTTTGCAATCCATCATACCTGCAGCAGTTTTATCACGCAGATCCTTTACCATTTGAGCATTAATTTTCATGACATATCTCCAGATTCGATGCACTAAGTGTATTTTTAAAAACCCTAAACATCTAAGAGTAATTTTTCCTAAATTGCCAGATCAGTCAATCTGGCGCAGGGAAGCATCCCCATACAATCACTTAACCAACACCGGTAAAAGGGTAGTAAACCAGTATCGGTTTTCAGTATCCCCTGAAGGATATAAGTATAATTAAAAAATTCTTTCATTAAAATATCGGAAGAATTTCTTAGATACAAAATTGGGCAATGTTGATACAATAAAGGGGCTTACAAAGCCCCTTTATTGTATCAACACGCTAGTGATGATTCAGACATCACATTACTTTCAAGCTTCTGTGCTTTCAGCGACTTCTGTTGTTTCCTGTTCAGCTCCAACATCAGCCATTGCTGCAAGCATAGCTTCATCGCTTGCATCTTCACCATCACGAGCGGCCTGACCGGTAAGTACGCCTTCGGCGATTTGACTGCAAATGAGACGAATAGAACGAATGGCGTCATCATTACCGGGAATAATATAATCAATACCATCGGGATCACAGTTGGTGTCAGCAAGGGCAATGACCGGAATTCTTAATTTTTTTGCTTCATTAATTGCAATAGTCTCATTTTTAGGATCAATTACGAGAATTGCTGAAGGTGTATTACGCATGTTTTTAATTCCACCGACATTGCGCTCAAGCTTGATACGCTCTTTCCCCATCAACAAAATTTCTTTTTTAGGAAAACGATTAATGGAGCCATCTTCCTGCATCGACTCAATGGTTTTGAGGCGCTCAATAGAATTCTTAATAGTTTGAAAGTTAGTGAGCATTCCACCTAGCCAGCGATGATCCACGTAAGGCATTCCACAACGAATAGCCTCTTCTTTTACTATATTTCTTGCCTGACGTTTAGTTCCTACAAAAAGGATATTTCCACCTTTGCTCACTTCATCAACAACAAAGTTGCTGGCGGTATCGAACAGTTTTTTACTCTTATCAAGATTGATTATATAGATGCCATTACGCGGCCCATAGATATATGGTTTCATCTTAGGATTCCAGCGTCTGGTCTGGTGACCAAAATGAAGACCAGCTTGAAGCATTTCCTTAACAGTGACTTTTGTCATTATTTTCTCCTATCCGGTTAAACGTCCATCCCTCCTTCATCATCCTTTTTTTAAAGAGAATGACACCGGAACACGGTGAGATGTGTGAATTGTGTTTTTTCTGCCCTATGCAAAAAAAACGGCTAAAACTGCTTCTACCAACTCTCCTTATTACCATGCAAAAAAAAGTCTCGCAAGTTATTGCGAGACATTGCATCAAAAAACCTCATTTTCAACATTGATACTGGTTATCTTATTTACTGATGAGAGAAGATGGTTGGCCTAGAAAATTTTTCAACCATTCGAAACCGAATTTGAGAAGTTCAGTATCAGACTCATTAATTCTACGTTTTTGAGCACGAGGAATAAGAAACCGTTCGATAAGATTATGTTTTGCAGCCATTATCCTGAAATTGTCTATATCATAACATATCGTAAATGCAATCTGCTGTTTTGGACCACCAATCCCCTCACCGGCCCAAGGATTTTCTGAAAAAATTGTATCAACTTCGGCCCAGAGATCATTCATCATATTGTAATCCTCTAATCTCTGATCGCGTATCCATTCCTTCACAGTAAAGAAGTTCTCTTCTTTATGACCGTGACAATAGTCATGACTGGTCAACAAATAAAAATCATGGGCAACACGTTTTTCTGGTGAACGATCAACTCCACGTTCGAGTGGATAGGTTCTGCAGGCCGATGGTCTGTTATTGTATACACTGCACCCAATCTCGCTCAAAAAAGGACAGGCCTTATTCTCATCATCTGTTAAGCGAAGCATAACTGAAGGGAAATACGGGTGAGCTACCCCCTTAACAACTCGAACATACTGCTCAATAAATTCTTGGGAAGTGATATTCAAAGCTTCCTTAAGACGCAGGATATCATAGGGATAAAGAAACATGTCCACATTCCTGCAGCAAATCATATAGCAATCTACACCATCATGGCAACGGAATTTAAATTGTTTTTTTCCAAGTGGTTCCATACCTTCTGGAAAATTTTTGGTAATTTCTTTCATAGTATTTTTCATGAGACTTTGATGAGCATAAAAAAAAAGGCTGATATGAAAAAATTCATATCAGCCTGGAAAAAATCACGAGAAGAGAGACGGATTAATTATCGTTCTCTTCACCAATCTCTTCTGAATAATTGACAAGTTCGAGTATTGCCATGGGGGCAGCATCGCCTCGTCTGTGACCAGTCTGGATGATGCGAGTGTATCCACCATTTCTGTCAGAATATTGGCCTGCGATTTCATCGAATAACTTTGCAACTACGTCACGAGACTGAATAAAACTAAAAGCCTGTCGTTTGGCATGAAGATCACCACGTTTGGCTAAAGTAATCATTTTATCTACGACCTTTCTAACTTCTTTGGCTTTAGGAGTAGTCGTAACAATACGTTCGTGTTCAAAAACAGAAGTTACCATGTTTCGTACCATTGCCAATCTGTGTGAAGTAGTACGACCTAGTCTTCTTCCAGTTTTTCTATGTCTCATAATTCTATCCTCTGCTCAATCCCTCTAATCAGGTCCTGATCAATATTAATAACTTCTCTATAACTCTGTATTATCGTCACTGTCTTCAGTAACTTCTGGTGGGGTCCAGTTGTCAACTTTCATCCCAAGAGTTAAATCCATTTCAGTTAGAAGTGCCTTTATTTCATTCAACGATTTACGACCGAAGTTTTTGGTCTTCAACATCTCCTGGTCGGATTTTTGAGTGAGTTCACCAATAAAATTTATATCTGCATTTTTCAGACAATTAGCTGAGCGAACAGAGAGTTCAAGATCTTCAACTGGTTTGTCTAAATTAGGATTCAATGGCACAACCTTACGACTATCTTCTTCATTTGTTTCAGGCTCAACCTCAGCCTCATCAAAATTAATAAATGGTGATAGTTGCTCTTTAAGAATCTTGGCGGCAAAAGCCAACGCATTCTCAGGTTTCAAACTGCCATCGGTTTCGACTTCAATAGTAAGTTTATCATAGTCAGTCTGTTGACCGACACGGGCATTTGACACAGAATATTGAATCTGACGTATAGGAGTAAAAATAGCATCTATAGGAATCTGACCAATGGCAAGTTCATCCTTAGATTGTTTTTCGGCAGGTTGATACCCCTTACCCCATTCAACGGTCAGTTCCGCCCTGAATTCATTGTCCCCGGTGAGAGTACAAATCACCTGGTCCTCATTCATAACTTCAACGATCCCGTTTCCTACAATATCAGCAGCAGTTACTTCACCAGGGCCTTTTTTCTCAATGACAACCGTCTGGCTTTCATCGGAATTTAATTGAAGACGTACCTGCTTGAGATTTATTACAATCTCACTAACATCTTCTTTTACGTCTTCCATGGAGGTAAATTCATGAAGAGCGCCATCAATTTTTACACTTGTAATTGCTACTCCCTGAATGGATGACAGCAATATGCGCCTTAATGAATTACCTATCGTTGTAGCAAACCCTCGTTCAAGGGGTTGGCAAACAAACTTTCCATAGGTATTTGTATGCTTAGCCTTATCTACCTCAATTGGCTCTGAGTGAATAAGTTCATGCCAGTTGCGATAAATAGGGAGTGTATCTTCAGAAGTTCCAGTCATATGTTTCCTACCTTCTTGTTTGCAATATGATTACCGAAACAGAGTATTTAGAATGATTATTTAGAGTACAACTCTACAATCAACTGTTCCTGAATCGGCATGGTAATCTCATCGCGATTAGGCAGAGCCTTAACCGTAGCTTTGAATGCGTTTTTATCAAGCTCCAGCCATGATGGAATCCCACGTCTGGCGACAGCTTCCATGCTTTCAACAAGATACGAATTGGTCTTACTCTTTTCTTTTATACTTATTACGTCATCAACGGAAACCAGGAATGAAGGTATGTTAACCTTTTTATCATTTACCAACACGTGATTATGACGAACAAGCTGTCTGGCCTGTTTTCTTGAAGAAGCAAAACCGAGACGAAAAATGGTATTATCCAGACGACGCTCCAGCATGACAAGCAGATTTTCACCGGTTATACCCTTTTGCAGATCCGCCTTATGAAAGTAGTTGCGAAACTGGCCTTCGAGCATGCCATAGATATTTTTTACTTTCTGTTTTTCTCTCAGCTGAACACAGTAGTCTGAAACCTTCTTAAAGCGGGATTGACCATGCTGACCGGGCGCAACAGCTCTTCTCTCGAAGGAACACTTGTCTGAATAACAGCGATCACCCTTGAGATATAATTTTATATTTTCACGTCTACAACGACGACAGGCAGCTCCTGTATATCTAGCCACTTTTTTCTCCGATTAAGATAATATATTTTTTGTTTCAAACCCTTAAAATATTTTTGAATATCCAAGTAATTTAAAGGAGAAACTTTAAATAATAATTTAAATATCAAGTACCAAGGTACTCCTACCCCGTTTGGGGTCAACAAACTTTCGTTATAACTAGTTTATTAGACACGACGACGTTTGGGCGGCTTGCATCCATTATGAGGGACGGGAGTCACATCAACAATCTTACTTACTTCAAATCGTGTATTTATCAATGCCCTCAAGGCTGCCTCTCGGCCAGGACCAGGTCCCTTTACACGGACTTCTATTTTCCTCAATCCATGTTCAGCTGCCTTTTCTGCTGCTTCAGCCATTGCTTTCTGAGCTGCAAATGGAGTCGATTTACGAGATCCTTTAAACCCTAATACTCCCGATGAACACCAGGAAATAACATTTCCCTGTTTGTCAGAAATAGTAACAATGGTATTGTTAAAAGTAGAATAAATAAAAACGATTCCTTCAGGAATGTTCTTCTTTACTCTTTTTTTATTTACTCCTGCACGTTTTGCTGCAGCCATAATTCACACCTGTTTCAATATATTATTTACGGCCAGCACCACGACGTGGCCCTTTTCTTGTCCTGGCATTTGTTTTAGTCTTTTGCCCGCGACATGGAAGACCCATCCGATGGCGACGACCGCGATAACAGCCAAGGTCAGTAAGTCGTTTTATATCCATAGACACTTGACGACGCCTGTCACCTTCGACAGTAAATTCAGATTCTATAATTTTTCGGATACGAGTAACATCCTCTCCACCAAGATCATCACTATTCATAGTGTGTGGTAAATCGGCTTTATCAAGTATTACCCTGGCTGATGTAAGGCCAATACCATGGATATATGTTAGTGCGCGATCCATATGTTTGTTTTTTGGAAGATCGACTCCCGCTATACGTGCCAAAATACGTACTCCTTTAAATAAAGTGACAATTTTCTATATTGCCTGTCTCAATATGAGATGTTTATCCCTGACGCTGTTTATGCTTTTTAACTTTACAGCTGACCCGGACCACGCCTTTGCGTTTAAATACTTTACACTCACTACACATTTTTTTTACAGAGGACCTGACTTTCATGTGACAACTCTCTTATTTTTTCTTTTTATTGTTCTTTGCCCGAAATGTAACCCTCCCCCTTGTAAGATCATAAGGGGAAAGTTCTATGGTAACACGATCTCCGGGTAAAATCTTAATGAAATGCATCCGCATCTTACCGGAAATATGAGCAAGAACTTTGTGACCATTGTCCAATTCCACGCGAAACATAGCATTTGGAAGAGGTTCTATAATGGTACCTTCTACTTCAATGGCTTCTTCTTTGGCCATAAATACACTCCTAAAACGAACACAAACCGATCGAAAAAGGGACTATAATAAACTATCCACCCACAAAAGAGAAGGTTTTTATTAATGACCCGAAAAATTGTCTCTATTGCTGAGGACCAGGGGCCCATCAGCGGTAACAGCTACAGAATGCTCAAAATGAGCAGATGGTTTTTTATCGGCTGTAATAACAGTCCACCCATCCCGAAGTACTTTAACTCTGTGCGTTCCAAGGTTAACCATTGGTTCAATGGCAATTACCATGCCTTCAACAAGTCGTGGAGACTGACCTCTTTGAACATAGTTAGGAATCTCAGGCCCCTCATGGAGCGAGCTTCCAATTCCGTGCCCTACAAACTGGCGAACAACAGAGTATCCCTTTGATTCAACATAACTCTGAACAGCTTTAGAGATATCTGAGATCCTGTTTCCAATTATAACTTGCTCAATTGCCAGCTCTAGAGACTGTTGAGTAGCAAAAACCAATTCATTAATTTCAGGTTTAACTTTCCCTATTGGGATGGTTACAGCTGAATCGCCAAAAAAACCTTTATAACGCACCCCAAAATCAACTGACAGAATATCACCTTTTTTCAACTTCCGCTTACGAGATGGAATTCCATGAACAACTTCTTCATTTATAGAAACACATAGACTAGCTGGAAATCCGTGGTATCCCTTAAAGGCAGGAATAGAATTACGTTTACGGCACAAATCCTCGGCCATTCTATCTAATTCATAAGTGCTAATACCAGGTGATGCTGTTTTTTGCATCAAACAAAGCACTTCAGCAACTATCTGGTTAGCATCCTGCATGAGTTGAATCTCATCAGGGGTTTTAACCAAAATTGGCTTTGAAGCCTGCTGTCCACTTGAACTACTGCTCACAATTTACCGTTTATTTTTTACCACCGGATTTCATAAAGCCTTCGTAGTTCGTCATCACCATCTGGGACTGAACCTGAGAGACAGTATCAATGGCAACACCAACTATGATCAATAGAGCCGTACCACCAAAATAAAACGGTAAGTTAAATTTCGAAATAAGAATAGTAGGTAATACACAAACTGCACTGAGGTAAATTGCACCAACCACAGTTAAACGTGTTAACACTTTATCAATAAAATCAGCAGTTTTTCTGCCAGGACGTATGCCGGGCACAAACCCACCATTCTTTTTCAAGTTCTCTGCAACATCATCTGGTTTAAAAGTTACGGCTGTGTAAAAAAAGCAAAAGAAAACTATCATCGCAATATAGAGTATGTAATAATAGAAACTTCCAGGAGCCATTGCAGCTGATGCCTTCTGAACCCACTCAACCTGAACAAAACCACCAATGGTAGCAGGAAACATCATAATTGATGATGCAAAAATTGGTGGAATTACACCAGATATGTTTATTTTAAGTGGTAAATGAGAACTCTGACCACCATAAACCTTTCTTCCAACTACCCGCTTTGCGTATTGGATTGGGATTCTACGTTGAGCAGTTTCAAAGAATACGATAATAGCAACTACTCCAACCATAAATGCGATAATCAGAGGGACAAAAAAGAGCGTTATCTCACCAGCTTTAATTAATTGAAATGAATTCACAAGTGCAGCGGGACCGCGAGCAACAATACCTGCAAATATAATCAGTGAGATCCCGTTTCCTATTCCACGCTCAGTCATCTGTTCACCGAGCCACATAATAAATGATGTACCAGCTGTCAGAGTAAGCATGGTCATAAGGATAAAAGGAGTCCCTGAATTCAAAACAATGGGTTCGCCACCGGGACCAACCATGCTCTGCAATCCAGTAGCAATGAAAGTACCCTGTATAATACTCAGACCAACGGTACCATACCGTGTATACTGCGTAATTTTTCTCTGTCCAGACGCACCCTCTTTCTTAAGAGTCTCTAGCTGGGGAATCACAACGGTAAGTAGCTGTATAATAATAGAGGCTGAAATGTACGGCATGATTCCAAGTGCAAAGATGGAGAAATTCTCCAATGCACCACCGGAAAACATGTTAAACATTCCAAAAAGTGTCCCAGCATTTTTGGCAAAAAATGCAGCAAGTGCCTCTCCATTAATACCAGGAGTTGGCACTTGCACACCCATCCTGTAGACTGCCAGCATTAACAGTGTAAAAATAATACGCTTTCTTAAATCAGAAGATTTCGTAGCGTTCTGCAGTCCACTCATAATATATTTCCATACAGAAGCTGGTAACACTGAGCTTCAATAAATTATTTTCCGCTTATTTACTTAATCTCAGTTACCACAACTTTGCCGCCGGCTGCTTCAATTTTTGCCTTTGCTCCGCCGCTAACCTTTTCAACTGCGACGGTAATTGCTTTGTTTATATCACCGTTCGCTAATATTTTAACTGGACGTCCACTGCGAGCAAAACCATGTTCTACAAGTGTTGCCGTAGTAATTTCACCATCAAAATCAAATTTTTCCAGTTGACTTAGAGATATTATTGAAAATTTAACAGTATTGATATTTGTAAAACCACGTTTAGGGAGCCGACGCTGTAATGGCATCTGCCCGCCCTCAAAGCCTGGTTTAACACCTGAACCTGACCGAGATTTAAACCCCTTATGTCCACGTCCTGCTGTTTTTCCGTGGCCTGTTCCTGGTCCACGACCAAGACGTTTTCTCTGCCTGTTGGCTCCCTTGTTCGGGGAAAGATTTCCTAAATTTATCATTTTACGCCTCCTCGACACGGACAAGGTGTGCAACTTTTGCAAGCATACCCTTTATTTCAGGGGTGTTTTTGCGGGTTACACGTTTCTGCATTTTTGTCAGTCCAAGACCTGTAAGAGTTGCACGAATCTTTTCAGTACTGCCGATCCCGCTCTTGACTAAAGTGAATGTGATTGTATCGGACATTAGACTACCTTTTACTCGATATTAAATAGAAAAAAGCATGATTTATTGGGAAGGATTTCACCCCCCGTTCAAATCATGCTTATCGTTTACTCGCTACGCCTGAATTTCGTCTACACTTTTTCCACGCATTTCTGCAATTTTCTTAGCAGTGCGAAGACTTTTCAAACCATTCAGAGTGGCCTTAACCATGTTGTGTGGATTATGTGATCCGAGACATTTGGTTAATATGTTATGCACACCAACAGCTTCAAGGACTGCGCGAACGGGACCACCTGCAATTACTCCGGTACCTTCTGATGCTGGTTTCAGTAATACTTTACCGGCACCATATCGTCCAACAACCTGATGAGGGATGGATATATCAGTAAGAGAGACAGAAGTCATATCCTTTCTCGCCTTCTCAACACCTTTGCGAATAGCCTCTGGAACGAGGTTAGCTTTCCCAAGTCCGTATCCAATCTTACCCTTGCCGTCGCCCACGACGACTATGGCACTAAAACTAAATCGACGTCCACCTTTTACAACTTTGGCAACACGATTAATGAATACAATTTTTTCAATAAATTCATCAGAACTTTCGTTCCTTGAATGTTTAAAATCTGCCAAGGGAAACCCCCCCTTAATTTATATCTTTAAAATTGAAGCCCACCTTCGCGGGCCCCTTCAGAAAGTGATTTTACCCGACCGTGATAAATATATCCACCACGATCAAAAACAACCTTACTTACCCCGGCATTTTTGGCTGCCTCAGCAAGTAATAATCCTACCTTTTTCGCACTAGCGGTTTTATCATCACCTTCAGATCCTTGAAAATTCTTATCTATAGTTGACATTGAGACAAGGGTTTTTCCTTCAGAATCATCAATGATCTGAGCATAAATATGTTTATTACTCTTAAAGACTCTGAGACGCGGTTGCTCACTGCTTCCAGTGATTTTCTTTCGAATGCGACGAACACGTTTGGCCCTGGCTTTTGTTTTTTGATCTGTCTTAGCCATTTTTCCTTACCTTATTTGAGAAGTAGTCATAAATTTATGACTGCCAGTTTACTTCGCTCCAGCCTTACCAACCTTTCGTATAATATGTTCATTTTCGTAGCGAATACCTTTTCCCTTATAGGGTTCTGGTTTACGAAGACCACGAATTTTGGCTGAAGTAAGACCAAGCAATTCTTTATCAATGGATTCAACAACAATTTTGTTGGTACCATCAACATTGATCTGAACTCCTTCTGGAACAGGAAATTCAACGGGATTAGAATACCCAATATTTAAGGTCAGGGTTTTTCCAGACATATTGACCTTATAACCAACACCTTCAACGATAAGGATTTTCTTGAACCCTTCATTCACTCCAGTGACCATATTATCAATAAGACTTCTGGTCATTCCACGAAAGGCATTTGTTCTTTTACTGTTATCTCGGTTCTCAACTATAATCTCCTGATCTTTCATGGTGATCTCGAGTTCCGGCAATATTTGACGTTCAAGAATTCCGTTCTTTCCAGATACTGTTATTTTCTGTCCTTTGATGTCAATTTTGACATCAGCAGGGACAACAACAGGCTGTTTTCCAATACGAGACATGATTACCTCCGTTATTTGCTGGCCTTACCAGACCTCGCAAAGAATCTCACCGCCTACATTACTGGCCCTTGCGGTTTTATCAGTAATAACGCCTTTCGAGCTCGAAAGGATGGCAATTCCAAGTCCATTGAGTACAGTTGGTATCTCTCCGGCTCTTGCATATTTACGTAAACCAGGCTTGCTGACACGTTTAATACCAGTGATCACTGGTGTCTGGTCAGAACCGTATTTCAAATTGATGGTCAAGGTTCCTTGAACCCCGGAGTCATCAACCTGATAACCAGTCACATACCCTTCATCTTGCAGAACTTTTGCAATATTTACTTTTGCTTTTGAAGAAGGCATTTCGACTGAATCAAACCGTGCCTTAACTCCATTTCTAATCCTGGTCAGCATATCTGCCAGGGGATCGCTCATAGACATCGCGAACTCTCCTTGTCAAAATTATATTTTGATCCAGTGGGTATACAGATTACCAAGATGACTTGGTTACACCGGTAACCTGTCCACTAGATGCTAATTTACGAAAACAGATACGACACATGCCGAACTTTCGAATATACGCCTTAGGACGTCCACAAAGAGGACATCTGTTATATTTCCTTACCGCAAATTTTGGCGTTCTTTTTGCTTTCGCAATGAGAGATTTCTTAGCCAAACCGACCTCCAGTTCTAAAAATTCTATAGTGCTAATATTTAAATTATTCTTTTATGATAAATTGCAATTGTTCAGACAACTGATATTCAGCAAAAAAAATTAACCTTTAAAGGGCATTCCCAGACTTTTAAGAAGGCTAAGGCCTTCTTTATCCGTTGAGGCAGTAGTTACAATACTAATGTTTAAGCCTTTAATCTTATCAATTTTATCGTAATCGATTTCTGGAAAAATGATCTGTTCTTTTACACCCATAGAAAAATTACCACGTCCATCAAAAGATTTGGGTGAAATTCCACGGAAATCACGTACCCTTGGTAAAGCTATATTAACAAGCTTGCTAAAGAAATCGTACATTACATCGCCGCGAAGGGTTACTCGACAACCAATTGGCATGCCTTCGCGTAACTTAAAGCCAGCGATTGATTTTTTTGCTTTTGTTACAACTGCTTTGCGTCCAGCGATATTGGTGAGTTCATCTACAGCTCCATCAATAATCTTAGGATTCTGCACGGCCTCACCAAGTCCCATGTTTAAGATGATCTTTTCGATCTTTGGGATCTGCATAACATTGGTATACCCAAACTCATTTTGCAATGCTGGTCTACATTCATTTATATAGTGCTCTTTCAGCGAACCCATTTGCTACTCCTGGCAACAGCCATATTAACCTTTTACTATTTGCTTTCGATGGACTCGCCGCAGCTCTTACAAAAGCGTACCTTTGTTCCATCTTCTAAGAATTTTTTGCCAATCCGTCCAGTTTTAGTACATTCTGGACATATCAACTGCAAATTAGATACATGAATCGGCGCTTCTCGATTAATGATTTGTCCCTGCTGGTTCATTTCAGTACCCTTGGTATGACGCTTTACCATATTGATACGTTCAACCAGAGCATTATCTTTATCAGGAAAGACATTCAGAATTTTACCAACTCTTCCCTTATCCTTGCCTGCAATTACTTCTACCTGGTCATTTTTTCTCAGGTATGTTTGTCCCTTTGCCATTTTCAGCACCTTTTGTTCAACCGCACCATATATGATGGGTTGCTTAAAACGTATTATAAAACTTCGGGGGCCAGGGAGACAATTTTCATAAATCCCTGGTTACGTAGCTCTCTTGCCACAGGTCCGAAAATTCGTGTTCCGACGGGATCACCGGTTCCAGAGAGGATAACCGCTGCATTCTCATCAAACTTAACCCAGGTATCATCCATACGTTTCATCTCTTTAACCGTACGAACAATAACTGCTTTAACAACATCACCTTTTTTCACTTTCGCATTCGGCATTGCTTCTTTAACGGTACCAACAATAACATCACCTATGGATGCATATCTCTTTCTGGTACCACCAAGAACTCTAATGCAGAGTAGCTTTTTAGCTCCTGAATTGTCTGCAACATTCAGAACACTTTCACTTTGTATCATAATTTCACCTGATTATTAATCAGTTGCATTTCAAAAAAAATGGAGTAATTCTAGGCTGATTATACAACAGCTTCGCGAATGATATCTCTTAACCGCCACCGCTTTTTCTTACTCAGTGGCCGACATTCTTCTATCTTGACAATATCGCCAATGTTACAGTTGTTCTCAGGGTCATCGGCAAGATATTTCACACTCTTTTTAATATATTTACCATAGAGTTTGTGACGTACCTTTCGTTCTACACGAACAACTATACTTTTCTCCATACTGTTACTGACAACAGTACCAGTTCTGGTCTTCTTTATTTTTTTTATTTCACTCATGATTAACACAATTCGAGTTAGAATAATTTTCTACTTCGGCTAGGAAACAAATTTTGCAGGCTTTTCTCTAATTCTCGTTAAAAAGAGTATTAATGCGTGCAATATCCTTCCGGAGCTGTTTCAAAACCGAAGTATTCTCAAGAGGTCTGATCTTATGTTGAAATGAAAGATTAGAAATTTCTTCCTTCATTTCGACCAGCTTCTTCTGAAGATCATCTTCAGACATAGAGCGCAATTCTGACATTTTCATAGTGTGCTCCTCTTAGTGATAACCTTTGTCTTAAACGGCAGTTTGGCGCCCGCAAGAGTGAGAGCTTTAATGGCCAGCTCTTCATCAACTCCTGCCAGTTCGTAAATAATTTTTCCGGGTTTTGTAACTGCAACCCAATATTCAGGACTTCCTTTACCTTTTCCCATACGTGTTTCAGCTGGTTTTTTGGTAACTGGTTTGTCAGGGAAGACACGGATCCAAACTTGTCCTCCACGCTTAATTTTTCTGTTTATGGCAATACGCGCAGCTTCAATCTGTTGAGCGGTCATTTTACCCCTTTCAACAGCCTTAAGGGCATATTCACCAAAGGAAATGGTAGAGCCACGTTGTGCCTTGCCTCTATTTTTTCCTGTAAAGACTTTTCTATGTTTGACCTTTTTAGGACTTAACATTCTTAAACTCCAATATTAATAATGGATTTCCTGGGGGGAACGCTCTCACTATATTTCAGCGGGAGAATCCTTATCGTTCAGAACCTCACCCTTAAAAATCCATACTTTGATACCGATAATACCATAAGTGGTATTCGCCTCTGCCAAGGCATAGTCTACATCAGCACGAAGCGTGTGAAGCGGAACGCGCCCCTCACGAACCCACTCACAACGAGACATCTCAGCACCACCGAGACGACCAGAGCAGGAAATCTTGATACCTTTGACTCCGAACCTGAGAGCAGAATTGACCGATTTTTTCATTGCTCGTCTGAAGGCAACTCTTCGAACAAGCTGTTGAGCAATATTTTCTGCGACCAGCTGTGCGTCAGCCTCAGGACGTCGAACTTCCTGAATATCTATAACAGCCTTACGGTTGATAATTTTCTCGAGCTCTTTCTTTAGAAGCTCAATTTCCGAACCCTTCTTCCCAATAATTATACCAGGTCGAGCGGTGAAAAGTTTCACACGAACTTTTTCTCCAGTGCGCTCAAGGATGATTTTGGAAAGAGCGGCGTGTTGAAGACGTTTCTTAAGAAACTTTCTAATTTTCTGATCTTCAATGAGATTAAGTGAGTAGTCCTTATTGGCATACCAAATTGAATCCCATGTCCGAGTTATTCCAAGTCTGAACCCTAGTGGGTTAACTTTCTGCCCCAAAATAATCCTCCAGCAATACGCTTAAGCTATATAAAAATAAAAAAATTGTGAGTCATACCCATTACTGCTGATAAAGTAAAGTATTAATTTTCATCAAGCACTACTGTTATATGACTTGTACGTTTAATAATTGATGTCGCCCGTCCCATTGCGCGGGGTCGGATTCTTTTAAAAGAAGGTCCACCGTCAATGAATACAGTTTTTACATAAAGATTATCAACATCAATCTGGTCGTCCTGGGTTGCATTGGCAACGGCGGATTCGATGACCTTTCTCAATATTGACGCACCTTTTTTTGGCATGAACCTGAGAGTGGTAATCGCTTTATCAACGCCCATTCCCCGAACCACGTCAGCAACGAGTCTAGCTTTCTGAGGGGAGATCCTAATACGTCTCCCTACGGCACGAGCTTCCATAGTATTTACTCCTAGTGAACCTTATCGAAATCTTTTTTAATATTTACTTACGTCCTTTTTTATCAGAAGCATGGCCATAAAAAGTTCTGGTAGGAGAAAACTCACCGAGTTTATGACCAACCATGTTTTCTGATACAAAGACCGGAATAAATTTTTTGCCGTTATGAACAGCAAAGGTTAACCCAACCATCTCCGGAGAGATATCGGATCTTCTGGACCATGTTTTTATAACCTTCCGGGATCCGCCTTCAACTGCAGCATCAACCTTCCTTTGAAGGTGATCATCGATAAAGGGTCCTTTTTTGACTGAACGAGCCATAGCTATTCCTCTTAATTAACGTCTTTTCTTGACAATGTATTTGTCAGACTCGGTATTCTTTCTGGTCTTGTACCCCTTAGTTGGGTATCCCCATGGCGTACACGGATGACGACCACCAGAGCTCTTCCCCTCACCACCACCCATAGGATGATCTACAGGGTTCATGGCAACACCTCGTACATGCGGACGTTTTCCCATCCAGCGCGTACGACCGGCTTTTCCAAGCTTCTGGCTTTCATGCTCGTGATTACCGACTTTTCCTATACAGGCACGACAGAGTCGATGGAATTTACGAACCTCTCCAGATGGCAGTCTGACGAGCACGTAGGTGCCCTCTTTTGCCATAAGCTGTGCAGAAACGCCTGCACTTCTAACAAGCTGTCCACCTTTTCCTATCTTCATTTCAATGTTATGAATAACAGTACCAAGCGGTATATTCATCATTGGAAGACAGTTACCAGGCTTTATGTCTACACTGTCGCCAGCTATAACCTGATCTCCCACTGCAATTCCCGAAGGAGCAAGAATATATGTTTTCTGACCATCGAGATAAGAGAGCAAGGCAATATTTGCTGATCTATTAGGGTCGTATTCGATTGAAATAACCTTTGCCGCGATATCAATTTTATTGCGTTTGAAATCAATAATACGATATTTACGTTTGTGACCGCCACCTATGTGACGAGAGGTTATTCTTCCGTAATTATTTCGACCACCAGATTTTGACAAAGGTGCAAGTAAACTTTTTTCAGGACCATTTTGAGACAGTTCTGAATTTTTAATTGCCACATGGTGTCGTTTACCAGGTGATGTGGGTTTGAATTTCTTAATTGTCATGATTATCTAATCGCTCCATCAACGCTAATTTGGATTGATAGCTACACTGTAGTGTTGCTTAGCTGAGATCCGTAATTGTTCAATAAATTTTACAGTTGGTCTGCAAAATTAATCTCACCTTCAGACAAAGTCACGTATGCTTTTTTCCAGTCGTTGGTAAAGCCGGTGAAGCGTCCTACGCGTTTCTGTTTGCCATGCATATTAGTAGTATGAACGTGCTTAACTTTGACATCAAACATTTTCTCTACAGCCTTTTTAATTTCAATTTTGTTTGCTTTAGGATCTACTTTGAAAACAACCTTTCCATCAACATCAAGTTGAATATTAGCCTTTTCAGTGAGTAACGGACCCCTAAGAATTCTATGATCATTTATCATGCGGTTAACCTCTTCTCAAGACTTTCCACTGCTGGTTTAAGCAGCATAAGTTTCTTGTGCAGCAAGATGTCATAAACATTCAACCCTTCAACAGGCAGGACCTTAAATCCATTGGCATTGCGAGCTGACTTGTTTACGTTTTCGTAGTTTCCCTCAGTGACAACGAGACAGTTTTCAAAATCAAAACCCTTCATAATTCCAACGAAGTTTTTTGTCTTGATTGCATCCATGATAAAATCATCAATTACTACTAAATTGCCTTCCTGCAACCTTGCACTCATAGCCATCGCGAGTGCCTGTTGTTTTACTTTGCGGTTAAGTTTGAAACTATAATCGCGGGGTTTTGGACCGAAGGTGACACCACCTCCTCTCCATATAGGAGAGTTTCTGGTACCAGCACGTGCCCGTCCTGTTCCCTTTTGCTTCCAAGGTTTGGCACCACCACCACGAACCTCTCTTCGAGTTTTTGTGCTGGCATTACCGGCACGCTTTGCGGCACGTTGCATACGAACTACATCATGGAGCAGATGCTCTTTGACTGTCAGATCGAACACATCAGCATTCAGCTCAATCTCACCAACTTTTTCGTTGCTGGTATTTACTATATCTACGGTGGACATTATTTACTCCCTAAACCGATAAGTCACTTAATGGCTGATTACTTGCTAAAAAGCTTCAAAAGACCTTGCTTGGCCCCAGGAACTGGACCTTTGACAATGATAAGATTGTCATCATCACGAACGTCTATGACCAGCACATTTTTTTTCAAAACAGTATCATTACCCATTCGACCTGGTAACTTCTTTCCCTTGACAACTCTTCCAGGCCAGGCACTACAACCAATCGATCCTGGTGCACGATGAAAGTTTGAACCATGGCCACCTGGACCACCCTTAAAGCCATGGCGTTTCATAACGCCTTGAAACCCTTTCCCTTGAGAAACACCCTGCACGTCGATGGTATCACCAATTTTGAATAATTCGCTGAGGGTGATATCCTGACCTATTTGATATTCAGCAGCACTGGAAACTCTAAATTCACGGATATTATAAAAGCCGTCACTTTCGGCCTTCTTAAAATGTCCAGCAAGAGGTTTGTTAACTCTCTGAGCTTTCTTGTCACCAAAACCTACCTGAATTGCATTGTAACCATCAGTAGCTTCTGATTTGACCTGAAGTATTTTACAGGGCCCTGCTTCTATAACGGTTACTGGGATAACTGCTCCAATATCGTTATATACGCGGGTCATACCTATCTTCTTACCTAATAAACCCATTGTTTTCGGCATAATTTTACCTATACATCTTCAAATTAAGCGATTAAAAAAAACTCGCTATGGCAGTTTAATCTCCACATCAACACCTGCAGACAATTCAAGCTTCATCAACAGATCAATAGTCTGCTGGGTGGGCTCCAGAATGTCTATAAGGCGACGGTGGGTTCTCATCTCAAACTGCTCCCTGGATTTTTTATCAACATGTGGCGACCGAAGGACACAGAATTTGTTGATTGAGGTTGGCAGAGGAATCGGACCTGCAACAGCAGCTCCGGTACGTCGTGCGGTCTCAACTATCTCGTGAGTGGAGAGATCAAGTAATTTATGGTCATACGCCTTGAGGCGAATACGAATTTTATCTGCAGGTATCATGATCTTCCTTATTCGATGATTTCACTTACAACACCGGCACCGACGGTTCTACCACCCTCACGGATAGCAAAACGAAGACCGACATCCATTGCAATCGGGGTGATAAGCTCGCCTACAACATGAACGTTGTCACCAGGCATTACCATCTCAACTCCCTCGGGGAGGGTTATAACGCCTGTTACGTCAGTTGTTCTGAAATAAAACTGAGGACGATATCCGTTAAAGAATGGGGTATGACGTCCGCCCTCATCTTTTCCAAGTATGTAACACTCCGCCTTGAAACTGGTGTGCGGCTTAATGCTACCTGGCTTCGCGAGAACTTGTCCACGCTCAATGTCTTCACGTTTCACGCCACGAAGAAGAGCACCAATATTATCACCAGCCTGACCTTCATCAAGCAGTTTTCGGAACATCTCAACACCGGTACAGGTGGTCTTCACGGTATCTTTAATTCCTACTATCTCTATCTCATCACCAACATGGACGATTCCACGCTCTATTCGACCAGTGGCAACTGTACCACGACCAGAAATCGAAAAAACATCCTCGACAGGCATAAGGAAAGGCTGATCAACATCACGCTTAGGCTCAGGAATATATGTATCGATGGCTTCCATCAATTCATTGATGCATTTAGCGGCTTCAGGATCCGTTGGATTTTCAAGAGCCTTCAGAGCTGAGCCATGAATGATTGGAATATCATCGCCTGGAAATTCATACTTGTCCAGGAGTTCACGAAGCTCCATCTCAACGAGTTCGATAAGCTCTTCATCGTCTACCATGTCGCATTTGTTGAGGAAAACAACAATTGCAGGAACACCTACCTGACGCGCAAGAAGGATATGCTCACGAGTCTGAGGCATGGCACCATCATCTGCACCAACCACCAGAATAGCACCGTCCATCTGTGCGGCACCTGTGATCATGTTTTTAATATAGTCAGCATGACCAGGACAATCCACATGAGCGTAATGACGATTCTCAGTCTCATACTCAACGTGAGCTGTTGCGATGGTAATTCCGCGCTCTTTTTCCTCTGGAGCCTTATCAATATTACTGAAGTCAGTAAACTGGGCAAATCCCTTGGTTGCCTGTACAGCTGTTATTGCAGCAGTCAGAGTGGTTTTACCATGATCAATATGACCAACGGTACCTACATTGACATGCGGTTTAGTCCTTTCAAATTTTACTTTCGACATAGCCTTCCCTCAAAATGAACTATCTATATTCCTCTGATTTTTCTTATAATTTCGTTTGCTCTACTTTCTGGAACAACGTCATATTTTTCAAACTGCATGGTGAAGCTTGCCCTGCCCTGTGTGGCTGATCGCAATGATGTCGAATACCCAAACATTTGCGAAAGCGGCGCATGAGCCTTTACGACCTGTATGTTATTATTACTCTCAACACCAACAACCTTGGCTCTCTTGGAGTGGAGGTCGTTCATCATATCTCCAAGGTACTCATCGGGACATGTGATCTCTATGTTCATTATCGGCTCAAGCAAGATAGGTTCTGCATCAGCAGTTACCCTCCGTATAGCCATAGCCGAAGAAATCCCAAAAGCCATCTCTGTTGACTCATCATCAATATAAGATCCGCCAATGAGTGAGACCTTCAAATCGGTGACCGGATACCCTATAAGTGGTCCCGCGTCCAGACTGTCTCGAATTCCCTTTTCGATTGCTCCAAGGAACTGAGCAGGAATCTGAGCGTCTTTCACATGACTCTCGAACACTACCCCTTCGGACCTTCCAAGTGGCTCAACCTTTAAAACAACGTGACCATACTGACCTTTAGCACCGGTCTGTTGATCAAACTTCCCCTCTCCTTCCGCAACAGCAGAAATGGTTTCCTTGTAGGAAACCTGAGGCTTACCAACGTTCGCGTTTACTTTGAATTCGTTAAGCAACCTGTCAACAATGATCTCCAGATGAAGTTCACCCATTCCAGAAATAATTGTCTGCCCAGTGTCCTCGTTTTTGGCAATTCTGAACGAGGGGTCTTCAAGAGCTATCTTATCAAGTGTTTCGCTAAGCTTCTTTTCATCTGCCTTGCTCTTAGCTTCAATAGCAATCCCAATTACAGGTTCTGGAAAATCCATACTTTCCAAGACAATGTAATCACCTGAAGCACAAAGAGTATCACCAGTAGAGGAAAACTTAAGCCCTATTACAGCACCAATATCTCCAGCCTTGAGACTTTCAACCTCTTCTCTTTTGTTGGCATGAAGACGAATCAATTTCCCAATTTTTTCTTTCTTCTTTTTGACAGGATTAAAAACCTTGTCACCAACCTTCAGTCTTCCTGAATACAAACGGATAAAAGCCAGATTCTCAACAAAAGTATCACTCATTATCTTAAAAATGAGTGCTGACAGTTTCTCATCTGCGTCGGCTTTTCGACTGATCTCTTCTCCCTTCTTCCCTTCACCTACCATCGGAGGTACATCCAGTGGTGATGGCAAGTATTGAACAATGGAGTCCAGCAAAGGCTGTATGCCTTTGTTTTTAAAAGCACTTCCACAGAGAACAGGCACAAGGTCCAAATTCAATGTTGCAGTACGCAGGGCACGATAAATTTCAGTCGCAGATACAGGTGTATCATCAAGGAATTTTTCCATGATCCCATCATCGAAGTCGGCCAACTTCTCGATGAGTACCATATATGCGGCCGTGAATCTGTTCCGGTAATCTTCCGGAATATCTTTTTCTATGATTTCCTGTCCAAGTGTCTCTTCATCAAAGGCATACATTTTTCCTTCAATGATATCTACAACACCCTCAAACTCTGACTCTTTTCCGACAGGAATCTGAAGAACAACCGGATTTGCCCCCAGTCGTTTCTCCATCATTGCAACAACCCGATCAAAATCAGCCCCGACCCGATCCATCTTATTGATGAACGCTATTCGAGGTATCCCGTATCTTTCAGCCTGTCGCCAAACCGTTTCGGACTGTGGCTCAACACCACCTACGGCACAAAAAACTGCCACAGCGCCATCGAGCACACGCAGGGATCGTTCCACCTCAACGGTAAAATCGACATGACCAGGCGTATCAATGATATTAATCCTTTTGGATTTCCAGGCACAGCTTGTAGCGGCAGAGGTAATTGTAATCCCCCGCTCCTGTTCCTGTTCCATCCAGTCCATGACGGCAGCACCATCATGAACCTCACCAATCTTATAAGATCGGCCTGTGTAATACAATATCCGTTCAGTTGTTGTAGTTTTCCCAGCGTCAATATGGGCCATTATACCAATATTGCGCACATCGGAAAGACTTTCTTTATCAGCCATCAGCTAACACAACAAAACAGATTAAAATTGTAACGCACTACCTACCAGCGATAGTGAGCAAAAGCTTTGTTAGCCTCGGCCATACGATGAGTATCGTCACGTTTCTTCACCGCAGCGCCTCGATCATTATAGGCATCAAGCAATTCAGCTGCAAGCTTATCAGACATAGACTTTCCTGATCTTGCCTTTGCGAAACCAATGATCCAGCGAATAGCCAGCGCATTACGGCGAACCTGACGAACTTCCATCGGAACCTGATAGGTCGCACCACCAACGCGTCGAGACTTCACCTCAACCTTTGGCCGCACCTTATCCATTGCCTCTTCAAATATGGTAAGAGGATCTTCATCAGGTACTTTAGATTCTACTATATCCATCGCATCATAGAATATTCGCATGGCAATGGATTTTTTTCCCTGCTCCATTATACCGTTGGTGAATTTTGAAACCAAAACGGAATTAAAACGTGGATCAGGACTGACTTTTCTTTTTTCTACTATTTTTCTACGTGGCATTGTTTTCCTCTATCACTATCCAGGTTCAGCTTATTTCGGACGCTTCGCGCCATATTTGGAACGACCCTTGCGTCTGTCAGAGACACCCAGAGTATCGAGAGTACCACGAATAACATGATAACGAACACCAGGAAGATCCTTCACACGGCCCCCACGAATCAGAACAACAGAATGCTCCTGTAGATTATGGCCAATACCAGGAATATAAGAAGTGACCTCAATTCCGTTTGTCAACCGAACCCTTGCCACTTTACGTAGAGCCGAGTTGGGCTTCTTTGGAGTTGTAGTATATACACGCACACACACTCCACGTTTTTGAGGCGCACCTTTTAGTGCCGGAGTAAGGCTCTTTTTTACCTGTTTTTTTCTGCCCTGCCGAATGAGCTGATTAATTGTTGGCATTATCTTTACTGCTCCTGTTCACATATATTGGAATGTCGTTAATTATTCATCACACAAGGCTACTAGTAAGTTTGCCGAGCACGAAAGGGACAATAAATACTCTATCCGTCAAACAGTGTCAAGCAGAAAGAGATTTATTTTTATCAAATACATCCTTCGAAGAGGGGGCCAATCAGGCATTGATCACTCCCCTCTCTTTAATTAAAAGCTTTTACCAAGCCCCGTACCAGCAGAAATCAACCGACCCATGATTACATTTTCCTTAAGGCCAACCAACTCATCTATTTTACCCTGCATTGCGGCATTGGTGAGAACCTTTGTGGTCTCCTGAAAAGATGCAGCAGAAATAAAACTTTCAGTGGACAATGAAGCCTTGGTAACACCTAGAAGAAGTGGTTCTGCCATACCTGGTTGTTTCCCTTCAGCAAAAAGGCGATCACGCTCATCTTCAAAATCCCACCAGACGACCTGTTCACCAATCATAAACTTTGAATCACCAGCATGGGTTATCTGTACCCTTCTAAGCATCTGACGAACAATGACTTCTATATGCTTGTCATTAATCTTTACACCCTGGAGACGATACACCTCCTGTACCTCATTCACTAGAAACTTAGCAAGTTCTTTTACACCAAGAACTTTGAGGATATCGTTTGGTACAATGGTCCCTTCCATCAAAGGTTCACCAGCTTGAACATAATCCCCCTCATGGACGATAATATGCTTAACCTTGGGAACAAGATACTCCTGAGGTTCTCCATATTCTGGAGTAACCACAACGCGAAGTTTCCCTTTGAGTTCTTTACCAAAACTGATGCGACCATCAATCTCAGTGATAATTGCAGGTTCTTTCGGTTTACGCACTTCAAAAAGCTCAGCAACACGAGGAAGACCACCAGTGATATCTTTTGTTTTACTACTTTCACGTGGGATCCTTCCAATAACAGTACCTGCTGTAATATTATCCCCCTCTTCAAGTGAAATAATCGACCCAACCGGCAAAGAGTACCTGGCAAAGGACTCTGAATCTGGTAATTTTATGGTTTTATTACCTTTTTCTCCCTTAATCGAAATACGTGGAGAAAGAGCGAGACCAGATGGAGTTGGGACAATAACTTTACTCGACTTACCAGTAACGCTATCAACCTTCTCCTGCATGGTCGAGCCTTCTATAATATCGCCAAATTTTATAATACCGCCAACCTCTGAAACAATAGGAATGGTATAGGCGTCCCACTCTGCAAGAATAGTTGCAGGCTCAACTTCAGCCCCTTCTTTGACGAGGATCTGAGCACCATAATTGACCTTATGGCGTTCACGTTCACGACCCTGCTCATCAAGTACTGCGATCTCAGCGTTTCGATTCATAACAATTTTAATACCCTCTGAGTTCTCAACGGAGTGAAGGTTATTAAATGCTATTTTACCAGTACGCTGACTCTTAATTTCAGCCTGCTCAACCGAACGACTTGCAGTACCACCAATATGGAAAGTACGCATAGTCAACTGGGTTCCAGGTTCACCAATAGATTGAGCAGCGATAATACCAACAGCCTCACCACGGTTTACCATATGTCCACGACCGAGGTCTCGACCATAGCATTGGGCGCATACGCCACGACGGGCTCGGCAGGTTAAAACAGAGCGAATTCTAACTTTATCTATACCAGCTTTATCGATCTCTTTAACGAGAGACTCCGTGATTTCCTTACCTGCCTCAACGATGATTTTCTCTTCGTCAAATGGATCGACGACATCTTCCTGAGCTACACGTCCCAAGATTCGATCACCAAGAGGGACGATGATCTCACCACCATCAAGAAGTGGTTCTGCAACAATCCCATCAAGTGTTTCACAATCAGCCATAACAATGGTTGAATCTTGGGCAACATCAACCAAACGACGGGTAAGATACCCAGAGTTGGCTGTCTTAAGTGCAGTATCAGCAAGTCCCTTACGAGCTCCATGTGTTGAAATAAAGTATTCAAGTACACCAAGTCCTTCACGAAAACATGCCTTAATGGGTGTCTCTATAATTGCTCCAGATGGTTTAGCCATCAAACCACGCATTCCGGCCAGCTGACGAATCTGATCACGCGAGCCCCTGGCACCGGAATCTGCCATGAGATAGATGGAGTTAAAACTCGGAGCAACGACATCGTTATTATCTTTATCTTTAAATGTATCTACCTTGATTCCATCCATCATTTCATTGGCAACATCCTCCGTCACCTTGGACCAGATATCAACAACCTTATTATACTTCTCACCGGATGTGATAAGACCATCAGAATATTGCTGACTTACATCAATAACTCCTTTTTCAGCTTTTTCGACAAGGGTTTTTTTGCTCTCTGGAATTTGCATATCAGCGATACAGATGGAAATTCCGGCACGCGTAGCATACTCATAACCAATATCTTTCAGACGATCGGCTAGAATTACAGTATCCTTGGTTCCTGCGTGTCTATAAGTGAAATCAATGAGCCGAGCCAAGGCCTTTTTACTCATCACCTTATTTACTTCACTGAATGGAACTGCATCCGGAAGAAGATACCCGAGGAGAATTCTTCCCATAGTCGTTTCAACCAAAACCCCATCGAGTCGTACCTTAATTATTGCTTGAAGATGTACAGCGTCATAATCGTAGGCAATTTTGGCTTCAGCAGGACTTGAAAAAATCTTTCCTTCACCCTTGGCGTTAATACGCTCACGAGTCATGTAATAAAGCCCAAGTACAATATCCTGTGATGGGATAATGATAGGCTCACCATTAGCGGGTGAGAGGATGTTATTAGTGGACATCATCAGAACCCGGGCCTCAACCTGAGCTTCAACGGAAAGTGGCACATGAACTGCCATCTGGTCACCATCGAAATCTGCATTAAATGCTGCACACACAAGGGGATGGAGCTGAATAGCCTTCCCCTCAATCAGCACTGCCTCAAAAGCCTGCATTCCCAGTCTATGAAGTGTTGGAGCGCGATTTAAGATGACTGAGCGTTCTGTCACCACCTCATCGAGAACATCCCATACCTCTTTAGCACCCTTTTCTACCATCTTGCGGGCACTCTTAATGGTGGTAACAAGCCCCTGATTTTCAAGTTTGTTGTAGATAAAAGGTTTAAAAAGCTCAAGTGCCATCTTCTTTGGAATACCACACTGATGAAGACGAAGATGTGGTCCCACAACAATAACTGAACGACCGGAATAGTCGACACGCTTACCGAGAAGATTCTGACGAAAACGTCCCTGCTTTCCTTTTAGCATATCAGAAAGAGATTTCAGGGGGCGCTTATTGGCACCGGTTATGACACGACCACGACGTCCATTATCAAACAGGACATCCACAGCTTCCTGAAGCATTCTTTTTTCATTACGAATAATAATATCAGGAGCATCGAGTTCAAGGAGACGTTTCAAACGATTGTTACGGTTGATAACACGACGATACAAATCATTAAGATCAGATGTTGCGAAACGACCTCCCTCAAGGGGAACCAGCGGACGAAGATCAGGAGGAAGCACCGGAATAACCTTTAGCACCATCCACTCAGGCCGATTTCCGGAATCACGAAAAGCTTCTATAACATAGAGACGTTTTCCATATTTAAGACGTTTCGTCTTGGAATTGGTGGTTGCCATCTCCTCACGAAGTGTCTTGGAAAGTTCAACTAAATCCTGTGCTGCAAGTAACTCATGGATAGCCTCAGCACCGATACCTACCTCGAACTGCCCAGGATGCTCTTCACGCATCTGTCGATACTGTTCTTCTGTGAGTAGTGTGCCAGTTGGTACCGCATCGGTATCAGAATGAATTACGGCATACTGCTCAAAGTAGAGTACTTTTTCCAACTGTTTCAGAGTGAGATCCAGGACTGCACCAATTTTTGACGGCAGACTTTTCAAAAACCAGATGTGGGCGACGGGAGCGGCCAGTTTGATATGACCAAGACGTTCTCGGCGAACCTTTGACTGGATGACCTCAACTCCACATTTTTCGCAAACAACACCACGGTGCTTCATCCGCTTATATTTACCGCAGTTACACTCGAAATCCTTTACTGGGCCAAATATTTTAGCGCAGAAAAGGCCGTCTCTTTCCGGCTTGAATGTTCGGTAATTAATAGTTTCAGGTTTCTTTACCTCACCATGTGACCAGTCCATGATCTTTTCAGGTGAAGCGATAGATATCTGAACTTTATTAAACGATACTGGACCTTTCGGTTTTTGAAAAAAATTAAATAGCTCTTCCACGAAAGTACATCCCCCTCATTGTAGGGTTAAAAAACGAGAAAATAGAGAAACCACAATTTGCCGCGACACCTGGTGACACAACGTACAACACACAACAGATTTCCTATTATTCAAGAAGTTCCATATCTAAACAGAGTCCCTGAAGTTCTTTCACAAGCACATGGAAAGATTCAGGAAGGCCTGTTGTAAGGAAATTGTTACCCTTGACAATACGTTCGTACATGGTTGTACGTCCTTCAACATCATCAGACTTGGCCGTTAAAAATTCTTTCAAGGTATAGGCGGCACCGTATGCCTCCATTGCCCATACCTCCATCTCACCAAGTCGCTGCCCACCAAACTGTGCCTTACCACCCAAAGGTTGCTGGGTAACAAGAGAGTAAGGTCCGGTGGAACGAGCATGAATTTTATTGTCAACAAGATGATGCAGTTTCAGCATATACATGACACCAACTGTCACCAGATTGTCAAATGGATCACCGGTAAGCCCATCGTACAGTTGACTCTGTCCAACTTCATCCACACCTGCTTCAACAAGCAGTTTTCGAATCTGTTCTTCAGGAGCACCATCAAAGACCGGAGTAGCAACGTGGATACCACGATAATGTTTACGACACCAGTCAAAGAGCTCAGCATCGGTCATACCATCAGTGATTGCCTTATATTCTTCTTTAGAATAAACGGCCTTCATCTTGGTTTTGATAGCGTCGAGTTCTTCAGCTTGAGCGAGATCGGAAAGCTGTTTACCGATCCTTTTAGCAGCAAAACCTAAATGAACTTCCAGTACCTGCCCAACATTCATACGAGACGGCACACCCAGTGGATTCAAAACGATATCAACGGTGGTTCCATCTGCAAAGAAAGGCATATCTTCTTCTGGAAGAAGTCTTGATACGACACCTTTATTTCCATGACGTCCGGCCATTTTATCACCAACTGAAAGCTTCCGTTTGGTGGCGACATAGACCTTAACCATCTTGACAACACCAGGAGGCAGATCATCTCCCTTTTTCATACGTCCAATGATACCGTCATAGCGTTCAGCGATTAATGATTTTTGTTTATTATATCGCTCGTAAGCCGCCTCAATTTCAGCCTCAAATTTTGACTTTTCAGAAAAATCAATTTTTGCAAGCTGGGCAAACCCGATCTGCGTCGCCAGTGCAGCTTCCATTTTCTTTCCAAGTTTAATTATTACGGTACCATCTTTAGCACAGACATCCTGTTTAACGGTTCGTCCATCCATGATTTCGCCAAGCTCACGGCATACACCTTTTTTCAAACTGGCAAGTTCATCAAGTTTATCTTTATTGAGGCGTTCTATCTCTAGATCTTCGATCATAAGGGATCGCTCATCTTTATCAACGCCTTTTCTCGAAAATACTTTTGCATCAATTACGACGCCCTCAACTCCAGGTGGTACACGGAGAGATGAATCTTTCACATCCTGAGCCTTTTCACCAAATATGGCCCGCAAAAGCTTTTCCTCAGGAGAGAGCATCGATTCACCCTTCGGGGTAACCTTTCCAACCAGAGTATCTCCTGCCCTGACATCAGCACCAATGCGGACAATGCCGGAATCGTCAAGATTACGAAGTGTTTCCTCACTAACGTTGGGAATATCACGGGTGATCTCTTCTTTACCCAACTTGGTATCCCGTGCCATTGTCTCGAAAACTTCGATGTGCACAGAAGTAAAGGTGTCTTCTTTCAGGAGCCGTTCATTGACAAGTATGGAATCCTCAAAATTAAATCCACGCCATGGCATAAAGGCAATGGTTACATTTTTTCCAAGTGCAAGCTCACCCTGTTCACATGATGGTCCATCGGCGAGAACTGTTCCTTTTTTAACTCGACGCCCTGGAAGCACCAACGGATTCTGAGTAAAACAAGTATTTTGATTCGATTTTTTGTATTTAGAAAGACGATAGACACCTACTCCGGTATCAAAACCGTCAATTCCATGCTTATCGTAACGGATAACAATTCGATTAGAGTCAATTTCTTCAACCACACCCTCAGCACCCGCAAGCAGACAAGCCCCGGAATCTCTGGCAACATAACGTTCCATGCCAGTTCCAACAAGAGGTGCAGCAGTTACCATAAGCGGTACTGCCTGGCGTTGCATGTTCGACCCCATAAGTGCACGGTTAGCATCATCATTCTCAAGAAATGGAATGAGTGATGCGGCAACACTGACTAACTGATTGGGTGCAATATCCATATAGGTAACAAAGTCAGCGTTGACTGTAATAACTTCACCTTCTTCACGAACAATCAACCGTTCCTCGATAATTTTATTGTTTTTATCGAGTTGTATCGCTGCAGGAGCGATTAGCTGTTTCTGTTCCTGCAACGCACTTAAATATTTAATATCATCAAGTACTATACAGTTTTCAACTTTTCTGTATGGAGTCTCAATAAATCCATATGGATTCACCCGAGCGTAGGTAGCAAGTGAAACAATCAGACCGATGTTTGGTCCCTCCGGTGTTTCAACAGGGCAAATACGACCATAATGGGTTGGATGAACGTCACGCACTTCAAATCCTGCACGTTCACGTGACAGACCTCCGGGTCCTAATGCAGATAAACGTCGCTTATGGGTCACCTCGGATAAGGGGTTCGTCTGGTCCATAAACTGTGACAACTGTGATGTACCAAAAAATTCCTTAATTGCTGCAGAAATAGGCTTAGGATTGACGAGATCATGGGGCATCATGGTCTCTATTTCCTGTAGAGTCATACGTTCCTTGATGGCACGTTCCATTCGGATAAGGCCCATTCGATATTGGTTCTCTACAAGTTCACCAACCGTTCGGACCCTACGATTTCCAAGATGATCAATGTCATCAACATCGCCCTGACTGTCTTTCAGTCGGACAAGGAAGAGAACAGATTCAATGATGTCTTCCTTGGTAAGTGCTCGATGATCAATATCCGTATCAAGACCAAGGCGGGCATTTATTTTATACCGTCCGACTTCAGATAGATCATAAAGATCTTTGTTGAAAAAAAGATTGTTGAAAAAAGTCTGAGCAACTTCAATTGTTGGAGGACTTGAAGGACGAAGTCTTCTGTATATCTCGAGTATAGCTTCGTCACTATTTTCAACTTTGTCGAGTGCAAGAGTCTTCCTGAAAGCATATGAATAGGTAATTCCGTCTATATAAAGAATTTCAAACTCATCGATTCCTGCTTCAGCAAATAGTTCAAGCGTAGATTCAGTAATTTCCGAATTACAGGCAGCAAGAAGTTCACCGGTTTCAGGTTTCACAAAGTCGGTAACGAGAAATTTTCCGATGAGATTTTCTTCAGAAATTCGTAAAAATTCGACATTGGCTTTAACCAGGCGTTTGCATAATGCTTTACCGAGTTTTTTGCCTTCTTTTCCTAAAATGTCGCCAGTTTGGGGATCTACAAGGTCAAACTCGAGCCTTTGCCCCTGGACGGTTTCAGGGTTGAATTCGATATAGTATGAGTCTTTTTCCCTTTTTACCTTTAAGGTCGGATAAAACTTACGAAGTAGCTTTTCGGAACTGTACTGTGGTTCCTCTCCAACTTCATTCTCATAATCCAACGCCTTTAAAAGAGTTGTTACAGGAAATTTACGACGCCGGTCAATACGCACATGGAGAATATCTTTGATGTCATATTCCAGATCAATCCAGGAACCACGTACTGGAATAATGCGAGCAGAATACAGTAACTTACCACTGGAGTGTTTTTTTCCATTGTCATGGGTAAAAAAGAGTCCTGGTGATCTCTGTAACTGTGACACTATGGCACGTTCAGTACCGTTGATCACAAAAACACCATCACCTGTCATAAGTGGCAGGGCACCAAGAAAAACCTGCTGCTCTTTGATATCCCGAATGGTCTGCACTTCCGTTTCTTCATCAACGTCAAAAGTAATCAAGCGTACTGTGATTTTCACAGGGATATCATAAGTCATACCTCGTTGCTGACATTCGTTAATTGTATACTTTGGTTCACCAAACGAATAATTCACAAATTCAAGAGAACAATGTCCGTTAAAATCATTGATAGGAAAGACATTTTTAAAAATAGCCTGCAAACCAGAATCCTCTCGTTCGTTTGGCTCCACATCAATCTGTAAAAATTTTTCATATGAAATCCGCTGCATGGAGATGAGATGCGGAGGTTCCATGATTGATGGAGATTTGGCAAAGTTTTTTCTTACTCTTTCCATAATTTACCTCGAGATGCCTTTAACAGAAAATTGATACCCAAAACAGACATGTGGTCATGAATATTGGATCAAACGACTTTACAGGTTCACCTGTTAAGTCAGGAAATTTAAAAGGTATGATACTGCGGGTACGGAGGGATTAACCAGATACTAGAATGATAAACAGTACAGATGTTTGTTCGAACAAAACAGTCTTTTTTAGCGTTTATTTTCATAGCAATACACGTGTATGTAGAATCTGGTTCTAGTAATAAGCCCTTGACCAGAATATTATCAGCTTGATATTACGACGTTTTAAACCCATCACTATACTGCTTCATAAAAACTACGATACGCTACACGGCCTGAGCCCGTAGCGTATCGTATACAACAAGATAAGTCGATAAAGTAACCGACAACCATATGAAGCGTGTATTACTTAACTTCTATGGTAGCACCAACTCCTTCAAGTTGTGCTTTAATGTCTGCTGCCTCTTCTTTGGTAACACCTTCTTTTACAGGAGCAGGAGCACCTTCAACAAGCTCCTTGGCTTCTTTCAGACCAAGAGAGGTAATAGCACGCACTTCTTTGATGACCTTAATTTTTGCATCACCAACGGAGGCAAGGATTACATCAAATTCAGTCTGTTCTGCAGCAGCTTCACCGGCTTCTGCGGCAGGGCCAGCGGCAGCTACTGCAGCAGGAGCGGCTGCAGAAACGCCAAATTTTTCTTCGAGATCCTTTATGAGCACGGAAAGCTCAAGAACGGACATATTAGATAAAAAATCAATTACATCTTCTTTTGTTACAGCCATTATTAAATACCTCTAATTTTAATCTTTTTAAGTAATGATTTACGTTACCGGTAACCATTCTCTGATATCAACAGGATTATGCCTGTTCTTTCTGTTCTTTAATTGCCTGCAGACCGTACAGAAATGTTCGTGGAACTGCTGAAAGTACCTGAACAAGTCCAGTTGGAACGCCATTAAGAACTGAAAGAAACTGTCCAAGCATTGCTTCCTTGGAAGGAAGTTTGGACAGAGCGACCATATCATCTGCAGAAATTTTCTCTCCATCAAGAGCAGCGGCACGAATTTGCATTTTACTATGATCTTTTACAAATTTAACTATTGCCTTTGCTGGTGCAACCGGATCATCATAGCCCATAACTATGGCTGTGGTTCCTGTGAAATCCTCGCTGAGAACGTCACAGGCTGTATCCGCTGCTGCCCTTTTCAGAAGAGTATTCTTTGCAATTCGAATCTCTGAATCGCAGCCACGCAATTGAATGCGAAGCTCCTGTAACTCAGAAACCGTTAAACCACAATAATCGGTAACCACAGTAAACTTGGCACGGCTGAATGAATCATTCAACGCGGAGACTATTGCTGTTTTATCGTCACGGTTCAAAGTACTCCTCCTTAATCGGTTAAGATTACTCTTTTACTTTATTCGGAAATAAGAATAAAATGTTTTAGAGTCTACGCTTGGAGACAAAAGTCATCAAGAGTAGTGCCTCTACGAAATTGTCATCGGAAATACAAACGAAAACAATTCTAAGGCCCTAAACAGCGGATACGATATATAAATGTCTAACTAAAATATATCTATCAATGCCTCGGCAGGACACATACTGTGATTAAACCTCGCGGAACCTGCTGTCTTCGACCTATTTGTACTACAATTACTTCTGATACCGGTAAATAAAAAACATTCCGGTATTTATTTCCCGCCACATTGGGAGGGGGTGAGTACTTTTTTAGACTTCTTAAAAAAAAATCCTCAAAATACCCTTATATAAAATCGCAATCCTACTTTACTGCAGCAGTTAAAGCGATGGTATCAAGTTTAATACCTGGTCCCATAGTTGAACTTAGGGTTACAGAGCGTAAATAAACTCCTTTTGCTGAAGATGGTTTTAATTGAATAACTTTTTCTACAAAAGTTTTCAGATTATCACACAGTTTTTCCTCACCAAAAGAACATTTTCCAATACCAGCATGAACAATACCAGTTTTATCAACGCGGAAATCAACCTTACCACTTTTAATATCCTGAATAACTTTGGCAAGATCAAAAGTGACGGTTCCAAGTTTTGCATTTGGCATAAGATTTCTAGGTCCAAGAACTCGTCCAATCTTACCTACTGTTCCCATCATATCTGGAGTAGCAACAGTTTTATCAAACTCAAGCCAACCTTCCTTGATCTTTTCAACCAGATCGTCACCACCAACAAAATCAGCGCCGGCTTCTCTTGCCTCAGTTTCCTTGTCACCTTTGGCGAATACCAGAACTCTGGTTTCTTTTCCTGTTCCGTGGGGAAGAACAACCGATGAACGTACCATCTGATCTGCATGACGAGGATCAACACCAAGCTTCATTGCAATATCTACAGTTTCATCAAACTTAGCGAAGGTACTAGAAAGAACATTCTTTACCGCATCTTCAAGAGTATAATGAGTTGAAGAATCAAGATTTTCTACTTTATTTCTATAATTTTTTCCGTGTTTCGGCATAGCAGCCTCCTACCCTCTAAGATCGTTTTCTTCCAAAGTTCGACCACAGCAGTACGTTAAGATTTATTACAAAAAAAAAAGAGACAGACACATTTTTCAAGTGTCCCTCTTTTTGATCACCTACGATTATTTAAGGACAGTAATTCCCATACTTCTTGCTGTGCCAGCGACAATTTTAGTGGCAGCTTCAAGATCATAACAATTCAGATCCGGCATTTTTATTTCAGAAATCTCAGTTATTTTATCCATGCCTATTTCAGTGACACGTTCGCTCTTAGGATTTGACGAACCCTTTGTTATTCCAGCAGCTTTCATAAGGAGAAAAGATGCTGGTGGTGTCTTGGTAATATAAGTAAATGATCTATCACCAAAAACAGTAATAACTACGGGTACAATCGTATCACCCATCGCCTGTGTTTTGGCATTGAAGGCTTTACAAAATTCCATAATATTCACACCATGCTGACCAAGTGCTGGGCCTACTGGTGGTGATGGATTGGCTTTTCCGGCCGGAATCTGTAATTTTATGTATGCCGAAATTTTCTTGGCCATTTCTAACTCCTACTCTACAAAAGAGTCTGTTTGTTTAATGAAATACTGAGCACAACATTTATTATTAATGCTCTGGAACTTATATTCAGGTATTTGAAACCTGAATATACTCAAGCTCAACAGGAGTATCCCTGCCAAAGATGGAGACCATCACTTTAACACGGCCTTTTTCAGGAAAAACTTCCTCAACAACACCCTGGAAGTTCGCAAAAGGACCGTCAGTAACGCGAACGGCTTCTCCAATCTCAAAAATAACCTTTGGCCGAGGTGCTTCTGCACCATCCTGAATTCGACCAATAATTTTCTGAGCATCTGCTTCTGGAAGTGGCGTCGGATTTTCATCATCACCAACAAAGCCAACAACACGAGGCATATTATCATGAAGTACATGCCAGGTGGAATCATTGAGATCCATAGCCACTAGCATATATCCGGGAAAAAACTTCCTTTCAGAGGTTTTTCTTTTTCCCTTTATCATTTCGACAACCTGCTCGGTTGGAACGAGGATCTCACCGAAAAACTCTTCGAGACCTTCTTTCCTGATTCTATCCTCAAGTGTCAGTTTAACCTTATCTTCAAAGCCCGAATGGACCTGCAATATGTACCAGTTTATTGCCATGAGCTTATTATGAGTAAAAGTGTAATGCCTAAACGTATTACGCAAGGCGAGGATAAATGATAACCAAATCGAATAAATTCCGAATCATCGAAGAACAGAATCGATCAATTTTCCAAGCAGCATATCAACAGAGCCCAAGTATGCAGACGCGAGAATTGAGAACACAATAACAACACCGGTCAAACCCATTGTTGTTTTTTTGTCAGGCCAGACAATTTTAGTAAACTCAACTTTAACTTCATCTATAAAAGTTCGAATTTGTGCAGGAGAAAAATAAGCTTTTTTATCTTTATCCAGATCCTGCTTTTTAATTGCCTTTGTCTTTTTAGCCATTTCCAATAACCACTTCCTGTTAATACGGTTAATTCTGTCGAAAACACACACCTACATATGGCAGGCCAGGAGGGACTCGAACCCCCAGCATCCGGATTTGGAGTCCGGCGCTCTACCAATTAGAGCTACTGGCCTGTATTAAAAAAGACTATTTCGTCTCTTTGTGCGGTATATGTGACCTGCAAAATGGACAATATTTTTTAAACTCCAATTTTCCTGGAGTGTTTCTTTTATTTTTAGTCGTCGTATAATTACGACGCTTGCATGTACCACAGGCAAGGGTGACGATATCTCTCATGGTAAATCCTTATAAAAACCAAACCACCAGGAGAAGATACTCCAAGGTGGTTTGAAAATTTTAATTATTCGATTATTTCGCTTACAACACCAGCACCGACGGTTCTACCACCCTCACGGATAGCAAAACGAAGACCGACATCCATTGCAATCGGGGTGATAAGCTCGCCTACAACATGAACGTTGTCACCAGGCATTACCATCTCAACTCCCTCGGGGAGGGTTATAACACCTGTTACGTCAGTTGTTCTGAAATAAAACTGAGGACGATATCCGTTAAAGAATGGGGTATGACGTCCGCCCTCATCTTTTCCAAGAATGTAACACTCCGCCTTGAAACTGGTGTGCGGCTTAATGCTACCTGGCTTCGCGAGAACTTGTCCACGCTCAATGTCTTCACGTTTCACGCCACGAAGAAGAGCTCCAATATTATCACCAGCCTGACCTTCATCAAGCAGTTTTCGGAACATCTCAACACCGGTACAGGTGGTCTTCACGGTATCTTTAATTCCTACTATCTCTATCTCATCACCAACATGGACGATCCCACGCTCTATTCGACCGGTGGCAACTGTACCACGACCAGAAATCGAAAAAACATCCTCGACAGGCATAAGGAAAGGCTGATCAACATCACGCTTAGGCTCAGGAATATATGTATCGATGGCTTCCATCAATTCATTGATGCATTTAGCGGCTTCAGGATCCGTTGGATTTTCAAGAGCCTTCAGAGCTGAGCCATGAATGATTGGAATATCATCGCCTGGAAATTCATATTTGTCCAGGAGTTCACGAAGCTCCATCTCAACGAGTTCGATAAGCTCTTCATCGTCTACCATGTCGCATTTGTTGAGGAAAACAACAATTGCAGGAACACCTACCTGACGCGCAAGAAGGATATGCTCACGAGTCTGAGGCATGGCACCATCATCTGCACCAACCACCAGAATAGCACCGTCCATCTGTGCGGCACCTGTGATCATGTTTTTAATATAGTCAGCATGACCAGGACAATCCACATGAGCGTAATGACGATTCTCAGTCTCATACTCAACGTGAGCTGTTGCGATGGTAATTCCGCGCTCTTTTTCCTCTGGAGCCTTATCAATATTACTGAAGTCAGTAAACTGGGCGAATCCCTTGGTTGCCTGTACAGCTGTTATTGCAGCAGTCAGAGTGGTTTTACCATGATCAATATGACCAACGGTACCTACATTGACATGCGGTTTAGTCCTTTCAAATTTCACTTTTGACATAGTCGTAGTCTCCTCTGGCCGTCAATTTATAATTAAAAAAACGATGGATGATGGAGCCCATAAACGGAGTTGAACCGTTGACCTCATCCTTACCAAGGATGCGCTCTACCAACTGAGCTATATGGGCATTTAAAATAAAAAAAAACAGATATCGTATGGAGCGGGAAACGAGACTCGAACTCGCAACCCTCAGCTTGGAAGGCTGATGCTCTACCAATTGAGCTATTCCCGCAATAATATCTGCTTATCTTATAAAATACAGGTGGTGGAGGGGGGAGGATTCGAACCTCCGAAGTCTCTGACGACAGATTTACAGTCTGTTCCCTTTGGCCACTCGGGAACCCCTCCACAACTAAAACACCAAACTATTTACTCTTACAGCTTATTAATAATTGGATATACCAAATACTCTGTGCAACTGGAGCTGGCGATGGGACTTGAACCCGCAACATCCTGATTACAAATCAGGTGCTCTGCCAATTGAGCTACGCCAGCGTACAAGGTGAAAGAATATACCCAAAAGGATTTTTAATTACAATATTTATTTTGATTATGATGATAAAATTCCTTAATTTTACTACTGATTGAATGTGTTCCAAACAACCAACAATATCTATTACACCGAAACACCATTACTTTTCAACGATTTGTCAAACAAAAAAAAAGGCTGTGCCCGAAGACACAGCCTTAACTCATACTTCCCTATAAAAACTATTCATTAAGAGGATTTTTCACAAAAGCACTTTCACGATACCTCTCAAAGGTCATTGCGGTTGTACGATAAATAAGGTGAGCAAATTTTGTATATGGCATATACATAAAGAGCATCATAACAGTTACAAGGTGGATAAAATAAATAATATACCCAGGTGCAGCAAGTCCGGCCCAACGAGCAACTTCAGCAAGAAGACCGGTAACGCCAACAGCCATTATTTCCCAAATAAGAAACCAGTCATAAAAGGTTGGACTGATGTTATCTTCAGACTCAGCCTTGGAACGATTCATCCATAAAATTCCAACCCCAACAATCATTGCAACAGCAGAGACGTTGGCAAGAATTTTAACAGGATTCCATACAGACATGGGACCATGAAGACTTGGAATCCACAAGCCAAGAACATCGTTAGCAAAAGCAGACCATGCAGTAACGATAAAAAGGCCACCAAAAGCCCACATCAGTGGCTTATGACCAGTTTCACGATTGCGGTTAGTACCACATTCTTTAAAGCGGGTGTGCTTTACAATCTCTAGGACAGATGGCCATACAAAATTCTGAACCATCTGAACCATTGAAGGTTTGAAATTGGGATCAACTCCTTCCCTCTCGCACATCTGTTTCCACATCTTCGTTACCCCTTTATAGGAGGCAACAACTGCAAGACCAGCGGCTGCAAGCATAAAGAAATCAATAAAAGCAACATTTTTTGATAACCAATGGAAGTCCCAGTGGCCAAAGAAACGCTGATATCCATGTTTTGCGAACTCTTCTGCTCCTGGTATTGTCATTCCACCAGAAATCGCCCAAAGAACGAATATAACAACAGTTGGAATTGCAATCAGCATAGGAAGGCCTTTTGCGGTGGATGCAAGTTTTGCAAGACCAGTTGGCCATCCAAGGGCAGTATATGCATAGGCACGGATTGCACCAAGCACATCACCAGGTTTTGCACCACGCGGACAATATGCTGTACAATCTCCACACTGATGACAAAGAAAAACATTAGGATCAGCAACAAGCTTATCTTTAAGTCCCCAACCAGCCAAGATCATTTCCTGACGTGGAAAAGGGTTTTCTTCAGTGGACAACGGACACACTACTGAACAGGTGGCACATTGGTAACACTTTTTCATAGTGTCACCGCCAGCTGTTTTCAAATATCTAATAAAATCTAAATCGGGCTGAACATCCATGGTTCTACTCCTCCTGTTCTTTTATCAAGTCGTATAGCAATATTTTAAAAATATTAATTTTCAATTAAATTGAACATGGTACCGGTGTTCTCCCTTTTTTGCAAGAAGAGTCACACCGATACCCGATAAAATAACAGACCTAAAAACCCTTGAATGGATTTGGACCCATTTCGACAATTTCCTCAACAAATTCGCCTAAAATGTCAGAAATTTTGTCATAGTCAGTAATTGCAACAGATTCTGACTTTGCACGCTCAGGTTCAATTCCCAGAGTTGAGAGAGAATCACCTATGTTCTCCATACGCTTGGTGGCTATCTCAGACCCCTTAACAAAATGGCACTGATAGTCATCCCCATATTTACATCCAAGAAGCATTGCACCGTCAAAACCGGCGGACATTGAATCACGAATCCAGGCCATATTAACGGAACCAAGGCAGCGAACCGGAATAACTCTTATCATATGACTGAGCTTATGCTTCCGCATTCCGGCCATATCAATGGCGGGATAGGCATCGTTCTCACAGGCAAAAACTATAATCCGCAACTTGTCATCATCCTCTTCAGGAACTTCAATAGCCTTAATCATAGAACCGATCAGGTCGATATTGTAATCCTTGAATCCGATAATACGCTCTGGACAGGCGCCCATACAGGTACCACAGCGACGACAGCGTGATGGGTTCGGAAGTGGTGTTCCCTTTTCATCATCATCAAGTGCGCCAAATGGACATTCCTCAGTACAACGCTTACACTGAGTACATCTCTGCATAAAAAACTCAGGATATGTTTTATCTCCTGAGCGAGGATGAACAGAGACACCACGATCAGTAGACTCAATGGCCTGAATGGCTTTGAGTGCCGCACCGGTGGCATCATCTATGGTCTCCTGCATATTCATCGCTTTACGAACACCACCACAGGCATAAATACCAGTACGGCGTGTTTCATATGGAAAGCAGATAAAATGAGAATCTGCGTACCCGTCAAAGAGATCCAGATCAAGAAATTTAGGCCCCTGACGATAGGCCAGATTGATGGTATTCTCAACTTTGGTAGTGGGTACCATACCAGCAGCAAGTACTACAAGATCAACTTCAAGATCAAGATCTTCTCCAAGAAGCGTGTCTTTTGCATGAACGGTTCCACCCTCAACACCTGTAACAGTTGCCTTGGTCATGAATATTCCATCATCCTGCTGCACACCTTTATAGAAAAGCTCCATGTTACCAGGAGTACGCATGTGCTGATAGAGAATATAGGCTTGGGCGTCTGCATTGCTCTCACGAACATATTTGGCCTGCTTCAAGGCAACCATTGAAGTTACAGAGTTAGCATAAGGAAAATCCTCATCATGCTCATCTGCACCAGGGCTCATAATGAAAGCAACCTTTTTGACGCCATCAAGTTTGCCGTTTTTAGCCATGGCCTCAAACTCAGCGTTGGTGACGACCTTATCGTTGCTACCATAACCAAGATGCTCGTATTCTGAGACATCAGCAGGGATCCAACCCGTTGCAAGAACTACTGCACCGAAGCTCTCTCCAGCATCATTAGCTTTTGCATAGGGCTGAAGACCAGCATTAGGATCTTCCATTTCTCCTTTATCAATCAGTTCCTGCTCATCTACTCCAACCTTGGCAGGAGCATCCCACTCTGATTTTGTTCCAGCTGCTTTAAGAGTAACGTTGAAAGCACCGGGAGCACCGCCGATACGAGCAACCTCAGTCGCGGTTTTTACGGTGATATTTGCACTGGCTTCAACCTCGGCAATCATTGCTCCAATGGAGTTTTCTTCAAGTTCAGCATAGGGATAGGAAGTTGGAAACTGTTTAGCCCAACCGTTAGCCTTTCCGCCAAGAACATCAGCTTTTTCAATAATGGTGACCTTAGAACCAGCCTTTGCAGCTTCAATAGCAGCAGTCATCCCTGCAATACCACCACCCATAACCAGGATATCCTTGTTCATGGATTCCATTTCATAGGCTTCAGGCATTTCAGTTTTTTTGGCACGGGTACAGGACATACGAATGTAATCACTTGCAGTTTCCTGCAACCATTCCTTATGAGTATCTTCCTGGCCTTCTTCAGCCTCTCCAGCTGACCAGATTACCTGCTCACGAAGGTTGGCACGAACGGTGATGCAATCATCGCCCATATCAAACTCTCTTTGCATAACACGAGGAGAACAGGCGCAGATATTAAAGGTGTTGATACCTTCACTACTTTTTTCATTCTCAAGGAACGCTCGCCCCTCAGGCCCGCAAAGAGCAGAATGGGTTTTACATTCCTGTGACATCTCACCAGTTACAACACCAGAGAGCTCATCAATATCGAGGGCTTCTCCTATGCCACAACCTGTACATATATAGGTACAAATTTTCTTATCCATTGATTATGACCTCCTGGAAACCTGAATTGCCTTCAGGGCAGCAGCTGTTGCTGACTGATTACTTGTAACAACGTCGGCGGCTCTGCATGCACAACCTGCAGATAACACACCGGTCTCGGGATTTGAATTAACAAAACCGCTTGGATCCGTGTCAAGTGCAACAGGAGTACCATTAACAGCAAGAGATGGCTGCATACCGGTAGCAAGAACTGCCATATCAACATTCTGTTTGATCTTCTCACCAGTTACTGCATTTTCTGCAACAACAGTAACAGAACCATCGGACTCGGGGATAATTTCAGCAACTTTACCCTTGATAAATGTTGAGTTTGCATCCTTCATGAGTTTCTCACGGAATTTCTCGTATTTACCGGGAGTACGAAGGTCAATATAAAAGACATAAATTTTTGCTTCAGGGTAGCGTTCTCTGATGTACGTCATCTGTTTGAATGTGGCCATACAACAGATGTATGAACAGAACTCAAGATGATTTTCATCACGGGATCCAGCACACTGAACAAAAGCAAAAGATTCTGGTTCTTTATTATCACCGGGACGAAGAATTGCACCATTGGTGGGTCCACCAGGTGCTGCCATACGCTCAATCATCATATTGGTGACAATGGCATTGGATTCATTGAACTTCAGATTGTCCATTTTGGTTGGATCATAAGGTGTCCAGCCTGTGGCCCAGATAATGGATGCAACATTGATTGTTTTACTTTCTGTCGCCATATCAAGATCAACAGCACCATATTTACAGGAGGCCTTAACAGCATCGGCACCTGCAGAGGTGAGTGCCTCTTTGTTGATCACATAACGACGAGGGAAGGCCATCTCATGTGGAAGATAAGCTGCTTTGGATTTATTCATTCCAAAGTTAAACTCGTTGTCAATTTCATCTGGACAAGCATCAGCACATTCGCCACATGCAGTACAGTTGCTATTGACATAGCGGGGTGATGTTTCGAGAGTAACCTCGTAATTTCCGGGTCCACCACTCACAGCTGTTACGCTTGTCATAGTGTAGGTACGGATACGACGGTTATCCTTAATACGTTTAAAGTTAATTTCCAGTCCACAGCTAGGGGGACACAGTTTGGGGAAATACTGGTTCAGCTGTGCCACACGACCGCCAAAATACGCATTTTTCTCGACCAGGTACACATCATTACCGACTTCAGCGGCTTCAAGGGCTGCAGTGAGCCCGCTGATACCACCGCCTACGACCAAAATTGCACCGGAAGTGCCTTGCTCGTCAGTCATACCAACCTCCATTAGTACTCTTAATATTTACCTTTGAAAACATACTTCCGGTCAAGTGCAATTCTGACATTCAGTACGCTTCAATTTAAGAACAAACAAATTCAAGAATCAAAGGCTCTTTTTTTTAACATTGTAACTCATCAGAATAAAGGAAAGATTCCCATTTCCTTGCCTCTAATCAACCACAAGTGCCACATAGTAAAAATCTCCAGAAGTCCGAAGACTCCTGGAGATTGTTATCATGCGTATGTCCTACAGCCTTGGATTAGATCCAGGGGTCGGTCTCTACGATGTTAATACACTCAACCTTCTCACACAACCACTCCTGAGTCTCAGGATTGAAAGTAGAGTTAACAAAAACTTTCCAGTTCTCGTCATCACAGGTTGGGAAGTCAGATCTGTAGTAGAATCCTGGGTAGCGGGATTCCTCACGGAACTGAATGTGACGGATATGCATCTCTACACACCAGATACGATGGTAATTCTCCCAGGCACGAAGCAATTCATGAAGATCGCCAGCGGCCATTTTCTCTGCATCTTCGCGAAGAAGCTTGAGAAGATCCATACAAATACCCAGCAGTTTACCAGAGGTCATGTAGTATGTCGCAACACCACCACCATACTCATCGGTGGCTTTCATGAGACGCATCATGATACCTGCAGGCTTGCAGAAGTTGGGGTTAACGTTGGAGCTTGTGGAAGCACCGACATGCTCATTGTACAGTTTAACTGGAGCGTAAACTTCGTCTGCAAGTTCCTGTGCGGTCTGCTTCAGCTCTGGCTTGAAGTCAGCGTTATCACGACAGAATTTCACTAGCTGCTTAGCAACGATACGTCCTTCAGCATGAGCACCTGAGGAGAACTTATGACCGGAAGCACCAACACCATCACCAGCGGTGAAGAGTCCGTCAACGGTGGTCATACGATTGTATCCCCATTTGTACTTATGAGCGCGGGAATCATTGGCAACATCTGGAACCCAAGCTTCATCGGGACCTGAAGTCCAGATACCACAACAACCGGAGTGAGAACCAAGGAGGTAAGGTTCGGTTGGCATGATTTCAGAACCTACTTTCTCAGGCTCAACGTTGGCACCAGCCCAAAGGCCAGCCTGTCCAACGGACATATCAAGGAAATCTTCCCATGCTTCAGACTCGAGGTGTTTCCAGAATTTCTTCAGAGACTTCTCGTCCATTCCAGCTTCGCGACGTTCATCAAGGAAGGCATTCAGGGCAACATCGGTGGCCATGTAGATTGGTCCGCGACCTTCTTTCAACTCGTTGAGCATCAAGTGGTTACGAAGACAGGTAGGAGTAACAGCAGAAGCACCATAAGGCATGAACTTCTCAAGCTCATCTTTCACGGCATCAGTGTTTGCATAAAACTCACCAAGACCATTCTGAACCTTAGCTTTAAAAAGAAGGAACCAGGCACCAACAGGTCCGTATCCATCTTTAAAACGAGCGGGGGTGAAACGATTTTCCATCATGGTCATGGTTGCACCAACCTGACCACACATGGTGTAGGTGGAACCGGCATTCCATACTGGATACCATGCACGACCTTTACCCTCACCGGTAGACCGGGGACGGAAGATGTTAACAGCACCACCACAAGCTACGAGAGCAGCTTTGCAACGGAAAACGTGTACTTTGTTTTCACGGGTAGAGAAACCAACAGCACCAGCAATCTGATTTGGCTTGTTTTTGTCAAGAAGCATCTTCACGATAAAGATACGCTCAAGACAGTTTTCCTCACCAAGGGCAGCTTTAGCGGGCTCAGCAACGATACACTTATAAGACTCACCGTTGATCATGATCTGCCACTTACCGGTACGTACAGGGGTTCCACCTTCACGCAGGGTTGGGGCAGGCTTGGAACCGTCAAGGTTTTCGCCATCAGCATCTTTCTTCCAAACGGGGAGACCCCACTCTTCGAAAAGCTTAACGGACTCATCCACGTGACGTCCACAGTCATAGATAAGATCCTCACGAACAACGCCCATCAGGTCATTACGAACCATCTTCACGTAGTTTTCGATTGGATTCTCACCAATATAGGTGTTGATAGCAGACAGACCCTGAGCAACAGCACCGGAACGCTCCATGGAAGCTTTGTCACAAAGGACAATCTTCAGGTCATCGCTGGCCCATTTTTTGATCTCGAAAGCAGTACCGCAAGCAGCCATACCACCACCAACAATGAGTACGTCAACATCGTGCTCAACGATCTCGGGATTCTCAACGGCCTTAAGCTCGCCGTTGGGTTTATTTGGTAACGCCATATTCAAATCTCCTTATAGATTCAAAATGTTTTTTTAAAATAATTCAATGGATTCTTCTCAACACTCTGAGGGAGAATTATTTAGGGGTCGGCAGACTGGACTCGAGGAGAAGGCACTCGTCATCCAGGTTAGCACCCTTCTCACCGGGATATGCGTTAGCAGCACCCTCAGCAGTAGTACGAACAGGGAATTTGAAACGTTTCATGTTACCATTACGGAACTTAACGGTCCACATGATGGAATCAGCACTACGCATAGGATGAACCTGTCCGCCCATGGGTACGAAGTCATCGTATCCACGAACAAAGATTGCGCCCTGCGGACAAATTTTAACACAAGAGTAACATTCCCAGCACGCATCTGGCTCTTGATTGTAGGCACGCATTTCCTCTTTGTTAAGTACCATCAGGTCGTTGGGACAGATGTACATACATGCAGTCTTGTCTCCACCCTTGCAACCATCGCACTTGGAAGGATCTACATAACTTGGCATTAAACTACCTCCTCAGTTAATTTACTTTTTGCGACCCGGAACCGACCGGGCCAACTATACCACTAAAAAAAAGAACATCAAAAAAAGTCTGGCTTTTCAATAATGCTCCACCAACACAAAAAAGTTTTGGTACCAACAAGTTAACTACACCTAGCACGAACATCCCACTAAATGAACCATCACTCATTTTTAACCAGTTTGAATTTATATATGGTTGCCAAATAATTGTCAAGAAAATTCATTCGCTATCAGATGAGCTCAGAGGTGTAATCCTTGCGGGCAAAAACCTCTCGTGGTTTCGCTCCATCTGCTGGCCCAACGACCCCTTCTTTCTCCATCATTTCGATCATTCTGGCTGCTCGATTATACCCTACACGCAGTCTCCTTTGCACCATGGAAATTGATGCCTGCCCAGACTCACAGACCAGATTCACAGCCTCGTCATAGCGCTCATCATACTCTTCATCTCCTGCTGCCTCTCCATCATTTCCCTCGTCTTCTACTGCAGAGGTTACCGATTCATCATAACTGGCATTCCCCTGTTCTTTTAAGAATGTGATAATGGCTTCAGTTTCTGCCTCTGATATGTAGGCACCATGAACCCGCTGCAACCCGGACGAGCCATTTGCAAGATAAAGCATGTCCCCGGCACCGAGAAGGTGTTCAGCACCCGAAGTGTCGAGAATGGTACGGGAGTCTATCTTTGAAGAAACTTTAAAGGAAATTCTAGTTGGAAAATTGGCTTTAATAAGGCCGGTGAGAACATCAACCGACGGTCGCTGGGTTGCCAAAATAAGGTGCATTCCTGCGGCCCGTGCCATTTGAGCAAGCCTTGCAATGGAAGACTCAACATCCTTAGAAGCAACCATCATCAGATCAGCCAGCTCGTCCACAATAATTACAATATACGGGAGTTTTTCTTCGGCACTTTCATTATACGAATCAAAGCTTTTCACCCTGGCAACTTCGAGTAATTTATAGCGCCTCTCCATCTCTCGTACAGCCCACATGAGGGCACGAGATGCAAGTTTCGGTTCTACCACCACAGGATGGAGAAGATGGGGGATCCCTTCATAACCTGACAACTCAATACGTTTTGGATCCACCATCAGCAGGCGCACCTCTTCAGGAGTCGCATTGTAAAGAATCGAAGCAATAATGGTATTAATAGCAACACTCTTTCCTGAGCCGGTTGAACCGGCAATCAAGAGATGCGGCATTTTAGCAAGATTGACAATTGAAGGTGCCCCAACCACATCAAGCCCAAGCACAATAGCAAGTTTATCCTCGACTTTTCGATATTCCTCCGAGGCGAGCAGGTCTCGAATATAAACAACTGAACGATTCGGATTCGGTATTTCAATGCCAAGTGCAGCTTTACCAGGAACCGAACCGACAACACGTACAGATTGAGCCTTGAGCCCAAGTGCAAGATCATCAGCAAGCCCCGCTATTTTATTTATTTTCACTCCTGCCGCAGGGGAGTATTCATAGGTTGTCACCACAGGGCCTGGGGATATCCCCACAACTTTACCGGAAACCCCGAAATTTTTTAATTTCTGCTCAAGCTTCTTAGACACCTGGTAGTAAACTTCCTTATCAACCACGCCTCCCTGGCTGCTATTTTTTTCAAGAAGACTTATGGGAGGCAGTTTCCAGTCACCTCGAGCCACGAGGCGTGCGGCGAAGTCATCATCATCTGAGACTTCAGACGTTTTAGCAATCTCCTTCACCACTGGCATTCCAAGGCTTGGCCCTACTGCATCAGGAGTTTCTCTTCCTACACGACCAGAAGGGATTCTCACTCTTGGACCATTCTCAACAGCAGTAACAGTCTTTGCACTTCTCTTCGCCTCTTTTCGCATAACTCTTCTCTCGTTACCAAAAACGAGGATATTCCTGAGACCACAGCCTGCTTTTTTGGTCACACGCCATAGAAAAAGAGTAAGCTGATAGGGGGAAAACTGAGTCGACAGCATGAAGGACATCAGAAAAATAAGCAAAAGAAAAAGAACTGTTCCGGGACCACCCACGAGTGACTGCATAACAGTGAATATGGTTTTTCCAATGACTCCGCCTGCATCAATTGATGCCCATCCTTTGAGAGAAAAGGCTGAAAACAACGCACAGGCGGAAAGTACCGATCCGGTCAGGCCTGCAGTGATTTGTGGTAGACGTTCAAAAGCCACCCTGGGACTGAAAAACAAAAAAGAGAGAATAAGCAGAAGAGCAGCAAGAAGATATGCCCCCCACCCTGTAACACCGGTAAGAATCTGAGCAATCAACATTCCTATCTCTCCCCCCCAATTACCATCACCTGCAAAATATGGAGAGGCAAGGCTGAGAAAAAGAAACAGAGACAGGAATACCCCTAGAACTGCGGTGGCCTCCTGTTTCAAGCTGGGCCGTGTTTTCTTGCTGACTTGTGTCATGGTAAATAACTATATATTTAAAAATTAAAAAGGAGAGAAAAAGATAATATAAGCAGTAATCGATGTAATCGATTTGCTCAAAATTGCAAGACGACAAGTTATGCGGGAAGGAGCCTAACTACAGCGGTTTGAATACTAATTAAAGAGAGAATACTACTTGGCGATCCCTGTCTTCACAGCATCAAGTACACCATTGACAAAAGACGGAGAATCCCCTGTACCAAAGCGCTTGGCTATTTCAACAGCCTCGTTGATGGCAACTTCTGGTGGAACATCATCACAATATATCATTTCATACACTGCAATCCGTAAAACATTTCTGTCCGTCAAATCAATACGTTCCAGCCGCCAGTTACTTGCATGTTTTTTTATCACAGAATCAACGTCTGCACGCCTGACATAGACACCTTCGAGAAGTTCGAGGGCATAGGGACGTGCTTTTTTCTGCACATCGTACAGGGAACAGAAATCGACGAAACGATTTGCCAGATCCTGATCAAATCCAGCTTCAAATCCCTTAAAATCATCCTGGAAGAGAAACTGCAACACAGCTTCACGTGATTTTCGACGTATGCCCATGGCAAATTTACAAAAGAATGTATAGTTAAAAACAAAAAAAACAATTCATGGAAGGAGGGGAATACCCCACTACCCGTTTATCAAACAGGTAGCAGGAGTACGAACAACACAGCCACAACTTCTTATTGAAACTTAGATATCAGGTCTGCCATTTCAATGGCGGCAACAGCAACCTCAGAACCTTTATTACCAGCCTTCGTACCTGAACGTTCAATAGCCTGTTCGATGGTCTCGGTAGTCAACACACCAAAAATAACCGGAACCTCGGTTTCAAGTCCAACCTGGGCGGATCCTTTCGAGACTTCATTCACAACAACGTCAAAATGTGGTGTTGCACCACGAATAACAACTCCAAGACAAATTATGGCATCGTACTTCTGGGAGTTAGCCATTTTCTTGGCAATAAGGGGGATCTCAAATGCACCTGGAACCCTCACAACATCGATATCACCGTCAGAAGCTCCGGACCGGAGCAGGCTGTCCAGCGCACCTTCAAGAAGCTTTTCACAAATAAATGAATTAAACCGGGCAACAATAATCCCGAATTTCTTTCCGTCCGCCTTTAAATTGCCTTCAATGTAATTTGCCATATTTTCCGAGTCCTTATTTCTTTCCTGTATTAATTTCTTTCTCGCTCAATCTTCATCCACTTCAATAAGATGGCCCATTCGATCACGCTTGCACTGGAGATATCCTTTGTTTTCTTCACTTGCCGCCATCTCAATGGGGAAGCGATCGACGACTTCTATTCCATAGCCCTCAAGACCAATGATTTTCTTGGGGTTGTTGGTGAGCAGACTCATTTTCCGAACCCCAAGATCACGAAGAATCTGAGCACCGATTCCATAGTCACGAAGATCCGCCTTAAAACCGAGTTTATGATTGGCCTCAACGGTATCCAGGCCTTCATCCTGCAGATTATATGCTTTCAACTTATTGACCAGACCTATGCCGCGTCCTTCCTGACGCATATAGAGGACAACACCAGTTCCCTCCTGGTCGATCATTCGCATGGCAGCATGGAGCTGGTCTCCACAGTCACAGCGGGCCGACCCAAACACATCTCCTGTCAAACATTCGGAGTGAACCCTAACAAGCACCTTTTTCTCCGGGTCTATCTGGCCTTTGACAAGCGCAAGATGCTCAAAGCTGTCAACATCATTTTTATACACAACAGCTGTGAACTCGCCTGCATGTTCCGTTGGTATTCGTGCCTCAGCCGCGCGATGCACAAGAACATCTTCACGCAGACGATAGGCAACGAGATCGGCAATGGTGCATATTTTCAAATCATGTTCTGCTGCAAATATTTCAAGATCGGGCATCCGGGCCATGGTTCCGTCTGCTTTCATTATCTCACAAATCACACCAGCTGCAGTGAGCCCTGCAAGGCGGGAGAGATCGACAGACCCTTCAGTCTGACCAAGGCGAACAAGGACTCCACCCTCACGGGCACGAAGGGGAAAGATGTGACCAGGGCTGATAATATCTGTCGGTTTAGCATCAGGTGCCACGGCAGCTTCAATGGTACGTGCCCTATCTGCGGCAGAGATCCCTGTTGTCACACCGGTTGTAGCTTCAATACTGACGGTAAAACCAGTGCCGTAGGGCGATTTGTTCTCAGAAACCATCATAGGCAGTTCCAGCTTGTCGATCAACTCAGGACTCAGGGTCAGACAAATCAACCCCCTGCCGTGGGTAGCCATAAAATTGACCGCCTCGGGTGTGATTGCGGACGCTGCCATATAGAGATCACCCTCATTTTCTCGGTCTTCATCGTCAACCAGGATAACCATCTTACCGGCTTTAATATCTTCAAGAACTTCATCAATTGAACTCACTGCCATAACAATCAACCTATTTAATTATTTTTTCGTATATTCGCGGAGAATACCTTATCCCCGCAAAGAATGGATTAAGGGCATCAAAAAAATCCATTTTCTGCAAGAAACGCCGGATTAATGGTGGTTCCTGATCCAGGAACTGTACCTCCTGACTCTCTCGGAAGAAGCATCTTTTCAACATACTTACCTATGATATCCACTTCGATATTCACCTCATCTCCCCGCTTGAGCACTCCAAGAGTCGTCACCTGGAGTGTATGAGGGATAATGGAAACCTCAAAGGTTTCCATTGTACAACTATTTACAGTAAGACTCACCCCATTAATAGTTATCGACCCCTTCTCAATAACGTAACGGCCAAATTCTTTGGGGAAGCCAAAAGAGAACAGGGTAAAGTCACCACTGGGCTGCCTTTCACGAACAGTTGCCACACAGTCGACATGACCCGAGACGATATGCCCTCCAAGACGATCAGTCAGCTGAAGAGCCCGTTCCATATTCACCGCTCCTCCCACACCAATACGACCAAGGATGGTGCGTGAAAGGCTTTCGGGCGAGATATCAACGGTAAATTTCCGTCCTTTAATATTATAAGCTGTCAGACAGACACCGTTTACCGCAATAGATTCTCCCTCTTCCGGATCTGTGAGATCAAAACCTGCCTGGAGATCAAACGCCATCCCTCCACCAACATTACGCTTGGCCAATAACTTCCCGGTGCCCTCTATTATTCCTGTAAACATTACTCTCTATATTTTACTGGGGCTTACGCTTCGGCTTCCAGCTCTTTTGCTCGAGTGAGAAATTTCTCAGCAATATTCTTATGCTTATAGTTGGCATGGATGGAAGCAATCGTACGATAGGTGTCAGCAACTTTAGCCTTGTCACCCATGGCCATATAAATATCCGCGATGGTTTCCATAGTGGCTACGGTTCCCTGAGGATTGTTATTAAGACTATGAGTATCCAGCATATCAAAACAGATATTCAGCGCTGCAGTATTATCATTTAAACCACGATGGACAGTGACCAGTTGCATGGACAGGGCCAGAAGGCTCATGGGGTCTTCAAAACGGTCACAGATATCCCAGGCACGTTGATAATGTTCTTTGGCCTTTTCAAATTCGCCCTTTTCAAGACAAACATTGCCAAGCTGGTTAGAGGCATTGGCGATTCCATCCTGATGTTTTTTCTCCTCGTAGCCACGCAAAGCATTGTGAAATGCAACGGCTGCCTGGGCTAAATCCTTCTCTTTCAAAAATGCTATACCATCATCATACTCAGCCTGAATGGGATCTGATGAGCGTTTTTTTTCTTCTTTCTGGCCAGCCTTCTTTATGTCAGCCATGGACTGTATGTTACTAATCATTTTTTAATATCTCCTTCACTGATCTGTTTCAATGCAACAGTTACCAGTTCAGCAATTGTATATTCTACTGGTTTTCTATTTTCCCATATAACAAGTTTTTCCTGATCATCACTGAGCTCCATAAGCTGCAGGCTTACTTCTTTTGCCCTTATCCGACCCAGCAGTTGCACTACAAGCCCGCGCATTTGAGGGTTGGGATGTTGTAAAAAATGAAACAGGTTGAAAAAAGGCGTCTCACGAATAAGATCAGGCCTTTTAGCGGCAATTTTCGAAAGCGCCCACACGACCTGAACCTGAGTGGAATCATCACCCATATAGTTCAGCAGATGCCTTGTAAAAGCACCAAAAACATCTGGCCGGCCAGAAATAACTTCGCCCAGAGCCTCAATCATTCCCCAGGGGGCCGCCGCCGAATCGGAACAGGCTTCAAAGAGACGGTGAACGAGCTCAGACACCTGGCCTGGCATTTTTGTAGCAACACGGGAACAGACCTGACCAATAACCCAGGCCGTTTCCCAACGCCGGGCCTCGTCGACATCGTACAAAAGACGCTGCAGAAGACGAAGAGTCTTCCTGTTATCAAAACAGAGCATGACCAGAGTATCGATATCTCCTCTGTCTCTCGCCTCTTTAACCCCTTTCTTCGTAGACTTGAGTTTTACTCTTTTCGGATCAAGCTGTGGTTCTGGAGTCGGGATTGCTTCAACAGCATCGGACAGTATCGGAGTAATGGTCTCTCGCGCCAAGGCCTCTTTCTTCTCTTTCACCCGCTTGGCAATCTCAGCAATCTCAGTATGGAGACGGACAAAATAAAGAACGCCACGAACAGGACGACCATCAATGTTTCGAGTATTAACTACCTGATGGGTGGTCTCATCATAATCCTCTACCCGCCCAGTCAGATAATCATCCTCGGGCATCAGATCCCATGCGAAATCCCAGTTATCATTGCAGGCAAAAACAAGAGCCTCCACCATTGCCGAGCCCACATTGTGACCAGTGGGGTCACAGGTATACACAGCACCACACTGACAGCGACCAACCTGGAATTCCTGCATCTTCCGCTCAATGGCATCGGTTGCCCGACCAACTTTCTGGCCACAAAACGGACACCAGGGGGCGGTGGTAAGTTTTTGTTTCTTCATAATACTATGCTAACTTCTCTTCCAAGCCTGCAATAAAATTGGGATCAACGGAATACCCTAATTCTATGGCTTTTTCCATGTGGACCTTTGCTTTGGGATAATCACCACTGAAAAAGAGAGCGACAGCAAGATTATTCTGCGCAAGAGCTGAATCGGGCTCAAGTTGGGTTGCCTTAGTGGCTGCCTTTAACGCACGATCGTCTTCACCTTTCATGGTGAGCACGGATGTAAGATTCATCCACACGGTTGCAAGTTTGGGATCGTACTGAATGGCCTTCTCGTAGGAGGCAATTGACTTATCAAGCTCATTGCGCTGTTGCCAGATCAATCCAAGATTTGCGTGGGCCTGTGCTGAAGTGTCAGGCTGAACCTTGATTGCCATTTCATTTAGCTCCTGAGCCTTATCCAGATTTCCCTGACCGAAATAAATAGCTCCCAGATTAATCATAGGCTGATTAGCCTGTTCATCAATCACAAGACACTTTTCAAGACACTCTATAGCCTCGTCGATCCTCCCGGATTTCAAATAAACAAGCCCAAGGTGATGCAAAGTAACAACATTGTCTGGATTCTGTTTACATTTTTTTTCCAACTCTGCGATGACTGTTGGTAGATCTTCAGTCAAATTCTCAATAGCATTCTCTTCTGACATGACATTCCTCTAAATCAGTATGTTTTAAAGCATTACATTTTAAGGTAAAATTGTTGCGCGAACCGTACCGGAAATATAAGACTTGTTTGTTCTTCTTAAAGCCAAATCGACTACACTATAGACACCATCCGCTGACTTGCAAGAAGAAAATGCCAGACCACAGCTGAGGCATTCATGCTACCTGTTGAAACGCTCCTCACAGGAGAGAGTCAGTTCTTTTTGCTGCTCCGCTAATATAGCTTTTGCCTGAACCACATCCTTTGCAATCTGAGTTGAAAGCTCTTCTATCCCTGAAAATTTCTTTTCATTGCGCAAAAAACGCAGCAGGTTGACTTTAATCGGCTTCCCATAAATATCCTGATTAAAATCAAATATATGCGTTTCTGCAACAAGACGATTTTCCCCAAAAGTAGGATTCACTCCGATATTCAATACACCGCCATAACACCTTCCACCACAGATAACCTGACAGACGTAAACACCCATTTTAGGAATGAGATCCTCTTTTTCCATGTTCAGATTTGCTGTCGGAAACCCTATTTCTTTTCCACCACGCTGCTGACCCAGCTGGACTTCCCCCCTGATCTGATAATACCTTCCAAGGAGTGTCCTGGCGTCCGCCATTCTACCATCGGCCACCAATTCCCGAACCTTTGTGGAACTCACCAGAAAATCCTGTTCATAATGAGCATCCACCACGGTCACAGAAAATCCTTTTGCAGCGCCCTGTTCTTTCAGAAATTCAATATTACCTACCCGGCCTTTCCCGAAAGCATAATCATATCCAACAACGAGCTCTTTTACGCCAATGATTTTTCTGAGGATGTCATCGACGAAATGATGGGCTGTAATAGCTGCAAATTGCATGGAAAACGGTATGATAACGAGGACGTCAATCCCCGCATGTTCTATAAGCTCCGTCTTCTGCTCACAGGTGGAAATCAGCTTTATTCCCTGAGGGCGTAGGACCTGTAGTGGATGTGGGTCGAATGTCACCGCCACACTTGTCCCATTACAGCGATACGCCCTCTGGACAACTTCACCAAAAAGAAGTTGATGGCCCAGGTGAACACCATCAAAGTTACCGATAGTCACACATGCATGAGGAAAGGATTCTTTGATTTGACTCAGTTCTCTATATATCTTCATTTCGCCATTGTATTGTTCAATTATCAAACCTGTTCTTTTTTGACACCACCATGAAGAAAGTCTTGACAAATCCCTTCAGGACAAGCATATTTACCAGCGTTGCCGAAGTGGCGGAATTGGTAGACGCGCTAGGTTCAGGGTCTAGTGGGAGTATTCTCGTGGAAGTTCGAGTCTTCTCTTCGGCACCAAATTTAAAGGTCTTTATAAGTAGGCAATACTTATAAAGACCTTTTTTTTGGCCTACACTTTCACAGTCCATAGCAATTACTCTCTTTTTCCAAACCCTTCCAACCTGTTTCAAACTAAATAGAGAGAAATCATTGTCGTGTTCGTATTCCAATTTCGACCAAAAAGCAATACAATCCTCGTTGTATGAGGTCAGTCGAAAATTAGGCATTCCTGCTTTAACAGCTTTTAATATACCCATGTCACAGCATTAATGTATCCAATCAAAACCCCTTCATACCCTTCTGTTATAAAAAATAGTTAAGGATTTTTTTGATTTCATGTTAGAATTTTCCCAAATGAATCTATTCCAGTCTTCTACAGAGCAGTATTCAACCTATCACAACAACTCAACATATTGACTTAATGAATCAAAAAAGAAACACTTCCCCTCTAGCCTTCCCACCCAAAACAGTCTGGGATGTAGAAGGGGGAAAAGCTGCCGGCGTCTATACATGGTTTAAAGAAATCAGTGAAGAGCTTGAAAATGACTGGGTTCTATCCGACAACAACAAGATGCTAATGTTGGGAGGATATTCCTACCTTGGCCTCAACAAACACCAACAGATCAACCAGGCAGCAATAGACACCATCCAGAAATTTGGAACAGGAATGAGTGGTTCGCGATTTTTGGCAGGGAGCACAAAGATTCATTCTCGCCTTGAATCAAAGATTGCTGCACTGCACCAAAAAGAAGGAGCTATTGTTTACACCAGCGGATACCTGGCAAATGTTTCGACAATTGCCTGTCTCCTGCGCAAAAATGATTACATTATTTGCGACAAGATGAATCACGCATCAATGATCGATGGCGGGAGATATTCCAGCGCCAAATTGATGCGCTATCCCCACCATGACCTTTCTCGACTTCAGAAGATACTGGCCGGCATACCCGACTCATCAAGAAAACTTGTTATTATTGATGCCATTTTCAGCATGTCTGGTGAGCCAGCTGACCTCCCCCAGATCATAGCACTTTGCAAAAGATATAACGCATATCTTATGGTTGACGAATGTCATTCCATGTTTGTTTTAGGGAAAACAGGCGGTGGTATTTGCGAGTATTACAATATCAATCCGGATGACATCGATATCACCATGGCGACCCTCTCAAAATCCATTCCTGCCGCAGGTGGGTATGTTGTCTCTTCTGCTAAAATGATTAATTATCTGCGCCATGAATCCCGGGGCTTCATTTACTCCATTGCACTCTCAACGACCATGGCCGCCACTGCTCTTAAAGGATTGGAAATATTTGAAACTGAGCGCCAGAAGCTGGTAAACAGACTTAACAGCAACACCAAAATTTTCAAAGAGACGCTGCATTCTTTAAACATCCCTGCGGGTAAATCGGTCACTTCTATTGTTCCCATCTTTGTTGGTAATCCTATGAAGGCTGCTGTAGCAGCAAAGATCTGCCACGAACATGGACTTTACATTCATGCTGTTTTTCCTCCCGTCGTTCCTGCAGGTAAAGCAATACTCCGGGCCTCAATCACTGCCAGTCACAAAAAAGAAGACCTTATCATGGCAGCCAAAACGATTGCCGCCATATTAACAGAGCTGGAACATATGGAAATGCCAGACCTGTCTGGATTTAACATGTAATTCAAATCACGAACCGGAGAACAAGATGAGAATAGTTCTTTTTGCAATGCCTGATACTTCTGACATATTGGAAACAGTGGGCCGTCTACCCAACCTGGCCCTCGCATCCCTCGCCGGTTCCGTAAAGGGCCACGATGTTCATATACTGGATCTGATTCTAAAAAAACCTGGCGTAAAAAAAGCCATAAACGAGACAATCAACACCTACAATCCTCAGGTAATAGGTCTCAGTGCCATGACTTTTCAGTTTGATACCCTCCTGCGAATCGCAGCATACATAAAATCTACCCACCCTGACATACAAATTGTCATTGGTGGTTATCATGCAACTTTGATGTACAAAGAGATCACCGAGAACGATGCGGGATTACCCGTCGACTTTATTGTTCGCGGAGAGGGCGAAATAACCTTTGCGGCATTAATAAAGGAGCTTGAACAATCCTCTCCCGACTTCCAGTCTATCAAAGGCTTGAGTTACCGATCTCAAGACTCCTGGGTGCACAATCCCAAGAGAGATCTCTTAGAAATCAGCAAACTCCCCCTTCCTGACCGCAGCAGTCGCCTGGACAGTTCCTTCAATATTCTCGATAAATCAATGGATGTTATCGAGACATCGAGGGGATGCCCAAACAACTGCAAATTCTGCTGCATCACCCATATGTACGGTCACTCCTTCCGCCCCTTTCCTATCGAAAGAGTAGTTGCCGATTTAAAAAGTATCAAAGCTAACGGTACACGGTCAGTTTTTATCATTGACGATAACATCACTCACTCAATAGACCATTTCAAAAGCATCTGCAATGCAATAATTGAGAACAATCTCAACGACATGCACTACATGACCCAGGTAACTGCCGCCGGAATGGCCAACAATCCCGACCTTGTGGAACTGATGGATAAGGCGAACTTCCGAATCATCTTCGTCGGCTTTGAATCCATGGATCCAGATGTACTCCGCGCCATTAAAAAACCAACCAGCCCCAAAATCAACCAGCAGGCAGCAGCCATCCTGAGAAAACATAACATGGCAATCATAGCCGGTACTATTGTTGGGTTCGCCAACGACACCAAAGAGTCGATCAAGAAGCAGTTACAGCAGATTCGCAGCCTGGTGCCAGATTCCATTTATGTCCAATATATAACTCCCTACCCAAAGACCATTTTACGTGAGGAGATGCTTGCCGCAGATCTTGTTGTCAACAAAGATGATTTCTCACAGTACAATGGGTTTTCCTGTGTAGTAAGAACTAAATATCTTAGCCGTGACGAACTCTACAAGGCAAAAAAAATTGAATGTCTGAAGCCCTACTTCAACCTGAAAATGATCTGGAACAACTATTTTCTGAGAAATTATTTTATGGCCTTTGTCGTCCATGAGGCAAAGACAATTGCCATGCTGCTATTGAATATACTCACCCTCAAACAGAGAAAAAATGACATCGATATTTAATGAGAAAATAACTTAATATCCCATCAAACCGCAGCAACGGCAGCATACCGGCATAAGGCCATCCCTCTGAAGGCTTGCACGGAAGTCCCGATACCTTTCTGAATTCCACAACTCTGTAATAGTTTTCTCTTTTACATTACCAACGATATAATCATGGTAATCTCGACAGGGTGACATATCGCCATTGGAATCAAGCTCCACTGCCTGAAAGATAGAGACACACTCATCGTAGCCAAATGTTTCCTGATGATCTGTGTAATATTTTTCCAAATCTGCAACGGTCGTGATATCGGGAATAAAGGTCACAGAGGGTGCCGACAAGGATTTAGAAAGTGATTTTAATTCCTTGATCTGTTCTGCGAGGGTTTGGTACTCATCAGGTTTCCAACTGCCTATCCATCCCCGGTGAAGTTTTGGTTGAAACCCAAAACGTTCACTAAAGTCAGTCTCATGTCGTTCCGCCTGTTCATGGTTAATCCACCATGAAGGATAAAAGACAAAAATATCCACATACTTCTTAAAACGATGATAGATATCTACGAGATGATGCATGTTCTGCTTGGAAATCACCGTGAGTGAGGCCACAATCGGTAAACCAGGACGACCTTTTCTACATTCGTAGACTGCCTGCAGCCCCTTGAGGATATCATTAAATGCATCACCTTTTCCAGCTGATGGCCGAAGTCCATTGTGCACATCACCATTGTGGCCATCTATTGACAGCTGCAGAAGATATAAACGGCTCTTAATCAACTCCTCAGCCATACTGGCAATCCTATGGCCGTTTGAAACAATGGATACAGGCATTTTCCTTTCAGTGGCACCATAGAGGATATCGAGAAGTGAAACGTACATGGTGGGTTCGCCTCCCCATATATAAACATTTGGCCGGTGTCCATGATGCACAAGATCATCAAAGATCTCAAGATATCTTTTTCCTGAAACTTCTCTTCCTTTAAGCTCGCCCGGATTACATCCATGGAGAAAACCATTATCTCCCCATTGGCCGCAGGTATGGCAGCGAAGGTTGCACAAATCCGTTATCCGTATAGACAGCTGGTGAATTTTTCGTGCATAGCCACTTTTTCTTTTAGGGTTCAGAAAAGGAAAGAATTTCTTTTCCGCTTCAATCCTGGCCAGCTTCAATCCAATACGAGGATGCGGTAGCAGAATCTGCGCTCCCTTTAGTATGGCGTCCAGTGATACTGCCGCACGTCTTTTTTTCGTCATTGTATACACACAGTTTATTTTAAAGTATCACTGATAACACATTACTCAGACATAGGCTGTAGGAGAGCCTTGTTTTTCGTCTTCAGGAGAGAGATTCTGACCTGTCGGCGCTACATTCTGAACTGATATCATTCCCAGAAGAATATGAAAGAACCAGCATGGTTGAGGCTGAAGTAATCCATCATAAAACTGAAGATGAATGAGAGTGCCAGTTATTGGAACCCAAAAAACCACTGGGTGGATCATCCCTATAGACTTCCCCTGTCGCAGATACCTTAAAAGTCTTGTATACAACATCACAACAGAAAAAGAATAGAGGAGAACAAATGGGAATCCAAGATCACACATAAACGTCAAGAATTGATTTTCAGAAGAACGGTTGATTTCTGGAATAACCTCGGCAAATTGTTCTTTTGTGACATAGGGATACACAATCTCATAATCCTCCAGATATTCTAGACGAGGAGCCACCAAGCCAATACCGAGAAGAGGCTTTTGTAATGCCATGTGAGTCGAGAAAAAGAAATTCTCCACCCTAAACCAAATTGAAATATCCTCTTTGTTAAAAAAAAGACCGGGCACCTGGTACAAGTGAATCGTCGACGCTAGAAAGACGGCTAACGTAATAAAAAAGACAGTACCTTTTCTTCTTTTATTGGTAAACACCATTGCTCCTACGACCAAGAGAGGAGGAAACCAGATTATCGGGTCAAAGCTGAGCGACATGACATAATAGCTCACAAGTAAAAAAAAGATTCCAATTATCTTCACCCGTCGATCATCTCTGAACAATAAGCTCAGGGGACCAAAAGAGAGCAGGAGAATCAGGTTATTGAATGGATGTTTATGAATATCTGCTAAGTGCAACACATTTCCATACAGAAAATAGCCACCTATTCCCAAGAGAAGAAGTAATGTTAAAAGAATAAGACATAGTTTAGAAAACAAGAAAATCCGAGAAGGGGTATTTAGCAACAGCCTTCCACACCAAAAGCCACCAATCCCTGAAGAAAGGACAGTCAAGCCTCGCCACAAAGGAGAGGTTGGTTCCCCACTGGCAATTCCGCTACAAACACATAACAATGCAAGAATAATACAGACACCCCATTCCCGGTCCAGATGAAGAGAATCTTTTTTTATTAGCAGGAGATAGAGGAAAGTGATCAAGCAGAGTATACCAGAAAAGACCTTTGCCCGTTCTCCTGGTATCAATGTAATATTGGGAAACTTTGTCACAAGCTGAAAGCATGTAAAACTAAAAAGAATCCACACAACTTTTTCTGATCTTTTCAGTTCGGCTAGCCACTCCAACATATACTTACAGTCCCTGATGTTCGTTTTCTGCAGTGGTTCTCAAATCAAACATATTGTAACCCTGCTCTTGAGCAGTTCCAAATGCTAACACACGAATCCCATCTTGAGAATACACTGGCCTGAAATTCGTCTCATCAAACACGGCAAATGAAGATTTCCCCCTCAAAAGCCCTTGAATATAGGTGCCAAAAGGCTCGAAGTAATCGGCCGTTCCACCAAGACCATTCTCTTGAAAATCGCTTTCTCTAACCACCATATAATCAATTTTATGTTTTCGGCAAAAATCTCTTAGTTCGTCAGGATTTTCGGAATAATACGCATTAAAGAATTGATATGTCCTACTCTTGATAGTTGACCAGTATTGATCATACCACGTATGAGAGAGTTCATAGCTGACAAAAGCCCTTCGTTTCGAAAAAGTCATTATATTATCCATAATATCAGGGTGTCCGGCGATAGTACAATTCTTAGGAGTTGTCAAAAAGAACTGATATAAGGATGACTGCTTTGTGTAATCGTAAATTCCTATACCATTCAGCCGTATCGTTCCTAGAAGAACAAGTAAAATTACCAACAGGATTGTATGCTTTTTTATTCCCTGCTTATATTCCATGCCTGAACGAACAAACATTCCTGTCAATACACAATACACAACCGTTAAGGAATATTCCATGTAGCGACTTGGCAGAAACAGATCCATGAGGACAAGGCGTGCCAGGAAGTATAAGAATACTGACGCAAAAAGAAGATAAAGAAAAATTTCCAGCCTCTGAATCTGTTGGTATACAGCCTGGTTATTCCACCCTGACACAGCAACAAAAGCAAGTATTAGAGTCCCTGTGACGCTCGCAATCACACTCAATACTCCAAGTGGGGGGAACTGAATAAACGGACGAACGCACTCAAAAAACATTGATGGTACTGGGATAATTTCATATCTTCCGGCGGCTGTATATTCAATATTCCCGACCATTTCCCCATACGAAACAATTTCCCCAAAATCTGGTACTGTGAATAGACGATATTTCACGACCAGGAGTACAACTCCGACACATACCGGTCCTATGGACAGCAGTAAATGCCCTATGGGGATTTGTGACCGTTCTCGTCTGTCGCTGCTTATGTTTAACCATGACACATCCCTCAATCTAGGAAAATGGCAGAACCACTGAGTGCAAAGTAGAAATAAGCTATGTGTGACGAGACATAAAAGACAGAGGTAGGGATTAAACAATGCTTGTACCATTATAACGATACCAGCACGAAACACTTCATTGCCGGACAGAAAAAAGAGATACAGAATAAGCAGTGGAAAAACAAAGCCTCTGGAAAGGCCACCGGAAACAGCACCCAGGAAAAACCCAAAATACAAAAAAACACAAACTGTCACAACTCCAGTCAACTCATCACCGAGCCGGGAAGCGAGAAGAAAGAGACTGCCAGCCGTCATTAAAAAAAGTAGTCCACTCAGAACTTTACTGAATTGAACGGGATTTATAAAATAAGAAGCTGCCCGGTATATTACTTTAACCCCCCACGGAACATACTGTTTTGCGTATTCGGTTAGATAATGATTCTCAAACAAATCAGGATCCTGCCACTTCTGCATCCAATAAATCTGTTGTCTGACATCATCATTGATTACATATTGCGAACGAACACCACTCCAGTGTGCTGAAAGATACACAAGAAATATAATGACCAGAAGCAAAACTTTATGTTTAGTGCTTACATCCATAAAAAATAATCTATGACCAAGAATACTATTCTTTGACTAAAAAATGAGAATAAAGTTAGCATATTGACCATCTGCAAACTCAGAGTACTAATCAACAATCACCTAAAAACAAAAATACCAGATTCAACCAGTAAAGAAAGCTGAAGTTAGAAATACAGACAATGAAAACATACTTCAGAAGCAACTTTCTGCCAATGTTTCGGCAGTGTAGACCATATGATATTTGCAATCCCCTCTCACGTGGGATAAACTTTCTACTTTATGTACACATTTCCCCTTACAGCACAGCCATAATAGCAACCAGGCAAGACATAAGAGTATCAGAAGAAAACACAATGAGCGAGCCACTGTGCCCACAGTAAACTTATGTTTATCAAAGAAGACAACTACTTGTTAAGCGTGATCATCCCGACATACAATGAACAAAATCGAATTCAACAAACCATTCAAGATATCAGCACGTATTTTTCCCAGCGCCCAATAAGGATTGAACTCATCATCGTTGATGATGGGTCAAAAGACAATACGCTGTCTATTCTGCAAAAAGAATGCTCTTCACAATCTGTCCCCATTACGATTCTTCAGAACAGCAAAAACAGGGGCAAAGGGTATTCAATTAAACGGGGAATGCTCCATGCAAACGGAGAAATACGCCTCTTTACTGACGCAGACCTGTCTACTCCTATAGATGAGTATGAAAAGATGGCACAAGCTCTTCTGAAAGAAGATTATGATATAGCAATTGGATCGCGTGCACTGGCCAACTCTCAAAAAACAATCCCACAGAATTTTGTCAGAGACCGGATGGGCAAACTCTTTGGATATATTGTCAGATGGCTCCTGTTGCCAGATATTCAAGATTCCCAATGTGGATTTAAGGCCTTTACAGCAGAATGCGCCCAACAAATATTTCCTGAACTGACAATATGCCGTTTTGGTTTTGACCCAGAACTCCTCTGTATCGCAAAAAAGAGAAAGTATCGTATAAAAGAAGTACCCATAACCTGGGAAAACAATTTTGATTCAAAATTTCGCCCGCTAAGCGATCCGATCAATGTTGGGTTTGATTTATTTAAGTTCAAAATCAAGTCCCTGTTGCGTAAGCCTTGACCATGAAAATACTCCTGATTTATCCACGCTTTAAATATCCGTCAGGACAGCCTCCTCTGGGACTGGGATCCATTATTTCATTCCTGAAAATGAAGCTCCCCGATCTCTCTATTGATGTCTATGACGCCACTTTTGAGACAGAAAACAACAAAAATATTTCTTCCTATGACTTCTCCCAATATACTCTGATTGGTTTTTCGGTGATGACAACTATGGCGGGTGATGCACATGAAATGGCCGCCTTAATAAAATCAAAGGATCAATCAGCCAAAATCATCTTTGGTGGACCACACCCGACAGTTCTTCCAGAACTCTGCATGTCTGATCCTCACGTTGACATGGTAATACAGGGAGAAGGTGAAGAGGCATTTTATGAATTACTGATAAATCTGGATTCTCCTGCAAAAGTAGCCAATTTAATATACAGAGAGAATGGCCAGATTATCTCCAACGAACGCAGGTCGACCTATACTGACATCGACAGCCTCCCCGCACCCGACCGATCCCATTTTAATATGTCGGAATATATTAAGATATGGAACAGTATGGACACCGTGTCTCCAAACCTTACAGGAACATCCCTTATCATATCTCGTGGATGTCCCTACAATTGCAGTTTTTGTCAGCCAACATTAACAAACCTGTTTGGCAAAAAAATCAGGAAGCGGGCGCCCGAGAACATCATTGAAGAACTACACTTATTAAAAAAGAGATACTCCATAAATGCGTTTATGTTTGAAGATGACACATTCATGATAGATAAAGTCTGGGCAGAAAGAATCTGTTCACTGTTAATCGAGAGTGAAATGAACTTCAGATGGTGCTGTAATTTACGAGCCGACAATATAGACGCTGCACTTTTAGAAAAAATGTATGCAGCTGGATTAAGAAAGATAAACATCGGCATGGAATCTTCCTCCGACAGATTACTAGGCACTGTCTATAATAAGAAAATCAGCACCAAACAGATCATAGAAGCTGTGAATATTGCAAAAAAACTCAAGTTGAAGGTACAGGGATATTTTATCCTTGGACATCCATCTGAAACGCTCGACGACTTACAAGAGACAATTCGTTTTGCATGCAAGCTTCCCATAGATGATGTCTCCTTCAGTATTTTGACTCCTTTCCCAGGAACACATCTCTATGCAAGTGAAAAAAAGTTGCTTTCAGGTCAATTTACTGATTTTGATTATTATCGTGCTTGTAATTATTCTCCTGAACATATGAATGTCCTCCCCAGAAAAATTGAGCAGTTGAAATCTCAAGCCTATCTCAAATTTTACACAAGGCCCCAACGACTCCTCCAGCAAGTTTCAATTTTACTCCACAAAAATGGTCTAAAAAAAATCTTTACCAAAATAAAACGTATTTAGGTCAGCAGAAATGAGATTGATTCCAACCTCAAAAGGTTTGTATTGCAATGCTTGAAAAAAACCTTGGTCACTCATCACTCGCAAATCACACTCCAAACCAGAGACAACTGTTCTTCGTTGCTATTACCATCCTCCTCAGCCTTTGGGGAGGCATTGTACTCTTTATCAGTCCGGTCGGTGAATTCATGGTTAACGATGACTGGTGCTTTGTTCGCATCGTTGAAACACTGCTGGATGGAAAAAATGTAACTGCGACAGGTTGGGGTGACGGTGGACCTTCCGTTTTATGTCATGTACTATGGGGTCTGCTTTTTTCCACATGCTTTGGCTTTTCTGTAACAATACTTAGAATATCTGTTCTCGTTCTGGCAATTGGATCTTCTTTCGCTCTCCTTCTGCTGCTGCGACAGATGAAAAATTCCCTGTGGCTATCTCTCCTGGCTACACTCGTACTTATATTAAACCCGCTGTTTCTTTCGCAAAGCTTCACCTTCATGTCTGATATTACGTTTCTTTTCCTACTCATTTCATCATTTCTGTTGCTCCATATGGGCATTGAAGAACATAGCCATATTTTACTTATTTCAGGTCTTTTTTTCGCATTATTCTCAATTCTTACCCGCCAAATCGGCATAGTCATTCCCTTAGGTTTTCTCATCACCTGTCTTCTTCACCCCAGTGGCAAGCACCTGAATAAGAAAAAGATGCTCCTGCTGACCTTCGGCATTACCATAATACCATGGATTCTGTACGAAGTATTTCTCTGGCAAAGTGGTTCTACACCCATCACCAGTCATTCAGTGTTTAAGAAAATTTTCTCTGCCCCCCAAAGCAAAGGATTTCCAGACTATCTCTTCTTTCTTTTCTCTCAGGCAGGGATAGTGCTCATGTACACAGGGTTTCTGCTATCGCCTCTTGTTGTTTTATACCGCCACAAGCTGTTAGGTTGGAAAAAGAACCGAAGGATATTCATTTTACTCCTATCCTCCTTTGTACTCTTTGAAGTATGTCTTATGGGTGGACTCATCAACCCTCCCATAAACTTCCATAGAAATGTCATTTATGACTTTGGCATTGGGCCACTCCTACTAAAAGACATCTATCTATTGGATATTCAAAGAACTATATCCTTACCCAAACCGTTCTTTTTTCTTTTAGCTTTCGTCGCACTCCTTTCCGCCATGATCCTCCTCTTGTTTTCTCTTAAATCAGTTAAATGCTTATTTTCCACTGATAGGGAGAAACATAATCATGACACCTGTTTTACTTCTTCCTTCGCCTTAATCTGTTCTTTTATATATGCAGGGATTATCCTGTTGACAGGATTTCATGACCGCTATCTTATACCACTATGTGCCTTATTACTTATTTGGTTCACAAAACAAATAACTGTCACAAAAACTAAGCCCACATTTCTCCAAATCATTCTTTCCACAGCAATTCTTCTCTTCCTTGCTGGAACAAGTATTTTTGGTGTTAAGGATTTCATGTCTGCAAAACGCAGTCTCCATCAAGCTCATGCTTATCTTCTTTACGACATCCAGGTTAATCCATGCGAGATCGATGGAGGATTTGAATTTAATGGTTATTTCTGTTCTGATACCAATACAATAGATTACAATAGAAAAAAACATAGCTGGTGGTGGGTAAACGAAGAAAAATATCTCATAACACTTGGTCCCCTCCCTCACTATCAGGTTGTAAAAGAATTTCCCTTTTCACGCTTTATCGGCAATGATGGTTCCATCCACATTCTTCGACCGGACTGAACACTATGAAAAAAAATATCACCACATGTAAACATAACTGTTAACGCTAAGATGACTCGAACATCCTCAAAAAAAGTTGTCGTTGTTATGCCTGCCTACAATGCGGAAAAAACACTGCAAATGACAGTCAACGATATTCCGGACAAAAGTGTTAATGAAATAATTCTTGTCGATGATGCAAGCTCCGACAGAACTGTCGAAATTGCTGAGGGTCTTGGGATAACTGTGCACAGGCTGGATCAAAACAAAGGGTACGGAGCAAATCAAAAACGATGCTACGCTGAAGCGATGAAAATTGATTGTGATATTATCATAATGATACACCCCGATTACCAGTATGATTCTCGATTAATCCCCTACGCTGTCGGGTTTATTGAGTCCGGTATCTGTGACATTATTATTGGCTGCAGGGTGCGGTCTCGTGCCGAAGCGTTGGAAAGTGGTATGCCGTTTTACAAGTATATTGCCAACAGGTCTCTAACGTTTATAGAGAATATAATATTGGGGCAAAACCTTGGAGACTTCCACTCTGGGTTCAGAGCTTACTCAAAACAAGTCATCCACGAAATCCCCTATATGAAAAACTCAGATGATTTTGTTTTTGACTCAGAATTCCTTGCCCAGGCAGCCTATTTCAAATTCAAAATTGGTGACATTCCCATTCCCTGTCGATACTTTTCTGAAGCTTCATCAATTAATTTTCCAAGATCTGTCAAATACGGACTTCAAACGCTACTAGTCCTGGCCAAGTATGTGCTCCATAAAAGCAACCTTGTCAAATTTGACATCTTTTCCCCCCAAAAGAAATCAATGAAATTCCAATGATACCACCTCCAAAAAACACATCCAGGGAATACAGCGAACCGTGTCATTAGGCTCAAAAAAACACTGTAAGATTTTGATTCTGTTCTATGAACCCTTCTTGAGTGGTATCAGTAGACACATTCGCTATCTCCTGCAGGTTGTAAAGGATGAAAATATTGAATTCTGGTTACTCTGCTCAAGCGATGACCAAAAAATCCCAGCTTTTTTAGCTGATGTTGTGCCAAAAGACCACCTTACAATGGTACAACCAAGTCGTTTTTTCTCATTAGAAGGTCTTGTAACAGCGCGAAAAATAATTCAAAAGAACCATATCGACCTGGTTCATATCCATAATTTACAATCGGCGATATGGGGGTATGGCTCTACCTTTTTTACCCGATGTAAAAAAATTATTTTCACACCACATGTCGATTCCTTTGGCGAGAATTCAAACTATCAAGGGAGCCGATATCTTCTTAAATTGCTCAGTCCATTCACAGCCTTTTTTATTGCTGTTTCATCTTCTCAACAAAATCGATTTAAACACTGGAAAATTGCCCACACACACAAGATACAGCTCATCCGTAATCATATCGACACAACAAGAATTGAAACCTGCAGCCAGTCACATTCTAACATTGTTAATGAGCTAAACATCCCATCATCATCTGTTATCGTGATGCAGATAGGCCGACTTGATCGGCAAAAGAATCCTCTTTCTCTTCTCCGCATAATCAAGGAAGTAACAAAAAGATGTAACAATAGTCATTTTCTCTTCATCGGTGACGGACCGCTTCGTAAGAAGCTTGAAATACAAATCAAAAGAGATAATATGATGAGCCATGTCACCCTCCTCGGATATCGGAAGAACATCCATCAACTGACAAAAACGGTAGACATTATAACTTCAACTTCACGCTGGGAAGGATTGCCATATTCACTAATAGAAGCAAGTTTCTTCAAGAAAGCAATTGTTGCCACTGACATTCCCGGACATTCCGACTTAATAAATACCGGCACTTCAGGTTTTCTGGTCAAGAATGAACAGGAATTTGCGGACAAGCTGTGTAAACTCATTCAATCAAAAACATTGAGGACAACAATGGGAGAAAACTTCTACAGGAGGAATAAAGAGCTCTTTAGCATAGAGAATATGAGGAACTCGCTCTCTGAAATCTACACTAATTCGTAAACAAGTGGTACTTTACGTCAATCGACAATATTCGATATAACTCTACGACCCTGGCAACATGAAAGTATTTCTCATCAACGAACCATTTGTTAAAAATTTCAACAGATCACAACGCTGGGCAGCCAGGACACGAGGTCGTGTTTTACGGGCACCTGACTGGCTTGCCTACGGCACTGCTGTGCTTGAACAAGAAGGAATTACGGCAAAACTTTTTGATTTTCCGGCAGAAAACCTTCAAAAAGACGATCTGCGCTTGCTGGTAAAAAATGGCCAGCCTGATTTTATTGTCCTGGACTCCACCACTCCCTCAATTTTCTCTGATATTGAATGTGCAAGAATCTGTAAAGAAGTAAGTGATGCCAAAATTCTAATGGTTGGACCACATTGCTCCGCTCTGCCCGAAGAAACACTTCTCCTGAGTAATGGAGCCGTAGATGTCATATGCATTGGTGAATATGATCTGACAATTAGGGATGTTATTGCAAATTATCCAATTCTCGATGACATTGCCGGTATCTGTTATCTGAAAGATGGTACACCGCAAAGAACCGAAAAAAGGCAACTCATCCAGGATCTGGACTCTCTCCCCTTTCCGGCATGGCATCAGCTTGACCTGATGAAATATTTTGATGGTCTGAAACTGCATCCGTACATTGATATATTTTCAGGTAGAGGCTGCCCACACACATGTATCTTCTGTCTTTGGCCGGAAGTTATGCATGGCCACCAGGTTCGTCTCAGATTGCCGGAAAAGGTTGTTGATGAGATTGAGCATGACATTGAAATCTGTCCACAGGTGGTCAAAGGCGGTGAATTCTTTTTCGAAGATGACACATTTACCATCAACAAAGCTAATGCTATGGCAATCTGTGAAGAAATCTTACGCCGGAAACTGAAAATAACCTTTTCAGTAAATGCCAGAACAGACACCGGAGACAAAGAACTTTTCCAGATACTCAAAAAAGCTGGCTGTCGAGAACTCCTGGTTGGTTTTGAATCTGGAAGCGATGATATGCTGGCGACCATGAACAAAAGAGAATCAGTTGCCAATGCTCGCCATTTCATGTCCCTGGCCCATAAAACCGGCCTGGATGTACATGGTTGCTTTGTGCTTGGACTCCCTGGTGAAACCAGGGATAGCATCAACACAACCCTTGATTTTGCCTGTAACCTGGGGTTACATTCGGTCCAGTTTTCAGCGGCAGTGCCATTTCCCGGAACTCAATTTTTTCAAATATGCAAAGATAACGGTCTTCTCCAAGCGACCAGCTGGGACCAGTGGCTAACTGACGGAGAACAATCGGCGGTTATTGAGTATCCTGGCTTGAGTAGTCAATTCATTCAGGAAAGCACTGATCGTGGATTAAAGAAATTTTATTTCCGACCTTCATACATATTAAAATTTCTCCTTTCAGCCAGAAGTAAAACAGACCTCTATTGTAAATTACGAGGTGCTAAAAATTTTCTTTCCTATCTTGTTAGTCAAAAAAACAGCTAAATGACAGAACGCTCTCCTAAAATATCAATTATCGTTCCCGTGTTCAATTGTGAAAGAACCATCCACGACTGCCTGGAATCACTGCTAAACCTGGATTATCCTGACTATGAAATCATCATCGTCGATGATGGCTCAACGGACAATACCACCAAGATCTGCCAATCGCACAAAAGAGTCAAGGTGATTCAGATCCCCAACGGAGGCCCATCCAGGGCCAGAAATATCGGAGTTAAAAAGGCAAAAGGGGAGATCGTGGCCTTCACCGATGGTGATTGCATCGTCCATCGTCAGTGGCTAAAAGAACTACAGAAAGGGTTTTCAGGCGACAAAATCGCCGGTGTGGGAGGGAATCAGATCAGCCCCCCAAATGAGACTGCTTTTGGCAAAAGTGTCCAGGAAACTTTTGCCATCCTGGGTTTTGCAACATCCTACATGAAGCCGTACACCAGCCTGACTGAGACCCAGCACAATCCTAGTTGTAACTCTGCATACCAAAAACATATTTTTGAAAGCATCGGAGGCTTTAACGAATCATTGTGGCCAGGCGAGGATGTGGATCTTGACTACCGGCTGATTCAAAATGGCTACACTTTAATCCGTAACCCGGAGGCAATTGTCAGACATTACCGTCCGCAATCACTCTCCGGGCTCTGCAGCATGATGCAACGTTATGGAGGCGCAACGTATCTGTTACTCAGAAAATATGGTTTTTTCAGACCTCTGCATTACATACCGTGTCTTCTGCCCTTTGTATTGTGCAGCATCATCATTGCGTCAATTTACAAGCCCTCACTACTGTTCTTTTCACCATTAGTGTTACTTGCTTTACTTTTATTTTTTCTGGGCAGAAAAGGTTTTTCGAAAAAATCAGTTACCATTCTGTTTCTCTCTCTGGTTATTCTGGTCAACTGGCATCTGGGTTTTTACAAACAACCCTTCAAGACAGACCTGTGAAAATTTTCACCCAGCCTCTGCTTATCAACTTCAGACACCATCTGTCAAAATCTGATCCAACCGGGAGATCGCAGTGGCTTCCTGGTCAAACCCCTGTTCATACCAGTCATTAAGGAGTTTCCACACTTCAATGTCACCTGGTAACCTCACGTCCACATGGTCATCATCCATGCTGATCAGCTCCTCGGTTCTATCACCTGCTTTTATATTCTGCCCGAGAAAAGACCCGGCTACCATAACAGCAGCGCCATATCGAACAGAACTGCCACTGTCCTCACTTCTATCTGCATTCTCAAGATGTACAGAGAGAAGGAGATTCAAAAAATAACGGTGACATGCCTGCAGTTCCAAAGTAATTGACTGATTATCCCCAGCACCGGCTTTAAACTTTTTTCGCAGTAATCGACCATTCCGGAAAATATTGCGGCACATCTTCCTGAACCAGGGAGGCCCTGAAACACTCCTGTAATATTGGCGAAAGATACGGTTTTTCAAAGAAACTGCGCCAGGAAACAGATGTGACCCAGATTCCATAGTGCCATCTTTATCAGATGATTTTCCGGCACTGACTTTCAACTGCCAACATCTGTCAGCCTCCGCCAGAATCTCTGACTTATGCATCTTTCCTTCCAGTTGCCCGGAGATCGATTGAAGGTATCTGGCTGCCTCCTTTGACAACCATTTAATTAAAGACCGTGCCATTTGATGAGTCATTGAAGATGAAGAACTGTCACCCAAAAGGACAGCAATGGTTTTGGAATCAACATAGGATCGCTTCAGGGTATACGATAATGGACGTTCATGTGAATGAAAAACCTGAGCTGTCGGTTTCCAGAAAATTGAAAACCCGGCAGTTAACACATCGATCGCCCAGGCAACATCTTCAGCAAATGGGACCACAGGAAAAGGAATTTCCTTCCAGACGGATCTCCTGACACAGCTGTTTGTATTGTCAAATCTGGAAACAACCCGCCGCTGCTCATGTGACAGTTTTTCCCAGTCGTCCGTCTCTATGGGTAACTGCTCGTACTCCTGTTTCCAGTCACTCCTCCATTCCCGATAATAAAGAAGTTGACAGTATCTTGTGAAAAAGGAAGCATCATCCCTGGCTACCTGTTGTCCAAAAACGCCTGCAACCCTGCCATCCCTTACTAATGGTTCAACAAGTGTTGTCAACCATCTATTGTCCACAGGAATTGCATCCTGAACCGTCAGTACACAAATATCACCGCAGGATTCAGAAATTGCCAGATTCCGGGTAGCGCTGTGATTAAATGAGGAGGCGGGTATTTGAATAAGCTTAACAGGATAATCAGCACATATTTGCAATGTCTGATCAGTCGAACCAGAGTCGATTATGACAACTTCCAACTGAGAGGCAATCTCCTGAGAAAAAATCATATCAAGAGATTCCCGAAACGACTCACCCGCATTCTTTGTTGGAATAATTACTGAAATACAGTCATTCATTCAAAATCCATCACTCAAACTGAACGTATCAGATGATTCTCCTCTGCGAAAACACGGTTAGGGGACAGTAAAAGACAAAGCATTCCTTGTGAAAGAATGTATTTGTCATTATCTTAATGTACTCATACCCCAATAAGAACTTTTTTCTTGCTAACACTTAAGATTTAATGAAAATTTTATTTGTCATACATGATTTTCTGCCCAGCCACCAGGCAGGAGCGGAAATTTATACATATCGGCTTGCTAAAGAATTATCAAAAAAACATGAAATCTGCTTGTTCTTTACTGAATTCACCTCTCTAACTCTGTCATATAAAGTCACGGAACGAACTTTTAACGGCCTGCAATGCATCGAAGTTTTCAGACCATTTAAAACTGACCTGCTGGGAGAGCCCTATAATGATACAAAAATGGAAACTATTTTCCAAACTGTTCTTGATGAGTTCAAACCTGATATTATCCATTTACAACATCTCCTGTACCACTCGTTCAGGTATCCTGAAATTGCAAAACACAATAATATTCCTGTTCTTTTCACCCTTCATGACTACTGGCTGACATGCCCACGCTGGGGACAGCGACTGCAGGGGAATCTTGAAATCTGTCATACCGTTGACTGGACAAAATGTGCAGATTGTTTATATGAAAAACCAGAAAATTCCAACAGATTTTCCCTTCAGTCCTTTTACCATCTTTTCCGGCAGAAAATCAGCAGATCCAGGACGTCCGAAACCAGAATCAACTCATTAAAGGAGCGAAACCGTCATATCCTTGCTGCAATCGAAAATATAGATCTGTTCACTGCCCCTTCCCCTTTTCTGAGAAATGAATTCATACAATATGGCATCCCTGAAGACAAAATAATCTTCTCGGATAATGGCTTTGATACAACAAACTTTAAAAAGCAAAAAAACAAAAAAGATTCACTGGTTCGTTTTGGTTTTATTGGAACCCTGTGTGAACACAAAGGGGTTCATGTCCTCATTGAAGCCTTTAATCAGGTACCGGAAAATAAAGCACAACTGCATATTTACGGAAATCTCGACTGGTTCCCTGAATACAACAGTAGACTCCGTAAAATGGTCAAGTCTCCGGCCATTTTCTTTGAAGGTCTAATTCCAAACGATGAAGTTGCCACTATCCTTTCAGAAATTGATGTTCTTGTAGTACCATCAATATGGTTCGAGAACTCACCACTCACCATTCATGAAGCCTTTATGGCGGGAGTTCCTGTCATCACTTCAGATATTGGTGGTATGGCAGATCTGGTGACTGACGGTGTGAACGGGCTGCTTTTTGCTGTTGGTGATTCCACAGAATTAACAAAAGTCATGATAAAATATATCGAATCAGAAACTCTGCCTGATCAATTGCGCAATGGAATTCCAGCGGTTAAATCAATAGAGGAAAATGGAAGAGAAATAGAGAAAATATACCACCAACTCCTTAAAAGAAATATTGATTGCCTCTGAACCTTTGATTATTCTTCATAGGCGTCTTCGCCATTCTTCTTTTAGTATAGAAAAGAGATAAAGCAATGAAACCCGAGACAGTGACTGCAGTAGAAAAGGATCACAATGATTGTGAGTTATCCATTGTCATGCCCTGTCTCAATGAGGCAGAAACCCTGGCCTCCTGCATATCAAAAGCCCTTGCTTTTTTAAGTAAAAACAAGGTATCCGGTGAGATTATCATTGCAGACAATGGAAGTACAGATGGATCTCAGTCTATTGCAAAGCAGCTGGGGGCCCAGGTTGTTTCTATAAAAACCAGAGGATATGGCAGTGCCCTGCAGGGAGGAATCACACGGGCCAAAGGAACCTATGTAATAATGGCTGATGCCGACGCCAGCTACGATCTCTACACTTTGATGCCGATTCTTGAACAACTTCGGAAAGGATACGACCTGGTCATGGGAAATCGATTTTCCGGAAGCATCAAACCGGGTGCCATGCCTGCCCTGCACCGCTATTTAGGGAATCCTGTTCTGAGTTTTATCGGTCGCTTATTCTTTCATCCAGGTATCCGTGATTTCCATTGCGGACTTCGCGGTTTTAACAGGATAGCCATCCTAAACCTTCACCTGTGCACATTGGGAATGGAATTTGCCAGTGAAATGGTGGTGAAGGCAAGTTTCCACAACCTATCCATTACAGAGGTGCCCGTCACTCTGTATCCAGATGGACGTACCCGGTCACCACACCTAAAGAGTTGGCGTGACGGATGGAGGCATTTACGTTTTCTGTTAATGTTCAGCCCTCGCTGGCTTTTTCTCTATCCCGGGATCTGCCTTGTCTCTCTTGGTATCCTGGGAATGGCTTTACTGGTAAAAGGTCCACTACAAATTGGTAATATTTCCATTGGTATTCATACATTACTCCTGTCAGGTGCTGCAATCCTGTCCGGAACACAATCCATCAGTTTTGCCTTTCTTGCAAAACAGTTTGCTATAAATGCCGGTCTTTTACCACAGGATAAAACAATAGAACGCCTGCAACGCTATATGTCTCTCGAATTATTACTCATAGTAGGAATTATCACAATAGCAGCAGGGACAGGATGTGTTCTTTATTCCATCTTTCTGTGGAGTCAGGTACAATTCGGTGCTTTAGCTCCAGAAAGAATGATGCGCATACTTGTCCCCGCTGTTACCATGACAGCGGTGGGCATTCAGATTGTAATTACTGCTTTTTTTAAAAGTATTCTGGCATTAGAAACAAGATCAGCATAACTATCAGCCCCAAACCAGTCTCTACCAGACAACAAAAAGTATCACACATTGAAGCAATATGCGCTCAGCCCCGAACCTTAGAGTATAGAGAATGTTATCTCTTTACGAGTCATGCAAATGCGCATATCTCTTGGCACAACCAGATACAGGACCTTTAGTCTTGTTCAGGTTTTTAATTACATTCACCCCAACACTAAAACTAGAAGCCACTCTACGAACAATTTCCCCTGCATTTTCCTCCTTGTCAAAAAAACAGCTGTTTGTAAAACCTCGCTCATAGTCATTAATGAGTTTACTGGCATGTTTTACGGCATCACTCATTCGAGGTTCAGCCCATACCTGCCCCTCATGATAAGGATACTCTCCTTCTTTAACTGGTACCAAATCATACCCAACGGGCAAGACAGCTGGGTCAGCAGAATAATCTTCAACACCAGAATAGTTTGTGACAATGGCACGCCTTTGACGAAGAACGGCCTCGGCTCCACCTCTGCCAAACCCTTCAGCACGGTGCAAAGAGACAAAAACATCTGAAGAATCAAGAAGTGATGTCATTTCATGGTAACTTAAATTACCATTTATCAAGAGAACATTTTCATCGATTATTTCAATTTCAAGCGAACTGTTCGAATCAATATTCTTTGCCTTGATCACCAGTTGAAAATCACTGAATGGATGGGTTTTTCTTAATATTTTATAAAAATCCAAGAGTGCTGTCGGATTTTTTCTTCCGACATATGATGACTGATCAAAAAAGGAAAGAAAGACAAGGGAAGAATTTTTAATACCAAAGTATTTTCGGGGATAGAGGATTCCATTTTGCCTCTCAGCTGATTGTCCGACATACCTTACGGCTCCACTGGTCCAGCCTGAAAGCATTTTTTCCATATAATGCGAGAGTGCCCAGACCTCATCAAATCGATTAATCCCTTCTCTCCATATTTCAGGAAATATCGGAAGTTCCCAAGCAGGAATGATGATATTTTTGCTACCTGCAGAAAAATCAAACCCCTTGTCTTCCAAATGTTTCATACATGGTATTATTTCGTCTCCATTTATATGAAATATTCGGATGTCACCGTACCCCGGATCCTTTGTTTCTTTTTCCTTGAGCCACGGACGAATGATACCCTTATCACATGCGCTGCTACCATAAATATCAAATAATTTATGTTCGACATGGCAAACGTCAAGTGAGCGCGAGAATGATGCCAACTGTTCTCCTGTACCTAGAGAAGAATAAGGATGTCCAAATACACAAATTGTCATTTATTGGTTCTCTCTCACTACTTTTTCTATAACCTGTAACCAGGTGTGACCGTATTCAATGTCAGGTTCCAGGTGAGCACCTTCCCCCCACTCATTCCAGGCATTAACAAAAAGAAGTCGTTCATCACGACTATAGAGCTTTGCCTCCTCACATTTATTCTCAAGAAACACTTGGAACGAGCTAGGATGAGCATTACGAAAAACGGTTGAAGTATTACCTCTTCGAGGGGTATTATCCCATGAAGGAAATACTCCAGGAAACCGTTTATAACCAGGGTGCTTCCTGGAACATATTTCCACAACGGCATCAGTATAATCGTACGACATCCCTTCAAATCGAACATTTTCCAGTTCATCAGATATCTTAAGCTTTGAAGTGTTATTGACATGGTGTACAGGAAACTCCACAGCAGCATCAAACCCTAACTCCTCCGGGGAGATACTTGATCCTGAAGAACGTCCCATACTGTCAACCAGGCACAGATACAGTTCACCTTTATATTTATCTTTCCAATACTTACGCCATGACCGAGTCACATTCCTAATGTTTCCAATCAGCTCTGCTCGATAAATAAGAACAAGCGGTTTCTTATCAACCGTAACATATCGGCTATCGTGAACATAACGCTCCATCCCCTTTAGAACACCCAAAAAATTCCCATCAGCATCTTCATTTTGCTTACACAAAATATCATTTTCTCTCCCATCCCAGGTTCGTGTCCAATTTTCATTTGCCCAGCAAAGGCAGAATTGTATATCAGCTTCTGACCGAAGAAAACGCTCAAGTGGTTTTTCAAGTAACTCAAAGTTACCAAAATTATAATAGTAGAAACAAAATCCATGTATGCCATACCGTCTAGCCAGTGCCGCTTGTTTTTCAAAAATCCCTTTGTGGGTATCGAGATCATAGAACCCGAGATCAGCAGGAATATGAGGCTGATAATGGTGATGGAAAAGAGGCCGAGCGTTCGCAACTTCTCTCCATTCAGTATATCCTTCCCCCCACCAGTAATTATTTTCTTTAATAGAGTGAAACTGTGGCAAATAAAAAGCAATCGGTTTGATCCGATTTTCTTTTTTGAAAAACGTACTATATCCTTCTCTAAACTTTTGTTTATTGACAGCAGACTGATAAATTTTAAAATCTTCAGACACAGCCTCACTGGATGCACTTAGCCGATGAACAATTGTGGTTTCAGCAACATATAAAACCTTTTTTCCCATTTTTATCACACGAGCACAGAACTCAAGATCCTCTGCATAAGCAGGTGAGTAACTTTCGTCAAACTTACCAAGCAAAATAAAATTCTCTTTTTCAAAACACAGGCATGCGCCGGAGATGTAATCAACATAACGATTAAATCCATATCTCGTGTCCTCAGCACTATGGCCATTCCCTGTCATAACGGTGGAACAATCAGTACGTATACATCCTCCAGCTTCCTGCAAAATTCCATTCGGGTAGATAATTTTAGGTCCAGATACCATGGCATCTGGATCAGTTTGCAAGTGACTCACCAATACTGAAACACAATCATCCAGCAGCTGTACATCACTGTTTAGAAGGAAAATGAACTCCCCGGAACAACAGGATATACTATTGTTCACATTTCGCAAAAAACCAACATTAACCTCATTCCTGATATATTTGACTGTCTGATGATTTTCAAACATCGCTTCAATTCTTGTATCGTCGGAACAATCATCAGCTATTATTATTTCAAAAGGTATCCGTACATATTTTTTAATACTAACCAAACATTCCACCAACATTTGCAAACAGTTAAAAACTGGAATAATGATGGAAACTTCCGGGTTACTCCAAGAATTAAACGATAAGTTCTCTATACTGTCTGCAATAGTATCTTCCGTGATTTTCACACATTGAGGTGTGTTTTTTATTCGTATCGTGGAATGTTTAATCCTCCTTTTGATATCATCGTATATCATCTCTGAAACATATTTTTGTTTTTCATGACTCACAAACGTATCCTTCACGACACCATTAACTCTCTGTTTCGCTGGAAATGTCATATATCCAGATGAACGACCTGTTTCAATATAGTGACGTAAGGGATTGTCTCCGGAACGAACCGCATCTGGATAGGCATTAATATAATAATCGACATCAAAATCGGGGTTTGGGTTGCACCCATTCTGCCATCCCTGTTTGATAAAATGTAGCAGTGGATTCATTCCTGAATCAGCTACGGCTGAATTTTCTAACAAATAGTAATTAATGTTGAAATATGGATTTGGGTTGCGCCCTTCCAGCCAGCCAAATTCTACAAAATGAATGAGAGGATTCACTTCCGCTTCAGCAATGTCTGGATTCTCGGACAAATAAAAGTTTATATCAAAATAGATCCCAGGAGACCGCCCTTCCCGCCAACCAAATTCCATAAAATGAATAAGAGGATTAACTCCTGACGAACGAATATCTGGATTATTTTCGAGGTAATATTTCTCATCAAAAAACATATACGAACTACGGCCTTCCCGTGAGCCATGATCTATATAGTGTTGAAGTGGATTGATATCAGCGTCTGCGACATCGGAATTATCAGACAAATAATACTTAGTATCAAAACATCTACTTGGATTACGCCCTTCCCGCCATCCATGCTCAACATAATGCAGAAGTGGATTGATATTAGCGATGGCAATATCAGGGTTTTTCAATAGATAATAATTAGTATCAAAGTACAGGTTGGGATTACGACCTTCCTGCCAGCCTATTGTTAAAAAATGATCCAGAGGATCTACACTCAAGGCAGCAATATCAGGATATGTTTTCAGGTAGAACGACACATCAAACACCCCTTTTACAGAAGTACGTAGCCGCTCCTCATCATTAGCTCTGGATGTACTGGTTTTTCGTTCATGATTATTTCTGAGCAGTGTCGGCAATGCCCCCCCCCCCACACGCACGAAGCGATCAAGAAACCTCAGAGGTTTTGTAAGAATCCAGGACTTTGATGATATTATACTGCCCATCTGCTTGGCATATTCATTCACAACCTGATTAAGATTCGCTATTTGGTTGTTGCATTCTCCAACAACTTGGCCAAGATCTCCTATCTGAATATCTCGTTCTCTGATAATTTTATTTAAATTTTCTAGCTGAATATCTCGCTCTCCGATAATTTTATTTATATTTTCTAGCTGAACATCTCGTTCTCTGATAATTTTATTTAGATTTTCTAGCTGAATGTCACGCTCCCCTAAAGTTTGCTCAAAGCTCGTGATCCGACGGGTAAACTCGTTCACCGTTTTCACCAGACTCGGAGCCAGATAATCAATCCCCAATTTTTCAGCAGTTGCTAGCTTCTCTAATATTTCATATGGATACTGCGGCTTATGCAGTAATAGAAGAGCTATGTCATCAGCAGTTTTGATTTCAGGCAAAGCCAATCGGTCTACATCAACACAATATTCATTGAGTTTTTGAGAATGAATCAACAACAAACCGCATTCTTTGGCCTGCTCAAATATATCACTTTCAGCCCTATTAAAATTATCTGGATTAAAAGCCGAGGTGATCACCCCATAAATAAAATAATCCCGCTGCCTAGCCCAATTGAGAATACCGTAGGACGCTTCCAGGGAATTTATTTCAATAAAAATGGCAGGCCTATATGTTTCGATTGTTTTTTCTCCACCGATCAGCACCCTAAGTTCCATGCCTTCCACATCGGCCTTGATGAAATCAATCTCGCCCAGACCCAAAGAATCCAATGACTTAACATCCACGGTTTGTTCAACATCTCCACCTTCATTTCTCTCTAGCCGAAATGCGCCCTGATTTGCACCATCCCATGTATTAACACTAGCCATTTTTTCATTTTTACTACTAAGCCCAAAAGGATATGCTGCGATGTTAGAGAATGAAGAATTTGCAGCATTCTCTTCAAGAAATGAATAAATGACAGTGTTTGGCTCAAAAGCATGTACCTTTCCTTCCAATCCTACCATTGTGGAGAATGCACGTGCATGTGTTCCAACAAAAGCACCAACATCAACGACAACATGTCCTTCAGTAATGAAGTGGGCTAAAACATCTATCTCGGCTTGAGCCCATTCTCCATAATGGCGCAAAGAGTTAACAATTAAATCCTTATCACCAGGAACTGCAAAATCACCATAACGACATGCAATAATCATATTGTCCCTTTGAAACTATCTGACTGTATTTCAATGGACATTTTGACATTATTCATTCCACTGTGGCCGTGCATAAGGCGACTTGACAGTACATCTATTTGTACCGCATCATGAATCCAATGATGCTGTATATGCTCATCACCAATACCTTCTGCAAGAGCAACATTTATCATATATTGTCCTCGAAACAAGTGCGGCATCGTAAAGGAAAATGTTGCTACAACAATATCATTCTCATCAAACACCAATTTATGGCTTCTAAAATGCTGGTCTGTGCCTTCTGTAAAAAGATATTCACCTAAACTGTTTTTCAGCATAAACCCAAAAGCAGGCCAGATAATATGACGATATATTTTTGCTTTGATAATAAAAGAAACAGTATCCTCGCCCTTAATCATACTTAATCGATGCCCGTCATCATCAAAAAAACCAGCATCAATAATTACCGCCCCACCTTTTCCAAAATCTTCTGCCCCATGCTTAAAGGTGGAGACTGCATAGATAGAATCAAAAGATGTCAAATCACCATAAAGTGTTTTTTTTGTATGGGATTTTTCCTGGGAATTACGTTGAAACTTATCAGGGTGTAGCAGGATTCTCTCTCGCTCTGGATCACTATACAGATCTTCAAGATAGAGTTTACATACATCTTCAGACTCACCAAAAATTGGAGTTCTGCTACTCCCCGGAAAAAGAAGTAGTGCCTTGTCACATAAGGTAACTACTGAGGATGTATCGTGGGTTACAAATAAACTCGTTCCACCCTTTTCCTTATGGCAACGAAGAAACCGGATACATTTTTGTTGAAAGAATGCATCCCCAACAGCCAAAGCTTCATCAATAACAAGTATATCGGCATCTACATGGGCAATTACCGCAAACGCGAGCCGCACAACCATACCACTGGAAAATGTTTTAATGGGTTGGTTGATATAATTACCAATATCTGCAAATGCAGCAATCCTATCAAATCGGTCAGCCATTTCATTTCTATCCAGACCAAGTATAGCACCATAAAGATAGATATTTTCAACACCTGTGAACTCAGGATTAAAACCGGTTCCGAGTTCCAAAAGAGCTGCTATCCTGCCATTCAGTTGAACACCGCCAAAGGTAGGAAACAAAACCCCGCATATAATCTGTAACAATGTGGACTTGCCCGCACCATTCTTCCCCACAATACCTACAGATTGACCCTTCTCCACAGTAAACGAGACATTTTTCAAAGCCCAATACTCTGAAAAATATTGTTTAGATACTTTTCTTAATACGTGTTGATACAAGGGGGGAAACAGCATCTGTTTCAGACGATCAGCCGGCTGCTCATAAATTTGATAGCACTTGGATACATCATTTACAATCACTGCTAGATCACTTAAAGACATCAAAAATCCTTTATATTATCCACTTTCACCCTGGAAGGTGATTTTTTTAATCGTGAATATTGCCAATGTTTTTCATCTCATATTCTGATCCGAAGAATCATAAAACAACTCACTGGGGAACGCCCAGACTGCCAAAAGTGGCAGTGGGTGTATGCAGAAACAATAACTCTTTCTAAACAGATATTTCCTTCTCTGTAACAAGCTTTTCTGATCGAAAAACCTCAAAACAATGCAGGATGGCAACAACTGAAATCAAGAATAAAAAATGTAGTGGGAATTGTCCTATAATATTGTAACTCCCAACCTGTTCTAATATAGACCAGGCAATAGTATCCATAACTCCCATAACAACACTAAAAGCAATCACTCCTCCTGCAGAAGCTGTCATTACTGCTAAAAGTATCACCCCTTGCCGTTTCTCTTTGCGAAGTAAAAATACAAGAGCAATTATTCCGAGTACAAAGGTTATTCCATAGCTCACTTTAAAAAGATTGACCACAAAACGATTAAACACAATATCTGAAAAACGCTCGCCGAGGACATGAGAATCAGCTGCCCAAGTGCCGAGTGACGAATGCCAATTTGAAGCAACTCCAGGATTTGGATTGGTGCTGAGATTATTTTTTCGGACAATTCCTTGTGGCCAGAACAGCAGCTGTATTGACCTGTAGGTAGCATACAAGACCTGAGAAACTTCACCTTCAGACAAAGAAGGTAACAGTCCCAGGCCTGTACTACCAGCCACGAGTTCACCCGAGTGGATAGCAGATTGAATCTCCTCTGTAGCCTTGTCGCAGAAATCTAAAAAGTCACGGGCGGTTGTTCTCCCACTGAGAAAAATTGCTCTTGCCAAGGCCCAATCAAACGTCGAAACAAAAAACTCTCGCGTATTCAGTTTTTCCCCCCAGCCACTTATCCTGTGATGCTCAGCATTAGTTGCCAGATCGTCCACAGCCGCCCCCTCGACAAATGGTTTTAATTGTCTGAAATACGGTGATATTTCATATGTACTTTGTCTTGCCTTTGCAGCAAAGGGTACATACTTAGACCTTTCAGCCGGCTCAATCGACGTTAAAGTGGAGTACAATTTTTTATATGACTGATTCTGCCTTAAAGAAGGGGAAAACACACCATATGAATGGTAATTTAATAAAGAAAAAGTAGCCAATGGTACCTGATACCCAACCACTAAAAGAAGTGTAAGTACAATCACTTCAATAACTCTTTTTTGTTTCCTGGAGAAAAGAAAAACTGCTGTCATTGCAATTAATGCAGGAAAAAAAAGCCAGATTCCTTCTTCACGGGTCATTGCAGCACAACCTATACCTGCCCCCGTCAAAAAAGCCCAAATCCAGATTCTTTTTTGTCGCATCGCCACATAAACTATAAGGGCTGTCATAAAAATTAGCGTATACAGCACTATCGCACCAAATACAGTAGTACGGACAAGCCTCAGTTGCAAACCAGCAGCAGGAATAAACAGTAAACACACGATACTGATAGACAGGAGGAAAAACTTAGGCAGTTGAAGAGGACGAAGAGCAAACAAAAACAAGAATGGTAACGGCACGTACAACAAAAATTCCAATACTCGAAGTGGGATTCCGCTACTTATTGATAATGCGACAAATATAGAAAAAAATGGAGCTTTCGCAAGCAGCACTTCAGTGAAAGGTCCTAACCAGAAATCTTCACCGAAATTACTAATAATAGCCCTGGCATTATCATAAAACAACGCATCATCAGCCCATTGCCACTGTTGAACATCTAAGGGCCGCTCAAAAACAACCACAAATGCAAGACCATATAAAACAATAATAAGAGAAAGATGAAAACCTGCTACCAGGGATGTGTTTGTGGGATACATTTTCATTTTTTTATGAATTCCTACTGACATGACATGGTGAACGATTCATAGGGGAACCGTACTGATTGACATATCAATAAAGCCATATTTTCACACATAAATTCAGAAAGTCCCAACCTAACTGCCTACAATATACCTGCTCTTATTACCTAATATGGCTTTGAACAAAAAAGAAAAAAGAATACTCACAGAGATAACAAATAGTATTTTAACAAAACAGACAACACCACCAGGAATAAAGGTTCTGACATACTCTTCCACCAAAAAATAAGACAGAAGATGAAGAATAAAAGGATGGATAAAATATATAGAAAAACTGATGGATGCGATATAGCTCAAAACTGCTATTTCCTTACTATCAATTTTTTGCAGCACTGAAAGCATAAAAAAGATCATACATATCTTTTGAAGTATCACTACGTCCAGGCCATTGTACGAGAGCATTGTTCCCTTAGAGAAATCCCCATATGTACCATAAAAAACAACTTGAATTACTGATAATGCAATTGTCAAAGAACCAAAAAACAAACATTTATTGTGGATGAATTGCAAAATATATTTATAATTAACTGAAGACGTTATGCCTAAAAGGTATATGGGTAAAAAATAGACAACTGAGTGGGTCGGGGACAGTCCATATGAAGGTCTATGGACAACCATTGAGAGTAAGAGCAGTACGGAAAAAATGCAAATTTGTTTTTGTTTCGATAGATTTATATACAGAACAAATATTGGTGACAGTGCAAAAACTAGCATTATAAATGGAACATACCAATAAGCCGTCAGTATTCTGCCGGTAATGAGATATTGAAACAGTAGCTCAAAGCCATCAGATACCGTAACAAAATCTTGAGCAAGAAACCTCCTTGGCACATCCAGGTAAACAACAAATAAAACAAAAGCGACAACAGTCAATACTATGTAGGGGAGTAATACGTTTTTAATTTTTTTTATTAAAAAGTTTCTATAGTGAAAATCTGGATAGAAAACATGGTGAAAAAAGAATCCAGAAAGAAAGACGAATAAAGCCGATCCCCCGGAAACCACATTAGCTAGAATTTTTTCTGGTATCGTATCAATAGGCCAGGGATGAAAAGAATGGCCAGCGACGATAAATAATATTGAAATAGCCCTGAAATACTCAAGATGCTGTATTCTCATATACTTTTTTTCTCACTCGAACCAATGACATGCTCAAGTAGAGACGGCCATTTCATTTTTTTAGTGGCTCCTCAAAACACCATTACCAATCAACTTGATTTTGAATACCAACATCCTTTAATCAGTAAGTTGGTCAAATATATCTGAAGGAAATAAAAATTTTCCACTGTGAGCAGGATATAATCTCACAAATCTATCCGAAATATCTTGCAAATCATCTTCAGAAAATTTCTCACCAATCTTTTGATATATTAAAACATCAACATTTTCATCAAGAGTGAATTCGATCTTCAGTTTTCGATAATTTTTTCCGAACCCCTCCTGATGAACGACCATATCCCTTACTATGCCTATTACCTGTTGGTCTTTTGGGTCCAGGTGAAATTGAGCTGGCTCAGTTGTAACAATATACTTTGATTGAAAAAGCTCCACAGGCAACCCGTCTCTTTTATCCACGTGGGCAGTCGTTGCAAAACAATCACAGATTGCATACTTCCCATTTTCAGCTTCACATCCCTTTCTCAGAATATCGTCGTTGAGAATGAGACCACTTGCAAGAACATACACCTTGTCGACTTCACTTAATTCCTGCTCATCGAAGTATTCTAATATGTTATGTATTTCTCCAATATCATGACGTTTCATCGGATAGTGTCTCAACTGAGAAAACGCAGAATCAAACTTTGGCAGAACATCGGCAACAGGGGGAACAAAAACAATGGTAAAATTCAATAGGAGAAGACAAAACAATATGACGAAGGCCAGTGAGCTTGCTAATTTCCCACTGACAATCGTCAACAAGACCATCCAGAAGTAGCATGAAAAATAGAGAAGTGATGGCAGTAAAATATAGTAGTGATGGTATCCCATATCCTGGGTTCTGGTAAACAGGATAAAACTGAGCCAGAACTGGAGGAAAAGAATAATCGCCGTTTGACTACGTTTGATATTCTTTAAGGAAAAAAGAAACCCTAAAGCTGCGCTTGCAAGGGTGAGAAGGCCAAAATGGGCATTCAGGTCTTGTAGAGTATCCGTAAATGATGTGGCATATTTATACCCTGAATAGATATCACCATAATCAGTTGTGAGCATTCTTATAGCCTGGGGAGTCGCTAAGCATATAAAAAAACCAGCAGAAGCGCCGCCAAACAGAAAAAGTTTAACCATGGTTGGCATATACTCTTTAAAATTTATACGATACGTATTTACAAGAAAAAGTATATTAACAATTGTAATACTGACAAGAAATCCGACAACCCAGTATGCATACCACCGCCTGAAAACCACCATCAAGCTAAGCAAAAAAGCCATGTAGAGGATAGACCAATAGTTTTGATCGCTGAACGATTTCCTGCTATAAAGTATTAACACTGCAATAGCCAGAAACAATCCTCCTGTGCCCAAGTAACCACAAAGAACAGGTACCCATAGCTGTGGTGCCAAAGCCATACAGAATAGGGCTACAATATATTCCAAGCCGGTAGTACTGAATTCACGTTCCTTACTAATTCTTGATTTAAAAAAGTAGGCAAACAAAACAATGGTGGGGAAATTAAACAGAAGAGCATTTGCGACAACAAAACTTATTCGAGAATTACCGAGGGTAATCCCAGCGGGTAACAGCAAAGCGACTGGAAACAAATTATATTCATCATGCCTTACCGAAGGTATTACTTTTCCCAAGGCCCTCAAAGGCGATTCAAAAAACAACTCGTTGAAATCCCTATACCTAGACCAATAATTTGCAAAATCCCAAAAATAAACAAAACGCTCTTGAGAGATAAAATCAAAAATAAAGTACAACAAGACAGCGAAGACCGCTGTGGTAACGATTAGCTCAAGCCGGACAGTAGCCATAGATATGAAAAATATTTTCTTTAGTTCTCCATTCGCGTTCATATCGTCCTTATAAGATTTACATTTTTCAAACTCTTGTTTTGGGTTGGCTTGAGTACTATTGTACCAACAAACTATCCAATCTGCGGTGTTGGCTGCCCCTGAGCCAAGTCACGGTAAGATATAAGAGAGATTCCCTTTCGATTCAAAATATTTGTAATATCTGAATCGAGCAATGCATCCAGCTCTTCCTGCCAGTGGTATCCCCATATGCCATAAGATGATTCTGGATCTTCCATTCCAGGATGGCACATCAACTCCCAAGTTCCATTTTGAGGGAATGTTTCAATAATTTTTGACAAGGTATCCTTAGTCAAGTTGCCACCATGCAGAAACCCAAAAAAACGGTCCGTTCGCAAAACTTCCATATTACGTCCTAAATAGCAGAAAGTATTAAGAACCAACAACTGTATGATCCTTGGCAACAGTGGTAGCTCCTTGAGCATTGTAAAACTGAATTTTTCAAAGGGAAATCGTATTGCTGTAATCTTGTATTTTTTTGCCAGTTCGACCGTGATACTTAGGATGTGGGGTAGTATATGCAAATGTTGGTGACTGTCCAGGTGACTGATCTCGATCCCGGTATTCAAAACTTTTAGAATTTGCGCGTCAAGCTCGCGGTACACCTCATCCAACGATATCCGCCCGCAATAATATCTTTGAACAAATTGCATAGCATGAGCATGAAATCTGCCCTCTTTGTTGACTAAACTTCTTATCACATCCTGACTGAGGATCGACTTCTCCCCCACAAGGGTCAAATGAACCCCAGTATCCAGTGTCGGCACTCTCTGGCATATCTTAATAGCCTCTGAAAACGCTGAAGCGGTAGCCATTATTGATGTCGACGTAAGAATCCCTTCCAGATGGGCTTTTAGGATTCCTGCGTTTACTTTCTCAGTTAATCCAAAATCGTCAGCATGAATAATCAGGCGGCCCATGGCAAGAATGCTATCATTGTTCAACCGTAAATTCAGACTGCTCAGTACACTTCAAGCCAATCGTTGAATGAGAGTCTGTTCCGATTTTCTCCCAGATAAGATACCGAGGCCTCTGCATGACCTCAATAAGTATGCGCCCGATATATTCTCCTATTAAACCGATAAGAATAAAGAGAACGCCCAATAGAAAAGAAAGAATGGCCATTGAAGAAGCCCATCCAGGAATGGCCGTGCCAGAGATGAACTTGGAATAAAATGCATAAACAATTCCAGAAAATGCGAGGCCACTCGTCAGAAAACCAATTAGCGTTGCAAACCGTAAAGGAATAATGGAAAAAGAACTGATACCATCCCACCCAAAACTCAGCATTTTTTTTATAGAATAGTGACTGGATCCACTGAACCGAGTCGCTGATTGAAATGTAACGGTGGAACTTGAATACCCCACCCATTGAACAATGCCACGTAAAAAAAGGCCTGCTTCCCGAAATTGCAGTATACGGTCTAAAACCTCACGGTCTAATAACCGAAAATCAGCCATTCCCGGCTCGATTCTAACACCGCTGCAAAATGAAAAAATTCTGTAATACAGCCTGGAAGTTGTTTTTTTAAAAAGAGAGATACCGTCGGGATCTATGCGGACTGTGTGAACAATCTGATGTCCTTCTCTCCATTTCTTGACAAGCTCAGGGATCAACTGAGGAGGATGTTGTAAGTCGGCATCCATTGAAACAACAGCTTTCCCACGCGCTTGTGACAAGCCGGCAAAGAGTGCATACTGATGTCCAAAATTACGGGATAACCGAACACCTTTTACCCGCTTATCCTTTTCATGGAGAGATGTTATTGTATCCCAACTGCTATCTGTGCTCCCATCGTCGGCAAAGATGATTTCCCAGGACATGTCCATCTCAGTCAGGACCTGCTTAAGCTCTACATAAAGCTGAGCTATATTAGCATCTTCATTGTAGGCCGGTATGACAACTGAGAGTTTAGGTATAGATTCAGCGAGGTGTTCACGTGTCATTGTCTGCCCTGATTACGGATACAGCGATAGGTGATTGCTTGGCATTCTAAATGTATATTTTTTTTGAGAGAGATCAATTTGTTACCGACTATCGCCCCTCGGCAACCAAATTTCCAGCATAGAAAAAAGGAAAGTCTCCCCTTTGTATCTTCAAGTAGCTCACACAGATCCACACACTGGCAATCCATAACAACCACTACAATGATTTTGACACAAAAGTCAATTATTTTATATGGTTTCAGCTAATCCGTTATTGATCTCACCATCACGTACTCCTGGGAACATGTGATCGCTGTATGCACATTAACCAATGAAAATGATTCGGAAACGTACATAAGTAATAACTTTGGGAGACAAAATTATCATCATGACTCAAAAGGTTCTGTAAAAATGTTGCATACCAATTCTATTTCCATCTCTTGCTAAGATTTCAAACAGTGTTCTCACATTCATTCCTGGCAGAGCTGGTAAAAAGACTCTTTTTTCCCCACCATTACCATGTCTCCTGTTTTCGTCCGTATCTAAACATTTTTTCTCTTGCTGTTTGACAACATAAATAATAGAATAACCTACTGTTTATTCAACCCATTTTGTACTACTATTTCAATTCACAGCACATTTTTTATGACAGCAGAATTAAATCGAATCAGCACTCTTCTCCAGAAGTAGCTTTTGGAGAGGCTCTTTTTAGTTAATACAGTATTTCAGGAACAGCGCTAAGGCACTCAAATTGAAGACAAATAACGATATGTTGTTCTGCAAACAATGAGAACCACCGACCTCATCCGAATAAGTAGTCGGCAAGTGTTGCGACAATACCGCAAAAATATTGGCGTGATCGTTACAATCATCCTTGGAACTGCTGGATTTATTATTATGATTACCATGGGAAGGTCAATAGAGGAAAACATCAGCCACGACCTTGAAATTATAGGGAACGCCACCCGTATCAGAATTCTCTTCAAACATATCCCCACTCTCGATCCTCGCACAGACAAAAGAGAATTCAAGCAGAACAGCATCGACGGGATAAAAGCCATTCCAGGGGTCGATCAAGTCAGCAGTATTGTCACCAGGAATGACTTTGTCAAAATCTCACACCTGGATACCATTGGTTATTTTCAAATGCTCGGTGTTGATGAATCATTCTGGAAAGTACATGGTTCATCCACTCAAGCTGGTATCTTATTTTCTGAAAAAGATCTGCAGCAACGTAGGCCTGTATGCATTTTGGGGCAGAGAACTGCCCATGAAATTTTCAACCACCTGGATCCCATAGACCAATTTATCACTATTAACAACACCCCGTTTAAAGTTATTGGCGTTCTTGACGCCATGAGCATGCCTGATAAAGCCCGCACTATCTTTTTGCCGATAACTACAGCCCAAGACAGGATCAATTCAATAAGTCCAGTAAATAAACTCTACATCCGTTGCTACTCCTGGGATGATATAGAGGATACGATAAATAAAATACCTCTCGTAGTAAAAAAATATCAACCGAACGATGAAATAGAAATTTTTCTCCCTGAAGAACTTTTGGCCAGAATTAAAGCCATTTCTTTTGGAGTCAAAATTTTTGTCCAGCTTGCCCTGATTGCCACTTTTGTGCTTGGTGGAATAGGGATATGGAATATCATGATGATGGCCGTCCGCTCAAGAACCCGGGAAATCGGCTTGAAAAAGGCAATCGGTGCTGAAGACCACGATATTCTCTTTCAGTTTCTTGCAGAGTCTCTTATGCTGAGCATTGGTGCAACTTTTATCGGATTTATGTTAGGATGGACAGGGGTAACATTCACAGCTTCAATCCTCCATAATTCTCCTCCAAAAAATCTCTTCTGGCTGAGTACTGGCATTGGCTTTTCATTTTCTCTTATTCTTGGCATAGTAGCCGGTCTTGCGCCAGCCATAAAAGCCAGTAGAATGGAAGTGGTTACTGCTCTTAGATATGAGTAAACAACAAAAAACAAGTAATCTTATCGACCTTCAGGGAATAACCAAATCTTACCAGACTCAAGGAAAGGACGTCTCTGTCCTTCGCAAAATAGACATGACTGTGTTAAGAAATGAGATGGTAGCCATAATGGGGCCATCCGGTTCAGGGAAGTCAACACTTCTTTTTATTCTCGGACTGTTCCTTTCACCCACCACCGGAAAATATCTCGTTAACGATACAAACATCCTTGAGCTTAGTCGGGGGCATCAGGCACAATTCCGCAGAGAGCATATTGGGTTTGTGCTCCAGGGCGCCGATATGTTTGAACACTCAACTGTATATGAAAACATTGAATACCCTCTTATTTACGCTAAAAGCAAGCCATCACTCCGACCAGAAAGAATTCATCAGGTTCTTGAGCAGGTCAACCTGACTCATCGCATGCATCATTCATCCAACAAACTTTCCGGTGGAGAAAGACAACGAGTTGCCATTGCCAGAGCAATAGTCAACAAACCTGCAGTTATTCTCGCCGATGAACCAACTGGCCAACTCGATTCTGATAATTCACAGCAAATTATGGAATGTTTCAGATCCATTGCATCATCTACCGATACAGCCATGATTTTAGTTACTCACGATCAAAACGTTGCTGAAAAGTGCGACCAGGTCTTACACATAGAAAATGGAGAACTGCTTTCAGAAAAGTAACTGGAAGCATGCTCACCATGTTTAAATATTTACTTTTTTTTGGGAAAGTCAGATGACCCGACAACATCTATCATACATACTGTTACTCATAATTTATCCCTACCTGCTCCTTCACACACCAACTGTTCAAGCAGCAGAAACGGATGGACCAGATACTACCATCCCTGAAAAAATAACTGATTTCCAGACATGTGCAGTAACCGGCGTGAAAAGGATACCACAACTACAAAGAAGTAAAATAGAAATAGATATCAGACATCTTGACGAGGATGACAGTCGCTGGTCCTATGTTCCCACTCTATCGCTCTCCAGTTATTATTATTTTTCAGAAGATGAAGCCACAATTTCATTTAACGCCGCAAATTACAGGCCTTGGGAACCCTATTACACTCTGCAGGCAAGAAAACTAATTACCCATATCGTCATGCTCAAACATGTACAGGCGACTGCTCAAGCCTTGTATAAATTAGCGGACACGTTTTTACAGCTTTTTGTGACCGACCAAAATGAAAGCCATTACAAACAGATAGTGGACCTTTCTCAAAAAAGGCTGCATTATGCTAAACAACGGTACGAGAGTGGCCTGACTACAGATCTTGAAATAGAATTTGAGGAACAAAGAAATGCCTTTATTGCTGCGGAATACGAAGGTAATGCGATAAAACGTGATGCACTACTCAATGGCCTGTGTATTTCAATGAATTTACCGGATCCTACAGTATTTGATCTTGACGCCCCGCAGGTACTCAAACAAATTCTTGGCAATTCCCCCCTCTCCACCCCACAAAGTTCCCCCCAACCAAAGGATTCAATTGAACAACAAATCATGCAAATAAAAGGGATTCTACAACAAAAAAATATAACACTTGCCTATTCCAAATTTCTACCTGATTTCTCAATAGGTTTTCGTAGCCCCGATGTTTTGAATGTAAGTGTCAATGATGACCAGGAATACTTTTTATATGCCGGCATGAGCCTTACCCTCTGGGATGGGAATAAACGATCCCGGGATATTACCAGGCAGAAAATGGTTCTTCGACAAATGGATTTTGAAAAGAAAGAAATCGAAAACAACGATTCCCTGGAATGGCTGAAGGCCACACAGCAATATTCATCTGCTAAATCCGCATATGCTTTGTCTCAATCAATTGAGAAACTCAATAATATACAGATGAAAAAAAGGGAAATTGACTATGCAAGAGGGACAATTGAACTTCCTGAACTTATCGATCACCAAATTGCATTACACAGGAAATCATTAGATACGATCCAAAAGCAATTCTCTTTAAATAAGGCAACCCTTAAACTTCGGCACCTCTCTGGACAGCTTCTAAAAGATACTTTCAACATTTCTTTAGCAGATATTCCCTATGAATAATCTAATCCGTTTCACTTGCTTACTTGTCACTTGTTTGTTCTTTAGCTCTTCTTTTGCCAACGAAGTTGACGAAAAGCAGGCAAAAGAAATCCCGAATAATTCCATCCTCGTTTTTGAGGGAAAAGTTTCCTGTTCACTGAGCAGAGCAGTCCCCATGCCTTTTACCGGGACCTTCACAGATATCAGGATCATCCCCGGGCAGTCGGTTGAAGAAGGTGAAACAATTGCTCAATATACTTTGGAAGAAAGCCGGGCGATCCAACTTGGAAGAGAACTTCTCTTCAACGAACTTGATGACATAAGACGCCATCTCGAGCTGGAAAAACAAAACATCATCCGACTTGAACGAACGGAAAAAGAACTCAAACGTTTAACAGCCGAGAAACTCTCCCCCCAATATACATTGGAGGCATTACAAACAGAGCTGCGCTTGACCCGTGCTTACGTATCAATTCTCACGAAACGATTCACCTACGCCGATAATTTCGCAGACAAGGCACTCAAGAGTGTGAGAAAAGTGCTTGGAGACGACACCATCATATCTGGCCAAATCCCTGAGATTGTAAAATTAAAATCTCCTATCTCTGGAATGGTCCTTTCACTCCATCCACTTCTCAGAGAAAACAGTTTACTCCCCGAGGGAACAATCATCGCCCAAATTGGAACCATGGATACCATGCTGATACACTCCCTCGTCTATGAAAGAGATGTTATTCACCTCAATATTGGCGACAAAGTAACTTTTTTTCCAGATTCTCTCCCAAAAAGACAATTTCCTGCAACAATTACGTCCATTAGCTGGGCCCCAGCCATCCCTGATCCAGACCTTCCGTCTTACTACCAGATAGAGATGACTATAAAAAACAATAAATTCGAATTACGTCCAGGATTTAAAGGTCGAATAGAATATAAACAGCTGACGAGATAACCCTATATCAGAGTGATGTGTTCCTTTGCTACTCAAAGACCCATTCGTCAAAAAATTTCGTGTACGATTTAGCTACTGACAAAAATCGTTAGCAATTGGAATCATCTGCAATGAGACAAAGAGATAGCATGTCACCTGCTGACAATAAATCGCCTCAGCAGGTTTTATCCTTCCGCACCATCATCTTTCGTTCCTTGGCACTTATCGGTAGTAAGTCTGTACAGGATGCCTTACTTTCCCTTCTCTTTATCTGGCTTGCCCGTATCGACCAGTCCGGTTACGGCCTAATCGTTCTTGGGTTAAGTATTGTTACGCTACTCCGTTCACTGCAAAGCATGGGCCTGGATCAATACACCCTTCGGGAACTATCCGCATCCAAGAGTGGCACGGGCCCCTTACTGAGACAAATGGCCCTAATGAAGGTCCTCATTTCTGGAGGATCCATATTTATTTTTCTCACTTTCGCACTCTTTATCAAGCAGTGGCCTCTTCAGCAGATTACCATTATCTCTATCCTCTTACTTAGCCAATGTTTTGAAGGGATGGCCGATACATTTTTCAATCTTTTCCGAGCAGAAGGAAAAAACATTAATGAAGGCATCTGTCGGACAGTCCCCAATATTATTGCATTTTCCTATGGAGCAGTATGCCTTTTTCTCCATTTGGATATTCTTTTCTTTTCCCTACTCTTCCTACTAAGTGGTGGTCTAAAATTAAGCACAGCAATATTTGGTGCCCGAAGGCTATGTTACTTTTCCCTGAAAAAAAATACTGAATTCCCATTCAAGAAAAACGAACTGATTTCATTGGCACTTATCTCCGGCGTGAGTTTCCTTGGAACATTCTATAATGAAATCCAGATTTTTTGGATTCGGCAATATCACACCTTCAACGATGTTGCGATTTATAAAGTTGCCTCCGACATAACGGGATCAATCTGTGGAGCCATAGCTCATCTTGTCATCGGTGCGGTGCTCTTTCCGCAACTCGTCAGCGCATTTTCCGACAAAAACAAAGAGCATTTTCGAGAAGTAATCCGGTCTTTCTTCAAAAAAATCGTACTGTTAGGGAGTGGTCTCGCCGTTCTCCTCGCTGTTTTTGGAGGTAAGATTGCCTTCATCATATATGGGGAAAACTACTCTGTTTCTGAAGCTCTCGTTCCATTTTTTGGTGCTGCCGCATTTTTCTCTTTTATAAATAATTTTATTATTTATAGCCTGTTAGCAATGAGGCTAGAAAAACAATTGCTTATATTCCTTACGATACCAGTTTTATGCAGTATCGTACTTGGCCCTCTCCTTATAGCCGATACAGGTCCGCTGGGAGGTGTCCTCTCTCTTCTGGGCAGCAGGATCATATTGTCAATCATCCTTATCGCCACTTTACAGAAAAGAATCCGCTTTTTTGATGTGGCAGACTATAAAAACACATCTCTTTACTGGCTGGGAACGATAGTTCTTTTTATACTTTTCCTACCAGTTAATTATTATGTCTCAGGTACATTGGCATTATCCGTTTACTTTCTATTGGTCTGGCGTGAACAAAGGTCTGACGCCCAAACAAATGAGCCATAAACCTCAGTTTTTCAGCAGAATTTATTGTCATTTCTGTTCAGGGAGATGAGCCAGCAAGATCTTTTCCGTCAGTCGAACACATTCTTTCAGTTTATGGTTTGTAAGCACCTTGATTCGTGCCTGTGTTGACATAGTTTCCCATAAATGACTATCAGAAAGGAGATGAATTGCCTGTTTAGCCATAGTTTTTGAATCACCAGGTAAAACCAGATAACCATTCCTCCCGTGCTCAATGAGCTCTGGGATTCCACTTGTTCGAGTGGCAACTACCGGCAAACCACAAGCCATAGCTTCAATAAGTATATTTGGCGATCCTTCATAAAGAGAGGAAAGAAGAAAGATCCTGGCTTTCTGCATATACTTTTTGATATCCACTGTCCCCCCGATCAAAGAAACATGTTCTTCAAGGGAATGATGTTTGATAAATTGCAGAAGTTCACAACGCAAATCTCCATTACCCACTACCAGCAACCTTACCTCGGGTCTTGCCTCTTTAATACGCACAAAGGCCTTAAGCAAAGTCAGAGGATCTTTCTGATAAACCAGCCGTCCGGCGTACAGAATTGTCAAAGGAATTGATTGTTTTGCAGAGTCGGGAACAAAGAACTCTGTATCCACGCCATTGGAAACGACTGAAATCCTACTCCTTTTCACTCTGTGCTTTTTTACCAGTTTTTCTCGTATTGCCTCTGCGTTGCAGATAATATGAGTGGACAAAGGCCAAAGCAGACGTTCATACTGGTTTGCATATAAATTCCGATAACTCGAAATAAGTACCGGCACCCTCAAAAGGGTCCCAAAAATTCTTGCCCAGATATTAGGAACAACTGTCAAAGGATAGAGAATAGTAGGTCTGTTACGAGCAAGACATCGAAAAAAATGATACAGAGCTAATGGGGTAACTCTGCTGCCTTTTGAGAACCATCGTATCTGAACTCCTGTCTGTTTGGCAAGTGGGGCCATATCCATACCACCCCGAAGCACCCAGAGTTCCGGGTCAAACAAACTTCTGTCTATATATTGCAAAAGGTTTATAGCATACCGCTGGGTACCACCGAATTCCAGATCCTGAAGAACAATAACGAGTTTATATGGAGGGGAAATATCATTCATGTGAAAAGACAAACATCCTTAACAATCTGTTAGTTCAACAGGTAGGAATTGTAAAGATCAAGTATTTTTTTATGGTTTTTCTCTGCATTGAACAATTCCAACACTTTCCGGTTTCCCCTGTCCGCCATATCCCACGCTTTTTGTTTTTCTGTTATAAGCAGGGTTACGGCGTCGACTATTGCATTGGGATCTTTTTCCGGCACAAGCACACCTGAGACACCGTCTTCAATGAGTTCAGGGATCCCGGAAACCGAAGTAGTGATAACCGGAACATAATGAAGAAGAGCCTCCATCAAAACAGTTGGGATACCATCACGGTCCCCGGAAGAATGGACAACACACGGCATTATGAAAATGTCCGCTTCCTGAAAAAAAGTTGGCATTTTTTCATAGGGTTGAAACCCATGAAACGTCACAACAGATTCTAGTTCGAGCGATGCACAGAGTCGTTGCAATTGGTTAAGATACAAACCATCACCGACAATATTCAAGTGGAAATCTATCGCATTGGCCTTCAATACTCCGCAGGCACGTAAAAGAAATTCATAGCCTTTTTTACCAACCAAACGTCCAACGGCTAACAATTGATATGGCGGTTCCATGGAAACATGTCTTGCTTTTACCTGACTCATGGGAACACCAATGTAAATAAGGTGAAACTTATCTTCAGAGCAAGCAGTAAGTTTTCGTAAATATTCAATATTATATTGCGTCACACTCCTAACAAACAAAGCATCCCTTGTTTTTTCTTGGATCAGGCTGTCAGGGGGATAGATATCCCAGGCATGCATGGCAAAACTGAAGGGAATACCCGTTAATCGGGAAGCAAGCCAGGCAGCCGTCGCACAGCCACAGGCCCAGGGAGCATGAATATGTTTGATCTGATCTTTTTCAAAACGATATGCCAGATAGAAGGCACAGAAACATGCCCATACATTCTCTGCTGTTTTCTCTACTCCTTTCCATCTTCTTAATACAATCCGAACAATAAGCATGGTCGTCTTAACGGGAGATCTCAAAAACCAATAAAAAATGAATATCGGCAGAGCAATTCCCCACCATACACCCAACCTGAGGATTTTTCCTTGATACGATTGCATATCAGAAGACAGGTCTTTTTCTAATCTCCCATACAAAGTGTAGACAGACACTGGCAACCCAAGTTTTAATAAATTTTCCACCTCACTGAAAACAAATGTTTCAGATGGCTTAGGAAACCAGAGTAGAATATAAGCGGTATTTGGCAACTTTTTATCAGACAAAAACAGAAACTCCAAAGAATGTATGATACATTACATATAACAACTACTTCACAGTCAGGTGTATGTTCACACAGTATTGAATATTATTTATATCAGCTTACTACACCTTTGAAAAATTCATTGATCCAAAAAAATGTCATAATATATAGTATATAGTATGTTTGTAATCTGTAAAGACTCAACTTGCCCAGGGAGCTAATAAGCCAATCTCTAGTGATTCAATCAGGAGTTTCCCCATGAATATCTTACTCATATACCCAGAATTACCATTTTCTTTCTGGAGTTTTCCTCAAGCAATACGATTTTCTACAGCAAAGGCCTTATATGCTCCTCTCGGACCAATCACAGTTGCCGCACTTTTACCAAAAGAATGGGATATCAAGTTTGTTGATTTAAATGTCAGAGAAGTAACTGAAAAAGAGTGGCAATGGGCTGACATAATCATGATATCAGGCATGATAGTGCAGAGAAAAAGTTTCCAGCCCCTAATTGAAGAAGCAAAAAAAAGAGCAAAAGTCACCGTCGCGGGAGGCCCCTACCCGACACTCATGGCTGATGAACTCATTACAATTGGTTGTGATATCGTGGTCTGTGGAGAAGCAGAAAACAACATCACTTCCCTGGTTGATGCCATCCAATCCAGAAAAAGTGGTCAAGTCATTCGCAACAACGAAAAGCCTGACTTAAACAACACCCCCCTGCCTCGTTATGACCTCATCAATCTTGACGACTACTACCATTTCTTAATACAGACAACCAGAGGGTGTCCATTCAGTTGTGAATTCTGTGACATTGCAGGTTTATACGGCAAGCAGCCCCGTTTTAAAAGTCCTGATCAAGTTATCGCAGAACTGGAATACCTGTATCAACTTGGAGCCAGGGGTCATATTACAATTGCAGATGATAATTTTATCGCCAACAAAAAGAATGCAAAGGCCATCTGCCAGGAACTGATCAAATGGAACAGAAAACGCCACCAGCCCTTTGGTTTCACAACCCAGGCATCTGTAAACCTGGGACAAGACATGGAGATGATAGACCTGCTGACCGCTGCAAACTTTGGGGATATATTTATCGGAATTGAATCTCCAGACGAGGATATACTGACGGCAAATGAAAAGCATCAAAATGTCATCAATCCACTTGTGGAATCCATCGAAAATATTAAACGAAACGGACTTTCAATCATTGGTAGCTTTATCATTGGATTTGACAACGAAAAAAAAGGAGCGGGGAAACGGATCTGTGATTTTGTTGATCAAACCAGCATCCCGATCATTATGCCCAACATTCTCAGCGCTCCCCCAGGTACTAGACTCGAGGAGCGATTGCAAAAAGAAGATCGTTTATTCGACAAACTCATCGCATTAAATACAAGTGAAACATATTTTAATCTACCCAACTTTATCCCAAGCAGACCATTAGAGGAGATAATGGAGGAATTTATTGAAATGTGGGAATACCTCTACAACCCTTCCCGTTTTTTGGAGAGGACCTACAAATTCTGTCTTGGTATACGTCCAACTCGTAAAGCCATAGCTGCAAAGAACGGTACCCCTCATGAAGACAATCCTGCAAAGACAACAAGCCCTCCTCTGAAAAGACAGCTCTGTGAGCTTGTCACATTTTTTCATCATGCATGGTTACATGGTGTCATAGCGCCCCACAGGGTACAATTTTGGAAGCAATTAAAAGGCATGCAAAAACAGAACCCAAGCCGTCTAAAAAAATATATTGTTCATTGCATCAGCGGTGATTCGTATCTACAGATGAGCAAAACAATTCGACACGATATTCACTGTCTACTGGCTGAACAGGATAAGAGAAAATAACAGTCCACTGTTGCCAAATAAACCATAAGAAAAAGGAGGACTAAAGTCAGTCCTGCACAAGTTGCAACAAGGTATGAGCAAATGCCTCGACGGGATCAAAGGGTATAAGCTCTCGCACTCGCTCGGCAGCAAGGCTTCCCATTTCCTGCCACTGCGCCCTCTTCTGCCAGGCCCTCTCCAGAGCTTCATCTATAAACTCGGGATGAGCAGCCTTTGCAACAAAGCCAGTTTCACCATCCTGAACACACTCCTTCCCTGCCACCCCTGTCACAACAGCCAATCGACCACAGGACATTGCCTCTATAAGTGTTAACGGTAAGCCTTCCATCCTCGAACTCATCACCAGGAGATGATTTTTCGCCCATACTTCTGCAATATTTTTTGAATAGCCCCTGAAGTGGATATTCTTCAAGCCCAGATACTGACTATAGTACTGTAATGACTTGCTATAATTCCCAGTTCCATAGAGATTCAGATGAAGTGGACGCTGCTTCCATTTTGACTGCGCAAGAACCTCAAACAAGATATCATGCCCCTTATGGATTGGGACCAGCGTCGCCGGTAACGCCAGATTGTATCCCTGTTTCGTTTCTGGATAGGAGAGGATCTCTCTTGCTACGGAAATCGGATTTCTGACGATGGCAGAATTTACAATATTCATCCCTAGCTGCTTGCAAACAATCCCTCTGTTTCCTTCCGAAACAAAAAAATTCACACGAGCTTGGTCATACCCCTTTCGATACAGATCCACTTCACCATCATCAGGCCACTGTAGATCAGAAGCAAGATGAACAAGGTTGACATAGGGAACGGACAGTTCATGGGCGCTCTGCATCCAGTCCCCCCCCTCAAAACTCTTTCCCATGGAGTGCAAGAGAAGATCCGGTGAAATCTTTTGTAACAGCATTTTCTTTTGCATCTCAATCGATGGTCGGAATTTCCCCTTCAAATATTCCATGGATGTCGTTGGAGGAAGAGGCAAATCACAAATACGGCCACCGGCGTCTGCAATTTCCTGGATATGGGGTGGAATATGAGGCCATTTCCTTGCAACCACAACAACCTCAACATCTGGTTCCTGTGATGCAAGAAAAACTGCGGTCTTGTACCAGAGAAGTTCACTTCCTCCCCATGGAGTATGGATATTAGATGAAATAAAAAGAATACGTTTCATGGTGGTATCTACAGGAAAATCGTTTATTATTAGTCAAAGCCACCTTCACAGGAAGAACCATAGCCCTACGATATGATGCCAAATAAAAACAACTGTTGTTTTAGAGTTCTCTACTTCTTCACTCTCTTTGTTTTGAGTACAGGATTTGGACTCTATCTATGGAATAAAATTCTTCTCCCCTTCCACAACCCCGACAATATCATTGGCCCTCTCAGTCTGGCAGGCTTGAATCCTAACAATGACATCTTGCGTTTTGCCCTCTTTATGGCCTTCCCACCAGTGCTAGTATTCATCAGCTCATTCCTGATCAGAAAAGAAAATACCTTCCGGACAAGAAGTAGCCTGACCAAACGACAGCAAACAAAACACCTCCCCTGGTTTATAGTCATTACGAGCCTCCTGCTTTCCCTGGCCACTCCAACTTACCACGCAAGTGGAACCTTTGACACCTTCCACGAAGGAGAGACTCTGGGAGCCGCCATGTCTCTACAAGAGGGCAAGGTTCCCTATAGAGATGTGCTCTTTTCCCATGGTGTGTTTCATGATCCCCTTCGCTCTATCATTGCCATGGAACTTTTCGGGAAATCCATAGGTGCTACCAGGGCACTGACCTCTCTTATCAAAGTGCTCTCTTTTGTATGTTTAGGCTTACTCATTCTCCGCCTCTTCAACAACAATGGGACATGGGCACTTCTGACGTTTTTTATCATGTTCCTGGTCATTCCAAAAGAAACATTTATAGTCCTGCCAAGAGACCTTATCAGCTTTTCCTACTTGATACTTCTCACTGCTGTCCCGGGCTTACCGCCAAAAAGATACTCCTACCTCACCATATCCATCCTGAGTTTTTTACTTGCCTACATGCCTATTGTAAGCTTTGGTATTACAATTGATAGAGCCTTTTATATAACTGCACTCTACATCCTGCTTTGCCCCGTCCTCTTTTTGGGTTTCTTTAGAAAAACTCCCTGGAGAAGTCTTTTTGTCCGCTATTCATTTCTTGGAGTGCTGGTCGGAATGCTCTCGCTAACCATATTACTCCAGGGTGCTGTCAGCGATTTTGTGCAATTTGTTTTTGTTCATATTCCAAAGACAAAAGAGTTTGCCGACGGGCTTCTTTTTCCGGTATTTACTCCCCGTTATTTGACCATACTCCTCTTACTCAGCAGCATCTGTTACTGGCTGGCCACCCGCCTTCTCTGCACTCTTGTGACAAAAAAACAGTACGTCCTACACTTTCTTGTCTTTTGGAGGAAATATTTCAACGCAATTGTCCTTTTTCTTGTCGCTGTTTTCTGCTTTAGAAATGCTCTTGGCCGATCGGATGACGAACACCTTGCATACAGCTCACTTTTTCCAATCCTTGCCTTTCTCTATATAGCAATACACTACTATATTGACCGGCATATCAATGCACTATGGTATAAGCGCATCACACTATTAATTATATTGACAGCAGGACTTTACTCCATAAGTACCTTGATCAACATCTCTTCCATCAAAAGTATCACCGATAACTTTCCTATTTATACGAAAGACAGTGAATTCATCCCTCCCGAATATAAGAGCACCATCTCCTTTCTCACAACAAATCTTACAGGCGATGAAAAATTCATAACACTGACCAATGAAGCGTCATGGTACTATTTTATTGACCAGGCCTGTCCAACCCGATTTCCTCTGGTGTGGTTTGCCTTGTCACAAAAAAACCAGAAAATTTTCATAGAAAGTATAGGTCGGCAGAACATACGGTTTATTCTCTATAGAAACCGACACTGGGCTAACAACATAGACGAAATAACCAATGAAGAACGGCTGCCACTTCTGTTTAACTATGTTTCAGAAAATTATCATCCACTGGTCAATATAGATGGTAATGAGATATGGGAAAGAAATATCACTGCACAATGATTTCTATTGAGGTCATGGGAATACCAACCAGGCTGTTCACCACTGAACTGGCATGAGACTTGAACACAAGTGCATCATGGAGCCAATGCTGAGTCAGGTGTTCATCCTGTGTCCCCACGGCAATTGCAGGTGAAATGCTGTACTCTCCGACTGGCAGCAGAGGCATACGAAAGCTAAAGCGGGCGTAAAAAGACTCTCCAGCTGCTATTTCCAAGGCCTTGTCTTCATAGGTCAAAAACGTATTATCCCCAAAGAGATACTGTCCTAAACGATCCTTCACATAAAAACCGACAATTGGATTCTTAAGTATTTCATGCGCCTCACATCCAATGCAAAGCTTCACTTTTTCCCCTCCCACGACCCAGCGTAGCACACAGCCTGCTTCATCTGTCATGCTAACATTCACAATACTGGCCATTCGTTGACCAAAAGAAAGAGAATCCGGCTGAAATTGAAACAATTCTATATCATTTCTTAAATTGCTTCTATTGATAAAGTCCAGACGCATGTCCCTTGCCTGCTCTTGCTGTTTTTGACTTTCCGAAGTTCTGTCTCCAAGAGATGGTTGACGGTTCATTTGCTCTTCGGAAATATTTTGGGACTTCATCACCTGCATTTCCAGGTATGCCTCAGATACAAGTTTTGGACTGCCCTGCATTTTTATTCTTCCATCCTGTAACCATATGACATGAGAGCAGAGACTCACCACCGCAGCCGCATCGTGACTGACAAAGAGCACGGTTCCGTTTTTTCTAAAATCCCGCAAAAACCGCATGCACTTCTGGACAAAGAATGCATCGCCAACCGTCAGAGCCTCATCAATAATAAGAATATCTGCATCAACATGGACAATAACAGCAAAGGCTAAACGCATAACCATACCGCTGGAATACATTTTCACCGGCTGGTGAAAATACTCACCAATATCTGCGTATTTGCATATTTTATCCAGACGCTTTGTCATTTCTCTTCTATCCAGCCCCAGTATGGCTCCATAAAGATAGACATTTTCAATACCGGTAAACTCTGGATCAAAACTCGAACCGAGTTCCAGAAGCGCTGCAACTCGACCATTCACCTCAACAGTTCCAGAGGTTGGCGACAGGGTTCCTGAAATGATTTGGAGTAAAGTAGATTTCCCGGCTCCGTTAGCCCCGATGATACCGATGGTTTCACCTCGAGCAGCCTTAAAAGAGACATCACTCAGCGCATGAAACTCTGTAAAATACTGCTTTACTCGTCTTTTAAGACAAACTTCGTACAGGGGAGAGAGTAGTAGCTGTTTCAGGCGATCTACAGGCTTTTTATAAATATGATACGACTTACTGACCAGCGCTACTATCAGAGATGAAGAACTAGAGGACATCTGAAAACCCCTTTCGTGTCCACTGAAACAGCGAGAACCCCAGCCAGGCGACAAGCAGGCTGCATCCGCCATAGACCGTCAACCAAAGCCAGTCGGGTGTCCTGCCCCAGATGAGCACAGCTCGAACCTGTTCAATGATAAACGTCAGGGGGTTTAAGTAGATCACAAATCGTATTTTCTCAGGTACGGCAGATATTGAATAAAAAACCGGGGAAAGAAAAAGAAGGATGGTTGTCACAACCACCACGACGTGTCCCAAGTCCCTCAAGTAGACGCCTGCCGCAGCCAGAAGCAAGGAGAGGCCCAAAGTCATCAGAAGAAGAGGCGAAAGTACAAGGGGGAGATAGAGAGAGCTCCCATGAAAATCCAGACCGAAAAGCAGTATTGCTCCAAAGAGAATAAGAAGCCCAACTATTAGATTGAAAATTGCTACTCCAAGCATCACCACCGGAAGAACTTCCAACGGAAAAACAACTCGTTTCACCAAGTTAACATTGGAAAGAATGAGGGTTGGCGCTCGATTGATGCACTCAGCAAAAAGACCATACACTATCAATCCTGAAAAAAGAATGATTGCAAAATTTACCTTTCCATCACCCACTTCTCCTCTCCAGGTCGTTTGTAATACCATGGAAAAAACAAAGGTATACACAGCCAGCATCAGCAAGGGCTGAAAAAAAGACCAGGCTATACCCAGAACCGATCCACGATATCGTCCTGCTATTTCTCGCCCAATCAATTGCCGGACCAAGCTTCGATTAGAATACACAGAGCGCCACATTGCTGCCAATGAGGTAGGATATTGGGCATGGGGATTCATAGTTGTTTACTCCTCGGTCAGTGACTGAATTTATGCAGGTCCAGCGTCCGAACAATTATTAAGAATTTGAAGAAGATCAGCTTTGCCGTTTACCCTCTGCTCCCCAAACAAACAAAAAGGAACAATCCTTACATTCAGGTCAAGATCATATCCGTGAATTTCCTTTTTCTCGAAATCAGATGGACATACAATCACATCCAGCAAAGATCCATGATCCCGAATCCACTTCCTTAACCCATCTTTATCCTCAGCATCACAAATTATTTCAACACCAAGTCTCTGTAACGCGTCGAAATCTGTTTGCTCTCTTTTACTATTACAGGAGAAATACTTCACATTCATACTCAACTCTACCAGCAACTGTATAATATACCAGATTATATTCGTCTGTATTGCATCATATGGAGAAGAAATTGATTGATCTACAAGCAATACAGTTTGACGATGACGGCTCCGATCCCTGGCATGAAAAACATTGCTACCATGTGCAAAATGTTCAGCCGCAAGTATCTCCTGCCAGTTTTTGACGAAAGTTGCCTGATTACTGTTCTGATACGCCTTTATCCCCAGGCTCGTATCGGTTCCATGTGATATTCCTTCATAATGTACCACCATGGATGCTGGTTGATAGTAGACTTTTCCACCGGCTGCCCGAGCCGAGAATGCAAGATCTACATCCTCATAATAGGCTGGTGAATAGTCCGGATTCATCCCGCCCAATGAATCAAATAGTTGTTTTTTTATCAACAACGAGGCCCCGGAAACATAATCAACTTCTTTGACATAATTATATAGAGGGCTGTCAGGATCATCCGAGTGTCCGTAATTCCATGCTGCCCCATCCTGCCAGATAATGCCTCCAGCCTCCTGGAGGCGACCATCGGGATAAACAAGCTTTGAGCCGACAATTGCACAATCTACATGAACCTCAAACAGAGCCACCATACTGTCCAGCCACCCCTTAGTGACTTGAGTATCATTATTCAGGAAGTACAGGAAATCCCCACGAGCCTGCCGGGCACCATTATTGACAGAACCGACAAAACCTAGATTTTCCTCTTGAACGAGCAGCTGGATCCCAGGCACTCGCGCCAGATCTTTTATTCGAGTATGCCCCGATGCATCATCGATAACAATGATCTCCACCTCAGCCTCAGGGAGATTTTCCATAATTGAAGACAAGCACTTCAGTGTATAATAAACCTGTCCATATGTTGGGATGATGATGGAGACAAGGGGAAGATCCGTAGTGGTAAAATGAAGATTTTGCAAAAGGGTATCGATTTTTTCATTTTCTCTTTGTTCCAGCGTCTCGTTGCCCCTATCACTCTCGATCACTTCCAATAGAGCCTTTTTAACGACCTCGGTCGTAAAATGATGTTCGATCAGCCCCCCTGCATTCCGGGAAAGGGTCCGCCACAACCCTTCATCCCGATAGAGGCGTATTACCTTTTGTGCAAACAGCTCTTCTTCATCTCCAATCATTGCACTGACACCGTCTTCAAGATACATCCCTTCCGCCCCTGTGGATGTCGTGACCACGGGAAGCCCGAAGGCCATACTTTGCCCGATTTTCCCCTTGACTCCTGCACCAAAGCGCAAGGGGCTGACAAACACCCTGGCCTTATCAAAATATGGTTTCACATCCAACACATATCCAGTGACATTAATATCGGGAGAAACCAGCGCCAGGATTGTATCGGGAGGATTGCTGCCGACAATGTCCAGATGAATGTCTGAAATTTGTTCCTGTATCATCGGCCATATCTTTTGTACAAACCAGAGAATACCATCAACATTGGGCTGATGCTCAAAACCGCCGATAAACATCAACCCCACTCTTTCTTTAAATGATCTGCCAGGAGAACTTAAGTCGTGAATATTGGTCACAATTGACACATTCTCCTCAATGCCTTCGACCTTAAGGATTTCTTTCTCTACCGGGCTGACAACAACAACCTCATCAACACAACGACAAACATGAAGTTCTTTGGCCTTGATAGTCTGATCAACCTGTTGCCCCAGAGTCTGTGCCATTCTTTCCTCTCGTAAATAGGCAAGGTCAACCGTATCAAAAACAATCCTCGCATCTGTCAGAGTAAGAACAATATCAAGATATTGACTGGCCACTGGTAATCGACAAAGCATGACCAAATCAACAGAGGCGCCTTTTTCATCCAAATAGTTCGTAAATCCATTTTCCCGATAGGGAAGTGTTACTTTGAGTTCTTTCAAAGCTTCGACGTATTGCTCATCCCCGGGCCCTGATCGTGCCCATAAAACTATTTCATATCCATCTTCCGCAAGCATCTGAATCAAACGATACAGCCGTAATGATCCTGAATCATGATTAAATTTAGGAATCCAACAGGACACAATGAAGATTGTTTTTATTTCTCTTTTGGGACGCTTTTTATACGTATAAAAAGCCTCTCCCTGTCTGTATCCATTCGCAAGAAAATGCACCAGGGGGTTCATTCCAGAGGCAATAGCTTCCGGATTAAACTGCAAATAATACGCTGTATTGAAAAGTGGATGAGGATCAGTTTTTTCCGTCAACCCATACACACAGAAATGCACAAGTGGATTCTGCCCATCGGCAAGTTTGTCTTTATATCGGTAACAATAAAAGAACGTGTTAAAGAGGGGATGGGGATTCCTCTTTTCCCTATAACCAAGGCTGAGATAGTGTTTCAGAGGATCGATACCAGCATTCTTCAAATCTGGGTTGCTTTCAATATAATAAGGGGTATCAAAAAGAGAATGAGGGGATCTTTGTTCTTTACAGCCATATTGAAGATAATGAACCAATGGGTTCTTTCCTGACGCTTCCACATTAGGATTATTCTCAAGATAAAATGAGGTACTGAATAAAGGGTGGGGATCTCTTTTTTCTTTATAGCCGTATTGAATGTAGTGGGTCAGAGGGTCAATGCCTGCCTTCTCTATATCCGGATTATTTTTCAGATAATAGGACACATCGAATAAGAAATGGGGCATCCTTCTTTCTTTGTAACCACGCGTGAGATAATGAATCAGAGGATCAACACCGGCCTTTTCTACATCTGGATTATGCTCCAGGTAATAGGATATATCGAATAGGATATGAGGTGATCTTCTTTCTCGATATCCACGGTGGAGATAATGGATAAGTGGATTCGTTCCTGATTCAGCCAAATCCGGATTGCTTTTTAGATAAAACGAGGTATTGAACAGAGGATGCGGATTATCCCCCTGCATAAATCCTCTGATAAGATAATGACGCAAAAGGTTCAGATCTGATCCACGTTTCCCAGGGAATTGCTTACGATAGTACGCTGCATCAAACAGAGGGATTTCCAGTACAGCTTTTCCTTCCCGATTATACGCAAAAACGATATTCTCCAAAGTACGAAACATTTTTTTTAAATAACTCATACTTTAACCATACCGCAGAAAAAAAGATGGACGATGATTGTTTTCAACAAGTTCACACAATATATTCTTTGGTATCAAAATAATGTTTCAGAACAGCAGTAACCTTCTCGTTGCCACAAAAACAAGTTTTTTGGATATTCTTTTTATAATTCTCCAAGTTTTTCTCAAAACCATCCAGGATATCAGATGATGGCCGGAAAGCATCATTCATTATCCCATATCCATTTTTCTCCAGATAATAACCGTTGATATACTGTTCACAGGCATTACGTATGGGAAAAGCCATCACTGGTTTCCCATAATAAAGAGCCTCGGAAAGCAAGGTGTGTCCCGCTGTACTCAAGACATATCGACAGGAGGCAAGGTCATCAAGAAAATGATCTGTAGATTTTTTCCTGTACGTTACATTTGCGACCACTCTGTCCTCATTCATACCATAGCAGCGGACCGGGTGGGGTAGGGATAAAAGAAAACGGTGGAAATCTGACGTCGTTGAATATCCATGATACGCAAGGACATGCTCACCTTCTGTAGAAACCCGGTCGAGGACTTTTTGCCTGAGAATCGGAGGAAAAACTTTCACCCGCCTTTTCGACCGTAACGGGGGATCAAAAAAAGAAATAATCATGTGGTTCCGTAGCTCATGAAATTGCATCCATATGGCGATGCGGAGTAAAGCAAGATCCACTGTTCTGGTCAGTGGGAGACTCAGGGAACCGAATCTGGCAATATGCTGATGATCGAGAGACAGGCAGGGTAAGCCTGTTTTACGACAGAGCCAGGGGACATTCGACTCGTAATCGGTAATGGCCACGTCAGGCTTAAATAATTCCACGGCCTGCAATGCTTCTTTTCTTCCCTGCTTACCGGCAAGAATATTTTTACAATATGAAGAAACAGCTCCAGAATATGGCATGCTGTGATGGAAGGCAGGACTCCCATTGACCGACAACCTGAACACCTTATGTTCTGATTGCAGCATATTATATCCGTCACCGTCGCTTATAAAGAGAAAATTGTGCTGCGGAAAAGAACTGGCAATGGTAAGTGCTCTAATGGCGTGCCCATGACCAATCCCATGAACACCATATAATATGTTTGTCATCTAAACGTCCACGGTTCCTGTAAAAAAAAGCACTTTGTCAGGGAAGCACCTGCGACCACTCCCTGCATTCTCTGAAAATTACTGTTCCTACCTGCGTTCAGTCGCACAAACTGATGCAAATCACTTCACTTCAGAAACGACAATACTCCTATTTTGGAAAACGATTATTCTCAAAATTTACTATAGAAAACAACAGGTAACAAAATATTGCCCGGAAGGCATATTATTTTTTTTCTTTCAAACCTGGATTATACAATATCTATTGCTTGAAAACAGTTCCTTCTTCATGTTAATTTAATTTATTCTTTTTATATAGTTAGAAATATTTCCACTTCAAACTGAAGTTCTTTTTGAAGAAATAATCTACGACGGAAAAAACAAATTTATTACATGTTACTATCTGGATCAAGAACAGACCAACACATCTTCGGAGTTTACCCATAATGTCGAACGAACTGACTACAAAATCACTTTCTTATGTTTGGCATCCACAATATTTCACACCTCCTGTTTCACAACTCGTTCAAAAAAACAGGCTACAGATCATTCTGGATGTATCAGAACTCTCCGTTGACCAACTCACCCACGACACGCCCGACTTGCAGGGAGTAGAACTGAAACTTTCTCTGGAGCAGTTTTTTTCAACGAAAGTGACAGCATTACTGGAAGCCATTCAAACGAAAACCATCTGGGTCGAATACTTTCCGCAGGTATCATCCCGTGCCTTTGACGCTTTTCTTGAACAGATAGCAATCCATGATTCCCTCACCTGCAATATAATCACCGGTGACCTGCCAGTCATTCACGCCTGTTTTGAAAACCCCTCTCAGGTCTCTGGCCTGGCCATTAAAGGCTCAGAATCATCTGGTTTTGTCAGCTCGGAAACGCTCTTAACACTTCTCTCACATCTGGAAGTACTCTCAAAAAAACACTCTTCCACACCCGCAATTCATGTTTGGGGTGGTATCGCTACTCCAGAGGGAGCAGCCGCCTGCCTCGCGAGCGGAGTTTCTCGAATTGTTTTTGAAAGTCTCCACTGGCTCACCGACAAAATGGTTGGCCCAAACGCCCCTCTTTCAAAAAAAATTTCACAGTTACGAATAGACCACACCTCCTCCATAGAACTCGGAAAAAATCTATTTTTCAGAGTGTTTGACAAGGGTAATGCCTCAGCAGTCAAAGAACTCAGGCAATTATTAAACAACAAAGACGGTGACACCACCCCCTCCAGTGCATTGACAACTGCTATTTCTTCAAAAACTGTCCTCCCCCTTGATAGCGATTTTGATGGAAGTCAACTCGTACCCTTAGGGCCCGAGGCTGCTTTTGCCGATTCATTTATCAAGCGTTTTGGTCAGGAAACCTCCACTGCCATTTCCAATTTCGCATCAGAAACTGCCCGACTCTATGCCGATGTGGATAGAGCCATTCCCGAAATGCTGAAAGGTAAACTGACCGGGGTACTTGGAGTTCAATATCCCTTTATCCAGGGGGCCATGGCCTGCATCAGCGATGTTCCGGAATTTGCACTTTCCATTGCCCAGGCAGGCGGACTGCCAACCATTGCCCTTGGTATTAAATCAATCAAAGAAATTGAACAGGATCTCGCCACCCTGAAACAGACTCTCCAGGGACATCCATACGCCATCAATGTCATCACCCTTCCCGAAAATCCCTATCGCACGGAACAACTAGCCTGGCTTGAAAAAAACAAGCCTCCCTTTGTCGTTATTTCTGCAGGTGATCCAGCCCACGCAGCACGTTTGCAGCAAAAGGGTATTACGGTTATCTATGTTACCTCCGACATCGAACTGCTGCGACTGGCCTGGAACAATAATATCAGCATTGTAATATGTGAAGGTCAGGAGGCTGGAGGCCATGTTGGAGTACACTCGACCTTGACCCTTGCTCAAGCTGCCCTCGAACTAAGGCACCAATCCACAGACACAAACAGTGGAAATTTTCTCGTTCTGGCCGGCGGTATTTACAATACCAATTCACTTGCTCGGGCAGCCTTTTTAGGGGCAGATGGGGTGCAAATGGGCACACTTTATCTCTCTTCCCGAGAAATTGTCGCCTCTGGCGCATTGAGCAAACTCTACCAGCAGACACTGCTCAAATCTTCTTTTGGTGACACCATACTCACAGGAGAGTCCGTTGGGCTGCGCGTCCGTTCCCTTTCCTCCCCCAAAACAACAAAAATTCGTTCTCTGGAAAAAGCAATTCACAAGCAGACGAGCAATGAGGCTGCCATCAGGCGCCAACTCGAAGAAACCAGTATCGGAAGCCTGCTTGTTGCAGCTCGAAACCAGCACCCAAAAAGCGGCCACCCTCTTTCCCCAGATGTTTGCTACCAGGAAGGACAGTATATGAGTGGCTCAATCGCCGGAGATCTGCAGGAGATCCTCCCCGTTGCAAAAATCCACCAATTATTGGCAGAAAATCAATTCAAAGCAATATTGCAGAATTCTTCCGCACAGGAAACATCACTACCGTCCAGCAATAGAAAAAACGTCAGGGAGCGTATTGCCATCACTGGAATGGCCGCTGCAAATTCCCTGGGTAACAGTCCAGAAGAAATCTGGCAGGCATGTCTGGCAAAAAAAAGCGGCATCAGCGAAATACCTGCTGAAAAATGGGATCACAGGGATATTTTTAAAGAAAATTCCAGCACCAAAGGTAAAACATACTGTAAGGTAGGCGCTTTTTTATCCCTTAACATTGCGCGAAAAGAACTGGGTATTCCACCCCATGATTTCCGGACCATGACCGCCTCCACAAAACTTACACTGTGGCTTGCCTACAAAGCAATTCACGACTCAACGCTTTTGGATTCTGATATCCCCCGCCACCGTATAGGAGTACTCGTCTCACAAAATGCCGGCGAATTTGGCTCCACCACTGCAGACCTTACCATATATACGGCAGCCAAAACAATTGCTGATACTATCCGACAATCGTGCGATCTCTCCCCGGACCAGAGTGATTCGCTGGAACAGACTATCAGGACTGGTCATCTTGAAATAGATGACACGACACTCCTGGGCCGTCTCAATTGCGCGGCAGCGGGCTTTATCTGTAACAAATACGGATTTAATGGTCCGAGTTTCTCTGTCACCTCTGCCTGCGCCTCAAGCCTCACGGCACTTTATAATGCTGTTCATTTAATGCGGACTGGGGTTCTGGATGCAGCCATCATTGGCGGTGGTGAAGAATTGCTCAGCCAAGGATCATTTCTTGAATTTTCCGCCCTGGGAGCTTTGGCGGGAAAAGGCTATAGCAACGAATCCCCATCTGCCTATTCCCGTCCTTTCGACAGCGAACGCAGTGGTATGGTTCTTGGTGAGGGAGGCGGAATGATTGTTTTGGAGCGTGAATCCGTTGCCCGGAAAAGGGGTGCTCCAATCCTTGCCTATATTACCGGTGTAGGAGCCAGCAACAATCACCTTGGGATGGTTGAATCTGTAGCAGAAACACAAAAAATTGCCATCAGCACTTCCTTTGAAGATGCTGGCTATGGCCCAGAGCAGGTCGACATGGTTGAATGCCACGCAACAGGTACTCATATGGGAGATCGGGAAGAAGTCAATGCTCTCAAACAAATCTACCCGCCCAACAGCTCTGTTGTACTCTCCTCCTTCAAATCTCAAATCGGTCATACACTGGGAGCTTCTGGAGTCAGTAGCCTTATTCGTGGTATTTGCGCGATGCATGCCGGAACCTTTCCTCCCACGCTCAATTACCATACACCAGATCCTGACATAGGCCTGGAAGAGGCCGGGTTCCATGTTTGCAAGGAAGCGGAACCATGGCCACAACCCCTTGAGAGAGCAAGACGTTTTGAGGTAAATGCATTCGGCTTTGGTGGTGCAAACTACGTAGTTCAGGTTGAAAACAGCACCAGAGACAACAGCCAGGCACCGCACATTCTGACAGACACAATTGCCCCTTCACCATCTGTAGGCGTTGCCTTCTTCAAAACAGAATCCAACAACCAGACATTCAGGATCGGAGCCATTGATAATAAAAATAAGAACTCTGCCCTCGAAAAAATACTGGAGCCCTATAAACAGAATCTGGCAAAACTGACATTCAAACAGAAAAAAGAACTGACAGAGCTTGGCATAACAGTAGCCGAAGAGACAGGAAGCTTGCCCCTTAGCCTTGTTTTTTCCGGTCAGGGAACGCATTATCCACAAATGGGAAAAGAGCTGTATAAAACCTTTCCCGTTATTCGTCACTGGATGGATACCTTGGCAGAGCTTGCCGACTTTGACATCCTTCACCTCCTTTTCAACGAGGATGGCAGTAAACTTCAAAATACGGAGTGGCAGCAACCGGCCCTTTTTCTTCTTGAATACTCCATCTACAAACAGTTGAACGAGTTCGGACTACAGCCAACAGCCATGGCCGGTCACTCCATGGGAGAATTGACTGCACTCTGTGTTGCCGGGTGTTTCACCTATGAGGACGGTTTTAAAATTATCAACAAACGTGCCCAGTGCATGGCAAAAGCCTCAAAGATGGATGTAGATCCCGGTTCCATGCTTGCCGTTAACGCACCGGAAGACTATCTCAACCAAAAGATTGCCGAAAACACCAATCTCTTCTTCACCAACTTCAACTCGCCCAGACAGACAGTTATTGGTGGTGGGACTAAAGAACTGGTAAATTTCAAACAGATACTTGACAGCGATGGCCATTGGAACGTCCAGTTGCCTGTTTCAATGGCTTTTCATTCACCTATAATGCGAATAATTCGTGAGGAACTGGGTGACTACATCGGCGACATACGGATGCAGGCTCCCGAGATTCCAGTAATCTCCAATACAACTTGTCAGCCCTATCCGAATGACCCAGATGAAATCAAAAAAATAATCGTCTCCCACTTGGAATCCCCCGTTCACTGGCAGAATAACGTTTTAAGCCTTGTGAATGATTTCGGCTGTCGCTGCTTCCTTGAAATCGGCCCACAGGACACCCTCTGCAACCTTATTCATGAATGCACAAAAAATGTGCAGTGTATCAGCAGCTGTTCAGCGGAAAACGAGGTACAGGCACTACGCCAATCTGTTTCATCCCTTTTTGTGAATGGGAGCATAACACCAGCTACAATATCAACGCTTTCCCTGCAGCAGAAAGAGCTCACGATATCCAGGGAAGCTGTTTTGAATATCATTCAGCAGGAAGTGTATTCCTACGCCCTTCATGGTGCTGAGAGATATCTCAAACCCGCAATTATAAAAGCCATTCAACAGAATATTGACCCACACTTCGATCGAGCAGCTTTGGCTGAGTATATGCCGGAAAATTTCACTCCAGGACTCGTTCCAGATACGCCTGGTGCCGGCAACGCTGGACCCGTTCCTGAGAATAATGCCGTACTTGAACAGGTCATCCAGATTATTATGGATGCCACTGGCTATGAGCGTGATGAAATCGATGCGGAAATGAATGTCAGAGATGACCTGGCCATTAAATCCAGTCGTATACCAATTATCGTTGATGCCGCTGAAAAAACATTCAACATAACTACAACCCTGGAAGATTTCCTGTCCGTACAAACTGTTCAGGATCTGGCCAATCGTGTTGCTGAGCTCATGGAAGGCGACGATTTCCAAGTCCCCGCCCAAAAGGTTTCGATAAACAAATCCATTTCCGCCTCAACACATAATACGCCCACCTTCGTCTCATCCTCAAAGTATGGCATCAATCGGCTTGTTTATCAGGAAGAAAAAATCACTGTAAATAAAGAAACGAGCCTGCAAATTGCCCCTGACAGTCGCATTCTCCTCCTTTCCCTCGATGCTGAAAACAACCTTCAACAACTCAATAACACCTTCAGGGACAGTTATCGTTGTGAGGCAGTTTCCTTACAAATAAAAAAGGATCATCACCAAGATGGTTATATAGATTTCTTCAACTCTGAAGAAACACTGCGGGTTGTAGAAGAGATTTCGGCAGAAGGTCCATTGACAGGCATTGTTCTGATCAGTGACAGCCAGGCTGAACAAAACCTGTCTCCTCTTGAAATCGTCTCTTTAGTGACCAGCTACTTCGCACTCTTTCAACATTTTCTTAAATCAAACAAACGGAAATTTTGCATTCATCTCCACCATAACAACAGTCCAGTCGAGACCGACTCTCTCCTTGGCCAATCCATCCTTGGCCTTCTCTTCACAGCGGCCAAAGAATTCAAGGGCCTTTGTTTACGGAGACTTGCATTCCGGGGCAAGGTCGATATACCTGAACTGCTACGAACTGCTCTCAATCTATCCAATCCACTTATTGATCTGCTTATCGAAGACCATCAACTATACACCTACAAAGCTGCCAGACATACTCTCTCTGGTGCGGAGGAACCGGCACTGACTCTCGCCAAAGATGATGTCATTGTTATTTCAGGCGGAGGCAGGGGAGTTACATCGTATCTGGCTCGCTCACTGGCTCCATTCGGCTGCAGACTCATCCTCCTCGGGCGCACATCGCTGGAACCTTCACTCTCCCAGGGAGACGTACCAGCAGAACCCGGTAAAAAGCAGCAATTCATCTCCAGTTACCTTGAACAAACTTATGACAACCTGTCTCCTCGGGAATTAAAAGCAAAACGAAAGGCTGTCCTGCACAACATAGAAGTACTCCAGACCATTACAGAACTCGAACAACTGGGAGCAACAACTCAGTATATTCCCTGTGACGTCAGCGACAAAGTGCAGGTTGCTGAAGTCATGGATTCCATCGTAAAAGAACATGGAAAAATTGATGGTGTCATACACGGAGCAGGAATTATCAAAGACAGTTATATCCCAATCATTAAACCGGCCATGTTCAAAGAAGTGCTTGATGTTAAACTTTTTGGAGCTATTAATCTTCTTCAGGCTGCTGAGAACAAGGGCTTACGTTTTGTCGTGGCTCTTTCTTCAATTGCTGCATCAGGCGGCAGTATTGGTCAGGCTAATTACTGTATAGCCAATCGGGCAATGTCTACCTACTGTCGCACTTTCAGGGACAGCCACCAGTCGGTACAGACAAAGGTATTCTGGCTCCCACCAATCGAAGGCACGGGTATGGCAGACACACCGGAGATAAAAGATATTCTCGTTCAAAACCTGGGCGGTGATATTTTTCTTGAGGTACATGAAGCAGCAGAAATTATGCTTCGGGAACTCCTCTGTGGTCTGGCTGATGACTGTTGGGTCGTCCCCCTTAGAGCAGTCCTTCAATCAGAAATACTCCTGTCAGATCCTGTTGACCAAAATACGCACTGGTTTGATTTGGAAAGACTGCCGATGATTGATTCTATCGCACGTCTTGACCTACGCACAAAAACAATTCATGCCACCCGTACACTCTCATCAGACAGAGACCAGTGGCTGGCAGACCACAAGCCTTCGAAATTACTCAGACATCCAATCATGTCTGCCATAATGGCAGTAGAAGCATTTTTGGAGAGCAGCCGTATCCTTTTTCCACATCTGCAGATGAACGGTCTGCAAAATATTAAATTATTACAAATGATTGAGTGTCCGTTAGATACGAATACTGAGATACATCTGTTCTGTCAGGGAGAAACAACCCATTCCAGTTTGCAAACCTGCAATGTTGAGCTCAAACGCCCCCGAAAATCATCAGCGGACACGCAGGAAACATTCATGGACACCTACTTCATGGCTCAGGTTCTCGCCAGCACGACCCGACTTTCTCCGGAACGGGAAAAAATCACAGTTGAAAACGCCCCCCCTCTTCTTTCACACGGGAAAATCGCAGAGCTGTACGAGAATTACTCTCAGCTGAAAAACCGTTATCAAGTGATTGACTCAATCATCACATGTCACCATGACACCATCCGGGGCAAAATGCTGTACCCTGATGTAAATGACTTTTCAGAGGCTCTTCCCTCCATCTTCCAGTACCCCCACTATCTTCTGGAAGCACTGATGCAAATAACCTTCTTTTTCACCAGTATCCGGAACAATGGCGATCCACGAATAATGATACCTGCAGCAATTGACTCTGTATCATTCACAAGAAACTGTCGAGCTGGCGAAGAACTTCTACTGAATGGACAATTAAACCTGGAGGATGCAACTGGAACCGTCTGGGATGTACACGGCGTGGACAGCAACGGCTTCATTATCATGGAAATCAAAGGACTACAAATGAAATGGGTAGATTAACTTTTACCCCCTTGCAACAACCATAGAACAGGAAAAAGGGTGTTTCTTTTATTTCGCACCAGACAGAAACCATGTGGAAGCCTCATACAAATTACAGTGCCGGAGTTATAATCTCCACGGTTCAAACACGAAAAGAACTTGCGGAATTTATCGAACTGCCGTGGAGAATTTACGAGGACTTCCCTTTGTGGGTACCACCTTTAAAATCCTCAGTAGCCGGGTTACTGGATCGAAAAAAACATCCTTTCTGGAAGTTCTCTAAAGGAGAATTTTTCCTGGCCAGGAGGAATGGCCAGACTATTGGCCGAATCATCGCCCTGGTTGATAATAATTACAATGCTTACCATGACGAAAAAATGGGCGCCTGGGGATTCTTTGAATGTGAAAATGACCCTGAAGCCGCACTCGCATTGTTTCAGGCAGTGGAACAATGGGTTATTGAAGAGGGGATGACCTTTCTCCGCGGGCCTTTAAACCCTTCCACTAATTATGAAACAGGATTATTAATTCAGGGTTTCGACAAACCACCAGCCCTCATGATGTCGTACAACCCACCCTATTATCTTGAACTCATTCATGCTGCAGGGTTCAGAAAAGAAAAAGATCTCTTTTCATACCGTTTCACCAAGGATATTGAAGTTCCGGAATGGGTTTTTTCACTCTCCGACAAACTCTATCAAAAAGGAGACGTATCGATTTATTACCCCAAAAAATGGACTAAAGAAGATATCCACCTCCTCTGCTCTGTTTACCATGAATGCTGGAAAGACAATTGGGGGTTTGTCCCGACCACAGAAGACGAAGAGATAGAACTTGCTAAAAACCTTCTCCCCATCCTGGAACCGGAATTTGCCTTCTTTATGTATTACAAGAATGAATTAGCCGGAATCTGCCTCTTTTTGCCCGACTTCAATCCACTCCTCAAACGCTTCAACGGTAAACTTGGAATTAGCGCTCTTTTCAAAAAGGTTCTCTACGAATCTGAAATAACCGGGTTTCGAGCACTGCTTTTTGGTATCAAAGAACAATATCGCCAGATGGGTTTGCCATTACTGGCCTTCAAGTACCTCATTGACTTAATACAAAAATTACCGAAATATCAGTATGCGGAACTCGGATGGTCTCTGGAGGATAATGATGCAATGAATCGTCTTTACGAAGATGGTGGACTCAAACCGGATAAACGTTACAGAGTATACGAAAAAGATCTTATATAAATAATGGCGAAAGCACAATGAGCGACAACAACACAGTCAAACCAGTTCCTTTTGTATCGCTCATTGTACCGGTTACTGGAGCATCACCGGTTCTTGCAGAGAACCTGAAAACCTTGGTTAATCAGGATTATCAATCTTTCAATGTCATTTTTGTTCTTCAGGACGAAAACGACCCTGCAACACCTATTATTACTGCGATCACAAAGGAAAACAAAAGAGCAACATACACCTATTCCGGCAGAGCCATAAGCTGCAGCCAAAAGAACCACAACCTACTCGTAGGGGTACAGCAAGTGGGAAACAAACCGGATATTTTGGTATTTTGTGACTCCGGCCACACAGCTCCTCCAGATTGGTTGGATTGCCTCCTCCACCCCTTACTCTCGCATACTTCATGTATGGTGAGTTCCGGCTATCATCAAATTTACTCAAAAGGCTCCTGTACTTGCTCACAGGGAAGAGCAATTTGTGTACTCACCCTCAGCCTTATCCGTAGATTACCTTTCCTTGGCCAGCCATGGGGCGGTGCAACGGCAATAAGACGAGAAGTTTTTGAGAACATCTCCGTCGCTGACACCTGGAAGGAAAATATTGTTGATGATGTCAGCCTTGCCAAACTGTTACAGAAAAACAATATCCCAGTAGCTATCCCAGACAAAACTGACCTCAAAACACATCTCAGTGACTTAAGTGTTACCAGCTGGATTATCTGGCTGACAAGACAGTGGGCCTATCTTAAATTTATTTTCCCCGTACTCTGGATTGTGACAGGTCTTCTGAGTATTGTTGCTGCAATCTCTGTTCTGGCAAGTCTTGGCATCACCATAATAAGCCTGTTTTTTCCCTATTCCAGGTTCCTGCTCCAATACAGTCTTCCCTGTATTTTCTTATTTTTCTTGTTCACAATTTTTCTTTATTCCAAACATCCTTCTCCAGGATCATTTTTTTCCTGGTTCCCCGCATCTCTTGCGGCCCTCACTATGGCAGCGTACTGTCACATCCGAACGTGGTTTTCGATGGTTATTGGCTGGGCAGGCATTCAATACCGAGTGGGGAAAAACGGCAAAGTTTTGAGCATTATACGAAAAGAAATTCCATGACTACCGAAGGAGCAAAGCAACTGCACGCTTTTGTCACCGGAGGCTCTGGATTTATCGGGACAAATCTGGTTTTCGAGCTTATCAAACGTCACTACTCAGTAAGCTGTCTTGTCCGCTCAGAAACAAAAGCCCGTCATCTACAACATAAAGATATTGAACTGCTTTCAGGAGATCTCAACAATCCAGCCTCACTTGGAGCACAGATACAAAAAGCAGATATCGTCTTTCATGTCGCAGGAACAACGAAGGCCGTCAGGAAATCCGAATACTTCAAGGGCAATCTGGACACCACACGCAACCTGGTACAACTCATCACTCAACATGCCCCGAGCCATCAGAAACTCGTTTACATTTCCAGCCAGGCCGCCGCGGGACCATGTTCCAAGGAACCAGGGGTGAATGAATCGGCGCCAAACTCACTGCCAGTCTCAGCATATGGCCAGTCCAAGAAGGAAGCAGAAAAAGTGGTTCTCTCCATCGCGGATCAATTTCCGGTCGTTATCCTCAGGCCTTCCATTGTCTTTGGTCCCAGAGATCATGGAATGAAGCCACTCTTTAAAGCAACTTCCCATGGAATTATGATAAAGAGTGGCTTCAGAGATTTCCCTGTCAGTCTTATCTATGTGGATGACCTGGTAAGGGCTATTCTTCTGGCTGGTACAACAGATGCGGCAAATGGAAAAACGTTCTATGTAACAGACGGCAAGTCCTATACCTGGGACACTCTGATGAACGCAATCGCCGCACACATAAATCCACGCGCTTTCCTCCTGACACTGCCATTATCTCTTATATGGATTGCTTGTCAGATTATGGGTTTACTGGGACGCCTTAGCAACCGTCCGCAGGATTTAAACCCTGATAAATGGTGTGAGATCAAACAGGCTGGTTGGCTTTGCAGTTCCAAATGCATACAAATTGAGCTTGGATTTCGGCCCCATTGGACTTTGGAAAATGGGATAAAAAAAACGGTTGCCTGGTATCGGAAATCAGGATGGCTTTAGTGAATGGGTTCTGGAAGCGATTCACTTGAATATAGAGGCTTTATTACATTTTTTCATCAATATATCCCAAGACTAACAACCTCGGCTAGAAAGAAGCATGCCCAAAAAATCTTTAAGTAAACATCTAGATTCTTTATCTCTTGGGCTCTTTTGCCTGTCAATTGCAATGGTTCTATTCTCCTGCGGTCTGGCTGTCAGTGAATTCAAATTATTTCCTTATGAGTATATTAAAAGTGGATTTAACCTTGCAAAAAGTGGTCTGCTTGAAATGGTCGGTAATGAGGCAGCTGCTTTGCCATTTTATTTTAGCGAAACAGCCCGTGTTGATCGGGTGCTCACTCGATCCCCCGTCTTAATGCAGCAAGGTCTGACTGTAATTAGTGGAATTACTCAGCAAAAAGACTTTCGAATACTTGTTGTCGATGATCAGGGAAATGAGATTCATCGCTGGTCTATAGACCCATTTCAAATTTGGCCTGACTTTAATCATATACCTGAAGAAGACCAACCTAAATCAGCCCCTGGCACTCATGTTCACGGTGTAAAAGTTATAGAAAATGGTGATATTGTTTTTAATCTGGAAAGGGTCGGGCTTACTCGCATGGACGCTTGCGGTAATGTGGTATGGAATTTCCCCCATCGAACTCACCACTCTATAGATCGAGACGATCAGGGGAATTTCTGGGTGCCAGGTCAAATTAATCACTACGACAAAGAGGCCTCAATCCCCAATTACCACACAATATTTCAGGAATTCACGATTCTCAAAGTATCTTCGAGTGGTAAACTACTGGAAGAAATTTCTATTTTTGATCTTCTTCATAATAATGGACTGTCTGGGTTGTTATATATGTCCAGCATAGATAATTGGGATACTGTAGTGCATGGAGATACCTTACACCTTAACGATATTGAGATATTTTCCAACAAAATGACGTCGGGAATTTTTCAAACGGGTGACATCATGATTTCACTACGAAACATTAATTCCGTTATGGTTTTTGATGGCGCTACCCACAAGCTCAAAGCATCCAGCATAGGTCAGGTATTACGCCAGCACGATCCTGATTTCGTCGACGGTAATACAGTGACTATTTTTGATAACAATAATTTATTGCCAGATGTCAAAAATCCGTCAAGCCGAATAGTCTTATGGGATACTCGTGATAATACTGTGAACACCGTATTTGAGGGCAGTCAAGAAACGCCATTCTTCACTCATATTATGGGAAAGCACCAACGTTTACCTAATGGCAATATGCTGTTGGTCGAGTCGACTAAAGGGCGTGTAGTGGAGATTACAGGAGACAACGAAATAGTGTGGGACTACATGAATATTATTGCTGGTGGGCTGGCAGGTATAGTGGATGATGCTCAGCGCCTGCCCATTGCAATGGATCAGAAATTTTTTTCTGATGCGAGGGAGTCATGTCAGTAGTAAACGTACACGTTTATCTGGAAAGGGAATGTACAATTTAGTACCATTACTCAATGCTCAAATTTAGAGATTTGTTCATGAAAATTTACCATTCAACATGCTTATTTTGCCTTAGCTTCGTTTTTATTCCTGCTACCGCATTCGCTTACGTTGGGCCCGGCACTGGTTTGTCCGCTATAGGTTCACTACTAGCTTTAATTTTTGCCGTGGTTGTTGCCATCCTTGGTTTCTTGTGGTTTCCAATAAAAAGACTACTGAGAAAGAAAAATGTCTATGCCAATGAATCCCTGGAAGAACGGTTGGAGCAAGCCCCCATGAATCGAGATGCTGCTGAAGATAATCCATCTAACAGTGATAAGCCAAATCAGTGAGTACTTTGGTCGGTGCAATTATACTGGTCGTTGGGTTTATTATTCTTTTGAAGGGGTTGCGGCTGGTAGACAATAGTCTCAAGGTTCTTGCGATTGCGAAAGAGGCTGCTTCAGTGATGCAAAACTCCACTCTGGATGATCGACAAAAAGAGCAGGCCCTTCAAAAACATGCCATCAAGCTGTTTAGCCTTTTTATCCTGATTTTCTTCAGCAGTGCAGCGGCTATAGGACTTCCTGTTGGTCTTATATGGCTGCTGGAGCAAACAGGGGTTTTATCGATGATGGCTGTTATCTATTTCACATTAACTTGGCAATTCATTCTCGCTAGTACTGTCTTTGTGTACGTAATCCTTTGGCTGTTTAGGAAAAAATAACGATGGCCTTTGAAAATCGTTACGGCTTTCTTGATCGAGTATTGCACAAAATAGCGTTTTTCTCCTGGACTGCCCAGGCAGCATTATCAGATTTTGAAAACACACTATTTGCTGAAAGACTCTCGAGCATAGACGTAAAGCGTCCGGTATTTATCACAGCGCTGCCAAGGGCTGGCACCACCTTACTATTGGAGCTTTGTAATACTATTGATGAGTTCACCAGTCATAGTTACCGAAATATGCCTTTCGTGTTGACACCGCTGTTATGGAATCGTTTTTCTCAATCATTTCAAAGCAATGATAAAGAAAGAGAGCGGGCGCATGGTGATGGTATGATGGTGGGCATAGACAGCCCGGAGGCATTTGAAGAAATTGTTTGGCGCACTTTCTGGAGATCAAACTATAAAAAGGGGCACATAGAGGCGTGGGCGGGGCAGCGCGATCGAGATTTCGAACATTTTTTAAGGGATCATATTCGAAAAATTATTGTTTTATCTGCCTCAAACAATATTGCAACTATACGTTATATCTCAAAAAACAACTTAAACATATCCCGTGTCAATTATTTAAGAAAAATATTCCCCGACTCCATCACAGTGATTTTATATCGTGACCCGATAGCTCATGCTTCCTCACTGCTGCAACAGCACCAGAATTTCCTAAAAATTCATGCTGACGACAAATTCGCAAAATCCTATATGCAAGCAATTGGACATTACGACTTCGGTCGCACCCTAAAACCTGTTAATTTCTCAAACTGGCTCAATGACACTCCGTATAAGGCCACAAATTCACTGTCATTTTGGCTGGCCTATTGGTGCGCATGCTATGGCTATCTTGCCGCCACAGCTTCCTCGCATGCTCTGTTCCTTTCGTATGACAGGCTAATTGCGAATCCAGTAGAAGGGCTCAGACTATTGGCTGAGAAAATAGGTATAGAGCAGAGCGAGCTTTTTATTGAACAGGCCAGCAGATTTCGTCAGCCAAGAAGTTATGAGACGGATACTGAAGAAATCCCTTCAGAATTGTTACTTCAAGTCCAACAAGTCTTTGAGGATATAACCACTCGATCAACCTTCTAAGCTTTTATGATTGTCAGAACACATTCAACGGCAGCCAGGATGGAGGTACAACATGCTCGTATCATCTTTTAACGCACACCCCCCAACCAATACTGACATATAAAAACCACTAGCGGTGCCAAAAGAAGCTATTAGCACCTTAGAAATCCTTTCATGTCCTCACTCATTCCGCATTAGGTTGTGTTGGGCCGTGACTATTTTCAAGTCGGCCCAGCATAGTGGGGTCATCATTTTTTATGATACTATTGATCCTGCTAATAAAAAGAGAGTTATTTAGAATAACTGTACAGACAAACACCACAAGAAATACTTTCTTAAAATGAAAAGCGTTGGCCTTATATGCAACGGCCAGAAGAAACAGTAAGGGAAAGACCACATGTATTGAATAAATAAATGGAATACCAAGCCCATGCACAAACGTATGAAACAGACAATTAAAACCTATTATAAAAATTGCAATAATGACTTCGCCAGACCAGACGTCCGGGCGAAATAATACCCTGACACATGAAATCAAAGCAACGCAATAGCCAAACACGCCCAATATAAAAACCCAAGAAACCTTATAGGAAAATGCAAGAATGCGCCACGAGTCCACATAGTGGTATACGTGTAAAATAACCTTAGGCGCTATGAGTGTTTCAAGAAAGAAACTGCGTCCCAATTGTACACAGCCCACCAGTACATCCTTGCCAAGATGAATATTATGGTTCCATGTATTTTCTCGGATAAAAACTGAGCTGTAATCCATTGGACTTATATGGGTAAAGGTGACTGCATACATATTGGATTGAATAAAAGATCCCAGGGCAACTGCACCATACAACGCAATAGAATAAATAAACATTGTCCCAGCAAACTGCCATATCTGCAACTGCTGCCTATTGAGATACAAAAGATAGCAGACTGCCACATAAATAATATTGGGCAATGTGATACCAATGGCAACAAATCCCAGTAAGAAAAATACACTATGCCCCATATTTCTTTGTGAAAACGTTTTACAAGGCAGGGTTGCTTGGAGATAGAACGCACACACGATACAGAGAAGATTCAGGGAAAACGTTTCAGGAACTGAAGACAGAACCCATACAGGTGGAGAGAGTCCAAACAACAACGTAAAAAATATTGCGTCAAAACGATTGTTGAGAAATCGAGTAAAGATCAAAAAAGAAATAGCGACACTGCACGCTCCAGCAAAACAGATAAGAAAAGTTACTGCCGTTATCTCGAGTGGCTGTTGAGTGATCTTTTCAATTATCTCAAAAGAATAGCTTTCGTGATGATTTAATCCTGTCCTTAGAGTCTCACACAGTTCAATAATGGGCGGCATTATGGCGCGAAAAAACAAACCATATAGTGGATGTTTATGGACTTCTACTATCTGTTCACTACCTGCCATGTCATTAACAACTCTTTCAGGATCAATATCAAATATGACATTATGATTCAAGATACCGGGAGCGGAAAAATCTATGGCTGATGCATACAGAAAAAAGAAGATCAAAAGGAAGAACGAGGCGATGAGGAAGTTAATATATCTATTTTGCTCCATAGTTTCACCACCCTGCGATTATGTATTCTTTATTTGTAGAACATGGACAACAAAAGTCTTCTAACAGAGAGATACTCAGAAAGTTACCGTATCCATACAACAGATTAGAATACCAATATTTTTTTATTATATCTGGTTTTACTATAACAGAATAGAGTTTAAGGATGTTTTTGACGTTTGACGGATAACATGTCGTTTTTATCTCAAATATAGCACTGCAAAACAAATCAGAGTATACAAAGTAATATTGATTTGCAAACGCCTGTCACAAGATATCACCAGCAACACATCACTTTCCGGGCTTTTTCCATACAGTAATTGCAGGTACCTGAAAACTCCGTAACAAACAAATGGCACAGATGCCATAGGTCCATACGATCCTGTGTGGGCAACCGTCCTGTAATCCATAGTGTAACTATGGATAACTGCCCATGATAACTGGCGCTATGGCAAAAATCACCCCATTCAGAAAGCCCGGGGAATATTTTCGCACATAAGGCTCCCCCTGTTCCTCTGTAAAGCACAGAAGCAGGTCTTGACGACGTTTACAAAACCCAAGAAACAAGGCGACCAGGCTGGCCACAAAGATAAGCCACGTTGACAATATAATACCAGTAACAACTGAACCGGCAAACAATCGGGACAGAAAAAAAGACACCAAAATACAAACATCCAAAACAGGTATTTTTTTTAAAAATAATGAATAGGCACCATTCAACAGAAAATAGCCAAATATTAATAGGAAAAATGCTGTGTTCAGGAGATATGCCAAGTACAAGGAAAAAACGATGAGAAGTACACAGAGAATGGAAGCCGTACGAATATCTAATGTCCCGGCCGCTATAGGGCGAGTACATTTTTTCCTATGATTTACATCTGCATGTCGATCTAAGATGTCATTAAAAATATATGCAGCACTACTTGCCAGAGAAAAAAATTATCGCTGCGAAGAGTGCATGTAAAACAAGACTGGTATTAAAAATATTTTTACTAAAAAAAAGTGGTACAAAGATGAGCACATTCTTAGTCCACTGCCTAGGACGTATAATACGGAAAATTTCTATAATTACATCCTGGTTGTATTCTTAATTTTCACCGGACAATAAAAAAATGATACTATTCTATTTTTTAACACAAAATATTTAATAAGGAGGGGCACAGATATACTGATTATAAATGCAAAAACAGCAAACAACATTTCACGACTTTCTGTCTCCAGGCCCATCAAATACCCATACACATTACTACCAATAAACACATGAAATATAAGAACAAATAGACTTGCCTGACCAAAAGTTAGAAAAATATTCCGAATTTTTTTTGTCTTACTAAGATAGTAGGCAATGCATATCACAGCATAAATGCCAGCCATCGAGCCAGCTGTGGTAAAGAAAGGATTGCTATACACTCTTCTATTCAGGTCCATGTGTGCATCTGTAAACATTGTAACCAGTAAAAACATTAGGACTGAGCATATTAAAAGGTATACATTTGGGATAAAATGGATAACTTTCTCTCTCAAAAAAGCCCCTGAAATAAAAAATGAAGCGCTTACTAAAACAATATCAATGCCAAAGGGCAAACCTGGCATTATAATCTCCGTACCAAATAAGGTTATCTCTAAATTCCAGAAGACATCAATCCATTGGGTTCCAATCACCATAAGAATAAGGATAAGAATGTATTTAAAAAATACGTTTTTACTCTGAACATTTGTAATGCGGAAAATAAAATAGGTGAAAGCATATATTAAAAAAAGATGTGTTAAGAACCACATTGGCACCCATCTTGGCGGTATGGTTACCCCATTACCGTAAAAGATACCGATTAACTGTCTGATCAAATGTTCCTCTCTGTGGAGAACTGCAAAAACAAAAACAACTAATAATGTAGCAAAATATGGTTTAAGCAACGCATCCGACTTCTTCCACAAAAAAACATTCGCACCCATTGATGCATTAAAAAACACTCCCGACAGAAAAAAGAAGAGAGGCATTCTAAAAAGCCCCATTGCATTCATGCAATCTGGTGCAAAAGGATATATTTTACTATGAAATAGCGCTACTAATATGATGGAAATTCCTTTTGCAATATCCACATGCACTACTCGATTTGTCATGCTCGTCCTTAAATATCATACCAGGGTAAAGTCTCACTACAATTATGCTCAAGCAGCAAAGTGATGACCAGTAAAGTTCAACTTTTTTCAAGAGTATCCCTCTCCGGAAACATAGCAATTATAGTTAAATTGCAAGTGAAACAAACAATCTGCCGCAAAAAGATGGTGATTTCAATAAGAAACTTGGAAAGCGGCTATAAATCGGTTTATGATTGAACTTGATAAGTATCCTCACTACTCAATTCACCTGACAATCATTCCAAAACAATAGGACTTCGCATCCATGTCTACCCCCCCTCATGCTGTTACAGTTATTATTCCTGCTTACAACGAAGAGTTAAGTATTTGCGATACGGTACAGGAACTTTTCCAGATTCTTGAAGATACTGATTTCCAATTCGAAATCCTCGTCGTTGATGATGGATCCACTGACAACACGCTGCATCTGGCAAAATCGACACCAGCAAGAGTAATAAAACATGACAGAAACAGAGGCTACGGGGCCTCTCTTAAGAGCGGGATACTTGCAAGTATCTATAATACCATTGCCATTATTGATGCCGACAGGACTTATCCCTGTGAGGCACTGCCGGAAATGGTGCGAATTCTGCATCGGCAACGGGTAAGTCTGGTCATTGGTACCAGAAACAGTGACAAGGTTCACATCCCTCTGCTTCGTAGGCCAGCCAAATGGGTAATATCCCACCTGGCCCAGTATATTGCCGGCCAACCAATTGCAGATGTTAATTCTGGACTTCGTGTCTTCAAAAAAGAATCGGTCATGCCTTTCTTTAAAATACTATCGGATCAATTTTCTTTCACAACTACTCAAACATTGGCCATGCTCTGCAACAATTACAGGATTACTAACTTCACTATTGACTATCTGCCCCGGAAAGGGAAATCCAAAATTGTACCCTGGGATTTTATAAATTTTATCGCCCTGATCCTTCGATTATCCATGCTTTTTAATCCTCTCAAGGTTTTTATTCCTCTTGCCTTCACGTTCTTTTTCTTCAGTGGTGTCAAAACATTCTTTGACATTTTCTTTGCAATACGGCGCGTCGGATGGCAGGAGTATTCAATTTTTATCCACACCACTCTCTCCACATCGAGCCTGCTTCTGTTTTTAACAGGAATACAGATTCTACTCATTGGCATGATGTCCGATGGACTTTCCAGAAAAATTGAACAACAGGTCTGGGGAGAAACTGCAGATCACGTTGAGGAAGAGCCTCCCGACGAAACTACTCCATAACCTCTACAAGTATAGCTACCTCTAACAAAAGAGCCATTACGTATCGATGTCTTCAGAAAAACAAACAATCATCATATTGGGTGCCGGACCAGCAGGGCTGATGCTGGCCTTCAAACTGCTGCAGCGCGCAGAGCTCAATATTGAGTTAATTATCATTGAGAAACGGAATCATCCTGGAGGCATTGCTGCTTCGTTTCAACAAGAAGGAATATGGCTGGATTATGGCAGCCATCGCCTCCACCCATCAACTCCAGAGCATATTCTTAATGATATAAAAAATATTATCGGCCCATCCCTGTTAAAAAGAGTACGAAACGGCAGAATTCGACTACAGGGGCACTATCTTAAATTCCCCCTCCAGCCACTGGATTGTTTAGTTCATCTTCCGGTTTCCTTTATCTTTGGAATCTTCAGGGATATTCTGAAGAAACCATTCAGACCTTCAGGGCCAGCTCTAAGTTTTGCCGATCAACTTCTTCATGGCCTTGGTCCAACTATCTGTGAAAAATTTTATTTCCCTTATGCCAAAAAGTTATGGGGGTGTCCACCCGATCAGATAGATGTAGAACAGGCAAGAAAAAGAGTTTCCGCTGGGACTGTCAGTAAAATAGTGAAAAAAATGCTCAGTTTTCTACCCGGGGTGAACTCCAGTGAAGCCAATGTTTTCTACTACCCTGAGGAAGGTATTGGGCAGATTTCCGAAAAGCTTGCTGCAAAAGTGACAGACATGGATGGGCAGATAATATATGACACAACAGTCACTGGAATAACGATGGAAAAGAGCCGGGGTTTTTCCATCTCTGTCAAAAAACACAATGATGTGCACAAGCAACTCAAGGCCGACTTTATTTTCTCAACCATCCCTGTTACCCGAATAGTCTCTCTCCTTGCTTCAAAACGAAGCTGTCCGGCTCTCACTGCTGCCGAATCCTTAACACATAGAAATATGGTGTTCTTTTATCTGCTTATGGAATGTGACCAGTGGCAGGTTGTTGATGCCCACTATTTCCCCGAGACAGATTATATTTTTTCTCGAATATCAGAGGGAAAAAACTATAACGGCACCCTCACTCCTAGGGGTAAAACTATTATCTGTTGTGAGATTCCCTGTCAACACGATGATGAGATCTGGTTGGCTGATGACGAAAAACTCAAACGTCTGGTTCTGGCAGATATGAAAAAAGGTGCCATTCCCGCTAAAAATCTCGTAAAAGTTTTCAGTAAACGTCAGACAAACGTCTATCCCGTTTACACCATTGGATATTCAAAGAAACTCAGGGTTATCGAACAATACCTTTCAAAAATCCCAACCCTGATCAGCCTGGGACGTCAGGGGCTTTTTACCCATGACAATATTCACCACACCATGATGATGGCAGACAGGGCCGCACACTGTTTGGGCATAAACGGACAATGGGATGTGGACAAATGGGAGGAATTCTGTAATGAGTTCTCAAACTATGTGGTGGTAGACTGAGACTTTTACCCATTAAAAAGGGAAGTAAGGAGTGACATGCAGCTATTCTCAAGAGAATCGGACCGACATCATGGTAAAGCGAAGACGTATATCCAAAAAGGGTTACTGTTTGTTGGAGTACTAACTCTTTGTTTGCTGATTCTTGAAATTACTGTTCGTTATTATTGCCAGGTAGACTCAGATGGTAACTACAGAATTCTTGGCAGAGTACTCAAACCATATCACCTGGCAATAAACACTTTTGCGCATCACGCTCAGGACTATAGCAACACATCTCATTCAAGGGTAGTTTACGATGAATACCTTGGCTGGACGCCCAGAGTTTCAAATATTTCCGCAAACGGCCAATACTGCTACAATTCTTTAGGAGCGAGGGTCGACGACAAGAACCCGATTGAATACAAAACCGCAAAACCTCAGGATATCCTGCGTATTCTGATAATAGGCGATTCCTACAGCCACGGTGATGAAGTTCCCTTCCAAAATACTTTCGGATACTATCTGGAACAACTATTAAACACTGCGGGCATTCCCGCTGAAGTCATAAATCTTGCGGTGGGTGGGTACGGAATAGATCAAGCTCTTTTACGTTGGCGACATTCCGGCCGCACTCTATCGGCAGATATAGTTCTCCTCGGTCTACAGTTTGAGGATATCCAACGAAATGTTAATATTATCAGATCGATTTATATGCCAGCCAGTGGCCTTCCATTTTCAAAGCCAAGATACATTTTACAGAATAATTCACTCCAACTTCTCAATGTCCCTACCCTTCCTCCTGAAGAGATTATGAATATCCTGAGGAATCCACTAACAGAATGGGATCTTGCCCAATATGAACAATTTTTAACAATTGGAAATTACGAAGAACATATTATTTACAAAAGCAAACTCATCGCAATGTTAACGGAACTATTCTTTCCGGTTGAAGAAAATTCATTCTTCTATAATCTAAGCTACGAACCTGCCCAATTGGCGATGAGCCTCCTTGATACTTTTCAGTCTGAGATAGAACAATATGGAAGTCAGTTTATTGTGGTCCATATTCCTAACGTAATCGATGTCATTAAAAAGCGGTTCACCATGGAGCCTAAGTATAGTGGCTTGCTGTCAGAAATAGAGAAAAACCATTTAGTGTATAAACCTCTTCAAACATTGGCAGAACAATCCAAGAAAGGATCACTCTTCAATCTATATATGGAGGGCGGCCACTATTCAGCAGTGGGGAACAAAATTATTGCTCAAGTAATCGCAGAAAATCTCATCAAACAGACAGACGAATCTACAATACAAAAAAAAACAAGATAGCTCCCAACCTTAATTCTATTTTAAAGGCGAAGCCGGGCCGCAGCATTCTTAACAAAATCGACAAATCCATACTGATCAATAAACTCAGAAATCAAACGTGGATAGGAACCCACATCACGCACCTGGGCTCTAACGATTTCCTTGGTGGCATCCAGACAGAGTTGATAACTATCCAGATTTCCAGCTCGTTTCACCTGCTTTTCACTGTCCTTCGGCGCATCTTCAACCCAAAATCTACCATACTCATCACAACTCTCAGGGACTGGCATACCCTTTTCAATATAGACATCACGCATTGGACAACCGGGATAGGGTGTTGCTGCAAAAAATAGAGCTATCGTTGGCTTCAGTTCCTTAGCAAACTCAATGGTCTCACGAACAGTCGCCTCGGTCTCCCAGGGTGTACCTATCAAAAAGTAAGTGATTGTGGAAAGACGGAGTCTTTGACATTCAGCATGGGCCTTACGCACCTGATCCTTGGTGATCTTTTTCATCAAATGGCTAATAATCTCCTGATTTCCTGACTCCACACCAAAATGAACACAGACACAGCCTGATTTTTTCATCAGAGTCAGCAGTTCACGATCAACCCGATCAACCCGTGTCTGACAGGCCCACGCAATTTTTTTCCCAGATGCTATGACTTTCTGGCAAAAATCAATTGCCCACTCCCGGTTCAGAGTAAAGGTGTCATCTACAAAGAAAAAGGAACTGAAACCATATTGTTCTCTCATTATGGATAACTCCTCCATGACCCGATCAGTTGTCATACGTCGCATTTTTGTACCACTGCTTGGACCCCTATAGCAAAATGCGCAATTAAAAGGACACCCTCGTGAAACCATCAACTCAACCGATGGCCGTCCTTTTAATCGACCAAAATAACTTTTGATGTTCATCAATTCATAGGGAGGAGAAGGATACTTATCAAGGTCGTCGATAAGCCCCGCATCCTCAGTTTGCACAAATCGATCGCCATCAAGATAGGCAATCCCCTTTACGGTATTCAGATCCCCATGGTTTTCAAGAGTTGAAAAGAGGTTGTCCGCAATCAATTCACCTTCACAGAGAACAACGACATCCACATAGCCTTCTCTTAAAATCTGTTCAGCAACGGCGCAGGCATGTGGCCCCCCCGCAATTTTTGGCAGCTTTCTGGCAGAAGGACACTCTTTTATCAGGTTAACATATTCGGTGTAATTGGTTGTCCAGTGGGTAAAACCGAGGGCTTCAGCATGAAATTCACCAATACGTGCCTCAAGCGCCTGGACAGGTTTGTCCTCCAGACCCAAATCTATAAAGTCGACCTGATGCCCCGCTTCCAGAAGTACAGCGGCAACACATCCGAGGCCAATGGGAAATGACGTAAGACCATTATTACTCGCATGCTGCACCAGTAGAACTTTCATGAACATCCCTCCTTAAAGAATAGTAAAACCACAGATAAATCACTAATTTTGCATACTATTAAAAAAAACTACAACATATCCTCATGACATACAAGAATCATTTACCATTTACTGTAAAAGCCATGTCACCCTGCTAAAATCAGTCAGTCGGACATGCCCAGGAGTTCCTGACAAAGGAAATAACAGATCGGAATTTTCCTGAACTACCGTATTCAAACCCTCTTACATCAACAATATGAATAGAAATACTCGCATTCTGTCCAAGATATTTTCTTAAATGGTACAGGAGTTCTTTCTCCTGCACGGCATCAAATAGTTCACGCTCTGGATAAACATTCACCCGAAATGAAATCAGATCATCCTGAATAATCTGTCCCATCTTTATTCCGTTGATCATATTAAAGACAAGAAAGAGTGCCGGATAAGTGACCCCGTCCTGACTGGTAATAACATCTTCTGTGCGCCCATAAATTTGCTTAACAATCCGTGACCTGTTTCCACAAGGACATGGTACTTTGCTGTCATCTGGTTCAACCAGATCACCGGTATCATAGCGGATAAATGGCATCAAGCAATTATGCATAGTTGTTCCCAAAAGACGGAATTTTTTGCAATCATCATTCCCAGAGGCTGCATCGGTCACTTCTTGAAACTCTACAAACCCGTAGCCTTCATCTACATGCATCCTTCCATGTGTACATTCAGACAGGGCTACCACACGCTCCATATGGCCATAAAAATCTAACACGTTACAACCAAATATTTTCTCTATGACTTCCCTCTGGTGAACATGCAAAGGCTCACCTATGGTGAACACACACTGTAATCCCAGATCTCTTGCCCCCTGTTCTTGAAGGTACTGGGAAAAAATATAAAGAGAGGATGGTCTCGATTTAATAAAGAGTACTTTATTCTTCCTCATCAAATCCAGATATTGGAGAGCATTCTCTTGGCAAATATATGAAGTGTTCAAAAGCAGTTGATTAGTTATCGGATTGCGGTGAAAAAGCACCTGAAGAGGATCGTCTTGATCAATAAAGAAGTCGCTGGAGAATTCAGCAAAGGGTTTCCCTATACGATAGCCTCCTCGCTGAAAGAAAAGCCAGTAACGGACAAACTCCTGAGCCCTGGCAACAGGGTTGACCCATATACTGATTTTATCCCCGGTGGTTCCACTGGTGAGAAGTTGCTCGCGCAGAAAGTGCCAGCCTTTTTCGGAGACCATTCTTTCCTGCTGTTGCCTCAGGATATCCTTTGACAACTCAGGAATTTTCTGAAGATCCTGAAGGCATTGAATATCCTGCGGGTGGATATTGTGTTCTTGAAATAGCTCGCGATAATAGGGAACATGCCGCTGGCAGTGTTTAAGGACCTGTCTGATCTTTTCGAACTGGTATCGGGATACAGACTCGGGATCACTATGCTCCAGGGCCTTCCACTTTCTCTTAAATTGAAGAATTCGATAAGGAAGCAGGTACTTTGAAATTTTAAAATGGAGTGACATATGGCCCTCGAATAAATAAGTGTAAGAGGGAAAGAGTATCCATATTTCTCAATCAATTGTTTTTTTATGAAGCCCAATGGCATAGGCAATACCACCAGCAAAACCGGCACTGCACTGAACAACAAAAAGACAAAGACTCAGGGATAACGCTTTTTCGAAGGGTACATTCTGTAGAGACAGTAAATAGACAAAAGCCCCCTCTCGCAACCCCATGCCATTAAAACTAAAGGGTAAAACAGTGACAATTGCGGTTAACGGAAAGATCGCAAAAAAATAGCTCGGATGTACATCAATTCCGATACTTGTAGCCAACACAATTATAATTGAGATAAGAATAGAATTCAAGGCAACTGAGAGACCAGCAATCTTTATTAACACGGCGGGATATTGCCAGATTGTTCTCAGTAATACAAGCTCTTCGCTAATGCTAGATCGAAAAGTACGAAGTAAATAATAGAGGAACGGGACAAAAAACAATAATCCGACAATCACGAATGCACCGCAATACAAAAGCCATTCATTCTTTCCGGGCAAAATTTCCCCAGGATACATCAGAACTGCTATCGTCCCCGTTAAAAACATTGTCAGGAGACCGATAAATCTATCAGCTATCACACCACAGGTACTGACCAACAATCCACTCTGCTGTCCTTTAGAGACAAACAGAATCTTAAAAAAATCCCCGCCCACACTGGTTGGCATAAAAAGATTAAAAAATTGGCCAATAAAATAATAACCGACATAGGTGAACCACTGACCTGGTAGACCTAAAATTCCGGAAAGAAGAAACCAACGGGTTGCTGCCAGTAGACAGAGAGTGAGAAAAAAGAAAACAGAAACAACCCAGATTACAAGTGGAAGTCTTCCAAATGTTTCCAGCACCGTTGCCGTATCAGTTTGCGAAAAAAGCCAGACAAGAACTGCGGCACTGACTCCAAGGCGAAGAAGAGTTGTATAGACAGTTTTCTTGCTTAATTCCAAATTATTGCAACGTATCATTGCAATTTATCATAACCATTTTTAGACTCTTTTTTTCCTTAAATTTTCCTACAGCCGTTCTTTTTTCCAGTAAGGAAATTGGCTGAGGATCAACTGGCTTTTTTTCTTCTGCTTAATCGATTTTCTTCTCCCAAGGATACTCAGAAAAACTCCCGAGCCGATACTCCAGAGAGCAGCGTCATTTTCGAGTTTCCCCAACCACACAAAAACAACAGACAATACTATCAGAGCGATCCCTAACGCAAGCATTGCCTGCGCAGAATAGAGTTCCGAACTGCGAACGGAAAAACTCACAGCCCAGCCGTTATTTTCTATTGCTTTCTTACTGCCAGAGTTCAACAATTCTCCAGCCGGCCGATATCTCATCTCGGTGCCGCAGTTCTTACATAGATAGAAGGGTTCTTCTTTTACATACTGCCCATTTCTATGCTCTCCACAGGTCATACAGATCGGAACCGGTATATCTCTTTTGGTCATTTTGAGTGTTTTCGATTAAAAAAGGTCATTGTCAAGGATCAATGAGGAAAGCGAAATCACACCAATCATTTCCCCATTTTTTTCCACCGGTGCCCTTCGAATGCCCGCATGAAAGAGCAGACGGGCTACATAACGGATATCCATATCCGCAGGCACGGTTATCACGGGTTTCGTCATAATTTCATAAATGTGCACTTCCTGTGGAGAACGCCCAGCAACCAGCACCCCCTTTATAAAATCCTGGACAACAACAATACCCCAGGCATCATCGGGATGCCGTTTTTCAACGAGAAGACACCTGCATTTTTCAGATCGCATTTTTGCAGCAGCATCCCGCGATGTAGCCATTCCATCGATAAACACAACTTTCTTTTCCAGAACATCTTCTGCTCGTATTATTTTTTTTCCTTCAGACACCAGACCCACCTCCAGCAATAGAAATATATAGCCAACATTTTAAATCTGTCAAAAATAGCTTTCACGAACCTCGGTTTTAAACTTTTCCATCTGACTTTCCAAACCGACCACATGCTCGACCGGTAGGACAAAGGCAATACCTGTACCGGGTTCATGAAATTTTCCGGATTCTTTTATCGCACCAAGAATTCCATCGACACAGTGTTCTTCAACGAGAAACATAATAATGTCTGTCTGAGCTTCAAGGGAAAGACCAAAGAACGTTTTGGCTTCACGAATTCCGGTACCTCTGGCAGGAATAATAGTAGCTCCTGTTGCACCCGCCGCTTTTGCCGCATCAACAATTGTATCCGTGATACCCGGCTTCACCGAGGATAGAATGAGTTTAAAGCGCATTATATATCTCCATTATTATCCGTTAGAACCTACAAATTCTTTTTTGGTTTTGAAAAAAGAATTTGGTGAAGGTACATATACTGGCTTACTTACCGTTCACCAGTGTTAGTATTAATAGTATGTTTGGTTTTCCACTCCATCAATTGCGCATACCCCAGTACTGCAATAATTGGGAAAAGGCTGGCAAAAGCAATAAGACCAAAACCGTCAAGGGCCGGATTTCTCCCAGGAACAGTGGAAGCAAGCCCAAGGCCCAACGCAGCAACAAGTGGCACCGTTACCGTGGACGTAGTCACGCCCCCGGAATCATAGGCCAGAGCGACAATTGTCTTAGGTGCAAATATGGTTTGTATGATTACAACCACATAACCAACAAGAATATATAAATAGAGTGGCGTACCAGTCACTATCCTGTAGGTTCCAAGACTTATTCCAAATGCCACCCCAATGGCCACGGTAATACGCAACCCCCACGTGGAGATCGTCCCAGCAGACACCTCATTTGCCTTGTATGCCACTGCAATAAGAGAGGGTTCCGCGATGGTTGTTGCAAATCCGATCATTGCCGCAAAAAGATATACCCAACCGTATGCAGTCCAGTCAACATGAGTTATTGCTTCATTTGTACCATAGAGAAAAACAGGATCAGAAAGTTGAGCCGCCATTATTTTTCCCAGTGGGAACAGGGCCTTTTCCAATCCGGCCAGAAAAAGTGCCAGCCCAAGAATTACATAGACGCCACCGACGATAAGGCGTGGTAAATTGGGAATTTTTTGACGGAGCACAACCAGCTGAAATACAGTAATCAGAAGAACAATAGGTAAGACATCCCTGCAGGTTGCAAGAAGGATTATACTGAACTCTTTAATAAATTCCATAGAATTGTCTGCGCCAATTATTTGAAAATCAGAAGTCCATAGCCCATTACGAATATCATAGGCAGGAGAGAGGCGAAGGCAATAAGACCAAAGCCGTCCGTCAAAGGACTTCGACCACGAATTGTGGAGGCCAGCCCCACGCCGAGAGCTGCAACAAGGGGGACAGTTATGGTTGAAGTCGTCACCCCTCCCGCATCATAGGCTATACCAATAATTTCCTTGGGAGCAATAATAGTCATCAGCATAACGAGTACATAACCACCAATAATCAAATAATGGATGGGCCAGCCACGGAGGATACGCATAACTCCGATCAGAATTGCAAGCCCTACGGAAAAGGCAACGGACATGCGAAGGCCAAATGCATACTGTTTCAACGATTCCGGACTCGAATCAATAAGTCCGCCATCACCGGCTATCTCGGCTGCTTTAGCTGCTACAGCGATAAGAGCTGGCTCTGCCACGGTAGTTGAGAAACCGAGCGCAAAGGCAAATGCAAGAAGCCAGAAGAGGCTTCCCTTTCTGGCCAATGCCTGGGCCATGGCCTCGCCAATCGGAAACAGTCCCATTTCCAGACCCTGAATAAAAAGACTCAGTCCCAGCACTATCAAGAGTGTCCCAAATAAAACCTCTCCCATCTGAGGCAGAGGTTGCCGGATGACAACCATCTGAAAAAAAGCAATTACCAGCACAATAGGCAGCAGATCAGTACATGCATCTTTAAGTTTTTTCAGAATGGCATTTATAATCATAAGGTTACTTTTAATGTACCAGAGTTTTTTTATATCAGGATGTGCTATCAACAGATAACGAGGGAATGCCAAGCCTGATTTCCATACCATCTTTATTTTTGTCTTTAATAGTTAAAGTTCCTTCCATTTTTTCAACTGCAGACAGAAGGGTTGTATGCAAAAGTGTTTCACCGTCTGTAACAGACACCCCGAAAGGGAAACGAAAAACCAGTACAGCCCTATTTCCTTCCACTTCCGTTACAATGGACAGGCTCTGCCCACTTTCAAGCAGTTCAAGACACTGAGAATATATACGATACACAACATGTTGCAGCAGTGATGGGTCATTATACACCGCCGGAAGCATTTCCTGAAGCTCCATTACAATATTGATCTGCTTAAGCCTTGAAAAACGTTCAAGAAACACATATTCCTCCTTAATTACATCATTAATCAAAAAGGAAGAAAAGGGGTGATCCGGTCGATGAGCCAACCCACTGAGATGATGCATCATATTAGCCGAAATTACAACTCTGCGCTCAATGGCATCGATTGATTTCTTAAGTCGTTCCAACATTTTAGCGTCCCCACCCAGAACGCCCATCTCCAGAATATCTCCCATTAACCCATTCGATTCCCGTATGATACCAAGATGGTTTTTCATGTCGTGGGCAAAACCTGCCATCAGCCGACCAAAGGACTCTATCTGTTCCTGTCGAATACTATTTTCCGTATTTGCATCCATAAAAGACCTATGCTTTGCTGCGTTTTTCATCAGCCAGTTCCATTTTATCTACAAGTTTCACAAGGTCAACCGGCTTCATAATGTAATCAAAAGCACCTTTTTCTTTAGCCTCCGCCCCGGCTTCGGCAGATCCATGACCGGTGAGCATGATGACTTCGATACTTGGATCATGTTGCTTGACCTTGGCTAATACATCAAGACCACTCATATCTGGCATTTTCAAGTCAAGAATGACAATTCCCGGGTTCATTTTCACCAGACTTACCAAGCCTTCGGTTCCACTATGGACATCAATAGCGGCCATCCCACGGAGCTTCAACCGTTGACACAAGGTTGTTGCAAACTCAATCTCATCATCAATTATCAACACTTTTGACTTTATCATTTGGTCACCCAGATATTCTGCATTATAAGCTACTTACACACTTCGTTTCACCGGCAAGCTAATGACGAACGTGGTTCCCTTACCCATTTCAGATGTTACATGAATACTGCCACCAAGCTTTTTCACCAAACCATAGGTTATAGATAAGCCAAGACCAGTCCCCTTACCCGTTTCCTTTGTCGTAAAAAATGGTTCAAAAATTTTCCGCTTTACATCTGGAGACATACCGGGCCCGTTATCCGAGATTGTCACCTCAATGCTGTCCTCACCAACTTTCCTGCTTGCAAGAACGATTTTACCATCTCTTCCTATGGCATCGATGGCATTGTTGGTTATATTCAGGAAAATCTGCTGTAACAAACCACGATCACACCATATTTTTTTTATGTCCTGGCTCAAATCAAATTCAATTTGTATCTGGTTATACGTTGCTTCCTTTGCCAGAAAATCAACAACCTCCCGGATGGTATGATGAAAATCAATCTCCTCTGTTTTTGCATCTGTCTGCCGGGCAAAGCCAAGTAAACGATGGGTGATTGTTTTACAGCGCTCAACGCTGTTCTGAATTCCATCAAGCGCTTCCGCCATTGCTTCTTTATGGGGAAAATCCTCGGAAAATTCCATAAAATCCTGAACGAGACCTGTCTTTTGATTGATAATCGACAGGGGGTTGTTGATTTCATGGGCAACACCTGCCGCCAACCTGCCGACGGATGCAAGTTTGTTGCTGTTAGCAACTTCCCGATAGAGGAATTGGCGTTTTTTATCCGATTCTCGAATGTGATTGGTAATTGCTGAACTGATTTCCAGAATTACGAATACGGCAACAACAACACTACTAAAAAACATTGTTGTTAATTTTACCTTAAACTGCACCCAGGTAGCGGCATGCAGGTACTGCTCTTTAACTAAAACCAATCTCCATGGCGTCTCCACAAGATCGATGGCTGCATGATTAATCTGCATGCCTTTAAAGGTCTTTTTGACAATCAGTATTCTTTGCGTCTTCTCAGTTGAACCATCCTGGTTATGATAATCCCCATCAAAGAACTTCACTTCTTTCTCTTCCACGTCGTGTAAGATACATTTTTCCCCTATATTCCCATATTTCTGAGGTATCGTCTGGGTTATTCCTTCTGCATCAACCAAAAACATGTCGTCTGCATAACTGGTGCTGATCGTATTGATAAAATTCTGTAGCGTTTTCCCTTCAATGGTGACTCGTAAAACCCAGTATTCCTGACTCCGTGGGTCTTTTCTGCTTACAGCAATAACAAAGTGAGGAACATTACGAAAACCGGAAAAAATGTTGCTTATATGGACACCCCGCAACAAGACTTCCTTATACCAGGTTTGTTCGCTATAATTATGCCCTCCAAGTGCATAGGGGCCCAAATAGGCCTTTTGGGTACCCTCGGGGTCAATGATTTCAATATCTGCAAACCCGGGGTACTCATCCTTGAGACGAACGAAAAGAGACTCCAGCTCGTCCGGATTAAGCAGTTCCTCGTAACGATCATCACGGGCCACGAATTTTATGATCGATTGCAGCTCTGTAATAAAGGCCTCAATGGTACTCTGGGCCTGTTCTAAATTGAGAACTAGCTGGTCCATCTCTTCTTCTTCCAGAAGCTCTTTGTACTGATAATGTGACAGGAGTGACAAAACGGTCAAAGGTACAAGCACAAGTACCAGCAGTATTACAGATAATCCTCTCGAAAACTTGGTGTATACCTGTTCACTGTCAGCAGCATTGCCATCTTCTGCCAGAGGCGAGGGCAGAATTTTGTTTAACCAATGATGACGCTCTGTCATGAGGCCACCTCCTTTGAGGTTACTCCTGGTAATATTATACCAGGTTCCAGTCTGTTCTTCATACCAAGCTCCAGTACTGCTTCATGGGGCCCGATCACTGAATCGATTACTACTATTTTTTTCCAGGTTAGAAACTGGTAATGCTCCTCCTCAATCCCCCCACACACAACGATGGCAACATTCTCTTTCAAGGCAAGATCACAGAGTATCTCAGCAGAGACATTACTCAGAAGTAAAGAGCGCGGTTCCTCCATTAATTGTTGATCGTAATAACTTGCGATCAGCACCTCTGAACTCGAATCAAAACGTGGGGAGACAAAATCGCCACGGGTTGTAATCATAATCTTCATATCCCTCTTCTCCCCCTCTAAGCCATCTTATACTTTTTTAGTTTTCTCCAGAGTGTCGTCCGTCCCCAACCCAAAATTTCAGATGCTTTCGATCTATTACCACCACTGCTACGCAGAGCATCCAGTATCATTTCTTTTTCCACATCTACCCAGCCTCCGGGTGTTGTTCCACCTGCCGGCACTGTTACCCGCGCTGCCACAGCCTCTTCTCTTTGCACTAACGGATGACTCATAGCTGAACTGCTTTTCATTTCAGGATTCACCGCCGGCCGAAAGAGGTAGGCTGGCAGGTCTTTTACCTCAACCACCCTACCCTGACAGATATTAGCTGAGTATTCGGCAATATTGCGTAGTTCACGAACATTTCCTGGGTATCTATACTGGTTCAGAAAGTCGATGGCCTCGGGGCTGAAATCTGTCACCTCCCGGCCAAGTTTTGCATTGAACTGACGTAAAAAATGGTCTAAAAGAAGTCGAATATCGCCATCACGTTCTCTAAGTGGCGGAGAATGAAGACACAAAACATTCAAACGATAGAAAAGATCTTCGCGAAAACGTCCCTGCTGCACTTCTTCTCGGAGCGATCTATGGGTTGCGGCAATAATTCGGACGTCCACCTTAACTTTTTTACTCCCCCCAACGGGAAAAAACTCCTTATCATCAAGTACAGAGAGCAGTTTGACCTGCAGAGGCAGGGAGAGATCACCAATTTCCGTGAGGAATATTGTCCCCAGATGAGCCAGACGAAACATACCGGCCGTTTCATTGACAGCGCCAGTAAAGGCACCTTTAACATGGCCAAAAAGTTCTGATTCAAGGAGGGCTTCGGGAAGAGCACCACAATTAACCTTGATAAAAGGTTGACGTGCCCGTTGCGACGACTTGTGAAGTGCCTCAGCCATCAGATCCTTACCGGTTCCGGTTTCACCGGTAATTAATACCGAAGCATCGGTGCGGGCAAGCACGGTCATCAGTTCAAAGACATTTTCCATCTGTGAGCTGTGGCCGAGAATTTTAGAGCGGATGGATTGCTCCCGATGGCTTAATTCTTCAACCTTTACCACCGAGCTGTCTTCCAGAACAAAAAGCACTCCGGAGGGCTGACCTTCACCATCATGAAGACGGCTTATAGTGAAATGAACAGGAATTTTCTTACGACGACGATTGATAATATTTCCATCAATTGAAACTGATTCGCCACTTTTCAACACTTCGGCACATATTTGATTTTTGATACCAAGGTTTGTTCGCAGGATAAAATCGCCGTAAACACCCCTGGCTTCATCGGTACTGTACCCTGTCATCGCCTCAAGATAGCGATTCATCGTCAAGATGCAGAGATCAGTTCCCAAAATAGCAATCCCATGTGGAATACCATTTAGCAACTCACCAAATACGGATACGCTTTGAAGTACTGACTCTATCTTCATTTTTCACACATGATATCAGAGGGGCAGAAGATTCTGCTCCGTTTCAATGTGAAACTAAAGGTACTTTTTTTGAGGTTCCTGAATATGAACTCCTCTTTCGACGCTAATCTACCCGACCACGAAAATACATCGATGTAACCGGGTAGAAGGTGAAGGCGTTTCTTCAATAGCTCCTTATCAGAAAAAGCGACTGTTGACAAAGAAATGAACTGCGATGCTGGCAAAATAGCCAAGGGCGATTGCTGGCGCCCATTTCAAATGTCCACCAAAGGTATACATTCCGCGGGCCTGTCCCATAAGGGCCACACCGGCAGCGGAACCGATGGAGAGCATACTACCACCGACTCCAGCAGTAAGAGTCACCAGCAACCACTGTCCCATGGACATATCAGGTTGCATGGAGAGCACTGCAAACATTACAGGGATGTTGTCAACAATGGCGGAAAGAAAACCGACCAGGATATTAGCACTTGTCGCTCCCCAACTGATATACATTATTTTGGAGACCACGGCCAGATAACCGATAAACCCAAGACCACCAACACAGAGAATGACACCGTAGAAAAACATCAGGGTGTCCCACTCGGCCCGGGCAATATTTCTGAACACATCAAAGGCCACAATATCGCCAATCTGTTCATCTTCCTCCCCTTGCCTTCTTCGGTATTGCTGCCCCTTGGTTTTATGCGTTTTCTTCAGATAAAAACCATACAATTTGAGATATGCAAGTCCTGTCATCATTCCCATCATAGGTGGCAGATGGAGAAAGTTATGGAAACATACGGCGGTGCAAATGGTAAGAAGAAAGAGCCCCATAACCACATAAGAGCCACGTTTCAGTTTGACATTGATTTCACATGTCTCGGGTTGGATTTTTGGCACAGCAAAACTCATAATTACAGCGGGAACCAGCCAGTTCACCACGGATGGTATGAAGAGGTTGAAAAAGGTTCCGAAGCTGACGATACCTTTCTGCCACACCATGAGGGTGGTAATATCGCCAAAAGGACTGAAGGCACCACCAGCATTTGCAGCAACTACAATATTTATACAGGCAAGACTGACAAACTTCACATTATCTTTGCCAATGGCCATAACGACTGCGCACATAAGGAGGGCGGTAGTCAGGTTATCAGCAACCGGTGAGATAAAGAATGCAAGAACACCCGTGAGCCAGAATATCTTGCGCAGAGAAAATCCGGCACAGACCAGTCTAACCCGCAGGGCTTCAAAGATCTGCCGCTCCTCCATGGCGTTGATATAGGTCATAGCCACCAGGAGAAAGAGAAAGAGTTCGGCGTATTCAAGAATATTGTGTCGTACTGCCATCTCTGCAGCATGGGTAAATCCGTGACTGGCATAAACCCAACCGATGATTCCCCAAATTATTCCTGCTGCAAGTAGAACAGGCTTGGACTTCCGCATATGGGTATACTCTTCAGCCATGACAAAGCCGTATGCTACTACAAAAATCAGCAGCGAGGCATACCCCACCCAACTGGTGGTGAGATCAATATAATCCCCTCCCGCAGCACCCGCTGCCATCGCAAGTCCCGGAATGCCAGGAACCACCAAAAGTGGTAACAACAATCTATAAAATACTTTCATCAAAACACTTCCTCCCTTTACACACTCTTTGAATGAATCCTGACAGATAATGCCTTTGTAGAGTTCTGTATAATCCGCCATGGTTATTATTTTTGGCTCCGCACACCTTTCCCAAATGATATGCAGGGCCAAAAACAACTTTCGGCCAGATTGGCATGCAGGCTGCCACACACAGCCCGCATGCCTCTGCAGAAGAAACTATACCATCACATTTCTTCTGGTACAACCCCTCAGGAAATTAACCTGCAGACTGCCACACACAGTGTGCAGGTTGTTTTTTGAGGGACTCCGGTGTTACTTGTTTTTTGAGGGACTCCGATGTTACATTACTTTTGGAACATAGACTTCCATTCCCATCAGCGGCCACAGAACTGAAACTGCGAGCCAGGTAACCAACATAAGAACTGCACTGGCAGGAAGCCCCCAGAGGAAGAACTCGGCGGTGGTAAACTGTTTTGAGTTATAGGCAATGGCGTTGGGAGCAGCACCAACCAGTAACAGAAAAGGCATACCAGAAACAACGAGAGCAGAGAACAGGATAACCTCACCACCCACCCCAAGATACGGCGCAATAACCAGGGCAACAGGCAGGGAGATGGCTATGGCTGCCACGTTCATGATAAAGTTCGTCATCATCATGACAAAGAAAGCCATACCAAGGATAAAGACGATTGGAGGGGCATTCTGAAAAAGAACCAACCAGTTGACAGCCATCCACTTGGCCGCGCCAGTCTCCCACAGACAGAACCCGATAGACATGGCACCGGCAAAAAGGAGAATGATATTCCATGGAATCTCTTCAAGATCATCTATATCAAGAATATTAAAGAGAAAGAATGCTATAGTTGAACAGAGAAGAATGCCGGTTTTATCCAATCCCGAAAGAGCCGGTATGAAGTTCTTCAAGGCAATAACCAGGATTGCAAGGGCTACGACGACAGCGGTAATAATTTCTTTCCTGCTCCAGCTACCGAGTTCCCTGTACATTCTCCCGGCCTTCTCTTTCAGACCCGGGATACGAGCCCGTTCTGGTTTAAAAAAAAGCATAAAAAATCCCCAGAGGGCAAAAACCATAAGCCAGCCAACGGGAAACATATACCAGGTCAATTCAAAGAAACTTACATCAATACTCATAATATCTTTGTAAAATCCAAGAGCCACAGCACCACGTGCCGCACCGAGCAGGGTGACGATACTACCGGCGCCTGCGACATAGGCCATACCAATAAAAAGCCCCTTGCCAAATTTTGTAGGATCATCTTCATCGGAATAGAGGGCGTGGATAGCCATGAGCAGGGGGAACATGGTGGCAGCAACGGCTGTGTGGGCCATGACATGGGTCAGTGCCGCAGTCATCACAAAACAGCCAAGATAAATCATGCTGGTTTTTTCACCTACAATGGAAAGCATTTTATAGGCGATGCGCTTGGTCAGACCTGTCTTAGTAAAAACCATACCAATAACAATGGAACCAAAGATAAACAGAACCGATGGATCCATAAAATCCTTGAAGGCAACCTTGGGATCACGGATCATAAAAAGAGCCTGAAGCGTTCCAATTGTGAGACTGGTAACACCAATGGGCACAACTTCAAAAACCCACCAGGTAGCAGCCAGCAAAAAGACACCGATGGCACCCTTTGCCTGCTGACTCAGGACGAAATGTTCTCCCATTGGATCAATAGCGTCAGGCCAGGGTGGACAATAGTAGACAAAACAAAACAGCCCTATCCCCAGAAACATAAATAGCAGCCGTTTTACATTGAACGGTTCCTTAGCCTCAGGAAGGCTCATAGCTTGTGACTCTGCAGCAGTCATTAGTATATCCTCGTATGTTTTTGTTTAATTTATGTAATATCACAGTAACTTGTGCACATCGAATTAAAGATTTCCTCTAGACGCAGCATGCCGATAATTGTTCCATTATCGGTAACCGGAACATTAAAATCCTTTCGATGTTCCATCATGACCAGGGCTTTTAACATGTGGGTGTCAGCCGGAAGTGAAAAGGTAATAGCCTTCATGAGACTCTTGATTGACTTCTGTTTATTTTTACCGCACCCGGAAAACGTTTTATCTTCATACAAAAATGACAAATTAGGAAACTCGGAATCCTTGCCCTTCCCTTCATACTTGTCCACATTGGTTGCGTCCACCAGGCGTGGCACCAGACCATGCATGATATCCATCAAAGAGAGCTTGCCAACCAGTTGATTCTTGTCGTTGACAACCAGTATGCCTTTATAACAGGCACAATCCTGCTGCTCTGCCCGAAAAGACCTGAATGTTTCCATAGCCTCCTGAAGTGTCTGGTTCTCATTCAGTTGCGGATAACGATCAAGGGGTATGATAATATCCCTGATAATCGAAGTTTTGCTGTTCACAATATTCTCCTCCTTTCCAATATTTTAAATGCAACGAGATTCTAATTAATTACTGCATACCCGAGACGCACCAATCCTCTCCAGGCAAAGACTTACACCCACACTCGTAAATCCAGGTAGTTAAGGGGATTGCACCTCTTGGAAGAGGCAGTTTTTTACCAGCTTTTACTCTTTAAAATGTTTTTCAACTCCTCAGCCGACTTACTTTTAAGAGAACGCATTCGATCGCTCTTAGCCGCCCGTATTTTCTCCATCAAAACATTCAAATCGACTGGTTTTTCAAGAAAATCACTGGCTCCATGCTTCATGGCCTCTATACCACTTTTGACAGTCGCCTGACCGGTAAGCATAATAACCTCGACATCCGGCCGTTCATTCTTGATCTGTTTCAACGTTTCAATGCCATCAATTCCAGGCATGGCCAGATCGACTATGGCAACATCGAAGCTATGATCTGCCACCGCAGCCACGGCAGCTTCTCCACTTGACACCGCCTCCACCTTGAGGCCCCTGGTTTCAAGCCGCTGCGACATAAGGTCAATAAACTCTTCCTCATCATCCACAAGCAAGATCTTCGCTGCCAATAAACTATTCATATTCTTCTCCATTATTGTTTTTTTCTACCAAACATCATCATATGTGTGCCATTTTTGCCGCCGCAACCTTCCCATGTGCCTCGTCAATGATTTCGGTCAACTGTGCAATATCGACGGGTTTATGCAGATAGGCATAAGCACCAAGCTTCATACATACCTTTCTGTCCTCCTCAGAGCCATGACCGGTAAGGATGATAACCTTAATGTCAGGATTAAATTCTTTGGTTTTACGAAGGACATCAACCCCCCCTATCCCTGGCATCTTCAGATCAAGAACCATCACATCAGGAAGCTCGTTCACCAAAAGCTCAAGAGCCTGCTCACCATCAAAAACAGGGTATGAACCGTAGTTACGGGTATTTAATCTATCAGAAAGGGTCTGCACAAACTCCTGTTCATCATCAACCAATAACACCTTGGGCGGAAGAGTGAATTCCTGACTCCGATAGACTGAGACATGGTAGTCCTGACCGGGAAGAACCTTAACAGCAGCAACACCTTCAACACTTTCTGCTATCTCAGTCAGGGTATTGACTAGTCTTTGAAAATTAGAAACACTCTTATTTATTAAAAGAGTAATTTCTCCACCAGTACTTCTCACTTCGGTGGTATACCCTTTTTCGACCAGCGCCAGCTCAACCTTTGCACCAACTGCCATATCATTAACAGCCTGACGGGAAGCATCTTGCTCCAGAACTGCTGGTTTATTATAATTCTCGAGGATCAGTTTTACCGCTGACTCGGGAGAATTCTCCCCCATGGGAACGACAATATCGTACAGAGAGTTACTTGTTATTTCCTTTTTATAAAGATAATCAGCCCAACCGGCTGCACTGCTATCATTTTTCTTTATTACTTTAACAGCATTCTTTTCTGTTACACCTTCCCCCACTGCACGTTGGATACGGTTACTCATCTTATCAAATAATCCAACCCGCAGGACATGTGTCACAGCAGAGGGAACAAGAAGGGCAATATTACCGCAATAGATAACTCCGGATGTTTTCAGATGACCTGCCATCACAACCTTCAGATAAGCAGTAATCCGTTCGCGTTCCAAGGTGAATGTATTAAACACTGAAGGTGGGCCATAGAGTGCCCGTTCCACCTTGTCTTCACCGATGCCGTATTTTTGAGACACTTCACTTATTATATCAGTATCCCGAACAACACGAAAATCAGTTGCAGCTGCAAGTTGCTCCCTAACCTTCTTCTCTTCTACGAAAATTGTATTAAACAGTGCAATTGAAGACATTTTTGGCTCCCTTTTTATGATGGATTGTGTCCATGGAGCTGCGCTCCGCATCACTTCACCCTTGGTTTACATTAAGCACAAAACGTGCCACCTTTGCCACACCATACATTATGGCATGCTTTCAAGAAGTTAGTCCAATACTATTTTTCATCACCAAACACCACCCGCCCACAACGAAACATACCGAAACACACACCGCAACGGGTCGTTTCATTTTGTTCCATTAAGAAACGTCCAGCAACTGGAACGGTTTCGGCAACACAGAACAGGATGTATTTGCCAAACAGAGAGACAGTGACTATTTCTTTTTCCCATGCCACCCTACAATCAACAACCAACTGACCCAAAAGATCTCCAGAAAAATCCCCCTGCTGGAACACACAGCACTGTGGTCTTTGCAACGGATGACAGACATGAAGCACTTTCCTGTTCCCTGGCTCTCTCCGCCGTTGGAATTAGCCACCAGTACACCGAAACACCTAAAAGCCTGATTCTTAGCGTAGACGCCAAGGATGCAGCCAAAGCGGATATGCAGCTAAAAGCATATTTGAACGAAAATAAAAACTGGCCCTCCAGACCCGTTGCCACCACAGATGATTTCATTCCACTCTTTCAGCCACCAACCCTGCTGCTCATTGGCAGCCTGATGTTGTTATACACGGTTACGGGTCCCTGGTCCGGCAGCTCCCTCTGGTTCACATATGGGTCAGGAGATGCCAAAGCAATTATAGAGAACCACCAATATTTCAGACTCCTCACGGCACTCACTCTTCACGCAGACGCAGTCCACCTTCTGGGTAACTGCCTGTTTGGCGGATTTCTTTTTCATTTTTTCTGTAAACTTACTGGCAATGGCCTCGGATTATTCTCCATGCTCCTTACTGCGACAATCGCTAACTACATCAACGTCGCACTCCATGGCAGCAACCATCTCTTTGTTGGGTTTTCCACTGCCGTCTTCGCAATCATTGGAATGCTTGCCATGATCAGCCGGAGCCACAGAATAACCAAAAGGTACCTGCAAATTCTTCCATTTATGGCCGGCGCCGCTCTTCTAGCAATGATCGGCAGCTCTGGAGAGCGAACGGATCTTGGCGCACATTTTTTTGGTCTCTGCTGTGGCCTTGCCTTCGGATGGCTTCTCTGCAGGCCTGCAGTTTTGAGACTGCGTCACTCTATCCCCCTGCAGACTATACTTTTTACTATTTCCATCACATCAATATTCATCGCCTGGAGCAGCGCCTGGAAATAACCAACAACAAATAACCCGGAATCCAATCCGCAAAATCCCATCTGACCAACTCAGTTAAAATAAAACGTTGCACTCCCCTGAAGAGTAATTAACGTAGTAGAGATTATTTAACCATCGACCTGAAACCAACCTGTAATTAGGAGAAAATTCATGCCCAACCAGGATCAACAGCCACCGTGGGGAAAGAAGAAAAAGCCCCAGACACCTGAAGAGATGGTGGCTCAACTCATTAAAAAACTTCAGGATTATTTTTCTGACTCTCCCAAGAAACCATCCGGGGACGGAGCTCCAATAAAAAGTAGTCCGCCAAATCCTTTTTCCTCAATTGGTAAAATCCTTGCCATCGTTCTGATCGTACTGGTTTTACAGGGTGTCTACTCATCCTTCTACAAAATCAACCCTTCAGAGGTGGGTGTTATCCTCCGCCTGGGCAAATACTATCGGACTGACCAATCAGGACTGCATTTCAAATTCCCCTACATTGACCATCTCTATAAAGTCGATGTTGAAGAAATTCGAAAAGAAGAATTTGGGTTTCGCAGTCGTTACCCGGGGCAGAAAACCAGCTTTGAACGAAAAGGCTACGACATGGAATCACTGATGCTTACGGCGGACAAGAACGTTATCAATGTGGCGTGGATTGTTCAGTACAGGGTTAGAGAACCACAGGCCTACCTCTTTCAGATAAAAGACGTTCGTCAGGCTGTACGCGACCTCTCTGAAAGCGCAACCCGGAGAATCGTCGGAAACATGGATTTTGACTATGTCCTATCAAACCGGGATCTCCTGGCCGCAGAAGTAAAGCAGGATCTCCAGAAACAGCTGCAGAGTCTTGAAGCAGGTATAGCCATCGGTACAGTGCAGTTCCAGGATATCAATCCACCAGACCAGGTAAAACCAGCCTTCAATGAAGTAAATGAGGCTGATCAGGACATGAAACGACTCGTAAACGAGGCCGAGGAAATCTACAATCAGAAGATCCCCCGGGCACGAGGCAATGCTCTGCAAATTATCGAAGAAGCACACGGTTATGCGGCGGCTAGAGTCAACAACGCCAAGGGCGAATCTCAACGTTTCCTCTCTATTTTGACGGAATACAAAAATGCCCCGGAAGTTACAAAAAGACGAATGTACCTTGAAACAATGCAGGAAGTTATGCCCAGCGTCGAGTCAGTCTACATAATGAATAAAGACCAGCAGACCCCACTGCCTCTTTTAAATCTCAGCAGGGGGAGCAGCTCTGCTGTGTCCATCCCGCCAGCTAAACAGTGAGGAACCAGTCATGAAACAGATAGCTCAATTTTTTCTTATCGGCCTGGTACTGCTCTGCATAGCCGTGGTCTACGATGGATTTTACATAGTTGAAGAAGGTCAGCAGGCCATGATTACCCAGTTCGGAGCCCCGGTGGGTAAGCCAAAAACAGAGGCCGGATTTTACCTCAAACTGCCTTTTGTTCAGGAAGTGAATTATTTCGACAAAAAGGTTCAGATCTGGGACGGCGACCCCAACCAGATCCCAACCAATGACAAAACATATGTTTATCTTGATGTTACGGCACGATGGCGAATCACCGACGCCCTCCTGTACATGCAGGCAGTAAAAACGGAAGCCCGGGCTCAATCACTGCTGGACGACATTATCGATGGTACCGTCCGTGACATGGTGAACAAAAACAACCTCATTGAAATCATTCGCAGCTCAGACTGGTCGCTCGACACCATGACAAATGCCAGGGATAGCCAGGGACCTCCAAAAATTGGTAGAGATGGTATCACTAATAAGATTCTTGAAGCCGCCGGAAAAGTAACGCCGCAATATGGCATTGAACTACTCGATGTAATGTTCAAACGTGTCAATTATATCGAGTCTGTCCGCCTCAAAGTATACGACCGGATGATCTCTGAGCGAAAGCGAATTGCAGCAGAAAGAAGATCTACAGGTGAAGGAAAGAAGGCCGAGATTCTCGGTAAGGTGGAACGGGAACTGAAAGTCATTCTATCAGAAGCCAATAGAGAGTCATCGGAAATCAAAGGTAAGGCTGACGCCAGTGCCACCAAAATCTATGGTGACATTTACAGCCAGGATCCCGATTTTTTCTCTTTCTACAAGACCCTGCAAAGTTACTCAAACGTTGTTGGCAAAAACACTTCCCTGATACTCTCAGCTGATTCTGACCTTTTTCATTATCTACAAAACATAGACAGTAAGAAATAGGTAGATACTGAGTCAATAAAGCACAGCAACAGAAGACAAAGGAGGTTATTTGAAAATAACCTCCTTTGTCTCTGGCTCTGCTATAAACGCTGGACGCTGCTCCTTTGCGTAGGGAACCCTGCCTTTTCTTTCCAGCTTCTCTGCAAGTTCCATCAATTCCTTTTCGTCGTTCAACTCCTCCACACCCAGCTGCTCAAAACGGCAATTACAATAGTTCAGTTGCCCACTGCACCATGGACACACCTCAACCGGACACCCCAGGGTATGAAGCCCACCTGCCTTTACTCCACAGGAAGGACAAATCTCTTCATTCATCCTCTCAAGAGGACGGTACTCCCTGCAGGCGGCCACGGAACTGTTTGCTTCTCTAAAGGACTCAGCATTACGGTACTCAAAAAAAGCAAGAACATGCTCATCAAGTATTCCCTGCTCCCATTCACCGAGAAAAACCCCTTCTTCATCGTTAATTAAATAAAAGTGATGATGCCTGGAAGTACTGAGTAGCAGCAGAAAAACCCGTTCTTTTTCTTCAACCACCGAAATCTTAACCAGAGCCTCTTCACGTGCCTCTGGAAGTATGCTGTAAAAATCTTTTATCACGCCCAGGGCGAACTGATCATCCTTAAAAGTTCGCAGAAATTCAAGGGCCACTTCCAGGTCTTCACCTGGAACGGCGTAGGGAATCAGTATTTCAACTTCTTCTTGCAATCTCCTGAGTACTTCTTTCGCTTTCTTTGTATGTAACATCAGCAACTCTCTTTCCGTCCGGACAGAACACGCTGCTGCCAGTGCGCTGTCTCAAAAGCTATATCATCTGCGCCACTGAGGGCCGTCACCACTGCAACTCGCCTTGCCCCGGCACGGAGCACCTCGTCAAGGTGACCCAGTTTTATCCCACCCATAACAGTGAAGGGTAGACTACAATGCCGGGAAAATTTACCAATCCCATCGGCCCCCAAAAAATGATGTAACCCCTCCTTTGTTCCGGTTTCAAAAAGAGGCCCGATATTATAATAAGAAACAGCACTTGTTCCTCGTTTCACCTCCTCACCCAGAACCCTGACCTGTTCCTCAGTATTACAGGAGAAGCCGATTAAAATATCAGGGGCAAGTTTTCGGATTTCTGACGGTGGCAAATCTTTCTGCCCGACATGCATGCCATCGGCATCGGAAAGGAGTGCAATATCAAGCCTATCGTTCAAGAAAAACAACACGCCGGCTTCACTGGTTTTTTTTCTGAAATAACGAGCCTTTGCGAGAAGATCCCTATCCGAACTATCCTTATCACGAAGCTGTACTATCCTGCTTCCTCCGGCTATCACCTGGTCAAGCCATTCCAGGTCACTGCGTCCGGCTGCGAGTCGCTCACAACTCACCGGATAAACCCCAACCTCATCCTCAAACTGCTTGAGCCGGCTCTCATACAACTGATGATTCACAACCCCTTGTACTGACTGCATCATATGTTTCCCTTCTCTCTCAAGCATGTCCTCCAGAGAGATATTATGGACATTGTCCCAAATCTTGATTTTATAACAAACTTCTGTTACATTATCGTTCCAGGAGTAAAGCCTCTGCCATCATTTGACAGACTTCTGCTTGATCAGAAAACTATCAGCACAGCATTACGCCATAGTTTTTTAGGGCACTGATATTTTTCCCCTTGCTCCTGCACTCCATCTCCCAGAAGCGACATAAAGTCGCCAGTCTGTAATACGCTCTTTGAGCATAGAAATATAGGTACACGATGTCAGAAAAACATGCAACATTGACCATAGACGGTAAAAGCTACGAATTCCCAATCGTCCTCGGAACCGAGGGCGACAAAGCCATCGACATCCGCAAACTACGTGGCACAACCGGATACATCACCTTGGATTCCGGCTACATGAACACAGGTTCCTGTAACTCACAGATTACCTTTCTTGACGGTGAAAAAGGTATTCTCAATTACCGCGGCTACGAGATAGAAACTCTTGCTGAAAACTGCTCCTTTGTGGAAGTGGCCTACCTTCTACTCATAGGAGAACTTCCCACTCAGAAACAGCTGAATGACTTCCGGGAACTTCTATCTCGTTACGCCCTGATCCACGAAGACATGATTCACTTTTTTGATCATTTTCCTCCCAACGCACCTCCGATGGCCATCCTTTCCAACATGGTCAACACGCTCCAGAATTACTATCCTGAAATGACCAGTGAAAGCGAAGAAGAACTTCCTGAGATTGCAGCAAGAATCCTTTCTAAAATCAGGACCATTGCCGCATTTTCCTATAAGAAATCCGTTGGTCACCCACTGGTTTATCCCCGCTACGATCTCTCCTATTGCGGAAACTTCCTCAATATGATGTTCGACAAGCCGGTAAAACCCTATGTGGTTCACCCGGAAGTGGTTGCCACCCTCAACAAACTGCTCATACTCCATGCGGACCATGAGCAGAACTGTTCAACATCAACGGTACGCCTCGTCGGCAGTGCCGGAGTAAACCTATACACTTCTATCTCTGCCGGTATCAGCGCATTGTGGGGCCCCTTGCACGGAGGAGCCAACCAGGCTGTAGTTGAAATGCTTATGGCGATCCATCGCGACAATAATGATTTTGAGAAATACATCAAAAAGGCTAAGGATCCCAACGATCCATTCCGCCTCACTGGCTTTGGCCATCGCGTCTACAAAACATTTGACCCACGGGCCACCATCATCAAACGCGCCTGTGCCAAAACCCTGAAAGCCCTGAACGTCGATGACCCGCTCCTGGATATTGCCATGGAGCTTGAGGACATCGCTAGAAATGATGATTATTTCATCAGTCGCAATCTGTATCCCAACGTCGATTTTTACTCCGGTATTATCTATCGAGCCATGGGCATTCCAACGAATATGTTCACGGTAATGTTTGCCATGGGCAGACTTCCCGGTTGGATTTCCCACTGGAGAGAAATGATGCTGGATACCAAAAATTTACGAATCGGAAGACCTCGCCAGGTATACGATGGTCCAAAACAACGAGATTTTATTCCACTCCACGAAAGAGTATAAAACAGTGTTTCAAACAAACCAACACCGACTCACTAACCGTTTGCCGGTGTTGGGTGTGTATTTTTCTTCCCAAGAAGCACCGTGCCTACGCTGGGAGTAATGGCATGGAGACTGATTTACAAATGATACATCAACTTTTCGCCAGACTCTTACCAATTTCAAAATTCACAATCAGCGGTACATCAAGTTGCAATGCTCCTTCCATGGAATCCCTAACCACTTCCTGGGTTTCTTTCAGTTCACTTTCTGGAAGTTCAAAAACAAGTTCATCGTGAATCTGCAGCAACAACCTGGCCGACAGATTTTCGCGCTGTAAGGCCGGAACAACTTTAACCATGGCGAGCTTGATAATGTCAGCGGCACTCCCCTGAATCGGAGTGTTAATAGCTGTGCGTTCGGCAAACTCCCTTTGTGTCTTGTTTTTCACATTAATTTCCGGGAGCATCCTTCTTCGATTGAGCAGAGTGGTAACATATTCATCGATACGTGCCTGCTCCACCACTTTTTCCATAAATGTTTTCACACCACCATAGAGATGAAAATATTTTTCAATAAACCTGCTGGCCTCCCTGCGACTGATATTCAACTGATTTGAGAGCCCGAAACTGGACATACCATACACGATCCCAAAGTTAATGGATTTGGCCACCCTGCGCATCTCTGAGGTGAGAAGCAGAGGTGACACGGCAAAGAGTTCTGCAGCAGTACGGGCATGAATGTCTTCCCCGTTACGAAAAGCGTGCAAAAGAGCAGCATCCTGAGAATAATGGGCCAGGACTCGAAGATCGATCTGTGAATAGTCTGCCGAGAGAAACACTAGGCCCTTGGCCGGAACGAAGGCATGCCGGATACGATTCCCCTCTTCTGTGCGAATAGGAATATTCTGCATATTGGGGTTGCTCGATGACAACCGGCCTGTTGCTGTAACCGTTTGATTAAAGGATGTATGAACCCTTCCGGAATCGGGATCTATCAATTTTTTCAGCTTCTTTACGTAGGTAGATTGGAGTTTTGCCAGAATGCGATACCGCATAATCTTTGCCGGAATTTCATGCTTGGGAGCCAGCTTCTCCAGGACCTTCATGTCAGTGGAATAACCAGTTTTTGTTTTACGGCCATGGGGCAAATCCAGCTCCTCAAAAAGAAGAACCCCCAGTTGCTTGGGAGACTGAATATTAAAATTGTAACCGGCAAGTGCGCAGATCTCACCCTCCAGGGCATCAAGCTCTGTTTGGAACTCCTTTTCAAGTTGCCCAAGGACTGCTTTTGAGACTGTAATCCCCTCAAGTTCCATATCCGCTAGAATTGGAACAAGGGGAGTCTCCACTCCAAGAAACAACTCAAGCTGCTCAAGCTCTTTCAACTGTGGCTCATAGCTTTGCCAGAGCAGTAAGGCCCCGTACACATCTTCACAGCTGTATTTACATGCCTGGTCAATGGGAACATATGCGAAACAATTTTCTTTTTTGGTATCCTCCACAACCTGGTCAAAGGGGGTTAAGGCAAGGCCATGCTCGAGGCAAAGATCGTCGAGTTTCAGGGACCTTCTGCCCGATTCAATAAGATAGGCTGCGATCATGGAATCATACAACGGCCCTTTCAGGCTGAGATTGCAGGATTTCTTTAATATCGAATAGTCATACTTAATATTATGTCCAAGCTTAGGTAAGCTGGTAGATTCAAGATACGGCCTGAGCGCCTCAATCACAGTGGACGCTGGTAGCTGTCCCGCCGCCAGACTGCCATCCTCTGCACAATGTCCAACTGGAATATACCAGGATGACTGAAGGTCTGTACACAGCGAAATCCCAACGAGTGTGGCCCGGGAGACATCCAGTGAACTTGTCTCGGTATCGATCACCAGAAGATCAGCACCCTGGAGAGAGGTCACAACACTCTGCAACTCATCTTCAGTCCGTACCAGCTTAAACCCTTCTGTCGGAATCGGAACAGCCTTACTTTCAATCTTCACCATACTGCTGAACCCAAGCCTGGTGTAGAGATCGTTCAACAGTGCCTCATCGGGACTCTTAGGTAAATACCCGGAAAGACGGGAAGGAACATCGACATCATCCTTTAAGCGAATCAACTCCCTTGATAGAAAAGCCTTGTCTCTGTTTTCTTCGAGACGCTCCCTGAGTTTTGATTTTTTCATACTACCTAAAGCTTCATATACACCTTCAAGTGTTCCATGCTCATTGATAAGCTTTTCAGCAGTTTTAGGGCCAACCCCGGGAACCCCAGGCACATTATCGGAACTATCTCCCATAAGTGAATAGCAATCAAGCAGTTGCTCAGGTTTCACATGGTACTTCTCTTCAACTGCATCACTATCCATCACCTTATTCTTCATCGGATCCCACATCACAACCGTATCATCCACCAGTTGCAACAGATCTTTATCACCGGATACCACAACGATTTTTCGCTCCTGGCCGCTCAGAACCTTGACAGCGGCAGCAATAATATCATCTGCTTCTATCCCCTCAATCTCAAAACAGGGAATATTCATGGCATGTACCAGTTCCTTAATATAAGGAATCTGTACCGCAAGATCATCGGGCATTGGTGGTCGGTTTGCCTTATATTCTGGATAAATTTCGTGACGAAACACTTTGCCTCTCATATCAAAGGCAACGGCAAGGTATTTGGGCTGTTTGTCTTTTAAGAGCCGCTTCAGGATATTTAAAAACCCAAAAACAGCATGGGTGGGCATGCCTTCGGCATTGCTCAGGGGCGCCACGGCATGATAAGCACGATAAATATAGGCACTGCCATCAACAAGATATACTTCTTCGGTCACAGATTTTCCTCATAGAGTAAAAAAGGTTACAGACTAAAAAAACTACAGATTGAAAGGGATGGTTTGAAGAATTTTGAGTTATTTCCTACTACCAGTCTTCGACTTCAAGTCTTCAGTCTTCAGCCTAAGCCGCTGTAAAAAAATAACATGGCCATCTTATCGTCCGGAGCGGCATAAGGCTCCGTAACGAAATTGATAGAAATAACCATGTTATTTTGTAACGGATCCTAAATGGCCAGCATCTGCTCAAGTGCAAGTGAGGCTGATTTCGCAATTTTTTTCTCCACGGTGATCTGATTTTTCACCTTGCCATGTGCAAGATTGTCGAGAAGCCAAAGCAGGTTAACAGGTTGATTGCAATCCATGGTAGTACATTGACAGGAGGTGGGAGCCAGCAGATGGATATCCTTGTCCGGATGTTCACGCTTCAAACGCTCAACTAGATTAATCTCGGTGGCTATGGCCCATTTACTGCCGGAAGGCGAATTTCTCACAGCTGAGATTATAGTTTCAGTGGAGCCATACTGATCAGCAATACTCACAACATCCCGGGGACATTCAGGATGAGCAATAATTTGAATATCAGGTTCCCTGAGCTTCCACTGACGAACATGATCCGGCAGAAAACGCATATGTACTTCGCAGTATCCATCCCAGAGAAGAATTTTTGCCCGTCGAAGATCGGCCACCGAGTTTCCACCCAGAATTTCTCCACGCCGCCAGAGAAGCACCTGTTCATCGGGAACACCAAGTGCTGCTGCCGAATTACGGCCAAGATGTTCATCGGGAAAGAAGAAAACTTTCTCCCCCTTGGCAAGTGCCCACTTGAGAACCTTTTCGCCATTGGATGAAGTGCAGACGGAGCCCTCCCGTTCGCCGACAAAAGCCTTTATTGCTGCAGAGGAATTCACGTAGGTCACGGGAACCATATCTTTTTCATCGGCCATAATCCCCACACTCAATAATTCCGTATAGGCCTGGCTCACGGCACCCACCGTGGCCATATCAGCCATGGGACAACCGGCATGCAGATGGGGAAGAAGAACCTTCTGGTTAACATTCGCCAGAATATCAGCAGATTCGGCCATAAAATGGACTCCACAGAAAATCAGAAATTCCTTATCACTGATTGCAGCAGCATCCTTGGCCAGTTTCAGAGAGTCTCCGGTGAGGTCTGCAAACTGAAACAGATCCTGCTGCTGGTAATGATGACAGAGAATCAGTAAATTATCAGCAAGCTCGTGCTTTCTCGCAGCAATCCGCTCAACTATTTCTTTCCGGTCAAGACTGTAATACTCAGACCCAATATCCTGCTGCTGTAGAAGCATCAGCTAACTCCTTCTATGATGATGTATGTTAATCATTTCAAATAAATATAATATGAAACTCAATACGGCAGCTATATCCTGCCCTAATATGGAATCTATTTTTTACCATTCCGCGGCCAAAAAAGAAAGGCCCAGTACTGAATGATCAGCACTGGGCCTGGAAAAACATATATTTTATAAACTATCAGTTATTCATACGAACCCATGATGCCTGAGGTCCCTTATCGCCAAAACTCTCACCGTACACAACAGCATCACCTTCAGTGAGTGCGTCAATGGAGATATCCTTCAAGGCATTCTCATGAAAATAAATTTCCCGGGCATCCTGACTTACAATAAACCCATAGGACTCATAGGGAGATACTTTACGAATCACACCATACCGCGCACCCTCATCAGCTGAAGCGTCAGTGTTCTTCTGGGCTTGTCGCTTCTTACGCTGCATCTCCTTCATCTGCAAATTAAGGACATCAAACGCTTCTACCAGCAGGGGACTCACATTCTCCCCTTTTCTACTCACAACAACGGTATCATTGGGAACGGATGCTACAAGTTTTAACTCATAACCACCCTCCTTATGATGAGTCGTTGCCTCGATGGAGACACGGAGGCGGAGAACGAAATTGGCAAAATGTCGGATCAGCTTTTCTTTTTCTTCATCAATCTTTATCTGCCAGCCTTTTCGCAACTCAACATTCCGGGTTTCAACCTTTAGATCCATACGGTTCCTCCATTTAGTGCCTTACACTGTTTCTCCCACAGCAAAGGAAGGAAGCAGGTTCGGCACAACACCAAGCCCTGACAAGCGGTAACAGGATACTTATTCCATCCTCACTTACTGCTTGCCAGTGCAAGCTACAATGATGATCCGCCAATGACAAATCATCATCACCAAACGTATCCGTAAATACGCTCCCTGGCATGGTTCCTGTCACGGGGTGAAGACATACTCTAAAAGAACTTCTGCTTTCAACACACCCCGAGCAGCAAAAGCACACCTTACCCTTATTATATGTTCTATCCGCAGATAATCAAGAAATGTTATAATTAAACAATCAGCCAATCATAATCATTTCTCTTCTCTGCCACCCTGCTACCTGTTATAAAGATGCAAGCAGGTTTTTAGTAGACCCTTTCACTCTTGCATAAAACACGGTAACTGCGATGACAATAGAACAAACAGGTGTTGTACTTCTCAATATGGGCGGGCCAGAGAAACTCGCTGACGTGCGCCCTTTTCTTTACAATCTTTTTTCAGATCGGGATATCATTCGCCTCGGGCCATCCTTCATGCAAAAGCCACTGGCCTGGCTCATCGCCAAAAGACGGGCTCCAAAAAGCATGAGAACCTATGAAAAAATTGGTGGAGGATCGCCACTCACCACCATCACCAGTGATCAGGCGAAAGCACTTCAAAATGCACTTCGCGAACACGGCAACTACACGGTAGTATGTGCCATGCGCTACTGGTACCCCGATAGCGATAGCGCCTTAAAAAAACTGGCCGATAAGGGGATCACTACAATAATCGCTCTGGCACTCTACCCCCACTACTCATGTGCCACTACTGGTTCGTCAGTGCAGGAACTCAAACGGGCCATTAGCCGTTCTGGAAACGACTTTTCCCTCAGAGTCATAGAATCCTGGCCAACCCAACCTGAATTTATACAAACCCTGGCTCACAACATACTTGAAACGGCAAACTCTTTTACCCCTGACCAGCCACAGGTCGTCTACAGTGCTCATAGCCTCCCCGTTTCTTTTATTGATGAGGGAGATCCATACGTCGATCATATTAAGGCCACTATTACAGAAATTGAGAAGATAACAAATCTTCCTGGAGAACTCTGTTTCCAGAGCAAATCAGGCCCCGTCGAATGGCTGGCGCCATCAACACCCGACATGCTCCAAGGCCTTGCCCAAAAAGGGTGCAAAAATATTCTTATGGTGCCCATCAGTTTTGTCTCGGACCATGTGGAAACACTTTATGAGATTGACATGCTCTACCGCGACCAGGCCAAGGCACTTGGAATGCGCCTTGAGTCCTCTCAATCACTCAACTGCAACCCAACCTTTATTGACGGGTTAAAAAATCTTATCCTGACAAGTGGCAACTAAAAGCTTACAAAAACCCGGTGAACCGGAACCAACACTTTACCTGTCCCGGAGTGTACTCAGCAGTCCCACCCGCTACAGCCTCCGACTCGCTTACTGGAACGCTGAAGAAAACTGTTTTCGCACAACCGAATTAATTGATCTTGGATACGCACCGGAAAATTTCCTGCACTACCCCAATAATACCTGTTTCCATCTGGATACAGACCTTGTACACCATATTGAAAAACTTTGTGGTCGTGACATGGAACCAGAGCTGGAGCAACTGCTATGGCCCTTTGTAGACCCAACCGTACAACGCAAAATGGAGCATTTCTTTTCACGGGCCAATCGTAGCACCCGCTTCAAACCAGGGATACAATTGCTCTCTTTTGACGGGCGCCCTGCTCACTCCTTTGACAAACGACGGCTCCATTTTCTCCGTTTTGGTTCAACCGACCAGGGGAGCACTCTGCAGATGCCTGCCCGTCTTGAGGCAAAACTCCTCAACCGATCACGTGATGAACTTGAACAGTATTTTCTGGAAGAGGAAGCCCGTCTTCGTGAGCATGAATTAAAATCCTACCTCTATACCGCACTCAACCTGCAGAAACACTTCACCGAGGCATATGCACGAAGCATCCCTCAAGCCCTGGAACCTGAGAAAATAGACGAGGCCTTTATGGAGGAGTTTTGCCTTCTGAACAAAAATAAGGATTTCTGGCAGGAGCGAACCAATTACGACGCCCTCCCCGATTACCTGATTCGCTATCTTATTCTCTTTTTTGATTCAAGTTTTCCACATCGAAACAGAAGATTCGCTCAGGCCAGAGAATTCATGGACGGGCACCGAGGGTTTAGGTGGCCGGAAAGAAAAAATACTATCCGCAAAGATGACATATCTGCAATTTTTGAAGAATCGGAAGAGAGCCTCAGAAAAGCTGACAAAAAAGAAATCACACGATTGTACCGTACCAAAGCAAAGGCCCTCCATCCAGATACGGGTGGGGATCAGGAAAAGTTTATTCGTCTTACTGAGGCATACGAGCTTCTACTGCGCGACAAGTGACAGTGAATTGATACCAAATTGTTTTTTATCCTAAAAATACTAAGGGGAGAAAGACTAAAAGCAAATGAGCGAAGTAACTAAAAAAGTAACCTTATTGTTCTCTGGGTTCACTTTTATTCTCACAGGGGGAACTCTGGGATATATGTATCTGGAGGGGTATCCTTTTACAGATGCACTCTATCTGACTATTATTACTGTGGCCACCGTTGGCTATGGTGATATGGTTCCGCACCATCCTGCCGGTAAACTATTGACCGTAGTACTGGTGCTGGTTGGGGTGAGTTTTGTTATGTATATGTTCACTAAAATTGTTGAAGCCATGGTCGAAGGAGGCCTACGTGAAATCCTGGGGAAACGTCAAATGATAAAACAACTCAATAGATTGGATAATCACTACATTATCTGCGGGCATGGACGTATCGGCAGCGTTATTTGTCAGGTATTGCAAGAAAGCAACAAACCATTCGTTGTTATTGAAAAGAATCCAGATGAAATCCAGAAGATTTTATCCAAAGAGTATGTTGTATTGGAGGGAGAGGCATCACAGGATGACACCCTACAGAAAGCTGGGATAGAACGAGCTTTGGCATTAATCGCTGTTGTCTCCTCAGATGCGGATAATGTGTTTATTACTCTTACTGCCAAAGGAATCAACCCGAAAATCGTGGTACTGGCCCGGTCCAGTGGGGCGACAGGTGCAGAAACAAAATTAAGACGAGCAGGTGCTGATAAGGTTATTTCCCCCTATTTTATTGGTGGCCGTAGAATGGCCCAGGCTATGCTGCGTCCTAATGTCACTGACTTCATTGACCTGGCTATATATACCCGTGATATGGGATTGCGTCTCGATGAGATGCTGGTCACAGAAAATGCATTTATAAATGGCAAAACTCTTATCGAGTCGAATTTACGGCAAAAATACAACATTATTGTTATTGCCATTAAACGAACTGGAGAAGGTATGAGTTTTAACCCCACATCTGACAGTATTCTTCTCGCCGGAGATGTACTCATCGTTCTTGGAAGACCTGATCAAATTTCCGCTCTCGAAAAAGAGATGAAAATCGTTTCTTGTGAAAAACTGACAGATAGAGTCGAAATTGAATAAGACGCCAACTTCTCGTAATCACTACCAGGTTCCGCTGCCACTAAAAAAGAAGTGCCTGATTGTATACAAGACAAAGAGAGTTGGAACAAGAAAACCTGCCAATCCAATTGGATAGAGATATTGAACTCTTTTCTCAACCTCACCGAACCTGCCAGTAAATGAAACAATGCCGACAAAAACACCAAAAATTGAGCCAACAATTCCCATCAGGCCAAACCCAAATGAACTGAATTTGACGGGCTTAACACACCTGTTTTAAGATGAAAAGATCATCGACAGGAAAAATCCCAAGCCAAGGTTCACACAACTATATAAAAGACAGCTATACAGCAGCCTTTCCCTTCCCATTCGATATGTTTTCTGGGCTTCAGGAATCGATCGTCGGGTCATAGATTTTTTTTCTATAAAGTCTGTAATGCTTTATAAACTGGGAAAATCAAACCAGCAATCAGAAGAAGGGTAATAAATGGACGATTGATGTTTTGCCATTTGTAATTCTTTCTTCGCAGCGCATCCACTCCATGGTTTATCCCGGAAAAAAAGAAAAAGAAAATAAAGGTAAAGAGAATCGTTAGCTCTGCCTTAATGCCCCAATTACTGAAATAAACGAAAATTGAGATAGCAGCATACGAGAGTAAAGCTATGGCAGACTGCCTCTGGTAGTTTCCATCCCCATTAAATCCTTTGAGCTTTGCTGATTCTTTTCCAAATAAAAGCCCTTCTATCCCGGATAGTCCAGCTATGGCAACAATAACAACAGGGATCATAATGTGCAATTGAGCGATGGGGTCATAGCCATTGGCATATCCCACCTGATAACCAAAGAAAAATGCAGCACTAACAGCTACAATCCTTATCGCATCCAGTGTTTTTAAAAACAAGTGTTCCACCTTCGACTTTTTGCTATTTTCCATTGCATCACCTTATATCTGGAGAAATTTCCAATTTGTTCTCGTAACCCAATACTGAAAAAAACAGCCTATGGTTCTTTCACTTCATCTTATCTGCATTCTGCCCCGTCTGGAAACGACGCATCCTCACATTCATCAGGATTCCCAGGCCTAAAAGAGTTGTCAGCAGAGAAGAGCCGCCATAACTTACCAGTGGCAAGGGAATCCCAACCACTGGAAGAAAACCGAGAATCATCAAAAGATTGATCACAGCCTGCCAGAAAATCAACATGACCACACCAAAAGACAGGAAAACCCCAAAACGATCACGAGCAGTCATCGCCACGTAAAGTCCCCAAAAAAGCATGGTGAAATAGACACCTAAAAAAAAGAGACTCCCAGCGAACCCCCACTCTTCCCCCCAGACAGAGAAGGCAAAATCGGTATGACGCTCTGGGAGAAAATGAAGATGCCCCTGTGTCCCTTCAAGGTACCCCTTTCCCCCGACGCCACCACTACCCACTGCAATCTTGGATTGGAGAATCTGATACCCCTGTCCCATAGGGTCTTTAGCAGGGTTTAGCAGAGTTTCAATCCTCCGTTTCTGATAATCCCTGAGGAGAAAAAACCAGGCAAAAACTCCTGCCGCCCCACCAAGTACCAGTCCAAGTCCATAGGTCTGTAAACGTATTTTGGCAAAGACTGTCATTGATACAAAAATAATACCGAGCATGAGCGCTGTGCCAAGATCTGGCTGTTTCATAATTAAAAGAAACGGAAGAAGAGTTAAGAGTACGGGTGTAATCATATCCCTGATCCCGTAGCCCTCCGTCTGTTCCTTACGTGAATAATAACTGGCAAGCGTCACAACCAGCATCAATTTAGCAAGCTCAGAGGGTTGCAATCGAAAAAAACCGAGATTAATCCAACGCTGGGCGCCACCAGCACTGTTTCCAACAAAAAGAACCAGCAAGAGCAAGATAATAATCAAAACATAAAAAGGATAATTCCAGAAATGAAGTTCACGGTAATCAAAAAAGAGGATAAAAAGAATACACAGCATCCCAAAAAGAAAAAGATAGCATTGTTTTACAAACGGAGGCATGCCCCAGGGGGATGGTGGATAGGAAGCACTATAGAGATTCATTAGGGCCATACCAGCAACCCCAAGCAACAATAACAGAAGAATCCAGTCAAAATTCTGAAAAAACCGTCTGTCTATACGAAACATTGCTTTCCTCGACACATATTCATTCCCTTCTCATTTCTTCTTATTCTTCTTCCTCTTTAGCCGCTTTTTCTGTCTCTTCGTGAAGTTGCAAGTATCCAGAGAAATATGCTTCGAGGATAGCCCGAGCCACTGGCCCAGCTCCAGACCCACCGTGCAGGCCATGTTCAACAAGTACCGTAACTGCAATCTCTGGATCTTCAGCAGGGGCATAACAGGTAAACCAGGCATGATCACGAAACTTATAAGGAATATCTTCCTCTTTTAAATGCTTGTATTCCTTCAAGCGAACCACCTGAGCTGTTCCCGTTTTTCCACCAATGGTCAATCCCTTAATTCTTACCTGGCGCGCTGTCCCACGTCGCCCCTGAATAACCTCTTCCATTCCTTCGCGAATCAGCGGGAGAAACTGCTCATCCCCAGTCATCTCCGTTACCACCACGGGTTCAAACTGCTCAATAATTTTGCCATCTGGGTCGGTTACTTTTTCTATTATCTGTGGAAGATATTGTTTACCACCATTAGCAATGGTTGCCGTCATCAAACAGATCTGCAACGGTGTCACCAGATTAAACCCCTGACCAATTGCAACGGACAGGGTCTCTCCATCCTGCCATTTTTGACCATATTTTTTCCTCTTCCATTCTTTGGTCGGTGTAAGGCCACTTTTTTCGTGCTCCAATTCAATACCAGATTTATGGCCAAGCCCGAACTTGTTTGCAAACTCTGCAAGTTTATCCACACCAACTCGCAGACCGACCTGATAAAAATAGACATCACAGGACTCAGAAATTGCACGTTTGAGGTTCACGGCACCATGCCCGCTATGCTTCCAGCAATGATACCGCCTATTCCCAAAGGTATAAAACCCTGGACAATAAAAGACTGTATCCTTGTCAATCACTCCGGTACTGAGCCCTGCCATGGCAGTTATCATCTTATAAGTGGAACCGGGAGGATACATCGCTTGTACAACTTTATTAATAAGGGGATGTTTTTCGTTATCAAGCAAGGCGTTCCAGTTTTTATGGGAAATCCCTCCGACAAACTGGTTCAAGGGAAGTACCGGGTTTGATGCCAGGGCCAGCATTCTGCCGGTTTTTACTTCCATTGCCACCACAGCTCCGGCCTTACCGCCACTATCCATCAAATCTTCAGCTACCTTTTGTAGTTCGGCATCGATTGTCAGCTGGATATCATTTCCAGGTAAAGGCTCAATACTTTTAAGGAGTTGCTGCTCAAAACCTCTGGCATTTACTTCCGACGAACTGCTTCCTTTTTCACCTCGTAAATCAGTCTCCCGAAGACGCTCCAGGCCCATTTTCCCTATAAGATCTCCCCCTGTATAAATATCACTATCACGCGCTGCAAGTTCCTTTTTGGAAATTTCACCAAGATAACCAATGGCATGGGCAGCAAGGTTTTCATAATGATAGACACGGGCAGGGGTGGTTTCGATACGAATACCTGGAAATTCCTGATTATGATTTTCAACATAGGCAAGGGTTTGCCAATCCACATCAACAAGAAGACGCACCGGGATATGGCGCGGTTTAGTACTGGCATCGCGCAATTTTTCCCAGAGCATAGAAATATCAAGATCAAGGGCAGTAGCTAGTTTTTTAAGCAGCTTATCAACATCATTAGAATCTTCACGGACAAGAACCACATTAAAAGATGGCCTGTTAGTGACCATTTTTCGATTCTTTGCGTCGAAAATATTACCGCGTGGCGCTGCAACCTCTCGCACTCGAACCCGATTATTATCGGCTCTATCTCTGTATTCATCCCCCTTATGAACCTGAAGAAACCATAGCCGTGCAATAATTATGGCGGCAAAGCAAAGGACAATAAGCCCCGCAAACACTATCCTGCGTTTCAGGAAGTCGAGATCGGCATCATCATATTCCGTCAATTCTTCAAGATTATTATATCCTGACCACTTCATCTTTTTATTTACCGAAACCTGTTTACACCACCACGCTTCAGCTGCCTGGATGCAAGACGTCGAGTGGTGAGTTTTTCATAGAACCAGTTAAAGAAGACAAAGCATGGGATAGAGGCAACCAGGAGAATAAGTGTTTCCTGTATTACTCGTGTCCAGGACCATGGGGGAAGAGCTCCGGGCTGGGCAAAAGCAAAAAAGAGATAAAAAAAACACTGTGCGCAAAAATAACTGCCACCAACCAGTGGAATCTGAAATACCGTTTCTTTGACAGCACTGTTTTGACTGAGAAACTTAACAATAGAAAAAACAAGTAACACCAGAAGTAGATAGGTTCCAAGATACACACCTGATGTTACATCCATCAACCATCCAAGTAGAATAGCAAGCAGTAAACCTGGCAACCAGCTAAATCTGTAAGCTGAAAAGACAAGGAGAATAAAAACCAGATCTGGCCTGCCAAGCCAATGCGGGAATTGATGAAAAAAAGTAGTCTGGACTGCGACAAGGACAAAACCTAACAGAAGAAAACTGAGAGTGACCATTTTTCACTCTCCCTGAGAAGAAAGTGAACTGCTCATCTCGTCAATAACTAATTGTTCTTCAGACAAATTAATGTACAAAAATTCCAGGCGGGCAAAATCAACAGCCGGTTGCACTTCAATCTCCAGAAACATTCCGCGCCGTTTGGATCGTACCGCTGAAACTGTTCCAAGGGTAATCCCCGGAGGAAACACCCCACCGATACCAGCAGTAACGATAATATCACCTTCCTCAACTTCTCCATTTTTCAAAACATACTGAAGAATATAGCCCTGCTCACCTGCTCCTTTAAGGATACCCCGCACCCTGTTTTTCTGGACAATGGCATCAATGGCACTCGACGGCGCGTTGGCAAGAAGTATTTTAGAGTAATTATCAGAGACCTGTACCACCTGCCCCACCACCCCCTGAGAATTCCTGGCTACCATTCCAGTTACTACGCCATCATTTTTTCCACGATCTACAATAAGGGTCTGAAACCAGAAAGAAGGATCTTTCCCAACTACTCGCGCCATGAGGGCAGGAAAGGTCTCCTCTTTTTTGAATTTGAGTTCCGTTTCCAAAAATCGATTCCTGGAATACGCTTCACGATATTCATCAAGAAGAGCATGGTAGGTATCCAGTTCTTTTCGCAGTGAATCATTTTCTTTCTGAAGATTCCAGAGAGAAATGTATCTATCTTTCAGTCGAATGCTACCAATGGAAATGTTGGTAAAAAGACTTTGAAGTGGACCTAAAGCTTCCAGGGTAACTTGATGGAAAACACCGAAACGACGCCCGGTGGCAGAAGTAAGAAGGGTAAAAAGCAGACCAACAAAGAGAACAAAGAGCAGAAAAAGACGAGGCCCCCTGGAACGAGCTGTCTTCTTCCTGTCATTGCTCTTTTTTCGCACGGATCTACTCCAAACAATCATCGATACCTGGCCACCAGATAAGAGCAGCACTCTTCCAACTTCACCTCAAGGGAACGTTACTATTCCTAGTCTATAGTAACTTCCCGGAGGATATCGAGATTATCAAGAGCCTTCCCAGAACCAAGTACAACGGAGGAAAGTGGGTCATCAGCCACAATAATTGGCATGCCTGTCTCCTCCTTGAGACATTTGTCCAGATTCTTCAAAAGCGCTCCACCTCCAGTCAAAACAATTCCCTGATCAACAATATCCGCCGAAAGTTCTGGAGGAGTAACTTCGAGAGCCACACGAACCGCCTCAACGATTACATCAATCTGCTCCTGAATAGCTGACTGAATCTCGTCGGCAGAGATGGTCAAAGTTTTCGGTACACCGGAAACAAGATCACGGCCCTTAATATCCATGGTTTCATAGGGCTCTTCCGGCATCACATTCCCGATGGTAGTCTTTATAAGCTCTGCCGTACGCTCACCAATCGCAAGGTTATGTTTTCGCTTAATATATTGCAGGATAGCTTCATCCATTTTATCCCCAGCCACACGAACGGACTTAGCATATACAATTCCAGCAAGTGATATCACGGCAACTTCAGTGGTTCCACCACCAATATCAATGATCATATTTGCAGTTGGTTCAGTTATTGGCAGGTTAGCACCAATAGCTGCAGCCATAGGCTCTTCAATAAGATACACCTCACGAGCACCCGCTGATTCCGCAGATTCTCTAACAGCTCGTTTTTCAACTTGAGTAATCCCTGAGGGCACAGAGATCATAATTCTAGGGTGAACCAGAGTCCGCCTATTATGGACCTTATTGATAAAATAACGGAGCATGGCCTCGGTTACTTCAAAATCAGCAATAACGCCATCCTTGATTGGACGAATTGCCTTGATTGTACCAGGAGTCTTCCCAAGCATCAGCTTTGCTTCCTGACCAACCGCAAGAACCTTGTGCCCCCTCGCATCCTGACGGACAGCGACCACCGAAGGTTCCCGCAAGACTATCCCTTTACCCTTCACATAGAGCACGGTATTAGCCGTTCCAAGGTCAATCGCCAGATCATTGGATAGCCAGCCAAACAAAAAATTAAATGGTGAGAACATGAATGTTTCCTTTTATCTAGCACCCAACAGGTGCTTTTCTTGTAATGTTTAAATCCAATAAACTGGGAAAACCGACTCCACAGAAGTGTTAATCCAGAGACCGGAACAGCAGCTACAAAAACCTCCGATACAATCGACACATCAAGTTTTCAATTCTACCAAAAGTCTTCACGCTTTTCAAGAAATATGGGCTTTTGCTTTCGAAGAAAGCATTTGAAAAAAGTTGACACCTCTCAAAAAGGTTGGTAAAGAAGCACACGTATGCTCGAATAAGGCAAATTGTGGGGCTGTAGCTCAGCTGGGAGAGCGCATGACTGGCAGTCATGAGGTCAGGGGTTCGATCCCCCTCAGCTCCACCAAAGATATTAGACACTTAGGGAAGTTTTCCTTAAGTGTCTTTTTTTTGTCCTGCCATCACCCCGCTCATGGAACCTTATTACACAAACAAGTCCTGTCTGTTCGCAAGGTAAAGCGAATTATTCCACACGAGCCTTTTCCACAGCCCCACGTACCGAGATAGGATAGGGATGACGGTCACGAAGGAAAAGAGGCATGTTGTTTCGAGCATTCCTTGCCGCTGACATGCTTGAATACATACCATAGAAAACCAGTAAAACTGGGGGATCCGATGGCCTTTCAAGCATAACCAGCTTATCCGCAATTGCCTGGTAGTCAGGTTGGGACACTATTTGCCTGAGGTTCTCCTCGGCCAAGTCAGACTTCAAAGCCATGAGCTGAATACTAAAACTCGAATCAAAATCTCCTGCTAGCCATTTCTCACCTTCAATAAAAAATCTTGCCAGCACCGGATCTTTTAATAATTGAGATGAAACGGCTGTTGCTTCCGGGGACGCAACAGGTTCTTCATATATCTTTTTTTTCTGGTTACTCTCAATGCGGGTACTGGTTAAACGTTTCCTCTTGTCGACCGTGATTTTATTTTCCACATCAGGCTCAGAGATGGTAACTTCTGGTACAGACGGAACTGACTTTTCTACAATTTCCACAGGAGATATTTCCACCGGAGTTCGGTGTCCGGGAACCTGAGGCTCATCCAGGACTGGAGCAACAACCGCCACCGGTCCTACATCCTGAATATGAATAGCCTCCTCTTCGGTTTCCAGGGCCGCTGACGCAGGCACCTCGATCTTCTCTTCGGAGACAACCGCCACCGAGACACTGCTTTGCTCGAGATCCTGAGATTGACCAGAGACTGGAGGTACAACCTCTACTAATTCTATCTTCTGAAGATGGACTGTATCTTGTTCCCTTGCAACAGGTTCAGTTATTATCGTTTCAATTTGCTTTTTGGAAACAACTGGTTCTGACACCTTCTTTTCTGGTTCTTGCTTGGCGTCAGAAGATTCCCGAGTGGAGACAACCTCAGACGAAGACGCAGCAATAACGGGATCAGATTGCCTATCAGGTGTAAATCCAGAACTCTTTTTTTCATCACCACCGGTAAACAGAAAAATAAGCAGCACCAGAATAGCAACAACCCCGCAGCCGATAAGATATTTAGGATACAGAAGAAGTTGTGATAAAAAACCGGGGGAAGTGGAAAGCAGCTCCACACCGGAGCCATCATCTTTCACATGATCAAGAAGGACAAGAAATGAAGTATCTGCACTCGATGACTGAAGAGATTCCTCGGCATATACATTAATTAACCGTAAATTGCCTCTCCCCATTGAGGCAATCTTGGCAGCAGCCTCTCTGGTAAAAACCTCCTGCTGATCCTCACCTCGAAGCCCCTGCACGCAAAAATTCAGATAACTCCAGGTTTCATTGTCATCAAGAGCTGAAAGAAAAAATTGTTTTTCAGAGATTTTTTCAAAATTACAAAGTACAAGCTGCTCCAGGTTTCCCGTAAGGCTCTTTCTCCCTGCCAGAAGTAATTGCAGACCTCCACCATCAGCCTTCACTTCATCAAGAATCTTTCGAATTCTTTCCAGTGTTGCCAGATACATCTTCTCGGCTTCATCACAGACAAGAAGAAGCGACTCTCCCTTGGCCCGTAAAGCGGCCACCAGATTCAAGAATATTTTTTTTGCATCTGCCCTGTTGGTGTCAGCAGGATACTGCAGATCACACTCCTGTGCGGCTACTCGAACAACATCCTCAAAAGACTCGACAAACCGTGGTAAGAAAATTATCCTGTGACGGGTTTTCCACTGCTCCTTCAGCATTTTGCAGAGCATGGTTTTACCACTGCCTTCTTCTCCAATCAAGGTAACAAGATCCACCTGGTTCTGAAGGGCTGTTTTAATGTCACTTAAAATGGCTCCGCGTCCTCCACCTACAAAAAAGTGTCCTGTGTTACACTCCTCCTGAAATGGATTCTCTTTATTTATTTGCTCAATACGCATATGATTTTATTTCACACCTCATAGTCGTCAGCCTGCCCCAAAAAAAAATTCTCTCAAAAATGAATAAACGCAGTATATGATACACCAAATCTTCACGGAAGATTGTGACAGAGCTTTCAATACCATTAGTTGATAGAAATGTATACAGAACAGCGCGTCTGTTCAAGGAAATTATATATATGCTCACCCCATTGCTCATCAGCATCATTTTTTTGTTAGCCGGTTTTGTTCAGGGAGTGACCGGTTTTGGATCTGCATTAGTAGCTATCCCACTTCTCAGCCTTGTCATCGACATTAAAGGTGCCATCCCTCTCTGTATCCTAAACAGCCTGGTAATCACCACCTATCTTTCGTTGAAAATGCGCAGACACCTCGATATCCAAAAGATCCTTCCGCTCTGCATCGCTGCTGTTCCAGGTATTATAATTGGATCCACACTTCTTAAGCGGGTGGGTTCAACCTATATTCGTATTACTCTTGGAATTCTTCTTATAGCCTACTCACTCTATAGCCTGTTCAGCAGCCCTAAACCAAGAACCTTACATAAAGCATGGTCATACGTCGCTGGTTTTCTATCGGGGGCAATCGGTGCAGCATTCAGTGCCGGCGGCCCACCAACTATCATTTATACAGCCATGAATGACTGGAAGAAAGACACGATAAAGGCAACACTCAGTGGTTTTTTTCTTTTCAATTCTTACCTGATTGCAGCCGTTCATGCCATTGAAGGCCTCACAACCATTGAGATTTTCACCTATTTTATGATCTCTGCACCATTTGTTTTGCTCGGTACTGTTCTGGGTACGATCTGTTATGGAAAAATCCCACGTGAACTTTATTTGCAAATCATATTTGCCTTTCTAACAGCAATGGGTATCATTATGATAATTTCATAAATGAAGCGCTCTCACACACCACAAATATTTAATTGTTATAACATCGATAATAGGTTAGCAACCATACTTTACACGAGGAACTCATGAACGGAGCAGAACTTCTGGTTCAATGTCTGGAAAACGAAGGTGTTACAACAATATTTGGCATCCCTGGCGAAGAGAACCTTGCCTTCCTGGAAGCCCTGCACAACTCCTCCATTCGTTTAATCCTGACCCGCCATGAACAGGCAGCTGGCTTTATGGCCGCCACCTACGGACGACTCACCGGGAAACCCGGTGTATGCCTTTCCACCCTGGGTCCCGGGGCAACCAACTTTGTAACAGCGGTATCCTATAGTCTGCTCGGTGGAATGCCAGTGGTCTTTATTACCGGTCAGAAACCTATCAAAAAGAGTAAACAGGGGCGTTTTCAGATACTCGATGTGGTCCGCATGATGGGGCCACTGACGAAATTCACCAAGCAAGTAGTGAACGCAGGTACCATACCTGCCATGACCAGAGACATGTTTCGCATCGCAGTCAATGGAAAATCAGGGCCGGTACATATGGAACTGCCAGAAGACATTGCCGCAGAAGAGGTGGACTGTACTCCTGTCTCTAGAAGCATTCTCCATTACCCCGTCGCAGACCCTGAAGCCATCAGCCAGGCAGCAGAAATTATCAAGAAAGCGAGTTTCCCGCTCATTCTTTTTGGAGCAGCAGCAAACAGAGAACAAATCTGCCCTGTAGCACTCGAACTGATCCAAGCAACTGGTTTATACTTCTTCACCACGCAGATGGGAAAAGGGGTGGTGGATGAACACTCACCTCAATGTCTTGGAACCGCCGCACTATCTGATCACGACTACATTCACTGTGCCATAGACCGCGCTGATGTCATTATCAATATTGGTTACGATGTTGTAGAGAAACCACCTTTTTTCATGAACCATGGAACAATGAAAGTCATCCATGTCCACTTTGCCCCGGCTGATATCGATGAAGTCTATTTTCCACAGCATGAAATCCTTGGAGATATCAGTCACTCCCTTCGTGCGCTGAAAGATGCTCTGTCAGATATGCCCTCTCGGAATACTGATTACTTTGGAAGAATACATAAGGAAATCAACGCCCATGTTTTTCAGGACCAGGGCCACGATCAATTTCCTAATACCCCTCAGCACATCGTCAGTGATATCAGACAAACAGTTGCCCACGAGTCTATAGTTTCATTAGACAATGGAATGTATAAAATCTGGTTTGCCCGCAATTTCAAAGCCTGCCACTCCCATTCTCTGTTGCTCGACAACGCCCTGGCAACTATGGGGGCAGGATTCCCGGCAGCCATCAGTGCTAAACTCGTCCACCCGGAAAAACAGGTTATTGCTGTGTGCGGAGATGGCGGATTTATGATGAATTCCCAGGAAATTGAAACAGCAGTCCGCCTCGGGTTGCATATCGTAATCATCATTCTTCGTGATAATGGCTACGGAATGATCAAATGGAAACAGAGAGGAATGCATTTTTCTGATTTTGGCCTTGATTTTGGTAACCCCGATTTTATACAATATGCAGAGAGTTATGGAGCAAAAGGATATCGAATAACAGAAAACGGTATGTTGAGCACCGTGTTAACCAAATGCCTCAATGCGTCTGGTGTCCACCTCATTGAAGTACCGGTGGATTACTCTGAGAACGAAAAAGTCTTCCTGCAGGAACTACAGAACAAAACCTGCCTTCTCTAAAAAAATCGCCATTACAAGGCTGTTTCAGCAGGGGCCAGCCTAACAATTTACTTGTATCTCTTATGACAGGACTCTTTTCAAATTATCGGTTTATCGCTATTTCGATCTGGCTCCTGGCTGTTGTCACGTCATTTACATGGAATAAAATTGATGATATTCGTGAAAAACATGATATCGCAAATGGCACTGCCAGGGCATTTTTTGAACAAATAATAGCTTCGCGACGCTGGAATCTCATGCATGGTGGAGTATATGTGTACACAACCGAAAACAGCCCTCCAAACCCCTACCTCCCTGTGGATGCTCAATCCATTCGTGACGAAAACGGGCGCCTCCTTACACTTATAAACCCCTCGTATATGACCAGGCAAATTGCCGCTATCAGTCGGGAAAAAAAACAGGTCAGTTTTCATATCACCAGTCTCACCCCGTTGCGTCCAGAAAACAAGCCATACCCATGGGAGATCCCATGGCTTAAGTCATTCGCACTCGGCAGTTCTGAAAAAAGTGGTTTTTCCACTGAAAACGGTGAGAAGATCTTTCACTACATGGCTCCACTTCCCTACTCTGAATCCTGCTATCCCTGCCACTCGGCAGCCGATCAGCCAGAAGGCAATATTCGTGGAGGAATCTCTGTCAGTTTGCCCATCCCCTTCCACAAATCGCCCTGGCCATTGATTTTTAGCCATATATTTGTTGCCCTGACGGGTATTGCAGGCATTCTCTTTTTCGGCGGACGACTTGCCCACAGTAGAAGAAGTATTCTTGCTGCAAACAAGCAACTGGAACAGGAAGTCGAGGAACGTAAAGAGACAGAAAAAGAGTTGATTGAAGTCCAGGAAAACCTTGAAGCCACTGTTAATTGCCGCACTTCCGAACTTCGCAAAACAAATGCGATCCTTGACGAAAAAGTAAAGGAGCAACTGAGAGTTGAAGCAGCACTGGTTGCCATCAACGATGAATTCATCCAAATTTTCAACAGTGCCCCCGATGGCATGCATGTCATAGACCGCAACTTTACTATGCTCCGGGTAAACAAAGCCTACTGCCAACTCACTGGAAAGAAGAGTGAAGAGATTCAGGGGTTCAAGTGTTATGATGTCATCTCCGACAAACTCTGCCACACGGAGGACTGTCCGCTCACCCAAATAAGGAAAGGAGCCGAAAGGGTCGAGCTCGAGACCAAGATAACTCGCAGTGACGGTAAAATCATCCCATGCATTGTTACCGCCACACCTTTCAGAGAACCTGGAGGGAAGGTTACCGGGATAATAAAAGTGACACGGGACATAAGTAACTGGAAACAAATTGAGCAGTCTATGGCAGCCACAGCAGAACATTTGCGGACAAGAAATCTCGAACTCGAAGATTTTGCCCATATTATCTCCCATGATCTGCAAGAACCTTTAATGCTCATCCAGGCATTCAGTGACAGAATTCGCACAAAATTCACAACAGCTCTTCCTGCAAAAGGACTCACCTACCTCGAACGCATAGAAAGTTCAGCTAACCGCATGCAAAACCTTATTGATGGCTTGCTGCTTTATTCAAGAGTCAGCAGCAAGGCCAATCCATTCGAGAAAGTCTCCTTACGGACAGTCATTGATTCTGTGCTGGAAGATCTGGCCGTAAGAATAGAGAAAAATCATGCCCGGATCAAGGTGGATCCGCAATTACCAGTGATTGAAGCTGACTCGCTGCAAATGCGACAACTCTTTCAAAATATCATTGGCAATAGTCTAAAATACGTCCACCCCGACCGTACCCCGGAAATATCTATTCAACGCATCATATTTCCTGAGAAACATGAGAACCAGACCTATGTCCGTATCAGTATTAAAGATAATGGTATAGGGTTTAAGCTAGACCAACAGAATGTCATATTTGACATATTCCAAAGACTCCACACCCGACAGCAGTATCAGGGGACGGGTATTGGTCTGTCCATATGTAAAAAAATAATCGAACGCCACCACGGGACAATAACAGCCGAGGGAATCCCTGACAAAGGCGCTTCTTTTATTATTACTCTGCCTCTGCATCAAAATATTCATGGCCAAATTCACGAGCGCGACAACACCTTTATCGATATCATTATGAATCGGCGCTAAAAAGACACGAACCCCAAAATGAGTATTTATACCTATTGACCATTTCCACATTGCAATGTATTTTTAGTGATATAAGAAGGTCAGTTAGGTAACTAAACAGAAACTCAGGATACCTTTACAACAGGTAAGAAAATGCTAGCTCAAAAAGAACGTCGACAATTCACACGATTCCGCCCCAAAGATGGTACCATGGCAGTCAACCGTCATGCTCTCGGCCCGGTAACAAACATCAGCATGGGTGGTTTATCTTTTCGATATATGGGTGAGGATTCTACAAGAACGGTTTCAGATATTCTTGGAATTTTCCTTGGTTCAGATGATTTTCTCATCGAAAAAATCCCCACAAAGGTCATTTCGGACAAACTCATCTCATACGGGTCGTCGTTTATGAGAGCTTCAACCAGGCAGCGTTCTATTCAATTCACTGAACTTACCGATTCACAACGAAAAAATCTGAAAGATTTTATCGACAACAAAACAGTTGGAGTGTACTGACTTCTCTCTGGCACTACTCTTTTTTTCTCGCCACCCATAACAGCTAATTGACAGGGACTCTCCTTCTCGGTAGATTAAGCCATGTCGATTTTCCAGCTTACAGATGAGCCTGTTTTCCCTGATCCCGCACTTGCCGAGGAAAACGGTCTTCTCGCCGTTGGAGGGGATCTCTCCATCCCAAGATTACTGGCTGCATACTCCAGTGGTATTTTCCCCTGGTACTCGCAGGGTGAACCTCCTTTATGGTGGTTTACTGATCCCAGGCTGGTAATCTTTCCGGATGAATTTAAAGTTTCCAGACGACTGACCCGAACTCTCAAAAACAGCAACTTTACAATTACCTTTAATAAAAATTTTAGCGAAGTGATCAGTTCCTGTGCTGATATCAGGATCCAAAATGGAGAAGGTACCTGGATTAGTGACGAAATGAAAGAGGCCTATATTGATTTACACCTTGCCGGATACGCACACTCAGTCGAATGCTGGCTAAACAATGAGTTGGCAGGTGGCCTATACGGTGTAGCATTGGGTCAAGTATTTTTCGGCGAATCCATGTTCACACGGATCAGCAATGGATCGAAAGCTGCATTGGTAGCGCTTGTTAACCATTTAAAACTACGGAATTTTGCAGTGATCGACTGCCAGATGACCACTAAACACTTACTCGCATTCGGTGGTCGTGAAATAAAAGGTGAAGAATTCAGGCAACTGCTGCAACTCCATATCCCCAATACACCCAAACAAAAGTGATACAATGACCCAAAACAATAATAACGAACGATGTGATGGCTGTGGTGAAATTACCACCCTGAAAGAAACCCATGGTAATGAATTTTGTCAAGACTGCCTGAATCTCGTCACAACTATTCAGAAAAAACCAGAAACCATCAAACGCATCTGCAACCTCATCAAATCTGACCTGGGGCGTGAAGGAAGCGCAAAAAATGGATGCCAGGTTTCAGAGCTTCAAGAACTCCCGGAAGTTCTCGATGCAGTGCGCTTTCGCACCCGGGATCGTGAGCTGAACACCTGGTATGTGTCAGTGAGTGAACTTGAAGGTAATCCAGTCGAAATTTTTGCATCCACAGCCTTTGACAGAGACGACCATCTTCAGTCACGCATCTCCAACCTAACCACAATTACCAGGCTGGTATCCCTCATTCTTCGCAATGTTTTCCTTGGTGAGGTTCTTACCCTTGAAAAGACAATTAAACAGTTGCAGAGAAGCTCGAGACAGAAAAATGACCTTCCCGATATGCTTACCACAGTTTTACGCAGTTATCGGAGGGATATCATTGATTAGTTCATCGTCCACTCGGCACTAACCCGTATTTCCCATGCTATTTTCAGCCCCCTTGATGGGGGTGAATCTTTTGTGGACAAACAACTTGCCGCCTGGATTTACGACAAAAACGACACCTCAACTTCCAGGAAATGCGGACACTAGTACTCAAAATCAAACTCGTAGACTAATGCGGATTTATCAAAGTGACGCAGTGCCTTTCTAAGAACATACAAGGTCGGCACCTGGAACCTTATCTCCCAGGCTGGATTTGGAGTAGGTGTTTTTGAAAGAAGCGTAATATCCACAATACGCATTTCAACAGGAGCCACCCCAAGCAGCATCATTACTCTATGCTGAGTCGCTGCCATAATAACCAGTGACTGGATCTTGTCCACTCTGGTGTTTCGAAGATCCCAACGCAAGTTAACAATATCTTCCCGCTGAAACTTTGTTCTTTTCAATTGAGGGCACTCTTTATGATGGATAGACAGTCCTCTTTCACTGAAAAATGCAAAAAGCCCCTTATCTGTTGGGCTCGGTTTACAACAGGCTGATATTTTAATCGTCACTGGATCAAGTGTGTCTAGCTCCACTCTGTTCAACTGTCCCGTCGGATTCACAAGAGGAGATTTTCCCTGATACAACTTCTCTTTAATTTCGGGAATCAACTGAGACAGACTGACCCTTCCCTCTCCCAAGTGGATATAAAGCTCATCAAGGTGAGTCAAACTGAAATGGTGCAACACCTGCTGCAGTTCCTTTTTCTCTAAAAGATCAAAGGGCAGACCATATCTAAGCATCTCCTGCGTTACAATTGACCTACCTATAACCTGTGAGAGTTTCTGCCTGCGAATCCGAAATGTTCTCGAAAGCTCCGCCCGTGCCCTGGGAGTCCTGCAAAGAGCCAGCATTGCGGGCTGAAACTGCAGCGGATGATCCGTTCGCAGAACCCGAATGACATCTCCATCGGCAAGCCTATGGTTGGCAGAGACTTTTCTACTGCCAATCATTGCCCCAGTACAGCTGTGACCGATATCAGTATGAACCCTGAAGGCAAAATCAAGTACGGTGGATTGAGCAGGCAGACAGAAAAGATCCCCTCCCGGGGTATAGGTGTAAATTTCTTTTTTCCCACTGGCCGCTATCACCTCCCGGTAGGAGGCAACATCACCAGATGCAATCACACCAAACAACTCCTTGATTTCCCGTATAAAGCGCCTCTGAGTATTGCTTTTAGAGCTCCAGTCCTGAAACAAGCCACGTTGAGCCCTGCGAGCCATATCTTCCGTTCGAATTTTGAACAGGTACTTTTGCCCTTTAATATTGGTTCGGGCATGCAGTCCCTGATATCCGGTGGGTTTAGGATTTGCAATAAAATCACGGATGGTCCGCGGAATGGGCGGGTAGGTCTGGTTCAGAATACCTAAAATGGCATAACAGGACTGCGCATTTTCAGCAATAATAAGTATTTCAAGAGGGTTATCTATCTCTTTTCTTAAAATACGATTTGATGTGTCATAATAGGCCCAGAGCCCCTTGGTCCGGATTGTGACCTCTGCGTTCAGCCAGACCTCCCGAGTATTTTTCTCCAGAAGCTGTACGATTTCAGTGGCTTCTGGAGATTGTGCTAACTGTCGTATCTGACTAAGTAGTTTGGCCCCCTGTTTGGGGAATTTATAGGACAATGCCAGATTGTACATTTCCCGCTTCAAACTGAAGAGTCCAAAAACAGTGGCTAGAGGAGCATAGATATCCAGGGTTTCATCGGAAATCTTCTGGCGTTTACGTTTGGGCATGGCCCCAAGGGTTCGTAAATTATGCAGACGATCTGCAAGCTTCACAAGCATCACCTCCGGCCTGAGGGCCGCTCCTGAAAATATTTTCCGATGTACCTTCTTTGAAAGTGCCTGCTTATCGCTTGAGTCCTTTGTCACCTTGGTACAGCCTTCAACAATTGCTGCCACGTAGGACCCAAACTTTTCTCCGACGAGCTGGGTCGTTACATAATCGACATCTTCAACAGTATCATGAAGCAGGGCAGCAGAGAGTATTTCTGGATCAACAACATCCATCTCCTCAGCAAGAATTTTCGCAACAGAACAGGGATGCATTATATAAGCTTCCCCTGACCTGCGCCACTGATCATCATGAGCATCCGTGGCAAAATCCAGGGCATCCCAAAACACGTGAGCCTTGGGGCCAGAACCCAGTAATTGCCTCATCTGGCTGCGGTACAATTCTAGGTCAAATGGAATATACTGCATAAAAAACCAAAAAATATCGTTCTTTTATAGAGATCCCACAGGAAATCCGGAAATAAAATTGCTTTTGAAACAATAATGACTATCCTACACAGGACAAAGGATGATGACATATTGAGATACTCACAACTTTGAGAATCCATCTCCCTTTGTTTTAACTCTACCAAATTAAAGGCTTCTTGGAAAAGCAAAAAAACTAATGCAAAGAAAAAGTAAATTTAAACAGAAAAAAAGATCAAAACAACCAGGCCACAGAAAGCAACAACAACATAAGGACTTACCACGAGCAGACAGTCTTTATCAACAGGTCTTAACGCTTCTCTACAAACAGGCAACCCCCTTAGACAGCAAAGACATATTCAAACTGCTGGATCTGCCACTTTCCACCAGAAAACCGCTTCATAAACTCCTGATCCGACTTACGGATGAAAAAATCCTTACTCAGATAGATAAAAACACCTATAGCCCAGGTCCCAAGAATGGTCTGGCAGAGGGGACTATTGACCAGAACGCCAAAGGCTTTGGCTTCGTCAGCGACCTCACCTCCAGATTAGGGGCATTAAAACACACCCAGGACGCTTTCGTGTCACCAAACAACATGGCCAATGCTCACCATGGCGATAGAGTCCTCATACGGATTTACAATGTAAAAAAAGATGGCCGCCCGGAAGCAGAGATACTGGCAGTGCTGGGTCGTGGCCGGGAACAGATGGCTGGGTTTGTAGCTATCCAGAATGGCGAGGTCTTTGTTTACCCGGAAGACACCAGATACCCCTTTACTATTCGCATCACTGATAACATCCCTGAAAATCTTCAAAACGGTGATGCTGTCATTGTAAAAATAACCGGTGAAAGCGACGACAGCCGCCATGAACGGGGCACGCTCATTGAAGTACTTGGAAACCCTGACCTGGTGGATGTCCAAATGCGGATGGTTATAGAAAAACACAACCTTCCTCACAGATTCAGTGAAAAAACGAAAATACAGGTTGAGGCCATAAGCGACACAATTGTCCCCTCACAAGGCCGTCTTGATCTGCGAGATATACAGCATATCACCATCGATGGAGAAACCGCCAAGGACTTTGACGATGCCATCGCTGTCATCAAGACGCGTAAAGGATTCAAGCTTTACGTCTCTATTGCCGATGTCTCTCACTACGTACAACCAGGATCTCCACTTGACAAGGATGCCTACGAACGCGGCACTTCCATATACTTTCCGGGCCGAGTGATCCCCATGCTCCCAGAAAAGCTATCCAATGGCCTGTGCAGTCTGGTACCCGATGAAGATCGATATGCATTCACCGCAATCCTCGACTTTGACAGGCAAGGCCATCTCCACAGCAAATCTTTCGCGAAATCGATAATCTGCAGCAAAAAACGTTTCACTTACACCACGGTCAGACAAATACTGACAGATCATGATCTTGCTGTCAGGCAACAGCACAAAGAGTTTCTTACCCCTCTAAAATGGGCTGGAGAACTTGCAAACGAATTAATGCACCTGCGTCAGCAACGTGGATCAATCGGCTTTACTATTCCGGAACCATTTATGGAATTGGACGATGAGGGGAAGATCTCATCAATCAGCCGTACGGAAAGAAATTTTGCTCATCAAATCATCGAAGAATTCATGCTTGCCGCAAATGAAGCAGTGGCAGAAACCTTCACCGACAAACACCTTCACGGACTCTACCGGATCCATGAACGCCCCTCTCCTGAAAAGATTGAGGAATTTGTCGAATTCGGACGTTCACTTGGGATAGATCTGCCACCTCTACGTCAAGACCCTGACTGGTTCGGTCAAGTTCTGGCATTAGTGAAGGGAAGCCCAAAGGAGTATGTGATCAACAATCTTCTCCTGCGAACCATGCAGCAGGCCAAATATGATGAAAAGAACGTGGGTCATTTTGGTCTCGCTGCCACTGACTACACCCATTTCACATCACCAATCCGCCGTTATCCGGATCTCACAGTACACCGCACATTACAGGCCTACCTCCTTCGTAACGCCAGGACAAAAATCAAAAAAAAGGAAACGGGTCTACCAATGAAAGAAATGGGAGTCTTTCTTTCCGCCCGTGAACGCATCGCAGTGAAAGCTGAACGCGAGATGAATGACAGACTCAAAGTTCGTTTTATGCACAATAAAATTGGAGAAGAATTTCAAGCTGTTATTTCAGGAGTCACCAGTTCTGCCATTTTCGTTGAACTCACCGAATCCTTTATCAGTGGTGGAATCTCCCTTACTTCCCTTAAAGACGACTACTACATATTTGATGGCAAGCATCACCGCATAACCGGGAAGCACGGTGGAAGATCTTTTCAAATTGGTGATCTGCTACAGGTTGTTGTCCTCGATGTTGATCTGCGAAACAACCGGATCTATTTTGGCCCCCTGCCATGAGTGGTGATGCTGTCAGTAATTCTTCCCCACCATTGCCACTTGACTTGAATTGACATTTCGCATAAAAAGTTGAAAGAGTACATGAGAATAATCCTTTAAATCCCTGCAGACCGTTTTTAACCGTCTTTCTGGAGGCTCTCGAATATGGACATGAACTGGCTTACCACGATCATCGACAATCCCTTTGCAAAAGGACTCGCTATTGGCCTTTTTTTCTGTCTTTTTATTATGATTCGTGGATATCTGCGACGTCGTGAACTCAGGAAAGAGGTGACTAAATTGCGCACTCATCTGCACACAAAACTGGAAATAGACTCCGAGGAAAACGAAAGGCGAAAACAGAAATATGAAATTCTCAAGCAGGAAAGGGACAATCTCCGCATCACCGTTCAGTCCCTGAACCAAAAACCTGGCCGCAAGGAAATCCGACAATACTATCTCTACCAGACTGCACTTGACATGATGTTTGAAAAAGCACCAGGCTTTGCTCCCGCCTGGCAGATCACCCTAAAGGAGGCAGAAAGCCTTTTTGAAAAATCCGAGAGAGGTGTGGTTCCTCTGTTAAAACGTTTAATGCCCACCAGTCCTGACAAACAGATTGAACAGTACGAAAAAATAAGCAGGGTTTCTCTTGAGGATGGGATAGCGAGATAAACCGCACCGATGCAATGTCGGGTAAAATCACGTAACGACGGCCATGAAACAGCATTACCAGTTTCATGGCCGTTTTTCATTTATCTTCTACCAAATATATCATGCCACAAAACCATCATCTTTTAGATAATATTGCCATTGTCCTGGTAAACCCCAAATATCCGGAAAATATTGGCTCCGCCGCACGTGCGGCATGGAATATGGGGATTACTCGAATTATTGTTGTCGCCAATGAATATCCGAATCATGAGCGGATGATTAAACTGGCCACGCATAATGCGGCACACCTCATTGACGCCATGGAGTTTCACGAAAATCTGGGTGACGCCTTACAACCATTTTCCAGGATTATCGGTACCACTGCGCGTAAGGGAAAACATCGGGGACCTGGAAACAGCCCACGTGATATCATGAAAATCATTCTGCCTCTGCTCCCTAAAAATCAGATTGCATTTCTTTTTGGAGCAGAAGACCGGGGACTTACGAACGAAGACCTGAAATACTGCCATTTTCGATCAGCTATCCCGACATCAGGCTTTTCCTCTCTAAACCTTGCCCAGGCAGTTGCAATCCATTGTTATGAAATATTTCACGCAGTGATCCATGAACAAAAAGAGATTTCCCCAAAACCCAGACTGGCCACATCATATGAAGTCGAGAACATGTTTAAATATGTTGAAAGTAGTCTCAACCAGATTGATTTTTTGCGGGAAAAAAGCCACGACTACTACATGCTTAACATCAGACAATTCTTCGGTCGGATGGAATTACAATCGAAAGAAACCAAGCTCATACAGAGTATCTGCCGTCAGCTTCAGTCACCTCAACATAATGACAAAAAATAGCTTCCCCAGAAGTCAAAAACACACACCTCAGGTTCATGAGGGCTCCAATGTTCGTTAAAAAACGAAGTCTTCTTATATTTTTCATTTCAGCCCCAAACGGAGTGTGCTAAAGTATGGTCTTTAATTGTCTGATGAGGCATACTGTTGTTAACGGCTCGACACACTTTTTCGTTAGCAATTCCTTTCCCTTAACACCTTACACAGAGAGCCCTTCATGCTTGCAGCTAAACTACAGACTGAAATCCAAAACAAGGTTAACAAGAAGATAGCACCACTGTTCTCGAAATATAATCTGGATTTCAGTGGTCTTGAGTCCAGCATGAAATGGAAGCCCATTGTTCTTATTATAGGCAACTACTCTTCCGGCAAATCCACCCTGATCAATGAAATTATTGGCACCAATGTACAGCGCACTGGACAGGCCCCAACAGATGACGCCTTCACCGTAATAACCTCAGAAGGAAGTCATCGACCAGAAGAAGTCCCTGGCTCTACACTCATCAATGATGATCAATTGCCATTTGTGAAGTTCAAGAAATATGGTGAAAAACTCACCTCTCATCTCTGCCTCAAAAATATCAATTCACCAAAATTTGCAGACATGGCCATCATTGACAGCCCGGGTATGCTTGATGCCACCACGGAAAAAGACCGTGGCTATGACTACATGGAAGTACTGGGTGAATTTGCCAAAATGGCCGACCTTATTGTACTCATGTTTGACCCGCACAAGGCGGGAACAATTAAAGAGACGTATTCAGCAATCCGTAACACCCTGCCAGAAAAATCAGGTGAAGACAGGATTATATTTGTTATGAGTCGTATTGATGAATGCGACAATATAAGTGACTTGGTACGTTCCTATGGCACACTGTGTTGGAATATGTCCCAGATGACAGGCCGTAAAGATATCCCCCACATCTATCTCACCTACTCTCCCGATGTGACAAGTTCAATAAAAGCCTCGGACTTGTGGCCTCAGGAAAGGACGGAACTCATCGAAAAAATCTTTGCTGCTCCAGGACTCCGCCTCAACCATATATTGGAAGACATTGACCGTCAGGTCAACGAACTGCAAATAGTCTGCGAGGCCCTTGCTGAGTTTACCCAGAGAGGGAGAAAGCTCTTCAGGAAAATAGGAAAGGTAACTGTTGGTCTTGCTGCTGGTCTCTTTTGTTTCGGTGACGTCTTAACAAACAGCCTGATCTCTCTGCCACGACAAACCCTGATATCATCCCTGCGAGGAGAAGCTTTTTCTATTACGAACCTGATTGTTCCCCTTATTTTTCTCTGCGGCACCCTGACAATTGGCCTGTTAGTCTTCAAAAATTTTGGATTCAAAGGACTACTCAAGAAAACGCTTTCGAACAGTGGCGACCTGGTCCAACTGGACAATGAATACCGCAGGAATCTCTGGAATAAAATGGCAGGAGCAACCAACAAAATCTTACAAAACATCAACGCCAGAGACATTTGGCAGGCACATTCTTCAAATCTGAACAAGATACACCACTTCCTTGATGAAGATCTGAAAAAATATTACGACAAATTAAGATCGTGAAAACGTGTACCCTGAAATACCGGGCCACTGGATCAGGGACACCCACTGCCTGACCACACCGAACAACAAAAGTGTAATCCAGACACCCTTCTCGTAACAAGGGGCGTTGCTTTTTCCTCCTAACAACGAGACTGACGAGAATGAGTTCCTACAAAAAACAATTGAAATTGTACAGAATATCGAAGAACTCACCCATTCCATCAAACAATGGCATTGTTTTCGCATCTGTTCCTATAGAAACTGCAAACTTTCAACCCATTTTATACTTGGTGACACAATGATACCCGCTGTAAATTCTGCACTCACTGGACTTCAGGCCTTTAGCACCAAAATGAACTCCAATGCTAATAATATTGCCAATGCCTCCTCGGAAGGATACAAAAAATCCCGAGTCACCCTAGCCAATCAAGCCCCACAGGGAGTAAAGGCAACCGTTGAAACAATTGACAGCCCTGGGACAATGGTGCTTGCAGAGACTAACAATGGAAGTGAGTTTGTTGAACTCTCAAATGTCGATTTGGGTCAGGAACTTCCAGAATCACAACTCAATACCCGATTTTATCAGGCCAACCTGAAAACTCTGACAGCCGTAGATGAAATGACCAATAGTCTTTTGAATATAAAAGCATAGCAAGTAACACCTCCCCTCGGCTCTGCTGCGCATATACAGGCTACTACTCCTCCACCCGCTGTAACGGACAATCGCTGCAGCGGGGTTTTGCCTTTTTACAGAACTCTTTTGCCACAGCAACAATCAGGGCGTGAAATTCATTAAAAAGCACAGGATCTTCTGGAAGATTGTCCATAAACTCCTGTTGCAAAGTAAAATAATCGGTATCTTCTTCAACAAGCTGATGGCGCGAAAAGACTCGATGCGTGTAGGTATCAATTACAAAGACAGGTTTTTCAGCAGCATACAAAAGAATAGCATCGGCTGTTTCGGGACCAACCCCTTTCACTTTAAGCAGGTTTTCACGACTTTCTTCCAGGCTGTCTTTTAAAAAGTAAGTAAGTTCCCCTTCATATTTATCACTAATCATTTGCAATAAATTCTTCAACCTACGAGCTTTGATGTTATAGTAGCCGGATGGTCGAATATACTCGGCAAGTTGTTCTTGTTCCATTTCAAGCAAATTTGAAACAGAGAGATGGCCGGCATTTTTAAGGTTACCAAGAGCTTTTTCCACATTTCCCCAACTTGTATTCTGGGTTAAAACTGCTCCCACCATCATTTCAAGGGGTGTTTCACCGGGCCACCATCCCTGTGATCCGTAATAGGAATGCAACCTGTCATAAACACGCAGGAAAAGATTATTATTCTCTTGCTTCATAGCTCAAATCAATCCCCGAGACAAATGCCAATTTCCCTGGCAGTAAACACCTTATCATTATTCAAATCGACTTTTTTACGCGATTTCACAGCGTCTTCGAGTGGGACAGCACTCATGTTGGGAGAAATCAATGCGACCATATGACCAAATTTCTTTTCTTCTATAAGACGTACTGCCGCAGCACCAAAGCGCATGGCAAGCAGACGATCAAAGGTCGTTGGAGATCCCCCTCGCTGCAGATGTCCAAGAACGAGAGACCGAGTGTCTTTTCCTGTTCGGGCTCTTATTTCTGAAGCTACCCACTCGCCAACCCCACCAAGAAGCAGTTCACTACGCCCCACCTCGCCCATACCTTTACTGATCACTTTGCCGCCTGCAGCAACAGCACCTTCAGCGACAACAATGATGGCATAATGTTTTTCATGAAGGGCATTGTCCATTATTTTTTCGCAGACCTTTTCCATATCAAAGGGAATCTCAGGTATCAAAATAACATCAGCACCTCCTGAAATTCCGGAATAGAGGGCTATCCAGCCGGAATCTCGTCCCATCACCTCAACAACCATGACCCTATCATGGGATTTAGCAGTTGAATGAAGTTTATCCAGAGCCTCGGTCGCCGTTGACACTGCAGTATCAAAACCAAAGGTACGGTCTGTTGCTTCCAGGTCATTGTCAATGGTCTTTGGCACACCTATAACAGGCATTCCTTTTTCAGCGAATTTTCGTGCTATCTCAAGGCTCCCGTCACCACCAACGGCAATGTGACAGTCAAACCTCATTCGTCTGAAATTGTGCAGTATTTTATCCGAAACATCGACAACTGTCATCTCACCAGCCAGGTTCTCAACGGGCATGGCAAAGGGATCACCCTTGTTGGTTGAACCAATTATAGTTCCCCCAGTGGAATAGATATCTTCCACATCATCAAGTCCAAGGCGAACCAGTTCATCTACGTCCAACAGCCCCATGTAGCCACTTCGACTACCATACACTTCCCATCCCCGTTTATAGCATGCATGGACCACAGCATAAATAACGGCATTCAACCCCGGCGCATCACCGCCTCCAGTAGAAATAACTATTTTTTTCATATAAAAAACCTTTTCCCTTCACTTTTTAGCTAGAACATGAAATATTATATAGAAACAAAATACAGTTACTTGATATTTTTCACTAATTTGTTTCTTCAAATCAACTTTTCACAGGGTCTGGCAACCCTCCTAGGAATGATTTTCACAGAACAAGGATTGACTTCTCTAGGTGAGTTATTATGATTGTATGATATCATTTTTACAGATGATGAAAAGAATAATCCAACCTCGCGGTCAGATTACATTATTTTTAATAGGCAAATGAAACAAATATTTTTTTATTTGTTATATTTTTATTTTCACAGGAGGTTTCCATGTCTGATTTTACAGTAACAGACCAGGCAGTTGTAAAGCTCAAGGAATATCTGGAACAGAACAATATCAGTTCTGCTCTTCGTATTGCTTTAATGCAGGGCGGCTGAGCTGGCCCATCATTGGGATTGGCTCTGGATGAGCCAAAAGACAACGATAAAGTTTACGACCAGGACGAACTTACATTTCTGGTTGAAGAAGGTTTAATGAACACCTGTGGTTCCATCAAGGTAGAATTTATTGATGCTGGACCGCGTTCAGGTTTTGGAATCACTTCTGCCAACTCCATTGGAGGGGGTGGCGGTTGCAGCTCAGGATCCTGCGGATCAGGCGGTTGCGGCTGATCATTTTTAGTCTTACCAAGTGGTGAATCCTCTCCAGGATTCACCACTTTTTTTTGTCTCTCTTCACCTTGATGCAATTTTCTTGCCATAAACTTGACACATCCTTTTTTCGTCCTTATTTTTGCTTGAAACGATAAACAATACTGGATTTAGTTATCTGGTTTTACAATATATTTATGTGATCGCCACATAAAAAGATAAAAAGGGAGAAGAACCATGCAATTCGACAAGTTAACGATAAAATCGCAAGAAGCAATTCAGGCTGCTCAGCAGTTTGCCCAGAACAACAACAACCAGGAAATACGAATTTCACATCTGGTAAAAGCCATTCTGGAACAACCTGAAGGAGTTGTTGTTCCAGTGCTTCAAAAAATGGGAATAGAACCATCAAAGGTTCTCATGGAAACTGGCAAACTCATAGAGAACATTCCACAGGTAAGCGGTGGTGGTGCGGGCCAGGCATACCTGTCAAACGACCTCCGAAAAATAATCGACAACTCTTTCAAGACAGCAAACCAGATGCAGGATGACTTTGTCAGCCAGGAGCATCTTTTTCTGACTATCATTCAGGACGGAAAATCTAAAAGTTCCAAAATGCTTCAGCTTTTGGGTGTTAATGAAAAAAACTTTCTCACGGCACTCACCACAATTCGTGGCAACCAACGGGTAACCGACCAATACCCTGAAGAAAAATACCAGGCCCTTGAAAAGTATGCTCGCAACCTGACAGATATTGCGCGACAGGGAAAACTTGATCCAGTGATTGGACGGGATGGAGAGATCCGGAGGATTATTGAAGTTCTCTCCAGGCGGACCAAAAACAACCCTATCCTTATCGGCGAACCGGGTGTCGGAAAAACTGCCATTGCAGAAGGACTCGCACTTCGGATTGTCAATGGTGACATTCCGGCCACCCTTGAAAGAAAACAAGTCGTGTCACTCGACCTGGGATCCTTGATTGCCGGCGCTAAGTACAGAGGTGAATTTGAGGACAGGCTCAAAGCAGTACTCAAGGAAGTTGAAAAACGAGCCGGAGAAATCATTCTCTTCATTGACGAAATTCATACTCTTGTCGGAGCAGGCGCTGCGGAAGGCTCAATGGATGCCTCCAATATGCTTAAGCCCGCACTGGCACGAGGTGATCTCCATTGCATTGGAGCTACCACGCTTGACGAGTACCGTAAATACATCGAAAAAGATGCGGCCCTTGAACGAAGATTCCAACCAATACTTGTCGAGGAACCCAGCGAGGAGGACACCATTGCCATCCTCCGTGGCATCAAAGAAAAATACGAACTGCACCACGGAGTTCGCATACAGGATTCAGCAACTGTTGCAGCCGTTGTACTCTCAAGCAGATACATCAGCGACCGTTTCCTTCCGGACAAGGCTATTGACCTGATCGATGAAGCGGCCGCCAGACTGCGCATTGAAATCGATTCCATGCCTGCTGAAATAGACAACCTTGAACGCATCAAAATCAAATTTGAAATCGAGAAAGAAGCACTGAAACGTGAAAAGGACAAGGCTTCCAAGGAGAGACTGGATGAAATAAACAGAAAACTTGGCGATCTCAACGACGAACTAACCTCCCTTAAGGGGCAGTGGACCATTGAGCGCGACATGATCCAGGCGATCCGCCAGGCTAAGGCAGACATCGATGAGGCGAAGATTGAAGAGCAAAAAGCTGAACGAGCCGGTGACCTGAGCAAGGCAGCAGAAATTCGTTATGGACAAATTGTCGAACTGCAAAAGAAACTGGACAATGCCAAATCTGAGCTCCAGGAGATCCAGAAAAGCCAGCACATGCTCAAAGAAGAGGTGAGTAGCGAAGACATCGCAATGGTTGTTGCCAAGTGGACAGGTATCCCGGTTGACAGACTCCTCGAAGGAGAAAAAGACAAACTCATCCAAGCAGAAGGAGCACTGGCAAAGCGTGTCATAGGTCAGAAAGAGGCTATTCAGTCAGTATCAAATGCTGTGCGACGAGCACGAGCAGGCCTTCAGGACCCTGACAGGCCACTGGGCTCATTCATTTTTCTAGGACCAACCGGAGTCGGGAAGACAGAGCTGGCCAGAAGCCTTGCCGACTTCCTTTTTGACTCCGAGCAAGCTATGGTTCGTATCGACATGTCTGAATTCATGGAAAAACACTCCGTTGCAAGACTCATTGGAGCCCCTCCAGGCTATGTTGGATATGACGAGGGTGGCTACCTCACTGAAGCAGTACGCAGACGTCCTTACGCCGTCATCCTCCTGGATGAAATTGAAAAGGCCCACCCCGACGTCTTCAATGTACTCCTTCAGGTTCTTGACGATGGACGCATGACTGACGGCAAGGGAAGGACTGTCGATTTCAGAAACACGATTATGATTATGACATCTAATCTTGGTAGTGATCTTATAATGAAGATGGCGGAAGATAAGGAAAGCGAAGCGAGTATCGCTGGGCAAATTGAAGAAATTCTCAACCAGCAGTTCAAACCAGAGTTCTTAAACAGGATAGACGAAACTATCATCTTTCACAGCCTTTCCAGGGAGAACATGTCGGAAATCATCGACATCCAGTTGGGACGCCTCAGGAAACGACTGCAGGAGAAGAAGATATCTCTTAAAATAAGTGAAAATGCCAAGCAATACCTGGTCGAAAGCGGATACAACCCGCTCTTTGGAGCAAGACCCCTTAAAAGGGCAATCCAGCGTCACCTTGAAGACCCACTTGCCATGGAAATCCTGGAAGGAAAGTATCCTGAAGGAAGTACAGCCGAAGTAGCCTTACAGGAAGGAGTACTTACATTCACCGCCAGCTAAACACGTAAAACAAAGAAGGGGGAGAGCATAACGGTCGATGCTTTCCCTCTTTCTTTTTTATTCAGGATATGTTTGCATAGCCACCATAAAATTCAACACTTAAACTACTCAACCCGCAACTCGGAGCATATAATGGCCAGTGACGTCAACGATATTACCATACAGTACGAAGAAGACGGACAGGTCCTTGTCCAACAACTGGACAAGGAAATTCTAACAAAGGGTGCCTGGGCCACCATCATCTTCCGGTACAAGAACTGGAGTCGGGCGAAAAACGAGTTCACCAAAGAGATGTTCACCATCAGACGTTACCAAAAACGCAACGGAGAGTACCTTACGAAATCCAAATTCAACATCTCCAGTGCCGAGCAGGCCAGGAAGATAATCACCACTCTCGACAAGTGGCTGAAAG